>CAWISX010000023.1:0-19677 GCA_963838855.1 uncultured Gemmatimonadales bacterium | reverse complement strand
GAACACGATCGATCCCGTGGTTGATGACTCTAGCTTGTATTGGAGTGCGTCCGCGAGAACTGCGAGCAGGCCGAAACAGATTGCGGCTTTGAGCTCAATCGCGGTGGGCTGGCCACCACTCACCAACACCACCAAAAACCCCAGCAGTGCTGAGGTAACGGTCAGCGCGACGTAGAGACGGACTTTCTTGCTCATGGCTCAAAAAAACCCCCGCCCCGGCGCTACGCCCAACCAAATGATTCGGACTGCACGACCGCTACTGCAGCTTGCAGAACTTTGCTCACGAGCAGGCTCAGATTGTGCAAGACCGTAACGTGCGTGGCCTCGATATGGATCAACTGGCGTCACCTCCTTTAGGGGTCACAGTTGGGCGCTCGCCCTCGTGTGCCGCGAAAAGTTGGCTCCGCTCGTCCTACAGTTGCCTGCCCGCTCCGCTCTTCTCAGCCAAGGCGGGGGTTCATTTTTAGTGTGGCTCGAGGTTGCTAGTAGGGTCCGTCCTTATTTCCCGTACGCGATCCACCGATTAGTCGCGTCCAAAGCAGCCAGCACGCTGGCCGTCTCTGGGTTTTCGCGAATCTCGCAACTACCAGTCAACAGCGCGCTCTCACGACCCACTCGCGCCGACACGCCTACAAAACAAAACGCGCGGTCGAACGCGTCGATCACCCTCACACCATCCAAGGCCAGCGTGCGCTCACTGCCACGCTCAGCCTGACCAATCGCTTTCAGCGCAGCACGCGCCGCCAATTCCACTCGCGCGCGCTCACTCTCGACGCCCTCTGCTTCCCCAACGAAAGACTCCTCGGCTTTCCGCAACGTCACTCGACAAGTCACCCCGCGCGCGCGCGAGCGGCGAACCTCTACGTCCTCGAAATAGATCCGCCGCCGCGTCGCGTTCTCCGGCATTACCGCCTGCAGTAACGCCGTGTCCACGGGCTCAGCGTGCGCCTCGGGCCTCTGAGCCTCGCTCGACATGGCCACCGAGATCTTGCGGTGGTCCACGCGCATCCCCAGATGCGCTATCAAAGCGCTCTCGACGTTACGGACGGTCTGCTTCGGGGTGTATTCGGATGTCGTCAGTAGGTGGATCTCGTCCACCGCACCTGTGTCCGACGCAACGATTTTCGCCGACAGGACACCAGGAAGGGTCCCTAACAACTCCTCGGCACGTCGGATCGGGAGCACGCTCCCCGCGACGAACGACGGCGAGCTCGACTGTAAAGGGGCAGAGCTACTCGGAGCGGGCAGGTATAGGGGTCCCAGAATGAGCGGCGACGAATATGGGCCCGACTGGTGCTTTAATCAAGCGCGAACTTGCCCCTCTAGAGCGAGCGTTCAAGAGGGAAGCTGATACTCGCGCAGCTTGCGATACAGCGTTCGCTCTCCGATTCCTAACATGTCGGCCGCTTTGCGCCGGTTGCCCCTGGTCTCGCGCAATGCCGCCTCTATGGCAGACCGCTCGATCTCCGCCATCGTCATTCCTGGATGCACTGTCAATGTATTCGGCGGCGGCGCGCTACCCGGCGGCTCGATCGCGGCAACCGGAAGGTGCGGTTGACCGCTCACTAACCCGGGATGCACCTCGCCTACCCAGTCCGCAGGAATTCGCTGTGGCCCGATCGCGCCCGATACGAGGTGATCTGTACGTCGCCGAAGCTCCTCCACCTGGAGCTTGAGCTCCACGAGACTCCGCACGATGAACTCCATCTCTCGCCCGTCTGCGCCATCACGCGCGCGAAGGATCGGACCGATCGGCACAGGAAGAAACCGCGCGCCCGCGTCGCGAATCTGGCGCGGGATGTCGGCAGGTCCAATCTCATGACCCGGCGAGAGTACCACCATGCTCTCCACGAGATTGCGTAGCTCGCGTACGTTGCCGGGCCACGGATAGTCGATCAACAACTGCATTGCGTCGGAGGAGATCCCGCGAAATTCCCGGTCGTGCTGGGCCGAGAATTCCTGGATGAACCGCCGCACCAGCATGGGGATGTCTTCCTTCCGCTCGCGCAGCGGCGGGAGATAGATGCTGAGAACATTCAGCCGATAGTACAGGTCTGACCGGAACGCCCCAGCCTCAACCGCTTCCCGGAGCGGACGGTTAGTCGCCGCAATAACGCGCACGTCCACGTGAATCGCCTGAGTGCCGCCGACGCGCGTGACCTCCAGCTCTTCCAGCACGCGCAAGAGCTTTACCTGCGTGGACGGCGGCGTGTCGCCAATCTCGTCCAGGAACAATGTCCCCGTGTCCGCCAACTCGAATCGACCAATGCGCCGCTCAGCCGCTCCTGTGAACGCACCCTTCTCGTGACCGAACAGCTCACTCTCGAGTAGGCTTTCCGGAAGCGCCCCGACGTTCACGGCGATGAAAGGCTTGTTGCGACGGCGGCTGAGTCGGTGCATCGCCCGAGCCACCAGCTCCTTCCCCGTTCCGCTCTCTCCCTCGATCAACACCGTGCTCGACACGGGTGCCATCTGCTCGACCTTCACCAGTACTTCGCGTATGGCCTCCGAGTCGCCGTACAACCCGCTTTCGCGCGCAAGCTCTCGCCGGTCGGCAAGCCGGCGAATCGCGGCCGCTACATCCTGCACCACGATTGGCTTCGCGTACACCTCGCTGAATCCGACGGCGCGCAGCCGCTCGTCCAATCCGTGCTCGCCAACATCCGCCAAACCCACCACGGCGACACCGGCCCAAAGCTGCTCACGCACGAGCGCAAGGTTGTGCGGATCCAGCAATGCTCCGGTCATCACGAATACGTCGGGTTTGGTTCGCGCGAGAATTCCGCGCACGTCGTCGAGCGGTGAGATCATCTCGGTCTTTGCTCCAGCCTGCTCGAGCACGGCATTCAAGCGCACAGCAGGCTCCACGTCCGTGAGCATCAGCGCGACGATCATGTGCGCGGACGAGTGATCCGTTGGCTCGCCCCGCAGAATCGCAACCGCGTGATCTACAATCGGCTCGAGAGCAGTTAGCGCATCGTGCACTCCGCTCGTCGACCCGGGAAGATTCACGATCAGCGTGCGGTTCCGCACGCCTGCCACGCCGCGAGCGAGCGCCGCCCGAGGGAAACTGGCCAAGCAGAGCGCCCGAATGCGCTCCACGATTCCTGGCGCTTCGCGCTCGAGCACAGCGCGCGTGGCTTCCGGGGTCACGTCCCGGGGCGCTAGCCCTGTCCCGCCGGTGGTCAGCACCAGATCCGCCGAGTCGGAGTCGCACCAACTGATGAGCTGCGACGCGATGGCGGCCGACTCGTCAGGCACGAGCGCGCGATCAGCCATCAGGCTCCCGCGCCCCGTCACCCAGGCCGCAAGCGCATCCCCCGACCGGTCGTCCCTCTCACCCCTCACGGCCGCGTCCGATACCGTCAAAATGGCAATCCGCATATTTGGCGGAATATAGGGATCACGGCCCCAGGCCCCACCCCCCGCCCCCCACCCCCCACCCCCCACCCCCACCCTTCTGAATCCCGTGCACAAAAAACCCCCTCCCGGCGTGGGAGGGGGGTTGGGTTGGGAGCGGGGTCCTACAATCTGACTACGGCGTCAGGGCTGAGAACAGCGCCGGCACACTGAAGTACGTCGGATCGCTCTCGTAGTAGTTGTTGATCGTAAACCGTCCCGTGGTCGGGAAGTACGGCAGCGGATTCTGGACCTCGCAGTTGTCGTACTGGTACTGTTTCGCGTAGCCATAACCCGTGGTCGTTCCGTTACCGCTGTTCACGGTCTGACGGGAGGCCTGGATGATGCTGCCCTGCACCCACAGACACCCACGGGCGTAGTCCTGCCCGTTGCAAGGCTGCTGCAGCGGGAGAAACCACGGCATCGGCGCCGGCGGGACGGCGGCGTCGTTCGCGTTGACGCCCTCGGCTCCCCACGACGACAGCGCCATGACCGTAGACTGCACGTACAGGTCGCTCGACCCGTTGCGCATCTGGAATCGTGTGATGTTGCTGCCCTGCGGCACATTTACGCCGTTGTCGGCCGCTAGGATGTCGTTCCCGGCCACGATTCCAATCAGGTGCTGGCAAGACGTGTCCGCGGAATTCGTGAGGCGCAGGTTATCGAGAATGGCTACGCTGCCGTTGTCGTACATCGTGATATGGCCTTGCACACTCCCGCTGACGCCCACGCTGCCGTGAACGGCAACGACACCCTTGAAGGATGGGTTGACGACCGAGTTGATCGGGAAGAGATATGGCCAATCGGGATGCAGCGTCCGGAGCGCCGCCGTGAAGTACGCATTGGACGCGGCGCTGGGATTGGTGGCCCAGTACCCCATCTGGCTGTGCACACTGTCGGTGTACGTCGTGTCGTTCCCGCCGCGCTGGTAATACTGGAACGCGGCGATCGCGCCGATCGCGCTCGACCGCATCTTGGTCTTGTAGTTGACGGAGTCGCGCTCCACCGCCTCCAGGTGCGGGTTGCCTCCCGGATAGCAGCGTGGCTGATACGCCGGGTTCGGGTCGGCCGTGAGCGTGTCCATGAACCACGTCCAACTTCCGAAGGCCGCTGTCCCGGCGCCATGCGTCTTCTCGGTTGACCACCGCGCGTCGCCCGCGGCGCTGTCGGTAGCCGTCAACAGCGTGGCGTACCACGCCTGCAAGTGTGCGGCGTACGGAAAGAAGTCCCACTCGTACTTGCCGTTGTCGTTCATGACGTAGTGCCAGTCGCCGCAGTTGTTCGCGTCGTACAGCCGCGTGATGCCTCCGCGCGTGTAGCCGATCGCGATCGAGTCGCGCTTCGCCAGCGTCGCCCCGGTCTTGCCCATGGTCTTGGTCGCGGGCAGCGTGACGTAGTACTTGACGTACCCCTCGAAGGCTTGAGTCGAGTCGCCGTCGCCGTTCAGATCATAGGCGGTGTACTCCAGCCGCGACATGATCACTGAGGTCGAGTCAGTCCCGGCGTTGGGGCTGAAGAATTCCGTGCCACCCGCGGCGGCGAAGGAGTACAGCGTCGCGAGCTTCGTCGTATCCGGCAGGGCGATCTTCGGCTGATTGATCTTGTATCCCTTGTAGAACGTGTCCGCTGCCGGGATTGGCAGCGCCTGCACGACACCGCCCGCCGAGACGGAATCCATGAAGTCGGCCTTTTGCGGCGCGGCGCATACGTTCACGTTGTCATCGGTATACAGCGGCCCGCTGATGCGGTCGTTCGATCCGAAGCAGATCCCGTTCTCGTTGACGGAGAAATATGCGAACTTCGCGAAAGTCTCCTGATTGAGCTCCACGCGCCGAATGAACTGGCGGTGCCGCGCGGTATCCTTCGCGATCGCCACCACCGTGACGAAGCGCCCTTGCTGCTTGCTCGCGGCGCCGGTCGGCCCCACGTACAGGTCGTACACTTGGCCTGGGATGATGGAGGAGTCGGCGGCGAACATCTGGGCATTGCTGGCGATCTGGACGTACCCGGTGGACGGCAATACGTACGGATCGTCGTTCAGTACGCTGATGCCTTCCTGCAGCGCGGCTTCGGCCGCGTACCGGAGGCTACGCTCCTGGTCGTGGTACTGCGTTACCAGCCGGCCGCCTGAGGTAAGCAGCACGGCGGACGTAGCGAGCGCGGCGAGCGCCATCGTCATGACCAGTACCATGAAGAGCGCGGACCCCCGTCGTGCCCGTCCCGCAGGGCCCGAGGTTTGGGGCACATTCGCTGCACGCATGGAGGCTCCTTTAAGCATCACGGGGCGGGTTGCACGCCCGTTTGTGTGACCAACGTCGAGAGCGCCGGCGTGCAATTCTCCGCCGCCGCAGCATAGTCGTACTTCGTTCCGCCACCGGTCAGTCCCTTGTCCGTCTCGCTGTAGGTCGCCAGCCCGCTCGCTTGGACGTTGAACAGGGGCTCCCAGACGGTGGAGGGCTCGGTGCGCCGGTAGATCACGTAGCTCCGCACATCCTGGGCGCCTCCCGTCTCGTCGGACGACGGCGTCCATTGCACCTTGACGCTGTCGCCGCCAGTTGGTCCGGTATAGGCCGAGGCCGTGAGCGACCCGACCGGCGCGGGCGCCGCGCCACACGCCGAGACGTGCGCCAGCCCAGCGTTCAGCAGCGGAATCGCCTCGTTGATGTTGCGGAAGGTCTGATGGCCAAACTGATCCTGATACATTGCCGTCAGCTGCAGGCGCACTTCGCTGATCAACGCGAGCGTATCGTCGGGTCCCACGTTAGGCACCGACCCTTGCGGTTCCTTGAAGTATTTCGGCAGCTGCCCCGCAGCCACCGTCAGCTCCTGCACGGAATGCGTTGTCGCACCCGGGATGTAGTAGCGGAAGGCTGCACCGCTCGCCGGCAGCGTGAAATCCGCGTGCGAGCATGACGGGCGACGCCGAGTTGACCTGCCGCCACAGCACGTATGTCTGTGGCACGGTGACCAGCGTGGAATCAGGTCGCAGGTAGTATGCGATCGTCTGTGCCGGGCTCGCGAGCCCGGCCGTTTGATAGTACGTGCTGTCGGGGTACTGCGTCGCCGACAGCGGCAGCGTGATCTTGTTCGCGGGAGTGAGCGACGTGGATAGCGCATTGGAGACGGCTGGGTCGTAGTAGCTCGCAGTCGTCACCGCAGTAGTGTCGTTGGTTATGAGGTTCGCGTTGAACGTCAGCGCGAGGGGGTTCGCCTCCACCAGCTGCGGCTGATTGAGCCCTGTGCCGATGCCGGCGACCCGCAGGTCGTGGTCGATCATGTTGAGCGCAAACGACACGCTCTGCTGCGCATCGAGGTTGCCCGCGGTGTTGGTCACGCTACGCGACTGCTTTAGGAAAAATGGCATTACGAGCGCTCCCACGATCCCGAGCAGCGTGATGACCATCGTGACTTCGACCAGGGTAAACCCGGCACGGCGCATTGCGAGCCTCATCGGTAGGCTCAGAAGGCGGTGATGTAGGTGGTCTTACGCACCGCAGTCGGCAGCGCTGGCTGGCTCACCTGCACCGTCACGATCTTGTAGTCCACGGTGTCAGCGGCTCCGCCACCCATGTGCTTGATCGTCGTCGTCCGGGTGTATGTCGTCGAGTCGATCGCGATCGATTCGGTTGCGCCCATCGTGTCGATCCCCGGCGTATAGGTCGCCACGTGCTTGACTGAGTCAATGCGGTCCGTCGCGAGGTCGATCGCTCGCTGCTGAAACGCCACCTGCTTGGTGGTGTGCGAAAAGCGAGCGATGAACGCGCCCATGGAGATGAGCGCGCTGCCAAGGATCACGATCGAGATCATGACCTCGATCAGAGTCATGCCTAGCCGCGCGCTGGCGCAACGCGCCCCGAGCCTTAGAAACCGACGCGCGTCCATACGGTCCCCGTATTCTTGTACTCGTCCACGTGGCCGGTCGCCTGTGTGACGTTGATGCCGCGCTGGTCAGTTGCGAGGCCTCGTACCGAAGTGAGATAAATCTCTGCGTCGCTGCTCGCCGCGCCGTCAGCACGAAACACGAAAGCCGGCAGAGAGTTGATGGTCTGTATCTGGGCGCCGGTGAGAACGGCTGTCGGCGCAGGCGCGCCGGGCCAGGTACTACTCGGCACGCCCAGAATCACGCCATCCTGTAGAGACGCGTAGGTGATCTGGTCACCCGGGTCAGCTTGCAGGTTGTTGTTGTTGTCCGAGATCACGGCGATCCGGTTGTGCGCCGCATCGACTGTCACGATCATGTTGTGCTGTCCCGCCACCGCGGTCGCCTGCGCCCGCTGCAATGCCGTGCGAATCGATCGCGCGCCCGCGTCCACGCGATAGCCCAGGTAGTTCACCTTCGGCAGCGCCATCGCCGTCATGATCGCGACCATTACGATCACGATCAGCATCTCGACCAGCGTATACGCTCGACGCGCGTGGGACCGAGACATCAACGCACCCCCGGGTACTACGAACGCCACCGCCCCTTCCAGTGTATTGGCAGTGGTATTGGGCTTGGGCCATAACGCTAGGCCTGCGGTGGGCTTACGCCTATCACGGGACGCGTCAGGGATGTCACACGAAACGAACACGGGCCGCGCGTGTGATGCGCGGCCCGTCGGTCAAAGTGACCTATCAACCGGTGAGCCTCAATGCACGGACTGCAGTGCCTCGGTGACCTCGGCCGCGTGGCCTTCCGCCTTCACCTTGTGGAACACCTTGGCCAGCCATCCCTCCCGGTCGATGAGGAAGGTGGTGCGCGCGACTCCCAGTGCTTACGGTGGGGTCCCCAACAATTCACCACCCATCAGCACCGCCATGATCGCTTTCTGTATGTGAAGGCGGTTCTCGGCTTGATCCCACACTCGGCTCTGTGGGCCGTCAATGACGTCGGCGGTCACCTCTTCGCCGCGGTGCGCGGGCAAGGCAATGCAGGAAGATCGCGTCACGCGATGCGCGTCGCATCAGCGCAGAGTCCACCGTGTAGCCGGCGAAGGCCCGTTCGCGCTGCGCCTGCTCTTCCTCCTGACCCATCGAAGCCCACACGTCGGTTGTGACGACGTGCGCTCCCGTTGCGGCCTCGCACGGGTCGCGAACGAGAGTGACGGTCGCCGATTGGCGGGCGCGCGCTATGAGCGAATGATCCGGCTCATATTCCGCGGGACAGGCAAGCGCCAACTCGAACCCGAGACGATAAGCCGCATTGATCCACGAGTTGGCCATGTTGTTCCCATCGCCGATCCACGCGACCTTCTTGCCCTCGTACGATCCCAAATGCTGCCGCACGGTCAGCACGTCTGCCAACACCTGGCAAGGATGCAGGTAATCGGTGAGCCCGTTGATCACGGGCACGGTCGCAGCGCGAGCCAGCTCCTCGACATCGGCGTGAGCAAAGGTGCGGATCATTATCCCATCCACGTACCGGGACAACACGCGCGCGGTATCCGCGATGGGCTCGCCTCGCCCCAATTGCACATCGCGCGGGGACAGGAACAAGGCATGGCCGCCTAGCTGCCACACGCCCACCTCGAATGACACGCGTGTGCGGGTTGACGACTTCATGAATATCATGGCCAGCGACTTGCCGGCGAGAGGGTTCTTGGCGTACCCGCCAGCCCGCATCCGGTCGGCCAAGTCGAACAGAGCGGTCAGCTCGCTCCGGGAAAAATCCGGAATCGCCAGAAAGTCACGGTGCGTGGACCCGGGCGAAGCCTCGGCGCGCGACACGCTAGAGAATGTACCGCCGCAAATCCTCGTCCTCCACTACTGACCGCAGCCGCTCGCGCACCATCGTCGCGTCCACCGTGACGAGATCCTTGCCCCGGTCCGGCAACTCGTACAGCAGCTCCTCGAGAAGGGTCGTCATGACCGTGTGCAACCGACGAGCACCAATGTTTTCCATGCGGGCGTTCACTTGCGCGGCGAGTCGCGCGACCTCGGCGACTCCGTCGTCGGTGAACTTCAGCGCGGCCCCTTCAGACTCGACCAGCGCCGTGTACTGCTTGGTAAGCGCGTTCTCGGGTTCGGTCATGATTCGGACGAAGTCGGCTTCCGTGAGCGGCTTGAGCTCGACCCGGATCGGAAAGCGCCCCTGCAGCTCCGGGATCAGGTCGCTCGGCTTGGACACGTGGAAAGCGCCCGCCGCGATGAACAGCACATGGTCCGTTTTCACCATGCCGTACTTCGTCTGTACGTTGGATCCCTCGACTATCGGCAGCAGGTCACGCTGCACGCCCTCGCGCGAGACATCGGGGCCGGCGCCCGGATGGCCCCGCTCGCCGGCGATCTTGTCTATCTCGTCCAGGAAAATTATCCCCAGCTTCTCCACGCGCTCGATCGCGTCGCTGGTGACGTCTTCGTGGTCGATCAGCTTGTCGAGCTCCTGCTCCGTCAGAATGCGTCGAGCTTCGGAGACTTTTACCGTCCGGCGCTTCTTGCGCTTGGGGCTCATGTCCTGAAGCATCTCCAGGAAATTTTCCATGCCTTCGGGCGCCCCCTGCGGCACGAGCATCTCAAAAAGCTGCGGGCTGCCGTGCGTGACCTCGACCTCGACCTCGCGATTCTCCAGCTGTCCGTCGAGCAATAGCTGGCGCAGTTTCGCCCGCGTGCGTTCATATCGGGCCTTGACGGCCTCGGCCCCTTCCTCGCCGTTGCCACAATGTGCGTCGGGGCCGGGCGCCGGCGGGCGCGCCGCCGCCCGCGGTCACGGCCACGCGAGCGACCACCCCGCCCGCCACCCCAGACTCGGGCTTCGCCTCCTGAGGCAGCGGAAGAAGAAGGTCGAGCAGCCGCCCATCCACTCGCTCGTTCGCGAGATCTTCGACTTCGGCCTCGCGCTCGGTGCGTACCATGTCGATCGCGCTTTCGACCAGGTCACGCACCATCCCCTCGACATCTCGACCGACATACCCCACTTCCGTGAACTTCAATGCTTCGACCTTCACGAACGGAGCGCCCGACAGCTTCGCTAGGCGGCGGGCAATTTCCGTCTTTCCCACCCCGGTGGGCCCGATCAGGATGATGTTGTTCGGGGATATCTCGTCGCGAATGGAATCGGGAGCACGCTGTCGGCGCCACCGGTTGCGGAGAGCTATGGCGACCGACTTCTTCGCATCGTCCTGACCGACGATGTAGCGGTTGAGCTCCGCGACAATCTGGCGCGGCGTAAGGTCGGCGAGTCGCGCGAGGGCCTGTTCCGTGTGCTTCGACGACATCAGGATGTCGGCTCGATCACCGTGATGTTGTTGTTCGTATAGATGCAGATCTCACCGGCGATCGCGAGCGCCTTCCGAACGATCTCCGAGGCGGTCATGCTGGTGTTGTCCTTGAGGGCACGCGCCGCCGCCAAGGCGTAGCTCCCGCCCGACCCGATCGCCAGAATGCCGTCGTCCGGCTCGATGATGTCGCCCGTCCCAGATAGCACGAGTCCGTGCTCGACGTCCGCAACAGCCAGAAGCGCATCGAGACGTCTGAGCACGCGATCGCTCCGCCAGTCCTTCGCGAGCTCGACGGCGGCGCGCGGCATGTTGCCGGGGAAACGCTCCATCTTCTCCTCGAACTTCTCGAACAACGTCAGTCCGTCCGCCGCCGCACCCGCAAAGCCAGCGACGATCTTGCCGCCCTTCAGCGCGCGGACCTTCATGGCGTTGGACTTCATCACGGTCTCGCCGACCGTGACTTGTCCGTCGCCGCCGAGCGCGACGCGGCCGTCCCGACGGACTGCGAGAATGGTCGTGGAGCGGACGGCAACGGCTGGCGTGACTGGCGTGACTGGCCATGCCTCAAATCTACGCGTCGCCGCAGCGCCGAGGACTGCCAAGAGCGCATCGACTACGGGCTCCACATCGAGAAAGCGGATCGACGACGCAGGCGTCGCCACGACTCGGCCCGCCGTCTCGTACGGGCCGTACAGTGCGCCGCGCCCGCGAGGAAATAGCACAATGGCTGGCTTTGAGAACGCCGAGGCGGCGTGAGCGATTGAGGTGTCCGCCGTGAAGACGACATCCGCCTCGGCAGCGAGCGCGAAGGCGTCGCGCACGCTAGGCGTATCCGCGACAGCCCCACCGATCGCGGAGGCGATTCGCTTGGCGCGGTCGCGGTCTACGGGCGACCGAAGGATTAGTGCGACTAGGCCGGGTACATGTCGGCTCGCGGCTACGAGCGTGGCCACGAATTTCTCTTCGGGCCAGTACCGCGAGCTGTCGCCCGCAGACACGTTGACCAGAAGTCGTGGGCCCGCGGCGGCGGGCCCCCATTCTGCCGCGGCGCGCTCGCGTTCCGCAGCGCTGAGAAAGAGCTCCGGGCGGACGTCCGCGCCTCCCTCGCGCGTAGGAGCACCGAACGCGGCAAGCAGTGCCGAGGAATGGTCCACGTAGTGCACGGCGCTCTCCGCCGGCGGCACGGCCACCGTCAACGCGAACTCCGTGTCGCGCCCCGCCACGCCGATGCGGTGCCGAGCGCCGCTCAGCAGCATCAACGCGGCGTCCGTGAACGATGCCGCCTGCACTTTGGTGTCAATCACCGCGTCGTAGCGAGCCTTGCGCACCGTCGAGTACGTGCGAAAGTACGTCCAAGGTCGCTTCTTCTCGAAGAGGATGACTCGCCCGACGTAGGGATTTCTCTCCAGGACCACCGCGTTCGCGCGCGAGGCGAGGACGTCGACCGTGACCGTTGGATGCGATCGGGCAATCGCACGGATCACTCCGGTCGCAAGGATCATGTCGCCGATCTTGTCGTACCGTAGGTACAGCACGCGGTGCGGTCGCGCTCCCCACTGGGGGGCCTGAGGCTCAGGAGACCGCCGGACAATGCCACGGAGAAGACGGATCAACGCATTGCGAATGCGTCGGTCGAGGCGCTTGCGGCGAACCCGTTTGCGAGCAGTGTTGCGTGCCACTTCTAGTTACATCGCCCGCGGGTGGGCCTTCCCATACACCTGCTTCAATCGCTCGACGCTCGTGTGGGTATAGATCTGCGTGGTCGAAACCGACGCATGCCCGAGCAGTTCCTGCACCGCGCGCAGGTCCGCCCCCGCGTCCAACAGGTGCGTCGCAAACGTGTGTCGAAGAGAGTGAACGCTCAATCCCGAGTGCTCGCCATCGACCTCGCGCAGGATTCCTGTGATCGCGGCCTGCACACCACGTACGCTGATGCGTCGGCCGTGCTGATTGACAAACAGGGCCGCACGGTCGGCGGCGGGGCCGACGGCACGCACGAGAGCCTCTCGGCGCGCGTCGTACTGCCTGAGAGCCCGCACCGCGTGATCGCCCACGGGAACTATGCGCTCCTTGCGACCCTTGCCACGCACCTTGACCTGTTGAGAGAGCAGATCGAGGTGCGCACGATTGAGCCCTCGTAGCTCTGAGAGGCGTATGCCCGTCGAATAGAACAGCTCGAGGATCGCGAGCGTACGAACGTCGGCGAACCGGCCGGCAGCGGCGCGCATTTCGGCTGAGCGAAAGAGGTCGTCGGCCTGGGCGCGTGACAGGTAGCCGGGGAGGTACTTCTCCAGGCGCGGCGTGCCGACGGCGCGGGCGGGATTGTAATCGACCGCGTCGGTCAAGTGCAGGTACTTGTAGAACGTCCGCACCGCGGCGAGCGAGCGAGCCATGGAACGCTTGCTCAAGCCCCGACGAGTGAGATGCCCCAGGAACGCGCGCACGGCGAGTCGGTCCACGCCTTGCCAGGACCAGGCGTCGCCGCCGCCACCGCCGTAATAGGTCGCGAGAAAGGTCGAGAACTCGTGCAAGTCTCGCTCATATGCCTTGACCGTGTGGGGCGAGACGTCGCGCTCTTTCTCCAGGTGGTCGAGAAAGCTCCGGATCTCGCTGCGATCCGCCGTGGCGGCGGGATCGTCCGTGCGCTCGTCGCTCACGCGGCTCGTGCGACCCACGCCACGTCTTTGGCCCACGCGGAAAGAGCGCTCAGCGCACGCTCCGCCATCAGCTCGCGCTTTCTGTGCTTGTCACGCACCTCGGCGGCAAGCGCATCCACCAGCCCGAAGTTGGCGTTCATCGGCTGGAAGTTGGCCGAGTCGGCCTCGCGAAGGTAGCGATACAGCGCGCCGATCATGGTGGTGGGCGGGGGAAGCACCGGCTCGAGCCCGCTCAGTATTCGGGCCAGGTTGACGCCCGCGATCAGACCCGTTGCCGTGCTCTCCGTATAGCCTTCGACGCCGGTGATCTGACCCGCGAAAAGGATCGCGGGATTGTCGCGCAGCGAGAGGTGCCGCGAGAGCGCCGCTGGCGCGTTGACATACGAATTTCGGTGAATGGAGCCGTAGCGCAGAAAATCCGCCTCGCCCAGTCCCGGGATGAGCGTGAATACACGCTTCTGCTCCGGTATGCGAAGGCGAGTCTGAAAGCCAACCAGATTCCACATCCGCCCGGCCCTGTCTTCAGCGCGCAGCTGAACCACGGCGTGCGCCCGCCGGCCGGTTCGCGGATCCGTGAGGCCCACAGGCTTGAGCGGGCCAAACCGCAGCGCATCGCGTCCGCGAGCGGCCATCTCCTCCACGGGCAAACACCCCGCAAAGTACGGCGCCTCGTCGAAGGTGTGTCCCTGATGCCGGTCCGCATGGATGAGCGCGTCGACAAACGCCTCGTACTGCTCGCGGGTCATTGGGCAATTGAGGTACGCACCCCGCGCCCACCCCCCGGGCCCCCATCCCTGAAGGGAGGGGGGTGTTTGAAACGGGTGGGGGGTGCCCCCACCCGGAAGGGCCCCCGTCGCCCGAAGAGCCGTAAGAATGCTTCCCGGTGCGGGATTCCTCCCCAGAAGGTCCGTAGAGTCCTTCCCGGAAGGTCCGTAGCAGTCCTTTCCCGAGGCGCCGTGAGAATCCTTCCCAGAGGGGCCGTGAGAATCGCTCCCAGAGGGGCCGTCAGAGGCGCCCCCAGAGGGGCCGTTAGAAGCGTCCCCCGAAGGGGGACAAAAAACTCTTCCCCCCTCCCTTCGCGCAGCGAGGGGAGGGGGGTTAGGGGGGTGGGGTGCGTCTCTTTCCCGTAACGCGAGGCGCGAAACACCACGGATTGGTCGATGGACTCGAAGTCCACGATCGGCGCTATGGCGTCATAGAAGGCCAGCGACTCGACCCCTAGGCGCCGCCGAATCGCGCTCGCCAGCGCATCCGAGGTAAGTGGTCCAGTCGCGATCACGGCTGGGGACGGCAACTCGGTCACCTCTCCAACCTCGACACGAATCCTCGGATGAGCGCGTATGCGCGCACGTGACCAGCTCCGCAAACTGCTCCCGGTCAACGGCCAGCGCCGTTCCCGCCGGAACCCTCGCGCTATCCGCGCACTCGAGGATGAGCGATCCAAGAACGCGAAGCTCGGCTTTCAGCACGCCATGCGCGTTCGTCAGCTCCGTGCTCTTGAACGTGTTCGAGCACACGAGCTCCGCAAGCCGGTCGGTGGTGTGCGCGGCGGTCATGCGTGCTGGCCGCATTTCGCGGAGAACGACCTCGATCCCGCGCTCGGCCAGCTGCCACGCCGCCTCGCACCCGGCCAGCCCGCCACCCACCACGTGGACGAGAGGGGGCATCTCGATGCAAGATACGGTAATGGCCTCTCTCCAGGAACAGAAAGACCTCGGCTTCGGATCCGTCCTCGCGCAGCAGAGCCGAGTACGGCTAATGAACCGCGACGGCACCTTCAACGTGCAGCGTGGCGGAAAGGCGCTAACAGCGCTACTGAGCCCCTACCAGTCGCTGCTTGACGATGTCGTGGGGCCGTTTTCTCGTCGTGCTCACCGTGCAGTACGTTGCCCTGAACCTGCTCTTCGCGTTGCTGTTCCTGCTGTGCGGGCCGCACGGCGTCAACGAGGCCGACGGCCACGCCATCGGCAGCAAGTTTCTCGAATCGTTCTTTCTCAGCGTTCAGACGTTTGGAACGATCGGATTCGGAGATCTGTATCCGGCATCGACGTCCGCGAACTTTGTCGTGGTTCTCGAATCGTTCGTGAGCCTAGTCGCTTTCGGAATCGCCACGGGCCTCATTTTCGCCCGGTTCTCGCGGCCGCTCCCGCGAATCCTGTTCAGCCGGCATGCGGTCGTCACATCCTACCGCGGAATCGCCGGCTTCATGTTCCGCATCGCCAACGCACGATCCAATGAGATCGTCGGCGTCGAGGCGACCGTGGTCTACGCCCGGTTCGCGACGGTCAATGGCGTCCGTACGCGAGTGTTCGACCAGTTGCCGCTGGAGCGACAACGGGTCGTTTTCTTCTCCCTTTCGTGGACGATCGTACACCCCATCGACGAGGCGAGCCCGCTGTACGAAGTCACGCCCGCGGAGTTGTGCGAGACAGAAGCCGAGTTTCTCGTCCTGCTGACCGGGACGGACGACATCTTCTCGCAGACCGTGCATACGCGGTCGTCTTACACGTGCAACGAGGTTCTCTGGGGCGCGCGGTTCACGAACATCTTCTTGCCGCCTACCGAGGCCGGCGTGGTCCGCATAGACCTCAAGCGACTGAACGACACTGAACCGGATCCTGTCCCGCTGTCCGCACGCAAGCATGCCGCGCCGAACGCAGCGCCGGCCGTCGTGCTATCGGACTAAACCGCGACTGCCTCCGGCACCAGCGCGACATCCCACTCGTTGGCGCACTTGAGGCAGCGGCGATACGACCCTCTCGCCTTGGTCGATTTCGCCTCGGCGCCTACGTATCCGCATTCGGGACACGTGTCCAGCACCGGCTTGTCCCATGCAACGAAGTCGCAGTTGGGATAGTTCTCACAGCCATAGAACACCTTGCCACGCTTCTTCGAGCGACGGGCCGCCAGCTCACCGCCATCTTTCGGACAGTGCACGCCAGTCGGCAGTGAGCGGGTGCCCCGGCACTTCGGGAAGCGGCTGCATCCCAAAAATTCGCCCGTTCGTCCACTACGCTTGAGCATGGGCGCGCCGCACTCGTGGCAGACGTAACTCGTGGGCTCGGCCGGCTTGCGGTCACGACCTAGCGGCCGCGTGTGCTTGCACTTTTTCGGGTGATTCTCGCAGGCCAGGAACGGCCCGAAAAATCCGCCTTTTGGAATCAGTCGTCCGCCGCAGTCCGGGCATTTCTCTCCAGCGAGCACCGACAGGTCGTGGGCTGCGCCGATCAGTCCCTCGATGTCGACGGTCTCCAGTCGCTTCGAGAACGGCGAATAGAAGTCCTTCAACACCCGCTGCCACGTCAGCTCGCCGTCTTCGACCTTGTCTAGCTCGCCTTCCATCTCCGACGTGAAATCGACGTTGAAGATGTCGGGAAACTGCCGCACCATGACCTTCTCGACGCTATCGCCCAGCGATGTTGGCGTGAAGCGGCGCTGCTCGAGCTGCACGTATCGCCGGTCCACCAGCGTCGAGATGATCGAGGCATACGTGGACGGTCGTCCAATGCCCAGCTGCTCCAATTCCTTGACCAGGCTGGCCTCCGAGTATCGCGGCGGTGGCTCGGTGAAATGTTGCGCCGGCGTAACCGCTAGCACTGGAACGTGCTCGCCGGTCTGGAGCACAGGCAGCGCCTGCTCGTCCTCGAGCGCACGTTCGTCGCCGTCCTCGTGCCCCTCGCGATACAGCGCCAAGAACCCCTGGAACTTGACCACGCTCCCCGTCGACCTGAACAAATACGTGCCCAAGTCGAAGTCGACCGTGGTCGTATCGAACACCGCTGCCGCCATCTGCGAGGCCATGAACCGCTGCCATACCATCTGATAGAGCTTGAACTGGTCCGGCGACAAATACCGCTGAATGAGCTCGGGCCGGCGCGCGGGATCAGTGGGGCGAACGCTCTCGTGCGCGTCCTGGGTATTCTTCGCCTTGTTGTCCCCGAACAGCCGAGGCTCGTCCGCGAGATAGTCGGCGCCGAACAGCGTCCGTAGATGGTCGCGCGCAGCGGCGGCCGCCGACTCCGCCACGCGCGTCGAGTCCGTTCGCATGTACGTGATGAGGCCAACGGCGCCCTCGGCGCCGACCTCGACACCTTCGTACAGATCCTGCGCCAGCCGCATTGTCCGCTTCGAGCCGAAGCCCAGTTTCTTCGCGGCCTCCTGCTGCAACGTGCTGGTCGTGAACGGCGCCTGTGGATTCTTTCGCCGCTCGCGGCGCTTGACGTCAGTCACGAGGAACGCGCCGATCCCATCGGTCAGCGAGGACGCGCTGCCATTCATGGCGCGCCGGACATCGGCGGCAGCGACGGTCACCTCATCGACGATGCGTCGAGCATCCGCTTCGGTGGCGATCTCCGCTTTCTTACCATCGATGTGGTGCAGCTTCGCCGAGAACCGCTGGCCGTCCTTGTCCAGGTCGGCCGCAATCGTCCAGTACTCGACCGGCGTGAACGCCCGAATCTCGCGCTCGCGCTCGACGATGAGCCGGAGCGCCACCGTCTGCACGCGTCCGGCCGACAGTCCCTTCTTGACCGTCTTCCACAACACCGGACTGGCCTTGTACCCGACGAGCCGATCGAGCACCCTGCGGGCTTGCTGTGCGTCGACCTTGCGGTCATCGATTTGGCCCGCGTTCGCGATCGCGCGCTGAACCGCATCCTTGGTTATCTCATGAAACAGCGCGCGCCGAATCGGTGGACCCGTGCGCGATCCCGCCTTGCCGCCCTTGCCGCCCTTGCCGCCCTTGCCCGCGCCACCGCCAAGCTGTGAGGCGACGTGCCACGCGATCGCCTCGCCTTCGCGATCGGGGTCGGTCGCGAGAATGACTTCGCTTGCGTCCTTGGCCGCGCTCTTGAGCTCGGCCAGCGTCTTCTCCTTGCCTTGGATCGTGACGTATTCCGGCTTGAAGCCGTTTTCGACATTCACGCCGAGCTTTTTCTGCGGGAGATCACGGATGTGCCCGACAGTCGCCTTTACCCGATAGCCGCGACCCAGATATCTCCCGATGGTCTCTGGCCTTGGCGGGTGACTCGACGACGACCAGCGCGACCGGGCCCGACGGAGCCGCAAGTCCGCAGGCTCCTCCACCACGGGTGCCGCGCCTCGGCGCGAGCGTGCCTTTGAAACCGTTTTTCGTACCGTCTTGGATCGAGCTGCCATGTATACCTGAGTGCCTAAACTCGCGTATCGGGGCCGCCAACTGAGCTAGCTGCCCATTGGACTCTTCAGTGGACTTTTGGTTCCTCTCCGCCGCCACCGGCGTCGTAACCGGCGCCTTCCATGAGCGTCCGCAAGTCGTCCAGCGCTATGCGCCCGTCGATCTGCGCCATCGCGCGCTCGATCAAATGCTCCAACTCGGCGGGATTGATCATTCCAGCACCGCTGAGCGACAGTAGATGGCCCCATGCCTCGGGGCGAACCGGCCGCGCTCGTGCGGCCCCATCACGCGGAACGTCATTTATGGCCTAACCCTTGTTATATCCGACGATTCGGTCGGAAGTTCGGAAAAAAATGTAGGCGCCGGCGCGCACGCCTATGAATCCAAATAATGGCGGCGAGGACCGTTGATACCAGGTGGCGTAACGCGAACTTACCCTGCTCTGGCGTCCGAGCAAGCTGGACTACGAGAGCCGTAACTTCTTGTTCCGTAAGACTTTCTGTGTCTATCACGTGGTCTGACGCTTCGTACGCCGCCCGCCTTTGAGCATGCAGGCGCTCAACCGCGCGCGCCGCATCGCCGCCCAACAGCGGACGCGACGTATGGCTTCCACGCAAGCGCTTGACCGCGTGCTGGGGTCACCCGCAAATAGGCAATGCGGCCGACCGGCCGCATTAGCGCCACCGTCTCCGGAGCTGCAACCCCCCCGCCGGTCGCGACGATCGCGGTGGGTGCCGTCACAAGGCTTTCGGTCACCGCTCGCTCCATCGCTCGGAAGTACGCCTTCTCCGCCGTTCGAACAGTGCCGCCACAGAATCTCCGGTCTGGCGCTCGATCTCTTCGTCGAGATCGACGAATGGCCAACCGAGCGCTGTCGCCGCCGCTCGCCCGATTGTGGTCTTGCCCGCGCCTGGCAGCCCAACCAGCACAAGAATGTTTTGCCGTCGCGCCGCTCCCCGGCTAGTCGCTCATCCGCGCCGCTAGGTGCGCGACGTATGCATCGTAGTTCCGCCGAACTTCCGCCAACGGTCTTCCGCCAAACTTCTCCAGAAACGCTTGGGCCACGACGAACGCCACCATGGCCTCGGCAATCACGCCCATGGCCGGAACAGCGGTGACGTCGCTTCGCTTCGGCGACCGCTGCCGCAGGCTCGTGAGTGGCGACGTCCACGGTGGCTAGCGGCCGCATGAGCGTGCTCATGGGCTTCATCGCGACACGCACGACGAGCGGCTCGCCGGTCGTCATGCCGCCTGCGAGTCCACCGGCTCG
>CAWISX010000022.1:0-312695 GCA_963838855.1 uncultured Gemmatimonadales bacterium | reverse complement strand
ATCAACGGCGTGACCAAGCACGACTGGCGCCAGGCGTTCTTCTTCGCGCTCGCCGTAGCGGT
The DNA here is from genome assembly GCA_963838855.1 of uncultured Gemmatimonadales bacterium. GTDB lineage: Bacteria > Gemmatimonadota > Gemmatimonadetes > Gemmatimonadales > Gemmatimonadaceae > FEN-1251. The sequence goes on along the minus strand of CAWISX010000022.1, from coordinate 312,633 downwards.
GGGGCTGACACCGGAAATGCTGCCAATGATCGTCTCGGTGATGTCTCTCCCAAGGGAGCGGTGGCCATGGCGCGCGAGCGGGTGATCGTGAAGCGCCTCGATGCGATCCAGAACTTCGGCGCGATGGATGTGCTCTGCACCGACAAGACGGGGACCCTCACGACGGACTAGGTCATCCTCGAGATGCATTGCGACGTGACTGGCGTGGAGAGCCGGGACGTCCTACTTGCCGCCGCGCTTGTCAGTTATTTCCAGACTGGACTGCGGAATGTCCTGGACCGGGCGATTCTGGCGTTCGTGAAACGCGACGGAAAAATCTCGTTCGAGAGTTATCGAAGGGTCGATGAGGTGCCGTTCGATTTTTCGCGCAAGCTCATGTCGGTGGTGGTGGCGCGCCCGGACGGAGGATACCGGCTGATCGCCAAAGGTGCCCCTGAGGAAATCTTCCGTCGATGCACACACTTCGCGGCCGGCGGCTGACGTCTTCGCCATCGAGTCGGCGTTCCTTGCCGAGCTGCCAGAGAGAGTACGACCGACTGAGCGCCGATGGCTTCCGCGTGCTGGCTGTTGCCTATCGTGACTTGCCCACGCGGGCCGCCTATGACAAGGACGACGAGTCGGACCTTACTCTCGCGGGCTACGTGGCGTTCCTTGACCCTCCCAAGGAGAGCGCGCGGCCCGCGCTCGACGCATTGCGGCGGGCTGGTATCGCCGTCAAGGTACTCACGGGAGACAACGAGCCGTCACCCGAAAGATTTGCGAGCACGTAGGCCTTCCGGTCGACACTGTCGTTCTGGGCCGAGATCTCGACGGCATGACCGACGCCGCGCTGGCGGACGTCGCCGACCGGGCTGCTGTTTTCGCACGGCTGTCGCCAGCGCACAAGCAGCGGATTATACAGGCGCTGCAGGCCCGTCGGCATGTCGTTGGCTTCCTTGGGGACGGAATCAACGACGCCGCGGGCCTCCATGCCGCCGATGTCGGCGTGTCGGTCGACACGGCAGTCGACGTCGCGAAAGCGTCCGCGGACATCATTCTGCTGGAGAAGAGCCTTCTCGTCTTGGAAGCGGGCGTTCTGCAGGGACGAAAGGTGTTCTCCAACATCGTCAAGTACGTGCGGATGGGCGCCAGCTCGAACTTCGGCAACATGTTCAGCGTGCTTGGGGCGAGCGCCGTGCTGCCGTTCGTTCCCATGGCACCCATTCAGGTGCTGACCAACAATCTGCTGTACGATTTTTCCCAGGTGCCGATCCCGGCGGACAACGTAGATGAGGAGCAGATACTACGACCGCGTCCCTGGGACATGAGCGAGATCGGCCGCTTCATCCTCTTCATCGGGCCCATCAGGCCAATCTTCGATTACACGACCTATGCAGTCATGTTCTTCCTGTTCGGCGCCCGGACACTGGATCACGCTGCGCTCTTTCAAACGGGCTGGTTCGTCGAGTCGCTCATGACGCAGACGCTTATCATCCACGTCATTCGGACGAACCGCATTCCGTTTCTGCAGAGCCGCGCGAGCTGGCCACTCATTGTCACGACGACCGTCATCATGGCGATTGGCCTCTACCTGCCGGTATCTCCCTTGGCTCCAGCACTCGGTTTCGTGCCGCTCCCGCCCGCGTACTGGCCAATCCTGTTGGCCACACTTCTCGCCTACATGGCTCTGACTCAGTTGGTGAAGGTGTTTCTGCGTCGCCGGGGATGGATCTGATTGACTGCTCTCGCCCTGCAGGATCACCCGCCAGTCGCCGATGGCGACTCACCGGGCCTCACGAGCCGAGAAGCACAGGCACGGCTTCGTGGGTACGGACCAAAACGAGGTGCGACGGTCGCGGTATAGATTGTCCTAGCTCCTGTGCAGGCTACCGAACGATACCCGGATAAAGTCGCGTGGCCGCAACTGTCACGATTGCGAACGCAGTGACCAACGCCGCGAAGTCGACACCGAGCCCCGCGGTGCTCTCGCCTCCCACGATCATGAGCGCGCGTAATGCGTCGACGAGGTACGTCAGCGGGTTCACGTGAGCCACGGCGCGGAGCCAGGCCGGCATTACGGCGATGGGATAGATCGCGTTGCTCGCGAAAAAGAGAGGCATGGTCAACACCTGACCGATTCCCATGAATCGATCGCGGGTCTTGACGAGGCAGGCGATCACGAGAGAGAACGTCGCGAAAAGCGCCGACCCGAGGGCCACCGCCGCGACGACACCCAGGAGATCGAGAGGATCCACGCGAACACGGACGCCCAGCAGGACGGCCAAAAGGAGAATGATGACGGCCTGAGCGAGCCCTCGGACGGCCGCGGCCGCTCCTTTTCCGACCACGAGAGCCGTTCGCGATGCCGGACTGACTAACAGCTTGTGTACGATCCCGAGATCACGCTCCCAGATCGTATTGATGCCGTAGAAGATCGCGGTGAACAGCACGCTCTGGGCAAGGACCCCCGGGGCCATAAAGGCGATGTAGCTCAGCTGGCCGGTGGGGATGGCATGGAGCTGCGTGAACACCTGCCCGAAGACGAGGAGCCAGAGCGTAGGCTGCACCGCGCGCGTAGCAGCTCCGTGGGGTCCCGCCGGAGCTTATCCCATTCGGCATTGGCGATTCCGGCAGCCTGAGTGACGAATGCCGCCAGCGCCCCTGCCTTATCCGAGCCGCTCTGCCGTGCGCCGTGTACGTCGAGCGTCACGGTATGACCCTCCTTCGTCGGAATCGCCGCCATAGTGCGTGAATACATTGTCGAGTGTTGCACTTGGTCCGACTGCCGCCTTGAGAGCGGCAGGTGTCCCGCCGGGCGGCGATGCGGCCCCGCTCAATGAGCGCGAGCTCGTCGCACAGGGCGTCCGCTTCCTCCATGTCGTGGGTAGTGAGCAGAACGGTTCTCGTCGCGCCTTGTCGAGCCTCGCGGAGCCGGTCCCACACCGACCGCCGGGCGATCGGATCTAGCCCAATAGTTGGCTCGTCGAGAATGAGCACGTCCGGCCGGTGGAGCAGGGCTTGGGCAAGCTCCAGCCGTCGCACCATGCCTCCTGAGTACGTCCCGACGAGTCGGTGTGCTGCGTCCTCGAGTCCCATGGCGGCGAGCGCGCCATATATGCGCGGGCTTCGCTCGTGTCGCGGTACGGCATAGAGCCGAGCTGCAAGCAGAAGGTTTTCGTATCCCGTCAGGGCTCCGTCGGCCGACAGGAGTCGGCGGGACGTAACCGATGTGCCGCCTCACCTGAGTCGGCTCCTCGACTATGTCGTACCCTGCAACGCGCGCGGTCCCGTCGCTCGGGGGCAGCAGCGTAGTCAGCATCTTGATCGTGGTAGACTTGCCCGCGCCATTTGGTCCGAGCAGGCCGAAGATGACGCCCCGCGCGATCGTCAGGTCGAGATGATCTACAGCGATCAAGTTGCCAAAGCGACGCGTCAGCCCACACGTCTGCACCGCTGCATCCGGGACTGGTGCGTCAGCTAGCGCTGCAGCCGTCATTGCGCCGATTCCGCCCACATGCACTATGGCCTCAGTGGGATACGTCATCTACGCCGCTTGAGCGGTCACCGAGCGAAACCGCAGAATGGCAAAGCCGAAAAACAACCCGCCAATCAGTGCGACAGCCAAGAACTGGGGCCACACCACGTCGAATCCCGCGCCGCGATAGAGGATGGCCTGAGCGAACGACACGAAGTGGGTCGAGGGCGACGCCTGCATGACCGTTCGCAACAGCGGTGGCATGCTTTCGAGAGGCGTATTGCTACCCGACAACATGTTCATGGGCATGGCCACGAGCATGTACAGCAGTCCAAGCTGCGGCATTGACCGCGCGATCGTCGCCAGGAAAATGCCGATCGCCGTGGCGAAGAAGAGGTACACGACGACCCCGCTCATGAACAGCGGGACCGACCCTGCCACCAGGAATCGCAAGCAGCGTACGGACGATGACCGACAGCGACAGTCCGACGGCCACCGTGATGCACGAGACCGTTTGCCCAGACCTTTGCCATGGCGATCTCGAATGGGGTCACCGGCATCACGAGCAGATGGTCCATGGTCCCGTGCTCGCGTTCCCGGATTACGGCCGCTCCGGCAAGAATGATCGCCAACATGGTGACGTTGTTGATGATCCCCATGATGGTGGTGAACCAAGCGGTCGTCACGTTGGGATTGTACGCCACGCGCACGGCGAGCGTGACGGGCGACATCGGGATACCCTGCGACCGGGACTGGAATGCCCCTTCGGTTCGCGACACGAAGTTGTCGATCTCGGTCATCAGGATTTGTTGGATGTAACCGGATCCCAGACCCGCCTGCACCATTGCCGTGGCGTCGATGTTCACCTGGACGGCTGGCTGGCGACCGGCTAGGACGTCGCGCTGAAAGTTCGGCGGAATGTCGATCACGAAAGTGTAGCGGCCGATATCCATCAAGCGACCGACATCGCGCTCCGCGACCGGCTCCGGGCGCTTGAAGTAAGGAGGAAGGAGCGCCGAAATCATACTGCGCGAGAGTTCCGAACGATCTTCATCGACAACGCCGACGGAGGCATTGTGCAGCTCCTGAGAGTTGCTTCGCGCCTGAGCGTAGATCGCGAACGAGAACGCATACGCGACGAGCGCGAGCAGGACGGGGTCGTGCAGGAAGCTGCGCAGCTCCTTCGTTCCGAGCCAGAATACGGTCGACAGTGTGCGCATGGCCGCCTCAGCGTTCCTGCTTACGGAGCAGCGCCAGGCTGAGCACGGTGAACACTGGAATGAACGCCGCGACGCCTAAAACGTTGGCCCCGAGATCGTGCATGCCCAGCCCTTTCGTGAACGTCCCGACACTCACTCGCAGGAAGTAAGTCATCGGAAACCCGCGTCCCATAACGGCGGCCGCGCCGGTGAGGGAGGAGACCGGGTGTCAGCATGCCGGCGAACTGCGTGGCGGGGAGAACGGTGCAGGATCATCGTTCCAAAGAGGGCCGCAATTTGCGTTCGCGTGAAAGACGAAATCAGCATGCCGTAACCCGTCGTCGCCGTCACGTAGAGCATGACACCCAGCAGCAGCGTCGGAAAACTGCCCTTGAGCGGTACGCTGAAGACACCGAGCGCGATCAGCAGCAGGATCGCGAAATTGACGAGAGAGATCCCGACGTACGGGAGCTGCTTGCCGAGCAGAAATTCCAGTCGGCTGACAGGAGTCACGTAGAGATTGATGATCGATCCGAATTCCTTTTCGCGCACGATCGCGAGCGCCATGAGGATCGCCGGGATGAGCGCGAGCAGCATCGCGATGGTGCCGGGCACCACGGCGTAGATGCTGTCGAAGTCCTGGTTGTACTTGAACCGAGGCTGGACCAGAGCGGGCGTGGCGTTCGAGCTCGTTGATCCCTTGGATTGCATGAGGTATGTCAGACAGGTATTGCGCGTGTGCGGCCTGCAGATAGCCTCGAATCGTCTCAGCCCGGAACGGCATGGCGCCATCGACCACCGCGCCTATTTCCGTCGGCACGCCCTTCTGCAGCAGCCGGCCGAAATTCGGAGGGATCTCAATCGTCGCGCTGACCGAGCCGTCAGAGAGCCGCCGTTGCAGGTCGGCCTCGTTCACCAAGGGCGCCCGCTCGCTGAAGTTCGGCGACCCGCGGAACTCCTCGAGGTAAGCGACACTCTCGGGGGAACGGTCGTAATCCAAGACAGCGAACGACAGGTTGTCGACGTCAGTCGAGATCCCCGCGCCGAAGATCAGCATCAGGAGTGCCGTCCCGCACAGCGCAAACCCAAGGCGAATCGGATCGCGTATTAGCTCGAGACTCTCGCGCAGCGTATACGCTAGCACCCGCCGCGGGCTGAACGCCCGTGCCTGGCGTATCCGGTTAGCAGAGGGTTTCGTTGAAGAACGTGCCGCGCTGCTCGGGCGCGGTTCTACCGTGCTCCCAGGAGCGGCTGCCTCTTCGAGAAAGCCGATGAAAGCATCCTCGAGCGTCGCCGCACCTCGCGAAGCTATGAGGGCGGCCGGTGTATCTGTTGCCAGTACACGCCCCGCTGCCATGAGCGACACCCGGTCGCAGCGCTCCGCCTCGTTCATGAAATGCGTTGAGACGAAGATCGTGACGCCCTGCCGGCGGGAGAGATCGATGAGGATCCCCCAGAAGGCATCCCTTGCCAGCGGATCGACCCCTGACGTCGGCTCATTGAGGATGAGCATCTCAGGCTCGTGCACAATGGCCACGGCCAGCGAAAGGCGCTGGCGCAACCCCAGTGGCAGATCAGCCGCGCTCTGGTTGGCATACTCTGCCAGGCCAAAATCATCTCAGGAGAGCCGTGATTCGCGCGTGAGACCGGTCGCTGGGCAGGTGGAACAGCCGCGCGTGCAGCGACAGGTTCTGTCGCACGGTGAGCTCGGTGTAGAGCGAAAACGACTGCGACATGTAGCCGACACGCCCACGCTCGCGCATCCCGCCGGCTGCGTATGGGGTGGCCGAAAAGGAGCGCATCACCGGAGGTCGGCGGCAAGAGTCCCGTCAGCATCTTCATCGTCGTCGTCTTGCCTGAGCCATTGGCCCCAACGAACCCGAAAATTTCGCCGCGCTCGATAGTGAAGCTGGCGCGGTCCACGGCGGTGAAGTCGCCGAACCGGCGGGTCAGATCCCGCGCTACTATGGCCGGCGCACCATTCGACCGACGCCGCGAGGGGGAATGTGCAGCGCGCGGTGGCCGGCCCGACGCCGCGCTGGGAGGAGCGCGATGAACGCCTCCTCGAGCGTGTCCGTTTGCGTTCGCGCCCGAAGCTCTGCTGGCGCCCCGGTCGCGAGGACTTGCCCGCCGTCGAGAGCTACAAGCCAATCGAACTGGTCGGCCTCCTCCATGTAGGCCGTCGCAACGACGACGCTCATTTCAGGGCGGCGCTGCCGCATGCGGCCAATCAGTTCCCAGAATTGCCGGCGGGACAGCGGATCGACGCCGGTCGTCGGCTCGTCCAGGACCAGAAAGTCGGGATCGTGAATCAAAGCGCAGCAGAGGCCGAGCTTCTGCCGCATTCCCCCGGAGAGTTGCTTGGCAGCCCGGTCCGCGAAGGCGGCAAGCCCGGTGCTTTCCAGCAGTTCGGCGATGCGCCGAGCGGCGCTCGGCGCGCGACTGGCCGAACAGGCGGCCGAAGAAATCGATGTTCTCGTAGACGCTGAGATCCGCGTAGAGATTTTTCCCGAGGCCCTGAGGCATATAGGCGATCCGGGGACACACGGACGCACGGTAACGGCGATTCGCGATGTTGCCGCCCAGTACGTCCACAGTGCCCTGCTGCAGCCTCTTGGCACCGGCGATGAGGCCCAGGAGGGTTGATTTCCCTACGCCGTCGGGACCGACCAGTCCGACCATGCACATCGCAGGGATCGCAAGCGTCACCGCGTCAAGGGCGACTGTGCTGCCATACCGGTGCGTGACGTCGCGGAACTGTGCCGCGGTCGCGCGCGCGTCGATCATCTCAACGCTTGCAACGCCCGCGGCCAGGCGACCGTCGAGTCGAGCCGGACATAGGCCATTCCCGGTAGGCCGGTCCGGACGGCCGCCTCATGACTGCGCAGCAGGGTGGAGTCGATCCGCACCTTGACTCGGAACATGAGCTTGTCCCGTTCGCTCCGGGTCTCGACGGCTTTCGGCGTGAATTGCGCCTCGGTCGCAAGGAACGAGACGGCCGCGATTGATCGGTCTCTGCGGGTACGCGTCCAGCACAATGCGCGCGTCAGTGCCCAGGCGGACTCGGCCAGCATCGGCCGTGGGCAGATAGATGTCCATGTACACGGAAGTGGCGTCCAGCATCGTGAAGACCTTTCCGCCAGCCGGCAGCACTTCGCCGATGTTGGCAAGCCGGTACTGAATGCGGCCATCACGCGGGGCGAGGAGCGTGTCGTCGGTGATGTAGACCTCGATTGAGCTCCACGACATGGCGAGCGGCATCACCGGCATGTTGGGCTTCCCTTACGCGCGCCATCGTGGCTTGGAGAGTCGCCACCGCGCCGTCGTAGGCTTGCCTGGCGTTCGATCAAACTCTTCGCGCGTGACAACGTCCTGCCGCGCGAGCGTGTCATAGCGATCGCGCTCGGTGCGCGGCCAGATCGACCTGCGTCTGTTGCTGCGCGAGGTTGGCCTTCGAGCTTCGTCGAGCGTCCCCCGGGCTTGGCTCAGCTGCGCTTGCGCACTCCTGTGCTCGGCCTCGAGGTCCCGGGTGTCCATGCGCGCCAACGGTCTGACCCGCGTGTACGAGGTCTCCCTCGTTGACGTACAGCTCGGCGATGCGCGTTGCGAACTTGGTATCGATGTCGATCTCATTCTGCCTCGAGACGCCCGTTGCCAAACGCAATTCCCGCCGGGAGCAGCGATTGCCGCGTTTCCCACCACTGTCGCGCCGCGCGTACCCCCAGCAACAGCAAAGCACAGGCGACGAGAATCGGAACGACTAGCCGTGCGCCACGTCGCCGGGGACTCCGCCGGGGACCGGTGCCGTCTCCATTCGACGACGGCAGCACGAAAGGCAACTGCGTGTCGGGAAGTTGCGGAAGCGGCCGACCGACTGGTGTTTGTATCATGACCGAACGATGCAGCCACTATAGGCCACCGACGATCGGTAATTTCGCTAACGCTTGTCAGGGAATCGCCGACACCTGCAGGGGCCTATACCTCCACTACCATCTTGTCGTTGAAAGACTCGGGCGCGACGTCGGGGGGTGCCCGCCCCCGCGTTCCAATCCGCAGGGCTTCGCCGCGAATCGCCATGGTAGCGGGCCAGATCGTGAGCGCCGTACGTCAGTGGTCGGACAAGGTATAGCGTCTTGCTCTCCGGGCTTTTGACCGACACGCACGGCCATTGATAGACTTGCCCGGCGGCTTTGCGGCACGGCAATTTTTTTGAGCGCGACCCACCAGCAGCAGGTGACGGCTGTGCATACCCATGGTGCCCTTCGAGCAGTCTCCATACGTGACCGTCCTGCTAGACCTGGACGGCAAAGTCGTCGAGGCCAACGCCGAGGCGGAGGCGTTCTTCGAACGCCCAAGCGGGGAGCTAAAGGGCCGCGCTGTCTGGAAGCTCCCCGGAGTGGTTGCCCAGATGCACGTCGCCGACTGGTACCGGGCTGCGGTGGCACAGGCAGCCAAAGGCGCGACGGTGCGCGGCGACGTGGAGTATGCAAAGGCCGACGGCACGGCGTCGACGTTAGAGTGGACAGTGCTGCCACTTCGAGGTGGCGACACCCGCACGACCGGATTGGTCGCCGAAGGTCGCGACGTCACCTCAGACCGGCGTGCCGCTCGGCACGCGCACCTGCTCTCAACGTTGGCCTTGGCAATTGCCGACACCGATTCGCTCGAGCTTGCGATCGCCGCGACGCTGCGCACGGTGTGCGAAGCTACCGGATGGGTCCTCGGCGAGGCATGGCTGCCCCGCGCCGCGCCCGGTGGCGGGCAGCGCCTCGAGCGGGGCGGCGTGTGGACAGGTCGGGACCGCAAGCTCGCAACGTTCGCGGCGCAAGGGCAGGGGTTTTGTTTTCTGCCAGGTGAGGGCTTGCCGGGCGTAGCGTGGCAGGACCGCCGACCGGTGTGGGCGCGCCAGTTGGCGGATCAGCGGGACTTTACCCGCGGGGCACTCGCGGCCGCGGCGGGTATTCGGGCAGGCGTCGCGATACCCATAGTGGTCGACGACCAAGTCGTAGCTGTCCTTAGCTTCTACATGGTCGACCCGCGACAAGCCGACGAACAGCTGGTCGATCTGACGACGGCGGTCGCAGCGCAGCTCGGCGCGCTTGTGCGACGCAAGGAGGCGGAAGAGGCGCACCGTGTCGCCGAGGCGCAACTCGCCGGAATGATCGCGATCTCGGTAGACGCGATCATCTCATGCGACGAGTCTCGTCGCATCACACTATTCAACTGGGGCGCCGAGCAGATCTTTGGATACACTGCCGCCGAAGTCCTCGGACAATCTCGTTGACATGCTCCTTCCGGAGGATTTGCGCGCGCGGCACGCGGCGCACATGGCCCAGTTTGCGACCTCGGCTGCGACTGCCCGACGCATGGGCGAGCGCTCCCGGATCGTCGGCATGCGCAAGAACGGTGAGGTATTTCCTGCGGAAGCGTCGATCTCGCGCTTCACGGCCGGCGGCCGGTGGACGTTCACGGTGATGCTCCGGGATGTGAGTGCTCGGCAGCGGACGGAGGAAGGGCTGCGGGCGGCAATTGCCGCCCGCGACCAGGTTCTCGCCGTCGTCTCGCATGATCTTCGAAATCCGCTAAGCGCTGTCACCATGTGCGCGTCCGCTCTGCGAAATACGCTCCCGCCCGACGCAGATGGCGCCCAAGCTCTCCTCGGGACGATTGGCGAGTCGACGGACCTCATGCAACGCATCATACAGGACTTGCTCGACGTGGCCAGCATTGATGCGGGACGATTGTCAATCGAGCGCCGCACGCAGCGAATCGAGCCGATCCTCGACCGCGCCGTAGAGGTGTTTCGGCCGCTAGCGGATGAACACGGTGTCACATTGACCTACGAAGCCGACGGCAGCCACACGCCTGAGGTGCGCATCGATGCGGAGCGTGTGCTGCAGGTACTGTCGAACCTCGTCGGCAACGCCTGCAAGTTCACGCCTCGCGGAGGCGAGGTTCGACTCGCTGTCACGGGCGAAAGTGGCGCCGTGACGATCTCGGTATCAGATACCGGCACCGGCATCGAGCCGGAGCACCTCGCTCGCGTGTTCGACCGCTTCTGGCACACGGCTGAGCATCGGGCGGTGCGGTCGACCGGCCTGGGGCTGGCCATTCCGAAAGGAATCGTCGAAGCGCACGGCGGCCGGATCTGGGTCGAGAGCACGCTCGGAGTCGGGAGCACCTTTTTCTTCACGGTGCCCGCGGCCAGCGTAGCCTCCGACCCCGACTAGCTCCCCTCCAGGACCCGGCGCCGAGGCGCGTCCGAAATCTCTTACCGGCTGGCCCGGAGAGCGTTGAGAATCACCGCGACCAACTGTTGAATGATTCGCACCTTGTCGCCAGGCGATAGGTCGATCACGAGGCCGATCATCCAGAGTCGGCGGCTCCAGACGATGGTGTGAGGCGATAGCCAAAGTAGGCCGCCCCCCACAATGCACAGCAACGCGCCGCCCGGTATGAGCGCGGCGCCGATTCGGTGCGCGCGGTTACCTCCTACGGCGACCACAGTGACAGGCTACCATATCCTGCGAGAAGCGGCTGTCCTCCAGGATACCGGCGCGTGTCGGGTAATCCCTGACGCGTGGCGGCCGCCGCCGTGGTATGGTGAGTCGGCAGCGAGCGCGTTGAACACAGGAGGGGGGCACAATGGCCGATGACGTCATTCGGGTGGTGCTTGCGGACGATCACGCCGTCGTTCGTGCAGGATTGAAAGCGGTTCTCAAGGCAGCGCCCGACATTGAGGTCGTCGCGGAGGCACGGACTGGGTCCGAGGCAGTCGCGATGACTGAGCGGACACGCGCGGACGTCGTCGTTATGGATCTCGACATGCCGGATGGTGACGGTCTCACAGCGACCAAGGAGATCACGGCTAAGGGACTGCCCGCTCGTGTGCTCATTCTCACGATGCACACCGAGGAGGAGTATCTCGTCACTCTGTTGCAGGCTGGAGCCGCGGGGTATTTGGTCAAGACGACGGCCGACCGTGAACTGATTGACGCGGTCCGTGCGGCCTCGCACGGAGACGTGTACGTTCGCCCGACCGCGGCCAGGATATTGGCACGCGGCCTCGTGTGGAAGGATCCGGCGAAAGCTGACCGCGACCGGTACGAGAAGCTCACGGACCGCGAACGTGACGTTTTGCGGATGACCGCGCAGGGCTATTCCGCGCCGGAAATCGGCAATCAGTTGGGCATCAGTCCCAAGACGGTGGACACGTACAAGCAGCGAGTGAACGAAAAGCTCGGTCTATCGCATCGCGCGGAGTACGTGGCGCTCGCCGTGCGGCTGGGGTTACTCACGCCAGCCCCACAGCGATAGCGATCTTGCGCTAGCGGAGTCCTGACGGTGCAGTTCGGTTTAGGCGCTTAGAACGTGTGGAATCCAGGGCTGCCGTAGCGGGTGAGGTGGAGCAGGTTCCAGAGGGGCACGCCGTACGCGACGGCGACTAATACGACTGCGATGGCAAACCACAGCCCGAGCCGGTCCCACACCGTCGGGCGGAATCCGACCTGCCGGGGTACCAAGAGACCTTGCCCACTCGATCGGCGGCTGCGTCGTGCGCCTGCCGGCCAAAAGAGTGCCGAACATCACCATCGCGAAGAGCATGGCGCTCGCGAACAGCACGACGCCTCCCAGGGCCGAAAGCAGGGTGAGTCCCTGCCACGGCTGCGCCTGCGGGACACCTGCGTAGGCGCTCTCGAAAATTCGGCGAGGCATGCCAAGCAACCCCGTGATGTGGTTCACCACAGCGAAGAGGATCATGCCGAGGAACCATAGGTACGGCTGCACTTTGGCAAGCAACTCGAGCTGCAACTCACGCCCGCTGACCTTCGGAACCAGCCAGTAAGCTGCGCCCATGAACGTGAGCGCCACGGCGCTCCCCACTGTGAGGTGGAAGTGGCCGTGAATCCATGCCGTATTGTGCACCACGGAGTTGAGCGCGTACGAGGCGTTGACGATGCCGCCGAACCCGCCAACTAGGAAGAGCAGCATCGCCAGCAACGCGCTCGACACGGTTGGATTCTCCCATGGGAGCGTCCGGATCCATCCGAAAAGTCCCGTGCCGCCGCGAAGTCGTCCGGCGACTTCGAGCGAGGCGCAGATAGTGAACGCGGTCACGAAGCTTGGGAAGGCTATCACCATCGTGTGTGTTGCCGGTGTGGACAAGCTTCCACGCCGCGGGAATTCCCGGGTCCATGAACTGGTGGTGAAAGCCGACCGGCGTGGACAGAATCAGGAAGATTGCAAACGTCGCACGACCCAGTGGTTCGGAAAAAAGTCTTCCGCCAGCCTCGCGGGGGAGGACGGTATACCAAATCGCGTACGCCGGTAGGACCCAGAAGTAAACGAGAGGGTGCCCGAAGTACCAAAACAGTGTGCGGGAGAGCAGGGGGTCGATGCGCTTCTCGAATCCCAATGACCACGGAATGAGCTGGAAGAGCATCTCCGCGGCCACACCAATCGTAGCGAGTATCCACAACATTGCGTTTGCGGTGGTCGCATGAAGAGCAAGGCTCACCGGTTTGTCCGGGCGTGTTACACGTGCCGCGTGCCAGCTGCCGATCACCTCGGCGCACCACCCCCAGAGCCGACAACGAGCAGAGTGAGCCCGATATAGAACAACGGGTGCGCCTGCATCGGCGGGTAGAACGTGTACAGCACGCTCGCCTTGAACATGAACACGGTCGTGAGCGCCATGATTGTGCCGACGAGCGCGACGCCGAACGAAACCCACGCCAGCTTCGGCCAGCGTATACGCCCTGTGTCAGCATCGATCACGGCGTAGCCAAGCGCCATGATGAAGAAGGTCGTAAAGACGAGCGCCATGAGGACACCGTGTGCTGTCACGGACATGTAGTACATGCGCGGCGACCGGTACGGCACTTCCAAATTGGCCCGGCTGATGGCCTGCATCACGGCCATGCACGCGGCGACGCTGAAAGCGACTACGGCAACCCACACGTTGGCGAGGATGAGACGACCATCGGGAAATTGCGTTCGCGCTGCTGGATGTGTCGTGGCGCCCGGCAGACTGGCGGTCGCGCTAGCGATTGTCATGCGCCTCCCCCCGGTGCCACTCCGCTCGCGGCACCACCGTGAGCTTTCCGGCCATGATGTGATGGCCGACGCCGCAATACTCATTGCACACAACCATGTATTCCCCGGGCGCGAACCGCGTTGTGAACTGGCTCACGTAACCAGGTACAACCATGGCCTGTCCGTTCGTGCGGACGATCTCGAATCCGTGAACGACGTCGATCGACGTCAGGTGAAACGTTACTGGGGTATCGGCCGGGACAGTCATCTCGCGGCGGCAACCAGGCAAACGCAGTCGCCACGATGGTTGCTTGCACCTTGCCGGCGGCATCGACCCAGACACCTCGCTGTCGGAAGCGGACGTCCGCTAGCGCCTTGGCGGGATCGATAGTCTCGACATGACTCGGCGGGTGCACCGAGCCGTGCACCGCGACGACTACTGTCGTCCCGAAGAACACCGCAAGCATGGCGGCGACGCCCCACATCCAGATCTTCTCATAGACGTCGACCCGCATCTCGCCCGCTGGCGCGACGTTCGTCGCTGGATCGTTCATGGTGTGACTGCCCCGCGGGCCATGTAAACAAAGTGGTAGATCGCGAACCAGAGTACGGCGACGATCAACGCATAGGCACCCACGAATGCGAACGTGCCAATGGGGTGCTTGGGCAAACCGGGCGGCATGCTTGACATGGCACTCTCACGGTGAGAAGGGCGCGGATGGCATCGAGCTTATTGCCATCGGCAGTGCGGGTCAATCCGGCATCGGCCGGAATTATGGAGTGTTCCACGACATCGATCTGCCTCCACGCGGCGGGCCGAATGCGCCTGGGATCTCAGTGATTCCGTGGCCGTGTCAGGGGAAACCCGACGCCCGCAAGTCATCAATGTTTGCTAGAATAGCCAGGCCGCGCAGCGAGTGTGGCGGTCGTGATGAGCTGAATAACCACCAATTTGAGGCGTCGCCATGCGATATCTGGTACGGTCGATACACCGTCCGCGCGTCTTCTTTATTTCGGTCGCGTGCGCCTCCATGGTCTGTGCGTTCGGCGCACGGAGCGCGGCCGCACAGCAAGCACCGGCCACGGCGGCGGATTCAGCACAGGCCACCCCCGCGGCGATCAACGCCGGTCGCGCCGTGTTCCATGGGCCGGGTACCTGCGTGATTTGTCACGGGGCGAACCTCGAGGGTGGCGTCGGTCCGCCGCTCACAGCGCACGACTGGAAGGACGCGAAAGGAGGATCGTACGCGGCCATTCTGGGCGTTGTTAGCAAGGGGGTGGACGGAACCGCGATGGTCGCGCACCCGGGCGGCATCAACGACGAGCAAGCCAAGCAGGTTGCGGCGTATGTCTGGGCGGTAAGCCACGGCAAAGCGAAACCATGACGTCCTGCGCCGCGCGCGCCCTGGTTGTCGCATCGGTCGTCGCGGCCGCCGCGTTTGTCCCACCACTTGCGGCGTCCCCAACACTGGGCCACGCATTGGGTGGGTCCGGCGGCTCTCGGGCCGACAGCGTTGCCACACGGTACTGGTCCTCACGCCGCGTGGTTATGCCTCCCGGCGTGCGAGAGATCGTGGAGCGTGCGTATATGGCTGGCGGCGCCGTGCCCAGCTTTTCGAGGCAGACCGGCCTGGCATGCAGCGCGTGTCATTACCAATTCCCGCAGCTCACGCCGTTCGGTCGTTTGTTCAAGCTCAATGGCTACTCCATCGTCGGACTCAAGCGCATCACCGAGCCGGACATCAAGAAAGGAGCACCGCTCGCGCTGCTTCCGATTCCGCCGCTCGCGGCCATGTTCCAGACGTCGCTGACGCACCTGGGCAAGGAGCGCCCCGGAACGCAGAACGACAACGTGGCTTTCCCCCAGCAATTCAGCCTGTTCCTGGGCGGATCGATTAGTCCACACTTCGGTACCCTGCTGCAGGCGACGTACAGCGGATCGTCGGGCAGCTTCGGGATTGACAATACAGACATTCGCTACGCCAACCGCATCAACCTCGCGACGAAGAACTTGATTTACGGCCTGACCCTCCACAACAACCCCACGGTCCAGGACGTCTGGAACACAACACCGGCGTGGGGCTTTCCCTTCGCGAGTTCCGAGATCACGCCATCACCGATTGCGGGCACGGTCGTCGACGGTGAATTAGCGCAAGGCGTGCTCGGGATCGGCGGCTACGCGCTCTGGAACAACCTCGTGTACGTTGAGGCCACCGGTTACCGCTCAGCTCCGCAGGGTGCTCTGCAGACCGACACGAGCGCAGTCAACGCAATCCACGGAGTGACGCCATATTGGCGCGCAGCGCTGCAGCATCAATTTGGGTCCACGTATGGCATGATTGGGACATACGGCCTGAGCGCGCACGAGTTTCCGAGCGGCGTCGCCGGACCAACCGACGCGTTCACAGATGCAGCCGTGGACGCACAGATCGAACACCCGATTCGGGACGGCGGGGTAGTTATCCTGCGGTGGACAACGATTCACGAACGGCAGGCACTGACCGCGCTCTTCACCGAACCGACGCCTGCCTCGGCAAACCTGCACAACACACTAAACACCACGCGCATCAATGCGTCGTTCGAGCCGAACGCGCGTTATGAGGCAACCTTCGGGTATTTCGCCACGACAGGCACACGGGACTCTGTGCTGTACGCTCCGGCGGTACTCACGGGCAGCCGAACGGGCCGCCCGAGTACGAATGGGCTGATCGAGGAGCTCGACTTGAATTTTTGGCAGAATACACGGCTGACAATTCAAGGAACGGAATTCGCGAACTTCAACGGCGCCGCGCGATCGTATGATGGATTCGATCGGCAGGCTTGGAACAACAACACACTGTACATCCTGCTGTGGATTGCGTTCTGATTTGCGGGTAGTGCGCTGAGCGTCCACGGCAAATAATCGTCGAGCTATCTGCGCAGTATGTTATCCGGGTGATGCCGCCGCGCCCCGTGTTCCGCGCGCTGACCCGCCGGATGTGCGAAACGATCCTCGCGCGCAACACCGTTGGGCGCGTTGCATTTTCGCTCCGCGATCGCGTTGACATTGAGCCACTCAACTACGTCTTGATCGACGGGTGGTTGTACGGGCGCACCTCCCGCGGTTCGAAGCTCGCGGTCGTGGCGCACAACCGATGGGTAGCGTTCGAGGTCGACGAGATCGACGGCCCATTCGATTGGCGGAGCGTGGTGGTGCATGGCGCCTGGTACTCGCGAAGACCCGACACGCCGCCCATCGAGCGCCCCGGCTGGGATGCCGGACTCGCCGCGCTGACGAAGCTTGTCCCCGGAACGCTGGGTCGAGGGGATCCCGTGCCGTTCCGAACCATACTCTTTCGCATTGATCTCGCCGAGGTCACGGGGCGGGCTGCATCGCAGGGTAGATCTCCGCGGCGCCGAGCATCGCCGAGGTGAGGTGCGTTAGCCGCCGTGCGCGCTGTCCGTGACGGCTTCGCGGCCCGTAATGTCGACCGCGTGAATCCGAAATACGACAGTTCGGAACGAAACCGGATCCTCGGGCGTGAATGTGCCCGGCAGCAACCGCTCGAGAGCCTGCACGCCCGGCTGCCAATCCACCATTTGATGCGGATCCGTGCCCTCGACGAGCGTGTAAAACGGCCCGCGCGCGACGACGCTGCGCCAATCGAACAGACCGCGCACTTCATCGACCTCGAAAGCGACGCGCGGTGTGAGCGGAATAGCATTCAGCTTAGCACCCGGCGACGTGCGTCCATATATCCAACCATCCACGTAGGCATAGTGTACGGGCGTGATGTCGACTCCGTCGTGAACGGGGTAGGCGACGCGCCCGACCGCATTGCGCGCTAGAACGGCCTCGCACGCGGTGTGGTCGAGTTCCCGGAACACTGGCCGGCGAGAGGCGGACGAGGCTTTCCGACGGGAGGAAGGAGCAGATCGTCGCTGCGGCATACGTGCGATTCTCGGGTGCGGTGGTTGTGTGGTCCGAGCCCGGTAATCTAGCTTGGAAGAACCGCGCGGCTCACGCGTCGGTCCAGGTCCAATCGCGGATGTCCGGTGGGTCCTCCAGATGCTCGCGTCCGTGGCGCACCGCGTCGCGGACCATTCTGATCGAGTCGCTCGATCAACTCGCCTGACCGAGCGCCCAGCCGCGACGTGCGGCGGACCGCTTCAGCCGCCAGTTGAAATCGGCTCATGGCGTTGAGCACGACCATGTCGAACGGCGTGGTCGTCGTGCCTTGCTCCTTAAACCCACGCACGTGGAAACGCTCCGCATGGGATCGCCGGTATACCAGTTCGTGCACCGCGTGCTGATAGCCATGGAAAGCGAATACCACGGGCTTGTCCGTGGTGAAAAGCAGATTGAACTGCTCGTCGCTCATGCCATGTGGATGGGATTCGGGGGAGAACAGCGTCATGAGGTCGAGAACGTTGACTACCCGCACGCGCAGCTCCGGCGCTAGCCGGCGAAGCCACCACGCGGCCGCCACAGTCTCCAACGTTGGGGTGTCCCCGGCGCATGCGAGAACGACGTCCGGATCGCGGCCGTCGTCCGTGCTGGCCCAACCCCACGCCGACGCACCCCGTGCGGCGTGCGCGATGGCGGCATCCATCGACAGCCATTGCAACTGTGGCTGTTTGTCGATCACGATCAGATTGACGTAGTTGCGCGTGCGCAAGCAGTGGTCGGCTACGGTAAGAAGCGAGTTCGCGTCCGGAGGCAGGTAGATGCGCGCCACGGTCCCACGTTTCGAGAGCATGACGTCGATCAGGCCCGGACCTTGGTGGCTGAACCCGTTGTGATCGTTACGCCAACAGGTCGAGGTCAGCAGGATGTTCAGCGATGCCACTGGTGCGCGCCATGGTAGGGCACAACCCGCCTCCAGCCACTTCGTGTGCTGCACCGTCATCGAAGCGGAAACCATTGCGAATGATTCATATGTCACGTACAGCCCGTGCCGCCCAGTGAGGAGATAGCCTTCGAGCCACCCTTCGCAGAGGTGTTCGCTCAAGACCTCCATGACGCGGCCGTCGGGCGCAACGTGATCGTCAATCTCGAGCGTCCGGCCGACGAAGCAGCGGTTCTCGACCTCGAAGACATTTCCAAGCCGGTTCGAGTTGGTCTCATCGGGACAAAAAAGGCGAAAGTTCGCGGCCGGCTCATTACGGGCGAAAACGTCGCGTGCCATGAGCCCGAGTTGGCGCGTAGACTCGTGTAGCACGGTCGCCGGAGCGGGTACGTCAAGTGCGTACGACCGGAAATCGGGAAGGTCCAGCGGAGTCAGCAGGCGGCCGCCGTTTGCGTGGGGATTGGCGCCCATGCGCCGGTCTCCGACGGGGGGGAGACTGGCCAGATCGTGCGCCAGCCCGCCATCGTCGGTGAACAAAGTCTCGGGCTCGTAACTCCGCATCCACGCCTCGAGCGCGCGCAGCTGCTCCGGGTTGGTCCGCACCTCGCTGAGCGGTACCTGATGCGCGCGGAATGTTCCTTCGACTGGCAGGCCGTTGACCACCTTCGGCCCAGTCCACCCTTTCGGCGTGCGCAGCACGATCGCGGGCCAGCTCGAGCGCCCACGGCCAGATGCGACTCCGTTTGCCCGCGCCTCGGCCTGAATCGAGCGTATGCGCTCGTAACATGCGTCGAGCGTCGCGGCCATCGCTTGGTGCAGCCGCGCCGGGTCGTCGCCTTCCACGAAATGGAGCTCATGTCCATGCGCTTCCAGCAAGGCACCCACGTCGGAATCCCGGTAGCGACCTAGCACGGTTGGCCCGCTGATCTTGTACCCGTTGAGGTGCAGGATCGGGAGGACCGCGCCGTCGCGAGCGGGATTCAGAAAACTCGTGCCCTTCCAGGATCCCGCGAGCGGCCCTGTCTCCGCTTCGCCATCGCCAACCACCGCGGCCACGATCAGATCAGGGTTGTCGAAAGCGGCCCCGTACGCGTGCGCGAGGACGTAGCCCAGCTCGCCGCCTTCATGGATCGACCCGGGAGTGTGCACGCTCACGTGACTCGGAATGCCGCCCGGGGTGGAGAACTGGCGGAATAGGCGGTACATGCCCGCCGCATTCCGAGTGACCGCCGGATACACCTCTGAGTATGTGCCTTCCAAATACACGTTCGCGACCAGCGCCGGGCCGCCATGTCCGGGACCGGCGAGGTAGATGAATTCTGCGTCGTGCTCGGTGATCAGGCGGTTCAGATGGACGTAAACGAAGCTCAACCCCGGTGACGTACCCCAGTGACCAAGCAGCCGCGGCTTGATGTGTTCGACGCGAAGCGGCTCGCGCAGGAGCGGGTTGTCCTGCAGGTAGATCTGCCCAATGGTCAGGTAGTTCGCGGCCTGCCAGTAGCGCTGCATCCGATGGAGCAACTCAGGTGAAAGCGGCCCTTTGCGAGCAGCGTCGGGCGCGGCGTCGCTTATCAGCGCGCGGCGTGTTACCCGGTCGGCCGGCACCGCGCTGGAGACGGCAGCATTGAACTCAAACATGGCTCCCTCGGACATGGCTCCAGTGGACGTGGTCTCGACGGCGTGATGGGACGCCGAGCGCGTCGTTAGGCGCTAACGGCCCCGTGATCGCTCGATGTGAGAACAGCCCGAACGTGACGCGCGATCATTAGCTCTTCATTCGTGACTAGGACTCGAACATCGACGGACGCGCCGCGCTCGGAAATTACTTCGGCGTGGGCCGCGTTCTGGCGCCGATCGAGGCGCACCCCAATGTAGTCCAGCGTCTCGCAGATCCCCGCACGGACGGCCGCCGCGTGTTCGCCGATACCGCCCGTGAACACTAGAGTGTCTAGGCCGCCGAGCGTGGCAGCATAGGCACCGACAGCTTTTCTCACCTGATAGCAAAACACCGCGATTGCTTCGGACGCTCGCGGGTCTGTATCCGACCGGTCGAGCAGCTCGCGCATGTCAGACGTAGTCTCGGACACTCCGAGCAGGCCGCCCGTCTCGTTTACGAGCTGGTTTATCCCATCGACCGTCCGGCCGCCTGCGCGCTGCAGGTACACGATTACCCCGGGATCAAGGTCCCCGGAACGCGTACCCATGATTACTCCGCCCGCGGGCGTGAAACCCATCGTGGTGTCCACGCTCGCGCCGTCGAGAACAGCGGCCAAACTCGCACCGTTCCCGAGGTGAGCGATTACGGTGCGGCGGCCTAGGGCGCCGAGCTCGCGGAGGGCGCCGACTACGTACTCATACGAGATCCCGTGAAAGCCGTACCGCACGATGCCTTCTTCGGCAAGCGCGCGTGGCAGGCCGAACAGCCGTGCCACGCGCGGAAGCGTGGCGTGAAAGGCTGTGTCAAAGCACGCAACCTGCGGCAAGGCAGGAGCATGGCGCGCGATGGCGTCTATCGCATGCAGCTGGTTAGGGAGGTGCTCCGGCGCGAGGAGAATGATCGCATCGAGTTCGCGCCGGACTGTCGGCGTGATGCGCACCGGGTCCCGGTATCGAGGGCCCCCGTGAACGAGGCGGTGGCCCACGCCCGCAACCCGCTCGGTGAGACCGTGCTGATCGAGCGCGCCCAGCAGCCAGGAGATTGCGGCATCTCGGTCGTATACGGCCCGCTGCTGCTCGATCTCGTGACCATCGGCTGACTGCATGGTCGCCCGACCTTCGCCTGCCCCTATACGGTCGACTGCCCCAGAGACGACCAAGCGCTCATCGCCCGTCTCTACTCCTCCCACATCGTAAATGGCGAACTTTAGGCTCGACGACCCGGTGTTGAGCGTAAGTACACGGAGGCGGGCTCTCATGCGAGGCTACAATGTTGCGGGATGCCAACGCGCGCCAGCCGACCCCGTCGCATACAATGCGCTTCCGGCTCGGGTGGAAGCTTCGCACGGTCTGGCTCCGCAAATGCGATTGATGCTCGGCGTGGAATGGCTATCGGATGCTTACACTGAGAACAAAGGAATTGTCTATTGAGCTGCGATTCGATCAATGCGGCGGAGCGTGAGGTTGATGCGACCACCTTTGCGCTCGCGCAATCGGACAACTAGCACCATCTTTCTCAATCAGATCGGCGAGGTTCCCGCCGAGAGACGGCCGTAAGGAGCGAGACAATGCGCGCATTCGCCATCCGTAGCTTCGGTGAGGCTCCGGCGATCCACGACCTACCGATCCCCGTCGAGGACGGCGCCTTCCTGATACGGGTCAGCTACGCCGGGGTCAATCCGGTCGACTACAAACTCCTTGACCAGCTGACCGCCAAGTCAACATACCCTTTTGTCCTGGGCATTGACTTCGCAGGCGTCGCCGAACGCGTTCCGACGGGAGAGCGCGATCTCCACGCCGGGGACCGTATCTTCGGCACGGCATGGACGCACGGCTCGTACGCCGACTACACTGCGGTCGCGCCGGGCGCGAAGACAGTACCAGTGGCGCGTATTCCCGACGGCGTCACCGACGACCAGGCGGCGGCTCTGCCCATTCCGGGAATAACTGCACTCGGCTCGCTCGAGCTGTTGGGCGTAACCGCGGGCCAGCGCCTCGTCGTGATGGGCGCGACTGGCGGGGTAGGCGGATACGCCGTGCAGATGGCGCGTTCTCGCGGCGTGCACGTGATCGCGACCGTTCGCGGCGACGCCGACGAAGCTCGCCGCCTAGGTGCCGAAGAAGTCTACGACGCCAAAGTCGTTGACGTGGTTAGTGCGGTACGCGCGTCTCACCCGGATGGCGTCGACGCGGTGCTCGATCTCGTCAACGGTAAGGACGCAATCCGCCGCGACGCTGAGATTCTCAAGTCCGGCAGTAGCCTCGTCTCGACGCTTTACGTGGCGGACGAAAAGTGGTTCGCCGAGCGCCACATCACGGCACACAATTTTGCGTCGAGCACGACTCATTTGGCATCGTCGGAAGGGCTGACACAGGTTGCGCGCATGCTCGCTGAGGGCACGATCACCGCGCGCATCGGCTCGGTGGCCGAACTGGACGGCGCAGGCCAGTTGCTCGAAAAGCTTCGCAGCGGCGGGCTCCGTGGCAAGGCCGTCATCCGCGTGCGAGAATGAGCGAACTGGCGCGCGTCGCGTCCCGAAGCCGCGTTCGATCTCGATACCGAGGCGGACTTATGCCTCTTACATGCACGCGCTGGAACATTGAGCACGGAGCGTCGCTTCTAGCGGCGACACGTTAGCTACGGCAGTAAGACTCGGTCCGGCAGATTGTCGGGGTGCGACTCTGCGTAGTGGACAACAAGTAGGCCGGTCGCCGTTCCGATTCCGGCTCCAGCCAGCACGTCGCTCGCCCAATGCTGATTTTTGTACATCCGCGCTGACCCGACGAGCGCCGCCGCCGTATAGACCGCTGGCGTAAGCCAGCGCGCTGTGTGCGGCCACCGGTGTGAGGTCTCAGCAGCGGCTACCGAGGCCAGCGCGAATGCGGCGGTCACGTGCTCCGAAGGCAGCGACGCGCGTGCGTCACTCCGGAAACCGTCGAAAAATTGGAACACGCCCGAGCGATGGATGTCCACCGACGGCCGGGCGCGCCCAGTTACGCCCCCCAGAATCTCGGTCGCCGCTCCGCTCACGGCGAGCGCCTCGAGCGCGTGCAGTCCGACGGCGGCAGCATTCCGGTCTCGGCCCAGCAGCCCACCTGCATACAGACCGGCGGCCAGCACGATAGTCCCTGGGCTGCCGAGGTCATTGAACACGTCGGCACCATCCCGCAGCACCGTGCTCCTCTGCAACGACGGGCGTTGCGACGCGACGGCGAGCCGCGTATCAAACGGGGCAATTGCAGCGGCGCCAGCGAAAAACGCCGCGCCAACAGCCGCGTCGCGCAGGACGGGCACGGCCCGCACCATCGTCGAATCCGACGGCGCGCGCGCCTGCGCGCCGCCGCGCTGTGCCACGAGGGCGCTCGAGATCGAGAGCACGAGCCAGCGGCCGATGCATCGATGCCGCGTCAATTCCCTCGTTGCCAGGTCATTTCCACACGCACCGGTATTTCGTTCTTGATGGGTATCGTCAAGAGCGATGGCGGATCGATCTTGAAGTCGGACAACGTAGCGGGAATTGTTCCTGATATGCGCGTCTCGTTTCCTTGAGTCACCTGCTGAAATAGAACCTGCTCGTACTTGGCGGTCTGACCCGCAAACTGGACCTCCAAGTCAGCGCGGATCGTCACTGAAGCAGATGAGTCTTCCGGCAAGCGAGTGCGGACAGCGACCATAGGGAATTGCCCGCCGCGCGTCACTTGGAGCATGTGAAGATCGCGGTTGCTGTCTCCAGAATCGAACGATTTAACGGGCACCGCGATTAGGAAATCGCATTGCCCCGCGCGGCAAACGCCCTTGCCTCGCGCCGCGTGACTGACAGCATCAACTTGATGCAGCGGGTGAGACACGTGATACGTGAGAGTGGATTGTTCGAGAACCCACTGGCTATCTGTTTGGGCAAAGGCAGGACGCCCCAGAAGCGAGAGGGCTATCAGCAACCTTATCGTCTTATTCATGACCTGCTTTTAGAACTTGAGGGAAACGGACAAAATAGAGGCTCCATACGCCGCGGCTGTCACTATGGCCACCGCTCCGTGCGCGCTCGCGATGCCGTGAACCTTTTCCCCGCGGCTTCTTTGATCAAACGCAATTGCCCCCAAAACGGGCGTCAGGATCATCCCTGGGAAATGAATCCAGGCCAGCGCCTTGTGCAGGCGGATCTGCCCGCGGGTTTTCGTTCCCGGAATTTTGGGCGCGCGAATGGCAAAGTAGGCGCTGCTGAAGTACAGTCCCGCCGTTACCGAGCCCAGGGCGGCATGTAGATCGCGGTCGGTCGAGCTGGTGCTCCTACCACCGGCGGACATTCCGGCGATGACAGTGGCGATCAAAGGAACTGTCGTTATCAACCCAAGCCGCTGATGGGTCTTGAGCATATGCGAACGCTTGTCGAGTCTCGCTTGATCCTGGGCACTTCCCCGCGTCTGAGCCTGGGAGAATCCTATGTCTTCCAGTGAAAGCGCGGCACGCAAAGTTAGGTTCATGGTTTGGGGGGCGTTTGCCGCGATCGTCACGTCGGCGGCTGTGGGACTGAAACCCTCTGCCGAGACGGAAACCTCATAATCCCCAGGCATGAGGTTTGGTACGTCGTAGACGCCAGCCGAATCGGTCTCGGTATCCGTCGATTGCCCCGTGGCCACGTTCTTTGCAGAGATCGTCGCGTTGGCGACGAGCTTGCCCGAAGCATCGGTGACGGTACCGGACAGCGAGGCGCCAGTGCCCTGTGCGCGCAACGGAATCGAGATCAGGCAAGGAAGCATTACAGTCCCCGCCGCAGCAACGAACTTCGCCGTCGAATTCATTTGACCCCGCGCTCGCACGCGTGGCCGCAATGAATCGCCGACATCACCGAACGTCCCGCGCGTTTACTTCCGGCGCAAACCGGTACACCGACATGGGGACAATGACCTGCGTCCCGACACGCCTGTAGGCCGTTCGATCTCCGATGCGCACCGTAACAGTCGTCGGCGGTTGCGGAATCTCGATGCTGTAGCTCGCACGATCCGTTCGGGCATTGTCGACGGCCACGCCGTCGTGGCGAACCACGTATCGGGGACCATCGGCCAATGCCTGGATCAGCAATCGCGGCCCGGACCCGACCGTTAGACGAATCTCCCCCGCATCTTGGGCAACGCGGAAATCCACTTCGACTGCGGAGTCAGTGACGATCCCCACGCCGCGGGCTTGAGTCGCTGCAGGGGCGCTGCGTTGGGTAGGTTGCGGCGCCGTCGCATGAAGGGTGCGGGTGATTAAACCTGCCAACGGCCCCCTCATGGCGGCCGCCGCCAGCGCCGCCGTCGCGGTCAGTATCGCCACGGCCGCAGCAATGCGAGTCGCCTTCGAGATTGGGCGGCGGGCGGGACGGACGCGGGAAGTGGCCGCACGAATGTCCAATACAGTGAGGCGAGGTACCGGCGTGTCGGTAGCGCGCAACGAGTCGCCGATCAGACGCTCGGTGGCCTCGAACTCAGTAAAGTGATTCTCACAGGACGGGCATGTGACAAGATGAGCTTGAAGGACGCCACGAAGCGAAGGATCACCGTCCCGATCCAGGAGCACTCCAATGTCCATATCACTCAAATGCACGGACACTCCCCAACGTGCTGCTGACGTCAGCCCAGCGCGAAACGCCCGCATTGCCCGGACGAGCAGCGTCCCGCACCCCCGATTCCGCGACGTTGACTGCCACCGCTATTTCCCGGTAGGAAAAGCCCTCCTGGCGCAGGAGAAGGATCTGGCGGTCGCGATCGGGAAGAGAAGAGAGGGCATCGCGGACATGCCTCCGCTGTTCCTCTCGGACTAGTGTGATGTCGGCGGTTTCGCCCGGATCGGGCGTCATGCCCGAGCTCACGCATGAGCAGTGTGCCCCGCCGCCTCGTGCGCCGCCGCTCGTCGCGAAACAGGTTGTTGGCTACGGCACCCAGCCACCCGCGTGGGTCATCCGGAACCGTACCCCGTTGGTAAAGTCGCACGAACGTCTCCTGCGCAAGGTCTGCCGCCAAATCGGGGTCGCCGCTCAACCGCTGGAGATATCGAAAGAGGGTTCGAAAGTGCGCATCGAAGAGCCTCTCTATCTCTCGAGCGAACGCGGCTTCTCGGTCCGTCACCGATACATGGAGCGCGCGAGAAGTGCGTGGTGTGACATTGATGAATCGGTCCCGAGCTAGAACCCCCACTGGATGCCAGCCCGCAGCTGCGGGTGATTCGTAACCATGACGCCACCAGCGCGTTGCATGAGCGCCCACCAGCTCGGCTGGGCGACAATGCCCCCCAGTCCAGTAAAGACGCTCAGCGTGTGCCATGTGTGCTCCAGCCCAACGTCGAATTCAGCTGATGCCGGAGGCCGTTGGAGCTCGGACGCCAGCAGGGCGGGGGTGCTCACATCGACCGATCCAGCTCGAGGCGCACGTTCGCTGCCACTTTCGTCGTCGCCCGACTCCTCGGTAGCGGATCTGTCGATCTCCGTCGGGTCGATCCCGGCGGCGCCGAATGCCCCCGCGCGCAGCCACGTCGTCGCCCGAATGCGGTACGCAGCGACGAACGCCGCCGCATTCCCTCGCTCATAGCTGGGATGGTACGTCAGACCGGCGCTCGTGAGCACAGTTTGTCCGACTCCATAGGAAAGCCGCCAACTCAGGCGACCGCGAGGCGTGGCGTTCTCGATCATAAGGCCGACGCCATCTGCATGGCCGCGACCGGTGGAGAGCTGCGCGATCCTCACAGGTGCCAGGATCATAGGCGCGACGACCACAAGGTTGTCGAGCTGCCGGTTGTAAAGGTCGATCCGGAGTCGAACTGCCGAGCCAATGATGCTCGTTGCGGTGGCGGCCAGCTCATCGGACCGCGCAACCGGAACGCCGGTTACCCCGGCCGCCACAGGCAGATCGGGGCCCGGTAGGGAGGCGAGCGGAGACTCCTCATTGAGGAATGTTTGCACCAACTGCTGCATTCGAGCATACCCCACGCTGAGCCAAACATTGGCGGCCGGCGCCACGGCGATCGCGAGCCGCGGTTCGAGTTGAGGGGCCGATCCGACGATCGCCGCGCCCCGTACCCCAGCCGTCACTCGCCACCGATCGCTGCGATCGCCCCATTGGTGCTCGGCGAATGCTGCGAGAGCCGTCGGTCCACCGCGAAGATGCAATGGGGTCGGGGCGACCGGCGATGTGCTGCTGTCGCCGCTCTGTGAGACATCGTAGGTCGTTGCGATATGCTCGATCGACGCTCCAACTAGTGATCGACCCCACGTGAGCGTGCTCGCTACGCCAACGTCGTGTGCGGCATCGGTGAGAGTGCGTGAGCCGCCATCGCCGTCGTCGCTTCTCCACTGCATAGTCGATGCGTAACGTGAATCCCAAATCTGCCCCTCCACTCGTCCGTCACCCACCGGCCGCTGCCAAGTAAGTCCAACCGCCTGCGACGCCCAAGTGGCCTGGCGCCCAGGTTCGCCGACACCGGCCACCGTTGCGGAGTCTTGCGGGGCCCCCGTCGAGAGTCGGTCGCCACTGGCAAACACGATGGCCTGTATCCGGCCCACCGGCGTGACTCCACGAACGGAGCTGAACACATCTCCCCAGTCATTTCGCACTTGTTGGGCTTCTGCGTCGTTCATTGGGATCAGCTCGACGTGATGCCGAGCGGCGAGAATCCATGATCCACTATCGAAGGGAAGCGGCGTAGTCATCGCAGCGCGGGCCACCAACGGGCTCAGGGCGGCCGTGCCGTGATCGCCCTGGACTGGACCGGTCGGCGTGCTGAGTGCGAGCGTACCGGAGAGACGCCCGTCGTATTGCGCGGACGATGCTCCGTCATGCAGCGTGGCAGAAGCAACTGCATCAGGACTGATGGCACTCGTCACTGCCGTCGCGTGGTACGGGCTCCAGATGGGAATGCCATCGAGCGTCACCAGCGTCTCATCTCTCGAGCCGCCCCGGTCGGCGATCGTCATTGACCCCGTTCCCACATTGATCGAGGGATTAGTCGCCAGGGCGCGAAAGACGTCCAGGTCACCCTGCAAGCGGGTAGCCGCTATGTCAGAGCTGTCGATGGGCCAGCTACCGGCCCCGGGTATGTCCTCAGCGTTCGCCGACGTATCAGGCCCGTGCTCTCCGCGGTTCATCTGCGCAAGGATTCGTACCTCGCGCAATGTGGCGGTTGCTGGATGCGCCGCCGAGTCGGGCAATGCATCGAGCGTGACGTCTACGTGAAGGACCCCGTCGGGCGGAACGACCACTGTAACCTCGAGCGGATAGAAGCTGCGCGCGGTAAACCGAAGTTGGACGACGCCCACGGTAACCTTTCGCAGGATATAGGCGCCCGTGCTATCGGTCACCGTTGTTCTATCCGTTCCCTCCAGGCTCACGACCGCCCCGTCGAGTTGTACGCCGGAGGAAGCGGCGCGCACCCGTCCGGCCACGATGCCGCTGAGGGGTGTGGAACTGAGAAACGGTAGGGCCGGTGCAGCTGGGGTGGCCGCAAATAGCAGCAATCTTAGCAGCAGCACGTGTGAAGGTATTCCACCCTACGTGATTGTCATAATCGGATTCGCCGACGCCGCGCCTTCACGCGCTCGTTCAGCCACTCCCCGTTGGTCCTCTTGCACTTACACGCGCGACTTCAGGTAACTTCGCATATTCAGGCGCTTCGCGCGGCCAGAAACAGCCGGCTCATGCCGCCGGCCGGTAACTCGCGCTCGACAGCGTAGGAATCGCCGAGTGCCGCTTGCAGCCGATCCTTGAGTTCCGCCCTCGCCACCGACTACGCCCCCGTGAGAACGCCTAGCGTCAGCGAACTTATGACGGATCTTCCCGGTGGGCCACCAGTGTTCGTGGCTCGTTTCGATCGGGTGAGGATTCCTTGCGCTGTCCTCTACTCCGAACCGCGACTCGCGCGATCACCGACTACGTGGAGTGTTACTTGGGCGCTGACCGTAATCGCGCCTAACACGCACCGGCGACCAGGTGTCTCAGCCTAGAGGCCGCTACGCGTTGCCTTCCGAGGGTAACTCCCGATTTTCCTCGGGCGAGTTCGAACTCCATAATGCTGCCGTCGCCGGCTCGGGTCCCCCAGTGCTACTTGCGGGTCGGCTTGATGCGGCCCGTTTGGGGGCGGCCGAGATGCTCGGTCACCCCGTCACTCGCGCGTCCTTTCGTTATCGTCGAGCGCCGGCCGCTCATGGCCCACGCCGCCTTCACGATGCTCCGGCAGACGGCCGCCGCGGCCGCCGCGGGCATCGTCTTGGCGTGGCCGACCGACACGCACCTCCAAGTCCTCCTTTCCGCCCTCGATTTCGGGCAAGTCGAGTAGCTCGTCGATCAAACTGAGCAGATGCATTCCGTTCGCGCGAATCCGCTCTAGATAAGTGATTTCTTGCGCGCGAGTCCTGGTCACCGAATCGCGGAGCAGCACGTTCGAGAACCCGATCACGGAAGTGAGCGGCGTGCGGAGCTCGTGGCTCACGAGCGCGAGAAATTCGCTCTTGGCCTGCCTCAACGATTGTAACTTGTCGCGCACCGTTTCACCCGACCGCGCTGAGATGATGGAAAGGTATGCTCCCCCAGTCCACAGTCAAGCTAGATTATTATCAATCAAAGACTTACACCGTTTCACGGACGACACTAAACACGGCATTGCCCTTCGTGTGTCCAAGGGTATAGTTACATGCATGGACGGGTTCGCCCGGGTAACGCAGCAATTGCGGAGTGTTTGATGTCGATACGTACTGGGGCACCTGCTCCTTACGGCCCGCCTGCTGGCGTGCTTGCCGTCATCAACGGCTACCGCGACAAGGGACTCATCACTCCGTTCACTCCCGAGGTGCTTAGGAGAGCCGGGATCAACGAGAGCCTCATCCCGAGGGTTTACAAGTCGCTTGAAGGGCTGGACTTGATCGACCACGACGGCAACCCCACCGAGCAACTGAAGGGGCTGCGCACGGCGCGGACGGACGAGTTTCAGCAGGCGCTCGCCGAGGTGGTGAAGTCGGCGTACGCCGAGGTCCTCCAGTTCACGAACCCGGCGACCGACGACGCGAAGCACATCGCCGACGCCTTCCGCTCCTACGAGCCGGCGGGCCAGCGCGGTCGTATGGTGACGTTGTTCATGGGATTGTGCGAGGCGGCGGGCATCGTGCCGAAAGGCACACTGAAGACAACGCCGACGAGCGCGGGGCGCGCGAATGGCGTGCCCAAGAGGGCGATGGATGCGCCTCGCCGGGCGGGCCTCGGCAATGGGCCGAGCTCCCGAGTTCGGGACGACAGTGGCGGCGGCGTATCGCAGGCTCTCTTGGGCCTGATCGCCTCGCTCCCGTCGAACGGAACAAGCTGGACGAAGCATCAGCGCGAGAAGTTTATGACGGCCTTCGGTCACGTCCTCGACTATGCGATCCCTGTCGCTGACGACACCCCGACATCTGCAGTCGGCTCCAGCGACGCAGAATAGGTGAACGGCCACAGGCCCGCCCCGGTGAGGACCGGGACCTGGAACAACGCATGCGTGTCTCGGGCGACGCTCGCCATGTCATCGCCGTCGTCGCTGGGCCCATCGATCATCGGGATTGGTATCGTGGTAGTTCTAATTGGGCTACTCGCGTGGACCGGTGCGCTCAACTGGTTTGGCCGCCTGCCTGGAGATATTCACATCGATCGGGACAACGTGCACGTGTATGTGCCGATCGTCTCGATGCTAGTGGTTTCAGTTGTGCTCAGCCTGATTCTGCGAGTGCTCAACCGGGGACGCTGAGCCCTCAACCGGGGACGTTGAGCTCAGGCCGCGTCATATCAGGAGCGCGCTGAGGCGCGGTGACCGGTGACCCAAGCCCTTCATGAGCGCCCTGCCGCTTGGCCGTCCGCAGCCGGTGCACGAAGTCAATGGCCGTCGCCCCTTCGCCGGCTGCGGCGAGGCCGGCGCCGGTCCGGGCCCGATGTTTGCGGCAAACTATCCATCATGCGAGCACCAGCGAGGTTCTCGGTGGCGCCGCCTTCGACCATACCGATCTGATCGTGTGAGCCTCTCAGTCGGCAGCGCCGTGGCGGCACGCCCCCCGCGCGCCGAGCCCCCGGCCACTCAGCGACGGCATGTGCTGACCGAGGCGGCCCCCGTTTCGGCGCGACGCCGAAAGTCCGCGGTGGATGTGGAATTCGCCCAACTGCTCGCCGACCGCATCAGCCTGTCGATCGAGCAGCGACACTTGCTGCGGCGGACTCGGCGCGCGATCGCGGCACGGGACTTGGCGGTCCGAATGGTATCGCACGACCTAGGCAATCCCCTAAGCACGATCGAGATCTGTTCTGGCGCGCTTCTCGATCCCGAGCCCCCATCGTCGACGGACGTCCGCCACATGGCGCGGATCATTCAACGATCCGCGGCCTGGATGCGCCTGATGCTGCAGGACCTGCTCGACCGGGCGAGCCTAGATGCTGGGCGCCTGACTCTCGATCGGCAGCACACTGCGGTCTCCAAGATATTGCGCAGCGCAGAAGCGTTGTTCAGGCCTGTCGCGAACGAGCGCTCGTTGTCCCTCGTCGTAGAACGCACCGCTGATGTCCCGCTCGTTGACGCCGACCCGCATCGGCTGTTGCAGGTGCTCTCTAATCTGCTCGGCAATGCGATGCACTTCACTGCCGCCGGCGGACGCGTACGCTTGTCCGCGCGTGCCGAGCACGATGACAGGGTCGTTCGTATCGCGGTCAGCGATACTGGTGTCGGAATCCCGCCCGAGGATCTGCCGCACCTATTCGACTGGTTCTGGCGGTCGAAACGGGATGGCCGTGGCACCGGCCTCGGACTCGGAATCGCCAAGGCGTTGGTCGAGGCGCACGGTGGTCGGCTTGGCGTTGACAGCGTCGCGGGCCACGGCAGCACATTCTGGTTCACCGTGCCGGCTGTATCCACAGCATAAAGCAATCATGAACGCTTCGAGCGACCGCGTGGACTCGAGTAGTCTGGCGCGTCTCGGTGCGCAGCTCGCCGAGCGGCCGTACGCGCGACGCGGCGTCTCGGTATGCAGCGAGACAATCCGCATCATCCTCGCCGATGATCACGCCATGGTGCGCGAGGGACTGCGGCTAATCCTGCGGGCTGCTCCCGACATTTCGGTGGTCGGTGAGGCCGAAAACGGTGACAGCGCGCTCGAGCTTGCGCGGCAGCTAATGCCGGAGGTCGTGGTTCTCGACCTGGACATGCCCGGGAGCGATGCGATCGCCATCGTTCGCGCGCTTGCCGAGACGCTGCGCAGTGTGCGCGTCCTCATCCTTACGGTGCACGCAGAGCAGGAGCACCTCCTGCAACTTCTGGAAGCCGGTGCGCGCGGCTATCTCACGAAGCAGGCTGCCTCACGCGACCTCCTTGAGGCGATCCGAGTAGTCGCGGCTGGTGAGGTCTATGTTCGGCCGAGCACAGCGCGGCTGCTTGCCGCGGCGGTCGTCCCCCAGCGGACCGCCGACAAGGCGCGCGGCAGATTCGACCACTTGAGCGACCGCGAGCAGGTGATCCTGCGACTGGTCGCCCGGGGGCACAGCGGCGTCGAGGTCGCGAACCAGCTCGGGATAAGCACGAAGACAGTCGACTCCTATAAGCGGCGCATCCGCGAGAAGGTCGGACTGGATCATCGGACCGAGTACGTGCGCTTTGCGATCGAGGCAGGCATTCTGGACGCCTAACTTCGCGCTTTCCTGACACCGGCACGGGGCGGATCGCGGTATCTCCCATGACTACACAACTACGTGAGGGCGTACATGGCTAACAATGCCGATATTCAACGAGATATCGTCGAGGAGTTACAGTGGGATCCGAGTCTGCGCTCGGATGACGTCGCGGTGGCTGTCCGCAGTGGCGTGGTCACGCTCGCTGGCTTCGTCGACAGCTATGCTGACAAGTGGAAGGCCGAGAGCATCACCGCCCGAGTGCCGGGTGTGAAAGCGGTCGCCAACGATCTCGAGGTAAAGCTCCCGTCGAGCTCGCAGCGCCCCGACCCCGACATTGCTCACGCCGCGGTGGACGCACTCAAGTGGAACATCTGGGTGCCGGCGAATCGCATCAAAGTCAAGGTCGAAAGAGGATGGGTGACGCTGGATGGCGACGTGGATTGGAATTATCAGAAGGAAGAAGCGGAGCGCACGCTTCGGAAGCTGACCGGCGTCAAGGGCATCACGAATCTCATTACCGTGCGAGAGCGTCCGGCTGCGTCGGACGTCAAGCAGAAGATCAAAGCAGCTCTGCAGCGATCGGCCGAGATCGACGCTGATCGCGTGTCAGTTGAGGTCGACGGCCACACCGTGATCCTGCGCGGCACGGTACGCTCGTACGCTGAGAAGCGTGAAGCGGAGCGAGCGGCGTTCAACGCCCCGGGCGTGACGCAGGTCAAGAACGAGCTGGCGGTCGATCCGAGCGCTGCGTTCAGCACGGTCTAGCCAACAGAATGCGACTCCGGGTCCGTCTTTTCAGGCGGATCCGGGGCGCCCTCGCCTGTGCGACCATCCGCAGGCTATCTCGGCACGGCGCGCCTTACTGCGGGCTCAAATGCGCATCAACCACGTTCGACGCGTTGGCCTGATGCATAGCCGAGTCCATGGCCGGAGCATCCGCATCAACAACCACAAACACGATAGCCGAGCTCTGGGGGATTAGCACATGGATAATCTGGTCAACATTTCCCTTTGAGATGCACGCCTGGCTGCCTGTGGTGTAGTTGTCGCCGCTGTTCACGGGATGTTGCAGGAGGGCAACGGCACCGTCCACGACCTTGCCCGCGTCGCAGCGGCTCGCACCCATCGTGTGCTTCCCTTTCCCGTGCTTCCGCACCTTCACATTGCCTTTCGCGTCTTTCGAGACCACGGCGTACGACGCGACGTGATCGGCGTTGGCACCGGACGTCATGGTGGCCATCGGCTGATCCGCGCCGGTCTCGCCGGGAAATACGGCGACGATCAGTGTCATTGCTGTGCTGTCTTGCGTCGCGCCGGCTTGAGCGGCGGCGGATCCCGCGCCAACGGCGAGCAGCCCCGCTAGCGTGAGCAGTGTACCGCGGTGCGTTCTCATAGTTTTTGTTCCTCCGTGCTGGAGCGCTCCGCGATACTGAGGCCGCGCGCCGTCAGACAAACCCGAGTTGTCCGTCGGATTTTCGTTGTCTAGGCGGCGCGAGCGGCGTAGCTTCTCGCCGATGCGGCGACTCGGCATCTATGCGCAGATGCTATTTCGGTATCGGCCTCGCGAATTCTGGAATGAGGTCTTGGCGGGATCGTTCGACCTTCGCGGCGTTGGGCACTACCGCCTGAGCGAAGAGGAGAACCGCCGGCTCTACGAGCAGAAACGGGCGATCGTGGAGCGGGAGCTAGCGAATCTCAATTTGACACTCGCTCCGTCAACCGACGTGCTCGAGATCGGGAGCGGCGTCGGATTTTGGACGGAGTTTCTCCGAGGGCGGGGAGTCGCGCGGTACACAGGTAACGACATCGCTCCCGTCGCAATCGATCGCCTGCGCGCCCGCTACCCAACGTTTACCTGGCTGCAGGGCGACGCGGGTGACATAGTGCTAGCCGCTGCCGCTTTCGATGTAGCGTTCATGATCGATGTGACGCAGCACATCACGGACGACCGTGCCTTTGGCGCCGCCATGCGAAACGTGTGGCAATCGTTGCGCCCTGGTGGCGTTTTCTTCGTCACGTATTGGGACCCAGGGACGAACAAGTTTCTATCTACGAGGCTGCGTCTTAATCGTATCGAGAAACCGCGCCCGCTCGCGGCATACGCGAAGCTGTGGGGACACGAGGCCGAAGTTGTGGCCGACGTGCCTTTCAACGACAAGGCGCTGGCCGTAGTGCGGAAGCGCGTATAACTCCAGCGCATTGCGACGCAGTCGGCTGGTGCACGTTAGGCCCCTCCCGTCAGAGATACGGCTGCGCCAGCCAAGCGACGCCGTCTCGCAGGCGGTGCAGCATCGACCGACGCTCGATCTCCGCGAGAGGCAGCAACCGGCTGTTGGCGATCTTGGCGTCGATGATGGCGTCGAGTCGCGCCGCGAACTCGGGCGAGTAGCACTCGACGTCGTACTCGAAATTGAGTCGCAGACTGCGCGGGTCCCAATTCGCGGAGCCGACCAACGACCATGCGTTGTCGATGACCAACAGCTTCGAGTGGTCGAACGGAGAACCAGAGAGGTAGACACGGCAACCCCAGGAGAGAACTTGGGCGAGTTGCGCGTTGGCCGCCCATTCCACGAGGCGGAGATTCCCGTGCTCGGGCAGCACGATATCGACCTGCACGCCGCGCAGGGCAGCCACGCGAAGCGCGGCGACGAGCGGCAGATCGGGGAGGAAGTACGGCGTGACGATACGGACCGATCGGCGAGCCTCGGCGAGTGCGCCGAGGATCGTCATGAGCAGCGTCTCGAAATCCTCGTCTGGCCCGTCAGGGATACCGCGGGCGACGAGCGAACCCGCGGCGTCGGCAGCAGGCGCCCAGGGCCGGCCCGGTGAGATGCTCGTGGGTCGCAAACTGCCCAATCAAACTGGAAAGCACTCAGCAAGTGACCGACGACGGGACCGCGAATGCGGAAGTGGATGTCCTGCGTCGCGTCCGGCGCGTGGCGCGCCAGCAGACAGGCGTCCCGGATGTTCACGCCTCCACAGAACCCCACACGGCCGTCGACGATCAGCAGCTTGCGGTGGTTGCGCAAGTTGAAGTACGGGATGCGGGATCGGGATGGCGCGACGGGCAGGAAGCGCGCGACCGGGACACGCCGCGCCTGGAGGTCGCGCACGATCGGCGGGTGGCTGTAGAGCGCACCGACGCCGTCAATGAGCACGCGGACCGCTACTCCACGGGTCGACAGCGCGCGCCAGAGCCTCGACGAACATCTGACCCGCAACGCCGCGGTCAAAGATGTAGGTCGCCAGTCCCACGCTTCGGGTCGCGTCATCGATGGCCGTGATCATCGCCGGATATGCTTCATCGCCATTGAGCAGCGGATCGATCGCGCATCCGGGCTGTGAGTGGTTGGCGCGTCACGGTGCCGACCAGGCGCGCGATGGCATGGAGCGCCGCCGGTGCATCGGGCTCCAAGCAGGCGGCCGCGACCAGTGCTGTCCTGGCGCGCACCGTCTGAGCGCGGTCTTCGGCATCCAACGGCACGCGGCCACGCATCGCACCTGCCCGGCGGGAGATGCGATTCACCCCCAAAAGCATGTAGAGCACGGACCCCATTACCGGCGCTAGCCAGACCAGTCCGACCCAGCCGATGGCCGACCGCACATCGTCCTTCGTTAGGATGATATGCCCGGAGACCCCGATCGCGAGCAGAATGTGCGCGAGGGCGATGAGAGCTGCGATCACGGACTGTGCGCCGGCGTCACGCCGATAACATACTGCCCGAGATGGCTCGACAACTATTCGCTGCGGACCCTCAGCACACTCTCCGCAATAGCTTCGTGACACTATGACCTCTATAGCAGTCATTAAGGAGCCCGGTGTTCCGTACGGGCGTAGTATGGCCGTGGTCCAAGCTTGGGCGACTGGACGATCCGCCGCGATGAACTGTCGGTCGAGGCGCCGTCTGAAACGAGCAGGGACCATCGGCGTGCAATAAGGCAGGGACAATTGTTTGAAATGTCGGACCGACGGACGAGAGCTTCCTTGCCACCCTGCCGTGTGTGTGCGCAGTCAGCGCACTTGGCCGTTCGCAGCGTGGGGCTTGGGACCGGACGGCTCGGACCATGACCGGCCGCAATCCGATTACCAGAGAATCCCGCGCACCTTCCCCAGGTACGCCGGACTTTCAAGCGGCGGGCCAGGCGGGCGCAGTGTTGCTTCAGAACGATCCCCCGAGCGGGGAGCTGGCACATCGAGAAGACGTCCGGCACGCGAAGGCTCTGCTGAAAACGGGGGCCTTGCAGAGCGCGATTTTCAACAGCGCCAATTTCTCGAGTATCGCCACCGACGCGAAGGGCGTCATTCAGATCTTCAACGTCGGCGCCGAGCGGATGCTGGGCTACACGGCCGCCGAAGTGATGAACAAGATCACGCCGGCCGACATTTCCGATCCGCAGGAAGTGATCGCGCGCGCCAAAGCGCTGAGCGTCGAGCTCGGAACCCCGATTACGCCGGGCTTCGAGGCATTGGTGTTCAAGGCCTCGCGCGGGATCGAAGACATCTACGAGCTGACCTACATCCGCAAGGATGGGAGCCGCTTCCCGGCGGTCGTGTCCGTCACGGCGCTGCGCGACGCGCAGGACGTCATCATCGGCTATCTGCTGATCGGCACCGACAACACCGCGCGCAAGCAGGCGGAAGAGGCGCTGCTCAAGGCGGGGGCCCTGCAGAGCGCGATCTTCAACAGCGCCAACTTCTCGAGTATCGCCACCGACGCGAAGGGCGTCATTCAGATCTTCAACGTCGGCGCCGAGCGCATGCTGGGCTACACGGCCGCCGAAGTGATGAACAAGATCACGCCGGCCGACATTTCCGATCCGCAGGAAGTGATCGCGCGCGCCAAAGCGCTGAGCGTCGAGCTCGGCACCCCGATTACGCCGGGCTTCGAGGCCCTGGTCTTCAAGGCCTCGCGCGGGATCGAGGACATCTACGAGCTGACCTACATCCGCAAGGATGGCAGCCGCTTCCCGGCGGTCGTGTCGGTCACGGCGCTGCGCGACGCGCAGGACGCCATCATCGGCTATCTGCTGATCGGCACCGACAACACCGCGCGCAAGCAGGCGGAAGAGGCGCTGCTCAAGGCGGGGGCCCTGCAGAGCGCGATCTTCAACAGCGCCAACTTCTCGAGCATCGCCACCGACGCGAAGGGCGTCATCCAGATCTTCAACGTCGGCGCCGAGCGGATGCTGGGCTACACGGCCGCCGAGGTGATGAACAAGATCACGCCGGCCGACATTTCCGATCCGCAGGAAGTGATCGCGCGCGCCAAGGCGCTGAGCGTCGAGCTCGGCACCCCGATTACGCCGGGCTTCGAGGCCCTGGTGTTCAAGGCCTCGCGCGGGATCGAGGACATCTACGAGCTGACCTACATCCGCAAGGACGGCAGCCGCTTCCCGGCGGTCGTGTCGGTCACGGCGCTGCGCGACGCGCAGGACGCCATCATCGGCTATCTGCTGATCGGCACCGACAACACCGCGCGCAAGCAGGTCGAAGAGGAGCGGAAGAAGCTCGATCAGCGGCTGCGCGACCAGCACTTCTACACGCGCTCGCTCATCGAATCCAACATCGACGCGCTGATGACCACCGATCCGCGCGGCATCATCACCGACGTCAACAAGCAGACGGAGGCGCTGACCGGGTGCACGCGCGACGAGCTGATCGGCGCGCCGTTCAAGAACTACTTCACCGATTCCGAGCCGGGCCGAGGCGGGCATCAACCGGGTGCTGACCGAAGGCAAGGTCACCAACTACGAGCTCACCGCGCGCGCCAGGGACGGCACGCTCACCGTGGTGTCCTACAACGCGACCACCTTCCACGACCGTGACCGGCGCCTGCAAGGCGTGTTCGCCGCGGCGCGCGACATGACGGAGCTCGAAACGCTTCGAGCAGGCGCTGCAGCAGAAAAACGTCGAGCTGGAAGACGCGAGCCGCATGAAGTCCGAATTCCTCGCCAACATGTCGCACGAGCTGAGGACGCCGCTGAATGCCATCATCGGCTTCTCCGAGGTGCTCCGGGACGGGCTGATTGGCGAGATGACCGATCAGCAGCGAGGGTTCATCGGCGACATCTTCAGCAGCGGCAAGCATCTGCTCTCCCTGATCAACGACATCCTCGACCTGTCCAAGGTGGAAGCCGGCAAGATGACGCTCGACCTGGAGCCGGTGCAGGTGTCTCGCCTTGTTCGCGAACAGCCTGTCGATCGTCAAGGAGAAGGCCGCGACCCACCACATCCGCCTGGATATGGATGGCGGCGACGAAGAGCTGGGATCGATCCGGGCGGACGCGCGCAAGGTCAAGCAGATCGTGTACAACCTGCTGTCCAATGCGGTGAAATTCACCCCCGAGGGCGGCCAGCGTGACCCTGCGCGCCAGCCGCGTCCCGCGCGCCGAAGTCGGCAAGCTGTCCGGCGCCTGGACGGGCGGAGCCTTTCCGTTGGCCGACAACGAGTTCGAAGAATTCCTCAGCGATCAGCGTCACCGACAGCGGCATCGGCATCTCGCCGGAGGGGCTGGAGCAGCTGTTCAAGCCTTTCAGTCAGATCGACAGCGGCCTGGCGCGAAAATTCGAGGGCACGGGACTGGGCTTGGCCATGGTGAAACTCCTCACCGAGTTGCACGGCGGCACGGTGGCGGTGCAGAGCGCCGTGGGCGAGGGCTCCCGCTTCACGGTCTGGCTGCCGGTCCGAGCGCCGGAGCGAAGGGGCGCTCACGTCGCCCGAAGCGCCGGCCGCTCCTCGTAGCGACGCGCTCGCGGGAACGCGGATGGCGCTCGTTGTTGAAAGACGACTTCAAATCCGCTAGCCTGATTCGCGTGCAACTCGAGGCGGAGGGTTTCGAGGTGCTGCACGCGGCCTCCGCCGAGGCGGCGCTGGTCGCTCGCGATGCAGCAGCCGGTGTCGCTGATCACCCTGGACATCATGCTGCCCAACATGGACGGCTGGGAATTCCTCAGTCGCATCAAGCAGGTGCCGGAGCTGCAGCGCATCCCGGTCGTGATCATCTCGATCGTGGCGGATCGCAACAAGGGCTTCGCGCTCGGCGCCGCGGCGGTCATGCAAAAGCCGATATCCCGGCAGGAGTTGTACGAGTCGCTAGTCGATCTGGGTCTGTTTCCTCTCTCGCTGGGCCAGACGCTCAAAGTCCTCGTGGTTGATGACGATCCCATGACGGTTGAGCTGGTCGCCCTTCGCATCAGGGACCTGGCCAGTACCGTCCTGCGCGCGTTCGGCGGCCGCGACGCGATCGATATCGCGCGGCACGAGCTGCCGGATGTGATCGTGCTCGATCTGATGATGCCGGAGGTGAACGGCTTCGACGTGGTAGAGGCGCTCAAGGACCATCCCGCTACAGCTCGCATTCCGATCCTTGTGGTCACTGCCAAGCAGATCACCGCCGAGGACCGCGCCAGGCTGACTGGCTATGTCACGACGATCATGGAAAAGGCCGAGTTCGACAGTGACCGCTTTACGGCCGAAGTCCGACGGGCCATGTCGGGGCGCCACGTGCAGGCCTAACATGGCAAAAGTCCTGGTCGTCGAGGACAACTCCGCCAATATGAAGCTGGCGGTGCTGCTGCTAAAGTCGGTGGGCCACACCGTGCTGAGCGCTACGAGATGCCGAAGCCGGGATGACGCTGGCGCGC
Source organism: uncultured Gemmatimonadales bacterium (assembly GCA_963838855.1). Lineage (GTDB taxonomy): Bacteria > Gemmatimonadota > Gemmatimonadetes > Gemmatimonadales > Gemmatimonadaceae > FEN-1251. The sequence goes on along the minus strand of CAWISX010000022.1, from coordinate 272,172 downwards.
GACGAGCGCCCCAACCTGATCCTGATGGATATCCAGCTTCCCGGCATGGACGGCCTCGAAGCCACTGCGCTGCTGAAGCGGGACGACGCGACGCGCGCCATTCCGGTGATCGCGCTCACGGCCCTCGCGATGAAAGGGCGACGAGGAGCGCATTCGAGCCGCGGGTTGCGATGGCTACATCGCGAAGCCGATTCGCTACAAGCAATTCCTGGCGACCATCGCCGCTCAGCTGGCCGGCAGCATGAGCCCGGAACCCGACATCGGTGACCACCCGGCACGCGTCCTGATCGTGGACGATGAACGGCACAACAGACAGGTGCTGGAAGTCATGCTTGCGCCGGAAGGCTGGTTGCTCCAGACGGCGGCCAGCGGCGAGGAAACGCTCGCCATGGTGGCCCAGCAGCCGCCCGACTTGATCCTTCTCGACATCATGATGCCAGGTATGGACGGTTATCAGGTCGCGGCCAGCATCAAAGGCAAACACCGCCACCAAGAACATTCCTATCATCATGGTAACTGCGTTGGAGGATCGCGACGCTAGGATGCGCGGATTGCTAGCCGGCGCCGAGGACTTTCTCACCAAACCCGTGGATCGTGTCGAGCTGTGTGTGCGGGTGAGGAACCTGTTGCGTCTCAAGGCCTACGGCGACTACTACAAGCAGACCGGTTACAAGCTCCGATTGCTGACCGAACGTCTGTCGCTTGCGACCGCGGTTGCAAAGGTTGGTGTGTGGGAGTGGGACCTGGCCAGCAATACGCTGACGTGGGATGCCACGATGTTCGACATCTATGGCTGCCCACCTCTCGTTCCGATGCCTTACGACAAATGGTCCGCGGCAGTTGATCCCGAGGACCTGCCGGAAGTCGAGGCTATCCTGCAGAGAGTAATCGCAACAAAGGGTCAGGGATCTGCGGAATACCGTATCGACCTGCCGGACGGCTCCATAAGGCATGTCTCTGCCGTGGAGCGAGCAATTCTCGATGAGAGCGCGAACGTCACTCGGATGATCGGCGTCGACATGGACGTCACCGAGCGAAAGGAGGCGGCAGAGGCTTTGGAGCAGGTCCAAACAGACCGGTTGCGGTTCAAGGATGAATTCCTGTCACATGTCTCTCACGAGCTTCGCTCCCCTCTCACCGCGATCAAGCAATTCACGTCGATTCTCTTGGGTGGATTAGCCGGTGACTTGAACAAAGAGCAACGCGAGTACCAGGAAATCGTGCTGAAGAACATTCGACAGCTTCAATCGATGATTGATGACTTGCTCGAGGTCACTCGTCTTGAAACGTTCAAACTGGCCGTAAAGTCGGAAAGTGTGTCAGTCTCGGATGCGGTGACTGACACCTTCGAGACCCTTCAGGGAACCGCACGCGCTAAGCGCATCTCTCTCTCGTCCGATCTCGTGCCAGACTTGCCCTCAGCCCGCGCCGACAAGATTCGTCTCCGGCAGATTTTGATCATCCTGCTCGAGAACGCGATAAAGTTCACGCCCGACGGCGGCGCCGTAGCAGTTCACGCTCGGCTGCTGGAGCAGGATCCCGCGTTTCTGCTTCTCGAGGTGTCGGACACCGGATGCGGTATCGGCACCGGCGCCGAGACAAACGAGAGGATCTTTGAACGCCTCTATCAGGTTTCGGGGCGAAACCAGGCCAGCCGCAAAGGCCTTGGCCTAGGCTTGTACATCTGCAAAGAGTTGGTGACCCGACAAGGCGGAGAAATCTGGGTCAAGGCCCAGCAGGAGAAAGGCAGCGTCTTTTCGTTTACGCTACCCGTCTTCGTCCCTGACCAACTCGACTGCGCCGCTCCTCGCGAACGACAGGTGGACGGCGGCATCAGCTGCTCTCCGTAATCCAATCTCACAAATCATCTCTGAGGCCGTCTATTTATGAGCAACAAAAAGCTTCTCATCGTCGAGGACGACGCCGACGTGCGTCTTGGATATCATGTCCTTCTCAAGGCCAACCACTACGACACCTTGTTTGCCGCCGATTCATTGGCCGCGATAAGCCAAGCTGACAAGCATCAACCGGATCTGATCATTCTGGATCTTGGTCTGCCCGCGGGTGACTACGCGTCCGGCGCTATCCAACAATCTCCTGGAGACAACGGGTTCAGTGTCTTGGAGAGGCTACGAGGGGACGCGAAGCTCTCTATGATCCCTGTTGTTGTGGTGTCTGCCCGCGACCTTCACGGCAACAAGGACCGCGCCCTAAAAGCCGGGGCCAAGGCGTTTGTGCATAAGCCATGGGATGATAAGGAGCTGCTGTCCACGATCAGCCACGTCCTCGAATAGCCCGACTCATGCCACGAGTTGCTCGGTACTCGTTCAGCCTCGCATCGCTGCGGCGACGACTCCTGGGACCCGAGCCCAACTTGCCCGCTCTTCGAGATGCGTAAGCCGCCGCAGCAGTGTGTGCGCCGTCCGGTGGCTCGGGAAGATCGCGGGCTTGGGTACGACGGTGAGTGGATGCCGTAGCACCGTCTTCTCGATGCCCTCCAGCATCGCCGTGTTGTGGACCCATCCCACGCCGCTCTGGATGTCGGCTGGCGTCGAACCCGGATACGCCCCCCAGGGCGGCGTGCCGAACACGAATAAGAATCCGGTCCAACTGTTCAGCGTGACCAAGCCGTAGCGAAGCCGGGCGATGGCCCGCTCGACCGCCTCCGCGGTCCGCGGGTCCTTGAGCGTCTTGGGGTGGACCACCAGGTCCGCCGACAGTGTGCCCCAGAGGCGGTTGTTGGCGAAGTCCACCGCGCGATCGAGGAACTCGACCGGGTCGTCGGTCCCCACCTCGGTCTCCGACAGAACGGAGCAGAACGGCTCGGTGGAGAATGCCGGCTCGCTCGGATCTGTCGCATCGAGCCCGGGCAGCAAGGTCCACGGCAGCTCGCCCGGACCGGCTGTGCCGATGGTCCGGAGCTGCGTGCGACCGCGGGTCAGTCGTTGCCAGCGCTCGTTGGCGCCCGGGTAGTAAGCCTGTCGCACTGGCGCCGCGGCGAGGGAGCGCTCGATGTCGCCAAGTAGTGTCCCTCGATGCCTCCAACCTTTGGCCGTCACCAGCATCTTGGCCGAATTGCAGTTGAACGAGGCGTTGTTGGCGACGGAACCGGCAATGCTCTCCGCCTGAAAGGCCAGTTGCTTGTCACGATACGGCCCGGGTACCACGAAGACAGGAGACACGTTTCCGAGCTCGGCGGTGACCGGCTTCGTCACCAGCGGTGCGTTGCGTGCCTTTCGAGCTTCGCGCTCTGCGCCGGGCGGGCCCCACACGATCTGATCGTACGTTCGGTCCGAGCCCGTCAGATGGATCTCGTCGATCCCGGCATGTTGTGCGAGATACGCACCTTCGTCCGCGCCACCGTACGCCACCGCCAGAAAATCGCGCCGAATTGCCTCGGCAAACGCCTCCTCGATGAACGGCCCAACGTACGCATTTACCGGGTTCATCTTGAGGAGGCAGACTTTCCCTTCGTTGAACAACTTCGTGATCACGTCCATCGGCGGAATGCCGGTCAGGTTGCCCGCTCCGAGCACGAGCACCGTGCGACCAGCGTGGCTGCGCCCCTTGTAGAAGCCGGCCCGAGAGGCGTTCATCTCGTCCTCGGTCACTCCTTGCTGGAAATGGACATCCACCGTGACACCGGCGAACAGGACCCCGTCGATCTTGTTCGCGGGGAAGACCTGCACCGAGAGGCGGCCGTCCGGTGCCTGTCGAACCTTTCCGATTGGCGTGGCGCCGGTCCGCTCGAGTGCAGCCAGCGACTCGGACACCAACCGCAGCTGACGAACGACAGGCCAGGGGCCAGTGGCCCACTCTTCGCCTTCAGCTGGGGTCCCCAGCGGAATCCCCTTGGCGGCGCACGCGGCCCGCACGCTCCGCTCGGCGATGCGCAGATAGCCTGCCTGCATCGAGCGCGCGAGGTGAATGCGGTCGCGGAGGGACAGCTGCACGAACGCGCCGCCGCCAGCTTGGAGCCTAGTGACCATGTCGTCGAGCCGCCGCTGCGTCGTGCGACGCCGGCCGTCGGCCGGTTCGACGCTCGACACGCCCGTCTGCATACCACTCAGCACTGCCCGGGAAGTCATGATTACGTCTCCTCGATGATGAAGATTGGCGCGGCGGGCGCCGCTTGCCATTGGGACCGCGGCGCCCGTGCGCCTCTGGCGCGTGCTATTTCTGGTATTCGCCCTGCCAGCGTACGGCGTAGCGGTCCTTTGCGAGGAATTGGCCCTCATAGGTTCCGCTTCCTTTGATGCCACTGTACTCGCCCGTGCCGCCCGTGTACTCCCAGGTGCCCTTGAACGATGTGCGCGGCTGGTTGTCCGGGCCCATTGTGCTGGTCACCTGCCCGTGCCACTTCGCAGTGGCCGACGACCCGTTTTTCGTCATCATGTAGTAGCCCTGGTGCGTACCGTTACCGTGATCGATGTCGTCGATCTCGGGGTTCACAACATCCGCGTCTGCGAAAAAATCGCCCGATCCGGTGTTCTTGTTCGTGCCCCGCGCCTCGCCGACAATGAGCACGTGCTCTTGGACGCCCGAAACAGGGATCGCTTCCTGCTTGTCGTACGTGAGTTCGGCGCTTCCCGACACTTTGGTCATTTTGGCGGCGACTCCGGTGGGTGCGGCGGCAGTTATGCCAAGGCCGACCCGGGCTCGCCCGGCGGTCGGTCGAGCGGCGAGGACGGCAAGCGGAGCGGCGATCACGATCAGGTGTTGCAGCGTGCGTGGCGACATGATGATCCTCCGAGGTCTAGAGTGGCTTGCCAGGGACAATTGCGCGCCCCACACTACTGTGGCCGGGTCACACCCCGGTCAGCCCGTGCTCACATGCGCCTCAGGCAAATCCTCAGGTAGGGCAGTGGTACGGCTCCGTGCGCTTGGCGGCTTGTCGGTGGAGGGTGGTGAAGGGCCTCCTGGCGGAGCCGCATCCCAGAGAAAGGCGCTCGCCCTCTTGGGGCTCGTTGCCGGCGCCGGCGCGCGAGGGCTGAGCCGCGACAAGATCGTTGCCTACCTATGGCCCGAGAGCCCCGCTGACAAAGCGGCGCACCGGCTGACGCAGCTCCTCTACACGCTCCGGCGCGATCTGCGGACCGAGGACCTCTTCCTCGGTTCGACCGAGCTGCGGCTCAACCCAGGTGTGATCGCGACCGACGTCGCCGAGTTCACCGGCGCGCTCGAGGCGGGGGACTTCGTCGGTGCCGCACGCGCGTACGGAGGACCGTTCCTAGATGGGTTTTTCCTGAGCGATGCGGTGGACTTCGAGCGGTGGGTCGATGGCGAGCGGGCGCGCCTGGCCCAGCGGTACGCGGCGGCCATGGAGTTGCTGGCGGTCGAGGCGGCCCGCCGGGGGCAGCTCGATGTCGCCGCCGGCTGGTGGCGGCAGCTCTCGCAGGCCGATCCGCTCAACGCTCGGGTAGCTGCGAAGTACATCGAGGCGTTGGGCGCGGTTGGGGATCGGGCCGGCGCGCTCCGCTTTGGCCGGATCTACGAGGCGCTGCTGCGGGCGGAGTTCGACGCCGATCCCGATCCACAAGTGCTGGCGGCACTCGAACGCCTCAAGAGTGGACCGGCCGTCTCTGCCGTGCCGACACCGACTGCGCCAGCGGTCGCGGTGCTTCCGTTCGTGAATCTGACATCGGATCAGGACAATGATTATTTCAGCGATGGAATGACGGACGAGCTGACCAACGCCCTCGCGCGGGTGCCCGGGCTGCGAGTCGCCTCGCGCATCTCGGCCTTCGCCTTCAAGGGCAGAGACATGGACGTGCGACAGATCGCCGAGCAGTTGGCCGTAAGCATGCTGGTCGCCGGTAGCGTGCGAAAAGTCGGCGACCGGATTCGCCTCACCGTGCAACTGGTCAGCGGAACTGATGGTTGCCATCTCTGGTCGGAGACCTACGACCGGACGCTGGAGGACGTGTTCACGCTGCAGGAAGAGCTCTCACAGGCCGTCGTGAGGGCTCTTCCGCTGTCCGGCGCGGCGTCGTCGACGCCCCTGGTACGGCAACCGACCCCGGTGCTGGACGCGTACACGTTCTATCTGCGCGGGCGCTACTCGGCATACAAGCGGACGCCCGATGCGCTGGCGTTGGCGACCGAATACTTCGAGCAAGCCGTGGAGAAGGACGCGAACTTCGCCCTCGCCCATGCCAGCCTTGCGGAGTGCTGGGCATTGCGCGGCTTTCCCGAGTTCGGGGATCTCCCCGCTCGCGACGCAATGCCACGCGCGAAGGCCGCCGCGCTTGACGCCCTCCGACTCGATCCCAGGCTCTCACCGGCGCACACCTGGCTCGGCGTCGTGCACTTCGTGTTCGATTGGGATTGGGCGGCGGCCGAAGGGGCGTTTCGTCGCGCGCTGCAGTTACAGCCGGGCAACGCGTACGCCGAAACCTGGTATGCTATTTTCTTGGGAGCGATCGGACGCCACGAAGACAGCATCCGGCACAGTCTTTACGCTGAAGCGCTCGAGCCGGCGGCACCGCAAATCCGGCTCTGCGTGCCGCGCTGCTACTATTTTGCGCGGCGCTACGAGATGGCGCTCGAGTGCCTGGAGGACATTCGCCGGGCGGAACCGGGAGGCCTGCTCCCCACGATCTGGACGGCGCGGACGCTGTGCGCGCTTGGTCGCTATGCCGACGCGTTGAGCGAGACGGAGCGCGTCCCGCCTCCCCAGCGCACGGTGCATTCTGATGTGCGTCGAGGTCGATGCGCTCGCTGGCCTCGGGCGCCACGAAGCGGCCCGGACGGTCTGCGACGCGGCCCGGGAGCAGTTGGATCAGGGGCAGGTGCCCCCGGGATTATTCGAGCGCCTTGCGCAGGCCTACGCGGTCCTCGACAATGCCGGCGCTGCCTTGGGTGCCCTCGAGAAGGCGCGGCACGAGCGCTCGGGTTTCCTGCCGTTCGTGTTGACCGTGCCCGCCTTCGATCGGCTGCGCGCAGATCCTCGATTCGGCGAGCTATTGGCCGAGCTTCGGCTCCCGGCGTGAAGCGGCAACTCCCGCGCGGAACGGATCATCGGATCCAAGGCATCGAATTGCGTTCGAGCGAGAGCTCAGGAACAATGTCAAATACGGTTTGTGATTGACATCGCCTCCAATCGCGTAAGTTCAGTGCGCGACGTAGGATCGAAGCATAGGGACGGGTGGCCGAGTGGTTGAAGGCAGCGGTCTTGAAATTCTGCTCGGGCCTCTGCGGGTAGCTGCACGATGTTGCGCTTCATTCTGAAAACGCGGCGCTGACGGGGAGTCCGTTGGCGGCGCGTTGCACCGATCTGCGCCCTTTCACGGTCGAAGTGGCCCAGGAAATGGCCCACACGCCCTCGTCGAGCTCGACCAGTCCCAGCGCTTGTAGTCCGACGGCCACGCGTAACCGCAGGGGTCGTAGAGTGGCATGCATCCATCGGCCCTGACATAGAGCCACGCCGGCAACCGGAGGGCGCACTGCCTCACCTCGGAAAGCTGAGGTGAGGCAGTGCGCAGACCTTTGGGTCAGTGAATGGCCAGACCCTGCGGCCCGTTCAGCCCTGTGTTACTCCCGGCGATCGTGGCCACAGGCGCCACGTTCCCGCTCGCTCCTGCAGCATAGATCGTGACGCTGCTGTTGTCGTAGTTCGCCACGTAAACCCGGCCCGAGGCATCGAGCGCGAGGGCAATGGCGAAGCTCAGTCCCGTATTACTCCCGGCGATCGTGGCCGTGGGCGCGACGTTCCCGCTCGCCCCTGCAGCATAGATCGTGACACTTCCCGAAGGGCTGTAGGTGGCGTTCGCTACGTAGAGCTGGCCCGAGGCATCGAACGCGAGGCCCCAGGGGTAGTCCAGACCCGTATTACTCCCGGCAATCGTGGCTGTGGGCGCCACATTTCCGCTCGCCCCTGCAGCATAGATCGTGACCATGCTGCTGCTGGGGTTCGTCACGTAGAGCTGGCCCGAGGAATTGAACGCGACGTCACTGGGGTTGTTGGGGTAGCTCAGTCCCGTATTACTCCCGGCGATCGTGGCCGTGGGCGCCACGTTCCCGCTCGCCCCTGCGGCGTAGATCGTGATATAGCCCCCAGACACTCCGAAGCCTTGGGGGTTCGTCACGTAGAGCTGACCCGAGGCATCGAACGCAATGCCATCGGGGGTGATCAGTCCCGTATTACTCCCGCCGATCGTGGCCACGGGTGCCACGTTGCCGCTCGCCCCCGGGGCATAGATCGTGACGCTGTAGGGGTAGGCGTTCGACACGTAAAGCCGGCCCGAGGCATCGAACGCGAGGCCATCGGGCTGGCCCAGTCCCGTATTACTTCCGGCGATCGTGGCCGTGGGCGCCACGTTCCCGTTTGCCCCTAAAGCGTAGATCGTGATGCTGTTGTTGAGGTAATTCGCCACGTAGAGCGAGGCAACTTGTTGGAAGACCTGTGCAGAGCCGGTGCCGCTGTAGCCCCCGGTCCAGTTGGACCCGCCGCCCCCGCCTGCGCCGCCCGTGACAAAAGCCTTCTCGTTCTCAGGGGTCCCGCCATGGTCAGAGTTCGCGTAGGCGTTCAGTTTGTCGCCGTCAATCGGCTTCACGCCAATGCTGTTGTTGTCGGACGCGAACTGCGTATACACGGCCGCGGCCCACTGCCACTGCACGCTCAGGCCAGCCGTGCTCGACGTGAACTCCGTAGACCAAGTGACCGGATTGATGCCCCCCGGCAGCGCCGTCGGCACCGTGTACGCCACCCCGCCCAAGAACACGTTGCCCGAGTAGCTGGTAGGCACGGTCGTTTGCCAGGATGTGCCGTCGAATGTCGTCGTGGCCTCGGTGGCGCTCGAGGAGAACGTGATGGTATTCGGCGGCACCGGTATCGTGTAATTCGTCGCGCCCGCCGTGAACTGGATGCTGCCATTCGTCACTGACATCGTAGCGCCATTCGCGGGCAGACCCTTGGGGACGGTTACGACCGCGTTGAACCAGATGGTGCGGCCGGCACTGATTGGCGTGCCGTTGAAATTCAATGCGATGGAAACCGATTGCGGTGCTCCCCTGGCGCTGGCGGAGAGACCAGTCGGGGCGCGGGGATGCACGTCGACCCCGACGGGCGTGGGCGCATCGGTGCAGGCTGCCACCAGCAGCGCGAGCGGGAGCGCAGAGCGTATGAGGCGCATCGGGACCTCGTCGGATAGGGACGATGACAGCCACAGGGTACGGGGCGTCGCACGCCTATTCCATTGATCGCACAACATCTGCAAGCATTTGGTAACAGCCCGAATCGTTCGTCTTGTTCGCGACATTGATCCTCTCCTGTGAGATGCCACCCGTGCTCTACGCCCCCAGGGCGGCCTGGATCACGCCGGGCACTTTTGCCCAGCTACCATGTTCGTCCAGCCGCGTCATGCGACGCATGAGCGTGCGAGCGGTGCGATGCGTTATCGAGTACGCAGGTTTCGGCTTGGACACGACGGGGGCCCGGATCACCGCCTTCTCGATGCCCGCAAACATGAGCGCGTTGTGCACCCACCCAATCCCGCTCTGCACGTCCGCGAGCGAGCTGCTGGGGTGCGCGCCCCACGGCGGCGTGCCGAAAGCGAAGAGCAGCCCTGGCCAGACGTTGACGCCAACAGACCCATAGCGGAGGTTCACGATCGCGCGCTCCACGGCCGCCCCCAATTCCGGATCCCGCCCCGTCGCCGGATGCACGACCAGCGTGGCATTGAGCGTCCCCCAGAGCTTCTCATTGGCAAACGCGACCGCCCGATCCAGAAACTCGATCGGATCCGCGCTCCCCACTGACGTCTCGAAGAGCACCGGACAAAAGGACTCCGTCCGGAACGCGGCCTCGCTCTCCGCGTTAGGGTCGAGTCCGGGACAGAGTGTCCACGGGAGGACATCGCCCTCGCCGCGGCCGAACTGCCGGACATCTCGGCGTTGCCCGACGAATGTCGCCATCCGGGCCGCCGCGCCGGGATAGTACGCGCGCCGAGGGGGCGCTGTGGCCAATGCGCGTTCGAAATGTTGGATGAAGGCATCGCGGAGCGGCCAGCCACTTGCCGGTGATGATCACCTTGGCCGCATTGCAATCGAAGGACGCGTTATAGGTCAGCGCGCTGGCGACGTCCTCGGCCTGAAACTGCAGCTCGCGATCGGTATACGGGCCGGGCACGACGAGCACGGGAGACACGTTGCCGAGTTCGGCGGTGATCGGCTTGCGTATGAGTGGCTGGCCGTCAGCCTTTCGCCGATCGCGCTCCACCCCCGGCGCTCCCCAGACAATTTGATCGAATGTCTTGTCGGAACCCGTGATGTGTATTTCATCGATACCGGGATGGCGAACGAGATAGTCGCCCTCGTCGGCGCCGCCGTACACAACGGCTAACGCGCCCCGGCGAATGGCGTCAGCGAATGCGCTCTCCAGGTACGCCCCGCAATACGAATTGACCGGATTCATCTTCACGACGCATGCCTTGCCCTCGTTGAACATCTTCGTGATGACGTCCTGACTGACGATGCCGTTCACGTTACCCGCGCCCAGGACGAGCACAACGCGCCCGCTGTGGTCCGGGCGCCGGTAAAATTCTGCTCGTGTGGAATCGAGCATGGGCTCTGTCACGCCGCGCTGCATGTGAATGTCGACAGACATCTTGGCGAACAGGAGCCCATCGAGCGTGCTGGCCGGGAACACGCGCACCGCGAGCCGGCCGTCGATCGTAGCGGCGATCTTGGCGCGCGGCGTCGTGTCCGTCCGCTTGATCGCCAGGAGCGATTGCTCGATCAGGCGCAGATGGCGCACGACGAACCACGGCCCCAGTGTCCATTCCTCCCCTTCGAGCGGCGTGCCGAGCGTAATGCCTTTCGCTACGCATGCCGCCTCGACGCTTGCGCGCGCAATGCGCATGTAGCCCGCCCGCATGGCGCGAACGAGGTTGCACCGCTCGTCGAGCGGCAGGGCGGCGAACCGCGGAGCACCCTCCCGAACGCGTGCCACCGATTCATCAAGTTGACGCTGACTCGTCGGGCGTGATCCGTTCATTTCGGCTGTGGTCTCTGCGGTGTCAGGCACGGGCGGTGAGATAAGAGTGGCCATTGCAGTGCTCTCCAGCGCTGACGTGAGGCGCATCTATAACCAATCGTTCAACCATGCCGCATCGTCTTCCTAGTCGCCCATATGTCGGGGACGTTATGATCACCAAAACCGAGAAACCGCTGGCAAAATGTGCCCGCAACTACAGGCGTCATGTGGCCCGGTCGGGCGCGCGACGGCCCCACACCCCGGACACCGAATCCACCCCGGATTCCAGCGGTGCGGTGTCCAAACAGTGACGCGCCCTGCCCGGCCAAGGTGCTCCAAAAACACGCGTCGCATTGCTGCGGCGTGTTCCCGGCTGTCTCCAACCTGTTGGGCATCCTCGGGCGTGGACCACGCGGTCAGCGTATGTAGCCGGTCCCCGACAATCACACCCATGAAGCCGAGAAAGCCGGGCATGGCGGCAAGCTCCGGTAGCATCGCCCTCGTCCGTTCTTGGACCTCCCGACCCTCGGCTTCCGACGCCACCTCGATCGTCGTGAGGGCGACTGCGCCGGGCGTTCCTTCCTGTCGAGCTGCTAGATATGTCGCCGTGCCAAACGCCAGGGTGTCCGTGGACGCCGGCACGGGAATGAGCCGCAATCCCAACTGCTCGAGGAGCAACTGGCGATCGAAATACCCTACGATCGATGCGACGTGATCCCCGATGGTGGTGAGGACGTCAATCCCTGGCAGTGCGATTACGCGAGCCGTCGGTCGTGCGCCGCGGAGTGAGCCGGTATTGGTGCCGCGCATCACCCACTCGATCACCACCGTGTTCGTTCCTGACTGGAACTCGCGAATCCGATCGAAGGTGAGATCCGGGAACGCGTCGAACAGCTGGCCCGCATGCGCAGCGATGGCCGGGCCGGTGAGGGGCTTCGCGGTGGTCGAGTCGGTGTAGGTGCCGCTGGACCCGAACATGGCGGCCAAGCCGTCCGCATCGTGTCGAAGCCACGCTCCGATATAGCGCGCTGCGACCTCGGAAGCGGGGGAAGCGCTTACCATAGGCACGTCGATCCCTCCGGTTAGGGGACGGATTCCGACAAAAGCCGGCGCCGTGCGAGCGAGGTTGGGCCTCGGTGCGTGCTTTGTGCGCTACTTGGTGTAACTGCCGCTCCATTCGACGACGTATTGGTCCTTCGCGACAAAGTGGCCATGATAGGTGCCACTGCCTTTGATGCCTTGGTACTGTCCGGTGCCGAGCACGTATTCCCACGTTCCAGAGAATGTCGTGTTGGGCCTTTGATCGGGGCCGAGTGTCGTCTGCACGGTCCCATGCCATTTGGCCACGGTCGTCTCACCATTCTTGGTCATCGTGTAGTAACCCTGGTGGGTGCCATTCCCTTGGGTTAGGTCAGCCATTCTCGATGTTGGTGACGTCCGCGTCAGCAAAGAAATCGCTCGAGGCCGTGTTCTTATTTATGCCCTTGACCTCGCCGACCATCAACTGATGTCCGTCGCCAGCCGGGACAGCGATCGCCTCCTGCTTATCGTACGTCAGCGTGGCGGCGCCGCTGATCTTGAGCGCGACATGCGCGGAAGGCCGGCCGGCACCCATAAGGATCGCTGCGGCAACGCCCGCGGTGCCGACACCCGAGAGAATGCGGAAGGGCGACATTGTAGCCTCCGGTGAAATAGGAACCACGCATTGCGGCCGCCCGTTGCAGCCGCGGAACCTGGGCTCTACTATAAGCCTGGGCGTCAGCGCGGTATCAGCGTCCTATCAGGGCGGCCGTCCGGCACAATGCTTCGCCTCGGGACATTTGGCGGGCTTATTTTGGAGCGGGACACGGTGTTGGTCAGCCGGGCCCAACCCCAAGTGCTCGCTCTGCTGGCGCGACTGGCCGGGGCAGGTCGCCACGGGGTAAGCCGTGACACGCTCCTCGCGCTCTTCTGGCCTGATGCCGCTCCGGATCGAGCCGCCCACCGATTGGCGCAGCTCCTATATGCGACGCGCCACGCCGTAGCCCCTGCCGATCCTTTGGAGATCGGTGGAACGGTGCGCCTAAATGCTCACGAAATCACCAGCGATTTGCAGTGTTTCCGGACAGCACTGGCGGCGCGCCGCTCGGACGAAGCAGCGGCGCTGTACACGGGCCCTTTTCTCGACGGTTTCTTCCTGACCGGCGTACCGGATTTTGAGCGGTGGGTAGAGGCGGAGCGCGCGACGGCGGCGGCCCAATGTCGGACAGCCCTCGAAGCGCTGATCGCCGGCGCGACCAAGGTCGGGGACGCTGCTGCGGCCCTTCGCTGGTCGAGAGATCTCGTCGCTCTCGATCCCCTCAGTGCACAAGCAACGGTGTACCTCATGGACGCACTCGCCGCGGCTGGGGAACGGCCCGAAGCACTTGCGGCTGCGCGACACCACGCCAATCGCGTCAGTGTGGAACTCGATAGCGCTCCTGCGCCTGCCGTTAGCCGCTTGGCCGCCCGTCTTCGGACGGACAGCGAAGCCGAGGCGCCAGTGCTCTCACTCGCCGTGCTGCCATTTGACAACCTGAGCCCTGGGGGCGAGAACGAATACTTCAGCGACGGCATGACGGAGGAGTTGCTGAATGCGCTCTCCCGCGTACCGGGGTTACGTGTCGCATCGCGCACGTCGACATTCGCGCTCAAAGGCACGGTCACGGACGCCGCCGAGTTGGGTCGCCGTTTAAGTGTTGACGCGTTGCTCGAAGGCAGCGTCCGCAAGGCGGGCACCCGGATTCGGGTGACTGCGCGGTTGGTGAGTGCAGCAGACGGCTATCAGCTCTGGGCCGACAGCTACGACGGGCAATTACGCGACGTGTTTGCGCTCCAGGAGGCGGTCGCGCGGGCGATTGTGACGACGCTTCGCCTGCGGCTTGCAGGCGCCGACACACATCTCGTCCAACCGGCCACCAGGGATCTCGAGGCGTACACCCTCTACCTCCGTAGCCGGTACTTCTGGAACAGGCGCACCGTGACGGACATGCAGGCCGCAATCGAGTATCTCAACCAAGCACTGGAGCGCGATTCCAATTATGCGTTGGCGCACGCCGGTCTCGCCGACTGCTACTCGATGCTTGGGTTCGACGAGTATTGCGGAATGCCGCCGCACGAAGCGATGCCCAAGGCCGACGCAGCGGCGCGGCGCGCCCTCGAGCTTGACCCACGACTCGCCGAAGCGCACGGAGCGCTCGGCGTGGTTGGCATGCTTTACCATTGGGACTGGGCCGGCGCCGAGCAGTCAATGTGCCGAGCGATCACGCTCAAGCCGAACGCGAGCCCGGCGAACAGCTGGCACGCATTTCTGCTAGCGGTCCAGCACCGACATGGCGAGGCAATCGCCTCCATCAAGCGCGCACACGCACTCGATCCCCTGTCGGTCTTGCTCACAGTCGCCCTGGGTCGCTGTTACGCGTATGGCCGCCAGTTCGAAGCAGCGGCGATGCACTGCCGGGCCGCCCTCGAGATGGACGCGACGTTGGGTACCGCGTACGCAGCGTTGAGCCGAACATACCAAGGGATGGAGGACTACGAGGCGGCCTGCTCGATCTGCGAGACCGCGCTTGGCCGCGCCGGGCGAAGTCCTCTCTTGCTCAAGGAGGCCGCAATCGCGCACGGCTATGCCCGGCATTGGGAGACAGCCTTTGGGCTGCTTGCTGAGCTACGCGAACGCTCTCATCAGTCCTACGTGCCGCCCAGTTACGAGGTAGTCGTTCTCACGGCTTTGGGGGAGCTCGACGCTGCGTTCGCTCGGTTAGCGGCGCTCATTCGTGAGCGGTCAGGGTATCTGCCGTTCGCACCCTTGGACTGGAGCTGGCGCCGCATGTGGCGCGACTCCCGATTCGAGGTCGCGACATTGGCCCTGCGTCTCTCGACTCGGCCCGATGAACGTGATCAGAGCGCCCACCGTGACTACTCAACGCCAAAGGGCTCGATGCACTCCGATCCTTCAGCGGGAAGGGCAGATGGGTACCCATGACGTCGCGACTCACGGCCGCGATGCGCGACCATTTCGCCCGATACCGCTTTGCCGCCTAGAACGGCGCCTCCAGCTCGTGGGTGTTTCACCATGATTACACAGGCCGGCACCACGTGGCGGGTGCCCGGGTGCAATCATTACACTCGGCATTCCGCGCGGCGGTGAGGCGGGCGAAACTACCCATTGCACTGCGCCAGCATGACCTTCGGCACCGGCGCGTAACGATGTGGTTGGCGGAGGGCCAGAGCGCCACTTTGGTGAGGGAAGCGGTGGGCCACTCCGATCTGCGCACGACGATGGCCTACTCGCACCTGAGCAAACAGCACCTGCGCACGCTAGTCGAGTCGGCCGCGACCGTGCAGCGGCGCGAGGCGGCGGGCTAGGGGATTGGGACAAAAGTCGCGCCCAAGCGGCCCAGAAAATGGCCCACAGACGAGAAGTCGAATTATTGGCCAAGAATGCGAATCGCGTAAGTTCAATGCGGAGTGTAGGATCGAGGCATAGGGACGGGTGGCCGAGTGGTTGAAGGCAGCGGTCTTGAAAACCGCCATACCCGCAAGGGTATCGTGGGTTCGAATCCCACCCCGTCCGCTATAGGCGCCCCCCCGCCGCGGGCAGAGCGCTAGCGAACGATATTCGTGAGAAAGAACGCCAGCCCGGCAAGACCCGAGATCAGCGACAACACGAGCACCCCGAGCGATCTGGTGAGCGCGGCGACGGCACCCAGCGCGATCGCCACCTGGAACAAGGCGACGGCGTTGGCGAATACGTGATGCCGCTGCAGGAGCTCATCAGCCTCCCCTGAGTGGCGATCACGGTCCTGCTCCTTCGCGCGCGCGGTATCACTGATCGCCTTCTGCTCCTGCGCGTAGCGCGTCACGTTCGCGAGAATCTCGGCCGGCGGCGTCTTGCCAGCCGCGCGCCAGGCGTTCGCCTCAGCGTCCGCCACCGCGCCCTTGATCCCCTTGGCCTGATAGTACGTCCACTGGTCCGACGCCTGCGCCTGGAGTTGCGTCGCCTCGGTCTTGAGCACCAACGCCTCGTTCACCGTCGCGCCAGCTTTTAGCGATGCAATCGCCGCGAGGGCCGCGAGAATCGCGGTCGTCACCGCGATGACCCGAGTCAGCTGCCGCCCTTTAGCCTCCGCTTTGTCGATGCCCTCCGCGATTTCTTCGCGCAGCTTGTCCGTGTCGACTTCGATTTCTTCGGGCATTGCGGCTACTTGGTCACCGGTGCCTGCTGCTGCGGCACGGGTCGCCTGGGCGGCTGATCACCAGTGTCCGGCAGTGGCAGCGCCTCGCTAGGCTGCGCGGGCGTAGGCGGGCGGAATAGCTCGTCGAGGTGGGCGGCGTGGGCGATCGCGCTGGTTGTCGAGGCGACCACCGCGGCGTCGCGCTGATCTGCGGTCTGGGCGAGCGCGTCCGACAGGAAATAGCCCTGCATGACGTACAAAGCGGGAATGTTGACGGACGGCTTGTCGACCCAGTCCCCCCGCCGAATGATCGATGCCGGAGCAGCAAAACTCTGCCAGAGCTGCCATGATCGGATCACGTCGAACCAGCCTTCCCCAGCAAGTTGGATCGTGTCCTTCGTCGCTTTGGGCTGCGCATCGAGAACCTTGCGGGCCAGTCCCTGGGTCAACAGGTAATCCTGAAGACCCAACTGCCGCCCGTAATTGCCCGACGTGGCGCTGAGGTACACCGGCCGGTCCGCATTGTCCGCGATCAGGTGCAGCACGAAGACGTCAGCCCGCTCCAGCACCCCGTGCGGAAGATTCTTCGGGTCGATGGTCGCCACCAACTGCGTGCCCGGCTTGCGCAGCTGCTGAGGTCCCGGAAGCTCGATGGCCAGCGGCACAGCGTCCGCATCCGAGAGACTCATTTTCATTATCGGTCCCGTAGGCTTCTTCCAAACGTGGCCACGGTAGACGGCCGGCCCGGCCAGCGAGTCGTAGTCGTATACCGGACGGCGCAGCATTTGACGGGTGTACCAATCCGTGTTGAGAAGCGATGTATTCGCGACGACGACATCCTTGCGGATGCCTTCCACTTCCTGCGCATACCACAGCGGAAACGTGTCGTTGTCGCCCACCGTCACGAGAATTCCGTAGGGCTCCACGGAATCGAGAAGGTCCTTCGCGAAATCCCGAGTGTCCGTCTGGCGGGCGCGCGAAGCCGCAGTCCAATTTGTGAGCAGGGGAATGAAGGCGAGAGCCAAGATCGGCGACGCGGCGAGCCAACTGCTTCGTTTCGGCTGCTCGAGACCCTCGCGCACGCTTCCGCTCTGCTCCGTGCCGATGAGCGCCGCCAGCGATTCCCACACGAAGACGAGGCCGAGCGCAACCCACACGGCCCACGCAGAGAAGCTCCACAGATAGAAGTAGTCGCGGTCTCGGACTTCACGGGCGACTGTATCACCTAGATCCGGTGATTCAGAGTACCCGTACTTGAAGTTCATGTAGTAGATGAGGGCAAACGTCACCGTGAAGATGAGCGGCCCGAAGAACCAGAAACTTCGTCGGTCGTACTTCCAGTGTGCGTAGCCTCCGAACAGCCCAAGAATCAGGAACACGGCCGCAAGCGCGTTCTGGAGCTGTGGGTGCATGTCGTGCGGGTCGCGTAGCCACTGCCACTTGAAGTACAACCAGTACATCCCGATCTGCGCCGTGAATGGCGCCTGACGGTCTGTTACGTCCGGCTTGCCGTACTGATCGCGATTGATGTTCGCAGCGAGCCTCTCGTACGTGACATGATTGAACGTGCACCCCAATTCGAATGTCGTCGTGCACGCCGTAGGCTCGCCTTCGTTGATCGGGCGGAAAATGTGCCGCGCGAATCGGCTCGTAGATGAACATGGTGAGGCCGAGGGCCAGCGCCGCGACGCTCTGCAGGACGAGCCGCCAGTTGAGAATCATGGAAGGCCGCCGAGCCAGGATCGCGACGCCAGCCGCGGGTCCCACCAGGAACCCCGCTGGATGGTTCGCGTAGCCGAGTCCCATGAGGTAGGCGCTCAGGACGATCAGGCGGTCAGCCTTGGGGCCGTCAGGGTCGTCGCACCACCGCACGATGAGCCACGATACGATGGCGAAGAACAGGAGCGAGACCGTGTACACCTTCTCATTCACGACCGACTGGTTCCATACCGTGAATGCAGTCGCCCCGACCAGAACGGCAATCAATGCTCCAACGATCCGCTGCCAGCGCTCGCTGAGCCAGCCTACGAGCACGCGCTCCGTGATGAGGAACCACGCGCCCGCGGACAGCGCGCTGCACAAGGCTGCCAGAACGTTGATCCGCATTGCCGGCCAGGGCGCTATTGGCAGCAGAGAGAACACGCGGCCCAAGAGCACAAAAAACGGATTCCCCGGCGGGTGAGGAATCCCGAGCACATATGCCGCGGAGATGTACTCGCTGGTGTCCCACATTGCGGTCGAAGGGGCCAGCGTGAGGAGATAGAGTACGAAGACGAGCAGTGCTGCGATGCCCGCGGCGAGGTACGAGGGGCGGTAATCGAGCGAAGCAGTTTTCGTGGCGGGGGCGGGCATAAGCGGGGAAATGTATCGAGAGCGCGAGCCGGAGACCCGGAGCCGCTCCAGGGCGTTAGTGCCGGAACGTCCGTCGGCCCGTCAGCACCATGGCGATTCCGTGCTCGTTAGCCGCCTCGATCACCTCTGAATCCTTAACGGAGCCACCGGGCTGCACGATGGCGCGAACTCCGGCCTCGGCCGCTTGATCGACCCCGTCGCGGAATGGGAAAAATGCGTCCGAGGCTAGCACGGCGCCGCGCGTGTCATGCCCGGCCTGCCGTGCCTTGTGGGTAGCCATGAATGCGGCATCGACGCGAGACATTTGGCCGGCGCCGATGCCGATCGTCGCCCCGCCGCACGCGACGACGATGGCGTTCGACTTCACGCTGGCGACGGCCTTCCACGCGAACAAGAGATCGGTCCGCTCCTCGGGCGACGGTGCGCGGCGGGTCGCCACCGTCCACCCTTCGTCACTGAGCTCCGCTGGTGGCCGGTCCTGCATCAATAGCCCGCCGCGCACCCGCTTGTAGTCGAGCGCGCCGGGAGGCCACGTCGCGCGACCAACCAACACACGCAGGTTTTTCTTGCGGCCGAGTATCTCTAGGGCGCTGTCGCTGAATGCCGGTGCAACGATGCACTCGACGAACAAGCTCGCTACCGCGGCGGCGGCGGCATCATCCACGGGAGCCGTGAACGCGATCACGCCGCCAAATGCGGATACCGGGTCGCACGCATACGCCTTGCGGTACGCCTCGGCCGCGGAGGCGCCGACAGCCAACCCGCAGGGAGTCGTGTGTTTGATGATCGCGCAGCAGATCTGGTCGCCAAACGGGTCGGTGGTTACGAGCGCGCCTTCGAGATCGAGCAGGTTGTTGAAGGAGAGCTCCTTTCCCCCCCGCTGCTCCAGCGCCGCGAGACCTGCTCCCGGCCGCTCGACGTAGAACGCCGCCCGCTGGCCCGGGTTCTCGCCGTATCGGAGGAGTTGCCAGCGCTCGAACGACAGCGTGACGCGATCAGCGAACAGCGCCCCAGATGTTGCGTTGAACCACTCCGCGATCGCCGCATCGTAAGCGGCGGTGTGGGCGAATACCTTGGCGGCGAGCAGTCTGCGGAGATCGAGGTCGTCGTCACCCGCTTCCAAGCCCGCGATCACTCTGCTGTAATCCGCCGGGTCCACCACGACGGTGACCGATTCATAATTCTTGGCGGCCGACCGCAGCAGCGCGACGCCCCCGATGTCGATCTGCTCGATCACCGAGTCGGCGTCGACACCGGGCCGTGCAGCCGTTTCGCGGAACGGATACAGGTTCACCGCAACCAGATCAATCGGCTCGATGCCGGCCTCGCTGATCTGGGTCTCGTGTTCTGGGTCGTGACGCCGCGCGAGAATGCCGCCGTGCACGGCTGGGTGTAGCGTCTTGACGCGCCCACTGAGCATCTCCGGGAAACGCGTGACGTCGCTGACATCGCGTACGGGGATTCCGGCGGCCCGCAACGCTGCGGCCGTACCACCAGTGGAGACGAGTTCCCACCCAAGCCGCACGAGCGCGGCGGCTAAGTCCGTGAGCCCCGTCTTGTCCGAGACGGACAGCAACGCGATCCTGCTCACACCGTCCCCCGCACACTCCCTCCCTCGCACAGCGTCACCCGCCCGGCAGCGACAGCCTCGACCGCCAGCGGATACAGCCCATGCTCCGCGCGCAGCACACGCTCCGCGAGGGTTCCAGCATCATCCGACGGGAAGACCGGAACTGGGTTCTGCGCGATGATCGGTCCGTGATCGTACTGATCGTCGACGAAATGCACCGTCACCCCGCTCACACGCACACCCGCCGCGATCACGGCGCGGTGGACGCGCGAGCCGTACATGCCCCTCCCCCCAAAAGCAGGCAACAGCGAGGGGTGAACGTTGACCAGCCTGCCGCGATACGCTTCCGTCACCTCGTCCGGGACTCGCCTGAGATAACCGGCCAATGCGATGAGGTCTATTCGGCGGTCGTGTAGCAGCGCCAACATTGCTCGGCCGTCGTCGGGATTTGAGAGAATCGCAGGTTCAGCGCCGCCGGCTACGGCCTTGTCGAGCGCTGGAGCACCGGCGGCGTCGGACACAACGAGCGCGATACGCCCAACCTGCGCCGCCTTGGCCTCCCTGAAATGCTCGAGGAGGGCTTGCAGGTTTGAACCGCCGCCCGACACAAACACCGCGATGCTTGCCGCCACGCGGGAGTTTATCGCCGCTACGAGGGGGTGGTAAGGTGGGGCGTGCCAGCCTGCAACACCTGATGCACGGCGTGCGCGAGCGAAGGCGCTGTCGCGATGCGCTCATGAGAGCGTGACCGCTCTGCGGCCGACGTCTGCGTTGCCATTGCGTTCGAGACTGAATCCGCAACCGAGCCTGCTACGAGAATCCCTCGAGCCCCCAGAGCTATGGCTGCCTCCACGTCGCGCCACCGATCACCCACCAGATAGGAGCTCGCTAGATCGAGGTGGAGGTCGTGTGCTGCCTTGGTGAACAGCTCGGTGCCGGGCTTGCGGCAGTTGCAGGGCCCGCCGACGTCTGGATGATGCGGACACATATAGGTGGCATCGACCGCCGCCCCCTCGGCACGCAACATCGCATCGAGGCGCTGCTTTACGGCGTTGTACTGATTCTGGCTGATGAGTCCGCGCGCGATCCCTGATTGATTGGTGACGATGACCACCGCAAAGCCAGCGGCGCTGAGCCGGCTAATTGCCGCTGCCGCACCGGGGATGAGACGGACGCCCTCGGGATCGGCTAGGTAGTGACGATCTTCAATGATGGTACCGTCGCGGTCGAAAAAAACGGCCGCCCGGCGTCGACGGCCGCTTGCTGTCACGTCAGTGCGGCGAGCACGTTGTCGGCCAAGGATTCGTCGTCGCGCTCGGGAATACTGCGAAGGTCGATGAGAACGACGCCACCGGCAGTCCGAGCTACTACGGGAGTGCGCGCGTGTCTCAGACGCCGTTCCGTGGCGTCCGTGTCAGATGCGCCGATGGCGACCGCGGCGGAGGGGATGCGCGCAGTGGGGAAGGCGCCGCCGCCTACACCTGCCTCCGTGTCCGTCACCGTCGCATTGATGCCGTGTGCGGCCAAGCGATCGCGCAGTCGCTCGGCGCGCACCCGCACACGCGCGACCGGCGCGGTCAGCATCGCCAGTGCGGGCACCTCGACGACTGCACGGCTCTGGTCGCGATACAGCGCCAGCGTCGCACCGAGCGCGGCGATTGTGAGCTTGTCCACGCGCAGTGCCCGGGTGAGCGGGTTTGCGCGCAGTCGCGCGATCGCTTCGCGGGCGCCCACGATGATCCCGGCCTGCGGTCCGCCGAGAAGCTTGTCACCACTCATGACGACGAGCGTTGCACCGGCGCGCACCGCGTCCCGAGCCGTCGGCTCACCGGCCAGCCCGTACGTCTCGAGATTGATGAGCAACCCGCTTCCGAAGTCATACAGCACGGCCACTCCGCGTTCGCGCCCAAGCGCAGCCAGCTCGGCGAGCGAAACATCCGCCACGAACCCAGCCATCGCGAAGTTGCTGAGATGCACCTTCACAATGGCCGCGGTCTGCTCCGCGATGGCGGCGACGTAATCGGCAACTCTCGTCCGATTTGTGGTACCGACCTCCACTAGACGGGCGCCGCTCTTGGCCATTATGTCGGGCACGCGAAAGCCACCTCCGATCTCGATCAGCTCGCCGCGCGATACTATGGCGTCGCGACCATCGGCCAGGGTATTGAGAGCAAGGACCAACGCAGCGGCGCAATTGTTCACTACAATCGCGTCTTCGGCGTCCGTCAGCTCGCACAGTGTGGCTACGCAGTGCGCGTAGCGCGAGCCGCGCTCGCCCCGCTCGAGGTCGTACTCCAGATTGCTGTAGCCCGTAGCCACATCGCGAATCGCCGCGAGCGCGGCATCAGGCAACGGCGCGCGTCCGAGATTGGTGTGCAACACGATTCCAGTGGCGTTGAACACCGGGCGAAGCGACGGGCGCTCGCGAGCCGCCAGCGCACCGCGCACGGCCTGCCCCCACTCGTCGGCGTTGCGTGGCGCCGACGTCGGGTCCTGCCGAGCAAGGTCGATCGCGATCCGTACCGCGTCAGCGACGGCCGTTCTCGGCGCCGACGCCAGCAGCACCTGGACCGAGTCACTCTCGAGCAGCGCTCCCACGGACGGGAGGAGCCTGCGTGGGTCTGTCATCCCGGTGTGGCCTCGCGAGGAGTCGAGGTAGGCGCCGGTGAAGGAGTCCCAGAAGGAGGGGGAGGGGGAGGGGGAGGGGGAGGGGAAGGGGGAGGCGCGACACCAGGCGGACCACGCCGTCGCAGCGAATCGGCGCGTCGCGCCGAGTCGGACAAGATTTTCGGCACCGAGAACGATCGCGTACTCGGTCGCGTCGCGCCCAGAATGCCGCGCAGTCCCTCGATGTGCAGGCGGTAGGTAGCGCCCGGCTGAAGCGGAGTCCCAAGGACCAGCACTACTTCGTGAACGGGACTGGGCAGGCTCGGGCGCAACAACTTGGCTCGCGCGGCCGAATCGCGTTGAGCTTGTCGCAACTCACGCCGGCGGCGAGCCGCGGTCGTGTCCCGCGTCGCGAGCCCAGAGTCAACTCGCCGCAACGAGTCCGCGCGGACGACGGAATCGGCGCGCTGGCGCTGGGCCGCGATCTCCGCCGAGTCATATTCTGCGGCTGACTCCACGACCTTGATGGGAACCGTTGAGGAATCTTTCGCGGTGATCGTAAACAGAGCGGCCGTGAGCGGCTGATTGGGCTCGATACCCTGGTCGAACGTCAATCGAAGCGTCACGCTGTCGCGGACCACAATGTCGCGAGCGTACGGACCTACGGTGTCGTGCAGGAACGCGAGCAGCTCGACCCGCGCACTGTCCACGAGCGTTACGCTAGCGCTGTCCCAGATTTCGTTCGGATCAAGCCGGCGATTGTTGTTCGCGTCGACGTAGCCGCGCACCGTATACTGGCCCGGGGGAAGGTGGCGCAGCACGAATGCGCCGGTAGAATCGGCCACTGTCACGTAGTCGACAGTATCCTTGGCTTTGGGCGGAATGGGTTGTTGAAATGCGTCAATGAATGCGTTGGGGGCGACTCGCCCTTCCAGCCAGTCAAACACGCGGCCTCGCACAACTGTCGGCGGTATCGTAGGCCCCGTCGAGAAGGTCACCGTCGCCCCGTGTTTCTGGACGTTGCCATGCAGGTCGGCCACCCCTGGGAGCATGGTGACGGTGTATGCAGTGTTCGGACGAAAGCCGCCGGGTGGCGAAACCGAATAGTGGTCTCGATGCCACGCGACTTCGGGGGTCCCCTTGCGAGGCGAGATGAGAAATTCACCGCTCAGATCCTCAGCGCCGCTGACCGGCCGCTCGCTTACGACTTCGTCGAAGCGAAACACCACGCGCGAGGTGCGGACGTTGACGGAGTTGCTTTCGGGAAGCACTTCGATGAGCTCTGGTGGATCCTTTCGTGGTGGGCCGCCAGGAGGTGGAACCGCGGAGGCGCACGCGACCACCGCCGCAGCCACGACCGCGACGCCCCCGCGAGCCACGGGTCGGCTCGCCTTCAGGCTCCGCACAGCGCTGCGACTTTGCCGCGCAATTGCTCCGTCCGGACCGCTAGCTCGTGCTCCTGGCGCCGTGCTCCCTCGACTATGTCGGGTTTGGCCCGGTCGGTGAATGCCCTGTTCGCCAGCCGGTCGCGCACAGCCGCGAGCTGCAGATCCAAACGCCTCAGCTCGTCGCGGAGTCGCCGGCATTCCCTTGTCACATCGATTACGGTTGCCAAGGGCACGAAGACGGTTGAGCCGTCCGGCAGCACGGATGTCGCGACTGTCGACTGGCCTGCCGCTTGTCCCAGGGTAACGTTGCACCTCGTCAGCCGGCTGATCGCATCGGCTTCCTCGACGAACGTCTGGCGCGAACTGGCGATGGGATCCACGAATGCGTCGATGACCTGACCGGGCGGGACATTGTAATCCGCTCGGATTTGTCGCAACGCGGAAACGGCTGCGCGCACCAGCTCGTACTCGGCGTGGCGACGGTCGTCCCGGAATCCCTCGTTGGGTTCCGGCCACGCCGCTTGAGTCAAAAACTGCGACGGCTCGATGTTGGGCAACCTCTGCCACAAGGCTTCCGTGATGAAAGGCACGATCGGGTGCAGCAAGCGGAGGGCGGAATCAAATGCGTGCACGAGAACCGCCCGCGCGACAGCGCGGTCGGCGGCGTCCCAGTCTCCGCCGAGTCGCCGTTTGCAGTGCTCGACGTACCAGTCCGCGAGGTCATTCCACACGAACGCTCGGGCGGCCTCGGCGTACTCGTTCAGCCGAAGCCCAGCGTTTCGCTCTGTGCTGCTCCACACATGCTTTGGCGCGGGCGGCCGCGGGGGTCCAATTGCCGCGTCGCTCGCCGCGATAGCCGCAGCCAGCTGGCCCAATATCCACACGTCGGCCCGCGTCAGGCTGCGCGCGTCGATATCTGCAATACCCACGACCTCGTTGTCGCCGACGTTGGTGAGCAAAAAGCGACCGATGTTCCACAGCTTGGTGACGAAGTTGCGACCGGCCGCAAACGACTTATCGAGGCTCGTGGGATCCAGGATCACGTCCGCGCCGAGCCCCATGCCCGCTATCAGCTGATAGCGCAGCGCGTCGGCGCCATACAGCGCCACTACATCGAGCGGATCAATCCCGTTTCCGAGCGACTTGGACATCTTTCGGTGCGCGGTGTCACGCACTGTCCCGTGCAAATACACGGTGTGGAAAGG
The DNA here is from genome assembly GCA_963838855.1 of uncultured Gemmatimonadales bacterium. GTDB lineage: Bacteria > Gemmatimonadota > Gemmatimonadetes > Gemmatimonadales > Gemmatimonadaceae > FEN-1251. The sequence continues at coordinate 246,880 of CAWISX010000022.1, read as the reverse complement.
GGCCCGCGAGACGAAATGAAGACCAGCCATCACCATTCGGGCGACCCAGAAAAAGACAATCTCAGGGGCAGTCACGAGGACGTCGGCGGGATAGAACGCCTGCAGATCCGGGGTGTCGTCCGGCCAGCCGAGCGTCGAGAACGGCCACAGCCAGGCGGAGAACCACGTGTCGAGCACATCCTCGTCCTGGCGGAGCATCCCTCGACACTGCGGACACTCGGCTGGGTCGTCGCGAAGCGCACGCGTCCACCCGCACGAGTCACAGTACCAGACGGGGACTTGATGGCCCCACCACAACTGACGTGAGATGTTCCAATCGCGAATCCCTTCCAGCCAGTTCTCGTATACCGCTACCCACCGGTCCGGGACCAGGCGCACGGCGCCGGAGCGGACTGCGTCGAGCGCGGGCGCGGCGAGCGGCGCCATTCGCACGAACCATTGATCTGACAGCCTCGGCTCAACGACAGTGCCGCACCGATAGCAGTGTCGCACGGCATGCGTGTGTGACTCGACCTTCGCGAGCATGCCAGCGCCCTCCAGGATGTCTACGATGCGCTCACGAGCCACGAAGCGATCAAGCCCGCGCAATTCCGCCGGGACGCGGCCTTCTCCACCAGGACCCTCCTCCATCGTCGCCGACGGTGACATCACGAGCGGCGTCGGCAAGCCGTGGCGCATGGCAATCTCGAAGTCATTGGCGTCGTGCGCTGGCGTGACTTTGACAGCGCCTGTTCCGAAAGCCGAATCCACAGCATCGTCCGCGACGACCGGAATCTCAATCCCGACGATGGGCAGCGTAAGCATGCGTCCCACCAGGTCGCGGTAACGTTCATCCTCAGGGTGCACGGCAACGGCTACGTCGCCCAGCATTGTCTCGGGGCGCGTCGTCGCGACCGTGACTACGCGAGACGGGTCCCCGGCCACGGCATACCGGATCGACCACAACGATCCAACCTCATCCTCGTACTCGGCCTCTTCGTCGCTTAGGGAAGTGAGACAGCGTGGGCACCAATGAATGACGCGGTGTCCCCGGTAGATCAGACCCTCATCGAACAGCCGGACAAACGCCTCGCGCACCGCGCGCGAGAGCTGAGGCGAGAGCGTGTACGCCGTTCTGGACCAGTCTGCCGATGCACCGATGGCCCTCAGTTGATCGAGTATCGACCCGCCTGTCGTTTCGACAAAGGTCGTCGTGCGTGCGACGAACGCCGCGCGCCCAATCTCGGCGCGCGACGTACCCTCGAGCGCCAACTGCTTCTCCACGACATTCTGTGTTGCGATTCCGGCGTGATCCGTTCCCGGCAACCAGAGCGTCTCATCGCCGGCCATGCGCCGCCAGCGAATGAGTACGTCCTGCACGGTGTTATTGAGTCCGTGCCCCGCGTGCAGCACGGCCGTCACGTTCGGTGGCGGCATCGGAATGACGAACGGCTCGCGTCGTCCCCCTAGACGGGTAGTGCGCGAGGCATCGGCCGTGAAGCACCCTGCCTCGATCCACCGGCGATATATGTCGCGTTCGGTGGTCTGCGGGTCGTACTGTGCCGGGATGCCGGTGGCTACGGTGCGGATCGTCCCTGGTCCGTTCGTGATTCGCCAGCGCGGTCCGCGAGCCCCTGCTCCACGCGCGTCGGTTCGCTCGACTCGTCCGGCAGAGCATCCTTGGCGGCCTCGGACTGCTCATCAGCGCGCAACGTGATCTGGTTCACAACTGTTCGAACGTCCGGGACGCCGCGCGCAATCGTGGTAGCGTGCTCAATCTCACCACGCGTGTACACCCAGCCAGTGAGCTCGATCGTGCCGGGTTCCACGGCCCCGATGTCGACCGCGCGCTCCGAAAGGATAGGATCGTTGTTGAACGCCTCGAGAACCCGTTCCTCCAGTTCAGCGTCTGCGCTCTCAAAATCGCTCTCGTCGATTAGCTCGTCGTATCCACCCTCCTGCGCAGCGCGGCCGCTCGCTGTGCGGCCGGTCCCAGCTCGATGGGTCCGGCTCCCGAGAGAGCCCACGCGGCCGCGCACACGCTGCGCGATCCCCGCGACGCCTCCCAATCGGTCGGCGAGGTAAGCCCCAGCGGCCAGGCCCACCAAGAGACCGGCGGCCAGCGCGACGAAACCAATTCCACCCTCGGCCTCGTCGTGGCCCCGAAGAAGCCTTTCTCGAATACCCTTGCGCGACATAGCGATACCTCGCTGCTTCCGGCCCACGGCTGTGTGGCGAGGGCAAAGGGAAGACGGTTAAGTTCCACGCGCGATGCAGCCTCAAAAGTATACCGGCAAGACCAACGCCACGCAGCGGATTGCCCTGTGGGCGGTTATCGCCGTGATCGTCGTCGCCGGGATAGTGCTGTATTTCTTCCACGACCGGTCCCTCCTGCCGGTTCTTGGGGGAAATGCCGGCCGGTGATGGCCCCTGTTCTTGCCGACGTGCTTCGTCTCACCTTGCCGGACGGTTCGGAGCGGGAAGTGCCGTTCGGAACCCTTCCGCGCGATGTGGTCGCCGGCATTGGCCCACGGCTGCTCCGCGACGCGATAGCGGTCGAGGTCAACGGAAGAGTTCAGGACCTCGTGACGCCGCTCCGCGAGAGCGGGGCATTTCGCGTTCTAACGGCCTCGGATCCACGATCGCTGGACGTGTTACGCCACTCCGGCGCCCACATTTTGGCAACAGCGGTGCGGCGCCTGAGACCCGACGCCCAGATTGGCTTTGGGCCAGCCATCGAGGACGGTTTTTACTACGACTTCGGCGTCGCAGAACCATTTACACCGGACGACCTTGCGGCCTTCGAGCGCGAGATGGCGCAGGTGGTCGCGGCGCGGTACCCTTTCGTGCGCGAGGAAATCGATCGCGCAGAGGCGCAACGCCGCTTCGCCGACGACCCGCTTAAGCTCGAGCGCATCGCGGACCTGGGGCCGGACGAGGTCATCTCCACTTATACAGATGGTCCGTTCGTCGACCTATGTCGCGGTCCGCACGTTCCCGACACCTCGTACCTCACGCATTTCAAGTTGCTGCACACCGCGGGCGCGTATTGGCGGGGCGACGAGCACCGCCCGATGCTCCAGCGCATTTACGCCACCGCATGGTGGAAGCAGGACGAGCTCGAATGCCTATCTACATCGCATCGAAGAGGCCAAGCGGCGCGATCATCGAACGCTGGGTGCACATCTCGACCTCTTTTCCACGGACCAGCGGGTCGGCCCCGGCCTAATACTGTGGCACCCGCGCGGCGCGATCATCCGCAATGAGATCGAACAATTCGAGCGGGACCTGATCCTGCGGCATGGGTACGAACTCGTTTACACCCCGCACATCGCCAGCGACAAACTCTTCGAGATCTCGGGTCACCTCGAGAATTTTCGCGAGAACATGTTCGACGCAATGGATGTCGAGGGCAGGGCGTACCGGCCGAAGCCCATGAACTGCCCAGGGCACATTGCGATCTATGAGTCGCGCCCGAGGTCGTATCGCGATCTGCCAATCCGGTACGCCGAGTTCGGCACCGTCTACAGGTACGAGCGCAGCGGCGTTCTCCACGGAATGCTGCGCGTTCGTGGGTTCACCCAGGACGATGCGCACGTGTTCTGCACGCCCGACCAGGTGCGCGAAGAGATTGCCAGACTGCTCGATCTCGTGCACGAGATGCTTTCGGTATTCGGCTACGCGTACACGGTCGAGCTGTCGACCAGGCCGGACAAGGCGCTTGGCGCGGCCGAGACCTGGGCGGATGCGGAGCGCATGCTCGCAGAGGTCCTCCAATCGCGGGGCGTCGCGTACACGATCGACGCGGGAGGGGGCGCATTCTACGGCCCGAAGCTCGACTTCAAGCTGGTCGACGCCATTGGTCGAAAATGGCAGGGGCCGACGGTGCAGCTGGATTTCAATCTGCCGGAGCGCTTCCAGCTGACGTACACGGCCGCCGACAATACGCCGCAGCGCCCGATCATGCTGCACAGGGTGCTCGTGGGTTCGATGGAGCGATTTGTTGGCGGTCTTATCGAGCACTATGCGGGCGATTTCCCGGTTTGGCTGGCGCCGGAGCAGGTTCGGATTCTCCCCATCACCGACGAGCTCGCGCCGCTCGCCGCGGCTGTCGCCAAACGCTGCCGAGAGGCGGGCATACGCGTACACGTCGATGCGCGCTCGCAGACGGTGCAGTACCGCGTGCGAGACGCCGTGCTGATGAAAGTGCCGTACGTCGGCGTGCTCGGCGCCGTCGAGGCCCGGGACGGCACCATTGCGGTGCGCATTCGTGGGGCAGGAGAAAAGCAGCGCCCCCAACCGATTCCGATTGAAGATTTCATTCTCAAACGTCGCCCATGAGATCGCATCCCGCTCGCTCACGCTTTCGGCCGGTGCCAGTCACCGTGCAAATGGAGCGTCCAATTGATTCTGTCGCGCCCACACCCCGATGCCTGAAGCGGCTGTGAATTCTGACCGCGCGCCGGTCATTGTCTCTGCCGCGCGGACACCGATCGGGCGATTCCTCGGTGGGCTGACGCCACTGTCGGCCCCTGAGCTAGGCGCGATTGCCATTCGCGCCGCGGTTGAGCGCGCAGGCATTGAGCCAAGCGAAGTGCAAGAAGTGATCATGGGCAACGTGGTGCAGGCCGGAGAAGGACAGGCTCCTGCGCGCCAGGCGATGCTAAAGGCCGGATTGCCGGCCACCGTGTCCGCCATGACCATCAAGCAAGGTCTGCGGGTCCGGACTCAAAGCGGTGATGCTCGCGGCCCAGGCGATCAAGGCGGGGGATGCGGAGGTTCTAGTCGCCGGCGGCCAGGAATCGATGTCGAATGCGCCGTACTACGTCTTTGGCGCGCGGACCGGCGTAAAACTGGGTGACCAGCAGCTCGTGGACGGCGTGATACGTGATGGGCTCTGGTGCGCGACGTGCGATGTGCACATGGGAGGACACGCCGAGTACACGGCGCGCAAAGCAGGTGTAACGAGGCAGCAACAAGACGAGTTCGCGCTGTGCTCTCACAGGAAGGCCGTCGCCGCGATCGAATCCGGCAAGTTCGCACGCGAGATCGTCGCCGTCCCTGTTCCCGGCCGCAAGGGCACAACGGTGATCGACACGGACGAGGGCCCTCGGCGCGAGTCGTCGCTCGAGTCGCTCGGGAAACTGCCGCCCGCGTTTGCTTCCGATGCTCCCAAAGGCATGACGCCAGAGGAGCTTTCCGTGACTGCTGGCAACGCTTCCTCGCTCAACGACGGCGCGTCGGCTCTCGTCGTTACGTCGGTCGCGTATGCTCGTGCGCACGGGCTGCACCCTCTGGCGCGCATCACGGCGTACGCCACGGGCGCGACCGATCCGCGGGACTTGTTTTTCGCGCCCGTGCGAGCCGTCGGCAACTTGATGCGCAAAGCCGGGACGAGTATTGGCGACTACGATCTGATCGAGGCCAATGAGGCGTTCGCGGCGCAGGCGCTCGCGGACGGAGCGGAATTGAGTTGGGACTGGAGTCGCGTGAATGTGCACGGCGGGGCGATCGCACTGGGCCACCCGATCGGCGCCAGCGGCGCGCGCGTGCTGACAACGCTGCTTTACGCGATGGCGGATCGGGGAGCCAGCACTGGATTGGCGACTCTGTGCCTCGGCGGCGGTGACGCCGTAGCCCTGAGCGTCGAGCGGATGTAGCAGATGGCAGAGCGCGCGGCCGTTGTGGGCGCTGGCCAGATGGGCAACGGTATCGCCCATACGTTTGCCATCGCCGGGTTCCCGGTCACCATGATCGATGTGTCGGCTGAAGCCGTGGAGCGCGGGCTGCAGACGATCGCACGCAACCTAGAGCGCCAGGCAAAAAAGGGGACGGTCCCAACTGCTGCGGTCGAGCAAGCGCTGGCGCGTATCGCAACCGCGACTGATCTCGAATCGGCATCCGATGCCAACGTAGTAGTTGAAGCGGCATTGGAAGATCCACAACTCAAGTTCAAGTTGTTTCGAGATCTCGATCGTGTAGCGCCAACCGCGTTGCTGGCCTCCAACACGAGCTCGATCTCAATCACCGAGATCGCCGCGCACACCCGCCATCCCGAGCGCGTCATCGGGATGCACTTCATGAACCCGGTGCCCATGATGGCGCTCGTCGAAGTCATCCGCGGGGCTAGCGACATCCGACGAGACCGCGGCCGCCGCGATTTCGCTCGCGAAGCGACTCGGCAAGACTCCTGTCGAAGCAAACGACTCGCCAGGATTCATCTCCGAACCGCGTGCTCGTGCCAATGATTAACGAGGCCGTGTACTGCGTAATGGAAGGCGTTGGAACGCCAGAAGCGGTGGACACGGTAATGAAGCTCGGAATGAACCACCCAATGGGTCCGCTGGCGCTGGCCGACCTAATTGGCCTCGACACGTGTGTCGCCGTGCTCGACGTGCTCTACCGAGGACTCGGCGATCCCAAGTACCGGGCGTGTCCACTCCTCAGGAAGTACGTCGCGGCCGGCTGGCTAGGCCGCAAGACGAAGCGCGGCTTCTACCGGTACAGCTGAGCATGTCGGCCATCCCCGAGTTTCTCGAGCTGAGCGACGAGCAGCGCGAGATTCAGGGACTCGCGCGGGATTTCGCGACCGAGCACATCGCTCCGCACGCCGCCCAGTGGGATCGCGACGCTCAGTTCGACCGCCGCGTGGTCGCGCAGCTAGGCGAGCTTGGCTTCTTGGGAATGCTCCTGCCCGAAGAGTACGGTGGTCTCGCACTCGACTCGGTGACGTATCTGCTAGCGATCGAAGAGCTGGCGCTTGCGGACGCCTCGACGGCCCTCCTGGTGAGCGTCCACAACTCCCTGCCGACCCGAATGATTCTGGCGCGCGGCAGTCCCGAGCAAAAGGACCGATTTCTCCGCCCGATGGCCCGAGGCGACCTCTTGGGCGCGTTTGCCTTGTCGGAACCGGACGCGGGCTCGGACGCGTCGTCTCTAACCGCCCAGGCCGTGCGCGACGGCGCGTGCTACGTCATCAATGGCACCAAGGCGTGGGTGACCTGCGGCGCGGAAGCCGGGGTGATCGTCGCGATGGTTCGGACCGATACGCCGGGCGCCCGCCGTGGCGCGCGGGGCATTTCGGCCTTCATTGTGACGCCCGACCTCCCGGGGTTTCACGTGGGCCGGAAGGAGGACAAGATGGGCATGCGGGCGTCGCCGACGGTGCAGCTCGTATTCGATAATCTGCGTGTGCCGGCCGCGAATCTCCTCGGCGAGCCGGGTGCCGGGTTCGTGTACGCGATGAACTCGCTGGAGCACGGCAGGCTCGGGATTGCCGCGCAGGCATTGGGCATTGCTCGCGCCGCCTTCGAGCACTCGGTTCGCTACGCCGCGGAGCGAAAACAATTCGGTAAGGCCATCAAGGAGCACGAGGCGATCCAGTTCAAGTTGGCTGACATGGCGACGCGGGTCGCGAGTGCGCGGGCATTGCTCTATGCGGCGGCGGCGGCCAAGGACCGAGGGCGATCGCGTGACTCAGCTTGCCGCCATGGCCAAGCTGACGGCGAGCGAGACAGCGATGTGGGTGACGACGCAAGCTGTGCAGGTATTCGGCGGGTACGGGTACATAACCGACTATCCCGTCGAGCGGCTCTTTCGCGACGCCAAAGTCACCGAGATCTACGAGGGTACGTCGGAGATCCAGCGCGTCGTAATCGCGCGAGAGTTGTACGAGGGACGATCGGGGTAGTATCATGTGATTAGCGGACCGTTCGTGAACCTGCGCCAGGACGGGGGGAGAGTATGCTGAAGTGGTCGGAATGGGACCGGTGCCCGCCGGGTGCGGCACTGAGCGAAACGGACTCGGAAGTCGCGCGGCTCATTGAGCGCGAGATCGAGCGGCAGTCAGACGGCCTCGAGCTGATCGCGTCCGAGAACTTTGTCTCGCCGGCCGTGTTGGAGGCAATGGGTTCCCCGCTGACGAACAAGTACGCCGAGGGCGTGCCGGGCAAGCGCTACTACGGTGGCTGCGAGTTCATCGATCAGATAGAGCAGCTCGCGATCGATCGCGCAAAGCAGTTGTTCGGCGCCGATCACGCGAACGTGCAGCCACATTCAGGCGCGCAGGCAAACGCAGCGGCGTACCTCGCGCTGTTGAGCGCCGGCGACACCATCCTCGGGCTCGACCTCTCGCAGGGCGGTCATCTCACGCACGGGTCGCCTGTCAATTTCTCGGGCATTCTTTATCGTGCGGTTCACTACGGCGTGACGGACCAAGGCTTCATCGATTACGATGCGATGCGGCAAGCGGCCAAGCAGCACAAGCCGAAGCTCATCATCGCGGGAGCGAGCGCTTACGCGCGCATCATCGATTTCGCGGCCTTTGCGGAAGTCGCGCGGGAAGTGGGCGCCTACTTTCTGGTCGACATGGCTCACATCGCCGGACTCGTGGCGACCGGGCTGCATCCTTCGCCCGTGCCGCACGCCGACGTCGTGACGACGACCACGCACAAGACGCTGCGCGGCCCTCGGGCGGGCTTGATCCTGTGCACGGCGCAACACGCCAAGGCGATCGACAAAGCGGTTTTCCCGGGAACGCAGGGCGGGCCGCTGGAACATGTCATTGCCGCCAAGGCCGTGTCGTTCAAGGAAGCGCTACTTCCGTCCTTCCGGACGTATTGCGCTCAGATCATCGCGAATGCCAAGACACTTGCCGCGTCGCTCATGGAGCGCGGGTACCACGTGGTGTCCGGCGGGACCGACACCCATCTGATGTTGGTCGACCTGCGCAACAAGGGTCTTACGGGCAAAGCCGCCGAGAAAGCGCTCGATCTCGCTGGCATCACGGTCAACAAGAATACGGTACCCAAGGAGACGCAGTCGCCCTTTGTGACGAGTGGAATTCGGATCGGCACGCCCGCGGTGACGACTCGCGGGTTCAAGGAGTCCGAGATGCGACGCGTGGCGGAGTTGATGGACAAGGTGCTGAGCCACGCGACGGATGAGCAGGTTGCGCGGTCCGTCCGCGACGACGTTCGCGAGCTCGCGAACGCGTTTCCGCTCTATCCGGTTGCGGAAACAGCGCCGGCCCAGGCCCGGTAGACTCCGGCCCGAGGCGCGCGCGAATTGGGAGGGGGACACGGGCTCGTGGCGGAGTTGGCGTTTCGGGACGGGATCATGGACCAGATCCGGCTGCGCGAGCCGCGGTTTCACGAGCACGCGTATCTGTTCGTGCTGTCCGCGCTCGAGTACTGCCAGTCGCGTCTGACCGAACGCCGCCACATTGCCGGCCGCGAGCTCGCGACGTCTTGCCGGGATCTGGCGCTCGCTCGATTCGGCGTCCTGGCGCGGCAGGTGCTCGATCACTGGGGCGTGCGGTCGACCGCGGACATCGGCGATGTCGTGTTCACCCTGGTGGAGCTCAATCTGCTGATCAGCCAGCCGAGCGACACGCGCGACGACTTTCTCGGCGTGTTCGATTTCGACGATGTCTTCGAGGCCAACTATCCCTGGAACGTCGCCGCGTCCCCCACGTCATAATCAAGGGCATTCGGAGCCCCGTGCGGACAACCCCACCCCCTGCCCCCTCCCCTGAAGGGGAGGGGGATTTTGTTTTTGTCCAAGCTTCGCTTGGATGACGAGGGGCGGCCTGCAGGCCGCCCCTACCGGTTCGAGGGAGGGAAAGGGCGGGGCGCATTAGGGAGTGGGCGGCGTTACGCGAACCTCACTGCGAAACAGAGAGATTCGTCGGGCGGCAATGCGGCCACCGCAAGGATACCGCCTTCGCCTTGTCGGGTGGGGACGAAGCCCCCACGATGAAGAAAAACATTCCCCCTTCCCTCCCGGAGGGAGGGGAGGGGGCAGGGGGTGAGGAGGTGCTGACGTCCAATGATCCAAGTGCTGAGCCCTCGAGAAAGCGCCGACGCGCGATCGCGCGGCGATCGCCAGCGGCGTGCCATCGCGCGCGCTCATGCGGTGCGCGGGTATGGGGGCCGCTGCGATCATTGCCGCGCGATACCCCAGGGCTCTCCGGCGCGGGGCGGTGATTTACGCCGGCCCGGGCAACAACGGCGGCGATGCATGGGTCGTAGCCGGCGCGCTCGCCACGGCGGGCGTGTCGGTGCGCGTTGTGACTGCGGGCGATCCAAAACCAGGCGGCGACGCCGCTGCCGAGCGCGATGCGGCTCGATCGCTTCTGCACGAGAGTGGCAACGGGCGCGCCCGACGGCGCCGGAGGCGATGCGGGCGTCGTCGTGGACGGACTGCTGGGAACAGGATCGAGCGGCGAGACTACGCGGCGCGGTGGCTGATGCCGCGCGCCAGATCGGCGGCTTATCGCGCTCGAGGGGCTGTGGTCGTGGCGCTGGATATTCCCACCGGCGTTGACTCGACGACCGGCGCGGTAGACCCGCTAGCGGTGCGGGCCGACCTGACGCTCACGTTCGGCAGCATGAAGCGCGGGCTCCTCATAGCGAGGGGCGTATCTGGCGAGATTGCCGTTCTCGACATCGGACTGGGCATCCACTCGGCTGGCGACGGCAGTGCGCCGGTGCTGATCGATGCCTCGTACGCGCGCGCACACGTGCCGGCCATTCGCGCCGAATGGCACAAGGGATTGCGTCGCAGATCGCGATTGTCGGTGGCGCACCGGGCATGGCGGGCGCCCCGATTCTCGCGGCGCGCGCCGCGCTGGCAAGCGGCGTGGGCTCGTGCGACTCTTCGTCGCCGCCGGTAACGTGCCCGGTCGTGCAGACCGCCGAGTATGGCGCGCTTGCTGCGTCGTGGCCAGAAACCGATCAGGATGTCAAGGAACAGATCGACGAGTGGGCCGACTGCGTGCTCCTGGGGCCTGGACTGGGTACGGGCCCGGCGTCGCGCGCCGTAGCCGAGCGTGTGCTTCGAAAGACCGTCGCCCGACCGTGCTCGACGCCGATGCGCTCAACTTTTTGCCGGCCGCGCCGCGGAGCTTGGCGCCCTGCTGGCGGCCCGGCCCGCTCTCGTGACGCCGCACCCGGCCGAATTCGCTCGCCTGGCCGGAATGTCCACTGACGGAAGTACTCGCGCAACGCTTCGAGGTTGGCCGCGAGCTCGCGCGAACACTCGGCGCGGCAGTGCTTCTGAAGGGCGTGCCGACCATGATCACCTCGCCCGTGGCTACCGTCTCGTCAGCGCAGCGGGCACGCCGATTCTCGCTGTTGGCGGCAGCGGTGACATCCTCGCCGGCATGACCGCGACACTGCTTGCCCAGACGTCTGATCCCACGGCCGCCGGCGCCGCGGGGGCCTGGGTGCACGGACGAGCCGCGGAGCTTGTCGGGCCCGGCGTGCGCGGTCGTGACGCTGGACGACGTGTTGCGCGCGCTCCCGCAAGCCTGGCGTCTCGAGCAAGCGCCGATGGCGTATCCCGTGTTGGCTCAATTGCCCAACGTTGGCGAGTGAGCCAGCGTGCACGTCGCGCTTGGTCGCGGGGCGGAGTTCGATGCCATTCGACGAATGCTCGCGCGCTGGGGCGATGCCGCCCGGGAGATCGGAAACGACACCGCAACGGTCGATGTGCCGCCTGGCCACCGCATCGTCGCGAGCACGGACACCAGCGTCGAAGGTGTGGACTTTCGTCGCGAGTGGCTCACGCCTCCCGAGATCGGGTATCGCGCGACCGCTGCAGCGCTGAGTGATCTGGCGGCTGCTGCCGCATCGCCCCTCGGCGTGCTGCTCGCCATTACGGTGCCCACCAACTGGCGCGAGGTGCTGGAGGGAATCGCCGATGGCGTCGGGGCAGGCAGCGCGTGCCGCTGGTGCGTCAGTGATTGGCGGCGACCTCACCGGCGATTACGGGCGCGGGCATGCTCGCGCTCAACGTGACGGTGATCGGGTCCGCCCCGCACCCGATCGCTCGTACAGGAGCGCGGGTGGGCGACCACGTGTATGTGACGGGCGTCGTAGGCGGGCCGGCCCGCGCGCTCCGCGCCTGGCTCGATGGTGCCGATCCATCACCGGCGGATCGCGCGCGGTTCGCGCGGCCGGCTCCGCGTATCCGGGAGGCGCTGTGGCTCGCCGCGCACGGAGCACGGGCTGCCATCAATGTGTCCGACGGACTCGTGGCTGACGTGGGCCACATCGCGGCCGCGAGCGGCGTTCGCATTGCGATCGACCTGGGCCTAGTGCCGCGAACGTCCGGCGTCACGCCGATTGACGCGGGCCGGAGCGGCGAGGAGTACGAGCTGGCCGTAATTGCGCCCGAAGGCATCGATGTGTCCGACTTTGCCGCAGCCTTCGGCATTCCGCTGACAGACATCGGAAACGTCACCGAGTCCGCCAGTGCCCGCGTGCCCGCTGGGGTGGAAACGTATTGTGACGGCAAGCGCGTTGACCCGCCTGGTGGGTACGACCACCTTTCGTCCTGATGCGTTCGGCGCTCGTTCTGCTAACGATGATCGTGCTGACGCCGCCGCTCGCGGCGCTCGTGCTCCTCGCGACGGCGCTAGGAGTCGCCGACAAGCCGGGCAGCGTTCTCTGGTGGGCGCCGCGCGCATGGGGGCGCGGCCTGCTGCGGGCTGCAGGGGTGCGAGTACGCGTGCACGGTGCTGACCGCATGGGTGATGGGCAAACTCCGCGCGTATTTGTGAGCAACCACGTGAGTTGGTTCGACGTGTTCGCTCTGGCGGCTACGCTGCCGCGATATTCGTTCGTCTGCCAAGGCCGAAATCCTCCGGATTCCACTGTTCGGACCAGCCGCGCGGGCGCTGGGGACCATTTCCATCGAGCGACACAACCGAAAGTCCGCGTTTGTCAGCTACGAGGAAGCAGCGCGCCAGGTGCGTGCCGGGACGGCCGGTGATCGTGTTTCCCGAAGGCACGCGAGGGCGCAGTTACCCGCTTCGCCCATTCAAGAAAGGCCCGTTCGTCCTGGCCATCGCGGCGGCGGCGCCGATCGTGCCGACCTTGGTGCATGGAACAATTCTCATAATGCCCAAGGGTAGCTGGCGGGTGCGCGGCGGCACGGTCGATATTCATTTTCTGGAGCCGGTGCCGACCGAGGGGCTGGTTTACGATGACCGGGACGTGCTCATGCAACGAGTGCGCGACCGCATGAGCGACGCGCTGGCTCGCGAATACGGGGTCGGCTGCGGACTCCAGACAATCTTCACCGCCACTGATCAACGCCTGATGGCCACAATCACTGACGTCACGGCTCGAGAGATCCTCGACAGCCGCGGGAACCCGACTGTCGAAGCGGACGTGACTCTCGACTCGGGCGCCTTCGGGCGCGCGGCGGTGCCGAGCGGGGCGTCGACCGGCGAGCATGAAGCGTTGGAGCTTCGCGACGGGGACGCGTCACGCTACGGCGGCAAGGGCGTCAGGCGGGCCGTCGACAACGTCATCGAGACGATAGCGCCGGCAATCGCCGGCATGGAGGCCACCGACCAGACGGAGCTCGACCGACGTGTTGATCGACCTTGATGGAACGCCGACCAAATCCAAGCTCGGCGCAAACGCCATGCTCGCGGTGTCCATGGCCGTCGCGCGCGCCGCGTCGGTCGGACGTCGGACTGCCGCTGTACCGCTATCTTGGCGGGCCGCTCGCGCGGACCATGCCGGTGCCCATGATGAACATCCTGAACGGCGGCGCGCACGCGGCGAACACGGTGGACGTGCAGGAGTTCATGGTCGTGCCGATTGGCGCCGACACGTTTTCCGACGCGCTGCGCATGGGCGCGGAGGTGTTTCACGCGCTCAAGAAGGTTCTTTCCAAGCGCAAACTGTCGACGAACGTTGGCGACGAGGGCGGATTTGCGCCCGACCTGCCCAACGACGAGGAAGCGATTCGCGTGGTGATCGAGGCGATCGAGGCCGCCGGATATGCGCCCGGGCGCGACGTCGCGCTTGCGCTGGACGTGGCGGCGAGCGAGCTGTACTCGGGCGGGACGTACACATTCAAGAAGAGCGGGGCGCGCCCGCGCGATGCCGCAGGCTTGATCGAGCTGTACACAGGATGGATCGACACCTATCCCATCGTGTCGATCGAAGACGGTATGGCGGAAGACGACTGGAGCGGCTGGGCCGCTCTGACGCGAGCGCTCGGGGACCGTGTCCAGCTGGTCGGCGACGATATCTTCGTGACGAATACCGAGCGGCTAGCGCGCGGGATCGACCAAGGCGTCGCAAACGCGATGTTGATCAAGGTCAATCAGATCGGCACGCTCACCGAGACGCTCGAAGCGATCGAGATGGCGCGGTCCGCGGGGTATCTGTCGGTGATCTCGCACAGGTCAGGCGAGACGGAGGACACGTTCATCGCGGATCTCGTCCGTCGGCACCAACGCCGGCCAGATCAAGACCGGGTCTGCCAGCCGGACCGACCGTGTCGCCAAGTACAACCAGCTGCTGCGGATTGACGAAGAGCTGGGCGACGCGGCGGAGTATCCCGGCGGCGCGATCTACGGACTATGAACCGGGTCGTAGTCCGGTACCTGAAAATCGCGGTCGGTGTCGCGGTCGCCCTGTTCGCGGTTCAGGGTGGCGAGTACAGCACGCTGGACCTGTATCGCCAGCACATCCGGCGAGACGATCTCGTGATCCAGGTCGATCGTCTGCAACACGACGTCGACTCGCTCACGACCCTGGCCCGCGCGCTCGTGAGCGATCCAGCGACCCAGGAGCGAATCGCGCGCGAGGAGTTCGGGATGGTACGAGGGAACGAGATGCTGTATCGGTTCGTCCGACCGCGTACGCCCTAGGCGGTCGCTCCGATCGGAGTCCAGCGCGGCCTGCGCGGCGGCCAGTCGCGCGACGGGCACGCGGTACGGCGAGCACGACACGTAGTCCAATCCAATGCGGTGGCAGAATGCGACCGACCGGGGCTCGCCGCCGTGCTCGCCGCAGATGCCCACCTTGAGCGTGGGACGGACGGAGCGGCCAGCCTTGACGGCCATCTGAATCAATTTGCCGACGCCGGCCTGATCCAGCACCTGGAAGGGATCGTCGGGGAATATCCCACGTTCGATGTAAGAAGGGAGAAACCGACCGGCGTCGTCGCGACTCAGTCCGAGCGTGGTCTGCGTCAGGTCGTTCGTGCCGAACGAGAAGAACTCCGCGCCGACCGCGATCTCGTCCGCCGTCAGCGCCGCGCGGGGCAGCTCGATCATCGTGCCCACGAGGTACGGGACCGCTTCGCCCATCGCGCCCATGACCTGCTCCGCGGCCCGGTCGAGCAGCGCGCGCTGGTCGTCGAACTCGCGTGCCGTCGCGACGAACGGGATCATGATCTCGGGACGGACATCGACTCCGCGCCGCGCGGCGCGGACCGCGGCTTCGAAGATCGCCCGCGCCTGCATCTCCGTGATCTCGGGATAGGTGATGCCCAGCCGGCAGCCGCGGTGACCGAGCATTGGATTGACTTCCCGCAATCCGTCCACGACGCGGCTCAACTCGTCACGCGAGAGACCGAGCGTTCGCGCGAGAAGCTTCGTCTCTTCGCCGCCGTGGGGCAGGAACTCGTGCAGCGGTGGGTCGAGCAGCCGAATCGTGACCGGGTACCCATCCATGGCCGCGAAGAGTCCTTCGAAGTCGTCACGCTGCATTGGCAGCAGCTTGGCCAGTGCTCGGCGCCGCCCGCCCTCGTCGCGCGCGACGATCATCTCGCGCATCGCGGCGATGCGGTCGCCCTCGAAGAACATGTGCTCGGTGCGACACAGTCCGATGCCCTCGGCGCCGAACCCGCGGGCGATCCGCGCGTCGCGAGGCGTGTCGGCGTTGGCGCGGACCGTCAGCGTGCGTACCTCATCCGCCCATTCCAGCACCTGCGCGTACGCCTGGTACAGCGGCGCGTCGGTCGGCGCAGTAGTACCGGCGATCACGCGCATCACTTCGCTCGGCACGGTCGGCAGCTCGCCGCGATAGACGGCCCCCGTCGCCCCGTCCACCGTCAGCCACTCGCCCTCGGGAACCGCCGAGTCGTTCACTCGCAGCCGGCGGTGCTGGAGGTCGACCGTGAGGTCGCGGCACCCGACCACGGCGCACTTCCCCATGCCGCGCGCCACCACGGCGGCGTGGCTCGTCATGCCGCCGCGAGCTGTCACCACCGCGCGAGCCGCGACGATGCCGTGAAAGTCGTCGGGCGTCGTCTCCTCTCGCACGAGCACGACAGCCTCGCCAGCGGCCGCGCGCTGCTCCGCGACGATCGGGATCGAACACCGCGACGCCACTCGCTGCGCCCGGACTGGCCGGCAACCCACGACAGAGCGGAGTGACACGGACGGCGCCATCGATCACGGGATGCAGGAGCTGGTCGATCTGGCTCGCGGGCACTCGGCGCACCGCTTCGCGCGCATCGATCAAGCCCTCGGCCACCATGTCGCGGGCAATGCGCACGGCCGCCGCCGCGGTGCGCTTTCCGGTCCGCGTCTGCAGCAGGAACAGGCGGCCGCGCTCCACCGTGAACTCGAGGTCCTGCATGTCCCGGTAATGCCGCTCGAGTCGCTCCTGCGTCTCGAGAAGCTCGGCGTATGCCTTCGGGAGCCGTTCCTCCATCTCCTCGATCGGCAGCGGTGTGCGAACGCCCGCCACCACGTCCTCGCCCTGCGCGTTGACGAGGAACTCGCCGTAGAACCGGCGCTCCCCGGTCGACGGGTCGCGCGTGAACGCGACGCCGGTGCCCGAGTCGTCCCCGAGATTGCCGAAGACCATCGCCACGATCGTCACCGCCGTGCCGAGCGTGTCGGATATGCCGTTCAGTCGGCGATAGTCGACAGCCTTTCGAAGCGTCCACGATCGCCAGACGGCCTCGATGGCGCCCCACAGCTGGCACGTCGGATCCATCGGGAAGTCCGACCCGGTCGACGTGGCGCACGAGCGCCTTGTACTCCTCCACGAGATTGCGCAGCGCGGGCTCGTCCAAGTCGGCGTCGATGGCTGCGCCTGTCGTCAGCCGCTTCGCGGCCAGCAGTGACTCGAACTTCGAGCGCGGAACGCCAAGTACGACGTCGCCGTACATCTGCAGGAACCGCCGGTACGAGTCGTAGGCGAAGCGCGCACTCCCGCTCGCGCGCGCGAGCCCCTGCACGGTCCGGTCGTTGAGACCGAGGTTGAGAATGGTCTCCATCATGCCTGGCATCGACACCGGCGCGCCAGAGCGCACCGACACCAGCAACGGATCGTTCGCGTCGCCGAAGCGCTTGCCAGTGATCTGCTCGAGCCGGCGCATCGCCGCAGACACTTCCTCGCGCAGCGCGGTCAGGCGCCTTGCCAGTGCGCAGGTATTCGCCGATGCCTCACACGCGATCGTGAATCCTGGCGGCACCGGCACGCCCAGGTTGGTCATCTCGGCGAGATTGGCCCCCTTGCCGCCCAGCACGTCGGCCATGTCGCGCGTTCCGTCAGCATGGCCATTGGCGAAGAAGTAGACGAGCTGGGTGTCGGGCATCGGTGTTAGATCGGCGGCGCCCAATGTAAGGGCGGCTCGCGAGCCGCCCGTCAACACCCGCACCCGAATCGCAGCTTGTCCGGGTCGGCTGGTGGCGGTGTTGGGTAGTCGCCGGAAAAGCACGCGTGGCAGAACCCACTCGGCCCGCCAGGCACCGAAGCCAGCATGCCGTCGAGCGAGAGGTAGCCGAGCGAGTCAACGCCCAGATCGGCTGGCGATCTCGTCGATCGACAGATTTGCCGCGATCAGCTCCTCGCGGCGGGGCGTGTCGATTCCGTAGTAACAGGGGCCAGTGATCGGCGCAGAGCTGACACGCATATGCACCTCTCGCGCCCCCGCGTGGCGCACCATTGCCACGAGTCCGCGAGTCGTCGTGCCTCGGACGATGGAGTCATCGACCATTACGACGCTTTTCCCTTCCAGCAGCTCGCGAACCGCGTTGTACTTCACCTTTACCTTCGCGTCGCGTCCAGCCTGTGTGGGCTGAATGAACGTGCGTCCCACATAGTGGTTCCGAATGAGAGCGAATTCGAATGGCAGTCCGGCCTCGTCGGCGTACCCGAGCGCGGCGGAGTTGGACGAGTCGGGGACGCTAAAAACGAGGTCAGCGCCGGGCGCTGGACATTCACGGGCCAATGCCCGCCCGAGCGCTCGCCGCGAGGATTCGACCGATCCGCCGAACACCACGCTGTCCGGACGGGAGAAATACACGTGCTCGAAGACGCACCGCCGCAGCTCCGCCGGAGGCAACGGAAACGACGACCGGATGCCGGCGTCGTCCACCGCGATCACCTCGCCCGGGGCGACTTCACGCTCGTAGGTGGCGCCTATTATGTCGAGGGCGCACGTCTCGGACGCAAACACCACGGCTCCTGCACTTCCGTGCGTGCCGTTGCCATCCGCGCCCTGCATGCGGCCCATCACGAGCGGCCGCCACCCTCTCGGGTCACGCGCAACGAGAAGCGTGGTTCCGATGACCACCACGAGACAATACGCGCCCTCCACGCCTCGCAGCGCGTCCGCCAGCTTATCGGCCGGATCCTCGGCCGCCGAGATCGCGAGACGATGCACCAGCACCTCGCTGTCCATCGTCGAGCTGAAGATCGAGCCGCGATCCTCGAGCTCGCGACGCAGCTCGGACGCGTTGACGATGTTGCCATTGTGCCCGAGTGCGATGTGGCCGCCGCGGAACCGGACGAGCGCGGGCTGTGCGTTCTCGATGGTCGTCGCTCCGGCGGTGCTGTAGCGGGTGTGGCCGATGGCCAGCGAGCCCGTTAGCCCGGAGAGGCCTTCCAAGTCGATCCCGTCGGACACTAGGCCCAGAGCGCGCATGCTGCGCGCTCGCCCCTCGTCGTCAACCGCGATGATTCCAGCCGACTCCTGTCCACGGTGCTGCAGCGAGTACAGCCCCAGGTGCGCGATCTCCGCTGCGTGGGGATGTCCGCGGACGCCGATGATGCCACACACGGTCGCTATGCCTCGCGCCGCATGGCGGTTGGAATTGCATCGTGCCACGCCGCGGCCAGTCGAGCCAGAGACAGACGGATGTGAGCGGCGCCCACCACGAAACGCAGCTCGGCGCTACCCGGCCGCGCGTCGCCGATGCGGTGCGCTGGCACGCCATGCTCGCGCGCCAGCCGCATCACCGCGTCGGGATCGTTGGCAGACAGCAGGACTCGGTTCTGGCCCTCGCCGAACAACAGCGCCCTGCGCGACACGTGTTCCCACGCCGACAGATCGACTTCGGCTCCGACCATGCGCTCCCGGTCGCCGATACAACATTCTGCGATTGCCACGGCCAACCCGCCATCGCTTACGTCGTGCGCAGACTGCACTAGGCCACGACGCGCCAAGGCCACGAGCGTGTCCACCAGCTTTCGTGCAATCTCGAGGTCGCACGCCGGAGGTGCGCCAGCGACCAGGCCATGCACGCGTGCCAGGTATTCGCTTCCGCCGAGCTCCTCGGTCGGTTCCCCGAGGAGGACAATGCCGCGTGCGGCGTCGTCGCGAAATGCGGAGCGGGTGACGTGCTCCATTGAATCGAGCAGACCAACCATGCCGATTATCGGCGTCGGGTAGATCGCGCCGGCAGGGCTCTCGTTGTACAGCGACACGTTGCCGCCCGTGACCGGCGTGCCGAGCGCCCGACACGCCTCACCAATTCCGGCGACTGCCTCGCGAAGCTGGTAATAAACCTCTGGCCGCGTTGGATTCCCGAAGTTGAGACAATTGGTGATGGCCAGAGGCCGCGCACCGGTGCATGCGACGTTGCGGGCCGCCTCGGCGACCGCGATGCGCCCGCCAGCCCGAGGATCCAGGTACGTGTACCGTCCGTTGCCATCGGTCTTGAGCGCGAGCGCCTTCGTCGTTCCGCGCAGCCGCAAGACTGCCGCATTGGCCGCGCCGGGCCCGGCTAGAGTGCTCGTCCGGACCGTTGTGTCGTATTGCCGGTGCACCCACGCCTTGCTCGCGATCGTGGGCGATGACAGGAGCTGCTCGATGGTCCACGTGGCGTCGCGTTCTTCTGGCCGTTCCGGAATTGCGTGCACATCGGTCTCCCGCAGCCGACGCACATCGTCACTCTCGCGCGCGGGCGGCGTGTACGTCGGGCAGTCGGTCACTAGGCGCGAACCCGGAAACTCGGCCACCACGGTGTCGCCCTCTGTCACCCGATACACGGGCTCCGAGATAACCTCGCCGATCACGGCTGCGGTCAAGTCCCACCGCGCCAAGATCTCCCGCACCGCCTGTTCGTGCCCCCGTCGTGCGACCACGAGCATGCGCTCCTGCGACTCGCTCAACAGGATCTCGTACGGCGTCATCCCCGACTCGCGCACGGGCACCTTTGTAACGTCGATCGTGACTCCAACATCACCGCGCGCGGCCATCTCGGCCGACGACGACGTCAGCCCGGCGGCGCCCATGTCCTGGATCGCCACGATGTGGCCACTATGGATCAGGGCAAGGCTCGCCTCCAGCAGCAGCTTCTCGGTGAAAGGGTCGCCCACCTGCACGCGTGGCCGCTTGGCATCGGTCGCGTCGGACAAGTCCTCAGAGGCAAAGGCGGCCCCGTTGATTCCATCTCGTCCGGTGCGGGCGCCGACCGCGATGATAGGGTTGCCCACGCCCTCGGCGCGCGCGCGGATAAGGGAATCTTCGCGGACAATGCCCACACACATCGCGTTGACGAGCGGGTTTCCCTCGTAGGCGGGGTCGAACACGACTTCGCCCCCGACAGTGGGGATCCCGACACAGTTCCCATAGTCGCCGATCCCTCGCACGACGCCGGCGAACAGGTATCGCACGCGTGCACTGTCCAGCGAGCCAAACCGCAGGGAGTCGAGAATCGCCACTGGACGCGCACCCATGGTGAATACGTCGCGCAAGATGCCCCCGACGCCGGTAGCGGCACCCTGGTACGGTTCGACCGCAGAAGGATGGTTGTGCGATTCGATCTTGAATGCGACCGCGAGTCCATCGCCAATGCGAATGACCCCGGCGTTCTCGCCTGGTCCTTGAAGCACGTGTGGTGCCTGAGTCGGCAGTGTCCTGAGCAGAGGGCGCGAGTGCTTGTACGAGCAGTGCTCGCTCCACAACGCGCCCACGATGCCGAGTTCCGTGAACGTCGGCGGCCGTCCCAACATTGCCACCACCCGCTCATACTCATCCGCTGTCAGGCCGTGCTCGGCCACCAAGGCCGGGGTGACCGTGGGGTCACCGGGGCGGGGAGCGACTGAGGTGGCGACTGCGGCGGTCACGTCCTATCGCGTTGCCGGATTATTCGGCGGCGCGCCGGCGTGCGCCGAGCCGGTGCGAGGGTGTGACGTGCTTGGCACAACCTTGACGTACGCAGGCGGAGACACGGGTCGCCGAGGCCCGGCGAACACGATCCCGGATGGATGGACACCGTCTTCGGCGCTGGCGGCTCTAATGGGAGACGGCGTCACATGCGGCGCGCGGTTGATGACCGACGGCAGCGTGGTGGAACCTGGCGCTCCGCTCTGGCTGACTGACTGGGCGCCGGCGGCGGAGGCCGCGACAAAAACGGCGGCAACGGCTGGAAGCATGGTTAGCATTGGCAGGCGCATTAGCGATGTGTCCTCTGGCATTCGGCGCGGGCCGCTTTACGCGGTTACCCTGGCGACGAGTGATTCGAAAAG
This sequence comes from uncultured Gemmatimonadales bacterium, assembly GCA_963838855.1. Classification (GTDB taxonomy): domain Bacteria; phylum Gemmatimonadota; class Gemmatimonadetes; order Gemmatimonadales; family Gemmatimonadaceae; genus FEN-1251. The sequence goes on along the minus strand of CAWISX010000022.1, from coordinate 225,380 downwards.
GGCCAGACCGTCGGCCGATCCCAGCGTGGCATCGGCAGCACGTTCTGGATGTGGCATAAGGCCAAGCACGTTGCCGGCCGAGTTTATGATGCCAGCGATATTTCGCGCCGAGCCGTTGGGATTGCTGTCGGGAGTGACAGCGCCCGAGGCGTCGACGTATCGAAAGATGACACGATTCGAGCTCTCTAGCTCGTCGAGGACACTCTGCTCGGCGACATAGCACCCCTCGCCGTGCGCGATCGGAATGCGCAGAATCTCGTGCCGCTGGTACGCATTCGTGAATGCCGTGTCTGTGGACTCGACGCGGAGACGCACCGGCTCGCACAGGAACGACAGCCCAACATTGCGGACGAGCGCGCCCGGTAGCAGGCCGGCCTCGCACGCGATCTGGAAGCCGTTGCAGATGGCCAGCACGGGCCCACCCTTGTCGGCGTGGGCAAGAACTTCACGCATTATGGGACTGAACCGCGCGATTGCGCCGGCGCGGAGATAGTCTCCGTAAGCAAATCCGCCCGGCAGCACGATCACGTCCGAGTCCTGGAGGTCGTGGTCCTTGTGCCAGAGCATGACCGCATTCCTCGCCCAATCCGTCCACGACCGCGTGGTACGCATTGGTGTCGCAGTTTGAGCCCGGAAACGTGACAACGCCGAATCGCATGTTAGGGTCTCCCTCCCTGCGCGGCTGGCGGGGACGCCACAGACGCGATCTCGAAGTCCTCGATCACCGGATTAGCCAACAGTCGCTCACACATTGCGCGCACAGCGTCACGCGCGGCGTCGGCGGTATCCGCGTCGGCATCGACCAGGATGTGCTTGCCCACGCGAACATCGCGAACGCGGTCAAAACCTAGCGTCTGTAGCGCGTGCGCCACCGCAGCCCCCTGCGGGTCGAGCACGCCACGCCGCGGAAGAATGTGCACCCCCACGCGATACCGAGTCATGCTGGTGGGTCCTCGACTGCGTGGATCGCGCCGGAGCCCGGTCCTGGTCCTCGCGGCCGACGCCGGCGGCGGCGCCCCACCGCCACGACGCCGCCCCGCCACTCACCCCTTGCTGCTTCGTCGTCCTCGTGATCGCTCTCGAGTGGCTCGCCCGTCGGAATGCGATCCACGAGCCCAAGGACGAGGGTCTTCGTCAACCCGTACAGCACGTAGGCCATTCCGGCCGGGAAAAAAAACTCTCGTCCATAGAGAAATATACCGAGTACGCTGCCGAGCGTGGCCGCGAGACCAATGACGCCGCGCCACGACCGGAACCCGATTTTCGGCATGGCGGGGTAGGGCACGTTGCTGATCATCAGTATGGCAAGCCCGCCCATGACGAACTTGACCGTGTCGTTCCATGGCATTCCCAGCACTCGCTGATCGTACAGCGGGGTTTGGCTGAACCAGAAGTACGTGGCAAGCGTGACTCCCGCCGCGGGACTTGGAAGGCCTTGGAAATACGTCTTCACGCGCCCGGCCTGCGTCACGTTGAATCGTGCGAGTCGGATTGCCGCGCAGGCGCAAAAGAGAAAACACAGCAACCACCACGCGCCCCCGTCTTTCGCGAGGACGGAGAAGTAGATGATCAATGTCGGCGCGAGCCCAAATGAGACTACGTCGACGAGCGAGTCGAGCTCTTCGCCGAAGCGACTGCCCGTTCCGGTCGCGCGAGCGACTCGCCCGTCAAAGCCGTCGCAGATTCCACCCAGCACTATCCAAAGCACCGCGCGTGAAACCTCACCGCGCGAAGCGTCTACGATCGCGAAGAGGCCAAAGAACAGATTGCCGAGCGTGAACCCGTTCGGCAGCGCCGGCGCGGCGCGGCGCACGTCCGATCGCCGAATGCGCGACCGCATTCACGAGGGAAGCTCCGCCAGCACGGTCGTGCCGCCGGTAGTTCGAGTCCCAACCGTCACGCGAATGGTGGCGGTGAGTGGCAAGAATACATCGACGCGAGATCCGAATCGGATGATGCCCATTCGTCGCCCTTGTTCCACGACGTCGCCCTCCCGACCGTAGGTGGCAATGCGGCGCGCAATGAGCCCGGCAATCTGGCGTACCAGCACGCGTGGGCGCCCCGGCCCGGTGTCGATACCAACAGAGCACTGCTCATTTTCGAGACTCGACTTGTCGCCGGCGGCGTTGAAGAACTTGCCCTGGTTGTAATGGATGTACCGGATGGTACCACTCACGGGATATCGGTTCACGTGTACGTCAAAAACGCTCATGAAGATCGAGATGCGTAGCGCCCGGGCGTGCAGGAACGCGGGCTCGTCGGCCTCCGTGATCATGACGACGCGCCCATTGGCTGGGGCAATCACCAAGCGCTCGCCGCGCTCGCCGGTCCGTTCCGGATCGCGGAAGAAATACGCAATCCACAGTGTGACGATCGCGAGCACGAACGCGACCAGCCATAAGCCATAGGACCGCCGCGCGAACGCTGCAGCGAACGCCGCCGCGGTCGCCACGGCCGCCAACCCCATGAACGCATACCCCTCCCGCGCGAAGCTCACGCCAGGCCTGCGTCGTCAGACACGTCCAAAGGCGATCCAGTGATCCGCCGGTAAGCGTCGAGGTAACGCTCCGACGTGGCGCGCACCACGTCAGGGGGGAGCGCGGGCGGCGGTGGATCGCCCGTCCAGCGGCCAGCTCGCCGCTCGGCAGCGAGATAGTCGCGCACCGGCTGCTTGTCATAACTCACCTGCGCACGCCCCGGCGCATACCGATCGGCGGGCCAGAAGCGCGAGCTGTCGGGAGTCAGTACCTCGTCGATGAGAAGAGTCTGCCCCTGCACTTCGCCAAATTCGAATTTCGTGTCGGCTATTATGATCCCGCGACCTTCCGCGATCGCGCGCCCCCGGTCGTACAGTGAGCGGCTCACGCGCTCGAGCTCCCCGGCAGAGCGATCCCCGACGATTTCGGCCAACCTTGCCAAAGTGATGTTCTCGTCATGGCCGGACTCCGCCTTTGTCGCGGGCGTGAAGATGGGTGACTCGAGGCGATCGCTCTCCCGCAGCCCGGGAGGCAGTCGTTGCCCACCTACAAATCCAGTTTGGCTGTACTCCGCCCACGCCGACCCGGACATGTAGCCGCGGACTACGCACTCCACCGGAAACACGCGCGTCCGACGCACCAGCATGGCCCGGCCAACCAGCATTGCGCGATGCTCCGCAAGCGCCGGCAGAATGCTCAGTTATCGTCTGGGCGTCAGCCGCGAGCATGTGATGCGCCACGGCGGCGCCAAATTGTCGCAACCACCAGGCGGTCATTTGGGTGAGCACCGCGCCCTTATGGGGAACGGTTTCGCGCATGACGACGTCGAACGCGCTTATGCGGTCCGTCGCGACCAGCAACAACCGATTGGCGTCGACTTCGTACACGTCGCGCACCTTCCCGCGACGGAGCAGCGGCAAAGGAAGCGCGCTGTCGCGACGTGCCGCCGCGCCTTGCGCAGTCGAATCGTCTCCCACCGCGTGTCGCTCGCTCGCCGACACCGCGCTCCCTCCGTGACGGCTCAGACGTGCACCTCTGCGGCGTTCTCGGCCCGTTCCCCATGATCGGGCGTCTCGCCAAGCAGCGGCTCCACCACTTCAGCCAGAAATTCGTCTACCTGTTCCGGCGCGCGCCCGACGTACCGCGACGGATCCACTACCGAGCCCAGGTCGTCCATGCCGAGCGGGAAATCGGGTCCTGCGGCCAGTCGGACCAGCAAATCGTTGCGCTCGGCGCCGTCGTGCATGGCCTCGGTCGCCGCGCGGCTATGTCGCCGGATCGCTTCATGGGCCGCCTGACGATCGCCGCCGTTGCGCACGACGCGGACCAGAATCTCCTCGGTCGCCATGAACGGCAACTCGGCGAGCACGCGCCGGCGAATGCGCTTTGGATGCACCTGAAGCCCGCCGGCAATGTTGTCCATGAGCAGCAGAATCGCGTCCGTAGCCAGAAACGCCTCGGGAATCACCATGCGACGGTTCGCGCTATCGTCGAGCGTACGCTCGAAGTATTGCACGCTGTGGGTCTGATTGGCGTTCGGTACGAGCGATTGCACGAAGCGCGCAAGCCCGGCAATGCGCTCCGACCGCACGGGATTCCGCTTGTAGGCCATGGCCGACGATCCGACCTGTCCGGCCTCGACCGGCTCATCGATTTCCCCAAACGACTGCAACAGGCGCACGTCGCCGCTGAACTTGGCGGCGCTCGCCGAGATGCCGCCGACGATGTCCAGTGCCGACGCATCGAGCTTGCGTGTGTAGGTCTGCCCGGTCACGGGCAACGAACGCGAAAATCCCAGCCGCTGAGTCACCATCCTGTCCAGCGCCTGCACCTTCGCGTGGTCGCCGTGGAACAGTGCCAGGTAGCTCCCCTGGGTGCCAGTCGTGCCCTTTATCCCGCGGAACGGCAGCGTACCCACGAAGCGATCGAGCACGTCCAGATCGAGCACCAGGTCCTGCATCCACAGTGTGGCCCGCTTGCCGACGGTCGTGAGCTGAGCGGGCTGGAGGTGAGTGTACCCGAGCGTCGGCTCGGCGCGCCACGCGCGCGCGAACGCGGCGAGCGTGCGAAGGACGTTGATGAGCTTCTGGCGCAGGATCCCGAAGCCGGCGCGGATGAGAAGCAGGTCGGCGTTGTCGGTTATGTCGGCGCTCGTCGCGCCGAGGTGGATCACGCGTCGCGCTGCGGGGCTGCGTCCGCAAAGGCGTGCACGTGCGCCATCACGTCGTGCCGAAGCCGCCGCTCGTGCTCGGCAACGCGCGACGAAGTCTATGTCGTCCAAATGGTCCCGCATGGCCGCTATCGCCTCGGCGGGAATGTCGGCGCCCAGCTCCTTCTCGCATTCTGCCAATGCCAGCCAGATGCGACGCCACAGCGCGTGTCTCCGCTGCGGCGACCAGAGCGTCAACATCTCGTGCGATGCGTACCGCTCGGCCAGCGGGGAGAAATACTGGTCCCGTGCGCTCACTGAATGCTGAAGTCCGTCGTAAAGACTTGGCCGTGGCGCTCGAAATACATGCGGATCGGCCCCCGCCCGCCATAGTAATTTAGCGCCCGCGCTGCCTGGTCTGCACTCGTGACCGGGCTGTGATTGATCTGCACGATGACGTCGCCGGTCTGAATCCCGAGCTCCTCCGAAACCCGGTCGCTGACGCGCGTGATCACGGCGCCCTGCTCGCTCCGGATGCCGCGCTCTACGCGTATGGCCGGCGTGAGCGACGCCAGCTCGATCTCGCGAAGCACCTCGACCTTCGGCGCGCTGACCTCGGGCAAATCGGCCACGGTAACCGAGACGGTGAGCTCGCGCGCTCCGCGGCGAACAGCCAGCGCTGACCGCGTCGCCCACCCGCAGGTCGAGCAGCTCCGCTTGCCAGTCGTACGGGTTGTGCAGGGTGCGGTCGTTCGCTCGCTCGATCACGTCGCCGGGCTGAAGATCTGCCTCGGCGGCCGGCGATCCAGGAGCGACCGAGCGAATGATGACCCCCGACGTGAGCGCGGCCCGCGGGTTGCCTCCTGCGGCTTCTGGCAGCTGGACCTGCACGCCGATCCACGGGCGGCGCACGGCGCCGTGCAGCAAAAGGTCCTCGGTAACGCGCTTGACGCGATTGATCGGGATCGCAAAGCCGAGACCAATCGAGCCGCCGCTCGGCGTGTAGATCGAGCTGTTTACGCCGATGACCTCGCCGAGCGCATTTACGAGAGGGCCACCGGAGTTACCCGGATTGATCGCGGCGTCGGTTTGAATCATGTCGACGTACACGCCACCGCCTTCGGCTTGCCCGACAAGGTTGCGTCCGGATCCAGCTTATGACGCCAACCGTGACGCTTGGCTCGGGGTTGCCGAGGAAGAAACCGTACGGATTCCCGATGGCTATTGCCCATTCGCCGATCAACAGATCATTCGAGCTACCCAGCGGTGCAACGGGCAAATGCTGAGCATTGATTCGCAGCACGGCGAGATCGTTCAGCTCGTCCACGCCGACTACCTTCGCAGGATAGGTCGTACCGTCTCGAAGCGCGACGTTGACACTTGTGGCGCCGGCGACGACGTGGGCATTCGTGACGATTACGCCATCCGCTCGCGTGATGAATCCCGAGCCCAGCCCAGCCGCGGACCGATCGAGGGCGGCCCCCGAAGAAAGCATCGAATGGGTCGGCCGGCGCATGCTCGACGACGGCAGTCTGCACGGTGACGACCGAAGGGGCTACGCGCGCCACGGCGTCGGTGATGACCGTCCGCCGCGCGCTCGCGGACTGCGGCGTCGACGCCCCGCGCGATTTCGCGGTCGATTCCGCCGTCGCAGATACTCGTGCAATCTTCGCCGAAGCTTCCGACGCCGTCTGGCCAAACGCTTGGCCCGACGTTTGGTCCGACGCCTGCCGGCACCCCGTAACCGCGCCGAGCCACGAGGCGGCTCCCAGCCACAGGACGCTCACGGCGGCAGCGGCCCGCACGTGGCGTGTAGGAGGCGTCACGCCGTCGCGCGCGCCCGGTGGTGGCTGCTCAGGTCGCGCAGCCATTGATCGAGGCCGCGGTCCGTGAGGGGATGGACGAGAAGACTCCGCAGCACTTGGGGCGTCACCGCGATGACATCTGCCCCAGACCGCGCGCAACGAGCGAATTGGGCAGCGTGCTGCGGGAGAGACGCGAGTACGTCGCACTCCGTTGCGTGAGCGGAAAACACCGACGCGATGTCGCGAACCGCGTCCGCTCCGTCGTGACCGTACAGGTCGAGTTGGTCAACCGACACACTGACCATGAATGCTCCCGCCTTGGCCGCAAGCACAGCCTGCGCGGCGCTGTACACGAGTGTTGCGACCACTCGCACGCCGTCCGCCCGCAGCCGGCCGATGGCGCTAACCGCGTCTTCGACGAGAGGGATCTGCACGTGGACCAGATCCGAAACCTTCGCGAGCTCTCGCCCGTCGCGGTAAATCTCGGCCGAACTGACGGACGACACGCTCGCCAAGACCGGCAGGCGAGCAACGCGGCAAATCTCCGCCAATGTATCGTGCCCGTTGGCATCAGTTGTTGCGTCCTCGTCGGCTTCGAACATCTCGGCCGGTGTCGTCAGAACGCCGTCCGCGAGCCCATTTTCTACTGCCCACCGAATGTCCGCGGCGTTGGCCGACGCCACGTAGATCTTCATGCCGCGACCGCCGGAGCGGCGTGTCTCGCGCGGGGCGTCGACGGCGATCGCACGTAGAGCGCTTCGGGATAGCGTACCTGTTCGAGCACGAGCGCGTGTGCCGGCGCCGGGGCGGACGTATCACTGTTGTCCGATGCCGTAAGCAGGCGCGCGACCGTGCCGGGTTCTCGCACGCCGCTCGCTTCGGCCACCATCGTGCCGACGATGAATCTCACCATGTGGTGCAGGAAGCGATTGGCCTCGATCTCGAACGTCAGCCCGACGCCGTCGGGCCGGTCGCGCCAGCGCGCAACGTGCACCGTGCAGTAGTGATCATCCAACTCTGACGCCGTGCCGCGCACGGCATAGGCGCGAAAACAGTGATCGCCTACCAGGGCCCTGGCGGATCGGTCCAGAGCGTCGCGGTCGAGCGGCTGGTCAATCGCCCATTCCCAGCGCGCTCGAAAGGGCGAGTGCGCCTCTTCGTCGGTCCCCAGGCAGTAGCTGTAGCGCCGCGCGATGGCGCTGTAACGGGCGTGGAACTCGGGCCGCATCTCAAACGCGTTCGCGACCCAAACGTCGTCCGGTAGCAGCGCGTTGAGGGCCCGTCGTAGCTTGGCCACCGTCCATGACGGCGGAACACACGTGCCAACCGCCTGGCCGCGAGCGTGAACGCCAGTGTCCGTCCGGCCGGCGCCGATCGCCCTCGTCCGGGCATTGCAGAGCCGCGTGAGAGCATCTTCGACGACGCCTTGCACGGTGCGAGCCGCTGGCTGCCGCTGCCAGCCGGCGAAACGGGCTCCGTTGTAGTGGAGGACGAGCTGAACCGTCCGCTCCGCCATGTAGGCAGAAGTTACGGCTGCTGAGCGATAGGGGCAAGAAAAGTGCTTGCGCCGCCGCCCGGCGAAGCGCCGCACGCGTTGTGCGCTTTATTGGCCAGGCGATGCGAGTGCCGGAACATTGCGCTGGCGGCCCGTGCCTCGTCCCTGTACCGGGATAGCCCACTCCGCATGCCGCCACGCACACTCCAATCATTAGCGCACGCACTCGTCGCTGCGCCCGACCTCGATGCTGCCCTGGTCGCGCTCGGCGAAGGCCTCGCGGAAATCGACCGTTCCGCGTGCATCGCGCTGCTGCGGTATGACGGGCGGCGGGAGATGCTGGTCGATCGCCTCACCCCAAACGGCGGCGCCGTCCGGCGCACACCTCTCGAGACGACCTTCGACCACCTATCTGCACCTATCCGCCGGGCCGTGACCGGCGGGGGACAATTTGTCGAGCTGGGGGAGCAGTCGGCGGAGTACGCACGGCTCTTTGGATTGCCTTCGTTTACGGACGGTGGCCTGCTGGCCCTGCGCGGGCTTCGCTTCGACGGTCACCTGGCCGCCATCGTAGCGCTGTACGAACCGAAGAAAATCTTCGGAACGCGATCGTCTGAGCGCTTCGCGTCGTCGGTCGCGTTGTTCGAGCTGGGCCTCGCGCGTTTTCTGGAGCGCGAAGCGCGCGACGAAGCGGTTCGAACGCTCGAAGACGTCACGCAGCGAGTCCACGGCGAGTACATCAAGAAACTGGCGGTTCTGGAGCAGCAGCTCGTCTCGGCGAGGCGAGCGGCAGAAACGCCAACACGCGGAATCCCAGCAGCCGAGGCCGCGCAGATAGTGGCGCTCGAGCGTGACGCCGCCCACGCCTCCGAGGACGCTCGGCGCGCTAGACGGCGGGCCGCCGGGGTGGAGCAGCAGCTTGGGGCCGCTGTGGAGCGACTCGAACAATCGCACATCGAACTGCATCGCCGCAGTGAAGCGTTGCGGCAGAAGACGCGGACCCTGTACCTGATCGAGAAGGTGCTCATGCTCGACAGCCAGGCGGACGATCCCCGTCAGCTGGTCGATGAATTGCTCGGACTCGTAGGCGATGACATGCAGGCGCAGAGGTGCTCTCTCATGCTGCGCGCGCCCGAGCCAGACTACCTTTACCTTGCAGCAGCGCGCGGGCTAGCGCCACACATCGTCGAGGGCTCGCGCATTGCCATCGGCGATGGTGTTTCAGGACGCGTCGCCGCGTCACGCCAGCCGCTGTTGGTGCAAGACGTAGACGAGGCTCGGACGCATCCGTTGTTGCAGGATCAATATTTCACGACGGGATCGTTCATCAGCTTTCCTCTCGTTTATCACGATGAGCTCGTCGGGGTTGTCAATCTGACCAACCGTGCCCAGTGCGGCGTCTTCGTGGAGGAGGATGTGGAGCGGGTGCGCCTCCTGGCCTTCGTCATTTCGCTGGTGGTTTCACACGCCGCTCTTGCCGACCGGCTGATGGACGTCATGCATGCCGCCTGAGGCGGGCGCCGGGGCAGTAGCGCCCGGCGCAGCCCTCCGAACGGCGCTACGCGCCATAGCGGACGGCCGGAGGCTGAGTGCGGACGAGGCGGCCGACGCCTTTGCCGCCGTGGTAGCCGGTGACGCAACGCCCGGGCAGATCGGCGCTCTCTTGATGGGCCTCAGGGCGCGCGGCGAAAGCGTCGAGGAACTGACAGGCATCGTGCGGGCCGTCCGCCGCGCAATGGTGCCGCTCGCCGCGGATCGCCCAGAATGACCTGGTGGACACCTGCGGCACGGGCGGCGGTGCCGTCACGACGTTCAACGTATCGACAGTGGCTGCGTTCGTTGCCGTTGGCGCGGGCGTGCGTGTCGCCAAGCACGGCAACCGTTCGTACACCTCACGGTGTGGCAGTGCCGACGTCCTGGAGGCGCTGGGAGTGTCTTTGTCGCCGCCGGCGAGCTCCCTAGCGCAAGTGCTGGTCGAGGCAGGGCTCGTGTTTATGTTCGCGCCTCAGATGCATCCTGCCATGCGCCACGTCGCGCCAGTACGGCGTGAGCTCGGCGTCACTACCGTCATGAACCTGGTTGGTCCCCTGTCCAATCCAGCATCTGCCGGCCGCCAAGTGGTCGGCGTTGGCGACGCGGCCCGGCTTGCGATTGTGGCTGGCGCGCTCAGCGCGCTCGGCACCACCCACGCGCTCGTTGTCTACGGGGAGCCCGGCCTGGACGAGATCTCGCCGCTTGGTCCGACCAGAGTTGTGGAGGTTCGCGCAGGCAAAGCACTGCATGAGGAGTGGGTGATTGACCCTAACCGCTACGGACTGGGTGGCGCGGCCGTCGCCGACCTGGCATGCGGCGACCCATCCGTGAACGCGGCCATTGCCATCGATCTGTTGTCGGGCCGTGGCGCCCCGGGGGCTCGTGCCGCGGTCATTCTCAATGCTGCCGCCGCGGTGTACGTCTCAGGGCGGACAGCCACGTACGCCGAGGCTATCGACCGCGCGCGGTACAGCTTGGAAACCGGATGCGGCCTAGCTGCATTCGACCGAATGAAGGCGGCTTACGCCCGCGCCGAGCCGCGAGCCTAGAGCAGCTTAGAGCTGGACGAACCGGGGCGTGGGCGCAGCCCCACAAAAAAAGATTCCCCCTTCCCTCCCGCAGGGAGGGGAGGGGGTAAGGGGGAGAGGAGGGAGTTACAAGCGAGATTCCGTCGGCGAGGTGCGCTAGTAGCGGCGGAGCACCCCAACAACAACGCCACGAATTGCGATGTCGTTCTCGTGGACGTAGATGGGGCTCATCGTGTCGTTCGCGGGCTGCAGGCGAATGCGCCCGTCGCGCTCCCGATAGAACTTCTTGACGGTGGCAGACTGACCATTGAGCATCGCGATGACCATTTCGCCGTTGTCCACGCTCTGTCGCTCGTTGACCACGACGAAGTCGCCATCGCGAATGTGCTCATCGATCATGGAATTTCCGCGCACTCTTAGCACGTAGTGCCCGCCGGATCGCCGCACGAAGCCTTCAGGGACCGAGACCGTCTCGTCTGTCTCTACAGCCTCCACGGGTGCACCAGCGGCAACGGTACCCATCAGCGGCAGCGGGACTGCGCGAGCGAATGCGTCCGACGGCAAGATCTCGATCGCGCGACTCTCGTTGTAACTACGCTTGATGTAGCCCTTTCGCTCCAAGTTGCTCAGGTGCTCGTGCACCGTGGCAAGCGAGTTATAGTTGAAGCGAGAGGCAATCTCTTCAAAACTCGGCGCGTAGCCGTTCTGTTGCCGGTAGTCGGTGAGAAATTTCAGAATTTCGTGCTGCCGTCTGGTCAGCGGCATGGATGACCTCGCTTCAGTGTTGCGCCCGAACAATCTCCGAACCTGACGTTAGCCGAAGAATACCCGAAGTGCAAGTCGGAGCATCATGGAGGCAACCGGTAGGGGCGCTGGGCGAGCTCACGGCGAGGGCCAGAATCCGCGCTGAGAGCCTTGTCGCGAGGCGGGCGGAGCTCGAGCTCGCAGCGGCCAACGCGCCCGCGGCGCCGTCTTTTTCGGGCGGGCTGCTCGGCAGCAGTGTCGCCGTAATCGCCGAGATCAAGCGGCGCTCGCCGTCGCGTGGCGAGATCAACGGGGCGCTGCGTGCGGGCGACCAAGCCGAGGCCTACATGCGCGGCGGGGCGGCTGCCGTGTCCGTGCTGACTGAGCCTGAGCGATTCGGTGGCGGTCCTCAGGACTTGTTAGAGGTTCGCCAACGCGTCCAGCTGCCGCTGCTGCGAAAGGATTTCATTGTTCACGCCCTGCAAATTGCAGAAGCGCGCTCGCTTGGCGCGTCGGCCGTTCTCCTGATTGCGCGGGCGCTCGACCCCGGGCTGCTAGCGGAGCTGAGCGATGTGGCGCGGGGGCTCGGACTGGAGCCGTTCGTAGAGGTGCGCGACGACACAGAGCTGAATCGCGCGCTACGAGTCGGGGCGAAAGTGCTCGGCGTCAACAACCGCGATTTGGAGACGCTCCAGGTGAACTTGGAAACCGTGCCAGCCATAGTGCCGCACATCCCGCCGGATGTGATCGCCGTTGCGGAAAGTGGTATTGGTGGCCGCGGCGATGTCGAGCGCGCGAGTGAGGCCGGCGCGGATGCCGTGCTGGTCGGCTCCAGCGTGTCCGCCGCGCGCGATCCAGCCGAAGCGGTTCGGGCCCTCGTGGGCGTACCCAGACACCCACGAACACCGCGCGCATGACGGCCGTCAAGTTCTGCGGGTTGACCCGTCCCGTCGATGCAGACTATGCGGCCGCCCTGGGAGCCGCGTACGTGGGCGTGATATTCGCGGGTGGGCCACGCACACTGACGCCGGCAGAAGCGTCGAAGGTGATGGCCGCAGTTCCGCGGGGCGGACCCAAGCGGGTCGGAGTTTTCTCCGGTACGGCGCCAAACGAGATCGCGCGTTCGGCCGATCAGATTCCCTTGGACGTAGTTCAACTGCACGTGCAGCCAGGCGCTGCCGGTGCCGACGAAGTCGCTGCGGTAGCCAGGTGCGCCGCGCGGCCTCTATGGGCCGTCCTGCGCTGCGAGGAAGGACGAGTCCCGGAGCATGCCTCCAAGCTCGCTGTCTACGCCGACGCGCTGTTGATCGATGCTCACGTACCCGGAAAGCTCGGAGGGACTGGAGTCGCACTTGCTTGGGAGACGCTTGCGGAGGCAGTTGCGGCGGTAAGAGGGACGCAGCCACTCGTGCTCGCCGGGGGACTGACGCCGGACAACGTCGCGCGCGCCATCTCGGCATTGCGCCCTGACGTCGTCGACGTGTCCTCAGGGGTCGAGCGCGCACCGGGCGTAAAGGACCACGGTCGCATGCGCGCTTTCATGGACGCGGTGAACGAAACGTGAGCGCGCACGTGATGCAGGACCGCTTCGGGGCGTTCGGCGGACGCTACGTCCCGGAGACCCTCATACCGGCGCTCGATGAGCTGGACACTGCGCTCGACGCCGCGTTGGCCGACCAACTATTCCAAAGAGAGCTTGACGAGCTACTGCGCAGTTACGTTGGACGCCCATCTCCTATCTCGACGGCGCCTCGGTTCTCCGCCCGGGTCGGAGCGCCAGTGTACCTCAAGCGAGAAGACTTGAATCACACTGGCGCCCACAAGATCAACAACACCGTTGGACAGGCGTTGCTCGCGCGTAGGATGGGCAAGCGCCGAATAATCGCCGAAACCGGGGCGGGGCAGCACGGCGTCGCGACCGCCACGATTTGTGCCCGATTCGGGCTGCAATGCGTCGTGTACATGGGCGCGGAAGACATGCGCCGGCAAGAGTTAAACGTTTTCCGCATGCGGCTGATGGGGGCATCGGTAATTCCAGTCGAGAGCGGTTCGCGCACGCTCAAGGATGCCACAACCGAGGCTATCCGCGATTGGGTCACCAACGTCACTGACAGCCACTACATCATAGGCTCGGTGGTTGGGCCGGCCCCATATCCGCGCATGGTTCGAACGTTCCAATCCGTTATAGGCCGCGAAGCCCGCGCCCAGATGCTTGAGAGTGCAGGCCGCCTCCCGCGCACCGTCGTCGCATGCGTGGGCGGCGGGTCTAACGCTATTGGCATCTTTGCGGGTTTCCTCGAAGATCCCGAAGTGGAATTGGTGGGCGTCGAAGCCGCGGGTGAAGGGCTCGACACTGACCGCCACTCGGCGTCGCTGGCGCGCGGCACGCCTGGGGTGCTGCACGGGTCGCTCAGTTATCTCCTGCAAGACGCAGCAGGCCAGGTGCACCCCGCACACTCCATTTCGGCGGGTTTGGACTACCCGGGCGTGGGCCCAGAGCACGCGCATCTCAAAGACACGGGGCGCGCGACATACGTCGCCGTAACCGACCGCGATGCCCTTGGCGGCTTCGAGCTCCTAAGTCGTGACGAGGGAATCATTCCCGCCCTCGAGACCGCGCACGCCGTGGCCTGGGTAGCCGCTCATGCCGGACGCTGGGCCGCCGACGAGCCTGTCCTGATCTGTGTCAGCGGACGCGGGGACAAGGACGTCGCGCAGGCGAGCGTGATGGCCCGCCTCCCGGACACCGGGGGCCGCCAGTGAGTGCGCCACCGGCGGTCGCGCACAGGCACAGCGGCGGCAGGGCCGTGGGAGGGGGCAGATCCAGTGGCGGTGCGGCAACCGCCGAGCTCACGCCGCCCGACCTGCCGTTCCCGAGTGCGCCGATCGAGGACATGCTCAAGCTGCTGACCAAGGGCGTTCGCGCGCACCAGCTGTACATGCACAACAATCCGACATACCTGAAAGCACTAGAGGCTCTGCGCGCGTCGTTCGCGCCAATCTGGGAATACACCGACGACTTCGCTCTGCAGATAACAGAGGCACAATTCCTCTGGGAAGACACTCCAGTCTTGACAGAGGACGGCAAAACGTCGGAGAGCCTGCCTTGGACCTTCTATAAAGATGGCGTGCGCGAACTGCGTTTCGCCAAAGGGTTTGAGGCCACTGACCTAGAGCGGTTTCTCGATGTTCTACAGCGGGCTCGACGCAATTCGCCCGATGAGGATGACCTGCTGGTGATGCTGTGGGAAAACGAGCTCCAGCACCTGCGCTACCGGTACGTCGACCTGAGTACCGACGCGCCGGGCGCAGTCGGCCTCGAGTCGCGTTTCGAGCCCCACGTTGTGGATCCGCCGAGCGAGGACGACCCCCCGTTGCCTGAGGAGTCGCTACTGCTCTCGCGACCGGGTGTCGTGAACCTCGACGATTTCGATTCCACTCTGTATTTCCTGGATGAGAGGGAGGTAGAGTACCTCAGGGACGCAGTGAGTACGGAATACGCGAGTGACCTGCGCTCCAACGTCTTGGCGATTCTCCTTGACGTGTTCGAGGCTCAGTCTGATGCCGGGGTGCGCGATGAGATCACGCGCATCCTCGACAATCTCATGCTCCACCTGCTATCCGCCAGGCAGTACCCGGCGGTGGCATTTCTCCTCCGTGAAGCACAGACCGCGACCTCGCGGGCACCGAATCTGGCACCAGGGCAGCGCGAAAAGCTTGCGAGTGTGCTCGGCCGCTTGAGCGAGAGCGAAGCTCTCTCCCAGCTCTTGGAAGGTCTCGCCGAGTCACGTGAGTTACCCTCGCAGGATGCTCTCAACGCGCTGTTCGAGCAGCTTCGGCCTTCAGCGCTCGGGACGCTGTTCTCCTGGCTCGCCCGAACCCACGAGCCCCGCCTGAAAGTGTTGTTGGAGACTTCGGCTGGCCGCCTCACTGCCGCGAATACGGCGGAATTGGTACGGCTCATCGGCAGCGCTGATCACGACGTCGCGATCGAAGCGATTCGGCGAGCGGGCGCTTTGCGAAGCGCCGGGGCAGTGGCGCCGATCACCAAGCGTATGCTGGACGAGGATACGACGACCCGTCTCGCGTCGGTCCTCGCCCTTGCCGAAATTGCGTCCGCAGGCGCTTTGCAGGCTCTCGAACGCGCGATCGACGACGACGACAGGGAGGTACGTGTCGCGACGGCGCGCGCCGTGGCCACGCGCGCCTACCGGCCGGCTTTGGCACGGGTAGAGACGGCGGTCAGAAGCAAAGCGCTCCGCGAGGCGAATCTCACGGAGAAAATGGCCATGTTCGAGGCCTACGGAGCTCTGTGCGGCGACGGCGGCGTGTCGCTCCTTGACGGCATTCTCAACGGCAAGGGATTCCTGGGCAAGCGCGACGACGCCGACCACCGGGCGTGCGCCGCCATGGCGCTGGGCCGAGTCGGAACAGAGCGGGCGATCGCGGCACTGAGCCGAGCAACCAACGAAAAGGAGGTCGTCGTGCGAAACGCCGTGAACAAGGCGCTGCGCGGCGGCGTTCTCGCAGCGTCGTGACCAACCCCTCCTCATACGACCCTCCCGCAGCATCGACCGTAGGGCGGGCCACACCGATTCGCCAGCGCGAGGAATTCAACCCGCACCGCAACGAGGCGGGCACCGATGCTCTCGTCCGGAAAAGCGGCCGAGCGTTCATCCTAACGTTCTACGGCGCGCTTCGCGCGATCAAACTCTACCCCGTCGAGAACGCGGCGGTTCAAAAAGCTCTGGAAGAGCTGACAGCGACGGCGCGGGGGCTGCTCGACCAGGAGCGCGAGCTGGAGTTCCGCACGAGTGGAGAGTTCATCTTCATCAACTCGACTCGGCTTCGGCTGGATATCGACAACTACACGAGCTTCAGCAACCTGCTTTCGCTTTTTCGCGTTTCGGGAGTCGGATCGCTGCGCGTGCTCGAAGGCGCGGGTCCGCGCGACTGGCTGGTGCTCTTATCGCTGCTGCAGCTCCCGGCGTCCGCGACGGACGACCCGGACGCCAGGTACCATCAGCTACTGGGCAAACTCGAACAGGCCCGAGTTACCGTCTTCGACCTCGGCCTCCCTACCGGAGACGTGTCCGAAGATCGGGAACATCAGGAGCAGGTGAAGGAAGCCGCCAAGCGCACGTACGCGCAGTCTGTGGCCGTGACCAAGGAAGTCATAAACTCGGTACGCCTAGGTCGTGCGCCAAACATCAAGAAGCTCAAGCGGGTGGTCCAGGGAATCGTTGACCAGATCCTGAATGAGGAAACGTCTCTCTTTGGTCTCACCACGCTACGCGACTACGACGAGTACACTTTTACCCACAGCGTCAACGTCTGCATCTTCTCCGTCGCGCTCGGCAGGCGGCTGGGGTTGAGCAAGATTCAATTGTACGATCTGGGCCTCGCCGCGCTGTTCCACGACATTGGCAAGTCGCGTGTGCCGGTCGACGTGTTGAACAAGTCAACCGAGCTGACGGAGGAGGAGTGGCACGCGATCACGAATCACCCGTGGCTCGGCGTCCTCTCACTCTTTCAGGTTCGCAGCGCGCAGGACTTGCCGTACCGGGCCATGGTTGTCGCCTTCGAGCACCACATGAAGATGGACCTCACGGGATACCCGCGTCCGATTCGCCCGCGAGCGATGGGCATCTTCAGCAAGATCGTCGCTGTAGCGGACGGCTTCGACGCCGCGACTTCTAGACGGGCGTACCAGACAGACCCGCTGTCGCCGGCCGCCGTGCTGCAGGAAATGCGAGACAATCCCAGGCGCGGCATGGACCCAGTCGTCGTCAAAGCGTTCATCAATCTCCTGGGACTGTATCCTGTCGGAACTCTTGTCGTGCTCGATTCCTTCGAGCTCGCCATTGTCCATGCGGTGAATCCGCACCCCGAAATGATGTCGCGGCCAATCATTCGAGTGGTAAGCGATCCTCAGGGAAACATCCTGCACCCGGGAACGCTGGTCGATCTGTCGGTGCGAGACGCCTCGGGCGCCTTCGAGCGCACGATCATCAAGACCGCCGATCCGGATCGCTACGGTATCCGAGTCGCCGACTATTTCGTGTAACCGAAGTAGTGCCTCGCACGACCATCGCCGATCGCTTCGCCGCGCTGCGGGCGCGCGGAGACCGCGCGCTTGTGTGCTACGTCACCGCCGGGCATCCCAACGAGCAGGCCAGCTTCGCCCTGATGGGCGGCCTTGCAGATGCCGGAGCGGATGTGATCGAGGTAGGAGTGCCTTTCTCCGATCCACTGGCCGATGGCCCGGTGATTCAAGCCAGCTCTCAGCGGGCGTTGGCGCTGGGTATCACATATGACCGCACTCTGGAGCTGATCGCGCGGGCCCGTATGCGCGTGCCTGTGGTCGTGTTCAGTTACCTCAACCCCGTTCTGGCCGCCGGGCCTGACGCACTGAAACGCGCGGCCGCCGCCGGTGCCTCCGGTGTGCTGATCACCGATCTTCCAGTTGGAGCAGACGCCGAGCGCGAAGCGTGGCTCGGCGACAGTGATCTCGCCTACATCCGGCTGGTCGCGCCGACGACGCCGGCGGATCGGATGGCCGAGATCGCGCGGCACGGTAGCGGGTTCGTATACGTGATCAGCCGGCTCGGCGTCACCGGCGCGAGGGCTGAGCTGCCGGCTGACCTACCCGCGACGATGGCCCGCCTGCGATCGGTGACCGACCTGCCCGCATGCGTGGGGTTCGGCGTTTCGCGCCCGGAACAGGCTGCGGCAGTCGCAGCCCTCGCCGACGGAGTGGTGGTCGGCAGCGCACTCGTGCGTGCCGCCGACGACGGGCTCGAATCCGCGCTCGAGCTGGTGCGCACGCTGCGCGTCGCGCTCGACGGCGTCTCCTCGCGAGCCGCAGCCTCCCGCGTATGACGTCAGCGTCGTTCATTCGCCGGTACACGACCGGTCTCGCCGTGGTCGGCATGGCGGCTACCGTGGGAGCTCTGGTCCACAACCCCGTCTGGATGACGCAGGGCTATGCCCTGGCCACGCTTGCTGCCGTTGTAGTTGCGCTGCGTGGAGCGCAGATCCCGTTGACCAAGTATTCGGCGATCAGCCTGCTCAGCGTAGTCGCAATGTCGGGCACGTTACTCGTCGGCGTACAGGTCACTATCGCGGCGCTCTACATAGGCGTGCTTGTCGCCGACCTCGCGGTCCTGCGCAAGACGGCGGAGTTCGCGTGGATCAACGCGGGGCGGGAATCGCTGGCTCTCGTTGCCGCCTACGGTCTATTCGGCCTCGCAATGAGGCTGTCGGGAGCCCACGCCGTTGGCACCGACGCTGTATTCGCCGTGGCGGTCTTCATCTGCGCCTACTTCGTGATTGGCCGGGCGCTTCTGTACTTCACTCTGCTCGCGCGGGGCAAGCTGCTGCCGGAAGAACGGAGCCTGATACTGCGGTACGAGGTCGTCGCTGCCGGCGCGGGGACCGCGGGCGTGGCGGCGATCACGCTCACGTTCTCCACGTTCGGGTGGAGCGGTTGGCCGATCATGCTCATCCTTGCGGGCGCCGGCTATGTGCTAAAACGGATCCTAGAGGAATCCATCGCCGCCGAAGAGATGAACACGATTCACGCGATGGAGGCCGTTGTAACTGCCGACGTCGCTCTCGCCGACGCCCTGCATTGGATCGAGCGACTGGCGCATCGCCTAGTCGACTGGGGCGAGCTGCGCATCTGGCGACTCGACGGCGGAAGCGGGGGGGGGGACGCCGGGGATTTGCGACTCATCTACGTCGGCGAGCAGGGGCTTCTCAGCGAGCCGCGTCCCCCGGACTCCGAGGGCAGCGTGTTGCGCATGGTTGCACTCGAAGGGGGCCGGCCAGTCGTCGTGGCTGATGCGCTCAAGGATCGGCGCGTTGAAAACCCACGACCCAGCGCACGCAGCGTGCTGGTGTTTCCCCTCCGCTTCGGCGACCGGAACGTCGGCCTTCTCGAGCTGGCGCACCACAAGCGAGACGCTTACGGCGAGAAGGAGGTCGAGCTGGTCCAACGGTTCGCAAATCAGCTCGCGACGACGCTGCACATTCACGAGCTCCGCCAACCCCTGCTCGACGCCGTCGTGCGGGTGGGCGGCCAGTTGGAGACCCTCGGCACGTCGGCGCGCACGCTGCGTGCGGGAGGTGAGCGCGTGGCGCATGCCATCGCCGACATTTCGCGAGGCATCGCCGAGCAGTCGGAGCAGCTCGCCGGCAGCATTGCCGTCACGCGCGCGCTGCACGACGCGACCACGGGGGTCGCGCGCGATGGTGCGGCCGCCGCGGAGGCCAGTCGCCGCGCGACCGCCATGGCTGGCGAACACCGAGCGACTATCGCCGCCGCCATCGAGCGGCTGGTGAGCGCCAAGGGATTCGTCGGCGAAAGCTCTACGCAAATCGACGAGCTGGCGCGTACAACGGGTCGCGTGACCGAGTTCATAGCGGTCATCAAGGAGGTCGCCGAGCAAACCGACCTGCTCGCCCTCAATGCCGCGATCGAGGCTGCTCGGGCCGGAGTGCAGGGTCATGGGTTCGCCGTCGTCGCCGACGAAGTTCGCAAGCTCGCCGAACAAAGCAAGCAAGCGTCTGACCGGGCGGGAGAGATCATCCTCGGGTTCCAGGACCAAATGCGGGCCGTAGCTGCGCAGATGCAGCGCGGACGAGAAATCGTTGGGGACGCCGAAACGCTGTCGGCGTCGGCGCTGAGCGCACTCGAGGTCATCGTCGAGTCTACCGCCGCGAGCGCCCAGCACGCGCGCCGTATCGCCCAGGTTTCGCGCGAACAGGAGAACGACACCGTGCGCCTCAGCGATCGCGTGACACGCATTGCGGATATCGCCCTACGCAATCGGTCCGGTGCCGAAGCCGTAACGGCCACTGCGCATGACCAAGCGGCCGCGCTCGCGGGCTTGGAAGGCGCCACTGAGGAACTGCGCGGGGTCGCCGGGTACCTGGGCGACCTCGCGGAGCGGATCACGAGCGCGACGTCGGTCAGCAAGCGGGCTGCAGCGGCTGATCGAAACGGCTCGCACTCCAGTTGAAGATCCCAGAGGCCGCTCGTACGTTCACGCGGTGCCCGCCGGTGGAGTGCCCCGCGACATTGCGTACGTGGCCCTTGGTTCGAACGTCGGCGACCGCGCTGCGCATTTGGCGCGCGCGCGCTTGGCCCTCGCGGCGCTGCCGGACACGCGATTGGTGGCCGAATCCGATATCGAAGAGACGGCCCCGATCGGACCGGGTGAACAAGGGCCGTATCTGAACCAGATGGTCGCGGTCGAGACGGGCCTCGACCCCTTGGCTCTGCTCGATCGCTTGCACGACATCGAACAGGCGGAAGGACGCGAGCGAACGGTGCGATGGGGCCCGCGCACGCTCGACCTCGACATCGTGCGCGTCGGTACTCGCCGGCTTGCGCACCCTCGCCTCACGGTACCCCATCCAGAGATCAAAAACCGAAGCTTCTGGCAACGCGAGATCGCGCAACTCGACACCCGCCTCAGCGCAACCATGGGGGCGCCGTGACTGCGCCGGCCACGGTGGGGGCATTTGTCGCCAAGGCTCGGCGCGGCGAGCGTGTGGCCGTGGTCACCGCCTACGATGCGCTGTTCGCTCGTCTCGTAGAGGAGGCTGGCGTCGACGCGATCCTGGTGGGCGATTCGGTCGGCAACGCCATCGCGGGGTATGAGACGACCCTTCCCGTGACGCTCGGCCAAATGATTTACCACGCCGCCGCGGTGCGGCGCGGAGCTCCGGCATCGCTGGTGATAGTCGACATGCCGTTTCTTAGCTATCAGGTCAGCATCGAGCGCGCACTGCGCAACTGCGGCCGAGTGGTGCAGCGCACCGGAGCGCAGGCGGTAAAGCTCGAAGGCGGCAGCGAGACGGCTGCCCGCACGGTAGCCGCCGTAGTCGGGCTCGGCGTTCCGGTAATGGGCCACCTAGGACACACACCGCAGGCCCGGCTGGTGCAGGGCTGGGGGCGCGTGCAAGGGCGCGAGCCGGGCGCGGCGGCCCGACTCGTCGACGAGGCAAAACGCCTCGAAGGGGCAGGCGCATTCGCGGTCGTGCTGGAGCTCATTCCTGCCGGCGTCGCCGCACAGGTGACCGAGGCGATCACAATCCCGACGATCGGTATCGGGGCTGGGCTCCGGTGCAGCGGACAGGTTCTGGTTCTGCCCGATCTGCTCGGCCTCACCGACACGTTCACGCCCAAGTTCATCAAGCACTACGCCCACCTGGCCGGCGCCGTGCGAGACGCCGTACGAACGTACGCCGAGGACGTGCGCACCGGGAAATATCCAGCTGCGGAGCACAGCTTTTGACGCGCCGCTTGAGGCGCAGATAGCAGTCTGACGTGGAGATCTTTTCGCGCATCGCGGACGTCCGAGCGGCAGTCGCGCAGCGCCGTTCCAGTGGTCAGACGATTGGCCTCGTTCCCACCATGGGCGCGCTGCATGAAGGGCATCTCGCGTTGGTAGCTGCGGCTCGCGCGCGAGCCAGCTGTGTGGCGGTGAGCATCTTCGTGAACCCGCTTCAGTTTGGCCCGAAGGACGATTTCGCCGCCTATCCGCGCGCGTCCGAGTCGGACTCCGCCAAGGCCCGCGATCGGGGCGTCGACCTGCTGTTCGCACCCTCGGCGAGCGAGATGTATCCGGAGGGGCAGGTTGCCACGACTGTGGCGAGCGCCTTGGCTGCCCGATGGGAGGCAGCCGCGCGCCCGGGTCACTTTGCGGGTGTGCTGACTGTCGTTGCCAAGCTCCTACACATCGTGCAACCCGACGTCGCGGTATTCGGCCAGAAGGATGCGCAGCAGGTCGTGCTAGTCCGCGCCATGGCGCGCGAGCTCGACTTTCCAACTGAGATTATCGTCGCGCCGACCGTCCGCGAGGCGGGCGGCCTGGCCATGTCCAGTCGCAACGCCTACTTGTCCACGGGCGAGCGGCAGCAGGCGACCGTGCTGTTCCGCGCACTCAGCGCGATGCGCGAGGCATGGCGCGATGCTGGACTCATTGAGTCCTCCGCCTTGGAGTCGATCGGCCGCGGCGTGCTGGCGACTGAGCAGGGGGTGTCGGTCGAGTATCTCGGAATCGCCGAGCCGGCCCGGCTCGAGCCGTGCCGAACGGTGGAACCCGGGTGCATCGCCATGGTGGCCGCGCGCGTGGGACACACGCGGCTCATCGACAACGTGATCTTCGCACGATGACCGAGCCCGGTGCCCTCGCGCTTCCTGCGTGGGCCATCGTGACCGACAGGCGTCGAGCCCACATTGCGCGTGTGGCGGCTTTGGCAGACGACTGGGCGCGTAGCATGGGAGTCTCGGCCGCAGAGCGCGATGCGTGGCGCAATGCCGCGCTTTGGCACAATGCTTTGCGGGACGCTCCCGAGGAGATGCTTCGGAGCCTGGCTGCAGACCACGATTCGGACTGGAGACTATTACATGGTCCCGCGGCTGCCGCTCGTCTCGAGCAGGACGGCGAGACTCGCCGCTCGGTATTAGACGCCATCCGGTGGCACACGGTCGGAGCTTCCGATTGGGACCGCACTGGACGAGCACTGTACATGGCCGACTTTCTGGATCCGGGCCGCGAGTTCGCGCGGGGCGACCGTGCGTACCTCGCCCGACAGGTGCCGCACGACTTCGACGGCACTTTTCGCCAGGTCGTTCGCACGCGTGTGGGATGGGCAATCGAGGAGGGTAAAGCGATCCTGCCGCAGACCGTGGCGCTATGGAACAGCGTGCGATAGCGGTCGGCGCGGTCGCTCTTGCCGTTGTATGCGGTGGTGCCGCGCTACTGCTGTTTCGGCGAGCTCAATCCGACCCTGGCCCGAGACCAAGCCCGTCCGCTCCAGGATTCGCGGGCGACACGGCCGTACACGTGCCCGCTAACGTGCGCGTCAAGGTCGAGGTCTTGAACACGACGCATGTGCGTGGACTCGCGCGACAGGCCACGTTCTATCTGCGTGACCGCGGATTTGATGTAGTAGGCGTTGGTACGACCGCAGAGGAGCACGACACGACGGTTGTACTCGATCGGTCGCATCACGCGGATTGGGCCCGGCTTGCCGTCAGGGCGCTCGGACGGGCTCGGGTGGGCGAGCGTCCGGATTCGTCACGCTACGTGGATTTGACCGTGCTCCTTGGCGCGACGTGGCGCCCGCCCGCCGAGCCGTTCTACCCGTAGCTGACCGCACGCGGCGCTGATGTCGAGGCCTCGGCTCCGGCGAATTGCCACCGAGACCCCGCGGGCGCGCAACGCCCGGGCGAATGTGGCAGTGGTGGCTGCCGTCGCCGCCGCGAAGCCCTGAGCGCCGCCTGGATGCAACGGGATCAAGTTCACGAATGCACCGCATTCGAGCGCCAACTTGGCGAGTTCGGCGGCGTGCGACACACTGTCGTTGACGCCGCCGAGCAATACGTACTCGAATGTCACGCGACGCTGAAACTTTCGCGCGGCGGCAATCACGTCCGCCAGCGGATACTTGACGTTGATCGGCATGAGCTCGCGGCGAAGCGCATCGCTCGGCGCGTGCACCGAAATGGCAAGCCGGAATTGCTCGCGCCGAGCGCCCAGCGCTTCGATCCCCGGGAGCACGCCCACAGTTGACACGGTGATGTGACGGGCTCCAATGCCGATACCAGCCGAGTCGTTGAGCACCGTGAGGGCGCGATCGACGGCGGGCCAGTTCATGAGAGGTTCGCCCATGCCCATGAACACGATGTTCGTCGGGCGCCTGGCAAGCGCGGGCTGCAGCAGCAGGGCCTCGCGCACCTGTCCGGCGATTTCCCACGTGGCGAGGTTGCGCGAGAAGCCCATCGCGCCGGTCGCGCAGAACGCACATTGCAGGGCGCAGCCGGCCTGCGAGGAAATGCAAAGCGTGAGGCGAGGCCCCTCAGGGATGGCGACGGTTTCGATCGCTTCGCCGTCCGGCAAACGAAAGAGAAATTTCTCGGTTCCGTCAGCCGAGACTTGACGCGCGGCGAGTGCCAGTCGCGGCATCGCGAAAGTCCGCGCCAATTGCTCGCGGAAGTCCGCGGGCAGATCGCTCATGTCTGCAAATGATGGCGCCGGCTTCGTCCACGAATGCCGAGCCGCCTGCGCGCCACGGTATGGCGCCAGCCCTCGCTCGACGGCGAACGCCCGAAGCCTCGCGTCGGCGTCGGCCGGTGTGAGCTCGAGAAGGTTCTCGCGTTGCAACGGGTGGGACGTCACAGCGATGAAGCCTAATCGGGCCGCGATGGCCATCTTGCGGCGCCAAAAAAAGGCGTGCTGGCCTCCCCCGGGCGTTCGAGCTCGCGCCGCTGCAGCGCCACACCCAAGCGCCCCTTGTACAATGAATGGGGGTCGCAACGCGCACGAAAACCCCCCTTGACCTGACTGCCATGCCCCCGTAGCGTCCGCTCGATCAAGCGCCGTCCACCGTGCGTTCCGGCCCGGTGGGGAGGCGCCACCCGCCCGCGATGCGCTCGTGTTGACGGTGGTAGTGCTGGGATGGGCCGCGACGGTCCAGGCCCAGCAGGGGGACGGATTACCGGACGCGTCGTCAATGCCGACGGCTCCGCCCCGTCCCGGACGCGACGGTCATGGTCACCGCGACCACTGTCGGCACGGCGACGACGGACAGTGGCACGTTTGCGCTGCACCTGCCATCGAATGCGGTCAGTCTCACGGTGCGGCGTATCGGCTATCGTCAAGTGACCGTGCCGCTCACGGATGGCACGACGGATTACACGGTCCCGCTCACGAAGGATGCTGCTCCATCTGCAGACGCAGGTCGTGACCGGTGTTGCAACGACGATATCGTCGGAGAATGCGGCGAATGCCGTGTCCGTGGTGACTGCGCGGGACGTGAGTCGAGTCCCGGCGCCGACGCTCGAGAACGCCATGCAGGGCAAGATCCCCGGGGCGACTCATCGAGCAGAACAACGGCGGGGCGCCTGGCGGCGGACTGCAAATCCAGATCCGCGGCAGCACGTCAATCTCTAGGCAACGCTTCGCCGCTCTGTACGTTCGTCGATGGCGTGATCATCAACAACGAGACGACGAACTCGGGACTCGACGCCATCTCGAACGCCGGCTAACCTGCCAAGTGCCGTCTGCATTGCGCAGAGCTCGCAAGACAACAGTCCGAATCGACTCGCGGATCTCAACCCAAACGACATTGAGTCGATCGAAATCCTGAAGGCGTCCTCGGCGTCGGCGATCTACGGCGCGCGCGCGGCGGGAGGCGTCGTCATCATCACGACGAAGAAAGGGGCTGCCGGGGAAGGCGCGGTGGGACGTCACGCAACGCCTCGGGACATTCACGCTCGCGAATACACTTCCTCTCCGATCGTTTCCGACGCTGGCGAGTGCGGAGGCGTGGGGTGCTGCTCACGGCTTCAGTGAGGACACCGTTGAGGCCTACTACGGTGGCCCGCAGGACTACCAGCATCAGTTGTTCAGCGGTGGCGGCTTGTCGTACGAAACCAATGTTAGCGTGCGCGGAGCGACAGAGAATAACAGCACGAACTACTACCTGTCCGGGCTCACCAAGTACGACAACGGCATCCTGCCGAACACCGGCTACAACAAGCAGTCCGTGCGCACCAATGTCACGCAAGCTTTCTCGCAAGCGTTGTCCGTGACGGCAGACGTGGCCTATACGCATTCGCTTACGCGCCGCGGGCTCACCGGCAATGACAACATCGGCGGGAGCCCGTACGACGTCTTCTCTTACACGCCCCAATTTGTGAACCTCGATCATCGGACGGCGAACGGCACGTGGGCGTACAACCCCTTTGGGCCCGCCAACCCGTTTGCTAATGCAGTCGAGATGCAGACACCTGAAGAGGTCAGTCGATTTATCGGCGGCGGCACGGTTACGGGTCGACTACTCAGCACCACGTCGCAGGCGCTCCAGCTCACGCTCGTGGGTGGTGCCGATCTCGCGCAACAGCGTGATCAACTGTACGCGCCGCCAGATCTGCAAGTCGAGAGCGTGCTGCCGCTCCCCGGCGTCGCGACGTCGCTGTCGGCGAATACGACGTTTCTCAACTACTCGCTCAACCTCGTGCATCACTACACCGGACTCTCGGTGATCGATGCGACGACGTCGATCGGCATCGCCCGTGACAGGACGTCTTTCGTCAACCCAAACATCGTTGCGCAGGCGCTCGCGCCAGGACAGAACGCGTTCGTGTCGGGCGCCGTCCAGACGGGGTTCTACGCCGGACGGCGACGAACGATCTGTCGTTTTACGGACAGGAGCAGCTGCTCGCCTTCCATGAACGCCTAACGCTCACCGGCGGCGTGACCGCGGAACGAAGCACGAACGACGGCGACATCGGCAAGTATTTCTATTATCCGAAGGTGTCTGCGGCCTATCGCATTCCGCCGTTCGTGGGTTTTCTCGACGACCTCAAGATTCGCGCGGCGTTTGGCCGTTCGGGAACGATCCCCGATTACGGGGCGCGGTACACGAATTACACGCAGTCGACGGTCAGTCGGGCCTGAGCGGACTTTACACTGCTGCCCAGATCGGCGACCCGGCTATACGGCCGGAGACCAATACCGAGATCGAGACCGGTCTCGACGTGACCATGCTCAGATCGCGAGCACAGTTCACCGCAACCGCGTACCAGAAGCGGATTACAGACATACTTCTCCTCCCCCAGATCGCGCCGTCCTATGGCTTCAGCCGAGAGTGGTTGAACGGAGGGCAATTCACGAATCAGGGACTCGAGCTGTCGCTGGCGATGACGCCGCTCCAGAGCCATGGCGGACTGACATGGGTGTCCAGAGCTACGTATTACCGGAATTACAGCCGAGTCGATCGCATCCCCGTGGCCCCGTTCGACGTCTACGCACCCAACGGAGCCGATCCAGTTCGGGCCTGTTTTCCCCGCTTTCGGAACATTCAAGATCGAGCCAGGCCGATCGGTCACCGAGATCGTCAACGAGAACATCGTTGGCGCGGACGGGTTGTCGAAGCAAGTGGGCGATGCGCAACCCACGTTCCAGATGAGCTTCTCGAACGAGCTCACATACGGACGGTTCGCGCTCTACGGATTGATCGACTGGAAGTACGGCGGCAGCACGATCAACATCACGAACGCTTACTACGATAACCAGCTGTACCTTCTCGCCGACTCAGCGGCGTCGGCGCGGCGCATCGCCGCGGTAAATGCCGGTCTGACGCCGTACGTCGAGGATGGCGGGTACGTCAAGCTGAGAGAGGTCTCGCTCAGCTATGATTTGCCCGGCCACTGGGTGAGCGTCATCGGCGCGGGGCCGCGTACAGAGCGTCCGTTTGTCACTCTCCGCGCGGAACGTTTGGTCCAGCTTCAAGTACTCCGGGCTCGATCCCGAGGTCAGCAACTTCGGGAGCCAGAACATCGCCCGCGTGCAAGACATCACCGCGTATCCGCCGGCGCGAAGCTTTTTCTTCTCCATCGACGCGAGTCTCTGACGTATGGGCGACAGTACTGACACTGCCACCGTCGCCGCCGCGGCACGCATGGAGTCGTAACGCGGCATTGGTATGTGCGCGCGACTGCCATTCGAGTAATTGTTGCGGCGGCTGGCCTGACGGGTCTGTTGGCGTGCAGCGATGCGGTCGTGCCGAATTTCAATTCCGCAACCGCCGACCCGTCGACGCCGACGGGCTTCCAGCTGCTCGTCACCGGCGTGTTCGCCGCCACGCGAGTTGACGTCGGGACCTTCTTGACGGTGGCGACGTCTTTCGCGCGTGATCTCTTGAATTTCGACGGCAATGGCTCGCCTTCCATCACCGAGCTCGGAGGGAACGGGGTGCCGATCACGAGCGCCAGCGGCTCCAGTGATGCCGGGTGGGCCGAGCCGTTTCAGGCCGCCAGGGCCGCGAACCAGGTTCTGGCCGCGATTCCCCGAGTGCGCCCCATATACTCCGTGGCCGACCAGCACACACTGTCGGGTATCGCTCCAGACGCTCAAGGCGCTCAACTTCATGTACCTGGCGGAATACCGGGACACGAACGGCGTGCCGATCGGTGACCTCGCCAACACCGACATCAACCATCAGGCGCCGATCCTGTGCAACAAGGACGTGTGGACAGTACATCGTCGCGTTGCTCGATTCGGCAAACGTCAGTCTCAACGCCGGCGGTCGGACCATACCGGTCACGCTTCCGGGCGGGTTCAGCTCGGCCAGCTCGGTGCCCGGTCCGAGCACGAACAGCGGGGTCCTTCGCGGCGTTCAATCGCGCGCTGGCTGGCAAAGCGAACCTCGAATTGGCGTACGCCATCGCGCGCTCGAATCCGGCGACCGCGCCAACGCCCGCGGCATCGGGCACTCCGGATCCGACTGCACTGGCAAGAGCGGATAGCGCGTTCGCGGCGTCGGCCCTTTATGATCCCGCGGCCGTCGCACCACCCTCGCCCGGCGACTTCTCGGATCCGAACGCAGTGTATCACACCTTCAGCACGTCGCCGAACGACGTGGCAAATCCGATACCGTCCGAGCTCATCACGTTGCGCGTGCTGAACGAGTTCGTCGCGGACGTCGACACGGCGGCTGACTTGCGGTGGAAGAACAAGTTCGTCGCCAACAGCGCTCCCCTTGCGGCACCGGACTACGCGAGCGTGTCGTCGAATTTCATTGTGAACTTTTATTCATCGGTCTCGAGCCCCGTGCCGATCATTCGCGACGAGGAGCTCGTCCTGCTGCGCGCGCAGGTGCGGATCGGGCTTGGCGACTACGCGGGGGCGCTGACGCTCATCAACCAGGTGCGCACACAGGCGGGTGGACTGCCGCCGGTCGCGATAACGCCGAGCTACACCGCTGTTCGCGACACGTTGCTACGCGAGCAGCGAATCTCCACGGTCTTCGAGGGTGGGGGCGATCGCATGATCTCGATTCGCATGTACGGCCTGGCGGCCGTGGCTGACACGACTTGGGGCGCGGCGGACACCCACGCCACAGTGCTTGCGATCCCGATCGCGGAGGCCAACGCGCGGCACGGAAACATTACGCCGGTCTGTCCCTGAAGGCGGCGCGCGATGACCGAGGGAAATCCTCGGGCGTTAGCCCGCATCAGCGAGCAGCCGATCGAATCGCGAATCGCCGCGCAGCGACTTCCACGTCGGATCGATGCGCAGCCACGCGCGTGAGACCCCCCCCGGCTCCGTGAGAGCGGCAGCCAGATGGTCGAGTGCCCGCCTCCGATCGCCGAGCACGACATAGATCTGCGCCAACATGGAATCCGTTCCTCCGGCAGTCTCACCGGGCGTGCTGGCCATCCAATGCGGCGCCTCGAGCATCACTACGGCTCGGTCGCCTACGTAGGCCGAGGCCACGAGCCGAATGAATTCTCGATAGCTGTCCGTGGTGTCCTCTCGCGGAATTGCGCGAATGACCACCCGCGCCAAGTCTCTCGCGCGTGCTGTATCCCCTCGTAGCCAACTGAGGTCCGCAAGACGGCTGGCCCACCGCGCGGAGTCTCCCTCGAACGCGCTCAGCGGCAACTTGGAGAGGAGGGTCCGATCGGCGCTGTCCAGCGCCCAGACCAGGGCATAGCGTATCACGAGCGAGCGGTCGACAGCGACTGGCATGTCGTGAAACGCGGCCTGTGCGCTCGCGAGGTCTCCTTCGCCGAGGTAGCTGAACATCACAGCAATGGTCAACATTTCGCTACTCGGGTGGAACGCCTGGGCCCGTCGAGCCACATCCCGGGCCTCGCCGTACCGCCGGACATCAATCAGGTCTCCGCTGAGGATTTCGGCAGCAGCCCGCGACCTCGGATCGAGCGCGAGCGCTTGGCGCGCCCAGCGAAACTCGGCCTCATAAGCAGCATAGCTGTGATTGCCCTGGTCGCGCGCCATTGCCGCTAGGCCCACGAGCGCGATAGCCGAAGAAGGATCAAGACGGCGCGCGATGTCGAATTCCGCCTTTGCGGCGTCATAGTCGGACGATGACTTGGCGTGCCAAAACAGGGTGAACGCACGCGCCACATGTCCCTCCGGGGCGTTCGGAGCGAGAGCGACGGCGCGCCGCGCTGCGACCGTGTCGTTTGCCAGGAACGCGAGCCGAGCCCATCCGGCCGCAAAGGTCGAGTCGAGCGCGACGGCTTGCTTAGCGTAAGCGATGGCCTGATCCCGCTGCGCGGCCACCGGCGAGCCGACTTCGGCGTTGCTGTCCATCTGGCTGCGGAGATACGCATTGTAGGCGGCGAGGTTCTGCGTGGGGGGCTTTTGCAACGTGGCTCGGGCCGCGGGGGAGAGCACGACGCCAAGCTGCTGGGCTACCTGACTAGCGACCGCCGATTGCACCGCGAAGACATTGGCCACGGTCGTGTCGTACACGTGCTGCCACAGCGTCTCGGGCGCGCCGCCGCGGGCGGAGATTTCCACGAGCTCGGGGCGTATTCGGACGTGGTGTGGACCGGCACCGGTGCGCGCCACCTGGACGGTGCCGGTCAGGAGGTAGCGGACTCCGAGCTCGCGGGCGATGTCCTCGGGGCGGAGCGGCGAGCGGCGGTAGTAGTTCGAACTGCCGGAGGCGATCACGCGTAGGGCGGGGAGACTGGAGAGCTTTCCGCGGATCTCACCCGCGATGCCGTCGGCGAAGTAGGCATTGCTCGAATCCCCTTCGGTCTCGAACGGCAGCACCGCGAGTGACCCCGGCCCGGAAGGCCCGGCCGCCTCTATGGGTTGCCCGTTCCAAACGGACGTGGCTCGGGTTCGCTGCGTCGTGTACACCGCCAACGTGAGCATTACCAGGGCTGCTGCGGCCGCCGCAATCGGCCAGCGGGGGATGCGGCTGCTCGGTCGCGCGAGGGCCTCGGTGAAGGCGCGGGCACTGGGGAAGCGGTCGGCGGGGACCACGGCGAGCGCGGTCGCCATCGCTTTGTCGGCTTGCGCTGGGAGCGTGGGTCGCGTCGTGCGGAGACTTAGGGGCGGGCCCGCGAAGCGCTTGGCGATCACCGCCTCTGGCGTGGCGCCGGTATAGGGCGGCTCTCCGGCTAGCATCTCGTAGAGCACGCAGGCCAGGCTATAGAGATCGCTCCGCCCGTCGACCCGCGTCTCCCCACCCGCCTGCTCCGGACTCATGTAGGCCGGAGTCCCCACGGCGAGTCCAGTCTCGGTCAGCCGGCCATCATCGCGGCCCGGGCAATGGCGCGGGCAATGCCAAAGTCGGCCACGAGTGCGTGGCCGTCGCGCGAGAGCAGAATGTTCTCCGGCTTGATGTCGCGGTGGACGATGCCCTGAGCATGGGCGTAGTCCAGCGCGTCGGCCACTTCGGTCGTGATCCGGAGCGCTTCCTCCCACGGAAGCTGTACCTCTCGCATCAACCGAGCGCGGAGTGATTCGCCCTCGACATATGGCATAGCGTAGAACAGCGCGCCGTCGCGCTCGCCGGAGTCGTAAAGCGGCAGAATGTGCGGATGGCTCAAGTGGGCGGCGATCTCGATCTCGCGGAGAAAGCGTTCCGGCCCGACCGCGTGCGCTACTTCAGCGTGCAGCACCTTGAGCGCCACCAAGCGGTCGTGCTTCTGCTCGCGGGCGAGGTACACCGTGGCCATGCCACCATGACCCAGCTCGCGCTCCAGGTGATAGCGCGCCCCGAGCGCCGCCTGGATCTCCGTGCCCCGTTCGGTCGCCGCCACTCCCGCGCCCCACGGCAAGGGTGACTTGCAAGATAGGACGCATCCTACAATCGGACCAGCACGGCTAGCGTAACCCGCCGGGCGACAGCTGCTCCGCGTCTAGGGCCTCGTGAGCACGAGGCCACGTGGTGCGCGCGGAAGCAGCTGTCCGCCAGTTGGATGCTACGGCTGAAGCGTCGCGCACTGCGCTTGCGCACCCGATCGGTCCTGCGAGGAATGCAGGCAAGGGTTCGGTGGGTCCCCTAACTTCTTGGCCGTGCTGGTTGGATCGGTGGGCGATGAACAGGCGCCTAGACCTACCAATAGCGCGACCGCGCCGAGCCGCCACAGTAAAGAGATCCGGGCTGACATTTCTTCCTCCTTGTGAACGGGGTCCTGGAACGGCACCCTGTGGCCGTCCCTTCTGCCGTTGGTCGGGCGGTGCAACGCCGACTTCGTCGTTGATGCCGGATCGC
Organism: uncultured Gemmatimonadales bacterium; assembly: GCA_963838855.1. Lineage (GTDB taxonomy): Bacteria > Gemmatimonadota > Gemmatimonadetes > Gemmatimonadales > Gemmatimonadaceae > FEN-1251. Next base: position 193,086 of record CAWISX010000022.1, on the reverse strand, counting down.
GCCGCTCGTACGTTTGGCGAAGATGGGGAGGCCCAGTGACCTCGCCGTCTGCTGGGCGTTACCCGGGCGTCACCCGGTGGCTCGCGCGGTCAACTCGGCGGTCGGATGATTGAGTTTCGCGTGCTCGGCGCTGTGGAGCTGACTGGCGTTGATGGCCGGGAGCTTGGTGAAGTCCTGGCCCAGCCGAAGCGTCTGGCGCTGCTCGCTTACTTGGCAATCGGGCATCCGCCGCAATTCCGGCGGCGCGACACGCTTGTCGGATACTTTTGGCCGGAGCTCGACACCGAGCGCGCGCGCGCGGCGCTCCGCCAAAGTGCGCATTTCCTCCGGCGCTTCCTGGGCGCGAGCGTGATCGTCGGTCGCGGCGAAGAGGAGCTCGGACTCGACCGCGCCCAACTGCAGTGCGACGCAACCATGTTCGATTCCGCTGTGGACGCCGGTCACGCGTCCAAGGCCCTCGAGTTTTATCGAGGCGAATTGCTCGAAGGGTTCTTCGTCTCGGGCGCCGCACCGGAGTTCGAGCGATGGCTCGATTCCGAACGCCAACGATTGCGCCGACGAGCGTCCGAGTCGGCGTGGCTAGCCGCCGAGCAACAAGCGGCGGCGGGAAAGCAAAGCGCCGCGGCGCAGCTGGCGCGGCGCGCAGCGGCCCTCGCGCCCGACGACGAAGCTGTGCTACGCCGCCTGATCTCGGTGCTCGACGAGCTCGGCGACCGTTCGGGTGCCGTGCACGCGTATGAGGAGTTCGCCAGCAGACTCGCCGCCGAATATTCGGTCGAGCCGTCCATCCAAACCAAGGCGCTCATCGAGGCAGTTCGCTCGCGTGCACAACGCGGCTCGCCTCTCGCGCCTGCCGCCGGATCGCCGGCGCCACGGTCCCACATCGGCGCCAGCTCGGTCGCGATCCCCCCTGTCCGCTCGGCTCAGTCCCGCCCGGCGGCGCCAGACGTCGCAGCGAGGCTGGAAGCGGGCCACGCCGCCGATGATCGTCAACGACTCCAGGATCTGTATGTGCTGGAGCGCGCTGTCGGTCGCACGGGGATGGCCGCCGTGTATCGGGCGCGCGACATCAAACACGACCGCCTCGTCACTCTAAAGATCCTCTCGCGCTCACTGGCGGCGGTGCTCGGACCAGAGCGCTTCCTGCGCGAGACTCGCCTGCTGGCCCGGCTACAACATCCTGGGATCCACGCACTCTACGATTCTGGCGCAGTGGACGACACGATGTACTACGTGATGCCGTACCTCGAGGCGGAATCACTCCGCGAACGGTTGTCGCGAAGTCACCGTCTGGCGATATCGGAGGCCGCATCCATTGCATGCGAGATTGCCGACGCGCTGGCGTACGCCCATGCCCACGACGTAGTGCTGCGTGACCTCAAGCCCGAGGGCATCCTACTCGTCGACGGGCATCCCGTGATGAGCGACTTCGGGATTGCGCGCACCATTAGCCGACTTGCAGGCGACCGACTGACGGAGACTGGACTCGTGCTTGGCACGCCGGCCTACATGAGCCCGGAGCAGGCGACCGGGTTGCATGACCTCGATGAGCGGAGCGATATATATGCCTTGGGCTGCGTGTTCTACGAGATGCTCGCGGGCGAGCCGCCGTTCAGCGGACCGACTGCGGCGGCCGTGACCGCCAAGCATCTCCACGCCCCGGTGCCGCGAGTGCGCAGCGCGGGTGTGGCCGTCTCCAATGACGTTGAGCGGGTGCTTTGCACCGCGCTCGCCAAGTCGCCGGCCGATCGCTACCAGGGCGCGGCCGCGTTCGCCGCATCGCTTCGTAAAGCGGTGGCCGGCCTCTCCGCGCATTAAATTTTACGGTACGAATGAAGAGCAACTGGCCCGAGTGTCAGTAGTGACGCCCGGGGTGGGGGCGTCGCAGGCCTACGCATCAACCTCCCTCCGGTCGAGATTGTGCGGATCGTTACGAGCGTCCGATGCGGGAACGCCGGTTCGGCTTGGCGGGTGGGTGCATTGCACGCGCGATCTCGGCGGCATCGTGTTCATGGACCTTCGAGATTACGCGGGGCTGGTGCAGGTTTCATTCGACCCCCGCTGGACGCCGCCGGACGTACTCGCACGTGCGCAACGGCTCGGCGTCGAAAGCGTGGTACTGCTTGACGGCGACGTCGCAGAGCGCCCGCCCGAGGCTCGCAACGCCGAGCTGCCAACTGGCGACATCGAAGTACGCGCAACCGAGCTACGTGTCGTAGGCCCAGCTGTCACCCCCGCGATACCAGTCGCGCGGGGGCGCGGCGAGCAGCTCCCAGCTGAGGAATTGCGCCTTCGCTACCGCTATCTGGACCTTAGGCGGCCGGAGCTGCAGGCGAACCTGATGCTTCGGCATCGCCTGCTGCAGGCGGCTCGACAATACCTCAGCGAGCGAGGTTTTCTCGAGGTCGAGACGCCGATACTCACCAAGCCGACTCCCGAAGGGGCTCGGGACTACTTGGTGCCCAGCCGAGTGCATGCCGGCGAGTTCTACGCGCTGCCCCAGTCGCCGCAGCTGTACAAGCAGCTGCTGATGGTCGCGGGGTTTGACCGGTATTTCCAGATCGCGCGCTGCTTCCGCGACGAAGACTTGCGGGCAGACCGGCAGCCCGAGTTCACGCAAATCGACATCGAGGCCTCTTTCGTCGGGCAGGATGACGTGATCGCGGTCGCCGAGGGGTTGCTGGAGTCACTGCTGGCTGAAGGCGGCGTGTCCATGCCGAACCATGTACGCCGTATGACCTGCGCTGACGCGCTGGAACGGTATGGCATCGATCGCCCCGACTTGCGATACGGGCTGGAACTGTTCGATGCCAGCCATGCCTTCCGGGACACCGAGTTCGGGGTGGCGCGAGCCGCGCTGGCAAAGGGCGGCCGGGTGCGTGGGCTGCGCGTGCCAGGGGGCGCGACGCTCTCGCGCAAGCAAGTGGACGAGCTGGAAGCAGCGGCCCGGGCCGCAGGCGCAGGCGGACTCATCCGGCTCAAGCGCACCCACGGCGCGCTAGAAGGTCCTGCGGCCAAGTTCCTGGGTGACGGCGCGGCCGAGCGGCTGGGTCTCTCCGAAGGAGATGCGGGCCTCTTCGTGGCAGATGTCGATCGCGTCGCAGGTCCCGCGCTGGACCGCGTGCGTCAGGACCTCGCTAAGCGCTTGAACCTCGTGCCGCGCGATAGCTGGGAGCTCGTATGGGTTACGGACTTCCCGCTCTTCGAGCGAGACCCTCAAACGGGTGCGCTCACCGCAATGCACCATCCGTTCACAGCTCCCCACCCGGACGACTTGGCGCTGCTCGAGACCGAGCCCGAGCGAGCGCGCGCCGTAGCGTACGACGTCGTGCTCAACGGCGTAGAGCTGGGCGGCGGTAGCATTCGTATCAGCGACCCAGCGGTGCAGGAGCGCGTTTTCCGCCTGCTTGGCATAGACGATGAAACGGCTCGCGCTCGATTCGGATTCCTATTGGAGGGGCTGCGCGCGGGCGCGCCACCGCACGGCGGAATTGCGTTCGGCTTCGACCGCATTGCCATGCTGTTGGCGGGTGCTGCGTCGCTGCGCGACGTGATAGCGTTCCCGAAGACGACCGCGGCGCGCGCGCTGTTCGAGGGCGCGCCTACGCCGGTGGCCGAGCGCGATTTGGAGGAGTTACACATCAGGGTCAGGGGAGGTCAGGAACAAGAGTGACTGCGGGCCATAGGGGTGAGACTGGGGACAGTGCGGTGACTACGCGCGTGTCGGCGGAGGGCGCTGACTTGTTGACGCTCGCCGGCGTCAATGACACCAACCTGATCGAGCTGGCGCGTTTGTCCGGGGCTAAAGTGGCGCTCCGGGGAGACGCTTTATCGCTGAGCGGGTCTTCGGAGAATGTCGATCGCGCGATCGCCATTGCACAGCGGATGATCGAGGCCGCGCGACAGCGCGAAGTGGTGACGCCGGATGACGTGATGCGAATGCACGACGACGAAGAAGCAGGGAGCGCCGCCGCGAGCTCGCGGGATGGAAATGGCACGGCGCAAGGACCTCGGATCGCGCTTCCCGGTGTTCGCAAGATCATCCAAGCCAAGACGCCGGGGCAGGCCGAATACCTGGCGAAGATCGCCGAGCAAGATGTCGTTGTCGGTATTGGGCCTGCGGGAACCGGCAAGACCTACCTTGCGGTGGCAGCAGCTGTCGACGCGCTCATGCGTAAGCGCGTGCGGCGCATCGTCCTTGCCCGGCCGGCGGTCGAAGCCGGGGAGAGCCTTGGCTTTCTGCCGGGCGACATGCAGGCGAAGGTCGACCCGTATCTCCGCCCTCTGTATGACGCGCTCGACGAGATGATGCCTCCGGAGCGGATTCAGCGCGCCCTAGAGACCCGGACGATCGAGATCGCCCCCCTCGCATTCATGCGCGGCCGCACGCTGGCCGACGCCTTCGTCATACTTGATGAGGCCCAGAACGCGACGACGCTTCAGATGAAAATGTTCCTCACGCGGCTTGGCGTGAATTCGCGTATTGTCATTACCGGTGACAAGACGCAGATCGACCTCCCGCGCCGAGAGGAATCGGGTCTCATGCAAGTAGAGCGGATATTGCCGGGCATTGAGGGCATCGCCTTTCACTACTTTGATGAGACTGATGTCGTGCGTCATAGGCTGGTCCGTGAGATCATCAGGGCATACGCGTCGGACGCTGGCGCTTGACCATGATTGCTTCGAGGTGGCCCCGTGTCTAACGCCGTAACTCTCTGGCGGGAGCTGGACCGTATGGCGCCGCGTGTCGGCGTGGGACACGCGCTATGGGGGCACGCGGCGCGGTGGTCCATGATTCTGCTGGTCGCCGTCTTGATCACCGTCTTTTTCGGGCCGTCCGGATCGTGGGCGGGCGCGGTCGGCCACACTCTCATCAACTTTCTCGTGCTGGCCGTGTTCGGAGTGATGCTCGCTCTCTACCGGCCCAAACTGTATGCGTCGGTGCGGGCGGTAGCGCTCTTTGCGCTGGCCTTTGTTACCATCCTTGGCGTTGCAGCCGCTGCCGGGCGCTCGAATTCGGTCATCCTCGTCCGCGCCGAGCTGATCCCGGTCGCGATGGCTGCCGTGCTATTCAGCGTGCTGTTCGATGCGCGGATAAGCATGGTGGCGGCCACAGTGATGGCAGTGCTCATCGGAATACAGACGCCGTACGCTGGCACCCCGGCTCTCTTTTTGACGTTGATCAGCGGGGCTGCGGCGGCATTCAGCGTGCGCGTAATCCGTCGGCGCGATCAGGCGTACCGCTCGATTCTGGTTACGGCGGCGGCTTCGACGCTCGCCGAGATCGCCGTCGGCCTAGCGACCGGTGACGCGATGGCGGCCAACGTATGGCGCGGTGTCGTGTGGGGCGCGATAAACTCGGTGGTATCGGTTGCGCTTGCCCTCATGCTGCTGCCGCCGCTGGAGGAGTTCACAGGGGTCGACACGTATCTCAAGCTGCTGGAATGGTCGGATCTGAACCGGCCGTTGATGCAGCGACTGAGCGTCGAGGCGCCCGGCACGTTCGCTCACACGATGCGTCTCGCAAACCTCGCGGAGGCCGCGTGCAATGCGATCGGGGCTAACGGTCTCCTGGCCAGAGTGGGCGCCTACTACCACGATGTCGGAAAGCTCAGGAAGCCGGAGTACTTCGTTGAAAATCAACGTCCCGGCCGAAACCCGCACGACAAGCTGAAGCCGAGCATGAGCGCCGCGATCATTCGGAACCACGTTCGCGAGGGTCTGGAGCTGGCCGATCAGTACGGGCTGCCCGACGCTGTGCGGGCATTCATCACTGAGCACCATGGTACGAGCCAGATCACGTACTTTCTCCAGAAGGCAAAGGAGCGCGACACGACGCCGATCAACGTCGCCGAGTTTGCCTATCCCGGACCCGTGCCTCAGACCGCTGAGACGGCGATCGTGATGCTCGCTGACGGTGTCGAGGCGTCAGCCCATGTGCTGCGAGACCCGACGCCCAAGAAGATTCGCGAAGTCATCGATCACATAGTGAGGCAGCGTATCGAGCACGGCCAATTGCGCCAGGCACCTCTCACGCTGCAGCAGGTGGAAGTGGTCAAAGAGCAATTCGCTCGCATGATGATCGGCATGTACCACCACCGCATCGACTATCCCTCGGCAACCGGTGGCGTGACGTCGCAGTTCGCCTCCGACGACACGGGTGAGACACCGGTATTTGGTGGCAGCCCGCCAACGACACCGCCCAGTCCCGTCCGCGGCCCGGCCGATGCGCCGCCGGCCGCCGCAGAAGCTCCGGCGAAGAACTCTGGGGGCGAAGGACCGGTGAATCGCGAGTCGGGACTGGACGCGCCCGTCGGCGCCGGGACGCCCGCCGGGTGAGTCTGGCCGTGGCCGTTGCGGCCGACGGCGTGAGAATCCCCGTGTCGCGCGCGCGGGCCCGCGGGATTGCCTTGAACGTGTTGCGGGCCGAAGGCGTGCGTGAGGCTCTCGTTTCCCTGGCATTCGTCACCACCCGCGCGATCGCGCGTCTCAACCGACGGCACTTGGGACATCCCGGCTCGACCGATGTGATCGCGTTTGGATTCACCGCCCCGGGAAAGGCGAAACCAAGCCTCCTCGTCGGCGATATCTACATCGCGCCAGGAGTGGCGCGTCGGAACGCTCAAGCGTTTGGTGTCGGAGTGCGCGAGGAGATTGCGCGCCTCATCGTCCACGGTGTGCTGCACGTGACAGGTCACGACCACCCGGCCGGACATGAGCGGAGCGAGTCACGCATGTGGCGGAGGCAGGAGGCGCTGCTGCGTCGGCTGCAGCGCTCATCGCCGTGAATACCGACCGACTTCTCGACGGCTTTCGCGCGCGACAGCCAGCGGCGTTGGCACGGGTCATCACGGCTGTTGAAAATCATGGGCCCGGGGTCGATGCGCTTCTCGCCGCTCTTGGTCCAGTCAGCGGGCGTGCGCGTCGCATCGGCATCACCGGGCCGCCGGGGGCGGGCAAGAGTACGCTTGCGATGCAGCTCATCCGCACCTGGAGAGCGCAGGGCCTTACCGTCGGAGTGGTCGCCGTGGACCCGACGTCGCCTTTCACGGGCGGCGCGGTGCTGGGTGACCGCATCCGCATGGAATCAGTGGCGCTGGATGCGGGCGTGTATATCCGGTCATTGGCCACGCGCGGCGCGCTCGGCGGGCTCTCCGCCGCGACGCGGTCTGTGGCGGACGTGCTCGATGCGTACGGATTTGACCGCATCGTGATCGAAACCGTAGGCGTTGGGCAGAGCGAGCTCGATGTGGCGCGCGCCGCCGACAGCTGCGTGGTCGTCTTGGTCCCTGAGTCAGGAGACTCGATTCAGACGCTCAAGGCCGGTCTCATGGAGATCGCCGACATCTTCGTGGTGAACAAGGCCGACCGTCCGGGCGCTGATCGCCTTCGGCTCGACATCGAACGCATGCTCAAGCTGCAGCGCCCGCGCGCAACGGCCGGTAATGGCGCGGGAGCCCACGTCACCTGGGTGCCGCCGGTAATCGCGACGCTCGCCGCGGACGGTACGGGCGTGGCCGATGTCGCCGCCGCACTCGACCGGCACCACGACGTCTTGGTGGCGGACGATGCGCTGGCCGCGCGCCGGCGCGCGAGTCGCTCGAAGCCCGAACTTCTGCGCGACGAGGTCGTGGCGTGGCAAGCCCGGTACGACGCCGGGTCGACCCGGGACATTGCGTTCGCGAACTCGAGCGGGCCAGTGAAGCCTGTGTATACGGCGCTCGACGCCTCGCCCGACATTGAATCCCTCGGGCTGCCGGGGACGTACCCGTATACGCGTGGCATCCACCCGACCGGCTACCGCGGAAAGCTTTGGACGATGCGCCAGTTCGCCGGGTTCGGGAGCGCGCACGACACGAACGCGAGGTACAAGTTCCTGCTCGAGCACGGGCAGACGGGGCTGTCGGTAGCGTTCGACTTCCCGACGCTCATGGGATATGACTCCGACCACGCCCGGGCCGAAGGCGAGGTAGGCAAGTGCGGGGTCGCGATATCCAGTCTGGCAGACATGGAAGTCCTCTTCGACGGGATCCCGCTTGGCGAGGTCTCGACATCCATGACCATCAACGGCCCGGCGATCATCCTGTTCGCATTTTATGTCGCGGCCGCGGAGAAACAGGGCGTCCCGCCGGCAGCGCTTCGCGGCACGATCCAGAACGACATTCTCAAGGAGTACATGGCGCAGCACGCCTGGGTATACCCGGTGGAACCCGCGCTGCGCCTCATCGTGGATTGCTTCGAGTGGGCGGCGGAACATGCGCCCAAATGGAATACGATCTCAATCTCTGGCTACCACATTCGCGAAGCGGGTGCGACCGCGGCGCAGGAACTCGCCTTCACGCTCGCAAATGGATTCACCTACGTCGAGCGCGGCCAGGCACGCGGCCTCGATGTGGACCGATTCGCGCCGCAGCTGTCGTTTTTCTGGGACATCCATAACGACTTCTTCGAGGAAATCGCCAAGCTCCGCGCGGCTCGCCGCATCTGGGCGCGCCAAATGCGCGAGCGATATGGCGCGAAGGACCCGCGTTCATGGATGATGCGATTTCATTCCCAGACCGCCGGCGTGACGCTCACGGCGCAGCAGCCAATGAACAACATCGCCCGGGTGGCCTATCAGGCGATGGCGGCCGCATTGGGCGGGACTCAGTCGCTGCACACCAATTCGATGGACGAGACGCTCGCCCTGCCGACCGAGCACGCCGTACAGGTCGCGCTCCGGACGCAGCAGATCCTCGCCTACGAAACGGGCGCTGCCAACGTCTCCGATCCGCTCGCCGGCTCATACTATGTGGAGGCTTTGACTGACAGGCTCGAGCGCGAGGCGGAAGAGCTGTTCGACGCCATCGCCCGCGCGGGCGGCGTCGTGCGCGCCCTGGAAGACGGCTGGTTCCAGCGGCACATCGCCGATTCGGCAGCGCGGCATCAGTTGGAGGTCGAGGAGGGCCGGCGCGTTACCGTTGGTGTGAACGCGTTCGAGACCGACGGAGACGCCATCGGGATTCCGATACTGCAAGTGGGCGACGAGGCGTTGGAAGAGCAGGGCCAGCGACTGCGGGAACTGAGAGCTACACGCGATGAGGCGCGGTGCCGTGCGACGCTGGCCGCCCTCAAGCAGGCCGCGGCGGAAGGCCGGAACGTATTTCCCGCGATCCTCGACGCCGCCCGCGCGTACTGCACGCTTTTCGAGATTCGCTCCGCAATGGAGGCGGTATTCGGGGCATACCACGAACCTGTATTTTTTTGACATGACGCGCCCGATCCGCGTCCTCGTGGCGAAACCAGGTCTCGATGGCCATGACCGCGGGGCCAAGGTGGTCGCAGCGGCTCTACGCGATTCCGGGATGGAGGTCGTTTACACTGGGCTGCATCAGACGCCCGAGATGATCGCCACGGCTGCGATTCAGGAGGACGTTGACGTCGTCGGGCTCTCGATCCTGAGCGGTGCGCACATGACGCTCTTCCCCCGCGTGCTCGAGCTGCTTCGCGTCGCCGGTCGAGATGACATCCTGCTCACGGGCGGCGGCATTATCCCCCAGGCCGACATGGACGCGCTGCGGGAACGCGGCGTCGGCCGACTGTTCGGACCGGGCACTTCAACCGGCGATCTGGTTCGCTACATCCAAGAATGGTTCGCCGAGCGGCAGCGGCAGGAGGCGTGACGGTATCCAAGGCCGCCGCGGGCCGCAGCGCGACACGCACGCGATCGACGCACTCGAAGACATTGCGCTTACGGCAACTGAGCGACGCGGTGCGCACGCTGGAAGCCACGCTGGTGCTGGGCGGCGGGCCCGAGAAAATCGAGCGACAGCATGCGCAGGGCAAGCTCACGGCTCGAGAGCGCGTGTCTACGTTGTGTGACGAGGGGTCCCGTTTTCTCGAGATCGGACTACTGGTCGCCTACGACCAGTACGATGGCCAGGCACCTGCCGCAGGGGTCGTCACCGGAGTTGGCATCGTTCACGATCGCGAAGTTGTCGTGGTCGCCAACGACGCGACCGTCAAGGCGGGATCCTGGTGGCCCGAGACAATTCGCAAGATTCTTCGCGCTCAGGAAATCGCGATGCGGTGCCGGGTGCCGATTGTGTATCTGGTGGATTCCGCCGGTGTGAACCTGCCGTACCAGGGCGGCGTCTTTCCCGGGCAGTACGGCGCGGCGCGCATTTTCTACTACAACTCGATCATGCGTCGCTACCTTCGCATCCCGCAGTTTGCGGCGGTGATGGGACCGTGCATCGCTGGCGGAGCGTATCTGCCCGCGCTGTCCGATGTGATCGTCATGGTCAAGGGCACGTCGTTCATGGGGTTGGGGGGCACGAATCTCGTGCGAGGCGCGACCGGGCAGATGGTCGACGCCGAGACACTGGGCGGCGCGGTCGCGCACACCGAGATAAGCGGCGTGGCGCACTACGCCGTGGACAACGACGCTGCGTGCCTATCCAAGTTACGGGAGCTGATCGAGCGACTGCCGGCGGCCGGCGACGAAGGATCAAAGGCCTTGCGGCGGAGGTCAGCGACCGCGGATGATCGCGCTGAGCCGGGCCCGGGATCGATCTCCCTCGGCGTCGCGCATGCGACGGGGGGCGCGCAATCTCATGCGACGGACCTCTACGACCTGCTTCCATCGGACCATCGCATGTCTTACGACATGCATGCTGTGCTGCGAGCCATTCTCGATAACTGCAAGATCGACGAGTTCCAGGAGCATCTGGCGCGCGAGATCATTTGCGGGGATGGGGCCATTGAAGGCATCACGATAGGCGTGATTGCCAATCAACGTGGACTCATCAAGGGCAGGGAAGGAGAGCGTCCGCGTTTCGGTGGGATCATTTATCCGGAAAGCGCGGACAAGGTCGCGTACTACATAGACCGCTGCGATCGGCAGGGGATTCCGCTGCTGTTCGTACAGGACGTTTCAGGGTTCATGGTGGGTCCGGAGGCGGAGCACGCCGGCATCATTCGCGCGGGAGCGCGCTGGGTGGAGGCAATGGCGACCGCGCGCGTTCCCAAGTTGGTGCTCACGGTGAACCACGCGTCCGGTGCGGGCTACTACGCCATGGCCGGGCAGGGGTTCGACCCCGATTTCCTGTTCACATGGCCGACCGGTCGGATGGGCGTAATGGAAGGGGAATCCGCCGTTCAGGCCGTGCACGGGCCCGCGATCGCGAAGGCGCGCGAGACTGGCGGCGAAATGCCGCCCGACGTCTCCGCGGCCGTGCAAGAGATGCGAGGCGAGTACGAGTCTCAGCTCGACGCGCGGTACGCCGCGGCCCGCGGCTATGTCGATGCGGTGATCTATCCCGAAGAGACGCGTGCCGTTCTCGGCATGGCGCTTCGAACGGCGCTGCACAACTCCGGCCCGCATCTTGGCGCGTTCACGCTGCCCGACGCCCTGTGAGTGGTTCGTGAGACGCTCGTGAGCCGGGTCGTCCGTATTGCCGGGGGGCAGGGGTTTTGGGGTGACTCGCTCGAGGCGCCGCGCCAGTTGGTCGAGGGAGGGCCAATCGACTACCTCATGCTCGACTACCTCGCGGAAGTCACAATGTCGATTCTGCAAAAGCAGAAGGAACGCGACCCCGCAGCGGGATACGCGCGGGACTTCGTGGGCGCAGTGGAGAGCGTGCTCCCGGCCATCGTGGAGCGAGGCGTCAAAGTCGTCGCCAATGCCGGCGGGGTGAATCCACAGGGCTGCGCGGCCGCCGTGCGTGAAATCGCCGAGCGACATGGAGTCGCGGACAAGGTTCGCATTGCCGTGGTAACGGGCGACGACCTGCTGCCGTGCCTCGATACGCTTCTTGCCAAGGGACACACGCTCGCCAACATGGATACCGGTGCGCCGCTGTCAGCCATCCGCGATCGCGTGCGCGCGGCCAACGTGTACCTAGGATCAGGCCCCGTAGTTGATGCCCTCGATCAAGGCGCCCAGGTGGTGATTACGGGGCGGTGCACAGACAGCGCCCTCGTGCTGGCTCCGCTCCGCCACGAGTTCGGCTGGGACGCTGCCGATTACAACCGCTTGGCCGCCGGTACGGTCGCGGGCCACATCATCGAATGCGGCGCCCAATGCTCGGGCGGCAACTGCCTTTACGATTGGCGCGATATCCCAGACCTGGCCAACGTCGGTTATCCCATCGTCGAGGGCATGGCCGACGGCTCGTTCGTGGTGACCAAGCATCCGAACACGGGCGGGCGCGTGTCAGTCGCCAGCGTCGCAGAGCAACTGCTGTACGAAATGGGCGATCCGCGATCGTATCAGACGCCGGATGTCGTCGCGGATTTCACGACGATTCGCCTGGCGGACGATGGTGTCGACCGCGTCCGCGCGTGCGGGATCAAAGGGCGTGCGCCATCGACCACGCTGAAGGTGTCGGTCGCGTACTCCGCAGGATACAAGGCCGTGGGAACGTTGGTATATACCTGGCCGGATGCCCTGGAGAAGGCTCAGCTTGCCGGCCGAATTCTACGCGAGCGGCTCGACCGGCTGGGCCTGCGATTTGAACGGGTAAACACGGAGTACGTCGGCGCGTCGGCCGCGCACGGTCCGCTCGCCGGCCCGCCGCCCGCCGACATGCCCGAAGTGCAGTTACGCGTCGGCGTTCGAGGGAGTTACGCTGCCGACGTCGACCGATTCACCCGGGAGATCGCACCCCTGGTTCTCAATGGCCCGCCCAGTGTCACGGGATATGGCGGCGCTAGACCACGCGTGCAGGACATCGTCGCCTTCTGGCCTGCTCTCATCGATCGAAGCGTAGTGCTTCCGAAAGTAGAGATGGCTTGATGCACGTGCGATTGGTGGACATCGCACATGCCCGCTCTGGCGACAAGGGAAACACGGCAAACATAGGCGTGCGCGCTTTGCGGCCAGAGTGGTACGAGGTTCTGGACCGCTATGTCACGCGCCAGTCGGTCGCCGACCACTTCGCGCGTGTGATCACCGGTGAGGTCGAGCGGTACGAGGTCCCCAACCTTTCCGCGCTCAACTTTCTGCTGCACGGCGCGCTCGACGGAGGTGGTACTCTGTCGCTGAACACGGATGCGCAGGGCAAGGTGTTCTCGACGGCTCTTCTGCGGATGGTTGTGGACGTGCCGAGCGACGTGGTACAGCGGCTTGGTCTCCCAGTGGCGCACGAAGGCGCAACATGACTGACTCGAACAGAGTTCGCGTGGCTGGCCCGTGACGTTCGAGCCCCGTCACCGACCGGCCGCGACGTTAGATTCCGCGTGGATGGCGCCAGGTGCCGAGGCCGAGATGCATGCCCTCGAAGGCTGCCTCGACGCGACGCCAACGCTGGCCGACGCGCGGGGCGTCTTGAGTGAGCAGTTTGGATATCCGGATTTCCGTCCGGGACAGGACCGCGCGGTTGAGTCCGTGCTCGCGGGGCGGGATACACTCGTCGTATTACCGACAGGTGGCGGGAAATCCATCTGTTATCAGTTGCCGGGCATCATGTTGCCCGGTATCACTGTCGTGTTGTCGCCGCTGATCTCGCTCATGAAAGACCAGGTCGATAGCATCACTCGGCGCGGACTGACCGCCACGTTCATCAATAGCACGCTGGACTCGAGCGAAGTGGCCCATCGCTTCACCCGCGCCCAACGTGGTGACTTCAAGCTGTTGTACGTCGCCCCGGAGCGGTTCGACTTCGGCGGGGCGGCCGAGCGGCTGCGTGCAGCGGGAGTCTCGAGGCTGGCCGTGGACGAGGCGCATTGTATAAGCGAATGGGGCCACGATTTCCGGCCGAGCTACCGGCGTGTGCGAGCGATCCGAAGCGCACTTGGCGCGCCTCCAACCGTGGCGCTTACCGCCACCGCGACGCCTGTGGTGCGGCGCGACATAGCGGGACAGCTGGGGCTCAGGTCTCCCGATGTGATCGTCACCGGCTTTGATAGGCGCAACCTGCATTACCACGTAGTACGCACGCGCACGGATCGCGAGAAGGACGCAACGCTCATCGGGATGCTGCGCACGCATCCTGGTCCGGCCATCGTATACGCAAACACACGCAAGGCGGTCGAGCGCATCGCGCAGGCAGTGGTGGCGGCTGGATTGTCGGCTGTCCCGTACCATGCGGGCCTGGAGGATGTGCGCCGGCGCGAGGTGCAGGACGCTTTCATGCAAGGCCGCACCCGCGCGATAGTCGCGACAAACGCCTTCGGCATGGGGATCGACAAGCCGGACGTTCGACTGGTCGTGCATCACGCCATGCCAGGGTCGTTGGAAGCGTACTATCAGGAGGCGGGGCGGGCCGGTCGCAACGGCCAGCGAGCGAACTGCGTGCTGCTGCACGCGTTCCAGGACCGATTCACACACGAATTCTTCATCGATCACCCAGGTTCGCCGCCGGGCGAAGCGCTACCCGACCCGGAGACTCTGGAGCGCCGACGCCGCGCCGAGCTGGCGAAGCTCGACACGATGCAATCGTACGCCTACGCCCGCGGCTGCCGGCGGGCCTTCATACTGCGGTATTTCGGGGACCCGTCCGCGGCAGTGCGCTGCGATGGTTGCGACAACTGCTTGGGCACCCAGCGTCAGGCTGTCGTGGCCACCGGCGACGTGCGCCGGGCGAGGGTGCGCGCCCCGCGGGCCGGCCGTACGACGCAGGCGGCTCGCGCCGATATGGGGGTGCGCCCCGGTGACCAGTCGCTGTTCGACGCGCTGCGCGTGTTACGGGCCGAGATGGCCCGCGAGCAGAGCGTGCCGCCGTACGTCGTGTTTCATGACCGAGTTCTCGCCGGCATTGCGACGGCTCGTCCCGGGTCGCTGGGCGCTATGGGCGCGATCCGTGGAATCGGGCCGGCCAAGCTGGAGAAGTACGGCGAACGCGTGCTCGCTGTAGTGCGCTCGGGCCGGTCGGTATAGGAGGGCGCGCGACTTGGACGACGATCTGTACTTCAGCAGTCAACACCTCGCCGTGCGGCAGATGGTGCGGGACTTCGCGCAGCAGGAGATTGCTCCGGTCGCGGCCCACTTCGACGCCCGCGGGGAGTTCCCCTGGGCCAACGTGAAGCGAATGGGCGAGCTCGGACTGTTGGGCATTCCCTGGCCTGAGGAGTTGGGGGGCGCGGGACTCGACCTCATGAGCTACTTGATCGTGATCCATGAGCTGGCCAAGGTAGACGCGTCTCACGCGATCACGGTGTCGGCCCACACGACCCTCGGAACCTCGCCGATCGTGAATTTTGGGTCCCCTGCGCAGCGCGCCCGTTACGTCCCCCTGCTGGCATCGGGGAAGGTCTTGGGCGGCTTCGGGCTCACGGAAGCCGGTGCTGGAAGCGATGCTGCGGGCACACAAACGCGGGCCCTGCGCAAGCATGGGTACTATCTCCTCAACGGCGCCAAGATCTTCATCACGCACGGCGGCGTGGGAGAGGTGTTCGTAGTGACCGCGGTGACCGACCCGGCGTCGGGAACCAAGGGAATCAGTGCATTCATTCTTACCAAGCCGACCGTTGACCTCGACAACGCCCGCACGTTGGGCGTCGGGCATGACGATACACTGGTGCCGCTCGCGGGGTTTCGATCTGGAAAGAAAGAGGACAAGCTCGGCTGGCGCGCTTCAGACACGCGCGAGCTGATCTTCGACAACGTGGAAGTGCCGATTGAGAACCTGCTGGGCGCGGAGGGCGCAGGGTTCACGAACTTCATGCGCACGCTCGACAGCGGCCGAATCGGCATTGCGGCACTCTCGCTTGGGATCGCGGAGGGCGCATTTGAGGCTGCGCTGCGGTACGCGGGCGTGCGCCGTCAATTTGGACAGCCGATCGCTCACTTCCAGGGCGTGCAGTTTCCGTTGGCCGATATGGCGACTGAAATCGAGGCCGGGCAGCACTTGGTTTTTCATGCCGCGTGGCTTGCCCAGCAGGGAAGACAATTCGGAAAGCAGGCCGCGATGGCCAAGCTGTTTTGTAGCGAGCTGGCGATGCGGGCGACAATTAAAGCCGTGCAGCTGCACGGCGGATACGGATACACGCGGGAATATCCCGTCGAACGGATGATGCGTGACGCGAAGATTTGTGAAATCGGCGAAGGCACTTCCGAGATTCAGCGTCTCGTGATTGCCCGTCACTTACTCAAGGATTTAGCAGACTAGGAGTGTCCCTCCACAGGAGGGAGAAACGACAACTGATGAAAAGGGAAATACTCATTAACGCAAACCCACGCGAAACCCGCGTGGCGATTTTGGAAGACGATCAACTGGTGGAGCTCCTTGTCGATCGACCCGACGCGCGGCGTATGGTCGGCGACATCTACGTCGGGCGGGTCGAGGCGGTGTTGCCTGGCATACAGGCGGCCTTTGTCGACATCGGGACCGAGAAGAGCGCGTTCCTGCATGCCTCGGACGTGGTCCAGAGCGAAGCCGACGATGAAGACGAGGACGACAAGAGCTCTGCCGCGGCGGACGAGCCCGAGGACCCCGTGCAGGAAGGGGGTCCCGGCAAGGCTCCGCCAATTCAGGATCTCCTCAAGCGCGGCCAGGAGATCCTCGTGCAGGTTTCCAAGGAGCCGATCTCGACGAAGGGGCCGAGAGTAACGGCACAGATCTCTTTGGCTGGCCGGTTTCTGGTCTACATCCCGGACGCGACACGTGTCGGGGTGAGCCGCAAGATCGGCGACCGCGCCGAGCGCCAGCGGCTACGCGAGATGGTGCAGCGCGTGCTGCCGGAGAAGAGCGGCGGTGTCATCGTGCGCACGGTGGGTGAGGACGCGACCGAGGAAACCTTCAAGCGCGAGCTGACGACACTGATCGGCGCCTGGAAGCGGGCGAAGCGCCGCACGCATTTCCAACGGGCCCCGGCCCTGGTGCACCGCGAGACGTCACTAACTCGGGGCATTACGCGAGACTTGTTCAGCGACAAGGTCGATTCACTAACGATCGACTCCAAGCAGCTGCACAACGAGATTGTCGACTACCTCAAGGGGATCGCGCCGGACCTGATCGAGCGTGTGAAACTGTACGAGGACGCGGTGCCTCTGTTCGACAAGGCCAACATCGAGACGGAGATCCGCGACCTCTTCAAGCGGCGCTGCGATCTGCCGTCTGGGGGATACCTAATTGTCGAGCCGACGGAAGCGCTGGTATCGATCGACGTGAACTCCGGGCGATATACCGGCGGCGGGAAGAAGGACCCTGAGAAGACGATACTCAAGACGAACCTGGAAGCAGCGCGCGAGGTGGCCCGTCAGATTCGGCTGCGCGACGTTGGGGGAATCATCGTATGTGACTTCATAGACATGGAGACGCGGGGGAATCGCGACCGTGTGCTGCAGGAGCTTCGGACGTGGCTTGCTCGCGACCGGGCGCGCACGAAAGCCTTCGCGGTGAGCGACCTAGGGCTTGTCGGAATGACTCGCCAGCGAGTGCGGCAGAGTCACCTGCAGAGCATGACCGAGAGCTGTCCCACATGCCATGGAACCGGCCGCGTGTTCACCCCCGAAACGATCGTCCGACGCGTTGAGCGCTCGTTGCGGCGCATCGTCGTGGAGGGCAAGCGCGACAACTTGCTGGTGAAGCTACATCCAGACGTGGCGATGTACGTGCTGGAGCAGGAGCAGGATTTCGTGCGCAAGCTGGAAAAGGGCGCGGGGTTCTCGCTTGAGCTCCGGGATGATCCGTTGCTGAGACCCGACGAGTTCAAGATCGTGGTCAAAGGCGCCGGGCGGGACGTTACGCAGCAGTACGCTGTCGCGTAGTCGGGCGCTGCGGCCCAAGGCCTCTCGCGCCGGAAGCCAGGTGCGCGAGGCGCCCGCATGGGCGCTATTGCCTAGGCGGCCCAGGCGGCACATTCTTGCGCCATTCGCGGCCCGGTTCACCTTACGCGCCGGGCGTCGAACGAGACGGTCAAGCGAACACCAAACCAGGGAGGCTTCATGCGTGGCCAACTGGCTGTCCAGGGTCTCATGGCGCTTTCATTCACGGCTCTCAGCACGACCGCGCTAGCCCAGCAGTCCCAGCCGTTATCCGATGCAGAATACACACGCCAAGCCCTTACCGCTGCTCCCGCAAGTGTGGCCAAAAACGCGTCCGTCGTGCGTCCGGAACCAGACGGGAAGATGCGATCACTTCGACAAGGCACCAACGGCTTCACGTGCCTGATAATTGGCTCGGACAAGATGTGCGGCGACAAGAACAGCATGGATTTCTTCGACGCCATGATGAGTCACAAAACACCGTCTGATCGCGTCGGCGTCGCCTACATGCTGGCTGGAGACGACGGCGCCAGCAACACCGACCCGTACGCAACGGCGAAGACGGCCACGAATCACTGGGTCGTCACGGGGGCACACATCATGGTCACAGGTCCGGCGAGCAAGAGCTTGGGGCTCCCCGAGACGGCAGATCCTGATCCCAAGCAGCCCTACATGATGTGGGCAAACACGCCGTACGAGCACGCGATGATCCCAGTCAAATAGGGGCCCGGAGCACCCGGCCGCGGGACGCCGGTAGTGGGTCATCGACCCGCTACCGGTCGCCACCGGTGGAAGTACCGGTGTTGGGTCACCCAACGCCGAAGTTACGGCCGCGTTGACCCGGTACCTCGGCGAAAGTAACTTCCAGGGCTATGCCATACGCCATCATTCGCACCGCTGGGAAGCAATTCCGGGTCGAGCCGGGGAAGACGGTTCGTTTGCCTAGCATCGACGGGGCGGCGGGCGACACGGTGACCTTTGACGAGGTTCTCCTGGGCGCGGCCGATGACAAGGTGCATGCGGGCGCCCCAGTGCTCGAGAACGCCAAGGTGACCGGCGAGATCGTGCGGCATGGGCGGGGCGACAAGATAGTAGTGTTCAAGTTCAAGCGGCGGAAAAATTACGCTCGCAAGCAGGGACACAGGCAAGGATTCACCGAAGTCCGGATTCGCGACATCTCGCTGGTGTAAAGGTCTCAAGGCACTCCCATGGCTCACAAAAAAGGCGTTGGCTCCTCGCGCAACGGGCGCGACAGCAATCCGCAGTTCCGCGGGGTCAAGAAATTCGGCGGCGAGCAGGTGCGCGCTGGCAACATCATCGTCCGTCAGTGCGGAACGAAATGGCACCCGGGCAGAAACGTCGGTCTCGGGCGAGACTACACGATCTTCTCGCTCATTGACGGCGTCGTGAAGTTCGAGCACAAGGACAAGACTAGGTACAAAGTCAGCGTCTACCCGGGCCCCGAGACGACAACCGCAGCCTGACGGCTGCGGTTCATGTTTATGGGGCGCCCGCGCCGTAGGCGGGGCCGTGATTGTACGAAGCGGCTCAATCTGCGCGAAACTCCCCACACACGTCGGTGCACAGCGCATCGACGCCAAGCGCCGCGAGGCGCGCGCCCTGATCCGAGTCGTTGACCGTCCAGGCAACTACTCGGCCGCCAGCCTCGTGCACAGCGAGAATGAGGGCATTGTCGATTTCTTCCCAACGTTGCCAGTAGTCCCTCGCGCCCGCAGCCCGAAGGGCGTGCGCCGGATCGATGAGGTAGCTGCTAACCAGAATCCCTGTTGGCATACTTGGCGCAATGGCCCGGACGTGTCGCGACGCGCGATGATCGAAGCTGTGAACGGCGCACCACGCGGCGGCGCCAGCTTGTGCGATGCACGCTACCACCGAGCGCTCCATGTCAGGCGCTTTGGTCTCCACGTACACAGTGGCGCGACCGGCGATCGCAAGCAGCACCTCGGCCAGCGTGGGAACGGCCGTACCGTCGGCCAGCGGGTATCCTCGCACCTCGGTGTACGTCATCTGCCTGATAGCGACGCCTAGTCGGCCATGGCGTGCTCCAAGCACAGGGTCGTGGTGGACGACAACGACGCCGTCTCCAGTTTCGTGCACATCGAGCTCGACGCCATCGGCACCGAGCTCGAGTGCCCGGAGGAAGCCGAGCACAGTGTTTTCTGGGAATTCGCGCGGAGTGCCGCGATGCGCAATGATTTCCGTCACAGGCGGTCCGTCACAGGCGGGCGGCTAAGATGTCCTCGTCAGTGGACGTTGTCGTTGCTTTGCGTCCGAACTTAACGACGCCTTATGAGCAACGTCATACTGATGCACGCGAATGAGTGAGCCGTCGCGGGCGGCAAACGCCAGCGGGGGCGGCACGCCGGGGGCAGGAGCGCGCACCGACGATGATGTGGCAGACCGGGCACTGGTGGACGCTTGGCTTGGCGGCGACGAGCGCGCCGCGACGGCTCTGGTGGAGCGCCACGGCGCTGCACTCTCGCGGTTCGCGGCGAGCATCGGAGTGCGGGACCAAAGCGAGGTCGAGGAGGTGGTGCAGGACACGTTCGTGCGGGCGTTCCAATCGCTCGGCAGCTTTCGGGGCGACAGCTCGTTACGCACGTGGCTGTTTACGATCGAGCGGAGGCTGGTGCTGGATCGGCGGCGGGCACAGCGACGGCGCCGGGATCGCGATGAGGTGCAAGAGTCGGATGTGGCAACCGGGGTGACGGCGCTGGACGGAATGGTGGCCGACGAGACCGAAGCGCGGGTAGTTGCCGCGGTGGAGCGACTGTCGGCCATGCAGAAGCAGGTATTCTCTCTGCGAGTGACTGAGGGGATGTCGTATAAAGAGATTGCGACCGTGGTAGGCACGACTGAAGGTGCGGCGCGCGTGCATTATCACAATGCCGTGCGGTTTATCAAGGAGTGCTTGGATGCGTGAGTGCGTGAACGTCGATGTGCGCGATCTGCTGCCGGACGTGGCGGACGGCCTGTCGGGCCTTTCGGACGCCGACCGTGCGCTCGTGTCGGAGCATCTGGAGGTCTGCGCCGAGTGTCGCGCGGAGCTCGACATGCTGCGCACGGCGCGCCGGGTGGCGTTGGCGGCGACCCCGCGGGTCGACGTCGCGCGCATCGTGAGCGCGTTGCCTGCTCCTCCCGGTCAGGGAAAGTCACGCACACGCGCGCGAGTGCTTCGGCCGGCCGCGCGTTCGAGCGTGTGGGGCGGGGCGTGGACCGCGTGGCGCATTGCAGCCGTGCTGTCGACAGTCGCGGTTGGCGGGCTGTCGATTGCGGTCTTGCAAAAGGTGGGGCGTGGGGATCACGCTACGACTGAGCCGCGCGTCAGCGACACCGCGACGGGCGGGCGCGAGGCCGGTCCAGTGCCGACGCAGACCGCGGCTCCGAAAGCTGAAGCTCCGACATTGGAAGCACCCGCAGAGCGAGCGCCAACATCCTCATCTGCGCCATCTGCGGCATTACCGCGTTCCACTGCGCGGCCTGGCGCATCGCGCGGTCCGGCGGGCGCGACCGAGGTCGCGGCTGCCGATAGGGGGCTCGGCGTGGGGGCTGGTATGGCCGACCTTGACGACGACGATCTCGAAGCCGTCTTGCGGGACATGGACACGCTGGACGCGTCGCCTTTGGAAGAGCCCGACGCCGCGTCACCGGTTTTGCATGAGGTCGCGGGCGCCGCTGGTGCTGGCCTAGGAGCGTCCGAGTGAGCGGGCACAAGACGTACTTCATCCGCATGTGCCGGCCGATCATCCGGGTCGCGATCGGCGCGATGTGCACGATTCCAATCGTGTCGAGCGCCCAAGCTCCGCCGGGGCCACCGGCGGCGGATGGTCAACCCGAAGCGGGTCAGCAGGACGGCCAAGCCGACCAGGGTAGCCAGGGTAGCCAGGGTAGCCAGGGTAGCCCGCGGCGTCAGATGCTCGTGCAGGCAATCCGCCAGCGATTCGAGCAAGTGGTACGCCAGAGGCTGCAGCTGAATGACACGCAGATGGTGAAGCTGCGTCAGACGAACGCTCGATTCGAGGGCGAGCGGCGGGCGTTGACTGAGCGCGAGCGGTGGGTGCGGCAGCAAATGCGCGCGCAGCTGGTGCCCGGCGTGGCTGCCGACCAGAAACGAGTCGCGACTCTAATAGATTCGCTTTTCGCTCTCCAGCGTGAGCGGCTCGACTTGCTGGAGCGGGAGCAGCGCGAGCTCGCAGGATTCCTCACACCGCTGCAGCGAGTGCAGTACTATGCCTTGCAGGAGCAACTGCGCCGGCGTCTCGAGCAAGTGCGGCAGCGCATACAGCAGCGCAACGCCGCGCAAGGCGCGGCGGGCGGGGCGGGCGGGGCGCCACCGTTCTAGCGGGCGCGCGTTGGGCGCCGCTACATTTGCCCCAACGAAGTCCAGCGCGCCCGGGTGGCGGAATCGGTAGACGCAGGGGACTCAAAATCCCCCGGGCTTCGGCCCTTACGAGTTCGAGTCTCGTCCCGGGTATGGAGTTACAGCGTTTACGTAAGAAATACGGTGAGGTCCGTATAGCACCCCATATAGCAAACCGCCCGGTCATCGCTTAATCGCCTTGGCTGACGCAAGCCCGCCGGGGCGCTCGCGAGCGCCGAGATAGTCCGACGCGTCTGGGGTGAACCGCCCGTAGTTCCGGGCGACCAGTACCGTGTCGTGGTGGCCAAGCTGCCGCGCAATAATCACGTCGGACACCCCACGCCGCCGAAGGGTCACGGCGTAGCTGTGACGGTGGTCGTGGAGCGTCGAACGCGGCAACTTGGCGGCCGCGCAGGCGCTGTAATGCCGGGCGAGCGCGAGCTCGGGGCGTAGGCCGTCGAATAGGAGCGCGTTCGGCGTGAACGCCCGCGCGTGACCCTCAATGTACGGCCAGGTCCAGGCTCAGTGACGAGGCACACGCGGTCCCGCCATTCGGTCTTGCCGCCACGGGCGTGCACCGTGTGGGCGTCGAAATCAACGTCGCGCCGACGGAGGCCGAGCACCGCTTGCAGTTCCATCCCCGTCCCCGCCATGATGGCCTCGAAGGCCTGGTGGGGCGGCTCCAAGCGCTCGATCAGCGTTCGCACCTCGCTGGGTGAGTAGTACGTCATCCGAGGCGGATTCTCTCGCGCAGCCCGCAGGTCACGCACGGGGTTGAACTCCAGAACTTCGCGCTCGACGAGCCAGCGGCCGAACTGCATCAGCGCGCTCCTGTATCTGTTGCTCGTGCTGCCGCTGGGGCCGAGGCCCGCGAGGTGTTGGGCGATTGCCTTCCGGCGAAACCGCGATCGAGGGAAGCGCTCGCCTTCGGCGATGAACGTGCGAACCTGCGCGAGGTACTTCTCCGCCGAGCCGCTACCCTCGCGCACGAGCCCCGCGTGCCAGGTGGCGACTAGCGGCTCAATGTCGGTGTCGTCCAGTGCGACCTTGAACTCCGCCTGCCGCGCATCGTCGCGATCCGATGCGAAGACGTCGAGCAACGATCTCCGCCGATCGGCGACCGCATCCAGCACGGCGCGCTCGCCACGTCCCTCGAGCTCGTTTTGCGGGAGTGGCAGATCTGGCACACGTACACCTCGTTCTACGGCCAGCGTCAGCGCATCGCGGCCGGTGCTCCCCCGATTCCAAAATTCCGGCGCGCAGCCATAAGTTTCCACGGCGGCAGCAACCCCACTAGGAGGAGAAGATGATTTCCAACCTTCTGCTGAATCTTGCGGGTATTTTGGTTCTTGGTCTGGGCAATGCGGGGACGGTATATGCAGCACCGCCAAGCAGTGGTTGCGCGCTGCTCACCCCCGCGCAGATCGCGAAAGTGCTTGGAAACCCTTTCGCTGTGCTGGACGACGTTCCGCTGGCTCAGCCCTTTGGCGACAAGCCAGGCTCACACTGCAGCTACCGATCGCAAACAGGCGGTGATCACCCGACCAGGGTCGATTTTTTCGTTTATATAACGGAGTCGCCGGCACAAGCCAAGCAGTGGTACGACATGGGGGCGGCAGGGGCCAAGCCGAAGTCGAAGCTCGCCATTGGAGACGCCGCGTACCTCGATCATGGCGAGGTCCACGTGCTGAAAGGCAAGGTTCTCTACTGGATCGTCATTGCCCCGGCGACAAACGAGAAGCAACTGGAGGACTTGGCGGCATCAGTTGCAGCGCAGATCTGAAGACTTCAAGCGCTGACACAGGCCCTAAAGTGAAAACCACAGTCGGGCGACCGTTATGCACGGGCGGGCTAGTAGGCGGACGCGATCTGATCAGTCGGTGTCGAGAAGGGCGGTGGAACCGGCCTGCCGACAGTGCCGGTCGCCGGTCGTGGCCAACGTGAGCTCGCGGTCCGCGAGATCGGTGCTGGAGCTCGGTTCGCTTCGCTGCTACGGGCGCGCCCGGGTGGTTTCAAAGCGCTGTCCCACGGCCGCTCGACGATCTTGACAACCAACCGAAGACTGCGTCCCGGAGGAAGAATCCTGTTCTCCTTGGCCCCGCTGGCGCTTACGTTCGTGGCGTCCGGCCCAGTTGAAAAGGGCCAGCAATGTGATCAGCAAGACCTCGGTACCGGGAGGAGGGACCATGCGGACTCGTCCGGTCCTGGCTGGCGTAACGATCGTGATTGGTGTTCTGATGGCGCTGGTGGTCAGAAACCGCCCGCGCGCCAAGCCCGCAACGCCTGTGGTGAGTCGCACTGGCGTACAGCCGAGCAATGTGCTCCCACCGGCCGCCGGCACGGTCCCGCAGCCGATCCACGGCGAACACGACCTCGTCACCCAGATTCTCGAGCAGGGGCTGACACCGGAGCGCGCCAAGCTGCTCTTCAGCATGGTGGTCGGGGACCTACCGGGCGTGCGCGTGCCCGCGGGGAGCCGCGACTCTGCCGACTTCGATGGCACGCTGGCTGTGAGCTACATCGTCCAAGAGTGGGATTCGCTGACGCCCGCGCAACGTAGCGCCGCAGCGCATCTCATCCATCCATCCGACACCAGTAGTGGCGGCAAACAGTCGTCATCGGCTGGCGATGTCATCCCATGGTGCTGCCGGTCGCGTATGTGCGGGCAACTGACGCCCCGGCGTTCGACTACGAAGCCATGGGCAACGTCGCGAACAACACGCTGTCGGCCTTCCTCAAGCCAACCACCCGTCGTCTTCACCATTCCCCCCGACTTTGGGCCGGCGTCGGGAACCGAGTATGCGCACACGTGGTCGTTTTACAAGACTCCGGAGCATCCCACGGAGGGGCCAGACCTGCCCTACGTGACAGGATGCGAGATCGTGGTCAGAGACCAGCTGTTTCGCGCCCTCAGCCAAACCGACGCGCAGGCCATCGTCACCCACGAGATGTTTCATTGTTATCAGAAGCGGGTGACGGGAAGCGCCGTGGCGACCTGGCAAACGCATCCCTGGATACTGGAAGGAGAGGCTACCTGGGCGATGCAGGTCGTTGTCCCCGGGGCATCGGATATGATCATGGGCCCCAAGTGGGCCCCGTACTTGGCAGATCCCAAGAATGCACTTTGTAACGCGGTCCTACGATGCAGTCGGCGTGTACGCGCACATGGCCGATCTGGCCGGGGACGCGGCTGTGTGGCCGAAACTCCTGCCGATGGTCAAGACGGCGATCGGCGGGGGCCAGAACGATATCGATGCGTTCAATTTGCTGACGCAGGGCACCCAGATCACCTACTTCACTGACTGGGGCTCCAGCTACTTCGAGGTCGACCAGAAGACGCCGTGGGAGATCCTGAACCGCTATCCGCCGAAACTGGGAGGGCTACCGCCGCAGTCCGTCACCGTGGACGGCCACACCGTCGAAACGCTACCGGCCGCAGGGCCCTACGAGGGTGAGCTGTTCCAACTCACCGGCTCGGCCAATGTCGTCATCGTGGCGCTGCTCAGCGGATACGGAAGACTGCATGATGAACAGTTTGCGATCGACGAAGCGCTCGACGCCGACGCCCCGCTTGCGCTGTGCCTCAAGTCGGGCGGGTGCAAGTGTCCCGACGGCTCGCCAGGAGCGTCGTTGTTCACCAAGAACGCCGTGGCGCCCCTGTCGATCGGAGTCAACGGCGGGGACAAGGGTATGCTGGGTGGCGTCGCGGGCGAATCGCTCGACAAGTTCTGCAAGCAGCCGGACCCGCCGGAGCCTCCGGGTTCTCTGTCTGGTGGCGGGGGCGCCGGAGCCCCCGGCGGGGACATGGGGTCGCCGGATACGCTACCTGACTCTCCCTCCGGAGAGTCTCGAGGCGACGTGCATATGGTCACGTTCGATGGCCTGCACTACAACTTTCAAGTCGTCGGTGAGTACACGCTGGTCAAGTCCACCAAAGACGATTTCGTGGTGCAGGTACGAGCCGTTCCCGTGCGTGGCACCAGCGCGCTCAGCATGAACCAGGCGATCGCCACGACGCTCAACGGCCATCGTGTGACGGTATCGATCGAGAACGCCAACGAGGTGCTGCGGGTGGATGGCAAAGAAGTGCTTGGACCGCCCCCTCCCCCGCTCCGTGGCGCCGTGCTCTGCACCGAGACGATGTACGGCTCGAGCTGCCAGCTCAACTGGCCCGACGGCACTGTCGTCCGCGCGACACAGATCGAGCGCTTTGCGCTCAACGTCGTGGTGCAGCCGGCGCGCGCGCGGCTCGGCGCGCTCGCGGGCTTATTAGGCGATGGGGACGGCTCGACCGCCAATGACCTGGTCGGAGTGGGCGGCGCGCAGTTAGGCGCCCAACCGAGCGAGCAGGACATCAATCATTCATTGGCGAAGGCGTGGCGCGTGCCGCCCGGTGCATCGCTGTTCGATTACCTCCCGGGGCAATCGAGCCGGACGTTCGCGGACACGACGTTCCCCCGCGCTGGCGCCGATGCCGCGCGTCTGGCCAACCGGGACTCCGCCGAGAAGACCTGCCGCCAGGAAGGGATCGCCGATGCGCACCTGCTCGACGACTGTATTATTGACCTCGCGGCGACCAACAACTTCGCCTACGCGAGCGCCTACAGCCACGCACAGCGGACGATGGACGCCCGAGCCGCCCTCCGACAGATCGCCATCCCTGGCGTGCTGCGCACCCTGGTCAAGGACGGCACAATCACTGACAAGTCCCAGCAGCCGCTGTTCACGTTCGAGGCGAAAGACAGTGATGTGATCTGGATTGACTCAACCGGTTGTCAGGACGCGCATGGGACGATTCACGTGGACCTCCTGTGGCGCTTCCCCGCTGACACCGGCGCCTGGGACGCTCATATGAACGAACTCCCCGGGACCGGGCAGCACAGCTACGTTCCGGCGTGTCGGGCGGGGCGAGTCCCCACGTTCGGGGCGATAAGGGCGGGGACAGTGGCGCTCCTGGCCAATCCGCACAAGGACGAGACCGGGACCTTCCACATCCCGGTCCGCTTTGTTCGGCCGGATCGCGTGCGCGCCATCACGTATGGCGCTACCGTGGACGGCACCATCGAAAATGCGGGCGTCCACGATGTGTACACCTTCCCCGGCCACTCCGGCGACATCATCCGGATCTCGGGCGACGGGTGTGACTTGGGCCGATTGGTGACTGGCATCCTGGTGCTGGGCAGCGTTGCGGAGCAGGGGCCGTCGTGTAGCGGGAACGACTTCACCTTGCCGGCGCTTTCCGCCGACGCTCGCTTCAACGACACGACCTATAAGCTCGTCGTCAATTGGGCCAACAACGCCGCGGCTCCCACCAAATACCACTTTGTGTTCCGAGGGGTAGGCGCGAAATGACGCGCCCCGGCGTCCGACGAACGGTCGACTCTCCCGCTTCGCATTGACGCTCCCCTTCGTCCTTGCCAATTTCGACTTTACTGGCGGTCACATGCCCGCGAGCATCGCTCATGCGGCTTTTTCCGTATCGCACCCCATATAGCAAAAGGGTGCCGTTTCGTGCCTTTTCGTGCCGCTCGGTGCCACTTCTAGAGTGAGAGCGTGATCGCTGCCCGTGGTCCGGCCGCATCGGCATACGCTTCTTACAGCGCAGCCGAAGCGTCATCTCGGCCGCAGTGCGTAAACCGAAGGCGGGCGTTAGACGGGCCCTCAGAACTCCGTATCAGGGAAGCACCATGGACTTCGACCTAACGGCCGGCATCGCGGTCCTCGAACGCACGCCGCACGCCTTGCGCGCGATGCTCGCCGGGCTTCCGCCCAGGTGGACCGACGCGACCGAGGGTCCGGAGACGTGGAGCCCCTACGTCATCGTGGGCCATCTGATCCACGGCGAGCGCACCGACTGGATCCCGCGTGCGCAGCTCATCCTCGCCCAAGGCCAACGGCGCCGCTTCACGCCCTTCGACCGCTTCGCTCAGTTCCGTCAAAGCCAGGGTAAGTCACTCGCCGACCTACTCGACGAGTTTGCGCACCTTCGCGCTGAGAACCTGGCCACGCTGGCCGGATGGCGCCTGACTGATGCCCACCTCGCCCTGGAGGGGGAGCATCCCGAGTTCGGGCCGGTCACGCTGCGTCAACTGCTGGCCACTTGGGTAGCGCACGACCTGGGGCACGTGGCACAGACGGCCCGCGTGATGGCGAAGCAGTACCGCGAGGCGGTCGGCCCGTGGCGCGCGTATCTCCCGATCATGGACCGTTGAGACCGTCCGTGGCCCGGTCTAAGAGTTCGCTAACAAACCGAGTTCTTGCCGTGCCTGGACGACGGCTTCGCGCAGTGGCTCGAAGAGAACGGATAGACGGACTTGTTCTCGGTCGAGATTGATAACGCGTGGCGTGCCATGCGGGGTCAGCCGGCGACTGACGTGCAGCCGTTTCTCGCAAAACTTGGTGAATGGGCGCACGACGCGGAATAGAACGGGTCCACGTACGGTCTAAGGTATGTTGCCCTCGACTGGAGAAAGCACGTGATTCGTTCTTCGCAGCAAGTCCAACCAGCCAACAATGGCACGACGGACGAGGCGTCCGTCACCACAGCGTCGCGCCCGTTGATCCTCGGAGTCGTCGCCCATTTGATCACGGCTGGACTCGGGATCCTTTTCTTGTACCTCGGCACCACAAAGCTGCTCGGACGCGATGAGGCAGCACGCCTGGCGGCGATAGGCGTGGGCCGCAACCTGCGCGATGCTATCGGGTGGGTTGAGCTCGCCGTGACCGGACTCCTCTTCGTCCGTGCATCGGGCTATCTGCTCCATTCGCTAATGGCCGGCGTGGCGCTCATAGAGGTCGGGCTGTTGCATCGGCCGCCGCTCGCCGCTGTCGCCTGCTTGGCCGCTTATGGGTTGTCGAGCTGGGCGCGGTCGGCGTACGATCGGAGGCGTGTAGCGCACGCGCAGGCGGTGGCGCCCGTGACCATGCCGGACCCGGGCGTCGCCGGCAGCGCCGACCTCGCTCGCCTCCGGGATTGAGAATACGCCGAGTTATCCGCTGGTGAGGATCTGGCGACGAATTCCGCGAAGGACGGGTATTGGGTTAGCGCGCTGACTTAAAGTGCTTTCTCAGGCGCTCCGGTGATCAACTTGGGGCACGGCTTGATGAGGCCCAGCCGCGCTCATGACCTGTTCCGTGGCCCGGTCGGGGCGGCGTGACATGGCGGCTGCGCGGCCCTAGCTTCGGGGCGTCTTCACGGGGGCCCACCGGATGGATTCGGCCGGTCTGCGAGACCAGCTGCAAACGGCGCTTGGCACAAGCTACACCCTCGAGCACGAGCTCGGCGGTGGCGGCATGTCGCGCGTCTTCGTGGCCACCGAGACCTCGCTCGGCCGCAAAGTGGTCGTGAAGGTCCTCCCTTCGGAGATGGCCGAGGGGGTGAGCGTCGAACGATTCAAACGCGAGATCACGCTCGCGGCGCAGTTGCAGCATCCGCACATCGTCCCGGTCCACGCGGCCGGGGAGATCGCCGGACTCCCGTACTACACGATGCCGCTCGTCGAGGGGCAATCCCTGCGCACGCGGCTCGCCAAGGGGGGCGCGCTTCCGATCACCGAGGTGATCGGGATCTTGCGCGATGTCGCCAAGGCGCTCGCGTACGCGCACGAACGCGGCGTGGTCCACCGAGACATCAAGCCCGACAACGTGCTGCTCTCCGGTGGCTCCGCCGTAGTCACGGATTTCGGCGTGGCCAAGGCCTTGTCGGCGTCCAAGACCATGGCTCCGGCGGAACGCTCACCCAGGTCGGCAGCTCGCTCGGCACGCCCACCTACATGGCACCCGAGCAGGCGGCGGCGGATCCCGGTACGAATCATCGGGCGGACATCTACGCCTTTGGTGTCATGGCCTACGAGATGCTCGCCGGGCCGGCCCCCGTTCCATGGGAGGACGCCGCAGAAGCTCCTGGCGGCGCAGATGGGCGAACGCGCCGAGCCGATCGCGGACCTGCGCCCCGACACGCCGCCGCTTCTTGGCGCAGCTGGTGATGAAGTGTCTGGAGAAGGAGCCCGATGATCGCCCGCAATCGGCGGCCGATATCGTGCGGCGTGCTGGAGACGGTAACGAGTGGAGGCGGCCATCCCGCGATGCCGGCGATTCTGTTAGGGGGCAAGCGGCGGCTGGGACGCGCGCTCGGGCTCTACGCGCTCGCGTTCGTGGCCGTGGCGCTCGTGGCCCGGGCGGCGACTCTCGTCATCGGATTGCCCGACTGGGTGTTCCCGGGCGCGCTCGTGGTGATGGCTCTCGGGCTCCCCGTCATTCTGTTCACGGCGTTCGTGCATCATGGGGCGCGCCAGGCCATGACGATGGCGGCCCTCACGCCCGGTGGCTCACCGGCCGTGCAGTCGACAATGACCCAGATCGCGGTCAAGGCCAGCCCCTGGGTGAGCTGGCGCCGCACGGCGATCGGTGGGATTGGGGCCCTGAGCGCGTTCGTCGTGCTCGTACTGGGCTTCATGATTCTGCGCACGCTGGGAATCGGCCCCGCGGGCTCCCTCCTCGCCGCCGGGCGGATCACCAACAAAGAGCGACTGCTGGTCACCGACTTTCGAGCGCCGGCGGCGGATTCATCTCTGGGAAGCATCGTCACCGAGGCGGTACGAACCGATCTCGGGCAGTCATCGGTCGTCTCGATCGTCTCGGCGAGCACGGTGTCGGCCGCGCTCACGAGGATGCAGCGTCCGGAGACCAGTCGGATCGACCTTCCGCTCGCCCGTGAGATCGCCGCGCGCGAGGGCATCAAGGCGATCGTGGATGGAGACGTGACCTCGCTGGCGGGCGGCTACGTCGTGACCGTCAGACTCGTCGCCGCGGACGCGGGCGATGAGCTCGCGTCGTATCGTGAGACGATCAACGGCCCCAAGGAGCTTCTCCCGACGCTCGACAAGCTCACGCATGAGTTGCGGGGGAAGATTGGCGAGTCGCTGAAGGACGTGCACGCGAGTCCCGCGCTCGAGCAGGTGACCACGCCGTCGCTCGAGGCGTTGCGCAAGTACGCCGCGGGAGCGCGAGCCAACGACATCGAGGGCGACGACCAAAAGGCAATCCCGCTGCTCGAGGAGGCCGTAGCACTCGACACGACGTTTGCCATGGCCTACCGGAAGCTCGGCGTCGCGCTCCACAACGCGGCCATGCCACGGGAAAGGGTCAACGCGGCACTGGAGCGCGCCTACCGCTACCGCAACCGCCTTACCGAGCGGGAGCGCTATCTCGCGACGGCATCCTACTTCGATAACGGGCCAGGTCACGATCGGCAGCAGGCAGTGGCTGCGTACCGCGCGCTGCTCGCACGGGATTCGCTCGATCCGGTGGCGATCATCAATCTCGGCGTTCTGATGTGGCAGAGCCGCGACTTCGTCCGGGCCGAGTCGCTCTTTCGGGTATTGCCTAACGCGCTGGGCGGTCCCTCGGCAAACTACTTTTTTGTTCTTGCAATCGTGCAGATCGATCAGGGAAAGCTGGCGGCAGCTGAGTCGACTGCCGCGGCCCTACGTGCTGCGTTCCCGGAAAGTCCCTCGACGATCGTGGATATTCCCGTCTTGTACGCGCAGGGGAAGGTCGATTCCGCGACGGCTCGGCTGGTGCAGTTCACACCGGCGCTCGCGACGCGGCGAACCGCGCGTTTGCGGCAAACGTGCTTGCCAGTTTGGCGATGCTCCACGGGCGACTCGCCGAGAGCGCACGGCTCGACGGCCGACGCCCGCGCGCAAGACGTGGCACGCGGTGCGCCGCCACCTCCGCTCTCGGCCGAGCTCGACGCCGCCCGAGCCGATATCTGGTTCCGCGAGCAGCCAGCGCGTGGCATACAGGAGCTCGATGCCGCGCTGGCCCGAACTCCGCTGCGCACGATCGCGGATTTGAAGCGGCCGTACTTCCCTGTGGCGACGCTTTACGCGCTCGCTGGCCATCCTGAGCGAGGGCACGCGGTGCTCGCCCAATACGCTACCGAGGTGCAGGACTCCGGCTCTCTTGCGGGCCAACGAGCCGGCTCGCCACGACGCGCTTGCAGAGATCGCGCTCGCCGAACGGCGGCCGCTCGACGCCGTGGCCGAATTCAAGCTGGGCGACCAGCTTCCCGATGGGCCCGCGAACGATTGCACCCAATGTCTCCCGGCGAATCTCGGACGGGCGTACGACGTCGCGAACATTCCCGATTCGGTGATCGCGACTTACGAGCGCTACATCGCGACGCCGAATTTCACGAAGGCCAGCACGGACGCGTACTTGCTGGCCGGGATGCACAAGCGCCTGGGCGAGCTGTACGAGGCGAAAGGGAATCGGGACAAAGCCGTGGAACACTATCTCAAGTTCGTCGAGCTGTGGAAGAACGCCGATCCTGAGCTGCAGCCCAACGTCGCCGCGGTGAAGCTGCGGCTCGCGCGTCTACAAGACGTCGAGCGGCACTAGCGAAGAGGCCTTGTCTACGCAACCAAAGTGTTGCCAAGCGCCCGGGTGACTGTCGGGCGCCGATTGGTATCCGTGTAGGATCTCCGCAAGGATCTCCACGGTGTCAACGATAGTGGTCCCGGAACGGTTGAAGTATTTGTTCCCATCGGCTAGCACCACCCGTCCCGCTCTTACGGCCCTTAGTTGCGACCATCCTGGTAGCGCTTCCAACAGCGGCATCTCGCGGATCGTTTTCTCGAGACCGTAGCCACACGGCGCAATGATCAAGTAGTCTGGGTCAGCCTTGCGCACGCTGTCCCAGGAAATCGGCAGCGAATGCTGTCCCTTCTCCCCCAGCAGCACCTTGCCATTGGCCGCTTCCACCAGCTCCGGTCCCCAGTTGCCCATCGAGAAGATCGGGTTGGTCCATTCCAGCATGACTACCGTCGGTGGCGCCTTACTCCGCACCGCGTCGGTGACGGCCTGCATCCGATCGCGCATCTCGCCGACCAACACCTCGCCCGCGCGTGGCAATCCCAGAGCGCCGGCCACGCTCATCACGCCGTCAAAAATGCCTTGGACGGTGCCCGCGTTCAGAGCCAATACCTGCGCAGCCAAAGCCCCGCAGCCTGCGCGTTCGACGTCTCCCGGCGTCACAGCGCAGACTTCGCAGTGCGCCTGCGTGATCAGCAGGTCAGGGCGCAATCCACGGATCAGGTCCGTGTCCACATGGTAGAGCGGTTCGCCGGCTCTAATCCGACGCCTTACCTCGGCGTCGATCTCGCCGCTGGGCACCTCTATATCGAACGCGGGGCCCGTGCAAGCGGGTAGAGTCCGCACCCACTCCGGGTTATCGCATTCGTGGGACCGTCCCACCAGGGCATCACCCGCCCCCAAGGCGCAGACGATCTCGGTGCCACTGGCAAGAAGCGAAATTACCCGCATGCGGACTCCCGTTTAGCGACTCTTACTTCAGGATCAACTGGCGCAACAGTCGGCTGCCCACCTGCTCGCGCATGGCAGCACGATCGATGGTGCCTTGTGCGGCCTGCTCGGGCGACAGGTTCAGCACTCGTTGTTGAATCGGTTCCATCTTGTCCCGGAGGTTGTCGAGAGCGGCCATGTTCTTATAGGTGACTGTCAACACCATGTTCCAAT
The DNA here is from genome assembly GCA_963838855.1 of uncultured Gemmatimonadales bacterium. GTDB lineage: Bacteria > Gemmatimonadota > Gemmatimonadetes > Gemmatimonadales > Gemmatimonadaceae > FEN-1251. The sequence continues at coordinate 159,475 of CAWISX010000022.1, read as the reverse complement.
CGCCCTCGTGTCCCTGCGGCGAGGAGTAAACCCCGTAATCGACGATTACACCTTCTTTCTTTTCGGCTTCCATCGATTTCTTGTAGTCGCTGTCGAGATATTTCACGTACTTGTCGAACATTCCCGGTTTGATCACGATGTACGATACCGCTACCACAGGGCCCTCCGTGTAGGGACGGTCCTGAGCGGCACCAGTGGACGCGAGTGCCAGTAGTAGAACGGTAGCAGGCGTGACAGTCAGAGCGAGCTTCATGAAGTACTCCGGTCGTGGGATGTGCACAGCTTCGCCGATCTCCCATTGGTGAGCGGCTGCCGCCAAGGAGCGCAAATCTACGGGAACCAGTCTGCCGCACTAGACCTGATGAGACAACTTCGTCGCACACTTGACCAGACGCGCTCAACAGCTCGGCGAGCGACCGTAGTCCGCCAGTGGCGACGATTCGAATAGCCACCCCGGACGATGGCGCGCAGGTCGCGGAGATCTACGCTCCTTCTGTCGCGGTCGCCGTGACGTCGTTCGAGCTCGAGCCTCCGGCGCCGGCCGAGATGGCGCGACGCATCGCTACGACTCTGTCGGCGCGACCTTGGCTCGTGTGCGAGCGCCAGGCAGAACAAGGAGACGCGCATGCGCGCCGGCTAGCCGGCTATGCGTATGCGGCGCTCCACCGAGAGCGGCAAGGCTACCAGTGGTCCACGGATGTGTCGGTCTACGTCCACGAGGACGCACGGCGCGCTGGCGTTGGATTTGGTCTGTATACGTCGCTCCTTGCAGTGCTGGCCCTGCAAGGGTTCTACAACGCCTATGGCGGGATAACGTTGCCTAATCCGGCCAGCGTGGGATTGCACGAGGCGATTGGGTTCGTGCCGGTGGGCATCTACCGGTCGGTCGGCTACAAGTTTGGGCGGTGGCACGATGTCGGCTGGTGGCACTACCAGCTGCGGACACCCACGGCCGCGCCCGAGCCGCCGCGTGCCTTTCCAGCGATCGCCGCGACGGCCGAGTGCGCGGCTGCCATCGCTTCGGGATGCCAGCGATTGCGGCTGTAGCGCGCGCAATTGTTTGGCCGTTACAGGTCGGACTTCGGGCAGCACGCCGGCGACTGCTGCTGCTGCACGGGCAGTCGCACCGCAAGATTCACCGCACCAATCACTCTCAGGCGCTCTGCACGAGCGCCCCCAAGGCCCGCGCGACGCTAACGAGCTGCCGCTACTCGCGGCGTATGTTCGCCTTGACCTTCGCCGCCATCTCCGGCGTCATCTCCCGGATGCCATGCTGTTTTGCGTGCTCGGCCGCATTCTTTACCACCTCTTCTTCCGTCGCGCCCCGCACAACGTGGTGACACCCGCTCGACGGATCTACCTTGGCGCATTCCAGGACCATTCCCATAATGCCTCCTGAACGAGTGCGGCGCCCATCGGTTCGTTCTGCGCCGCTCTTCATGGCTGTCGGGTTGGTGGGGCAATGTCAAGAGCCGGGGGAAATGCGAGCTCGGCCAATGGCGGTCTAGGCACGTCTTGCCGTCTCGTGACGATAGTCCGGCAGAGCGCGTCCTGGATCTCAGCCCATGCGGTGTCGACCCTCCTCAACCGCGGTGCGTCGTAAGGAAAGAGTGATGCGCGCGGTGCGGAACATGGCGGCGTTGCGCGCTCCTAAATGTTTTCTCCTTGGCGCCGCGTATTTGCTCGCCGGTTGCAGCGGAACGTCAACGTCACCGAAAAACGGTCCGGCCCTCGGGCTCGCGAGCGTGACGGTTTCCTTCAACGGCCAGCAGGGCAGCACCAGTCCCCCAGCGCAAACCGTGGCCATCACGAATAACGGTAACGGCGCACTTGCCGGCTTAAGCGTCGGCTCGATCAGTTACGGCAGTGGGGGATCAGGTTGGTTGTCCGCTCAGCTGAGCCGGACCACCGCACCATCCATGCTCACGCTCAACGTCGCGACCGGAGCACTTCCCGGCGGCACGTACATGGCGACGGTTCCGATCTCAGGGTCTGGCGCGACCAATAACCCGCAGACCGTGACAGTCACGCTTTACCTGACCGCGGCTGCGGGATCGACAAGCCTAACGTCCGCCGGCCAGTCGGCGGTCTTCTTGGAGTCGCCCGCCTTCGATACGCATCTGTCCGTGCAAAGCGGGTCGCAATACCTGATCGCGGTAGTGAACACGGATTCGACTCACACCGTCACGGAAGATTTCACGCTCGCCGGCACTTTCGCGGCGGCGGGCGCGAGCGGCGCGCACCCGCCCGTCACTGCGGCTCGGAACCAGAAGGCGAAGCGCTACGCCTCCCTGGCAAAGCGCAACCCGAAGTACGCAGTTGCCGGACCCCTAGCGGCCAGCCTCGCGACTATCAAACGGCTAGCCATGAATCACTTGAGCGCCCTCGACTTCAATCGCCGGATGTACGCCAAGCTCGGGAATCCCAGCGCAGTGCGAGCCCGCATTCTAGCCACTGGCGGGCGCATCGCACCGCTCAATGCCTCTGTCACGCAAACGATTGGCGCCGTCAACCGGGTCTACGTCAGGAAGCAGCTCGCCGGGAGCTGCACCGACGTCGACTCGATCGGCGCACGCACGGTCGCCGTGGGCCAGCACGTCATCGTGCTCGCAGATACGAGTCTCACCGCATGGCCGAACAGCCTTCGGCCAGATTCCTCGTTCTACCAGACGTTCGCCAACGAATACGATCAAACGACCTGGCCACACATCCTGAGCTACATCGGAAACCCGCTGGCTTACGACGCAAGCCTCTCCGGCGTGGGCAAAGTGACTGTGACGATCACTCCCAAGCTCAACGCCTTCGGCGGCGGTATCGTCGCGTTCGTCAACGGATGCGATTTCTTCCCGTTCGCGTCGAGTGGCGCGGACGCCGATTTCAGCAACAACACGGAGATGTTCTACTACTGGGTGGCGGGCACGAATGGCTTCGACGTGGCCACGTGGCAAGACCTCCTGCGCGGCACCGCTGCCCACGAAACGAAGCACATTGTCTCCTACAGCGACCGTATCCTCAACAACAGCTCCGCGTTCGAGGAGATCTGGTTGGAAGAAGGGCTGGCGCAAGAGTCGTCGGAGATCTGGGAGCGGCACTTCAACCAGGCAACGTGGAAAGGGAACGCCAACTTCTTGCAGACGGTCGCTTGTGAGCTCGACCTTGGCGCAAGCGCCCCGTGCGACGCAGCGAACAACAAACCATACACCCTGGTTGGTGGTCACCTGCCATTTTTCTTCGATTACCTGGAGAGCGAGAGCCAGTCAAACTCGGAGGGGCTGGGCGAGGACACGCCCTCGAATTACGGGGCCGGGTGGACGATCGCGCGCTGGGCGACAGACCAATACGGGAGCACCGAGGGATCATTCATACAATCCCTCGTGAACGAGCCACAGCTCGTCGGTCTGGCGAACCTGAGCACTCACACCGCCCAATCCATCCCGCTGCTCTTGGTGTACTGGAACCTCGCGACCGCGATATACGACACCGCCACCTTCGTCGGTGCCGATCCGCGCACGACCATACCTAGCTTCAATTTCGGGAACATCTTTTACACCGGCCAGACAGCTCTCACATGCGGCGGCTCACCCTGCGGATTGTTCACCGGATCCGGCTCGCCGGTGTTTCCGGTTCAGCCGGTGACCCTGACATCCGGGTCTCTCAGTCAGTCCGTTCAGGGGGTTCCAGGGACAGCGGCATCGTTCTTCCTGCTCTCGGCGACAGGCGACGGGACGGAGACGCTGATGCTGGAGAGCGGGAGCGGCGGCCCGATCTCATCGTCCAGCGGGTTCCGTGTGGGGATCATTCGAGTCAGGTAGTGCGCCACGCGGCTGGGAGCACCATCGCGGTCCTCTGCGCGCTCGGATGTCATCACATGAACGGCGCGGCGCGTGACGATTCCGCGGTACCTCAGCGGCTAGAGCAGGCAGCGGCCGACTCCGTTGTGGGTCACCTGCGCGTGGTCGGCAGCCAGCCTTTCCCGCGCGTCGTTCTGATGCCTGACCCCGGCGCGCTACCTCTCACCTTGATCGGCCCGCCGACGCTCCGTCGCGTAGACGGCTTGGAGGTGTCCGTCGTCGGCAGGGTCGCAGGATCCAACCTCACGGTCACCCGGTTTGCGGTCGTCGCGGCAAACGGCGCTCCCGCGGTAGATGGACGGCTCGTGGCAGACGGGGACACTCTCTACGTCGTGACCGCCGACGGCGCTCGTCGCGCGCTGGTAAACCCGTCGCCCAACCTGCGCGCGCACGTGGGACACCGCGCGTGGGTGTCTGGCTCACTCGACCACGAGCCAATCGCGTATGGCCTGATCGAGTAGGTCTCGCCCCAGGGTGTCGTTCGAGGGCGAGCCCACGTGTCGGGACAATTAGTCCGCTTGCGAAACAGTCGCTCTGGTCGCGCTCTGAATTCCTTTGTTTCCGGCGGCGCGGCATGGTTACATTGTCACGGGCGGGTAACCACATCTGTTCGCGAAGTCGCGCGACCAGCACCACGGGAGTGGATGGACGAAAGCGATCTCACGACCAGGGCATCTCCTTACGGTTCGCGGCCCGGCGATGCAGGCCAACAGCACAGGTCGGCGATTGTCCTCGTCGTGGAGCGCGACCCGCACGTTCGCGAGCTCGAGCGATACTTTTTGGACGAGGCGGGATTCGCGGCCGAGTTCGTCGGCGACGGCGCATCGGCGCTCGAGCTTGCACGGCGAATACTGCCTGCCGTCGTGATCACGGAGATTCTGGTCCCAAAGTTGGATGGCCTCGCGCTGTGTCGCGCGATCAAGGAAGACGGCAGTCTGCGGCATACCGCGGTTCTCGTCTTCAGCATCCTCGCCGCAGGCACCCGCGCGCGTGAGGCCGGCGCCGACGCGTTCCTCATGAAGCCCCTCGCCGAGCGTCGACTGGTCGAAACGGTACAGGAACTGCTAGCGCGTGATGCGTCCCGCCGGGGAGAGAAGGTGCAATGAATCCGGATTCCTTGGAGCCAAACCGCGAAGCAGCGCCGGATTCGACGTCCTTCCCGCGCGTCAGTACGGGTAATGCCAACGCCGATCTGATTCTCGATGGCGGCTTCATGGCAAACTCCATCAACATCATCATGGGCGAGCCAGGTACCGGGAAGACGGTCTTCGCCCAGCAGCTCATGTTCCACAACGCCTCGGATGATCGCCCGGTTCTCTACCTGACCACTCTGTCCGAGCCACTGCCCAAGGTCGTGAGCTACGCGCAGCGACTGGCCTTCTTCGACGCCGCTCGCCTTAACTCCGCCATCGTTTACGACGATGTCGGACCAGCGCTTGCAGCCGAAGGCCCGCGCGCCCTCGTCAGTCGGCTGGCGCATGAGATTCGGACGACCTCGCCGCGCATCATCATGATCGATTCATTCCGTGCCATACACGATCTTGGAGCTGACACGGCGGAAACTCGCCGCCTCATTAGCGACCTGGCCGGAATGCTGTCAGCGTATGACGCGACAACGTTTTTCCTCGGCGAGTACACTCGCTCTGGCATCCAGTTGTACCCCGAATTCGCCGTCGCCGACTCGATTGTCGAGCTCGCGCGCGTTTCTCTCGGCTCGCGGGACGAGCGCTTCTTTCGCGTACTCAAGCTCCGCGGGGAAAGTACCGTGAGGGACAGCACGCATTCCGCATCACGGACCGGGGGCTGGAGCTCTACCCGCGCCTGGTGTCGCCTTCCGTCGCGGAGGATTACACGCCGACGTTGGAGCGCGTGGCAACTGGTATCGAGGGGCTCGACGACGTCATTGGTGGAGGACTTTGGCGAGGTACCACGACGATGGTGGTCGGACCCACCGGCGCGGGCAAAACGACTCTCGGGCTGCAATTCGCAATGGGTGGGATCAAGCGCGGCCAATCGTCGTTGATCGTGCATTTCCAGGAAAATCCGATGCAACTTCGCCGTACCGGGCAATTGCTCGGTTTCAATCTTGAGGATGCGAAGAAGCGTGGGCTGCACGTTTTGTATGCATCGCCGGTCGAGCTTCCGATCGACAGTATCATCGGTACGATCTTCGATCTCATTAGGACGGATGCAATTGACCGCGTCGTAATCGACGCCCTTGGCGATCTGGTGATCGCGGCGAGTGACCCACAACGGCTACATGACTATCTCTATGCGTTAGTCCAGCATTTCGCAGTGCACAACGTTACCTCTCTACTAACATTCGAATCCGCCATCGGCGTGACCGCCGCCGACAGCCATGCGCAACGCTTCAGCTATGTGTCGGATAACGTTCTCCTTCTCGGCGACGGTGCCGATGGGTCCTCGGGCCGCACACTCCGTGTAATCAAAACCCGGAATAGCGCGCACGATCGCCGCTCGCACCAATTCGAGATCGACCAGCGTGGCGCTCGGGTCGTACGATCAAGCGAGTCTTCTGCATGACGGCCGGCCAACCGGACGGACTGCTGACGCCACCAGCGACCGACAGGCACGTCGAGCGGCTGACGGAAGTCAGCCACGCATTCACTTACGCCAAGTCGCTGCAAGACATCCTTCGCCTGGCCGCCGATCGAGCCGCCGGAGATGCTTAGTGCGGACAAGGCCGTCCTGATGCTCGTGGGCGACGACGGGCTTCTCAGCGTCAGAGCCTCATATGGCGTCGCACCCGAGGTGGTCGATCGCTTCCGCGAATCGTTCGACGAGTCGTTAGTCGTCCGGTTGCAAGGGCTGCTGGGAGCCGACACGGCGTCCAGCTTCATTGGCGTCCCGCTCGTGGTTCAGGGTAGAGTCACCGGCGTTCTCGCGGTGCTGCGAGAGAGCGGCGGGGCTGCGACAGCCGCGGACGAGTGGCTGCTTGGTGCGCTCGCTGACCAGACGGCCGCGCCCTTGGAAACGGCCCGGCTAAGCGAAGCAGTCTCGCGCGCTGCGCTCCTCAGCGAGAACTCTCGATTGTATGAAGCCGAGCGCCGCGCGCGTGAGGCCGCCGAATTGGCCCGGCGCGAGGCCGAAGCCGCCAACCGGGCGAAGTCCGAGTTCCTGGCGAGCATGAGTCACGAGCTGCGGACTCCCCTCAATGCAATCGCAGGTTACGCCGAGCTTTTGAGCCTGGGAGTGCGAGGGCCGATAACGGATTTGCAACGTGACGACCTGCGGCGCATTCAGCACAGCCAGCGGCATCTGCTTGGGCTGGTTAACGACATTCTCAATTTCGCGAAGCTAGAAGCTGGAAAGATCGAGCTCGCAATCGCCGACACTCCCTTAGCCGACACGCTCAACGCGATAGAGACGCTCGTCGGCCCGCAGCTGCGCGCTAAGCAGCTGCGCTACGAGTACACCCCGTGCGGCGCAGAGCTTACAGTGCACGCCGACCCCGACAAACTTCAACAGATCGTGCTAAATCTTCTGTCGAACGCCGTCAAGTTCACCGAGATTGGCGGCGCGATCACGCTTCGGGGCGTCGCCGATGGCGACCGCGCACGCGTCGAGGTGAGCGACACGGGGTGCGGCATTCCGCCCGACAAGCTCGAACGCATCTTCGATCCTTTTGTGCGTCTCGATTCCCGCTTTACGCGAACGACGGAAGGCACCGGTCTTGGCCTGGCCATTAGCCGGGAGTTGGCCCGTCGGATGCGTGGCGAGGTGACGGTCGAGAGTCGAGTTGGCGTGGGCTCGACATTCGTGCTGACGCTTCCGCGCGGTGGCTCGCCGCCGTGCTAGCTGGACGGCTCTGCGCTTTTCCCTCCGAAAGTCAGCGGGTCGCTGCGCTCATGGTCATGTGGCTCATGTCGTCTGCGGTTAGCGCATCGGACAGATCGCGCTGATAGACGGCGTTTGTCGTGTCGACGCCCGGCCAACGCGCGCCCAACTCGGGAACGAATAGCCCCGCGATCGATCCCATAGCGGCCTGCTGAATAGTATCGGCGGTCGGATTCTCGTACGTCACCGCTACGCGATACGTGTGGCGAGGATCGACGTGTATGCCGATCCGACGCCAATTGTAGAATCGTTGGACGGGCATACTGAGCACATGGCCCAGCGAATCGCGCACGGGCACCGCGTGCCACAGCACGGTCCCTGCCGTGACGTCCAAGAACTCCAATCGGACGGCGTAGTCGTGAACGTGGCCCCCGATCCCAACGATGTACCCTGGGATGGCCGGACGACTGTCCCACGCGAATACGCTTCGCCCTGGCGGGAGGTCGAACGCGGGCCGACCAAACACCCGATCTCCCGTGGGGAATTGCGCGTCCATGACCCATGGATACGTCCTGAGGATCGGAAAGATCGAGCCCAGCGGGCGGAACCCGAAAACCCACCGCACGCGGACTCCGTGATAAGTCCTGGACGTCGGGTTGCTGAGCATGGCGGTGACGATCAAGGGCCGCTCACGCGCGACCGGAAGGCCCAAAATGAGCTGAGGCAGCCGCACCGCCGGAGTCTCTTTGCTGGCCGCCATGAGGTGCAGTGAAGTTGGTAGGAACAGGTCACGGCGGCCGGGATCCGTGAGATTGAAGTGGTGCAAGAATACTTTGGGAAGTGGCACTCCTTGACTGTCAACTACCTCCGCTCGGACACTGAACAACGAGACGTCCATTGGAATTACCGCCTGGCAGATAGGCGGGTTCACCATCGTCATCTGACCCGTGCTCGACGCCGGAAGGTCCGTAGGAGGCAACTCGATGATCAGCAGTTGGGCGTCACGGTCGATCGTGACCGTGGCGTGCGGCAGAGCGGATACAGCTGGAGGCCACAGTTGCAAGGCCGCCACGAGGAGCGGCCGTAACGCGGGGACGGTCACGCCGGGGAGTTTACTGCGGCGGAAGCATTACGAGAATGCCACCGCCCGCGTACAGGCCCGTTTAGCTTGTCAGGGTAATGGCCGACGACTCCACCGGATCGCCCATGCGTGTGGATCCAGTTACCGCCCCGCCTCCACCGGCCGGGGAAGCTCCCGCACTGCCTCCGCCGGCCGATACACTGCTCGGCCTCCTTGAATCGGTGATCCGCGAGCGAAACCCCGACGCCGCCGCTGCGATTCGAGGCGGGGTCGGCGGCGGGCCCGGTACGCCGCGTACCGTCGCGCGCGCTCTGCAGGCGCAGGGCATGTGGCTTCAGCTATTGAGCCTCGCCGAGCAGTACGCTGCCTTCCGCGCTCGGCGCGCAACCGAGTCGGAGCAGGGCCACGCGCACGTGGGCGGGACGTTTTCCCGGGTCATGCGCGAGGCGCGCGAGCGCGGCGTGCCGCTGGAGACTGTGGAAGGTGTGATTGCGGCCCTGCACATAACGCCTGTCATCACGGCGCATCCGACCGAGGCCAAACGCGTCACCGTGTTGGAAAAGCACCGCGAGATATATCGGTACCTGGAGCAGCTCGAAGGCCGTCGTTGGACGCCGCGCGAGCGAGACGCGATGCTAACAGAGCTCCGCAACGAGATCGACCTGTTATGGCTGACCGGGGAACTTCGGCTTCAGAAGCCGACGGTGGAGCAGGAGATCGCCTGGGGTTTGTTCTTTTTCGCCGAGACCCTGTTTGACACCGTGCCAACGCTGCAAGAACGATTGCGCCGCGCGGTGCGCGACTACTATCCCGAGGCGCGCGCCGATGTGGGAACGTTCCTTGAGTTCGGTTCTTGGATTGGCGGCGATCGAGACGGGAATCCGTTCGTCACTAACGACGTGACGCGCCACGCCGTGCGGGAAAACCGCATAGCGTCGCTGCGTCGCTACGCTCGCCGGCTCAGCGCGCTATTGCGCGCGCTCAGCATTTCGCAAGACGCCGTCGCGGCGCCGCTGTGGTTCCAGCGCGCAGTGGTCAAGGCTCTCGCGCAGAGCGGCGACGCCACGCAGATAGCGCAGCGCAATCCCAACGAGTTATTCCGCCAGTATCTCGCGTTCATGCTGCGCCGAGTGACGGCCACGTTGTCGCACGCGGAGCGCGGGTGGTCCGAGACGATGGCACCCCGATATGCCGACGCCGACGATTTAGCGGCTGACTTGTCCGTGCTGGAGCGCGCGCTCCGCGAATCGCGGTGCGAGGCGCTTGGGCAGTCAATGGTTGCACCCCTCCGCCGCGAGGTCGAGGTATTCCGCTTCTCCACGGCTCGACTGGATCTGCGCGACCACGTCGCGGTTCTCCGTGTGGCCGCGGGTGCGCTCGCGGCCGCCGACGGGACGGATGTGACGAAGCCCGACGATCTGCGCGCCTGGCTGCTCGGCGAGCTGACCTCGCCGCGCACGAGCGAGCGGGCCGGTCGAGCCTGGCCGCCGGAGGCCGCTGGTCCACTCAGCATGCTGCAGCTCGTGCGTGACCTACGGGCTGAGGTCGACCGTCGTGCATTTGGGACATTCATAATCAGCGGGACGGCCGGAGTGGACGACATCCTCTCCGCGTACCTGCTCGCCAAAGAGGCAGGCCTGTCCTCCGACGCGGCCGGCGTCGAACGCTGCACACTGCCCATCGTTCCACTTTTCGAGACGATCGCTGATTTGCGCGCCTCGCCGGCGATCATGAAAGAGCTACTCGCCGTGCCGCTCGTCCGCCGGAGTGTGCGTGGCTGGGGCGGCGCCCAAGAGGTCATGATCGGCTATTCCGACTCGAACAAGGACGGCGGCTTCCTGACCGCCAACTGGGAATTGAGCAAAGCGCAATCAAAGCTCACGCGCGTGGGCGCAGACGCCGGTGTGGCCATTCCGTTTTTTCACGGCCGCGGCGGCTCCGTAGGTCGCGGGGGGGCGCCCACCGGGCGCGCGATCGCCGCGCAGCCGCCAGGATCAGTCAACGGGCGAATGCGACTGACAGAGCAGGGCGAGGTCGTCTCGTTCAAGTTCGCCACGCGCGACGCGGCGCTCTATCAACTGGAGCTGCTCGCTGCCAGCGTGCTGGAGCACGCCATTGAGCGCAGCACGGCCGAGCCGTCTCCTCAGTTTGCCGAAGCCATGGAAGCCCTCTCCGGCGCGGCCTTCGCGGCCTATCGGGGGCTCGTCGAGCACCCGGCGTTCTTCGCGTATTACAGCGGGGCCTCGCCGCTCGAGGAGCTTACGCTACTGAATCTCGGGTCTCGTCCTGCTCGCCGATCGAGCGCCCGCGCGCTCGCCGATCTGCGCGCTATTCCTTGGGTGTTCGCCTGGACACAGAACCGCCACTGCATTCCGGGGTGGTACGGAATCGGGAGCGCCATCAGCGCGTTTCTGGCCATCCGGGGTGAGCGTGGACAGGCACTGCTCGAGCGAATGTTCAACGAGTTTCCGATGTTCCGGCTGATTCTCGACGAGGCGGAAAAGACGCTGTTGCAAGTGGACCTTGGTCTCTGTCGCGCCTACGCCGACCTCGTTCCTGATACGCCCACGCGCCACGCGGTGCTGGGGTTGGTCGAGGCGGAGCACGCGCGAACTGTCGAGGGAATCCTCCGAGTGACGAACGCGTCCATGATTGCCGAGCGATTCGGCGAGCTGCGCCGTCGCGTGGACCGCCGTCTGCCTATTCTTGACCGCGTGCATCGGGAGCAGATCGAGCTGCTGCGCCTCTTTCGCTCGACCGCGGGCGAGGGCGAGCAGCGAAACTCCTACCTGGCTGCCCTGCTGTTCTCCATCAACGCGATCGCGGCCGGATTCGGCACGACGGGGTAAACGACAGTAAATTGGCCGCGCCATGAGCCTGTCCATATCCGTGCGGCCGGTCGACCTCTCCGGGCTCGACGCGTTTTCGCTCGCGATCGCCCTGCCTCCCGCCGCGCCGCTGACTGCGGCACTCCGTCCCGTAGACGCCGCGCTCAACGGCGCACTCGCTCGCACGCTCGAGCGTAAGGATTTTGGCGGTGCCAAGGACGAAGTCCTGCACCTTGCCGGCGGCTCAGCCGGCCCTCAGCGGGTATCTGCTAGTCGGCCTTGGGAAGGACGCCGACAAGGGCGATGCGCTCCAGCGAGCAGCCTCTCTTGCCGCTCGCCGAGCGCAGTCGCTTGGAATCGAGAGGCTGGCGTGGTACGCGGGCGGGGCGTCCAGCGACGGCGTCGAACGCGATCGCCATCGGTCTGCAGCTCGGCGCATGGGAATACACCGACCTCAAGTCGCCGCCGCCCGACAGAGGAGCAAAAGCCTCGGCTGTCGGAGGTAGCGATCCACGTCGATGACGCGACCGGTGCCGACGCTGCCGTTCGGGCTGGCGTAGCGATCGGCGCCGGTTACGACCTCGCGCGTAAGCTCGCCATGATGCCCGGCAACGTGTGCACTCCGGACTACCTCGCGGACACCGCCCGCGACCTAGCCCGCCGCCATGAACTCGCAGTCGCGGTTCTGGGTCGGACCGAGCTCACCGAGCTCAAGATGGGCGCGTTCCTGTGCGTCGCCCAGGGAACGCCGCAAGATCCCAAGCTTCTGGTGCTCGAGTACCGCAAAGGGCCGCAAACGGCGAAGCCAATCGTGTTCGTCGGCAAAGGGCTGTGCTTCGACAGCGGCGGAATATCCATCAAGCCTGCCCAGGGGATGGAGTTCATGAAGTTCGACATGTGCGGCGCCGCCGGAGTCCTGGGAGCAATGGAGGCGATAGCTCGGCTAGGCCTGCCGATCAACGTCATTGGCATCGTCGGGGCGACGACCAACATGCCTTCGGGCACTGCCATGAACCCGGGCGACGTCGTCCGCGCGTCCTCGGGAACGTCGATCGAGGTGATCAACACCGACGCTGAAGGCCGCCTTGTCTTGGCGGACCTGCTCGCCTACGCTGGCCGCTTCGAGCCAACAGCCGTGATCGATGCGGCCACGCTTACAGGCGCGTGCGTGATCGCCTTGGGCCACTTGGCGACCGGCATATTTGGAACGGACGCCGCTCTCGTCCGCGAGGTCATCGACGCCGGCGAGCGGGTGGGCGAGCGCGCGTGGCAACTGCCGCTCTGGGAGGAGTACAAGGAGGCGATCAAATCGGACGTCGCGGATCTCAAGAATACGGGCGGACGCCCCGCTGGCTCGATCACGGCGGCCAAGTTCCTCGAAGCGTTCGCGACGGGATACCCATGGGTACATCTCGACATCGCGGGGACCGCATACTCAGAGTCCGACTTGGTGGCGATCCCAAAAGGGCCGACCGGTGTACCAGTCGGCATGTTCGTCGAGTTCGCCCGGGGGCGAGCGCGCTGAGCGGCCGCACGTCCTATGACGTCTAGCCGTGCCGGCCTCGGCCTCCTCGCCGGGGCCGTTGTCTATCTGACCTCGGCTGGCGCGCCGGCGCGCGCACAAGGGGCCTCGCCGCAAGACACGACGCGCGGTCGCGGCGATACGACACTCACGGCGGCTCCCCCCGATACCACGCTGTCGGACTCGGCGCGCCGAGCACGGAGGAACCGTCCGGATACGTCTGTTGCTTCATACCATCCCGACACAACGGTCGGTCGTGCGCCGCTCGCGCACGCCGAGCAACCTCCGCTCTTGGGAGCTGGACAACGCTACTACTGGGACCGGGAAGAGATTTATGCGTCGGGCGCCCTAACGCTGGCCGATCTCCTTGACCGCGTTCCTGGATTCACCGGCTTCCGAGCCGGTTGGCTCTCGACGCCTATGGTCGGATCGTACCTCGGGGATGCGGCACGTGTGCGCGTTTTTTTGGACGGAATCGAGCTGGACCCGCTCGATACTCGGCTACGCGGCACGACCGACCTTGCGACGATTCAGCTCTGGGCGCTCGAGGAGGTGGCCGTCGAGCGAGGCGCGGGAGAATTACGCGTATACTTGCGCACGTGGCGCGTCGACCGCACCTCGCCGTACACGCGTGCAGACGTCGCGACTGGGAACGATAACACCAATCTGTATCGCGGCTTTTACGGGCAGCGTTTTCGCAATGGCCTCGCGATCCAGGCTGGCGGCGAACAACTCACGAATGTAGGGCCATTCGGTGGCGGGGGCGACGAGACTTCACTCATGGGCCGGGTCGGCTGGGCCCGTGGCCCGTGGTCATTCGATGTGTTCGGCGAGCGCGCTCGGCGCGGGCGCGACCTGGAGCAGCGCATCGATCTGTTGACGGGCGACACCGCGGTGGGACTGGCACTCCCGAATCTCGAATCGACGCGTACGGATGCGTACGCGCGGGCTGCGTACGGCGACCCGGATCGCGGGGTGTGGGCCCAGCTCATAGCCTCTACGCTGATCTTCGAGGAGGACAGCCACCATGCGGACGCGGCAACCGCAGCGTCGCTGGGTGTGCCGATCGACACGGTGGATACTGCGACGTCAGAGTCTCAATACGTCGCCGCCGCCGGGTTCACACGATGGGGTATTCGTTTCAGCGGTACCGAGCGCCTGCGCCTGTTCGGGCACACGTCGATCAGCTCGCCGTCGGCCCGCGCGAGCTTCGAGAGCGGGCCCCTCGCGCTTTCCCTGTTCGTCGAGCGTGGGGCGCCGAGCGCGTGGCCGACGGTGCTTGTTCCGGAGCGCCTGCTCACGGTGCCAGTGTCTACGGTCGAAGCCGAGGCACGACTCACGCCTCTGCCGTTCTTGAGCCTCGCGGGTGCAGCAAGCCGGCAGTACTCGAGCAACGCGACCGACGCGCCACCCACGTCTACGGCATTGCGTGCCGAAGCCTCACTCCATGTCGGTCAGCTCGCACTGACGGGAGGCGTCATGACGCGCGATACGGCTCTCGTCCCGGCCCTGAGCGTATATGACACGACCTTTCTTCCCGCGGCCGAGGGGCGCGTAACAGGCCGATTTGCCACGGTGCAAGGCGCCATCGCCAACCTCATCCACGCTGACGTAACGGTCATGGATTGGGGCTCGGCCGGCCCGTATCGTCCGCAATATCAGACGCGCGCCGAGGCGTTCATCTCGACTGAGCTACTGAGCAAGTTCCCGCGCCACACCTTCGCGATTCGTGTGGGAGGCGTCTTCGAATATCGGAGCCAGACGCCGTTCCCCGTCATTGGCGGCACATGCGTACACCCAGCCGGAAGAGGCGTTCACGTCGTACGTGGAGATTCGCATCCTGCAAGCGTCGGTGTTCTGGCAGGACAGAAATCTGAACGGGTACCCTTACGACCTTGTCCCCGGGTTCCTCATGCCGCGTCAGCTCAATATCTACGGCGTGCGGTGGCACTTCTGGGGTTAGTGACGATAGTTTAGACGCTTGTCACTAGTGCGCAGCATGACCGGGTTCGGCGCCGCGACTGGCCTCGTGGGCCGGGCTCGCGTCCATGTCGAAATCCGAACTGTCAATCACCGCTTCTTCAACCCAAGCGTCAAGCTCCCATCGGCCTACAGCCGCTGGGAGGGCGACGTGCGGGAGACGCTGCGCCAACATGTCACGCGCGGCCACGTGACGCTCACCGCTCGGGCAGAGCGTGCCACTGAGGACGCGCAAGGCGGCATAGACGAGACGCGATTTGCCGCATACGTCGCGTTACTGAATTCGCTCAAGACACGGTACGGCCTCGCGGGTGACGTCGATCTGGCTACCGTGCTCCGTCTACCGGACGTCGTTGTATCGACGGCTCCGGACGCAGACGACGCGGACGGGACCGCAGCCCGCGAGGGATCCGCCGCGGAGTTGGTGACGATTGTCGATGCGGCAGCTCGGGCGCTCACGCACATGCGCGAAGCTGAAGGGGCACGACTCGCGGCGTATCTGGCAGATCGGCTGCGCATCGTCGAAGATGCGGTCACGCGTGCGGGCGAGCGGGCTCCTCACCGGATTGTGCATCAACGCGACCGGCTTCGCGAGGCCGTGCGGGTTTTGGCGGATGGGGTTTCCGTCGATCCTCAACGCTTGGCTCAGGAGGTTGCCGTACTGGCCGACCGGTTGGATATCAGCGAGGAGATCGACCGCTCGCGCGCGCACATAGCCGCTTTTAGAGGGGCCCTTACGGCCGCGGGGGGCGAACCCGTCGGAAAGCGATTGGGGTTCCTGGTGCAGGAGATGCTGCGCGAGGCGAACACTATTGGCAGCAAGGCGGGTGACGCTGAGATCCTTCACGACGTCGTGCTCATAAAGGAGGAGCTCGAGCGCATCCGGGAGCAGGTCGACAACCTCGAATGAGCGCGAGGCGATGAGCGCAACTCAATGAGCGCAAGCGCGTTCCCCGTCATTCTCTCGTCGCCGTCCGGGGGCGGGAAGACGACCATTTGCAAAGAGCTGCTCGCGACTCGGCGCGACGTGGGCTATTCGGTTTCCGCCACGACGCGGCTCCCGCGCGCAGCGGAGGTCGATGGCCGCGATTATTATTTCCTGTCGCAGGGCGAGTTCCAATCGCGGCAGGAGCGCGGGGAGTTCGCCGAGTGGGCGGAGGTTCACGGCAAGCTGTATGGGACTCTCCGCCGCGAAGTCAGTCGCGTGCTCGAAAGTGGACGGCACGTGATCATGGACATCGACGTTCAAGGGGCGCGACAATTCGTGCAGTCGTTTCCCCAGTCTGTACTCATTTTCTTGCTACCGCCTTCAACAAATGTGCTGCTCACTCGTCTGCAAGAACGCAAGACCGAGAACCGGTCGGATCTGGTCGTGCGACTACAAACGGCCCGCCGAGAGCTGACATCTTTGGAGTTGTATCAATATGTCGTGGTCAACGACAGTCTGAAGAAAGCCGTGCGGGACGTTTCGGCCATCCTCGACGCCGAGTCTGTGCGTCGTACACGCAATCCGGCGCTCGCCGATCGGATAGGGGAGCTCGTGTCGGGGCTGGACCGTGAGATTGGGCTGCTCGAGCAAGGCGTTGAGGCCAACTGAACCCGCGTACGGACGAATCACACCGATAGCTCACACTGACAAGGACTGGAGTCGATAATGCGTGTTTTTACGCCCGACGAGGTGGCTGCTCGGGCCCGCACCAACAAGTACTTGGGCGTTCTGGTTGCAGCGAAGTATTCGCGCGGGCTCAACGAGTTTCCCCGTGACCGCTTATCCTCGAAAGAGAAGAAGCTGACCACTCGCGCACTCGAAGAGCTGACGACGGGTCGTATTGAGTTCCGCGTCGTGCCTCGCCGCCGAGCGGAATAGGCCAAAGCAGTGGCTGCGCGGCCGTTCGAGCAGCGGCGCGTCGTACTCGGCGTCACCGGCGGTATTGCGAGCTACAAGGCCGCGTGGCTTGCCCGCTTGCTCACGCAAGCTGGCGCCGAAGTGGATGTAGTGATGACGCGCGCGGCCCGGGAATTCGTCGGGGCCATTACGTTCGAGGCGCTGACAGGCCGGCCGGTGCACACGGACCTTTTTGCCGCGGGGCAGGCACTCGACCACATCGCTCTCGCGCGTTCAGCGCATGCGATCGTGGTTGCGCCGGCTACCGCCGATTTCATGGCGCGTGCAGCTCACGGTCAGGCAGATGACCTGCTCACAGCGTGCTTGCTGGCTGCCGACGCGCCAGTGCTGCTCGTGCCCGCGATGAACGACCGCATGTGGCTTCACCGGCAAACGGCGCTGAACGTCGCCCACCTGCGCGAGTTGGGTTACCTGGTGCTGGATCCCGAGATCGGCGCGCTCGCGGCGGGTGAGGGAAGCGGGGCCGGCCGCATGCCGGAGCCCGAGACTATCCTCGCCCACGTCGGGCGGATACTCGATGGCGACGGGATGTTGAGAGCACGTCGCGTACTGGTCACAGCCGGCGCGACGCGAGAGGCGGTGGATCCCGTGCGCTTTCTCTCGAATCGCAGCTCCGGCAAGATGGGTGTTGCGATCGCGGAGGCAGCGTGGCGCAGAGGTGCCGAGGTCACACTGATCGCCGGGTCGATGTCCGTGCCAGCTCCTGTCGGCGCGAGAGTCGTGGTGGTCGAGTCCACTGCAGCGATGCGCGAAGCGGTGGCTGAGCACCTGCCGGCGGCAGATGTGTTCGTGATGGCGGCGGCGCCAGCGGACTTTCGGCCCGCCGAAGTGGCGAATAGCAAGATCAAGAAATCCGCCGCGCCCAAGTCGCTCGAGCTGACGCCGACGGACGACATTCTGCTAACTACTCGCGAGCTCAGGCCCGCGGGACTGATCACCGTGGGGTTCGCGCTGGAGACCGAGGCCGCACTAGTGGGAGGCCGCGAAAAAGCTGCCCGTAAGGAGCTCGACCTGGTTGTGGTAAACGACGCGACAGAACCTGGGGCGGGGTTTACCGTGGATACCAATCGCGTGAGCTTGATCGTGCGCGGCCAGGAGGAGCCCGAATGTGCTTCCGCTGTTGTCCAAGCCCGAGGTTGCAGATGCGATCCTCGATCGGGTCGAGGGATTGATGCGTGCACGGTAGGCGCGGACGCGCCGGGCGCGGATACTAGGCGTGGACGCTAGGCGGCGACTGCGCCGCTACCTCGAGCAGCGGCGAGAGATGGGCGAACGCGAGCTCGTCCTCGACCAATTCACTGTTGACGATGTCCTGCGGATCCTGGGCGCCACTCCCGTCACTGCTTGCCCGGCATCGCCCGCCGATCTGCCTGTCGCATTGCCTGTCGCATTGCCTGTCGCATTGCCTGTCGCATTGCCGTCGCATTGCCTGTCGCATTGCCTGTCGCATTGCCTGTCGCATTGCCGGCTGCATTGCCGGTTGCGGCGCCGCTCTCCGCACCCGTCGTGCAGGCAGACGCCAAGAGGCCCGCGAAGGCTGGCTCGTGGCCTCCGGGGTTAGGAGTGGGTCAGTCAGACTCGGAACTGTTCGCGGGACCTCTCGCCGAGCTCACGACGCTCGCCGGCCTGGCGCGCGCTACCGCGACTTGCACGCGTTGCACGCTGTCCTCGACCGCCATTCAAACAGTGCCTGGGGAGGGGCCGGAGACGGCCCGATTGGTTTGCGTAGGCGAGGCGCCGGGAGCGCGAGAGGACGAGACCGGGCGGCCTTTCGTTGGGCAGGCTGGCAAGCTGCTGGAGAAGATCCTGGCGGCCATCGGACTCGCCCGCGACCAGGTTTTCATCTGCAACGTGCTCAAGCATCGGCCTCCGGGCAATCGCAATCCGCGACCGGAAGAGGTGGCTGCCTGCTCGCCCTTTCTCGTGCGCCAGCTCGAGATCATTCGCCCGCGCGTGATTGTGGCATTCGGAACGTTCGCGGCGCAGACGCTGCTCGAGACCACGTTGGCGATCGGAAAGTTGCGCGGGCAGGTGCATCGGTATTACGGTGTCCCACTCATCGTGACGTACCATCCCGCTGCGCTCTTGCGCAATCCCAACTGGAAACGCCCTACGTGGGACGACGTGCAGTACGCACGCCGCATTCTTGATGGAGCCACTCCTGTCAGAATCTGACGCGAACGGCGACGGCCAGGGTGGCGGGACCGCGATTGTAGCGCGCGACCCGTACGGAGATCGGCGGCCGCCGTACTCCGAGGACGCCGAGCAGGCGGTGTTGTCGGCGATGATGATGGACTCCGACGCGATCATGCGCGCCGTCGAGTTTGTGGACGACACCATGTTCTATCGCGAAGCGCACCGACGGATCTACCGGGCCATGCTGTCCCTCACAGAGCGCGGCGGCGCCGTAGACCCGCTGACGCTTACTGAGGAACTGACGCGCCGCGGCGAGCTGGAGGCTAGTGGTGGGCGAGACTACGTGACGTTCTTGATCGACGCGGTGCCGACTGCAGCCAACGTCGAGTATCACGCCAAGATCATCCGGGAAAAGGCTCTGCTGCGCCGCTTGATCGAGGTATCGACCGCGATCGTGGGTGAGGCGTTCGAGGGGCGCAACACGGCAGCCGACCTGCTGGACGAAGCAGAGCACAAGATTCTGCAGCTGAGCCAGGTGGGTGGCGGGCAGGAGTTCGTGCGGGTCAAGACGCTCCTGTGGCCGACAATGGAACGCATCGAAGCGCTGCAGAAAGGAGGACAGCGAATAACGGGGGTGCCGAGCGGCTTCCCCGACTTGGATGACCTGACGACCGGATTTCAGCCTTCTGAGCTGGTTATCGTTGCGGCGCGGCCCGCAATGGGAAAGACATCGTTCTGTTTGAACGTAGCCCAACATGCGGCAATCGAGCGCAATGTCCCCGTGGCGATATTCTCGCTCGAGATGAGCAAGGAATCGCTCGTGCAGCGGCTGCTGACGAGTGAGGCCAGGCTGGATGCTCAGCGCTTGCGGAAGGGGATGCTGCGGGACGACGAATTTCCGCGGCTTGCGCGGGCTGCGGGCATCTTGAGCTCGGCGCCGATCTACATCGACGACAGCGCGAGCATCTCGCTGCTCGAGATGCGCTCACGCGCGCGGCGGCTCAAGGTGGACTCCGGTGTTGGCCTTGTCATCGTCGATTATCTCCAGCTCATCCAAGGGCCCGCGCGGGCCGAAAACCGGCAGCAGGAAATCAGTCAGATCTCGCGGTCCCTGAAAGCACTCGCCAAGGAGCTCGGCGTTCCGGTGGTAGCTCTTTCCCAGCTGTCCCGCGCGCCCGAGCAGCGGAGTGCAGAATCCAAGCGGCCGCAGTTGTCCGACCTTCGCGAATCGGGCGCAATAGAGCAGGACGCCGACTTGGTGATGTTCATCTTTCGACAGGAAGTTTACGAGGGCCCGACCGACAAGGACGGGAACTCACTCGAGGGTCGGGCCGAGGTCATCATTGGCAAACAGCGGAACGGTCCGATCGGCTCCGTCAATTTGTATTTCCACAAGAGCTACACCCGCTTCGACAGCTACACCCCGCGACCGCAGGGCTGAGCCTGGGGTGGGGGGGGGAGGCGTGTGGGGCGCGCCTATGTCGCGGCTATCGCGGCCCACGCAGATGGGTCGAGGCTCGCGCCGCCCACGAGCACGCCATCGACCTGGGGCGCGGCGAGCAGACTCGCGACATTCCCGCGATTCACGCTGCCGCCGTACAGTATCGGCACGTCGGTACTTTCGCCGCGAGCCGCGCGGCCCACGAGCTCGCGGAGAGCGCCACGCAGAACGATGTGAATCGCGCTGGCATCGGCGGGCGTGGCGTTCTTGCCGGTGCCGATTGCCCACACCGGCTCGTAAGCCACAAGTGATGCCGATACCTGCGCCGGCGTAAGATCGGCGAAACCCGCCCGTAACTGCCGGACCACGACTGCCTCCGTGTCCCCCTTCTCGCGCTCGGCCAGCGTTTCCCCGACGCAAAGCATTGGGGTGAGGCCGCCGCGCGTCGCCGCGGCGCACTTCCTCCGCGTGTCCTCGTCGGTCTCACCGAATATGTGCCGGCGCTCCGAGTGGCCGACCAACGAAAAGGTCGCGCCGCATCCGCGGGCTAGCGGTGCGGAGATCTCGCCAGTAAAAGCGCCCGAGTCCTCCCAGTCAGATGTTTTGCGCGCCCACGGCCATGTCCGGGCGAGCAGCCACCACTGTGTGAACCGCGTCCAGAGAGATCGCCGGGGGGAAGAAAAGCACGCGGCGCCCCTCCCGGGGCGGGTACGCCGGCAAAAAGATTTGCATGAATGCTCGGGCGTCGGCGGGCCCGAGGTTCATCTTCCAGTTCGCGGCGAAATAGGTAACCGCAGCCACGACTTACCGTGCGGCGACGGCAGCCACGTCGTCCAGCGCCTCGACACCGGGCAGAGGCTTGCCCTCGAGGAACTCCAGTGAGGCCCCGCCGCCCGTGGACACATGGCTCATCTTGGCGTCCAGGCCGGCCTGCGCGACGGCGGCAGCCGAATCGCCGCCGCCCACGATTGTCGTTGCGCCTCGCGACGTTGCTTTCGCCATTGCCGTCGCTATCGCCAGTGTGCCTGCGTCGAACGGAGGCTTCTCGAATACTCCCATCGGGCCGTTCCAGAGAACGGTCCGCGCGGTTGCTATCGCGCGCCCGTACGATTCCGCGGTACGCGGCCCTATGTCGTACATGGCCTCATCGGCCGGAATCCGATCGCGCGGAACGACGTGCGCGCGGTCGGCCGCGTCCAGCGAGGGCGCGACCACGGCGTCGTGCGGCAGCGTGAGGCGAGCGCCCCAGCGATCGATGAGGGCGCGCGCCATGGTGACGCGGTCCGGCTCGACCAGAGACCGGCCAACAGGTAAGCCCATCGCTTGGTAGAAGGTGCACGCCATCGCACCGCCGATCAGCATGCCATCGACTTTCGGCAGAAGCCGCTCTATGACATCGATTTTGCCCGAGATCTTGGCACCCCCTAGTATCGCGACAAACGGACGCTCGGGCCCAGCCAGGACGCGGCCCAGGTACTCCAGCTCTCGTTGCATGAGCAGACCCGCGACAGCGGGGTGGAGAAAATGGGCGACGCCTTCTGTCGAGGCATGCGCCCTGTGGGCGGAGCCAAATGCGTCGTTCACGTACAGATCGCCCAGCTGCGCGAGGTGGCGCGCCAGCCGCTCATCGTTCGACTCCTCGCCTGCTTGAAACCGGGTGTTCTCGAGCACCAGAATCTCGCCCGGCTGCAGCGCGTACGTCGCCTTCTCGGCTTCGTCGGTGACGGTCGAGTCGACGAATATCACCTTGTATGGAATCAGTTGCGCCAGCCGCCGCGCCACAGGGTCAAGCGAGTACCGCGGATCGGGCTTCCCTTTGGGTCGCCCCAAGTGCGACATGAGAACGACCCGCGCACCGCGCTCGATGAGCAGTTCTATGGTTGGAATGGCGGCCCGGATGCGGGTGTCGTCCGTGACGTGCAGGTGCTCGTCGAGAGGTACGTTGAAGTCCACACGCACCAGGGCACGCTCGCCGCGCAGTTGCGCGTCGGAAAGGTCGGGTATGCCCGCCTTTCTCACAGTCGGGCTGCGACGTACCGCAGGAGGTCGACGCAGCGTGAGGCGTACGCCCACTCGTTGTCGTACCAGCCGGAGACTTTCACCAGCGTATGGTCTATGACGTTTGTGCTCAGCGCGTCCAGCACGCACGAGTACGGATTCCCGATATAGTCGGAGGAAACCAGCTCCTCCTCGCTGTAGCCGAGATATCCCTTGAGCGGACCCGACTCCGCCGCACGGCGGAACGCCGCATTGATCGCATCGATTGTCGTAGGCCGCTCGACAACGGCCGTGAGATCGACCAGCGAGACGTCGGGCGTGGGAACGCGGATAGAGACACCGTCGATCTTGCCCTTCACTTCCGGAATCACCAGCGCCGTCGCTTTTGCTGCGCCTGTCGTCGTTGGGATCATGGACAACGCCGCCGCACGTGCGCGCCGCAAGTCCTTGTGCGGCAGGTCGAGAACCGGTTGGTCGTTGGTGTAGCTGTGCACGGTCACCATCGAGCCGTGACGGAAACCGAAGGCATCGCGCACGACCTTTACCATGGGCACGAGGCAGTTCGTGGTGCATGAGGCGTTGGACAAGATCGTGTGTGTCGCCGGGTCATACTTGTCGTGGTTCACGCCCATGACGATCGTGATGTCCTCGCCCTTGGCCGGGGCGGAGATCACGACCTTCCTCGCGCCGCCCGCGATGTGCTTGCGCGCGGCATTGGCGTCCGTGAAGCGTCCGGTTGACTCCAGCACCAGATCCACCCCGAGCGCGCGCCACGGCAAGGTGCCAGGGTCCTTCTCGGCGAGCACGCGAATCACGTGGCCGTCTATGTCGATCGCGTCACTCTTCGCCTCGACCCGGCCGCGATAGGTCCGATGCACGGAGTCGTACTTGAAGAGGTGCGCCAGCGTTTTGGTGTCGGTCAGATCGTTTACGGCCACGAACTCGAGGTCAGTCGCCTTTTGCTCGAGGGCGGCGCGCAGCGCCTGCCGGCCGATCCGGCCAAAGCCGTTGATTCCTACCCGTGTTGTCATGGGCCGAAGTCTCTCGCCACCGGATGCGAGTGTCAATCGCGTGTGCCCGCACGCGCCGCATCCCACATTGCCGATCTGTCAGGCTCGAATCCGAACCAGCGCTTGAACGCCAGCGCACCCTGCGCAATCAGCATCGGCAATCCGTCGGTCGCGACGTGATTGCGTGCGCGCAACGCGCGCACCCACGCTGTTCCCGCGGGCCGGTAAACAAGGTCGATCGCCGCGGCGGTTGCCGGCAGCGCCGAAGGGTCCAGTGGCATGCTATCATCCGTCAGCCCAATCGGAGTCGCGTTCACGACGATCGTTGCGTGTCGTGCCGCCTCGTGCGGGGTTGCGGCAACGGATGCCATATCCGGAAAGCGCGAGCATAGCGCCGCCGCTCTGTCGAGAGAGCGTGCCCATACACGCGCGCGCGCGCCCGGCCACTCGGTGAGGGCGAGCAGCACCGCTGCGGCGGACCCGCCAGCTCCCAACAAGGCGACCTGCGCATCGACAGGAACCTCACCCAACAAGGTCTGCGCGGCGTCCAGAAACCCGGGCACGTCGGTGTTGTCTCCCATGAGCGAGCCCCGCTCGACCCAGAACACGTTCGCGGCGCCGGCGCGCCTGGCCACCGCCGTGAGCGACGAGCAGGCACGAGCCACCGCTTCCTTGTGCGGCACGGTCACGTTCCCCGCAACTCGCTCAGACAGGCACCAGGCGATCCGTGCGTCGAGCTCCAGCGGCGGCACATCGAGCGCTTCATACGTGATGGGCAGGCCGGCACGCTTCAGCGCAGCGTTTTGAATGGCCGGTGACAAGGAGTGCGCAACAGGGTGCCCCAGCAGTACCAACCGCGCAGGCAAAGGGCGCGTCGCACGCGCTGTCGTGGGACCCTCTACTGCGATCTGGCGCGTTCCGCGCCCAGGCGATCCATCGCGCGGCCGATCTCCTCCTCGAGCTCATCGATCGTGGCGCGGTACGCTTCCAGGTCGCCGCCGAAGGGATCCAACACCGCGTGCGATGCTGCGCCATGTGACGCGTATTCGGTTAGGAGATACGCTTTTCCGACACCCCCGAGCGCCTCGACTCGCTCCAGGTGATGTGGGCCCATGACGAGAATGAGATCGGCTTCGTCAACCATCTCACGCGTGAGCTGCCGCGCACGATGGCCGCTGAGGTCGAGCTGACGTTCCATGCCCACGAGAAGCGCGCCGTCCGACGCTGGCTGATCGTCCCATGCGCTCGTACCCGCGCTGCGCGGGTCAACGTCGGTGAGCCCGCGTTGCCGGGCCGCGCGGCGTGCTATCTCCGCGCTCAATGGGCTGCGGCACGTATTGCCCGTGCAGATGAAGAGAACCCGCATCATGTCTGTCTTGCAGCCTCGCTCACTCGTGGCAAACCAAATCGGGAACCGCCTCGCGCAGCGCGTCGGTTGTCACGGCGCCGCGTCGAATCACACGCGGGACTGGCCCGGTACAATCGACCACGGTGGACGGTGACTGACTGGTCAGCAGGCCTCCATCAAGGACGCGAAGCACGCCGCGCGCAGTCGCCTTCTCCCACTGTCGTGCAATCTCTTCGACCGACGTCGGTGGCGGTACCCCCGACAGGTTTGCGCTCGTGGACGTGATTGGCTCGCCATATGTCGCTATCAGGCGCCCCATGCCTGGATGCGATGTCCACCGCACAGCCAACCCCTTAGCCGCTCCGGCGCAAGCTGCGGCCAGCCTTGAGGCCGCGTCACCCGAGGGTACCGGAAGCACCAGAGTGAGTGGCCCAGGCCAGTATCGATCTGCGAGAACCGCGGCCGCCCCAGCTAGCCGCACGCCCGACGCGCCAAGCATGTCCAAGCCGCTAATCAGTACGAGAAAGGGCTTGTCGGCCGGCCGACCTTTCAGCCGAGCGAGAGCTTCAATCGCCGGCCGAGTGACCGGGCCGCCGACGCCATACACGGTCTCGGTCGGATAGGCGAGTAATCCCCCGTCGCGAACGTGGGCAACGGCCGCTGGAATGGCCGCGTCGATGTCGGCGTCCGTTTGAAACGGTGTCGCGATCAGCCTGGCCACGAGGCCAGTGCAGCGGCCCGCGCGAAATCGGCCTCGTCCGTGACCTTCATCGCTCGTTCGCTGCCAGGCACGACGTAAACAGGGATCCCCGCACGCTCACACAAGCCGGCGTCGTCGGTGGTCGTAATGCCGGCTAGCTTCGCCTCTGCATGCACTCGTTGGAGTGTGGCCAGCGGGAACGCCTGCGGCGTTTGGGCACGCCAGAGGGCATCGCGCCCGACGGTGCGCAGGATTCGGCCGTCTGAATCGACCTCCTTCAGTGTGTCCACGACCGGCACCGCCGCGATTGCGCACCTGCCCGAGCGTGCGTGCGCAATGACGCGCTCGATGGCGTCGTCAGTCACGAGCGGTCGCGCGGCGTCATGCACGGCCACAACATCGATGTCGCCGGGTAGGTCCTGGAGCCCGTGCGACACGGATTCTTGCCGGTTGCGGCCACCTACCGACAGAAGCAAGCGCTCCACGTCCGACTGAAACAGCCAAGGCGGCGGATCACCGATGACGTCCCGGGGCAGCACGCATACGACCATGGCGACGTCGGGCCGCGCGTGAAATCGTTGCACACTGTGCAGCAGCATCGGTTTCCCTGCGACCCACCGAAATTGTTTCAGCTCTGCACCGCCAGCACGCGTCCCGCTCCCCGCGGCGACAATGATCACGCCCACGTCGCGGCGCGGCCGCCCGGGTTCCGAGGTCACAGAAAAAGCTGCGCGAAGAGCGCGTGCAGCGTCGTCACGCCGACTACGGTGATTCCCGACGGTGCGCGCTTGGACACGCCACGCTCGGCGATGTAAGCGGTTCGCATTCCCATCTGGTCCGCCTCCGCCAGCCGGCGGTCCATTTGTGATACGGGTCGAATCTCGCCACCCAACCCGACCTCGCCGATGCAAACGGCGTCAGCGGGCACCGGGCGGTCGAACACGCTCGATGCCAGCGCCGCCGCCACAGCTAAATCACCGGCTGGCTCGTGCAGTCGTACCCCCCCGACAACGTTGAGGAACACGTCGAGCGCAGAGAACGACATTTCCGCGCGCTTGTCCAACACAGCCAGTATGAGCGCGAGCCTCTGTCCGTCGTACCCGGTCGCGACCCGCTGCGGCGTGCCAAAACCCGCCTTGGTCGCCAACGCTTGCACCTCTATCAGCACTGGTCGCGTCCCTTCGAGCAGAGCAGTTATGGCGCTGCCCGATGTAGAGCGCGAGCGATCGCCGAGGAATAACTCGGAGGGTCTTGCGACACCAACGAGTCCCGTTTCGGTCATGCGAAATACGCCGATCTCGTCGACGCTTCCGAATCTGTTCTTCGTCGCGCGGAGCACGCGATAGTCTGCGGAGCTCTCCCCCTCGAAGTAGATCACTGTGTCGACGATGTGCTCGAGCGTCTTGGGCCCCGCGATTCCCCCTCCCTTGGTCACGTGGCCGACTACGAACACCGCGGTGCCCGTCTCTTTTGCGAACCGCATCAGCCGAGCCGCGCACTCTCGCACCTGACCGACGTTTCCTGGCGCTCCTTCCAGATCCGACGTGTACACGGCTTGGATCGAGTCCACGACTAGCACGCGGGGATCGGCCGCGCCCGCCGTTGCGAGCACCGTCTCGAGATTGGTCTCCGCCAGGAGCGCGACGTCACCAGCGGTGTCGGTAAGACGGTCCGCTCGCAGCTTGACCTGTAGTGGCGACTCCTCACCAGACACGTACATCGCGCTGCGGTCAGTGGACTGCAGTCGCGCCGCGACCTGCAGCAGCAGTGTCGATTTTCCAATTCCCGGCTCACCGCCTACGAGAACCATTGAACCGGGAACGACTCCGCCACCAAGCACGAAGTCGAACTCATCGATGCCGGTCCGCCAGCGCTCGGTCGAGGAACCGCGAATCTCGTTCAGCCGAGGCGCCGGTGCCACGCGGCCGCCCTGGCGCAAGCCGAAAGGCGTCCTATGTGGAGGCTGCGACTCGGGTGCGGCCACCTCCTCGACCAGAGTATTCCACTCGCCGCATGTGCCGCATCGTCCGCCCCACTTCGGATGCTCGGCGCCGCATTCCGTACAGCGAAACACCGTTTTCGTCCTGGGACTCACGCGATAAAGCTACGCGAACGGCGCCAGGCCCTGTTAGGTTACCAGGGAATGCTCACCACGCTGCTCTTGATAATGCTCATCGTCGACAGCTTCGTGCTCGTTGCCGCCATCTTGCTGCAAAGCGGCAAGGGAGGCGGAGTCGCGGCGAGTTTCGGTGGCGTGAGCTCATCGCCGGATGCATTCATCGGCACTCGCCAAGCCGGCAACCTCTTGACGAGAGTGACTTGGTGGGCCGGCGGCACGTTTCTCGGGATATCGTTCGTTCTTCAAATCGCGTCGACGCACACGGCGGCGCCGAAATCGGTCCTCGACCAGCCGTTTTCGCGCCAGCCGGCGGCGCCGACTGCTCCTACGCAGCTCCCCAGCGCGGTTCCATTGCAGCCGGCGCCCGCATCGCCAACCCCATCTGGCGCTGCAGCCCCGGCGGTGCCCCTCCAGCCCGCGCCCGCGGCCCCGGCGAAACCGGCCGCGCCGAGCGGGGGCACTCACAAGCCGTAGCCTAGTTTAGGTGATCGGAGGCGGGTCGCAACCGGGGTTCCTTCTTCTCGAAGATGGAACCCTTTTTCGCGGGCGGCTGGCTGCATCCATTGTGCCGACTGTGGCCGAGGTCGTGTTTACCACGAACATGACCGGATACCAGGAAGTGTTTACCGACCCGTCCTATAGTGGCCAGATCGTCGTGATGACCGCACCGCAGATAGGCAACTACGGCGTTAACACGGAGGACCCGGAGTCGGCACGGCCACAGGTGGCCGGGGTCGTAGTTCGCGAGCTCTCGCCGACGTACTCCAACTGGCGCGCGACGAACTCGCTCGCGGCCTGGCTGCGCGATGCGCAAGTGCCTGTCCTGGTGGACGTTGACACAAGGATGGTAACGCGACACTTAAGATCAGCCGGCGTCATGCGCGGAGTGCTCGCCGCGGGAGATGAAGCGACCGCACTCGTGCGAACTGCTTTGGACGCTTGCCCTTCGATGGAGGGGCTCGACCTGGCAACCAGGGTATCGACGCGGAAGCTGTACACATGGGGCAGCCCGCAAGCGTCGCATCACATTGTCGCGTACGATTTCGGAATCAAGCGCAACATCCTTCGGCTGTTCGACGATCACGGCTGCCGAGTGACGGTTGTTCCGGCGGAGACCTCGGCAGAAGCGGTTTTGGAACACTCGCCCGACGGCGTTTTCCTATCGAACGGCCCTGGCGATCCGGCGGCGGTCGGTTACGCGCCGGGAATCATACGAAAAATCGCTGACGCGAACGTCCCGATTTTCGGCATCTGCTTGGGCCATCAGCTCATTGGACTCACTTACGGAGCCGAGACCGTGAAGATGCCATACGGCCATCGCGGCGGGAATCATCCGGTGCGGGAAACGGATACCGGGCTGGTGACGATCACTTCACAAAACCACGGGTTCGCGGTTCGCGGTGGCGAGACAGACATTCCAGGGGCGCCAGAGCTCCGCGTAACCCACGTCAACCTCAACGACGGCACGATCGAGGGACTGCGGCATCGGGAGCTGCCAATCTTCGCGGTGCAGTACCATCCGGAGGCCGCTCCGGGGCCGCACGATGCCAGGCCGCTGTTCGACGAGTTCATGGCGCACGTGCAACCGCTTGACGCGTAAGAAGTAAGGCCATAGTTTCGACGAGGCACTCCCTTGGGCCTCCCGACATGACTAAAGCCGACCTCGTCGAGCACGTCACAACCCAAATCGCACGCACCGCCGGGCCGATGATTTCAAAGAAGGACTGCGCCCGGGTGGTGGACTCGTTCTTGGACGCAATTAAGGACGCGCTCAAAGAGCAGCGCAACATTGAGGTGCGCGGTTTTGGGACGTTCAAGATTCGCCACCGCAAGACCCGCATGGCGCGCAATCCACGCACTGGCGCTCCGGTCGAGGTATCTGCTCGTCCGGTGCCGGTGTTCAAGCCGTCGAAGGAGTTACGCGCTCTCGTGGCGCACGTGCCGATCTCGGAGATGACCGAGGCGTAATGAGCGCGGGGCCTAGGCGCCTGCCGGGCCCAACAGTGCAGTCCGACGCACGTAGGGGCGGCCTTAAGGCCGCCCCTACAGCGCATATGGGTGGCGCAACAGCGCACATTGATGACGCGCGGGGACGTAAATTTCTGGCGTGCCCCCCATTCCCATTACCGTCTTGCTTTTCGCCTCTTACGCTGACGCGCTGGGGCGTCGTGCCTTGGAGCTTTCGCTCCCCGCTGGAGCCACCGTGGGCGACGCGGTCGGCCGCGTCGTGGGGCAGGGGTCAGCGGTCGGGCCGAGGGCGCTGCCTCGCACCCCCCTCGTGGCTGTCAATGAGGAGTACGCCTCATATGATCGAGCGCTCCAGGCTGGCGACGAGCTGGCTTTGATCCCACCGGTGGCGG
Organism: uncultured Gemmatimonadales bacterium; assembly: GCA_963838855.1. GTDB lineage: Bacteria > Gemmatimonadota > Gemmatimonadetes > Gemmatimonadales > Gemmatimonadaceae > FEN-1251. Next base: position 129,397 of record CAWISX010000022.1, on the reverse strand, counting down.
GCGGATGATTCGCGCTGCGCTTGTCGAGCGGCCTATAGACATTGCGATGATTTTGCGCGAGGTGGCCGATCGCGGCTGTGGTGCGACCAGCTTGTTCGTCGGAACGGTACGAGACATGAACGACGGTCGGGCTGTGGACGGGATCGACTACGAGGCATATCGGCCGATGGCAATCCGCGAGCTGACGGCGATCGCGGAGACGGCGGCGGGCCACTTCGGCGTGGCCCATCTGGTGGTGGAACATCGTATTGGCAGCATGGCGGTTGGAGACGTGAGCGTGGCCATCGCTGCCTCACATGCGCATCGAGCGACGGCGCTGGACGCGACGCGTCACGTAATCGAGGAGATCAAGCGGCGTGCGCCGATCTGGAAGCGCGAGCAGTATGTCGATGGAACACGCGAATGGATCGACCCCGCTCGGCCGGCCGTGAAAGTGGCTGCGGTAGCCGAGCCGTGATCATGCCGGGAGCCGCGACAGGCAGCGCCATGGATCTCGGAAAAAGGAGTGCGCCTGCGCTGCGCGATCGCTTTGGCCGCCAGATTGAATATCTCCGCATCTCGGTCACCGATCGCTGCAACTTCCGCTGCCTTTACTGCATGCCGGTCGCCGGGCTTACTTGGCTTCCGCGTAGTGAGATTCTCTCTTACGAAGAGATCACCGAGGTCGTAGAGCAGCTTGCGCCCTTGGGTCTCAGGCGTCTGCGCATCACCGGCGGCGAGCCGACGATCCGTGCGGAATTGACCAAACTCGTGTCGATGCTGCGCGCTGTCCCTGAGATCGAGGACATTGCCCTCTCGACGAACGGAGTGCGCCTCGCCGAGCTTGCTCAGCCGTTGCGCGACGCGGGGCTAGGTCGCGTGAACATCAGTGCTGACAGCCTGCGGCCAGACCGAATCGCGGCCATCGCGCGCCGCAACCTGGCCTTCGATCCACTACTGGCGGCCGAGGCCGCGGAACGGGCTGGGCTCGATCCGATCAAGCTCAACGTCGTGGTGATGCGAGGCATCAACGATGATGAAATCGTCGATTTCGCTCGGCTCACCATCGATCGGCCGTGGCACGTACGATTCATCGAGCTTATGCCCGTCGGCGACCTGCGCGAGCTCACGTGGGAACACGTCGTGCCAAGTGATGAGGTCATTGCCCGCGTGTCGGCGCTTGGCACGCTCACGCGCGACACCGGTCCGTCCCGCGGAAACGGGCCGGCTGCCTACCATCGGCTCGCCGGTGCGCGGGGAACCGTCGGGGTGATCACCCCAATGACGCACACGTACTGCGCTTCTTGCAATCGAGTTCGACTCACCGCGGACGGGCGGCTGCGCACCTGCCTGTTCGGCGAGCACGAGGTGAACCTGCGCGACCCGTTGCGCCGCGGGGATCCACTCGAGCCGTATTTCCGTCGCGCGCTCGCGGAAAAGCCGCTCGAGCACGAGCTTCTGCAGCTTCGTGTCGGCGGGCTGCGCGCACTCTCGCAAGTCGGAGGGTGAGCGCGTACAATACGCGAATGGTCGATACAATCACCGTAGTTGGCGCGGGCAACGTAGGCGCCACGACGGCGCAGCACATAGCGGAGAAAGCGCTCGCACGCCGCGTGGTGATGGTGGATGTGATCGAAGGCGTGCCGCAAGGAAAGGGACTTGACCAGTGGCAGTCGGCCCCGATCGAGGGCTTTGACACACGCGTGTCGGGTACGAACTCGTACGACGAAACGGCGGGATCGAGCCTGGTCGTGATCACGGCCGGAATCGCGCGCAAGCCGGGCATGTCGCGCGACGATCTCCTTGCGACGAACGCGCGCATCGTGAGCGAGGTATGCGAGCAGATTCGTCGGACGTCGCCGGACGCCATCCTGGTCGTCGTGTCGAACCCGCTCGACGTCATGTGCTACGTTGCCAAGGACGTGACGGGCTTTCCGCGCGAACGCGTGCTGGGAATGGCCGGCGTGCTGGACACCGCACGGTACCGCGCATTCCTCGCGCTTGCCCTCGACGTGTCGGTCCGCGATATCCAGGCCATGGTGCTCGGAGGACACGGCGACTCGATGGTCCCGCTGATCTCGTACACATCGGTGAGCGGTATTCCTGTCACCCAGCTGCTCGACAAGCCCACGCTGAACTCGATCGTGACACGAACGCGCAACGGAGGGGCCGAGATCGTCAAGCACTTGAAGACCGGATCGGCCTACTATGCCCCGGCTGCGGCCGCCGCGGAGATGGTTGCCGCCATCGTGCATGATGAGAAGCGCATCTTGCCGTGCGCGGCGTGGCTGGAGGGCGAGTACGGCTTGTCTGGATTGTTTCTGGGGGTCCCCTGCAAGCTCGGGCGCCGCGGACTCGAGGGCATTATCGAAGTTGAGCTGACGCCGTCGGAACGCGCCGAGCTCGCGAAGAGCGCCGATGCGGTACGGGAGCCTATGGCCGCCTTGCGTGCACGCACCGCTTGACTGGGCAACCGGGCTTGATCGGACGTGACCGGGCATGACCGAGCTGACCGAGCATGACTGAGCCTGCGGTCGCGGTTTCGTCGACGCGCGGCGGGCCGCTCGAGCGGTTCTGGGACTCGACCGTCGGCAAGAAGATCGTAATGGCCGCGACCGGATTGGTAATGGTGCTCTTCGTGATCGGCCACATGGCGGGAAATCTGCTGGTGTTCGCTGGCCCGGCCCGCATAAATGCCTACAGCGCGTTCATCCATGGAACGGGCGAGCTGCTTTGGCTGGTGCGCATCATCCTTCTGACAGCGGTCGTGCTTCACATCATAGCCGCTTACCAGCTCACTCGAATTGAAATGGCCGCGCGCCCGGTAGGCTACGCACTGCGCGAGCCGCAAGTGTCGACACTGGCCGCGCGCACGATCCGGTGGGGCGGGGCGCTGCTGCTGGTATTCATTGTCTTCCATCTGCTGCACTTCACGACCGGCACCGTACACCCGGATTTCGTCAAGGGCGACGTGTACGGCAACATGGTCGTCGGATTCCGCGTTTGGCCCGTCGCGCTCTTCTACGTGCTGGCCATGGTCGCGCTGGGGCTTCACCTATACCACGGCACGTGGAGCGCCTTCCGCTCGCTCGGGGTTGCCCGGCCATCCGGCCGCCCTCTGCACCGGCGTGCCGCCACCGTGCTGGCGATCGTCGTCGCAGGCGGCTTCGCGGTCATTCCGCTGGCAGTGATGCTCGGTCTGCTGCGTTAACTCGGGGCGTCGAATGCTACAGCTCAATTCCCGGGTTCCGGGCGGCCCGCTCGCCGAAAAGTGGGACAAGCACAAGTTCGAAATGAAGCTCGTCAATCCGGCGAACAAGCGTCGTTACTCGATCATTGTCGTGGGCACCGGACTCGCCGGTAGCTCGGCGGCGGCGAGCCTGAGCGAGTTGGGCTACTCGGTTCAGTGCTTTTGCTTCCACGACAGTCCGCGGCGCGCGCACAGCATTGCCGCTCAGGGCGGCATCAACGCTGCGAAGAATTATCGGAACGACGGCGATTCGGTTTTCCGTCTGTTCTACGACACGATCAAAGGTGGTGACTTTCGCGCGCGCGAAGCAAATGTGTACCGCATGGCTCAGGTCAGCCTGAACATTATCGACCAATGCGTCGCGCAGGGCGTTCCGTTCGCGCGCGAGTATGGCGGGCTGCTTGCCAACAGGTCGTTCGGTGGCGCGCAGGTGTCGCGAACGTTCTACGCGCGAGGCCAGACTGGCCAGCAGCTTTTGCTGGGCGCTTACCAGGCATTGGAGCGTCAGATCGCTAGCGGTGCGGTCGTCATGCATCCGCACACCGAGATGCTCGACGTCGTTGTCGTGGAAGGCGCCGCGCGAGGCATCGTGACACGCAACCTGATTACCGGGGCGGTCGAGTCCTATGCGGCCGATGCGGTGGTTCTGGCCACCGGCGGCTACGGCAATGTTTTTTTCCTTTCGACCAACGCGCGCGGTTGCAACGTGACGGCTACGTGGCGTGCGTACCGGCGCGGCGCGGCGTTCGGCAATCCCTGCTTCACCCAGATTCACCCGACATGCATTCCGGTTAGCGGCGAGTACCAGTCGAAACTCACTCTGATGAGCGAGTCACTGAGGAATGATGGACGCGTCTGGGTGCCGAAGAAACCAAAGGACTCGCGGCCGCCCAGGGAGATCCCGGAATCCGAGCGGGATTACTTTCTCGAGCGGAAATACCCAAGCTACGGTAACCTCGCCCCGCGCGACATCGCGTCGCGGGCCGTGAAACAGGTGTGCGACGAGGGGCGCGGCGTCGGGCCCACGGGGCTCGGCGTGTATCTCGATTTTGCGGATGCCATTGCGCGGCTTGGCGTCCGCACGATCCGCGAGCGGTACGGAAACCTCTTCGACATGTACCAGCGCATCACGGACGAGAACCCCTACGAAGTCCCAATGCGCATCTATCCTGCCGTGCACTACACCATGGGTGGGCTCTGGGTTGACTACAACCTCATGAGCACCATTCCCGGGCTCCACGTGATTGGTGAGGCAAATTTTTCAGATCACGGAGCCAACCGACTCGGCGCGAGCGCGTTGATGCAGGGGCTAGCCGACGGTTATTTCATTCTGCCGTACACCATGGGAGACTATCTCGCCACGGCGAAGCTTCCCAAGATCGACACGTCACACGCGGCATTCAAGTCGGTTGAAGCGGAGGTTGCCGCGCGAACCACACGGTTGTTGGCGATCGACGGGCGCCGCACCGTGGATTCGTTTCACCGGCAGCTCGGCAAGATCATGTGGGACAAGTGCGGAATGGCGCGAAACGAGGCGGGGCTCAAGGAGGCACTGACGCAGATTCCGGCGCTGCGCGAAGAGTTTTGGCACAACGTCAACGTCCCTGGAAGCGACTCGGAGCTGAACCAGGCACTGGAAAGGGCAGGTCGCGTTGCGGACTTTCTGGAGTTCGCGGAGCTGATCTGCCTCGACGCGCTGCACCGCACTGAGTCATGCGGCGGGCACTTCCGCGAAGAGAGTCAGACGGCCGACGGCGAGGCGAAGCGCGATGATGAGCACTTCTCTTACGCCGCGGCATGGGAGTACGCGGGTGACGGGCAGCCACCGGTCCTGAACAAGGAGCAGCTTACATTCGAAACCGTTCAGTTAGCGCAGCGGAGCTATAAGTGAAGCGCCGACTGATGCCCAGAGTGCAACACACCGTGCCCGACGTCGCAGCATGAAATTCCTGCTACACGTGTGGCGGCAGCCGACGCCCCAGGCGGCCGGACGATTCGTCGATTACCTGGCCGACGACATTAGCGCCGACGCGTCGTTTCTCGAGATGCTGGATGTCGTGAACGAGCGGCTGACGGAGCGCGGCGAGGAGCCGATCGCGTTCAGTAGCGATTGCCGCGAGGGGATCTGTGGCGCGTGCGGACTCATGATCAACGGCGTCGCTCACGGCCCCCTGCAAGGCGCGGCAACGTGCCAGGTGCACATGCGCAGCTTCACTGACGGCGAACCCATCACGATAGAACCCTGGCGCTCCGTGGCGTTCCCCGTCGTGAAGGACCTTGTGACAGACCGGCGCGCGCTCGACCGGATCATTGCGGCCGGCGGCTACATCACGGCGCCCACGGGCGGTGCACGGGATGCGAACAATATTCTCGTGCCCAAGCCCGCGGCCGATGCCGCCATGGATGCCGCGGCGTGCATTGCCTGCGGCGCCTGCGTTGCGGCGTGCCCCAACGGATCTGCATCCCTCTTCACGGCGGCCAAGGTCACGCACCTGGGCATGCTTCCGCAGGGGCAGCCGGAGCGGGACCGGCGGGTGCTGGGCATGGTCGCCCAGATGGACTCCGAGGGATTTGGGCACTGCACGTTGTTTGGCGAGTGCCAGGAGGCGTGCCCCAAGGAGATCAGCATCGACGTGATCTCGCGCATGAATCGAGACTTCCTCCGGGCAGCGTTCACGGCGGGCGAAGAGCGGGAGCTGGCCGGCACGGGCTGAGAGATCAGGATTGACTGCCGGCCCGTGCGCGCGCGTCCCTTGCCGGACTCAGGCATTGAAGCGCTCTTGTTCGGGGCCGAGCGGGCAGGGAACCCACGCCCGGGGTCGCCCTTGGCCAGCCGGCGCCGACGCGAAAGCGGGGACGGCGCCGCTGTAGGACAGCGCCAATTTGGGCGGCGTCGCCTCAGATCTTGGGGAGCGTCACGCCACGCTGCGCCTGGTACTTCCCCTTTCTGTCCTTGTAGGAAATCTCCGGCGGCTCATCGCCTTTGAAAAAGAGCACCTGCGCGATTCCTTCGTTCGCGTAAATCTTCGCTGGCAAGCGGAGTTGTGTTCGAGATCTCAAGCGTCACGTGACCCTCCCATTCGGGCTCGAACGGCGTGACGTTCGTGATGACTCCGCAGCGCGCGTACGTCGATTTTCCGACCGTCACCGTGACCACGTCACGCGGAATGCGGAAGTACTCGACCGAGCGGCCGAGGGCGAAGGAGTTCGGCGGTACGATACAGACGTCGCCTTCGAACTCGACGAATGATCTCGGGTCGAAATTCTTGGGGTCGACGATCGAGCTCAGAACGTTGGTGAAGATGCGGAACTCGCGCGCGACGCGCATGTCGTAGCCGTACGAGCTAACGCCATAGGAGATGACGCCGTCGCGCACCTGGCGTCCCTCGAACGGTTCTATCATACCGTGCTCGAGTGCCATGCGCGTGATCCAGCGGTCCGATTGAATGCTCATGCCGGGGCGAATGTAGCAGCCCTCGCAACCCTTGGGCACCGCTTCGGCGCTCAGCCGTTCCGTTGAACTCGTCGCAGCCGGGCCGTAGCTTCCTCCGATGTGCTAGTGAAATTTTTCACGAAGTTGAAAGAGCGGGTGTAGCGCCGTATGGCCGCTTCCGCGTACGTGCCGGTGCTGTTGCTGGTTGGGTTCGTCATTGCCAACGCGGCAATGATCATTGGCCTCTCGCACTTGAAGCTGCGAGCCCGCCCGACGCCTGAGAAGCTGATCCCCTACGAGTCCGGGATCCCGCCGCTGGGCGACGCCCGGGAGCGGTTCTCGGTGAAGTTCTATCTCGTGGCCATGCTTTTCATAGTCTTCGACATTGAAACGGTGTTCATGATCCCGTGGGCTGCCGCCTATAGGCAGCTTTCCTGCGCCGTGCCACTCGCCACTGGCGCGTGTCCCAGCGGGCACATCTCGATGTTCGGGTTCAACGAGATGCTGGTGTTCATCCTGATTCTCGTCGCCGGATTCATCTATGTCTGGAAGAAGGGAGCGCTGCAATGGGAGTAACGACCCGAGCGCACCTGCCGACGCGTGTCGCCTACCAGCCTCAGTCGCAGGAAGGCTGGATCGCGACGAAGCTCGACTTCCTGGTCAATTGGGGGCGCGCGAATTCGCTCTGGCCGATGCCGTTCGGCACCGCCTGCTGCGCGATCGAGTTCATGGCCACGGCCGCTAGTCACTTCGACCTGGCGCGGTTCGGCATGGAGCGCATGAGCTATTCGCCGCGCCAGGCGGACGTGCTGATCTGTGCCGGTCGCGTGCCGTTCAAGCTCGCGCCGATCATTCGCCAGATCTGGCAACAGATGCCGCAGCCCAAGTGGTGCATTTCGATGGGTGCCTGCGCATCGTCGGGCGGCATGTTCGACAACTACGCGGTCGTGCAGGGCATCGACACGATCATTCCCGTCGATGTCTACGTGCCCGGCTGCCCGCCGCGGCCCGAGGGGCTCATGTACGGTATCAGCCTGCTGCAGGAGAAGGTGATGCGCGAGCGCCTGTCGGACTCGCGCGCCCTGCGCACGGAGATGACTCCCGATCCGTCGAGTCGCCTCTACATTCCGCCGCCGACGATCGATGAGCTGTCCGAGCCGTTCGGCAACTCGGTCAACCAGACGCGGTCGGGGCTGTGACGACCGCCGCGACGCCGGCCGCGGTCTCTTCTCCGCCCGCCACGCAGCGAGGCGTTCCGCATACTGGCGGGCCTGAAAATCCTAGCGCCGCCGCTGCCCGTGCGCGCTTTCCGGAAGCGGTGCGCCGAACGTCCGTCGTCTGGGGTGAGACGACGGTCGTGGTGGCAGTCGATCGCGCGCTGGATGTCATCCGGTGGCTGCGGGACGATCCGGAGCAGCAGTACTCGTACCTTTCCGACGTAACGGCGGTCGAGTACCGCGATCCCGAAGAGCCGATCACGGTAGTCTGGCACCTTCGCTCGCTCGCGCACCGCCGCTTCCTTCGCGTGAAAGCAGAGCTGCCGCGCGGCGGCCCACTCGAGGTCGACAGCGTGTGGCCTTTGTACAAAGCCGCTGACTGGTTGGAGCGCGAGTGCTTCGACATGTTCGGCATCCGTTTTCGCGGTCACCCTGATCTGCGTCGCATCCTCATGTGGGAGCAGTACGCGGAAGGGCATCCGCTGAGAAAGGACTTCCCACTTCGGGGCCGCTTCAGTCGTGCAGAGCAACTGCGCCAGGCGCTTGCCGCGAATCCGGAGGCGCGGTACTCGATGGAGGAGCTTTCCATCGCCGAGGCGTTCGAAGACCTGCCCGAGAGCATGCAGCAGCGTCTCCGTACCGGCGAGCGAACCGGGGAATAGCGAGCAGTGACCGAGACGCGCTCAGGGACCCGAATCGTCGATGTGAGCCTCTCGACGACTGGATTGACGCCTCGGGCCGACCGGTGCGCACGCCGCTCGTCGTCGATGAGAGCGGATCCCCGGTTGCGGTCGCGCCGCCTCCGGCGCTCGAGCCCGACCTGCAAGGCGATCACATGCTGATCAACATCGGGCCGCAGCACCCGGCGACGCACGGCGTGCTGCGCCTGGTGTTGGAGCTCGACGGAGAAACGGTGGTCCGCTGTATCCCGCACATCGGATACCTGCACTGCGGGTTCGAGAAGATTGGCGAGTACCGGCAGTACAATCAGATCATCACGTGGACCGATCGCGAGGACTATCTCAACTCGATCGGCAACAACGTTGCCTTCGCGCTGTGCGCGGAGCGGCTCTTTGGCATTGACGTAACGCCCCGATGCACGGTGCTGCGGGTCATCGCCGCCGAGCTGTCCCGAATCATCTCGCACCTGGTGTGGCTCGGAACGACGTGCATCGACATAGGGGCGTTCACGCCGTTCCTATGGGCATTTCAGGAGCGCGAGAACGTCTACCGCCTGCTCGAGAACTGGGTGGGGGCTCGTCTCACCACGTCTGCGACGCGCGTGGGTGGGATGGCGGCAGACATTCCGGCCGATTGGATGGAGAAACTCCGCGCTTTCATCCGAGAGTTTCCCGAGACGATCGACGAGATCGATCGCATGCTCACGCGCAACGCGATCTGGGTGGGTCGCACCGTGGGACTGGGCGTGCTGACGGCGGACGAGGCGGTGAACTACGGGCTCTCCGGGCCCATGCTGCGCGCATCCGGCGTCGCCTACGATGTGCGCAAGGACTTTCCGTATCTCGACTACGAGACGTACGACTTCGAAGTGCCGGTCGGCACGAGCGGCGATGTCTACGACCGCTATCTCGTCCGCATGGAGGAGCTACGCCAATCGATCCGCATTCTCGAGCAAGCGGTGGAGCGCCTGCCCGACGGTCCGATCAACGTCGACGACGCGCGCGTGATTCTGCCGCCCAAGTCCAAGGCGACAAGTGAAATGGAATCCATGATCCACCACTTCAAGCAGGTCATGGAAGGCCCGCGGCCGCCGATCGGCGAGGCCTACGTGGCAGTCGAGAGTCCCAAAGGGGAAAAGGGCTACTACCTGGTGTCCGACGGCACGGCCAAGCCAGTTCGGTGGCGCATCCGACCGCCGTCGTTTGTCAACCTGTCCGCCATTCCCGAAGATGGTCGAGGGACATCTTCTTGTCGGATGTGATCGCCATCAACGCCAGCATCGACATCGTGATGGGAGAGATCGACCGGTGACGGTGCCGATGGCACAGCTGCGTACGAGCCGGTGTTCGTCGGCAGAGGCGCGTGGAGCTCGATCCGCTGCTGACTCACTATCCCACGAAAATGGCCGCGCTGCTGCCCGCGCTGTGGATCGTGCAGGAGGAGCGAGGCTAGGTCAGCGAGGCCGCCATGGCCGAAGTGGCGACCGTGCTGGATCTGACGCCCGCGTACGTAAAAGGCGTCGTGACGTTCTACACCATGTACCACCAGCACCCGGTCGGCCGCTATTTCGTCCAGGTGTGCACGACGTCGCCGTGCAACGTGTGCGGCGCCGAGGATGTCGTTCGCGCATTGCTCAAGCACACGCGAGCCGGCGAATTGGGCGCAACGTCCCCGGACGGCCAGTACACCGTGATAGAAGTCGAATGCCTGGGCGCCTGCGGGTTCGCGACGCCGGTGATGATCAACGACGAGTTGATCGAATCGGTGTCGGCATCCGATGTGCCGAACGTTCTCGCGCGACTATCCTGACGCCGGGCCTAGCAGCTACCATGGGCTTCCCGCACAAGTCCCATCCACGCGAAACGCCGATCCTGTCCGAGCACTTCGGTGACCCCGACGCGCGCTCGCTCGCCGGCTGGCGTCAGCGTGGCGGCTATCGTGCTCTCGAGCAGGCGCTCGGCATGGCCGCCGACTGCCGTCACGACGATGGTCAAGGAGTCCGGCCTGCGCGGGCGCGGCGGCGCCGGGTTCCCGACGGGCCTGAAGTGGTGCTTCATGAAGCCCGGTGACGGCAAGCCGCACTACCTGTGCTGCAACGCCGACGAGTCCGAGCCCGGCACATTCAAGGATCGCGAGATCATGCGTTGGACGCCCCACGCACTGGTCGAGGGCTGCGCGATCGCGGCGCACGCGATCGGCGCCGAGACCACGTACATCTACATTCGCGGGGAGTTCACCGAGCCGCTGCAGCGAATGACCGAGGCCGTGCGCGAGGCGTACGCCGAAGGAATTCTTGGCAGGAGCGCGATGGGTACGGGCACGCGCATCGACATGCACGTGCACAAGGGAGCGGGCGCTTACATCTGCGGGGAAGAGACCGCTCTCATGAACTCTCTGGAGGGTCGCCGCGGCAACCCTCGGATCAAGCCGCCGTTTCCGGCGGCATCCGGAGTATTCGGCATGCCGACGACGATCAACAACGTCGAGACGCTTGCCGCCGTGCCGCAGATCCTGAACAACGGGGCCGACTGGTACAAGGCCATGTCGCTCTCCAGCCCCAAGAGCACGGGGACGAAGCTCTACTCGGTTTGCGGCAACGTGCGACGTCCCGGGAATTACGAAGTCGTGATGGGGTTCCCGTTCAAGGACTTCCTCTACGATGTGTGCGGCGGTCCACCACCGGGCCGACAGTTCAAGGCCATCATTCCCGGCGGCTCGTCGGTTCCCATTCAAACGATCGCCGAGGCCGAGGCGACGCTGATGGACTACGAGGGCTTCGTCACGGGTGGCTCCATGCTCGGATCGGGTGGCGTGATTTGCATCGACGATGCCCAGTGCATGGTCAAGCAGATCGCCCGGCTGGCCCGGTTCTACGCCCACGAGAGCTGCGCCCAGTGCACGCAGTGCCGCGAAGGCACGGCCTGGACCACCAAGATCATGGAGCGAATCGAGGACGGACGTGGTACGCGCGAGGACCTCGACACGCTGCTCGAGATCGCCGACAACATGACCGGGAAGACCATCTGCGTGCTGAGCGATTCGTGCGCGCGCGCCGGTGGTGTCGGGCATCAAGAAGTTCCGCGACGAGTTCGAGGCGCATCTCGACGCGCGGCGCTGCCCATTCCGGGCCGCGACCGCCACTGCCGGTCGCAGCATAGGATGCCGCCCATGGTCTCCATCACCGTCGAGGGACGGCGGATCAGCGTTGCCGAGGGAACGACGATTCTCGAAGCGGCCAAGACCGCGGGCGTCCTGATTCCGCATTACTGCTACCATCCTGGCCTCCCGATCGCGGGCGTGTGCCGGATGTGCCTGGTCGAGGTGGAAAAGGCGCCCAAACTCGCGCCGGCCTGCGCCACGGCGGTCGCCGAGGGGCAAGTGATTCACGTGCACTCCGAGCCGGCGCGGGAAGCCCGCAAGGGCGTGCTCGAGATGCTGCTCATAAACCACCCGCTGGACTGCCCGATATGCGATCAATCGGGCGAATGCGAGCTGCAGGATTACACGTACGCCGAGGGTCGGGCGGACTCGCGGTATCACGGAGGCGAAGCGCTTCAACCCAGTCGAGGATTTCGGCGGCGACGTGGTGTACGTGCCCAATCGCTGCATTCTGTGCACGCGCTGCGTCCGGTTCATGGACGATGTGGCGCACGAATCAACGCTGGCGGTCGCCGAGCGCGGCGACCGGGCGGTGATCGCAAAGTTCGAAGGTCAGGACCTCACGCACCCGTGGGCCGGAAACGTTGTCGAGCTGTGCCCGTGGGAGCGCTTCTGTCCAAGGATTTTCTGAACAAGGCCCGGTCGTGGGATCTCGACCGCTCGGCGTCGATTTGCCCGAACTGCACGCAGGGATGCAACGCCGTTCTCGAGACGCGAGATAACGTCGTCGTCCGGATGCGGCCTCGCCCCAACGAGGCGGTCAATCGATTTTTCCTGTGCGACGAGGGCCGCCTCGACTATCGCTGGCTCAACCGCCGCGATCGCGCGGAGTACCCACTGGTGCGTCGTGGCGACGCCTTGGTGCCGACGGAGTGGGACCTGGCGATCGACGAGGCAGTCAGCCAGCTACGGGACCGGCGAGCCGTAGTGCTGGCGTCGCCCATGCTGTCGAATGAGGCGCTGTACCTTCTCTCGAGGCTCGTGGAGCCGCAGCGGCGGCGAGGGCACGTTTGTCGTGCGACGCGGGCCGCGAGGCTCCTCTGTCGGGCGTGCCCGACCTGGCACTTCGCTCCGAGCGCGCGGCGAATGTGCGCGGCGCCGAGCTGCTCGGCTTCACGGAATCGCCGACACCGTGGGATCGCGTGGCTGCCGACGACGTGCTGGTCGTCGCGGATGAGGAGCTGGCCAACGCAGACTGCGCGGTCGTATCGCAGGCCGTAGCGCGCGCGAAAGCAGTCATTGTTCTCGGCACGACTCTCCCGACCTGGGCTGGCTGCGCCGCGATCGTGCTCCCCATCAGCAACATGGCCGAGGAGGAGGGCACGTTCACCAACCTTCGCGGGCGCGTGCAGCGGTACATGCAGGCGAAAGCGCCGCCGGCCTTTGCCCGCCCGGGCTGGTCCGTGGCGACGGATCTCCTCAATGCACTCGGCGATTCCGTCACTGCGTTGACCCCGGCCGAAGTGTTCGCGATGCTCGCCGCCTCGCACTCTGCGTTTTCGGGCATGACGTATGACGCGCTGGGACTCCGGGGAGTCGTCGTGGCCGGCGAGTCGGCGGCGGAAGTCAACGCATGATGCCGATCCTCCTGCCACGCGTCATTTCTTGCGTGCTGGCGCCGGTTGCCGCGCTGCTGCAAGTCGCCGATCCTCAGGCGCCGCCGCCGCCGGCGGCGTTCTTTGCTTTCGTGAACGTGGGACTCGTCTACACGGTGATCAAGATGCTCGCCGTATTCACCGTGTACATGGTCGGCGTGGCGATGCTGACCCTGGCCGAGCGCAAAGTGTCTGCGTGGATTCAGGATCGGCTCGGCCCAAACCGCGCGCTCAAGGGATGGGGTCAGCCGCTCGCGGACGGAATCAAGAACTTCATGAAGGAGGAAACGATGCCAGCGGCGGCCTACAAGCCGCTCTTCCTGCTGGCACCCGCCATGGCGTTCACGCCCGCGCTCACAGCCTGGGCCGTCATTCCATTTGCCGCGCCGCTGCCGCTACCGTGGGGCCGTATGGACATGGTCGTCGCAGACCTGCCGATCGGCTACCTCTACATCGTCTCGCTCGCCTCGCTCGGTGTGTACGGCGTAGTGCTTGCCGGGTGGTCCTCGAACAACAAGTATGCGCTGCTCGGCGGACTTCGCTCGAGCGCGCAAATGGTGTCGTACGAGATCGCGCTCGGCATGTCGATCATCCCGGTAGTGCTGCTCACGGGCAACATCACTCTTGGCGCCATCATCGAGCAGCAGCAGCACGGGCTGTGGAACGTGCTCACGCTCACCGTGGCATGGTTTCTTTTCACCGTCGCCGCGTTCGCGGAGACGAATCGCCTGCCATTCGACCTGCCGGAGGCAGAGTCGGAGCTCATTGCCGGTTACCATACCGAGTACAGCGCGATGAAATTCTCGCTTTTCTTCATCGCTGAATACGCCAACATGGTGACCGCTAGCGCTCTCATGGTGACCTTGTTCTTCGGTGGCTGGACGGTGCCGCTCTGGACGAGCGTGAATCAAGCGCCGTGGGCGTGGTGGAAAACGCTGATTACGCTCGGCGTGTTTGTCGTGAAGGTGCTCTTCTTCCTTTTCTTCTATATGTGGATCCGCTGGACGTTGCCACGCTTTCGTTACGATCAGTTGATGGCCCTTGGATGGAAGGTGATGCTGCCCGTCGCGCTCTCGTACATCGTCATCATAGCCGGGGCCATATTGGGGCTCGATGCCTTGGGGGTGCCGCGCGGGCCGCTGTACGGGGCGTGCCTGTTTGCGCTGAACGTGGTGCTGCTGGTTGCGGGATTCGTGGCCGCGGACCGCGGCCGTATCATCAGCCCCGCGAGCGCACGCGTGCGCGCCGCGGAGCTGACTCGGTTGAGGGTCATTGGCCGACGAGCGGCAATGGGCGCTCCGGGCGCGCCCCCGCCGCCCGAGCTCACTGCCGACGCCGGAGACTGAGTACATGGCAATCACTGTCAAGACGCTGAACCGGCCGCTGGACGAGGTGAGCTACGTCCGCGCGACGGTGAAGGGAATGGCGCTCACGTTCAAGCATCTCGTGAACCCGCACAAGGTGACGGTGCAGTACCCGGAACAGCGCGAGCAGCTCTCGCCGCGCTGGCGAGGGACCCACCGCATGTTGACAACCGAGGACGGCAAGGCCAAGTGCGTGGCGTGCGGGCTGTGCCCGGCAGTGTGCCCGGCCAATTGCATCAAGCTCGTGCCGGGTGAGGACGAACAGGGAAACCGGTATCCGCTGGTGTTCGAGATCGACGAGTTTCGCTGCATTTTCTGCGGGTATTGCCAGGAAGTATGCCCGGAAGAGGCGATTCACGTCGGGCGTGACTACGAGAACTCGGAGTACAGTCGGGACGGGTTCGTCTACGATCTCGAGCGATTGATGGCGCAAACGCACCCGGTATGCGAGATGTGGGATCCGGCCGACCCCGCGGGCGAGTAGCGAATCTCTCCCGTGCTACCGCTCTTCTACACATTTCACTTCTATCTTTTCGGCCTCGTCGCCATCGCGTCGGCGCTGTTGTTCGTGACGCGGAAGAGCCCTGTGGCGGCCGCACTTTGGCTCGTGACCACGATGTTTTGCCTGGCCGTACTGTTTGTCATGCTGGACGCCCAATTCATCGGCGCCGTGCAGGTATTCGTCTACGCCGGCGCCATCATGGTGGTGTTTCTGTTCGTGGTCATGCTCCTCAATCTTGGTCATCCAAGAGACCTCGCCGACGCGCGGGGAACATGGGGTAAGCTGCTCGCGGGCGCTGCAGGCATCGCGCTCCTGGCCGAGATCATGGCGTCGCGGCGGGGTACGCCACCACCAGCCCTGGCGGCTGGCGCGGACTCTCTCGCTGTCATCACGCGCACGTCGGACGCGGTGACCCCTCTCGCACGGTCGCTGTTTACGGAGTACCTGCTCGCGTTCGAAGTGACGAGCATTCTGTTGCTGGCCGCCATAGTAGGCGCGGTCGTCATTGGCAGGAGGCACGAGATCACCGAGGCCACCGAGGCCACCGAGGCCACCGAGGCCACCAATGCTGCCTGAATCGATTGCGCTGTCGGCCGTCCTTTTCGCGATTGGCGTGATCGGTGTTTTGACGCGGCGCAACGCCATCATCGTGTTCATGTGTGTCGAGCTCATGCTGAACGCAGTGAATCTCACGTTCGTCGCATTTTCACGTGTGTATGGGGCCGCCGGACAAGTATTCGCCATCCTCGTCATGACCGTGGCCGCGGCAGAGGCAGCGGTGGGGCTCGCCATTGTGATCGCGATCTACCGACATCGACAAACGGTCAATCTCGGCCGCTTCAATTTGCTGCGAGGCTGATGCCCCACCCACTGAGCGGTACGGCGGCGGACTTCGTATGGGCGATCCCGCTGCTGCCGTTGGCCGGGTTTGTGATCAATGGCGCCTTTGCCGTCGCGGGCGCCCGGCTCGGTCCGGATGATCCATCCGACGCGCCGGAAAGGGAGGTGGAGAATGGGGCGGGACACGGCGTAGAGCATCCGCCGGCAAACGTCGAGGGCGCCATTCACGCGGGACCGGGCGATGCGGACGCGCCCCCCGCGAGCCGCCAGCGATTTGCCCGGCGCGGTGAGCATCGTGGGACCGCTTGCCGTCATCCTGGCGTTCCTCCTGGCGTGCGCGATCTTCGCGCCGATGATTGCGCTCCGGCCGGAAGCGCCCTTTGTCCAGACCTATTTCCCGTGGATGCACGTGGGCGACCTGCGGATAAGCGCGGCGTTCCAGCTCGATCAGCTGTCGATGACGATGGTACTGGTAATAACTGGCGTGGGTGCGCTCATCCATCTGTACAGTGTCGGCTACATGGGAGACGACCCGGGCTACGCCCGCTACTTCGCCTATCTGAATCTCTTCGTCTTCTTCATGCTCGTGCTCGTGTTGGGCGCGAGTTACCCGGTGATGTTCGTCGGATGGGAAGGCGTCGGCCTGTGCTCATATCTGCTCATTGGCTTCTGGTACGCCGATCACGCCAATGCCGATGCCGGAAAGAAGGCGTTCATCATGAACCGAATAGGCGATTTCGGCTTTCTGATCGCGATGTTCATGCTGTTCGCCAATCTTGGGACTCTCGACTACGCGGGCGTCTTCGGCGCAGCGCCGGCAACGCTGGCCGCCGGTGGCGCGGTAGTAACCACCATTTGCCTTTTCCTATTCCTGGGATGCGTGGGAAAGAGCGCCCAGATCCCGCTGTATGTCTGGCTTCCCGACGCCATGGCCGGACCAACGCCAGTTTCGGCTCTGATCCATGCCGCGACCATGGTCACCGCCGGCGTGTACTTGGTCGCAAGAAGCTCGGTGCTTTTCGCGCTCGCACCGCAAGCGAGCCTCACGGTATGCGTGGTGGGCGCGGTGACGGCGCTGTTCGCGGCGACGATCGCGCTCACACAGTGGGACATCAAGAAGGTGCTCGCGTACTCGACCATTTCGCAGCTCGGGTACATGTTCATGGCGGTGGGAGCCGGCGCGTACGTCGCCGGGATTTTCCACCTGGTTACTCATGCCTTTTTCAAGGCACTTCTATTCCTCGGCGCGGGCTCCGTCATCTACGCCCTGCATGCCGCGTATCACGAGACGCACTCTCACGACGACGCGCAGGACATGCGCAACATGGGCGGTCTGCGTTCGCCCCTCCCGATCACGTGGGCGTTGATGTGGATCGCAACTCTGGCCATCGCCGGGGTGCCGCTGTTCGCGGGCTTCTTCTCAAAGGATGAGGTGTTGGGAACGGTGTTCGAGCGTGCGCGCGGCTCGTCCCTGAGCGAGGCGCGCTGGCTTGGGCTGCCTGGCGGCGTGGTGCTATACACCGTGTATGGCATCGGACTCGTCGCGGCCCTGCTGACTGCGATTTACATGACCCGTCTGATGCTGTACACGTTTCATGGTCCGAATCGAACGGGAAAAGCCGAGCGCAGCCTGCTACACGAGCCACCCGTCGTCATGACGGCGGCGCTCGTGGTGCTTGGAGTGTTGAGCGCTTTCGGCGGGTTCCTGAACGTTCCGACGTTCTTCCCGATAGCGCCAACCGAGCAGTTCGCTCGCTGGCTGGGGCCGGTGACGGGGGCGGCGACGCTGCGCTTCACTCGGGGTATCGCACTCGAACCCGATCCGTCCACCGGGTTCACGCTGGGGGTGATCGCGGCAGGCATCGCGATTCTGGGTATTGTGATCGCGGCTTTCCGTTTCAAGCCAGACGCATTGCTGCCCAAACGCGAAGCGATCGAGGCAGAAGCGGTCGCGCCAGAACCCGCTATCGAACGGGTGGTATCGCACAACTACTACGTTGACGAGCTGTACGACCGTGCGATCGTGCGGCCAACGCTCGCGTTCGCGCGGAACGTGCTGTGGCTTGGCGTAGATGGACTGATTGACGGACTGGTGAATCTGTCCGCCACGATGTCACGCTGGGCCGGTGCGGCCGGGTCGGCGCTGGAGTCTGGCCAGGTGGGCACATACGCGTGGGCTCTCATCCTGGGCGTGATTGCGGTGCTCGGCATCGCGTCGGTCCACTAACTCATGCGCGACGCGCTCTTGGCAATTGGTTACGACCACTGGGTGCTGCCAGCACTGCTAGGAATTCCGCTCGTGGGCGCCCTTTTAGTGCTTGCGGTCCGAGGTGATGATCGTACGCGTTGGCACGCCGCGCGCTGGATTGCGCTGCTAACCTGCACCGTGGAATTCGTCGTGTCCGCCGGACTGTGGTCGACATTCGACCCCGCGCAGCCCGGGTGGCAGTCGGTAGTCCGTGCGCCGTGGATCCCGCCCTGGGGGATCACTTTCTCGCTCGGAATAGACGGGATTGGTTTGGTGATGATTCTGCTCACCACCTTCCTCATGCCGCTGACGGTGCTTGGCAGTTGGACCAGCGTGCGCAACAAGCCGCAGAGCTTTTACGCGCTGCTGCTCGTGCTTCTGACTGGAATGCTGGGCGTGTTCATGGCGCTGGATCTCTTCCTCTTTTACGTAATGTGGGAGCTCATGCTGGTGCCGATGTATTTCATCATCGGCATCTGGGGCGGCGAGCGACGGTTATACGCCAGCGTCAAGTTTTTCGTGTACACCATGCTTGGCTCGCTGCTCATGCTCGTCGCGATCCTGTATCTGGGATTTCACGTCGGCGGCACATCAGCTCCCAATTTCAGCTATGACGACGTATTGCTGCGGCTTTCGCTGTCACCCGCGGCGGCGCGTTGGTTGTTCGGCGCGTTCTTCGTGGCGTTCGCGGTCAAAGTACCCATGTTTCCATTCCACACGTGGCTGCCGGACGCGCACGTCGAGGCGCCGACCGCTGGATCAGTGATTCTGGCCGGAATCATGCTCAAGATGGGTACCTACGGCTTCCTGCGGTTCGGACTGCCGCTGTTTCCCCAGGCTGCGCTGGACCCGACAATACGGGCCATCATTCTGACCCTCTCGGTCATCGGCATACTGTACGGGGCTCTTGTGGCGCTCGTGCAGCCGGACTTCAAGAAGCTCGTTGCATACTCGTCCGTGAGTCATCTCGGATTCGTGATGCTCGGGATCTTCGCGCTCACCGTGCAGAGCGTGCAGGGCGCAATCCTGGTCATGATCAACCACGGTATCTCCACCGGCGCGCTATTCCTGCTCGTTGGGATGATCTACGAGCGAAAGCATTCTCGGCTCATCAGCGCGTATGGAGGCATTGCGCGCGTGGTGCCGTTGTTCGCCGCGATGTTGACCTTCGTCTCGCTTTCCAGCATAGGGCTTCCTGGCACGAATGGTTTCGTCGGCGAGTTTCTCGTTCTGCTTGGCTCGTTCCGCACAGAGCCATACTACGCGTTTCTGGCGACCGTGGGCGTGATTCTCGCCGCTGCGTACATGCTCTGGGCAATTCAGCGCGTTCTATTCGACAGGCTGCCGGCGCCCGAAAATTCGACGCTCCCCGACCTGAATTGGCGCGAGCTGGGCCTTCTGGCGCCTATAGTCGCATGCATTCTGTGGATCGGAGTCTATCCGATGCCGCTGTTACGCCGCACCCAGTCATCCGCTGAATCGTTCGTACGGCAGGTCGAGCATGGATACGCGTCTGCGCGTACTGCGACCTCCGCCAGCCCTCCGGCGCCGAGGCAAAGCCGGCCGTGATGCAGTCCGGAGTGACGTGGGACCTGTCGCTTCCGGGACAGCTGTCGGCGGCGCTTGGCCCCGATCTCCTGCTCGCGGCGGGCGGTATTACGCTCATGATTTACGCGGCGTGGCGACCTGACAGCGCCGCCCACCAACGACGAGTCGGGATGGCGAGTCTCTGGCTAATCGTGGCCACCATGGTCGCCGTCTGTGGCTATGCGGTGTGGAAGCCAGGCGCCGGCGGCGGGGCGATCGCGGTGGATAGCTTCCGCTGGGCGTGCGATCTGATTTTTCTGGTCGCAGCTCTATTCACCGTCGCACTTTCGATCGAATACAATCCCCGCAAGGGACTCCTGGCAGGCGAGTCGCACGTTTTGGTCTTGTTCGCGACATCGGGCATGATGCTTCTGGCGGCTGCCCGCGATCTCATGATCGTATTCCTCGGCATCGAGCTGATGTCGGTGGCCGCTTACGTCCTGGCGGGCCTCGATCGCCGGAGCGCGAGATCGGCGGAGGGTGCGCTCAAGTATTTCCTGTTGGGGGCGTTCTCGACGGCGTTCCTGCTATATGGCATCGCCCTCGTGTACGGTGCGTCTGGGACGACCAACCTCACGGAGATCGGCGAACGCGTCGTTCGCTTCGAGCTGCTCGGCAACCCGATGTTCGCGATTGGTGCTGCGCTGCTGCTCGTGGGCTTCGGGTTCAAGGTCGCCGCTGCCCCGTTCCACATGTGGGCGCCCGACGTGTATGAGGGAGCGCCAACGCCGATCACGGCATTCATGGCGGCGGCGGTCAAGGCGGCGGCGTTTGCCGCGTTTTTGCGGGTGTGGCTGGAGGCGTTCCCGGCTGCGTACTATGAATGGCATGACGCTATATGGTATCTGGCGATCGCGACCATGATCGTCGGCAACGCGATCGCTCTCACCCAGCGCAACGTCAAGCGTATGCTGGCGTACTCCAGCATCGCGCAAGCAGGGTACATTCTCGTGGCTGTCGTGGCCGGAAGTGCGCTCGGCGCGGCGGCATTCGTGTTTTATCTCACGGCCTATACCTTCGCCACCATGGGCGCTTTCGGCGTGGTTGTGGCGCTAGGAAACGCGGGCGAGCCGCACACCGAGATCGACGACTACGCGGGACTGTGGAATAAACGGCCGTGGCTCGCCATCGCGATGGCAGTCTGCATGCTTGCCCTACTTGGATTCCCAGTCTTCGGGGGTCTCGGGTTCGTGGCGAAATACTACATGCTGCAGGCTGCGCTCCAGACGACGTACGCCGGGCGGCCATATCCCCAAATCGTCCTCGCGGTCGTGCTCGTGTTGACGAGCGTGGTCTCGGCAGGGTACTACTTGCGGCTCGTGAGCGCGATGTTCATGCGCGCGGGAAGATCGGCCGACGCGACGAGCTCTTCGCCGCTCCGGCCAATGGGTTGGTTGACGACCGCAGTGGTGAGCGTCAGCGTGACACTGCTGCTGGCGTTCGGTGTTATGCCGCTCGCCCTCATCGAGTGGGCGCGTGCAAGCGTGCCGGCGCTGCACCAGTCGGCGTTGCCACCGTCGGCATATTTCGACTCGTCGTTGCCGCAGATCGCGCCATGAGCATAGACCCTGCCGGCATCTCTCCTGGCATATTCCGCCAGTACGACGTGCGCGGGGTCGTCGGCAAGGA
Organism: uncultured Gemmatimonadales bacterium; assembly: GCA_963838855.1. Classification (GTDB taxonomy): domain Bacteria; phylum Gemmatimonadota; class Gemmatimonadetes; order Gemmatimonadales; family Gemmatimonadaceae; genus FEN-1251. The sequence goes on along the minus strand of CAWISX010000022.1, from coordinate 107,913 downwards.
TCTGACCGCGGACGCCGCCCATGCGCTCGGTGCGGCCTACGCCGCATTGCTACGTGAGCGAGGAATCGCCGGCGCGGTCGCTGTCGGCCGGGACAACCGGCCAAGCGGGCCAATGCTTCGCGACGCCCTCGTCGCGGGACTTACCGAGAGCGGCTTCGATGTAGTTGACATCGACGTGGTGCCCACGCCGTTGTTGTACTGGGCGTTGCACAACGAGCCCGTGATCGGCGGGATCCAAGTGACTGGATCGCACAATCCGCCTGAGTACAACGGATTCAAGCTCTGCGTTGGGCACGGATCGTTGCACGGCGACGAAATCCACCACCTGTACGAGTTGACGCAAGCACCAATGCCGCCTGGGGCGCGGCCAGGCGCGGTCCGCGCCTCTCGCGTGATCGATAGGTACGTGGACGATGTCGTTGCTCGGATCGGACCACTGTCTAGACGACTTCGTGTAGTGTTCGACTGTGGCAACGGTGCTGGGTCCCTCGTCGCGGGCAAGCTGTTCGGGCGCCTCGGGCTCGACGCCTCGTACCTGTTCTGCGAGAGCGACGGGACCTTTCCCAACCATCATCCGGATCCCACCGTCGTTGAGAATCTTCAGGATCTCATCTCGTCGGTGCGCGAGCGTCGGGCCGATCTCGGAATCGCGTTCGACGGTGACGCCGACCGCATCGGCGTCGTCGACCAACACGGGGAAATCGTGTGGGGCGATCACATTCTGATACTGTACTCGCGCGACGTTCTGGCACGCGGCGGACCCGGACAGCCGATCATTTTCGACGTCAAGTGCTCTCAGGCGCTGCCAGCGGCGATTACGAGCGCCGGCGGACAGCCGGTGATGTGGAAGACTGGCCACTCTCTGATCAAGGAGAAGATGAAGTCGCTGAATGGGCCGCTCGCCGGCGAGATGTCCGGCCACATGTTCTTCAGCGAGGGCTTTTACGGGCACGACGACGCCTTGTACGGCGCCGCACGACTGCTTCGAATTGTCGCGGATTCGCAAAAGCATGTGGACGAGTTGCTGGCGGATGTGCAGAAGTTCGTGTCGACGCCGGAAATTCGCGTCGAGTGCGCGGACGACGCGAAGTTCGCGGTCGTGGACGCTGCAGTGAAACACTATCGCCTCGAGCATCAGGTGATAGACGTCGATGGAGCGCGGGTGCTCTTCGGCGATGGATGGGGGCTGCTGCGCGCATCCAACACGCAACCCGTGCTGGTGATGCGATTCGAGGCCCGAACACCGGAGCGGCTGCAGGCGATCCGCGCCGAGATGGAAGGGTGGCTCGCCTCGCAGGGCGTGGCCGTCTAGGACGGCCCGGCTTTCTCTTTCGCCCGCTCGGCGTAAAGGTGCCGGCGTCGTGATTCGTCGTCGGCGCGCCGTTCTAATCGGTGTGCTTCTCGCGGCCGTCTGTCTCGTCGTCGGACGCGCCATATCCGCGCTTTATGTGGACTACGAATGGTACGCGGCAATGGGCGCCCGGCAGGTGTGGCTGGCCCGCGCGACAAACACGCTCATCCTCACCAGCGCGACGGTGCTGGTCGCCGCGCTCTTTCTTTTCGCGAATCTGTACGCAGTGCGCCGCTCAATCGTCGCGGTCGTGCTGCCGCGACGGGTAGCGAATATCGAGATCGGACAGGAGGTGCCCGGGCGCTATCTCACTGGGGCCGCGATGCTGGTCTCGCTGCTTCTGGGGATAGGGCTCGCGCTCCCGCCCGAGCCGTGGAGTGAGTTCGCGCTCGCGCGCTTTGGCGTGCCATTCGGGGAGAGCGAGCCTTACTTCCAATCCGACCTCGGTTTCTTCGTGTATTGGTTGCCGCTAGAGAGCGCTCTCTATGTGCGCGCTCTCGTACTGCTCATGGTGAGCACATGTGCGGTGGTGGTTTTGTACTTTGCGCTCACCCCGAGCCTCAGATGGGAGCGCAATCATCTCACCGTTTCTTCTCGCGTGCGCCGCCACGGCGCCGTGCTCACTGCGTGCATCTTCTGCGCGCTCGCCTGGAGCTACCGGCTCGACGCATACGGGCTACTCACTCACGGCAGCGGCCCCGCTGGCGTATTCACGTACGCTGACCACCATTTCGGTATCCCGGCCAATCGTGCGCTGGCCGTGCTGACCGTCGCCGCGGGGCTGGTGACTGCGGCCGCGCTCTGGCGGGGACAAGTGCGCACGGCGTTCGGTGTGGTCACGGCTGCGATCCTTCTGCCGATCGTGGTGTTCCGCGCCGTTCCGTTGTTCCTGCCGCGCGGGGTGGACTCTGCCGAGACCGCGACTCACGAGCAGCCATACGCAGTGATTCGCGCACTCGCCACGCGCCAGGCGTACGGTGTGCGACGCCTCGGGGCGCCGGAGGCCCAGCGCGGCTTCGCGTCGCGCAGAGATGCCGCGGCCGGCACGCCGGCGTGGGATCCGGGGGCGCTCACGCTGGCTCTCGACCGAACGGCCCACCGTCACGTCATCCTCGGTGCAATAGCGTGGGAACGGTCGCCCAATGGCCTGCTGGCGGCGGCGGTCGACCGGGGGGACGGGGGTCAGGGGGGTCAGGGCGCAGCACTGCTACGCGTTCTGGCAGGCGTGGCTGATGACCGGGGCGCGCCTGTCCGCACGGACTCGCTCGGTCGCCCGTCGCCTGACGACCAGCCGATCCCGCCCGTGCTGCTGTACGAGGGGGCCGCAGGCCCTGCCATCGTGGCCGATTCTATGGAGCGAATCGCGGCACCACGGATCGATGGCTGGCTGGCCAGGCTCGCCCACGCGTGGAGCGCACAGAACCTCAGTCTTATCAGTGCCGATCTTCCGGACCCGCACCCGAAGATCTTGCAGCGGCGAGACGTTCGCGAGCGCGTTGATGCGCTGGTGCCGTTTTTCGCCCAGGGCTCGACCGTGTGGCCTGCCGTCGCGGGCGACTCGCTGTACTGGGTACTGCACCTGTATTCATCGGCCGATACGTATCCTCTGAGCGAACATTTCGACCTAGCGCACGAGGAACGCAGCTATTTCCAGCACGCGGCGACGGCGTTCGTGCACGCGTACACCGGTCGAGTGACGCTGGTCGCCGACGAAACACTCGACCCCATCGCCCAGACGTGGGTGCGGCAGTTCCCAACATTGTTCGCGCACGCAGCGGAACTGCCACCACGCCTCGCCGCGGCAGTGCCGCCGCCGATCGACGGCGCAGTGGCGATGGCCATGGCGTTCGCGGCGATCGGGGCGCGCATGGGCCCAGTCCCGGAGCCGATCGCCCGGCAGCGGGCAATCGTCGCCGATGGGTCGGACAGCGCGGCGGCGGGCGATGAACCCCCGTGCCTCGCCCCGTCCGCGGGGCCGCCGTCCTGCACATGGTCGATCCCTCTGGTGGACGCGAGCGAGCGTGTAACCGGCCTAGTCGTGGCGCAGGGGGGACGGCCGGCGTGGTGCGCTGGTGGCCGCTGCCCGCGTCTGGGAGCGGCATGCGCTGGTCGCCGACGCTCGATCGCTTGGATCGCGCAGGCGACTCCGCGCTGGCGACGCGCCACGACGGCACGCTAGCACGCGGCCGCGTGCGGGCACTCCTCGTCCTGGGTCAGCTGTCTCTCGTGCAGCCCGTATACGAGTGGCACCCAGACGCGCCCCCGGCGCTCGCACGCGTTGCCGTCGCGACCAGCGATTCGGCGTGGAGCGCCGCGACGTTGGCAGAGGCGATGACGAACCGCGCTTCACTGGGCGACTCGCTGGGGGTGCGGATGTCTCAGGAGCTGGGTGGGGCTGATTTTCGCGGCCGAGTCGGGGCGCTGTACGACTCGATGCGAGCAGCACTCAAAAGGGGGGACATGGCGGCATTTGGCGCGGCCTACGCCAGTCTGGGCCGGTTGCTTGGACGCACGCCGTGACCAGTCCGCCGGCCGTCGCAGGGATACAGCGAGCGACGATACCACTGACGTATCCGTCAACCGGCTCGACGAATCGACCAACGGCGGTCGTTGCCCTCGGCGGTAACGCCCTCGATCCAGGTGGGCCGCGGGCCACTATATACGATCAATTCCAGCACACACGCACAAGCCTCGGCCCGATCGTCGATCTCGCTCTCCAAGGCTGGAATCTTTGCATCGTGCACGGCAACGGACCGCAAGTTGGCGATGAGCTGCTGCGCAACGAGCTGGCCGCTACGGAGGCTAGCCCGCTGCCGCTGGGTGTTCTGGTCGCGGCGACCGCCGGTTGGATCGGCTACATGATTCAGCAATCTCTGGAGAACGCGCTTCGCCGTGCGGGCACGGATCGCGACGTTGCGACGGTGATCACTCAGGTACGAGTTGCGCCCGATGATCCAGCGCTGCTGGAGCCGAGCAAGTTCATCGGTCATCCGCTGACACCCGAGCGTGCGGAGCAGCTGCGCACGCAAGGCCATACCGTGAGACCGGATGGGCACGGTCGCTTGCGTCGCGTGGTTGGCAGCCCGCGACCGCAGGCGATTCACGAGCTCGAGATAATTCGCCACCTGGTCGATAGAGGCACCGTTGTAATCGCCTGCGGAGGCGGAGGCGCCCCGGTGTATTACGACCTCCGACTGGGCTGGGAGGGCGTCGATGCGGTCGTGGACAAGGATCTTGCGGCCGCGGTGCTGGCGCGCGACTTGGGCGCGACGATGCTACTCATTCTCACCGACGTCGACGCCGTGTACGCCGATTGGGGCACGCCAGCCCAGCGCGCACTCGCTTGTCTCTCGGTGCCGGAGGCCGAAGCGCTTGATCGAAGCGGAGCGTTCGGCGAAGGTAGCATGGCGCCAAAGGTGCGGGCGGCGATCGATTTCGTGCGCCAAACGCACGGGCGCGCCATCATTACGGCGCTCGACCGAGGACGAGAGGCAGTACGCGGCGACGCCGGAACGACCATAACGCTGACATGAACCTTCACGAATACCAGGCCAAGGAAATCCTGAGCCGCGTCGGTGTGCCCATAACCGAGGGTGAAGTGGCTACATCCCCCGATGAGGCTCGAGCCATCGCGGCCCGATTGGGCGGAACAGTTGCCATCAAGGCACAAGTACACGTGGGCGGACGGGGGAAAGCCGGCGGCGTCAAGCTGGCTCACAACGCAAGCGAAGCACGCGCGCTGGCGGCCCAGATTCTCGGGATGCAGATAAAAGGTCTCACCGTGAGGAAGGTCCTCGTCGCGCGGGCGGCCGAGATCGCTCACGAAGCGTATGCGGGAATCATCATCGATCGCGTTTGCAAGCGGGCCGTGTTCATGGCGAGCCCGGCGGGCGGAATCGACATCGAGGATGTTGCCGCAACGTCGCCAGACCGCATCAAGCGCCTAGCGGTTGATCCTCGGTACGGCTTTCGGCCGTACGAATCCATGCAGCTGGGGTTCTTCCTGTATAGCGATGCGGCGCTGGCTCGATCAGCCGCGCGGATACTCCGCCAGATGTACCAGGCGTTCATCGAGAGCGGGGCTTCCTTGACGGAGATCAATCCCTTGGCCACAACCCCTGGCGGCGAGCTCGTCGCAGTCGACGCCAAGATGGTGATCGACGACAACGAGCTGGAACGTCACCCGGAAATCGCGGCTCTGCGTGACGAGTCAGCAGAGGATCCGAGCGAGGCCGCCGCTCGTCGCGCGGGTCTCACTTTCATCAAGCTCCAAGGAAACGTCGGCTGCATCGTGAATGGCGCAGGGCTCGCGATGGCTACGATGGATCTGGTGAAGTACTACGGCGGAGAGCCGGCAAACTTCCTGGACATCGGCGGCTCATCGAGCCCGGAGAAAGTGATCTCGGCGCTGTCGATCATCACGAGCGACCCGCATGTGCGCGTGATTCTTTTTAACATCTTTGGTGGCATCACACGCACCGATGACGTCGCCAACGGTATTGTGTCAGCACTTGCGGCGACCCCGCTCGCCGTTCCACTCGTGATCAGGCTCACCGGAACCAACGAGCACGAGGCAGTTCGGATCCTTCAGGAGCACGGCCTGTCCGCCGTGACCGACATGGACGAGGCTGTGCAGCGCGCCGTGTCCGTGGTGGCGGCGTCAGCCCGCGGGGGGCGAGCCGCGTGAGCGTGTTCGTCGGGCGCGCGACGCGTCTCGTCATTCAAGGAATCACCGGGCGTGACGGCTCGTTTCATGCCCGTCAAATGATCGAGTACGGAACGCACGTCGTAGCGGGCGTGACGCCCGGAAAGGGCGGACAGAAATTCGACGGCGGGTCGGGCGCATCGGTGCCGATCTTCGACACTGTGGAGCGCGCTGTTGCCGAAACCGGCGCCAACGCAACCGTGATCTATGTCCCGCCACTGTATGCTGCGGATGCGATCATGGAGGCTGCGGCAGCGCGGGTTCCGCTCGTGGTCGCGATCACGGAGGGAGTGCCCGTTCTGGACATGACACTGGTTTATCCGTTCGTGCGTGAGTACGGCACGCGCCTAGTTGGTCCAAACTGCCCGGGGCTCATATCGCCCGGCGAGTGCAAAGTGGGGATCATTCCGGGCACGATCTGCGCGCCGGGACCGATCGGGCTCGTCAGTCGGTCTGGCACACTCACGTACGAAGTGGTGCACCAGCTGACTAAGGCTGGGATCGGTCAGACGACGTGCGTCGGCGTCGGAGGCGATCCGATCAACGGGACGAACTTCATCGATTGCCTCGCTGCATTTCAGGCGGACCCGTCAACCACGGCGATTGTAATGATCGGCGAAATCGGCGGGACGGACGAGCAGGAAGCGGCGCGCTACGTCGCTGCTCACGTCACCAAGCCCGTGGTAGGCTTCATTGCAGGTCGCACGGCGCCCCCCGGGCGGCGCATGGGCCATGCCGGCGCCATTGTCTCGGGGGCGACAGGTACAGCCGCCGAGAAGGTGCAGGCGCTCACCGCCGCGGGGATCTCGGTCGCAGACCGTCCTGCCGACGTCGTGGGATTGTTGCGCGCGCGGATGGCGCACGCGGCCTGATCGCCCGATGAACCTCGCCGACCTACTGCGCCCCGATCGGGTCGTGGTGCCGCTGCGCGCCCCGAACGTCATGGCAGCGGCGCGCACGCTCGTGGACCGACTCGTGGATGCGCGAGCCGTGCAAGACCCGTACAAGCTGTGGGACCGAGTAGAGGAGGCCAGACCGGAAGACATCGTCGCGATGGGCGACCGGGCCTTTCTGCTTCACTACCGCACGGAGGCGAGCGCGGAGCTCAGCGTGGCTCTCGGGACCGCGCCGGACCCCATTTGCCGAGAGCTTGCAGACGGCGACAAGCAATGCGCGCACATTCTGTTGCTCGTTGTCGCGCCGCCGCGCTATGCCGCGCGCTATCTGCAGGTGGTCGGCGCGTTCGCCCGTTTTTTCTCCAGCGCGGAACGCGTGGAAGCCGTTCTGGCGCATCAAACAGCAGAGAGCCTGCTAGCCATGCCAGAGCTGAGCGCTACGGAGCTTCCAGCCGAGCTCACCGTGCGCGAGATGATGAGCGAGCAGCCGCTTTCTACCACCCCCGACATGCCATTGCGCGATGCAGCGCGGGAAATGGTGCGCGCTCGGATCGGCGCTCTTCCAGTGGTCGACGAGAGTCAGCGCCTCATCGGGATGCTCACGGAACGTGAGCTCGTCCGCGACCTTTTGGCGAACTATCTCCACACGGGGGGAATGCTCCGCACGCCTGTATCGTCGCCAACCAAACGGCGACTGGTGCGCGAGGTCATGACCCGACAGGTGCTGTGCGTGTCGCCCGACCAACCACTGGCCGAGGTGGCCTCTCTCATGACTAACAAGGACGTGGACCGCGTGCCGGTCGTGCGCGATGGGATGCTCGTTGGGTTTCTGACGCGAGGCGATATTGTGCGCAAGCTGATCGGTCCCTGAACATTCACAATTGGAATTCACGCCATCGCATGTCTCATGACCGCACTCTTGCCATCATCAAGCCCGACGCATTTGCCAATGGGCTAGCGGGGAAGATTCTGGCGCACTTGGAAGTCGAAGGCTTTCGTCTGGCAGCCGCTCGTGTGGTGCGAATGACCGAGGCGGAGGCGGCGGAGTTCTACGGCGTGCACCGCGGGCGGCCGTTTTTTTCCTCGCTCGTCGCCTTCATGACCTCGGGTCCGTGTCTTCCGGTTGTGCTCGTGCGCGACGACGCCGTGGCAACGCTCCGGCGCGTGATTGGCGCAACCGACCCGCGCGAGGCGACGCCGGGGACCGTGCGGAAGCTTTACGCCGAGTCGAAGGAACGGAACGCGATTCATGCGTCCGACTCGGACGAGAATGCAGCCCGCGAGGAAGGGTTCTTCTTCTCTGGTTTGGAGGCCTTGCGAGCCGTGTAACTCCGCGTCCCGCCGGAACTTGTTAGACGTTCGGGCCGCCCGTAGATTTCGGTCGTTATGCTGGTATTTGACCTCCGCACGCTGGCCGCGGCTGTCCGGGTGGATGACGAGCTGACGCCGGAGGACTCCGTGTGGGAGGCGGGCGATCCTACGCCTAGCGAGCCCGTGCGGGTGACAGGGCGTCTGTCGCCAGCCGGGGTAGGCGGCGAGCGCTTCTATTTCAGCGGGCACGTGGCTGGAAGCGTGCTCGACACCTGTCGCCGGTGCCTTACGGACGTTGCAACGACAATACACGAAAAGGTTCAACTGCTTTTCGTCGCGGAGGATGCGGACGAGGCTGACGACCCCGATGTCTTTGTGTTCGACCCGCGGGGGCGCGACCTGGACATGCGACCCGCCATTCGCGAGCAATGGCTGTTGAGTGTGCCCTCTTTCGCGCTCTGCCGCGAGGAATGCAGAGGCCTTTGCGCGACGTGCGGCGCAGATTTGAACACCGGCCCATGCGAGTGTGCAAAGCCGGCCGACGACCGATGGGCCGCGCTGCGCGCGGTGCAGAAGTCATGAAAAGCTCCTGATCGGGGTCATTCTGGCCCGCCAATCCGTCCTCAGATCCCCGTCCTGATATGGCTGTTCCCAAGCGACGCACTTCGAAACGGAAAAAACGTGCGCGCAATACGCACAAAGCCGCGGCCGCAGTCGCGCTGCAGCCATGCCCGCGGTGTCAGAGTCCCAAGCGCCCGCACCACGTGTGCGAGGAGTGCGGGTATTACGCTGGGGAGCAGCGAGTCGCGGCCAGGGAAGCGTAGCCTTGGCGTTTATCGCGGTGGACGCAATGGGGGGCGACAACGCTCCTCACGCGCCCTTGGCAGGCGCGCTGCTTGCGCTCGCTGAGCTTGACCGCGAGCACGCTGTTCAACTCGTCGGGCACGCTGGCACAATCGATGACCACCTGATCGCGCTTACTACGGGCGACCTTTCGGCGCTCGCGCCGATGCGTGCACGCATTGAAGTCGTGGACGCCCCCGACGTGATAGCGATGAGTGATCCGCCCAGCGTTGTCTTACGCGGCAAGACGAAGAGCTCGATGGCGGTTGGCCTTCGGCTGCAAGCCGAGGGTCGATCGCACGCGTTCGTCTCGGCGGGGAACACGGGCGCACAGATGGCGGCGTCAGCCAAGCTCCTTGGTGTGCACCCTGGCGTAGATCGGCCAGCTATCTGCACGCTGTTCCCCACGGCGCGCGAGCCGGTAGTCGTTCTCGATAGCGGTGCCAACGTGGACTGCTCGGCTGAGCAGCTCGTGCAATTCGCCCATCTGGGGTCCGTGTACGCAGAGGACATACTGGGGCGCACGAATCCAGTCGTCGCCCTGCTGAGCATCGGGGAGGAGCCAGAGAAGGGAAACGCGGTCGTGAAAGAGGCACACCACCGTCTCCGCGAGGCGGGCCTCAACTTTCAGGGAAACGTCGAAGGGCGGGACATCCCAAGAGGAGCGTCCGAGCGCGGGCCGATCGACGTCGTCGTTTGCGATGGTTTCGTCGGCAACGTGCTGCTCAAGTTCTACGAGGCCGTTGCGCCCATGATCTTCGGCATGCTGACCGCTCGCGGCGTGGACATAAGCGCACTGGGAGCGGCTGGATCGGCGCTGGACTATTCCTGGTGGGGCGGCGCGCCGCTGCTAGGAGTGCGTGGCGTCAGCATCATCTGTCACGGCAAATCCAGCGCGAGAGCCATCGCGAACGCCATCAAGGCCGCGGTGCGGGCCGTGGAGTCACGCATGTCCGAGCACATCGGCCGCCGGCTCGCGGACACAGTGGTGGCGGCAACGCCGCGGTGAAGCGCCCAGCGGCCTACCTGGCCGGCACGGGCCGCTGCCTTCCGGCGGCCGTCATAACCAACCACGACTTTGCCGCCATGGGGATAGACACGTCCCACGAGTGGATAGTCGAGCGGTCTGGAATCCATTCACGGCACGTGGCCAAGAACGGTGAGACGACGACGCACATGGCATCGGAAGCGGCGCGGCAAGCCATGCAGCGGGCTGGCGTGACCGCGGGCGAGCTCGACGCGATCATAGTCAGCACGGCGACGCCCGATCACTTGCTTCCCGCGACGGCAGTGGAAGTCCAGGCCAATCTCGGCGCGACCCGTGCGGCGGCGTTCGACATTTCGGCGGCCTGCTCCGGCTGGATCTACGGACTTACCATTGCCGAAGGCCTCATCGTCGCGGGGTCGGCGGAAACGGTGCTTGTCGTGGGCTCCGAGAAGATGAGCGCCATCATCGACTGGACCGACCGCTCCACATGCGTGTTGTTCGGTGACGGGGCAGGCGCCACGGTTGTCCAGCGATCGAAGCACCACCGAGGCATCCTCTCGGCGTTCACGCGGAGCGATGGGAGGCTGGCAGAATTGCTGCATCGGCCCGAAGGGGGAGCGACCACCCCGATGTCGGAGTCCGTGCTCGCGCGGCGCTCGCAGTTCGTGAAGATGAACGGACGGGAAGTATTCCGCCACGCAGTGCGCTCCATGTCCGAAGCGGCCGACCGTGCCCTGGACGGGGCCAAGCTCACGGGGGGCGACATCGACCTGTTGATCCCGCATCAGGCGAATATCCGCATAATCGAGGCGACGGCAAAGCACGCGAACATCCCGCTCGAGAAGGTCTTCATTAACGTCGATCGCTACGGCAACACATCGAGCGCGTCGATTCCAATCGCGCTGGACGAAGCGATCGAATGCGGGCGCGTGAGTGAGGGGTCGACGGTTCTGTTCGTGGCGTTTGGCGCCGGGCTTACCTGGGCGTCAATGGTCGTGCGATTCTAGCGTGACCGACGTCGTTCTCCTCTTCCCGGGGCAGGGGTCACAACAGCCGGGGATGGGCCGCGACCTCGCCGCGGCGTATCCAGCAGCCCGGCACGCGTTCGAGTGTGTGGATCATGCGCTCGGTATTTCTCTCAGCCGCACGGCATTCGAGGGGCCGGCCAGCGAGCTGACACGGACCGATGTGGCACAGCCGGCACTCTTGGCGCACGGAGCGGCCGTGTGGGCCGTGACACGCGAAGCGCTTGCTAGCCACGTCCGAGCGGCAGCCGGGCACTCGCTGGGAGAGTTCACGGCATACTACGCCGCGGAGGCGCTCTCGCTCGCAGGCGCCGCGAAGCTGGTGCGTGTGCGCGGCGAGCTAATGCACCGGGCCGGAGAGGATAGGCCGGGCGCGATGGCGGCCGTGATTGGCCGCCTGTCCGTGGGCATCGATGATCTCTGCCGTCAATCCTCTGCGGAGGCCGGCGAGGTCGTTGCGGCGAACTACAATGGTCCAGAGCAAACCGTCGTGTCGGGAGCGGTTGCGGGGGTAGAGCGCCTGATGGTCCTGGCCAAGGAACACGGCGCCAAGCGCGTGGTCCGTCTTTCGGTAGCAGGCGCATTCCACTCGCCACTGATGCAGCCTTCCGTCCCGGGTCTACGATCCGCGCTCGACGCCGCCGGCTTGGCGGATCCGCGCGTTCCCGTGTACGCGAACGTGGATGCGCAGCCCATTCATACGGCCCAGCGAGCGCGTGAAATGCTCCTTCGGCAGCTCACCGAGCCCGTGAGGTGGCTCGAGCTGGTGCGCAACATGGCTGCCGCGTACCCGGACGCACTTTTCGTCGAGATGGGACCCGGGTCTGTTCTCTCCGGCTTGGTCAAACGAATCGCGCCACAGCTGGCCACGGTCGCGTGCGGCACGCCTGCCGACGTCGACGGCCTTTTCGAGCGAGTACATGCGCATTGATCTCACGGGACGCGTCGCCCTTGTCACGGGAGCGACTCGAGGTATTGGCCGGGCCATTGCCGAGTCGCTGGCAGAGAGCGGCGCCGCAGTGGCGGTGGTCGGGCGGGATGCCGCCCGGGCCGAGGCGGTGGCCTCGGAGCTCGGAGGTAAGGCTCGCGGATTTGGCTGCGACGTGAGCGACGTGGCTGCCGTCGTGAGCCTGATCGCAAGCGTCGAGTCGGCCATGGGATCGCTCGACATCCTTGTGAACAACGCGGGTATTACGCGGGACAACATCCTGCCCCGGATGAAGGACAGCGAATGGAGTGAGGTGATCGATGCCAATCTCCGTGGCGCGTTTGCCACGACGCGTGCGGCCGTGCGCGGGATGATGAAGCGGCGCTGGGGGCGTGTGATCAACATTTCCAGTATCGTCGGCCTGATGGGCAATGCCGGTCAATCCAATTACGCGGCCAGCAAGGCGGGGCTGATCGGGTTCACGAAGTCCGTCGCGAAGGAGCTGGGCGCTCGAAACATTCTCGCCAACGTCGTGGCGCCGGGGTTCATCGAAACCGGCTATGACCGCCGCAATGGCGGCGGATGCCCGAGCAGCCTTGTTAGCGCAGATCCCGCTCGAGCGGCTCGGCGATCCAGCCGACGTGGCGTCGTTGGTCACATTTTTGGCCTCCGACGCCGCCGGCTACATAACGGGCCAGGTGTTCGTCGTCGACGGCGGCCTGGCCATGTAATGGTCCCGCGGGCGCCGTTACGCGCTAGATTACGCCCGGTACGCAACCTACCGACTCCGAGGAGTGCATGTCAGATAACGCGGAGAAGGTGAAGGACATCATCGAGAAGGAGCTGGGCGTCGAGCGCGAGAAGCTGACCGACGACGCCAGCTTCATCGACGATCTGGGGGCGGACAGCCTCGACATCGTCGAACTCGTCATGGAGTTCGAGAAGGAATTCAACATCGACATCCCTGACGAGGACGCCGAAAAGCTCAAGACGGTCGGCGACGCGATGGCGTACCTGAACCAAAAGATCGGTGCGTGACTGGTGACCCCGCGCTGCTGCCGATCGCCGACCACGTGGCCGCGGGTGAGCGGCTGGGTGACGACGATGGCGTCACGCTGTTTCGCTCGCCCGATCTCCTGGGCCTCGGTCGCCTCGCCGATGCCGCCAACCGGGCGCGGCACGGCGACCGCGTGACGTTCGCCGCGAACCAGCACATCAATCCCACCAACATCTGCATTCTGCGGAAGACCTGCGTCTTCTGCTCGTTCGCGCGCCTTCCCAAGGAAGACGGCGCGTACCACTACACGCTCGATGAGGTGCTCGCCGAAGCCGACTCCGCGGACGACGGGCTGACGCGCGAGTTCCACATCGTCGGCGGCCTCGACATGCACGCGGGGCTCGACTACTACGCGGAAATGTTTCGCGGCGCTCAAGGCGCGCTACCCGCACGTGCACATCAAGGCGCTCACGGCGGTCGAGCTGGCGCACATCGCCCGGATCGAGAAGATGAGCGTGGCCGAGGTGCTAGCGGTGCTGCGCGAGGCCGGGCTGGACACGCTGCCCGGCGGCGGCGCCGAGGTGTTCAGTCGCGGCGGTGCGCGCCACAATCGCCGACCGCAAGCTTGTCGGCCGAGGAATGGCTCGATGTCCACCGCGTCGCGCACCGCCTCGGCATTCGGTCCAACTGCACGATGCTCTACGGCCATGTCGAAACCATCGAGGACCGCGTCGCGCACCTGGCGATGCTTCGCGACCTGCAGGACGAGACCGGCGGTTTTCTTGCGTACATCCCGCTGGCGTATCACCCCGACCACAACGAGCTCGGCGCGACGCTGGGGCGCGAGGGAACGGCGACGACCGGATTCGACGATCTGCGCAACCTCGCGGTCGCCCGACTGTACCTCGACAACATTCGACCACATCAAGACGCACTGGATCATGGTCACGCCGTTCCTGTCACAGGCCGCTCTGGCGTTCGGCGTGGACGACTTGGAGGGCACGGTCGTGCGCGAGAAGATCTACCACGAGGCTGGCGCTCGCACAGCGCAGCACATGTCGCTCGACTGCAATTCTTCGGCTCATTCGCGGAGCGGGGAAGGTGCCGGTCGAGCGTGACGCGCTTTACCAAGTGATCCGGACGTTCGACGCAGCTGACGACGGGCCGGTTGCTCATGCAGCCTGAAGGGTCCGAGGCGGGCCAGTCCGGCGCCGCCGGCGTGCGCGTAGGGCGCATCCCGTACGTCAACTGCTATCCGGTGTACGGCGCAGTCGATCGGGGCATCGTGCCGGTTGCATGCAACGCTCGTCGATGGTGTGCCGACCGCGCTCAATCTCGCCATGGCCGAAGGTCGCCTCGACGTCAGCGTGGTATCGGCCGTCGACTATGCGCGCGATGCCGGAGCGGTATCTCCTGCTTCCGGACCTCGCGATCTCATGCGATGGGCCGGTGCGCAGCGTGATGCTGTTCGCGAAGCGTCCTGCCCCCGAGCTCTCAGGTGCCAGCGTCCTCGTGAGCCGTAGCTCGATGACGAGCGTGGCCCTCGTAGACCTTCTGTTCGAGCACGTGTGGCGTGCGCGGCCGACCTTCGTTCCGGGCGATGCGGAGCTCAGCGACGTCGCCGGTTCGCGGAGGAACCGCACGAAGCCAGGCTCGTGATCGGCGACGCAGCGCTCAAGCTGACCGCCGGCGCCGACTCGGCGACGTATCCGTATGCGTACGACCTCGGCCGGGAATGGAAACTGTGGACCGGGCTTCCGTTCGTGTTTGCCGTGTGGGTCGCGCAGCGCGCCACGCCCGTCGCCGAGTCGCTCGGCGTGCATGCCGGGCTCATTGCTTCGCGCGATTGGGGCGTCGCGCACCTGGACACTCTCGCGCAACAGGCGGCGCGCGCGACCGGCGTACCGCGTGCCGCGTGCATTGACTATCTGTCCGGGCTCGACTATCGGCTGTCGTACTCGCACTTGGCCGGGCTTACCGAATTTTATCGCCGGTTGGTTCTGGCCGGCGAGGTGCCTGACGGAAGGCTCGAATTCCTGCCGGCCGCCTGAATGCGCGACCTCCTCGACTTCTACACACATGCTCCGCTGCTCGAGCTGGGCGCTGAGGCGGACCGCGTGCGGCAGGAAATGCACCCGGAAAACGTCGTCACGTTCATAGTCGATCGGAACATCAACTACACCAACGTCTGCGTCGCGGACTGCGGCTTCTGCGCTTTCTACCGGCGGCCCAAGCACCCCGAAGGCTACACCCTCTCGTACGAGCAGATCGGGCAGAAAATCGAGGAGACCAAGGCGCTGGGCGGCGTCCAGATCCTCATGCAGGGCGGACACAACCCGTACATACCAGTTCGAGTGGTATCTCGGCCTCCTGCGCTACATCAAGACATATCACCCGATCCACATTCACGGGTTCAGCCCGAGCGAGATCGATTTCTTCGCCAAGCTGTATCGCATGGATGCACGCACGGTCATTCGCGAGCTACAGGCGGCCGGGCTCGACTCCGTCCCCGGCGGAGGGGGCGAGATCCTGGTGCAGCGCGTGCGCGATCTCGTAGCGAAGAAGAAGGCCGGCGCCGATCGATGGCTCGAGATCATGGAGATCGCGCACCAGGAGGGGATGAAAACGTCGGTGACCATGATGTACGGGATCGGCGAGACACTGGCCGAGAGGCTGGAGCACCTCGAGCGCGTGCGGGCTGTTCAGGCGCGTACCGGCGGATTCACCGCGTTCATTTGCTGGCCGCTCCAGCCGGAGAACACGCCGACCATGTCGCACATGCAGAAAACCGACGCGGTCGATTACCTGCGCACTGTCGCGATCTCGCGCATCGCCCTGGACAACGTGCCGAACCTGCAGGCGAGCTGGGTAACCATGGGCCTCAAGATTGGCCAGGTCGCGCTACGCTTCGGGTGCAACGACTTCGGCTCGCTCATGATAGAGGAGAACGTGGTCTCGGCGGCGAATACGACGCACCGGACGACGGTGGAGGAGATGGAGCGCCTGATTCGCGACGCCGGGTTCACGTCGGCGCGCCGGCGCCAGGACTACTCTGTTATCGCGGCTGCGGCGTGGCATCGGATCGCTAATGCCCCACCCCTAACCCCCTCCCCGCAAGCGGGGAGGGGGAATGTTTTTTTTTGAAAGTGGGGGCTTCGCCCCCACACCCCCATGGGGCGGGACGTGTTTTCGGGCAATGTCGCCGACGTTACGCGACAGTGGGTCCGCCCCCCGCACGTCATTGCAGCCGTCGTCATACGCGAGCGGCGGCGTTCATGCCGCCCGCCCAACGCATTCCCCGCCCCCCGCGGTGCCACGCCCTCCGGGGGTCGAGGGGGCGAAGCCCGCTCGTCACCAAGCCAAGCTTGAACAAACAATGTCCCCCCTCCCCGCTTGCGGGGAGGGGGTTAGGGGGTGGGGTGACCCGTCGCAACAACACGCGTAGGTGTCGGCTACGACTCGCATCGGTTCGCGGCTGGAGGCCCGTGTCTTTTGGCTGGCGTCGCGATCCCAGCGGACGTCCACCTTGTTGGTCACTCCGACGGCGACGCGATTGCCCATGCCGTGACCGACGCGGTCCTGGGGGCGGCCGGTGCCGGGGACATCGGCGAGATGTTTCCTGACACCGATGACGCCAATCGGCGCCGAGACTCGCTGGGGATGCTGCGCGCCGCCGTCGATCGTGTGCGCGCGCTGGGACTCGCTCCACAACAGGTGGACGTGACGGTCGTGGCGGAACGACCTCGGATTGGCGCCCACCGAGGGCAAATGCGCGACGCGCTCGCGGTCGCGCTCGGAATCACACGAGACGCGGTGAGTGTAAAGGGCAAGACGAACGAGGGGATGGGTTGGATCGGCCGAGGTGAGGGGCTTGCGGTGATCGCCGTGGCCAGCTTGGTCGGGACGACGGCCGGGTGACTCCAGGCGGCACGAACGCAGCCGACGTCGACCGCGCCTTTCTGATCGAACGGTTCGCCGATTTTCTAACGCTCGAGCGAGGCGCGTCGCCCGCGACGAACGAGGCCTACGGTCGCGATGTAACGCGCTTCGCGGGCTACGCAGCGGCAAAGGGGGCAACCGGGCCTGCCGACATAGCGCCACGAGCCGTGCGCGAATTCGTGTATCACCTCAAGGACGTAGGTCTCGCGCCATCATCGATCAGTCGCAGTGTGTCGGCGGTCCGAACGTACTACCGCTTCCTGCTGGGCGACGGAGTCGTTGCTCGCGATCCCACCGAGCGGATCGAAACTCCGCGGCGCTGGCGGTCGCTGCCGGAGGTTCTCACGGTTGATGAGGTCACGCGACTGCTGGCCGCGCCGACGCTGGATGAAAAGCTCGTCTTTCGCGACAGGGCAATTCTCGAGCTGGCGTATGGAGCAGGGCTTCGCGTCTCGGAGTGGGTCACGCTTGGCACACGCGACCTGCTCATGGACGACGGGCTGGTGCGAGTGTTCGGCAAGGGAAGCAAGGAGCGATTGGTACCGATTGGCCGCCGAGCGATTGGCGCGGCGGCCGTGTACCTGAGAGAGTTGAGGCCCAAGCTAGACCGTGGGGCTACGGAAGGCCGCTTCGCACTCAATGCGCGCGGAACGCCCCTCAGCCGGATGGGGGCCTGGAAGGTATTGCGCAAATACGTCCGGATTGCAGGCATCGCCAAGCGAGTCACGCCGCACACGCTGCGGCACTCCTTTGCCACGCACCTACTGGAAGGAGGCGCGGATCTTCGGGCCGTGCAGGAGATGCTGGGGCACGCCGACATTTCCACGACTCAGATCTACACGCACGTGGACCGTGAATACCTGCGAACCGTGCACCGGCAGTTCCATCCGCGCGCGTAATCGTGCGGCACTAGCCCGAGGAGCGCCCCTTGCCTTCATCGGGCAGGGACCCTAACTCACGCGACATGGCAGTGGCTCGACCGGTCCTCGTGATCGACAACTACGACTCGTTCACCTACAACCTGGTGCAATATCTGGGGGAGTTGGGCGAGGCGCCGGTCGTGTATCGCAACGATGCGATCGCGGTTGAGGATGTCGCCGAAATCGGTCCGCGAGCGATCGTTGTTTCGCCGGGTCCCTGCACGCCGCGCGAGGCGGGAATCACCGTGCCGCTCATCCGCCGTTGGGGCGCGGAGGTGCCGATCTTGGGCGTGTGCCTTGGGCATCAGGCAATCGGCGAAGCCTATGGCGGCCGCGTCATCCGTGCTCGACGCGTCATGCACGGTAAGACGTCATTCGTTGAACACGATGGAACTGGGCTTTTCGCGGGGCTGCCGAGTCCGCTCGAGGTCATGCGGTACCATTCCCTCATCGTCGAGTCGTCGACACTGCCGAAGGATCTCGAGGTCATCGGCCGAGCCACCGACGACGCGGATGAGATCCACGCTCTCCGCCACCGCACGCACCCGGTCTGGGGAGTCCAGTTTCACCCCGAATCGATCCTAACCGTCGGCGGAAAGCAGATCCTCTCAAACTTCTTGGCGCTGGCTGCGTGAGCTCGGGTGCGCGCGCCGCGGCGGCATCGATTGGTGCGCTCGCGATCGCGTTCGCGACCCACTCGCTCGCCGCCCAGGCCGGAGGAGGGGGAGGCACGAGCGGGCAAGGGGGGCAGGGGGGCGCCGGCGTGGACAGCGCGATCGTGAGTGCCGTTGTGCCAAAACCGACGCGACCATCGATCGGCGACATGCTTTACTTCCCGCTTCTCTTTCGGCATCCGAGTGCCGTCGTACGACCGGTCTGACGGCCTTTCGCTGCCTTGGGGTCCGCAGTTCGCGCTGCCCGACGACCGCCTCGTCGTCGACGGAATCGTGACCTATCGCTCGCACTTAGGCCACTTCGACCCGTCGATCACCGCGACCGGCGCGCTGTCGCACTCGATGACGGCACGGCTGGTAGCAGGGCGTGCGACGCTGAGCAACGATGGGTGGAGCGTGTCCGACCTCGTCAACTCTGCGTCTGTGGGCACGTTCGGAGACGACGGCAGAAACTATTATCGCTCCGACTTCATCAATGGTACCATCGGCGTGCATGCGGGCGCACCCGACGCGACGACGGCGGTCGATCTGTATGCGGGGACCCGATTCGAGTTCGACCATTCCGTCGGTCCCGAGCTCGGCGCACGGCACCAGGTGTGGACGTTCTTCGATCACAGTGACACCACGGGGATACTGCGCCCCAATCCGCCGGTTGCGCGCGGGCACATCGGCTCCGTGATCGCAGGAGGAAAGATCGACTGGCTGGGCGCGACCGGCGGCCACGCACACGCCTCGCTCGACGTCGAAGCTCCGTGGACTACTCCCGAAGGCGGGCATTTCGTCCAGGCCACCCTCGATGGAAGCGTCGAAGTCCCTACGATCTTCGATCACCGAATTAGGCTGCACGTGCACTTTCTCGGGACAGCCGGTGACACGGCGCCGCCGCAGCGCTACGCCTATATCGGCGGCTCGAACACGCTGCCCACACGCGAAATGCTCGACGAGGGCGGCGACGAGCTGGCCTACGCATCGATGCTTTACATCGTCCCGCTGCACCAGCCGGTGATTCCATATCTCGGCTCACCGTCCATCGCGCTGCGATACGTCGTAGGAAGCGCCGGCGTGCAGGGTCTTCCGACGCTTACTCAGAACATCGGGCCGCGCCTGATGCTTTTCGTGTTCCGAGCCGAGTATCTGATAGATCCCGTCACGCACAAACACGCTTTTTCCTTTGGCGCATCGCTCCCGGTCACCCCGCTGAAAGGGCTATGACGCCTTTTTGCAATTCTGTCGCGCATCGCGTAATTTGAATGGCGTGAAAATTGCTGCGGGCCTCGACTCTCCCGTGCCCGGGTGATGCGCACGCTAGCGGTCATCCCTGCGCGACTTGAGGCGGCGCGTCTCTCACGGAAGCCGTTACGCGAGCTTGGCGGTGTGCCGCTAGTGATTCGCGTGTGGGAGCGCGTGGTGGAGGCCGGCGTAGCGGACAGAGTGGTGGTGGCGACCGATCGCGATGAGGTTGCACACGTGGTGCGGAGCGCCGGCGGCGAATGTGTCTTGACCAGCCTGGCGCATGTGTCGGGCACCGACCGAGTCGCAGAAGTCGCTGCCTTGCCTGAGTTTGCCTCCTTTGACCTCGTGTTGAACGTGCAGGGCGACGAGCCGTTCGTTGACGGCGATGCCATGCGCGGCGCCCTGGACGCGGCATCGGGGGTGGCTGAGATCGGGACGACGGCGGTGCGCGCACCGGCGGAGGTGCTAGACAACCCGGCCGTCGTGAAGCTGGTCTGCGGCGACGACGGCCGAGCCTTGTACTTCTCGCGCGCGCCAATCCCTTTTCTCCGCGATCCGGGCGATCGCTCCACGCGCGACGCACTAGTGCTTCAGCATCTCGGTGTGTATGCCTACACTCGCGGAGCGCTTGCCGCGTGGGTGAGCCTGCCGCCGCATCCGCTCGAGATAAGTGAGCATCTCGAGCAGTTGCGCCCGCTCGCGGCGGGAATGCGAATTGGAGTCGCGACGGCAACCGAGGTGCCGCTAATGGGTGGGATCGACACGGAAAGCGATCTCGAACGCGCAAACGCCATTTGGTCTGACTTCACCGCCGGGAGGACGTAGTGCACACTGACACGCGAGAACCGACGACACGCTTCATTTTCGTGACCGGCGGCGTCGTCTCGTCGCTGGGCAAAGGAATCGCCGCTGCGTCGCTCGGTCGCCTGCTCGTGGAACGCGGGCTTCGCGTCACGATGATGAAATTCGATCCGTACTTGAACGTCGACCCGGGGACCATGTCGCCCTTCCAACATGGCGAAGTCTTCGTGACCGACGACGGCGCCGAGACAGACCTCGACTTGGGACACTATGAGCGGTTCATAGACCGGTCGTTGTCACAGGCGAACAACGTCACGACCGGGCGCATCTACCTGAACGTCATCACCAAGGAGCGCAGGGGTGAGTTCCTAGGCTCGACCGTTCAGGTGATTCCGCACATCACGGACGAGATAAAGGCCGCGATGAAGCGCATCGCGCCCGAGAACGATGTCGTCATCGTCGAGGTCGGCGGGACGGTGGGCGACATTGAGTCGCTGCCATTTCTGGAGGCGATTCGACAGTTCCGCCAGGAGATTGGACGCGAAAATGCGCTGTTCATTCACCTGACGCTCGTGCCGTTCATTGCTGCGGCCGGCGAGGTCAAGACCAAGCCGACGCAGCATTCGGTGCGCGAGCTAATGGAGATCGGAATCCAGCCAGACGTGCTCATTTGCCGCACCGAGCGCCCTCTGTCGGACGACACCAAACGGAAGATCGCTCTGTTTTGTAACGTCGAGTTCGGCGCCGTTATCGAGAGTCGAGACGTTCCCACGATCTATCACATCCCACTCTCGTTTCACGAACAGGGGATGGACGCACGGGTGGTTCGACGCCTCGGACTCGAGACACCGGAGCCCGACCTATCGACATGGCGAACGATGGTACAGCGCGTAATTGCACCGCGCGCGCGCGTTCGAGTCGCGGTCGTCGGGAAGTACACGGAATTCGTGGACAGCTACAAGAGCGTTCAGGAAGCTCTCATCCACGGTGGCATCGCCAATGATGTCGGGGTGGATATCGCGTGGCTCGGCAGCGACACGTTCACGAGCCCGCACGCGGCGCGCGAGATCCTCGCGTCCTACGACGCACTGTTGGTGCCCGGCGGGTTCGGCGTGCGGGGTGTGGACGGCATGGTCGAAGCAGTGCGGGCCGCGCGTGAGACCGGTCTCCCATTCCTCGGCGTTTGCCTGGGCATGCAGATGGCCATCGTCGAGTTTGCGCGTAACATCCTCGGCATGCATGACAGCAATTCGAGCGAATTCGCTCCCGAGTGCTCCAACGCTGTGATCTCGCTGATGGAAGAGCAGCAGCATGTCACCGACATGGGCGGCACGATGCGATTGGGCGCTTACGTGTGCCGGATTGCGCCGCGCTCGCGTGCAGCGGAGGTGTATGGTGTTCCAGAAGTACGCGAGCGGCACCGGCACCGCTACGAGGTTTCGAACCGGTACCGCGACGCCTTCGTGGAGCATGGGATGAAGCTGAGTGGATTGTCGCCGGACACATCACTGGTCGAGATGATAGAGATACCGAGCCATCCGTGGTTCATAGGTGTGCAATTCCACCCCGAACTGCGCTCGCGTCCCACACGTCCGCACCCGCTGTTCGCCGGTCTCATCGCAGCCGCTGTCAAGCGAAGCGCACAGCGACGGGGACCACCCGCAGGCCCGGACGGTCGTTCCGATTCCGCGACGCATGACGCAGTGCCCGCGGGAGCGCAATAGCGAGGTGACAGGTGCCTTTCCGGCGGGCGCTCTCTTCCTCATTGCCGGCCCGTGTGTGCTGGAAGACGACGGTCTCAATCTTCGCGTGGCAGAGCACCTGGCGCGGCTGGCGGAACGTGTGCCGGGTGGTGTGATCTTCAAGGCCAGCTTCGACAAGGCAAATCGCGCGACGGCGGCCGGCCCTCGCGGGCCCGGCCTGGACGGCGGCCTAGCGGCACTGGCGCGGGTGCGCCAGGCGACCGGACTGCGCACGCTCACCGACGTCCATCTGCCGGAGCAGTGCGCGATCGTCGCGCGCGTGGTCGACGTGCTTCAGATCCCGGCGTTTCTCTGTCGCCAGACCGACCTCCTGCAGGCCGCGGGCGCTACAGGACGCCCGGTGAACGTGAAGAAGGGCCAATGGATGCAACCGGAAGGCATGCGCGGCGCAGTGGACAAGGTCCGCGGCGCCGCCCCCGGCGGCTCGGGTTCCGATGCCGTCGCGGTCACCGAACGTGGTACGTTCTTCGGGTATGGTGACGTCGTGGTCGACATGCGGGCCTTCGCTCGATTGCGCGCTGCGTGCGCGGCGCCGGTCATTTTCGACGGTACGCATAGCGTGCAGCGGCCGGGGCAGGGTGTTGACGGCGCAAGCGGGGGAACGCGCGAGTTCATTCGGCCGCTGGTTCTCGCGGCCATCGGCGCTGGCGCGGATGGCCTGTTCCTCGAGACGCACCCGTCGCCAGACTCAGCGCCCAGCGACGGTCCGAACATGCTTCCACTATCACGACTCGACGATGTCGTCGATCGTGCCATCGACGTGTGGGATCGGTGTCGCCGGTGACGGGCGACGCGCCCTTCGGGACCAATCATTCCCTCGACGCGGCAGTCGCCTCCAGAATTCGACTTGTCGGACTGGATGTCGACGGCGTCATGACCGACGGCGGCATCTACATTGGGGACGTGGCTGGTCAGCCGATGGAGTTCAAGCGGTACGACATTCAGGACGGGATTGGGATCGTGATGCTACGCGAGGCGGGATTGCTCGTCGCGGTCCTCACTGGCCGGGTTTCCGAGAGCGTGAGGTTGCGGGCCGCAGAGCTCCGCGCGGACGAGCTGCATCAGGATCCCGACGCGCAAAAATTGCCAGCTCTGCTGCGAATACTCCAGCGACGCAATGTCTCGTTGAGCGAGACCGCATTCGTAGGAGATGATTTGCCGGATCTCGCGGTCATGCGCGCGGTCGGGCTCCCGGTTGCAGTGGGAAACGCCGTCCCGGAGGTGCGCCGTGCGGCGACGCTTCAACTGGTGTTGGAGGGCGGCCGCGGCGCCGTGCGGGAATTCGCGGAGATACTGCTCCGGGCTCGCGGCCAGTGGGACGACATCGTCGAGCGGTACGTAGCCGATCGGTCTGCGCCGGTTTCGGTAGAGGTGCACACGTGATGGCCACTCAGACGACCGCCTCTCTTGTCTCTCAAGAGGTCATTGAGCGCGGCCGCGCGGTCATTCGCAAAGAGCGGGACGCGTTGGCGCGCGTGGAAGCTCGTATCGGGGACGAGTTTGCCCAGGCGGTGGGATTGATCGCGACCGCCCGTCCGGGGTCGCGCGTGATCGTTGCCGGCGTCGGCAAGTCGGGGCATGTGGCTCGCAAGCTCGCCGCAACTCTGACATCGACGGGCACGCCAGCGACTTTTCTTCACCCCGTGGACAGTGTGCACGGCGATCTCGGACTGGTGGGTCGCAACGACATCGCGATACTGGTATCCAAGAGCGGGGAATCGGCCGAAGTGCTGGCTCTTCTCGAGCATGTGCAGCGGTTCGGCGTGCGCACGATCGGCATCCTTGGTGCCTCGGCATCAACTCTGGCTCGCCACTGCGATGTCGTCCTGGACGCATCGGTTGAAGAGGAGGCGTGTCCCCACGATCTCGCACCGACGACGAGCACCACGGCGGCCTTCGCGCTTGGTGACGCACTGGCAGTCGCACTACTGCACGAAAAGGGATTTCGGCGGGAAGACTTCGCCCGCCTGCATCCCGGCGGCGCCATTGGCCGGCAGCTGCTCACGCGCGTCGAGGATGTGATGCTTCGAGAGGACCTTCCACTCCTGCCGAGGTCCGCCACGATGCGCGAGGCGGTCGTCCAGCTAGCCGAACGGCGTGGGATCGTAATGGTGATCGACGCGCACCGCGCGCTTGCCGGCGTAATCACCGCTGGCGACCTGACGCGCTTGATGGAGCGTGAGCGCGAGTTCTTCGACATGCCGGTCGACGCGGTCATGACCGCGCGGCCGCGAACCGCGCATCGGGACGAGCTGGGGAGCGCCGCGGTTTATCGCATGGAGCATCACGGCATCATGGCGCTCCCGGTGGTTGACGCCGAGCGTCGCGTCGAAGGCGTCGTGCATTTGCACGACTTGCTGCGAGCGGGGGTCGCTTGAATGCGAGTAGCCCCCGCCGTCTTGTCGCCGATCGCGGTCGGATTGGCGTTCGCCATCAGCATCACCGCCTGTCGGCAGGCACAAGGCCCGCCCGTTATAGCGCCGAACGCGCTGGCCGATTCGGCCGATCAAGTCATGTTCGGCACCGTGGCCAACCTGACGGATCGCGGAGTGCTAAAGGGCCAGATCCGCGCCGACACGGGCTATTTCTTCGACGACAACACGCGGCTCGAAGGGCGGGTGGTGCAGGTGACCTTTTTTACCGAGACCGGCGCCAAGAACGGGGTGTTGACGTCCCGCGAAGGCACGTACAACGAGCGGACTGGGAACATGCAGGCGCGCGGCAACGTGGTCGTCGTGTCGGAAGACCATCGCCGATTGACGACGTCGGTGCTGAACTACGATCAGGCACGGAACGAGATCTCGAGCGACAGCGCATTCACGCTGACCGACTCGGCCCAGCGGCGTCTGGACGGAATCGGCTTCATTTCCGATCCAAACATGAACGACATGCGGTGCCTGCGCGCGTGCAGCGGGACGGCGGGTTCCTTGAACTTGATCGAGATGCCGCCCTCGCCGGCTCCAGCTGCCCGTCCGCCCGCCGCGGCGCATACACCTGCCGCGGCCGCCCGTGCACCTGCCCCCGCTGCGCGTACACCTTCCGATTCCACCAGGTCGAGCCGCTTCCCAGCGGATTCCACTCGGCCGAAGACCATTCAGCTCCCATGACGTCGGGCGTCGCCCGATCGATGGCCAAGACGCCACTGCTGGTTATCCTGGTCTCTGTCAGCGTAGGGAGCGCGAGTGCCCAGCAGCCCGGTACGGGCGCATGCATATTGGATCTCGAGGAGACGCCGACCAATCACATCTCGTCGATCCGGTTGCCCAGCGGTCTATACAACTCCTACATAGGCGGCGGCGTGATCGCCCACTGCCGAGGCCAGGGCAATACCATAAAGGCAGACAGTGCCGAGCACTACGACGAGACGAATTTACTGTACCTCATCGGCCACGTGCACTACACCGAGCCGCGGATCAAGGTCGACTCCGACCACATGACGTACTACCAGCTCGAAGGTCGCCTGATTGCCGAGGGGCGCGTGTTCGCGGTCATGCCAACCGGCACCACCATGCGGGGGCCATGGGCCGAGTACCTGCGCGTGATTCCAGGGCTGCGTAGCGTTTCGCACATGACGGCGACAGGGCGGCCGCACCTGCATCTCGCGCAGCAGGACACGACAGCTCCCCCGCCGGACACGGCGCGCCGGCGGTCCGACAGCACCTCGGCCGACACGGCCGGCATCGACGCCAACCGAATTGTCATGGAAGGCGACAGCATGGTTTACGCCGCAGGACAGGTGATCATCCTGCGCAGCGATCTCAAGGCGACGAGCGATTCCGCAACGTTTGACAACGGAACCGGATTCGCGCGGCTGCTGCGGACCCCGTTGATCGAGGGCACGCAATCCAAGCATCCATTCACGCTGCGAGGATCGGTAATCGATATCTATTCGTCGAACCACGAGCTGCAGCGCGTCGTAGCAAAGGAAAACGGGGACGCAGTGTCGCAAGACCTTCACCTTACGTCGGACACGATCGATCTGCGCCTTACGGACAAGCAGCTCTCGCGCGCGTACGCCTGGGGTCCCGCGCGCGCCCATGCGACCACACCCGAGCGCGATATTCTCGCCGACTCGCTCGATGTCATCATGCCGGGCCAACTCGTGCGGGAAGTGCGCGCGATTCGGAAGGCGTACGCGACGAGCGTACCCGATACAATAAAGATCAAGTCAAAGGACCGCGACTGGATGAAAGGCGACACCATCCTCGCCCAATTCGATTCGACGTCGAATTCGGCTCAGACATCCTCCGGGCCTCAACCGGGTGCGGCGCCACGCACGTCGAGCCGGGGCGGGCGGGGCGGATCCGCGGCAGATTCATCCGGCGCGCAACAGTCTGCGCCGCGCGATACGTCCGCCGAACCGGCCATAAAGACGCTCACGGCATTCACTGATGCCCGGGCACTGTATCAGCTGCCCCCCAAGGACCGGCATTCCGACAAGCCCGCGCTGAATTACGTGCGCGGTCGGGTAATCACGATCGATTTCGAGAATCGCCAAGTCCACACCGTTACGGTGCTCGACAGCGCTTCGGGACTGTACCTGGAGCCCGCGACCGACAGCGCCGCCGCTGATTCGGCGAAAGCGGCACGCAAGGCGGCAGGCGATTCCGCGCGCGCCGCGAAGCGCAGAGCGAAGGCGCGAAAGAAGGGCGCCCCTGCGCCGGCCGCAGCCACGCCGGCGCCGGTGCCGGCCGCACCCGCCGATTCGAGCGCGCCGCCGTCCACTCCCCCGCCCGCGCCATCTGGGCCTCCCTCTGCCGGTGAGACAGTGCCCGGGGCTGCTTCAATGCGAGACCGCTTGCAATGACGCTGCCTCCATCACCTCCGCCGCCACCACCCGAGAAGGGCGGGGAAGGCGGCCCGCAGGGTTTGTCGCCGACAGTGCAGGAGATGCTGGAGCGCGTCACGCACGGCGATCGCTCGCTCACACTGCTGCTCAGCGCCATCCTTTGGGCCGCGGACGAAAAGGGAGCGGTGCACCTCAACTCGGCCGCGATCGCGTTCCGTGACGGTTATCTGGCGGTGCTGCGAGCGGAAGGACGCGACGCCGACCGAGAAGCCGAGCGTCTGTCACTAGACGAGGTGCGGGCTTATCTGACGGCCTCGCTGGTGCCTCGACTCGCACGCGAGGGAATCGTGCTCGTCCCCGCGGGTTCCATAACTGCGGACACGGTAATTACTGTCGCGCCGGCGGCCTGGGAGAAACTGGGCAGTGTGCGGTCTGTGGCTGCCCGGGCTTTGCGTCTCTCGGGCGAGCACCCGTCAGCGACGGCCGCGCGTCAGAGTCGAGCGGTCGCCGCGTCGGCGAGCGTCCTCCGGGCGGAAGGGTTGGTCAAGATCTACCGCCGGCGCAAGGTCGTGAACGACGTTGCATTGCGGCTGCGGCAGGGGGAGATCGTAGGACTCTTGGGGCCGAATGGGGCGGGAAAGACCACGACGTTCTATATGATCGTCGGGCTCATTCCGCCGCTCACGGGCCGCATATTGCTCGACAACGAAGACATTACCCAGATGCCCATGTACCGTCGCGCGCGGCGTGGAATCGGATACTTGTCGCAGGAGCCGTCGGTCTTTCGAAAACTGTCCGTTGAAGACAACATCATGGCGATTCTCGAGATGCTGCCGATGACCCCCG
The DNA here is from genome assembly GCA_963838855.1 of uncultured Gemmatimonadales bacterium. Classification (GTDB taxonomy): domain Bacteria; phylum Gemmatimonadota; class Gemmatimonadetes; order Gemmatimonadales; family Gemmatimonadaceae; genus FEN-1251. The sequence goes on along the minus strand of CAWISX010000022.1, from coordinate 79,904 downwards.
CGGCCCGCCGCAAGCGCCTCGAGACGCTTCTCGACGAGCTCAGTATCAAGCACCTGAGGAACAGCAAGGCCTACGCGCTATCTGGAGGCGAGCGGCGGCGGCTGGAGATCACGCGCGCGCTGGTGACGGAGCCCAAGTTCATGATGCTCGACGAACCGTTCGCCGGGGTGGACCCGATTGCCGTACACGACATCCAGACAATCGTCGGTGGGCTTAGGCACCGAGGGATCGGCGTCCTGATCAGCGATCACAACGTGGAGCAAACGCTCGACATCGTGGACCGCGCCTACATAATGTTCGACGGCCAGGTTAAGGTCTCGGGTACAGTGCGCGAGCTGGTGTTCGACGACACCGTTGCGGACATCTACCTTGGCCCTACGCTGACGGCGCGCTTGCGATCTCGTTTCGCCGGCACTAGCGAGCAGTCAGCAGCATGAGGAGCGCACCGACCGCGACCGCGAGGGCGCGCCTCGCGCGGGGGAACCGGCAATGAAGACGGGCCTGAACCAGAGCACGCAGCTGAGGCAGGAGCTCAAGATCAACCCGCGCCTGTACCAGGCGATGGACCTCTTGTACATGCCGCTGCTCGACCTGCAGCAGCACTTGAAGCAGGAACTGGAAACCAATCCTTTCCTTGAACTTGTCGAGCCAGAGGAAGAGGAAGAGGAAGAAGAGGAAGCCGCCGAGCCCGAGCAGGATGAGCCAAAGGAAGAAGAGGCCAAGGGCGAGATCGACTGGGAGGAGATCCTGCTGGAGGGCTTCGACGCTGGCGGTCGGAGAGAGGAGCGGGAGGACAAGGACTACTTCGAGCCCGTCGCGTCGGAAAGGCGCGATCTTAGCGACCACCTGCTCGAGCAGATCGCCTTGCTGGATCTATCGCCTCGTCAGGCGATGCTCGCCGAAGAATTCGTCGGTAACGTCAACGACGAGGGATACCTCTCCTGCTCCGTCCAGGAGATCGTGGAGGGGATCAACGCCGAAGTGGGCAAGGTAGCGGAGGCCGCGGGGACGGGCCCGGGCGGAGACTTGCCGCTGTACACGCTGGAGGAGGCCGAGGCCACGCTCGCGCGCATACAGGATCTCGAGCCGCCCGGCGTCGGAGCACGAGATTTACGCGAGTGCTTGATGCTCCAGCTCAAGCAAGCTGGGCTCGAGCAATCGGTGCCGTACCGGCTCGTGCGTGACTGCTTCGACGAGTTGATAAACCACAGGTGGAGCGAGATCTCGAAGCGCTTCGGGATCAGCCAGACCGACGTGCAGCGTGCCGCTGACGAGATCGCCAAGCTCGATCCCAAGCCGGGCTTAATGTACAGCGGGGCGAGCGACAACTACATCACGCCCGACCTGGTGGTCGAGAAGATCGACGGCACATATCACGTCTTTCTAAACGACGCCAACCTGCCGCGACTCAAGCTGAGCCGCGCATACCAGGAGATCGCGCGCGACAAGAAGAAGTTTGACGGGGAGAACAAGGAGTTCATCTCCAACAAGCTCAATTCCGCCAACTGGATGATTCAGGCGATCGAGCAGCGGCGGCAAACCATGCTCAAGGTGATGAACTATATCGTCGAGCGGCAGCGCGAGTTCTTCGAGCGCGGGGTGCAGTATCTCAAGCCCCTGACACTTCGCGAGGTGGCGGAAGTAATCAGCATGCACGAGTCGACCGTAAGCCGCGTGACGAACGAGAAGTATGTGCAGACGCCCCGGGGCGTGCTGCCGCTCAAGTTCTTTTTCTCGTCGGGACTGTCCACGACAGGCGGCGAAGACGTCTCTGCGCGCGGTATCAAGGCGCAGATAGAGAAGCTGGTCTCGGACGAGAATGCCAAGCACCCGCTCACCGATCAAGCCATCGTGAACGTCCTCAAGGAAAATGGTGTAAACATTGCGCGGCGGACGGTGGCGAAGTACCGCGACCAGCTGGGAGTGCTGTCAGCGCGCATGCGCAAGCGCGTGTGAGGGAGCGGCGGGCGCGTGACGCGCGCGCGGTGAGAGCCGAGTAAGCGCGCCGTGAGCATTGACCTCAGCATTCTCATCCCCGCGAAAGACGAGGCCGTCAACCTACCACTCCTCATGGAGCAGATGGCCGACGCGTTCCGCGACGCTCGCACGACTTTCGAGGTACTGGTCATCGATGACGGGTCGACCGACGACACATGGCGCGTTCTGGGCGAGCTGGCGAAACGATACGCGTTCCTGGTTCCGCTCCGCCATCGCGCACGGCGAGGGATCGCCGACGCACTGGGCACCGGCTACCACGCCGCGCGGGGTCGAGTGCTGGTCTTTTACCCGGCCGATCTTCAGTACAGGCCCGAGGACATTCCCCGACTCGCTGCACCGGTGCTGGAAGGCACCGTGGACATCGTGACCGGGGCGAAGCAGGGGCGATACAACAAAGCCTTCGTCTCCGGTGTGTACAATCGTCTGAGCCGCGCGCTTTTCCACCTTCCGGTGCATGACCTGAACGGGGTCAAGGCGTATCGCCGCGATGTCATGGATGCCATCCCCCTGCGTCCTGACTGGCACCGTTATATGGTCGCCGTAGCGGCAGCCGAAGGATTCAGCGTGGCGGAAGTGCCCATTCCGCTGTACCCACGGCACGCGGGCGTGTCGAAATTCAATGCGGCCCGCATACCCGTCGGCGTCCTCGACATGCTTTCGGTCTGGTTCGAGCTCCGCTTCGGCCGCAAGCCGATGCTGTTCTTTGGCACGTTGGGAGCGGGGTTGTTCGTGGCCGGGCTGTTGACCGGAATCGTCGCCCTGCTGATGCGATTCGTGATCCCGCCTTATGAAGGATTTCGACCGCTGCTCAATCTGGTCGAGGTGTGCGTGATCGTCGGGAGCGTGCTGTTCGTGGGCGGGTTCTTGGGAGAGATGGTCGCAATCCAGCGCGCCGAGATGCTCGAGGTTCGTCGGCGGCTGTCCGATGTCGAGGGATCAGCGGTCGCGCGCGAGACGGATGCCGTAACGACCGAGGAAGAGCGCGAGTTCCTCAGTTAGAGGCGAGCCATCGTCGCTGCGCGTGCGCCCTGCGAGGTCGAGCCAATACGCACGCTGACGGCGATATGACCGCCGTTGATCATCAGTGAGGGCCTGTTCCGTGAGCACCGTATCGCCTCGCGACACGCTCGCTGTGGCCGGTACGGCCCCGGCCCGAATCCAGAACAGCCGCCAGCTGCGTCCACCGCGGGTGTATGTGCGCGTATTGGCGTCCACTTCAGTCACGATCGCGCCTGCGTGACGCACGAATCGGTCGAACTCGCTCACAATATCCGCTACCAGGCGAGCGCGATCCTCCGGCGTCAGCTGCGCGGGAAAATTCGGCGCCGACCTGATCACCTTCGCGGGCGATCCCACGGCGAGGCTCCTTGGGGGGATCGCGCCTATCACGAGCGAATTCGCCCCGATCACGGAACCGTCGCCGATCGTAGCGCCGGGCATGACGAACACACGCCAGGGAAGCCAAACGCTGCGACCCAGCGTGACCGGCTCGTAGGTCACCGGGTATCCATCCAACACATTGAGCCACGCACCGTGCGTGAAAATGAGGCAGTGGCCGCCGATGCCAGTGTCGTCGCCAATCGTGACAGGCTTGGTCGGATTGATGTTGGCCATCTGCAGCACTATCGTTCGGCTGCCTAGTGTGAAGCGCGACTCCGGGAGCTGCGGTCCGCCCACGTACACCTGCTCGCGGATGCGAGCGTCCTCGCCAATCTCGATCCGCTCGCACGAGACGTAACTCATAGTGCCGACGCTGGAATGGGCGCCGATCGAGATGTGTCGTCCCTGTACGACCGCGAGCAGCCCGATTTCCACATGGTCGCCAAGAGTGACATCGCTGCCGACCACGACCCCGCCGAGCGCTATGTGCACGCGGCGGCCAATCTTGTAGCCGAGAAACGTGCGATACGCCCAAATCTTGAGCAGGCTTGGCAGCCACCCGAACAGAACAAGATGCCGGATAGGTATTCGGGCCTTCGGAATTAGAGTGCCAGGCACGGCCGGAAGGTGCGGTCGGACGGAGCGGAGCGTCAAGCAGCGGGTGCCCGCGTGATTCGAGTTGACTCGGAGACGGTACTCTCACCCGAAGAGGATTACGGGCTCGCGGCACTCATCGATCTGTCTCGACTGCTCACGCTGGAGGACGGCGCCCGAGCGCACGGCGACGACATCGTCCGGGTGACCGTGACCCCGAGCCGGCCGGCCGAGCGCGTCGAAGATCCAACCGACGTGGCGCGCGGCCAATGGGCGTTCGTGGTCCGCGACGGCGAGGTGGCCATTCCCCGCGATCTACTGACACGCGTGACGGCGCTGGCGGGTGCCGGGGCGGAGCAGCGCAGCTCAGCACGGGACCGTCATGGGCGCGTGCCGTCCAGCGAGAATCCGTTGGTCGCGGCCGGCGACTTTAGGGATCCGGTGGTGTCGCGGTGCGCCGCGGCGTTGCGAGAGGCAGTGGTTCAAGCCGCGGCTGGACGTCCGGTGTGGGTGCTCGATCCATGGCCCGACGGCAAGCGGTGGTGCGTCGCCATGACGCACGATCTCGACGTCGTCGCATGGTGGCCGCTCGCTACGGGGGTGCGCATCGTGGAGTTGCTCGCCGGCCGTCACCCATTGCGCGCGGCGCACGTGGTAGGTTCGGCGGTTCTCGGCGCACTCGCCACCGCACTCGACGACGCACCTGTGCGGCACGGGGTGCAAGGCGTTCTGGCGGTCGAGGCCGCGCTGGGCCTGCGATCGACGTGGTTCGTGCTCGCGGGGACGCCCAGCGTCGCGAGTCTTCGCGCTGGCGACGTCACCTATAGACCAGAATCGCGGGCGGCGCGACGGATCCTGGCCTCCGTCTGGAGCAGCGGCCATGAGATCGGGCTGCACGGGAGCTTCGCGACCGCGGAGGACGGCTCCGTGTTTGCGGTTCAGCGATCGAGATTGCGCGCCGTTTCGGAGGGCGACCCAGCGGGCGTGCGCCAGCATTTCCTGAAAATGCGCCCCGGGCTGACACAGCGAGGGATGGCAGCCGCCGGCTTCGCTTACGATGCGACGTATGGCTTTCCGGATCGCAATGGCTTTAGACTCGGCGTTGCCGACGTCGTGCCGGGTTGGGACGATCGACTGCGCCAGACGACCGCCCTAGATGAAATCCCGTTGATGTGGATGGATCGCGCCCAGAGCAAGTATCAGGGCATAGAGGATCCCGCACACTGGGTCGAGGATGCGCTCGAAACAGCGCGCGCGTGCGAATCGGTGGAAGGCTTATGGGTCGGCCTTTGGCATCCGAACCTTACGCCCGCGCTGGGCTACCCGGGCGCACCCCCGGCGTACCGGCGTCTCATGACGGCGCTCGTTGCGCGCGACCCGTACGTCGCGACTCTGGACCGTATCGTGGCCTGGCGGCGTTTGAGGAGAAGCGTGCGCGCGAAGGGGATCACGCCCGACGGGGGAGTGGTGTTAGCGAAGCCACGGTCGGGCGCGTCCGCGGACGCCTTTCGTGTGTCTGTCAGGTCGCTGTCTCCGACGGCTCCTCGATGACCGGGGCGTGCTGGCCGGCCATGACGCGCGCGTACATGGCTCGCCATTTGGCGAGCACGCCGTCCCAGCTGAAATTCCGTTCCGCGGATTGCCTGCCGGCGATGCCGAGCCCACGCGCGAGCGCCGCATCGGTGGCGAGCGTGGTGAGCGCGGCGGCCAAGGCGGGCGCGTCGTTGGGCGGAACGAGCAAGCCGGTCCGATTGGACTGGACGATATCGGGGATTCCACCCAAAGGCGTGGACACGACCGGGATCTCGTAGGTCATTGCCTCGAGCAACACCATGCCTAGTCCCTCGGTATCACCGCGTCGGTCGACCACTGCCGGCAGCGCGAACGCGCTCGCGGACTCGTAGGCGGTATGCAGCTCCGTCGGCGAGACCCACCCTCGGAACTCGACCCGATCGCTCACGCCCGACTCCTGCGCCAGCGCCTCGAGGGCGGGGCGTTCCGGTCCATCACCGATGATGATTGCTCTCGCCCCGATCGAGGGTGACATCATGGCCAGCGCGTCGAGCAGGTAGCGGACGCCCTTCCGCTCCACGAGCCGGCCGACGTACAGCACCGTGAACGGCCGTGCGCCCGAGGAGTGGGTAGGCGCAATTGCAGCACGGTCGGCGGCTTCACCGTTTGTCGGGAGATCGACGGCGTAGGGAATTACGTCGACCGGCACTGGTGCGACGGCCTGGACCTCGCGCGCAGTGCTGGTGGAAATGGCCACGACATAGTCAGCCGACGTGACGGCGCGGCGCAGGAAGCCGCGGAGAAAGGGCAGCGAGTGCCGCACCCAGCGCAGCTCGATGCTGTAGAACTGTGCGATGACTCGCCGAGCACCGCCGGCGCGCGCCGCCCACCCAAACACGGCGTGCGGCACCGGCCAATGCACGTGCACAATATCGTAACGCCGCTTCCGGGCGAGACGCCAAGCGGCAATGGTTCCAAAAAACAGATAGAACGCCGGAAGCGCGGCATATAGCCATGAGCGCCGCATTCGGTCGGGGGCCGACTCTTCGTGAGTGAGTCGCTCCCATCGCGCGAAAAAGTAACGGAACCGATGGATCGGAATCCCGTCGAGCGATGTGTTGCCACCGCCTCGGTACGCCGAGGTCAGTACTTCGAACTCATAGGTCCCCGACGCCTCCGCTGACAGACGGCGCAGCGTCTCTGCGAGCCACTTGACCGTCGGGTCATCCCGCTCTCGCGGGAAGGCCGTAGAGACGATCAAGATGCGCACACGCGCAATGATGCCCGAGTCGCGCGTGCGCCGCAACGCGCAGAGGGGTATACTCCGCCGCCGATGCGACAGCCGCGGGGATTTTGGCGGCGGGCGATGCAGCTTTTGCCCGCCGTGGTCGTGCTCGCCGCGGCGATCGCGCTGTGGCAGCTTGTCCGCGCGTATCGACCCGAACTGCACGATGCTCGGCTGACCTTCGCCTGGGGGCCGCTGCTCATCGCGACGGCGATTTGGCTCACCGGATACACTCAGCTCGTGCAAATGTGGGCGGCCAGTCTCAAGTGGTGGGGCAGCCCGCCTCTCAAGTTGCGACTCGGCCTCCGAATGTTCTTTCTCGCCAATTTGGCGCGCTACATCCCGGGCGGCGTCTGGCAGTTCGCCGGGCTATCCGCGCTAGCCGCCACGGAGGGCGCGTCGCCCACGGCGGCGTCGATGGGCGTGATCTTCATGCAGATCGCGACGCTCGCCACGGGTGCAGCGATCACGCTGAGCGCGGCGCCGCGGTTCATCGCGCCCTGGACGCGCGGGCTTGGGCTCGTGGGGCAGCTGGTAATTGCGTGCGTTCTGATCGCGCTCCTGGTAGTCGTCCTGCCGCGCGCACTGCCGCACATTCGCCACTGGCTGGAACGACGATTCAAGCGCCCCGTTCCCTTGCCAACGCCGCCTCCCAGAGAGTTCGCCGTGTTCGTGGTGCGCGCCGCGCTAGGATGGATTCTGTATGGCGTGGCGTTCTGGATGTTCTCGAGGGCATTGCTGGGGGAAGGTGCGCCCACGGCCTGGATCGCCGCGACGGCATACGTCGCGAGCTATCTCGTCGGGCTACTCGTGATATTCGCGCCGGGCGGAATCGTCGTGCGAGAGGGCACGTTGGTGCTATGCCTGCAGGGGGCCATAGGGGCGCGGCCCGCGCTGATTCTCGCGATCAGCTCGCGCCTCTGGCTCGTGGCCATGGAGATCGGGGCCGCTCTCACCATGGTCGTCATCGATTGGATCTACAAAGCGCGCCGCGTCAAGGCTTCCGCATCACGAAAATGAACTGATAGCGGAGCGCGGGCACAACGCCGGCGGCGCGGAGCGCGAGGCGCAGCGCGATTCGCGCTGGGCGCCGGTTCTTGAGCAGGGCAGGGCCATGATCGCCCGCGACTCGTATCACGTCGAGTCCGGCTCCTTCGATGATGCGGCGCCATCCCGCGAGTGTGTCGCGATGCTCAACTGGCTGTCCAGTGTGAACGTAGAAGTTTGGAACCACGCTCACTGCTCTACCGCCCGGCCGAAGCACGCGGGCAAGTTCCGCGAATCCACGGCGGACGTCCGGAAAGTGCTCCATCGACCCAAACGAAAACGCCCGATCGAACGATCTGCCGGCGAACGGCAAAGCCGTTCCGTCACCACACACCCACTCGACGCGCTTCCGTTCATCGATGCTTGTCAGCCTGGCCGCCATAGCAAGAGCCGTTCGCGAAAAGTCGAGCCCGACAGCATGCGACGCTCCGCCACGGGTGATCGCAATGCGCGTTGACCAGCCGACGCCACAGCCCAGGTCGAGCAGGGTGGCGCCTGGCAGCGGCCCCAGGTGCCGCAGCGCTCGCCACAATCGCTCGGGGTTGGGCCGGTCTACGTCCTCGGCGAAATGATACCGACTGTCGTAGAACGTGCGGGCCGCCGAGGCCGAGTCCGACGGCCCGGTCATCGCGGGCTAACGTAGTGTGGGAGCGGCGTCGCTGCTAGCGCGCTCTCGCCGGAGCGAGCAGCTTTCGCGCGTCATGCCGCGACCCGCGACGCCGTCGGCGTCCGCACCCGGTCCGACGCCTCGTGTCGCACCGCCTCTCGCAGCTGCCCCGCGCTTCGCTGCACTGTGGGCGGCGGGGGTTTACGCGGTGGGCACCGCATGGCTTGGCTATCCGGCGTTCCTGGGTCAGTTCCTCGTTTCTCCCGTCAGCGATCAGTACATAGGCGGCTATGCGGTACGCGAGTTCGGCACGACCGTGCTGCGGCAGACGGGCCATTGGCCGCTGTGGAATCCGTATCTGTTCGGTGGAATGCCGTACATCGCCGCAATGAACGGCGACATCTTCTACCCGACGTTCCTGCTGCGCCTCGTCCTGCCGGCGGACGTGGCGGTGACGTGGGCGTTCATGATTCACATTTTCCTCGCGGGCTGGCTCACGTACCTGTTCCTGCGTGTGGCGGGCGTTGGATTCTGGGGTGCACTCGCGGGGGGCCTTGCCTACATGATGGGTGGCCCGATTGCCTCCTACGTGTCTCCGGGGCACGACGGGAAGCTTTACGTGAGCGCGCTGTTCCCGCTCGCGCTGCTGCTCATTACGCGCGGCGTGCGAGACGGCCGCACGAATGCGTGGCCATTGCTCGCGCTGACCGTCGGACTCGGAATCCTCACGCCGCATCCGCAGCTCATGCAGTACATGCTGATTGGCGGGGGCGCGTACGCCGTGTACCTAGCGCTCTGGAGTGGCGAGGCGGTGACGCAGAATCGTCGAACTGCGATTCGACGGCTGGGTGCCGCATTGGGATCCGTGGCGCTGGGCCTCAGCATGGGCGCGATCCAGTTTCTGCCGGTTGCGCAGTACGTCGCGTACTCGCCGCGCGCGGGCGGGGGCATGGCGGGGCGGGATCCCTACGATTTCGCCGCGTCATACTCAATGCCACCAGAGGAGCTGATCAACACGTACCTGCCGCAGTTCTCGGGGCTTCTCGACAACTACTGGGGGCGAACGGGGATTCATTTTCAGAGCGAGTACCTGGGGGCAGCCGTGCTATGTGCTCGCAGGCTGCGCACTCGTCGCGAGTCCCGTCGCGCGCCGCCGAGACGTGCGATTCTGGCTAGTGGTCGCGCTTGTCGGCACGCTGTGGTCGATCGGCGGATACACGCCGTTCTATCGGCTCGTGTACGCCCTCGTTCCGGGGACGCATTATTTCCGCGCGCCAGCTGCGTTTTTCTTCCTCACCGGCTTTGCGGTCGCCGTGCTCGCGGGTATAGGCGTCGAGAACGTCCTCGAGCGGCGTGTGAGCGTGCGGTACGCGGCCGTCTGGGTAGGTGGTGGCGGCGCTCGTGGCGCTGCTGGCGGCGTCCGGCGCGCTCACGACATTCGCCGAAGGAATCGCGTCACCGGAGGCATTGGACCGCGTGGCCGACAACGCGGCGGCACTCACCGCCGGAGCGCTGAGGTGCCTTATCGTAGTCGTGCTGGCGGCGGCCGCCATCGTGCTCTTGCGCCGAGAGCGCCTGCCGCTGCGCGGCGGCGGGATCGTGCTCGCGGTCGTGGTTGCCCTCGACCTCTGGAGCATTGAGCGGCTGTACTGGAATTTCTCCCCGCCCGCGTCGCAGCGTGTACGCGTCGGATGCGGCGATCGACTCCGTGAAGCGCCCAAACGGGCACTCGCCGGGAAGAGTCTTGGCGATCGCGCTGGGTCCCAACGTGGCGCCGCACGACCCGGAGCTCCTGTACGACGCGCTGATGATCCATCGCGTTCGTAACGTGCTTGGGTATCACGGTAACGAGATACGACGCTACGACGTACTCACTGGACGGGACAGCGGGTACCGCCAGTTATTTACGCCGCAGTTGTGGAGGCTGCTGAACGTTCGATACGTGCTCTGTGATCTCGATTCGCTTCCGTTGCCGGGGGTCAGCGCGAATAGCTGGCCCGACAAGGGACGCAGCCGGCTCGCTAGTGACCTTGTATCGCCTGCCCGGGGACAACCCTGTGGCCTGGGTCACCCCGGTGTCCGTGAAGGCGCCCGACGATCAGACGCTGCCGACGATGCTCGACGCGCGTTTTGACCCGTTGCGCGCAGCGGTGTTCGACACCTCGGCACCCGTCGTCGGACAGCGCGTGACGGCACTGCCAGCGCCGCTGCCGCTTTCGGTGACGACCACTCGGTACGACCCGGGTCACATGGCGTTTCGGCTTTCCGGTCCGGCGCCGCAGGGCTCGGCGTTGGTCATCTCCGAGAACTACTACCCGGGGTGGAGCGCACTGGTCGACGGCCGGCCCGCGCGCGGTCGGGCGTGCGGACTACACGCTCATCGGTGTTCCACTCGGCGCGGGGGCCACTGCGGTCGACGTCGAGTTTCGCAGCACGGCGTTTGAGGATGGGGCGCTGATCACGGTCGTGGCTGCGGCTGCCGCTCTCGCGTGGTGGGCAGCGACAGCAGCTTCAGCGCACGCGTCATGGATAGCCCACCCCGCGACGAGCGGGCCCTGGCCATTGTTCCCACGTACAACGAGCGGGACAACATTGAACGGCTGGTGCCTGCGGTTCTCGCACAGGACCCCAGGCTCGACATTCTCATCGTGGATGATGGGTCGCCGGACGGAACCGGCGAGTTGGCCGATGCGCTGGCCGCTGACAATCCCCGAGTGCACGTCATCCACCGCGCGACCAAGTTGGGCCTTGGAACGGCGTACGTAGCGGGGTTTCGCTGGGCGCTCGGCGCAGTGTTACGACTACGCGTTCGAGATGGACGCCGATTTCTCGCACGATCCAGCGCACCTGCGCGACTTTCTCAACGCCATCCCGAACGCGGACCTGGTGCTCGGGTCGCGCTACCGACAGGGCAGAGTGACGGTGGTCAATTGGCCAATGTCGCGCCTGGTGCTGAGCTTTGCGGCGAACTTGTACGCGCGCGCCGTCACCGGTATGCCGATAGAGGATTCCACTGGCGGATTCAAGCTCTTTCGGCGGCGAGTGCTCGAGTCAATCGACCTGTCAGCCGTTCGGTCGAACGGCTACGCCTTCCAGATCGAGATGACCTTCCGAGCGTGGCGGCGCGGATTTCGGATCGTGGAGATCCCGATCACCTTCGTCGACCGAACGGAGGGCGTGAGCAAGATGTCCAAGCGCATCGTGCGTGAGGCGATCTGGATGGTGTGGCGCCTCCGCTGGTGGTCCTTCATCGGGCGATTGTAGCGCGTGGGCGGCGAGCCGCGGAGGTTCTACAAGATGACGGGGTCGGGGAACGACTTCGTGTTCTTCGACGGTCGCGCGAGCAGCGCTCGAGGACGGCGAGACCCTGCCGCCGGCAACGATACGGACGCTGTGCGCCCGCGGAACCGGTGTGGGCGCGGACGGGGTGGTGGTGCTCGTGCCGCCGACTCGCCCCGGTCGAGCGGATGTGAGCATACGGTACTACAACGCAGACGGCTCGGTGGCGACACTGTGCGGCAACGCCACGCTGTGCACCGTATCGCTGGCGGCGGAGCTCGGGTTCAAGAAGGACGGCAATGATTCAGTGCGAATCGAGGTCGGTGATCGCGTCGTCAATGGCCGTCTCGCCGACGGCGTGCCGGAATTCGAGCTGGGCGACGTCGAGCGCATAGACCCATCGCCCCCGGTTGACTTGGACACGGGTGAGCGACGCATCGGCTACGCCATCGCCGGTGTGCCGCATTTCGTCGTGCTGGTGGACGACGTCGAGGTGGTGGACCTCGTCGACGCGTGGCCGATCTTTGCGGCGCCACCTGAGCGCCGGCCCGCCCGGTGCGAACGTCAATTTCGTCGCTCAGGGCCCGAACGGGTTCTCGATACGCACATACGAGCGTGGCGTCGAAGGCGAGACTCTCGCATGCGGGACCGGAGCAGTGGCCTCGGCGGCGCTGCTTGTTGCGTGGGGCGTGGCAAGCGGCACGGAACCGACTCGTCTTTGGACCCGCTCCGGCGCACCGCTGGACGTTCGCCTCGCGGCCAGCGCGGGTACGCAGCCGAGAGTATCCGCGATATTGCGTGGTGAGGGCAGGCTGGTTTTCCGGGGCGAGCTGGCGTAAGCGGCAGCCCCGCGCCTAGTCCGAGGGCCGCCGCGGCCCCATCGGAGCGGACCTTTGCGATCGCGCCAGTGTCGCCGGCTGGGGTCTCGGGTCAGCGGTCCGTGATCATTTCCAGAGGTCGACGGGAGAGCCGAGAGGGCGGGCAGGAGTGCGAACATCGCGACGCAGCGCGCGGTCGCAGATACGGCCAAGGGTGGTCGCGGTCGCATGGATTGCCTCGCGTGATGCTGGAGGATATGGGGGCTTAAGTGGGAAGGGGGAAAGGTATCACATAACTGGTAACTTTCCTCTGCAAAGGTTTCTTTCCACGGTTCTTGTGGACAACCTGCAAGCGGCGGCGCCACAAGCACTTCGACGTTGACCTTCTAGTGCTTCATGAATATGTTCGGGTTCCATGGGGGAGCCTGCCGCCGTTGCGCGGCCAAGGACGCATCTCGAGACCGTACGACTGTCGTCGGACCCGATCGTGGGAATGGCGGTCGAGAACGTGCGGCGGAACCTGGCCGCACTCTCGGCCAGCGAGGTCGTGCAGCTCGTGTTGTTCCCGGAGCCCCTGGCCGCCTGGGCCCAGACGGCGGGGGTGGACGAGTCACAGGTCGCCAACCTGTTCCGCCGGCACCGCCGCTACCGCCGGCTCCGCGAGCTCCTGGGGGCGAGGCTGGGCGTTCCCATCGGCGTGCTCAGCCACCTGATCGACGCTGCGCCAGCCGTAGCGCTGGCCAAGCGACCGGCCGATTACGATGCAATACTCGCAGAATCGGGGCTGAGCGGCTGGGCAAAACGAGCGCCCATTGATTGGAGCACACCGCCGTATCCCTTGCATCGCGATGGGTCTAATCCCTTGGAACGACTGGCGTTGGCAAGCCTTGCATCATCTGCCACCGCAATGCCTGCGTCACGCGTGATTGGCTACGCCTTGTGGCCGGAGAGTCTCGCGGCATTCGCGACCCGGTCGGCTCGCTTCACGCTCGATCAGCTGCTGACGACGCTCAGCGGGCTGCGTCGATCCGACGCGATCGAGACAGCGCTCGCTCGGCGCCTCCGCGTGACGCACTCCACGCTGGACGCTTTCATACGTGCGACCAAGCGCGATCCGTTCGTTCAGGAGCCGGTCAGGGCGGAGTCGGCCGGCAGCTAGCCACAAAAGCGGTTCTCCACACGCCCCGAGGGTGTGTAGTTGACATAATACTCCTTATACGTAGTATGACAATACGCCAGTAAGCGCTCAGCAACGGATCAGCCGGACGACGGACCCAGCCAATCCGGGGTTTACTGCCGACCTGGCGATAACTAGGAGTCGGCGGGTTCAGCTCGCCAGCTACCCCTTGGGACCCTCTCCAAAGGGCCGCGCGCCGCTCGAGCGCTGACGCCAGCGCCGCCACCCAAGCACGGCCACAGCCGTGCCCCATGCGGCACCAGCGAGGCCGTCCCGCCACCAGTGGTGCCCGGTGTCCACGGCCGAGAATGACAGCGCAGAGGCAACGCAGGCGAACGGAATCCCGAGCAAAGCGGGCGGCCACGCTTGCCGCGAACCAGCCACTCCTCGCTCGACGAGCTCGACCAGAAGTAGCAGACCGATCAGAACGAGCGCGGCCACGAACGGCGCGAACACCGTGAACGCTGTTTCCTGGGCCGTCGAGGCCATAGTTCAGCGCGAGTGCGGCCACAAACGGGGGCAGCAGGAAGCCGCAGGTCCGGAGGAAAATCAGTTGATCGACCGCGCGGTGCGGTCGCGGAGCCTGCTCCGGCATGCACGACCTCAGTTCGCGAGGGTGGTCCGTCGCCGACCCCTATGCCATTGACGTGCCAAATCGGCGATACGCTGAGGCGACGCGCTCCCTCCAGGCTGCGAGCGACCTTGTGCGGGGCGCAAGTTTGCCTAGATTTGTGCGCAAGCTTGCACTGGAGTGAAGATGGGATCGACCGCAGCCGCCATCGCTCAGGCGCTTGGGGGGCCACGAGTCCTTGGTGTCCAGGTACGGAGCGAGCTCGAGCTCGCGAGACTGGTGGAAAAGGGCCTGCCTCCCAGGGCGCTCGAGGCGCTCGCCGCCCACGACGCGCTTGCCCTACATGAGGCGTGGAGCTTGGTGCTTCCCCGGCGCACGTGGTTGTACCGCAAGGCGCATCACCAACGGCTGACTCCGGTCGAGTCCGATCGTGCCAGCAGGCTCGCACGGATCGCCTCCCTAGCGGTTGCCACATTCGGGCGCGCAGACCTCGCGCATACGTGGCTTCGCCGCCGGTCACGCGCTCTCGGCGGAAGCACGCCTCTCGATCTTCTGAGCACCGACGCCGGCACACGCGTCGTCGAGGACGAGCTCGTACGCATTAGCGACGGCGTGTACGCCTGACCGTGCGCGTCTGGCGCATCGCCAACCGAAACCGGGTCAAGCTGGATGGCGCCGGGGCGAGCAGGAGCGGCGGTCGCTGGAACTCCAAGGGCGTAGCGGTTGTGTACGCTTCAGGGACGCTCGCGCTGGCGATTCTCGAGAAGCTCGTGCACGTCGACATCGATCTTCTGCCGGTTGGCGAGGTAGTGCTGGAAATCGACGTTCCAGACGCGCTGATCTCGGCCTTCCCACCTCGACGCCTGCCGCGCGGATGGCGAAGGACACCTGCTTCCGCCGCGACGCAGCGCCTAGGCGATTCATGGGTGCGCGCTGGCGGGAGCGCGGTACTAGCCGTGCCGTCGGTAGTTGTCCCTAGCGAGCTCAATTACCTGATTAACCCGTCACACCAGGACGCGAGCCGCATCAGAGTCATGCGCCGCCGCCCGTTCGCGTTTGATCCTCGTCTCTTGGCGCAGAGCCAGCACGCTGCACGTGGACGCGAGCTCCCCCATGACTAGCCCCGAGGTCACGCGACACGGTGGGCTAAGTTCTTAGCTCTTGGTCGCTGGCTTGGCCGTCAGTTCACCGAGCCTAAGACGAGCTTCGCCGGACATGGGCAGCTTGGGATCCGAGGCCAGCTCGGTCCAGATGCGGATCGCCGAGGCGGTGTCGCCGGCGGCCGCGTAGGCGCGGGCGGCACTGGCCTTGTACGAGTCGCGCTCGGTGACATACGGCGTGAGCTGCGCGGCGCGAACGTAGTTGGCCGCTGCATCGCGCTGTCTCCCCTGCTGAGCCAGCCCCGCCGCAGTAAGCGACGCAATCGACGATGCGAATGGCTTCGCTGGCCCCTCGGTCGGGGCCTTTTGCAGCGCCGCGAGCCCTTCGGCGTATTTCTGCTGATCGTAGTACGTCTCGGCCAACAGAATCGACGCCTGCGCGGCCGCTGCAGTCCCCGCGTACCGTGTGATCACTCGGCGCAAGTCCGCCTGCGCCAGCGGCAGGTTTCCCGAGGCTATGGACTGCTCCGGCGCGGCTAAGGCCGCGTCAGCGTCGGCTGCGCGCTTGGCGACGGACGACCTGTACAGCATCCCGCCCCCGGCCAACCCGAGCACCACCACAGCCGCAATCCCTACCTCTCGCGCGTGGATCTGCAGCCATTCGCCCAGATCCTCAGCGCGGTCATCCATTACCGGCGGCCGAGCAGCCGCCCCAGTTCGTGTCATCGCGCCAAAGCTAGTCCGCGCCAATAACGGTCGCTATGGACCAGCGTGCTTGCGAGCTCGCTCGCGCCGAGCGTCGCGGCGGGCGATTCTACCGCCCCATGTCGCTCACCGCGCTACTGCTACTCCTGCTTGCGGCCGCTGGACACGCAGCATGGAATCTGTTGCTCAAACAGTCCGACGAGCGGCAGATAGTTCTATGGTTGGCGTTGGGGATAGGCGCGTTGGCGCTGGCTCCTGCACTCATAGTCGAGCACCCGTCACTCGCCCCCGTGTGGCCGCTCATACTGGCGAGCGCGGTGGCCGAAGCGACGTACTACGTGCTGCTCGGTGCCGCCTACGGCTATGGCGACTTCTCTGTCGTGTACCCGCTCGCCCGCGGTGCTGCGCCGCTAATGCTCGTCGGATGGACCGCACTCATGCTGCACCAGAGGCTTCGGCCAGGCGGCGTGGCCGGGATCGGTGTGTTGGCCGTGGGCCTTGCTCTGGTGGCGCGGCCGAGCCGAGAGTCGCACGTGGCAGCCGTGCCAACTGGTGCGCCAACGGCGCCGACCGAACGGAGTGCGACGCCGGAGACTCTGGCACGCGCGGGACCCGCCCAACGGTGGTGGACGGGCGTCGTGCTGGCGCTGGGCGTCGCGTTCTGCATTTCGGCATATTCGGCGGTAGACGGCGTCGCCATGCGACGTGCGCCGCCTGCCCCGTATACGGCCGCCGTGTTCGCCTCGAGCGCGTTGCTAATCGCGCCCATTCTCGCATGGCGTGTGGGCTGGGCACGTATCGCCGTCGAGAGCCGCCGGTCGTGGCGCAGAGCGGCGGTCGTTGGTGCACTCATGGCGGGAGCTTACGGACTCGTGCTGATCGCGTTTCGCCTCGCGCCGATCGCGTATGTCGGCGCCGTGCGCGAGGTGAGCGTGGTGCTTGCGTCGCTCGCTGGATGGAAGCTGCTCGGCGAGGGCATGCGCCCTGCCCGGCTCGTAGGCGCCGCGCTCATCTTTGTCGGCATCCTCTGCATCGTCGTATACGGCTAACGTTCCGCTGGTATGCACAGGGTGCCGCGGGGGCTGGCGATTCTCGTTGCGATTGCGGCAGCGTACGTCGTCTCGCGCTGCGTCGCCTGGGTGGCCCGCCATCGCGATCGCCGCTAACGTCCGCAGGATTGCCTGCCGCTAACGCCCCCGGGGCTTCCCTGCCGCAGACGTCCCGCGCCCAACATTGCGCTGAAGCAATTTGTCTTCTCAGCTCTGGCTGGAACGGTTTTCGCGCCGGGACTCAAAAAAGCGACGAATTCAAATGACTCAGCGCCCAATGATCCCCGAGATTGAGATGACTCCCGCGTTGACACGCTGCGTCGGCGCGCCATGAAACCGTACCTCTTGTCTGTCGTGGTTGGCACGCTGTTCGGCCTAGTAGGCGCCTTGGCCGGCCTCGTTCTCGGGTCAGCGGTCAAGATCCACTACGCCTTAGACGCCAGAGGCGATTGGTGGGGCGTAGCGGGCGGGCCCTTGACCTTGCGCCTGATGATGTTATTGGCCCTGGTCGGTTTTGTTTACGGCTTTCTCTCCACGCTCAAGAGACGCCGAGTGCGACCACCAGGCTGACTCGGTACCGGAACGCCCTGCCCTCGCGGATTACTTAAAGGCGCCGCCCTGGAAAACGAAATGGTAAGCGGCCGGGCCCCCGTCCCACGAGTTAACGACGAGTTGATATGTGCCCGTCGCCGGTACTTTGAAGTCCGTGCCCGTGCGGCAGCCGACACCACCGATCTCAACACCCCGGGAGTCGACGAAACCCACCAGCAGCGGTCCCACATCGCATCCAGGGCCCGAAATCTTGATCACGTCGCCTGCCTGGCCGGTAAAGGTGTAAACGTCGCGCGCCGCTCGCTGCTCAATGTTTCCCGAGACCGATTGGCCGTACGCCAGCGGGAACCGCCGAGTGTGGCGAACGAATCGGATTGGGATGCGCCACCGCACGATCTCATTCTTGTATTGGAAATTGGCCTTGAAGGTGTACGTGCCCGTCAGCGGCAGCTCACGCCGACCGTAGTCGCACCCCTGGCCAAAACCGCCGACCTGCGCGCCACTCGGGTCAAACAGCGTGATAAATACAGGGTGGAACTGGGGAAGCTTGTCGGTGCAGTCGGGCGAGGGGAACACAGCGGATGGATTGGAGTCCTTCACCCAGATCACGTCATCTTTGTTGGCGTTGAATTGGAATTGTGGCTGGGATTTGCTGTCCAGTATTTCGCCTGTCATCATCAGCGCTGGCCGCGTCTCGCCTAGGGCCTTCGGCGGCGCTGCAATGGCAGCGCGAGCAGCCAGGACTTGCTGCGCGTGGGCGTACTCGCTTCCGAACACGAAATCGTTCGTGACTGCCAGGTCCAGGATGCAGTCGTCCAGCAGGTGCTGGTCGGTGATTTCCTGCTCCTTGCAATACTTCTCGGCGGCGGCCCGGTTGGCGACCGTCGAAGGATCGAGTAGCCTTGTCCGGGAAGTTGTGATTGGTAAAGGTCGCTGTCGATTGGCCGGGCTGGTAAAAGAACAGCGATTGAGCTTGCGTAATCCGCCAGGCATCCGCCAGCGAGTGTGGTCACCACCGAGTCAGATGGATGCTGGCCGAGGCTGGCGTTGTGGAGACCGATCAAATCGTTGTCGGGCGAGCCATCCTCGTCGCCCAGCAGTCCCGCCAGCGTGCCACGGCGCGACGCGGCCGGTGTGACGCGCACATTCACGGCGAGCGCTCCGCTTTGCTGGGCACGCACGACCGTGCCATCGGGCCAGGTCAATTGATAGGCGTCGCCGTACACGTTGGTGGAACGCGTGATGACTCCGCCTTTTAGGGCGGGTAGTGCTCCGGTGACAATTTTTCCGTTGATCCGCAGAACCGCCAGCACCTTTTTCCATTGTGACAGTGACGGTGTCGCGGCCGAGCCGCGTGGCCATTGCGCTGGTTGACGCTCGCCGTCCTCGATCCGGTCGCGGGGACCTGTCGGGTTTGCACCAGGAAGTCATCCTTGGTGGAACGCACCAAGGTGAATTCGCCCACGGCTTGCAAGTCATAGTGCACACCGTCGAAGGTCGTCACGTGGGTATCGCCAAACGCGCCAGGCCTTCGGGAGCCGGCTTGGGCTGTTTCTGATTGGTCGTCTCCGCCGCCCGCCTCCTCCACCGCCCCCGCCACCGCCGCCGCCGGGTTGTGGGGCAGGTGGCTTCGGGTCCGGCTTCTTGCAGAACTCATCGAGCGACCTTCCCACCACGCCGATCTGCGCTGTGACATCGCCACCGTCCACTCCAATCGATATTGGCGCAGTCGCGTTCTTGGTGATGAGCGAGGCGCCGGGCGTTCCGTCCGGACAGGTGCACCCCCCTTGCTTTAGGCAGAGGGCGAGCCCCCGCTATTGCCAAGTTCCGATCCAGTCCGAAGCCGTTGTCGTGAAGACGCCCGTAGCCGGTGAACAAGCTTGACGACGACGATGTCGGCACCCCCATCGAGCTGCCACAGCTGCGCCTCGTAGGGGGGTATTGGAGTAAGCATCGCATTCGTACCCGCATCCACCGACACCGCATCCGGAGCAGGTCCCGACGTGGGCGGCTCACCCGGGCCGTTCATGCTCCAAGGGAGATTTCCAGTCGATTCGAAATAGCTCGAGCCCCAGGACGTGTAGTAGCTGCTCTCGTGGCCCTTGATGAGCATGGAGAAAGGATCACTGTCGTCTCCTTGCTCCCCAGCGGCAACCATGGGCAAAAGCTTGGGCCAAACGTCGGCTATTTCCGGCGACGTCGCTCTCATGGCCGAACACCCCAAGGGCATCATAGGATCGGTCCGAATAGACCGTTTTTGGACCAAAGACATATAGGTTCCATTTTCCCTCCATGATGCCGCCGCGGACCGCGGGAACGACCGCCGCCATTACCCACGTGGCCTCGCCTTCCACGATCCACGGATGAATGCTCAGCATTACATCCATCGTTTGAGCCACACGCTGCTGGTAGCAGTGGAACATCTCGTGAGTAACGATCGCCTCGGCGCTCGTCTCGTCGAGCGCCTGAAATTTTTTGTTCCATAGGGTGATGTGGCATTTGCCGCCCGGGTACGCCTTCCAGTCGAATAACGGCGCGAGCGGATTGTCTGGATCGACGGGCTTCCACCAGGAAGTCGTATGGGCGTACTCCGTGCCGAATGGTGTGCCGTAACCGACGGTGGCTACCACTCCGACTGGAGGCACGTTCAGGAAGGCGGCGAGGGTGCCGTTGGCATTTTGCACCAGCGTCTGATAATCGAAGGCCGCGCTGTCATAGAGTGCGGCGCGACCGAGCGAAGCGAGCCTGAATAGCGAACCATGACTGCGCCGCGCAGACGTATGGTTGGCGCCACCACTTGTTGGAGGCGGGCCCCCTTCGATCAGCTGAGAGGCCGCTCTGCGTTGCTCTGGCGTGAGCGAGCTCCAAACCTGGTAGATGTAGCCGACCGCCAGTGTGCCGTCGAAATCGGATTTATCCCGCTCCGAAGCTGGTGCCGCGATTCCCGGCAGCGGGCCAATCACCATGCTGAAAAGCTGCGTAGCTCGCTCCGGCGTGACACCCTGCTTAACGATGTCGACCTCGAGTTGCTTCTGCGAAGGCACGGCCGCTGGCGCTGAAGGCGCGGCCGGGGGCGCCGCAGGTGCAGCGGTGGTCGGCGGCGGGTTGTGGGCCACTTGGGAGGGCTGCTTCGACTTCGAGCAAGCGAGGGCGAGAAGAGCCGCCGGTAATGCTGCCAGCAGAACGTTTCGCATCTTGTGTCGCTCCATTTGCGGCTGCCCGGGCAGCCCTGCCCCGTCCTTGAGGGGTTGCGTTGTGCAACGGTTTATTTCAGTGCCCCTAGGGTAACTCGAACCCCCGGCCAACGGTCTGAGAACCGTCCCCAACGCTTTGGTAGAGGTATCCGTCAGGATTTGCCGCGCTCACGCGCACTCCGCGACCGCACGCTCGAGCTGCTCGCGGACGTAGTCGTTGAGGCTCTTGTCTTCTCCGGTCGCTGCGGCCACTACGGCTTCATGCAGCTCGGGCGGCAACCGAAGCCGGAATTCTCCAGAGAACGGCTTGTTCGGCTCCTTGCCTTGCTTCGCGCAGAACTCGAGATAGAAGTCGATTGACTCTTTGAAATTTCTGCGCAGCTCGGCAACACTCTTTCCTTCAAAGCTGATCACGTCCCGCGTATTGATCACGCGGCCGTGCAGTACATCCTCATCTAGACTGATTGCGGCCACGTAGCCTCGGTCCTTAAGAATTCCACTTGTCATGTTACTAACTCCGGTTCTAATGAGCGTGTCTACTAATGTCGATAAAGTGTCTGCGAATGTGCTCCAAATGGCCGCGCTCTTTACGGTTTCACCCCCGCCCGCTCAAGGAAATCCCTGATATCGGCGATCGTCTTGCGTCGGATTTCCGGGCGCGGGTGCGGCCGGTGAAAGACCGCCGCCACATCGCCGATCCGGATTCCGACAGCCGATCCCTTTTTCTCGACCACTGTGCCCAGCGCGCGGAACAGGCTCTCGATATCCGACCACCTCATGTCGTGGCGCGGCGGCCGGACGAAGATCGCTTCGAGCGTTGCCCGTTGCCTGCTGTTCATGCCGCATAATGGTACCATGCAATGGTACCATTGTCAATGGTTGATGTACTCGTCCAGTGCCCCTAGGGTAACTCGAACACCGGGCCAACGGTTTGGGAATGCGATGATGCGGCGTGGCGCGCAATGTGGCTAACCCCTGCCTACCGCATCATCCACTGAGCCGCCGAGCTGATAGCACCCAGTCTTTCGCAGTCGCGCCCCCGACGCCGCGCGCTGACATCTTTAGCTCGACGCGCGATTAAGGTATTTCTCTTATCAGCTCTAGGTGGAATGGTTTTCGCCCTGGGCGGCGGTTTCGTCGGGCTGTTCATGGGGTGGGTACTGCGGAAGATCGATGCCCTGGGAGATCCAGGAGGCGGAATTTTCATCGCGCTCGTGATGCTCTTACTCGCGCCAATTGCCTGGGGCTTCGGGTTTAATTTCACGCTGACACGACTTCAAAAGCGAAGAAATCCAAAATGACTCACGGCCCAATGATCCCGAGATGAGGCCACTCCCACGTTGAGGCGCTGCGTCGACATGTCATGAAACCGTACGTTGTGTCGGGACTCGTTGGCACAGCGTTCGGCCTGGTAGGTGGCTTTGTCGGCCTTGTTATAGGGTCTCTGGCGAACGCTCGCTACGCTGTCGACCCCAACGGCGATCGGTGGGCCTTAGTAGTAGGTTGGCGGTCGACCTTGGGCCTGACGATCCTATTGGCCCTTGCGGCGTGGCTCTGCGGTTTTCTCCTTACACTGAGGAGGCTTCAAAAGCGACCACCACGTTGAGTTGCCCCTCGACGATCGCGTGAGGGCGTTGCGGGAAGTGCGATGCCGCGATGACCCCAGTTCCTTACTCTCGATAGCGTGACGGCCGTGCGAGTCACCATCCGTTCGTCATATATTGGCCAGGGCGTAGTCGCGTGTTGGTTCGCCACGTGGTAGGCCATGACGGCCGGTTCGATTCCGGTGTTTGACCTTGGGCCATGGCACCAGCGTGCGGGGTTCGAATCCCCGGCGGCTACGACCCATACTCGATGGCGGCAAGCCACAGAAGAAGAACGCCAGACCACTGGAAGCACCTCGCCGGGGGGTTACGGCCTCTTCCCTGAAGGGGTAGATAGGGAGCGCATCATTCCCGGTCCGAAGACGAGGTAATCATCAGGCAGCACCAGCCAGCGGCCGTCTGATCCTCGCCGGAGCGATAGCACAGATACGCGCCACGGGACGCGCATATCAGCCGCCGCCGGCGAATCAGCACGATACACGACATGCGCGAGGGCGTCGCCCTCGATGACAGCTCCCAAGGCTTTGCGGCGGACAGATGGACTGCCGCCGAAGCCGATGGCGCTGCTCGCTTCTGGACCTCCATAGCGGGCAGCGAACCATTCGGCGAGGAATACCTGAGGACTCATGGCGGCGAG
Organism: uncultured Gemmatimonadales bacterium; assembly: GCA_963838855.1. Lineage (GTDB taxonomy): Bacteria > Gemmatimonadota > Gemmatimonadetes > Gemmatimonadales > Gemmatimonadaceae > FEN-1251. The sequence goes on along the minus strand of CAWISX010000022.1, from coordinate 56,795 downwards.
CTGGCCCAAGGTAGGGCTGCCGCGAAAAGCATGAATCGGGGTGTCCGCGAAACGGTCCAGGATTGCCGGGTCAGGCTTGTCTCCCGCTCCGGTCATCCCCAAGACAAGGCCGCGATTCCCATCCGGCGGGTACTGCAGCCACGCGCAGAGAATATTTGCCTGCATGCCCTGAAAGCGGGCTTGCTCTGCCGGATCGAACATCGTGGCAAGAACATCCCACTCGCGGTTTTCGAACGCGGTGAAATAGCGCCGAGCGATATCCATGGGTGTACTGTTTGCCGACATCGGTTTGCCTCCTACCAAGGCGAACAGTGCGACACGCGCCCAGCCGCGCGAGAGGCTTTCACCGCCGCATTCGCGCGCAGGCGTTCAGTTGCGGGCTGACCTGTCAACTCTCGCGCTTTCGAGGATCGAGAAGATCTCGTCCAGCGAATGCCTGGCGCGAGGCCAGCCGAACGCCACAAACAAGAGGACGCTGTCCGGCCCGAGTCGCATATACCCCCGCACGCTATAGCGTAGTGCTCGATTTTTCGAGGCGAGGAATGACGCTTGTCGTGTCGACTCGAAAGTTCAACCAAATGGCCGCCGATCTGCATGCGGCACCACGCCAGCGGGCCCTGCGACACCCCTGGAAAAGGCGACGGGAGCGGAGACAACTGCCATCTCGACGTCGCGAGAATGAGCAAATCTGAACCCTGTAGTATCCCGAAGATTCCCACGAGGCGTCGTAGGCGGATCCGGAAACCTGCCGCAAATCCGGGGGCACCCTAAACTCCACCGGACCGACAGCCAGCGGTTGCGTTGCCGCGGTATCCGGAAGCGTCGGCCAAGCCGGACACTCAGCACTGGGGTGGCCCGCCGCGCCTGTGGCGGAGGCCGTATCAATGCGCAGTGAGTGAAGCATGGCGATCATCGTATCGCGGCGTGCCTCTGTCGAACTCGCGGTCCCAATAAGCAACCACTGTCCCCCCGGAAGTGGCCCTGCTGATTCGCGACAGCTGAATGCGTTGAGCCGCCGCATCCTGCGCTTGCGTCGACTATACTCAGCGTACACAATAAGTGGAGCGATCGTGCGTCCGCACATCTAGTGGGCCGGCGAGACAAAGCCGCGACGCCGCCGCACTGGCTGAGAGCGTTAAGGACGACTAGAGCAGTCGTCAAGGGCATATGACAGCTGTTCGCAGGTAGTGGCGCGCGGCTCGACAGAAAGTAAATGCGTTACGTTTCTTCGCAACGTACAATGGGGAATGGGGTACGGCCTTCTTTTCGCCTGCATCTACTCGCTCTTTGTGGCGGGAGTATTTGCAGTTCGTGGCCGCGCCGCGTTCGCGGCGAACGACGTGTCTTTCAGCAGCGTGGTCGCTCTCTACGCGATTGGTGGCGTTCTTGCTGGCGCGATCGTTGGCGCGCTGCGACCGGCAACGAAGCACCGTTGTGGGGCCGTGGCCACAGGCATTATTGCGGCGGCGCCGGTTCTTGCGGGAGCAATGTTAATTCTGAAAGGCTCGCACGCGTTAAGTGATCCCGGCGGGCGATTTAGTGTAGTTCGTGGGGAGCGTTCTGCTCGGTGGCTCGGGGCGGCAACGTAATGTGGCTGCAGAATCGGCGCAATTCGGGACGAGCGCAGCGCTGACATGCTGTCTGCCACGTGTTTGCCCTTCTCTACCCCTGCGTTGCCGCGAGTAATCCGTCCTTGAACGAGAGGACGCGCGCCTCGGTCGCGAGCGTGCGCTCGGCGCTCGTACGATTCGCCCTGCCTCATGGGCCGCAGGCGGAAGGTTCGTTGCTGCTACCGTTTCAATGGGGCTGCGCTTCTCTGGTGTTTTTCGTCGGGACATGCACGCTTGTGTTGCGGGCGCCGCGTCATATGATAGGCAAGTTTGGCGAGGACGCTATCGCTGCTTGCTGGACCCTGACAGCGCCGCCAGCTCTTGCGCGCCTGTATCGCGGAGACGGCGGTGCCACCACCGAGTTTTGGTATGTCGTGACTCTTCGAGATGCCCGGCTTGACTGAGCGAGAGTTTTTTGGTCTTATAAACTTGCCGGAAGTAAAGTCGATCCATTGTCGCGACAATGGGACGGTGGCCGTGGTGACCCAGGAAAACGTGTCGCCATACTCGGTCCACGAAATTGCTCGGCGCCTGTGGTGGCGACCGGTGACGTATCTCGGACGGCGTCCGCGACGATTCGGGTTCAAACAGCAGTGTGGGACTACATGTTCGACTTCGCCCCCATCGTGCTTCTGGTGTTAGCGTGCGTGATCGCTCGCCCGGGCGCGTTTGGAATCGGCCGTTCGGCTCAGCGCCATGATTAGGCAAGCCACCCGAGCGCTCGCGGGCTTAGGCTTGATCATCGTTGGCGTGCTGCTCGCCGGCTGCTGGCTTCCAAGCGACGGCACGCTCCGCGACATGGTTAGGCAGCACCGCGCGGACTTTGAGCAGCTCGCTAGGCTCGTCCGCGAAGAATGAGGTGCACGTTGGCGCCGGCAACCTAGGCATAGATGAGGAAGGAGAGCGCATGGACGGGGTCGCGCTCAGTCCGGAGCGGCGCCGCGAGTATCACCAGCTCATCGCCAAACTCTACCTTCCATACGGAGTCTTCGTAGACAGCGGGCGAATCGTCATGCAGGCTGTCAACTACGGGCTGGGCAGGCGATTGGGATGCGAAAGGTTACGTCTACAGTACTTCGCCACTGCCGGTAGAAGAGGGTGAGCTCGGTAGCCAATGTGGGGCGCATCAAGCATACCTGTTCCGGCGACTCGAAGGTAACTGGTATCTCTTCCGCTACTGTAGCTGATCGGCAGTCGCCATCCGTGGACGTCGAATGAAAGAGCGCCCTGTGTGGCGAATGCCCGATCCGACGTGGCGCAACACGCCTGCCAACATCGTCCTCGGCATAAAAGGCGGCGTAACGATCGCGATTCTTTGTACGGCCATGGCTACTATAGTGCTCGTCCTTACCCTGTCCGATCCATTTGAGGTCTATCACACGACGTTCGTGAAGGGAATCGCGGCATACTTTGCGGGCGGGATAGTCGCCGGCGCCATCGGGGGTGTTCTTCGACCGCTAACTCGGTGGGCCCATGGGGAAGTTCTTCGTTGGCGCGCTCATGGGCGTCATGGCAGATACGGCCCTCCGCATCGCCCAGGACGGCTGGCACTTTTGGGGACCCTATGACCCGCTTTACGCGGCAGATCTTCGCTGTGATCGGTATTGTTGTCGCATTCGTGCCGCGAGACGCACTCCGGGCGCGCATTCGGAAGAACAAGGACGACGTGCCACCGGCTGGTGACGCGTACAGATGCGCAAAGGAGACGACAAATGACTGCGTGGGATATGCGACCGCGGCGGCCTTATGGGCGTGCGGCCTCCCTTTCGGCACGTACTACAACTTAAAAGCCTACGCCCATTTGTCAGAAGAGGGTTGCGGCGGCCGCATCGGGTTTATTTCCTAGGAGCGCTGGCAAGCCGCTCGAATTTCACTGAGCAAGGCAACATGTACAGAAGACGGGCGCTGCGGGTGTTTTTCAGCTTCATGGCCGCCGGCTGGTTTGTGGTTGTTTGTGGTGGGTGCCGGGCATTTCGGCCCTCGCGAAACTTGGTGGGTGAGATAGTCATCGACCTAGCGCGAGGGACCGGAGTCGGGGCCAAGCCTCGCCGATGACGAAGTACTACGTGCGCGCGCACCCCCAAGCGCAGGCCAAGGTGTCCGCGCAGGCATATTTCTTCGCCTGCGCGGCGTCGGTGTTGTCGCGCAGATAAGCGTGCCGACTCCTCAGCCGTCGGCGGTACGCTTCGACCGCTAACCCGCCGGGTCCCCAGGCAAGTTGTTTGTTGGCGCGCTCATGGGAGCCAGAACGTCACGCCGTAGCCGCGCATGAGGGAATGGTTGTCGCGGACGTCGCGAAGGGCCCCTAGGTGCGCAAACTCGTCGAGCAGGAAGAGCGTGCGTGGCCCGGTGTGTTCCACGGGGCGGCCTGAGCGTGGGGTGGATTCCTTGATGACGGCGTTGACCGCGCAGCCGATCATGAGCCGGATCCAGCGACGAAAAGTGCCGAACTCCGATGGCGGAAGTACGAGATACGTAGTAAGCCGGGCCGATTTGAGCTGCGCGAAGTCGAAGGTGGAGCGCGAGAGAGCGAGCTGAATGCGGGGGTCGTGCAGGAAGACGGTGTGGGTCTGGGCGGTGGAGAGAATGCCGGACGCTTCCTTGTCGGACTTGTTCTGGAAGGCGGTGGCGATCTTGCGCACGGTACCGAACGCGGCGTCGCTCGCGGCCATGCGCTCCAAGAGAGCGACGAAATCTTTGGGCGAGGACCAGATGAGATCCGCGACGTAGGGGAGCGAGCGGAGCTCCGGCGGCGCGCTGGACGCGACGTGCAGGATGACGCCGGTGAGAATGGTCTTGGCCTGTATGTGCCAGTGCATCTCGTCGCCGCCGGTGTCGGGGACATCGACGAGCATGTCCTCGGAACTCCGCGTCGGTGAGGTAGTTCACGCGGTCGACCAGGAGCGGGTCCTCACCACGCACGAACACTAGCGATTGATGGCGTGGGAGTCGCCGGACTTCATCAGGCGTGAGCAGCCGGCGCCCCCGCTCACTCACACCGTGCGACTCGCCCGATTGGGCGGAGCCGACGAAGGAGAAAGGCGGGCGACTCGTACCCGTTGACTGACTGCGACGGGGAACGACGACCGTTGCCCCGCCCGTCTGGCGCAAGAGATAGTCGGCTGTATCGTCCGACCATCGCTCAACGAGATCTCAAGTCCCGCTGGCCGCGCCTTACTCACATCGGCACGCACGAGCGGCCACAGCCGCTATATGCCCAGGTACTGCTTCGTCCAGATCACTATCGTCACGCATGAGCTGGGGGACTGGCCGAGACTGCCTGGGGACTCGTTCGCGTCGTACTTCTCGATGGCCCCGATCTCAGCCGGCTTCACGTAGTTGTCAATGTCACCGGGTTCCATTTCGCCGAACGCTGTCCCGTCGACCAGGTATCGGATGCCGCCACTGCACCCGCCGCCAAATCCAGTCCCTTGAGAGGCCGCCAAAGCGCGGACGCTCGCCCTTGTTGCCCCCGCAATACCCGCGGCGCGCGCGTTTGTGGTCGCACTGCCAGCGGCGTCCGCCTGTGCGGGAGACGGAAGCGATTGGACCCCAGAACCCGCATCGGACGCCACTAGGTAAGGCTTTCCCGTGCGACCATAAGCGTGGCGGAATCCCGGAACCCCGACCATGAGATCCGAAAACTCGAATGCGTCGCGCCGTGCGATCGCGCTGTCATCTAGGAAATACCCAAAACCTTTGCGTCGGCGCGTGAAGCCGACGCGGTCATATGCGACCTGGAGGCGGGCGGCCGTGACCGCCACGGTTTCGAGCACCGGGACCGCGCCCGTAAGAGTCACCGTCACCGTTCGCGGTGAGCGCGACGAGAGCTCAACCGGCACGGCCGTGGGCTCGTACCCGATCGCGCGAATCACTAGCGTTCGGCTGCCCGTGGGAAGTCCGCTCAGCGCGAACTGGCCATCGCCGCCGGTTCTCGACGAATCGGTCGTGCCACCAAGCGTAACCAGCGCGCCGGACAATGGGGCGCCATTTGAGCCAACGACCCGCCCCGTCACTCGCCCACTGCCGGCGAACGACAGCTGCGCGGTTCCTCCGGCCGCCGGAGTGGCCCGCGCATCCATGGCGGGAAGGTGCAGCTGTACAGGCACCGCCAGCCGGCCGCCCATAACAATCCGCCGAGCAACGATCTGCTCCCCAATGCGCGCCGCGCCTAGCGAAATCGAGTCGGCGACACCCTCTGCAACCCGTGCCGACCGAACCGTGATATCGGTCGCGCGCGACACTCCACAGAAATGAAATGCGCCGTCCGGCCCGGTCAGTGTGTCTCGCACGACTAGCCGTCGATGGAAGCCGACCGCCATGCTGGCCTGAATGTCGACCCAGATCAGCTGTACGATTGCGCCGGTCACCGGGTCGTCGCTGTCGGCGTCGAGCACGCGCCCGATTACCACGCTCGGTCGTTCCACCGGAATCGTGGCAGCGTCGAGGCATGCCGCACGAGCGATCGTCGCGCCCGATGGTGTCGCCAAGAAAACGGGCGCCGGGTGGATCGCGGCTGCCACAGGAGGTGAAGCGAGACTCACGCCCAGCGAGTCGAGGAGCGGGTGGTAGACGCCAAGTCGATAGCGCCCGGGTGGAAGCCCACCCAAACGGAACACGCCGGCAGAGTCCGTTGTCGCCAAAATTCCGGAGAGGCCCTCTGGTATGACGGCGGCCCCAACAAGACCTCCGCCCGCCAAGCTATCGCGCACCGTACCGAGTATTACGTAGTCTCTGCCGGAGGCGGTGGGTTTCCGGCCCGCACGCGTCGTATCAGTGTCGCCCGCGGGGACAGCTAGGTCGCTGCGGTACGGTGCGCTGTGCTCGTGTCCGACTATCGTGGGCCCGGACCGCGGAAGCCTCTGGAGGCCGTAGGGTCCCGCGCCTGCGGCGGCCAACACCATAGTTAGCGCGGTCGCCCGCGACCGTAAGCCCTCAGCACAGGCCAGTGGACGCTTAGCGAGCCGCGTACTGCCTTTTCCTCTCGACGAGTGCGGGCCGTCATCGGCTGTGCCGGGCATTTTGCCGTTCTTCTCCTTCAAAAACTACGGCTTAGCTCCGGAAACGCCACATGCGCTGCTAGGTATTGGCCGGTGACTTCACCGAGTGGCCGACCGAGAACCGACCAATCAGCAGAGGCCTCTTGGCGGTACGGTCAATATGCATACTCACCAATTGGCATAATATGCCAATCCTGTTATATAATGCCGAACGATCTTGACAGAACAGTAGGAAATCCTACATTTCAGGTATGAAAACAAGAGTGTCCGAGAAAGGGCAGATCACGATTCCCAAAGCGCTCCGCGACCGCCTTGGGATCCGCACCGGCCAGACCCTCGAGATGTCCGAAGAGCGCGGCCGGCTGGTGGCGTGGAAAGTCAGCCAGCGCGATCCTGTCGAGAGCGTGTATGGCGTTCTGAAGCTTGGCGCGTCGACCAGTGCCGTGATGCGCATGCTTCGCGGCGACCCCGAGACCGAGTGATTACAGCGATTGATACGTCGGTACTTATCGACGTATTCGGAGCCGATCCAACATTTGGTGAGGCGTCCAAGGATGCCATCCGATCGTGCGCGGACGCCGGTGCGTTGGTTGCATGCGCCGCTGTGTGGGCCGAGGTCGCGTCTGCCTTTCCGTCTGCCGACGCAGCACGCGCGGCGATGGGCCGTCTCGGAGTCGCTTTTAGCCCCGCATCACACGATACGGCGCTCCTCGCGGGCGCGTGCTGGCGGAAGTACCGCGAGGCTGGCGGCCCGAAGAAACGAGTAGCCGCTGATTTCCTGATAGGGGCACACGCGGTTGAGCAAGCTGACAGACTGCTCACGCGGGATACCGGGTTCTATCGAGCTTATTTCAAGCGGCTGTCGATCGTCGATCCGACGAAGTGATCGCGCGGCTTGCGCGGCCATGCCTTGCACCCTGCTTCAATAGTGCCCCTAGGGTGACTCGAACACCCGGCCAACGGTTTAGGAAACCGCTGCTCTATCCACCTGAGCTATAGGGGCATTGTCCTACAGACGAACCTGTTACGTCTATCAACCTAATCCCACGTCTGCGGCGTATGGAACAGTGTGCTCTGAACACGACACGACTTGGCCACCGCAACGGCGCCCGCACATCTCGGTTCTCCGGCGTGAAGCGACCGTAACGCGTGCCCACCAGCGTACTGTCGCGATGCCGGAGCTGTTTCGCAATGACGGGGCCCGCTAGTTCCTGACGGCGCCGGAAGAGCGCTAGCGGGATGTCGGCCGTACCGGACATACGCGGCAGCGGCTGCAGCATGCTCACGCGGTTGCCCTCCGTGTCGGTGAACGAGACGTAGGTGCCGACGCCAGGGATGTCTACGGGATCGCCAAGGACTTTGCCGCCGGCTTCCGCAACTTTCTTACATCGCCGTCTGAATGTCATCGACTGAGATCACAACGGATGGATGCTGAGCGGGCGAGTCTTGCTTCTTCGGATAAAAGCCGCCGTTGATTGCACCAGGCTTTTTCGGGCCGGTATCGTCCGATTCCGTTGTCGTCACCATCACGTACTCGCCCATCTCCGAACCGAGCATCTGTGTCTGCCAGCCGAACGCCTTCGTGTAAAACGCTGCCATACGCTTTCGGTCTTCGGCCGGCATCTCAAAATGGACTACCGGATTCATTTTCATAGGTCCTGCCTGATAGAGAGGTGTCTCATGGACGCGTGCACGAAGCAGACCAGGCCTCACTTTTTTCTCGGGACCCGCGGCACCGCGCGCTTGGGTAGAAAGCGCTGCTCTGTCCACCTGAGCCATAGGGCGAATGTCACCGCAATCTAGAGTACACACACGCCGCCGTCGCCTCCCATCACGCAATGCCGTTTGGTTGCCATCCGGAGTCACCGAGGACCGCCAGGCCTCTCGTCCCACCCATACACGCGAAGGGAGATACGATCGCGCGGGCCGAATCGCACACCCTCCTGTTCCAAGAGCAAGCGCTGAGTCACGACGCCGCTCGAATCTCCTCGCGGGCTGACTCCCCCGCTCGCGTTGACGACGCGATGCCAGGGAACGGTACTGCCAGCGGGCAGCGCATGCATTGCGTACCCGACCTGGCGAGCATGGCCTGGTAGCCCGGCTAGTTCGGCCACGCGCCCGTATGTCGATACTCGCCCTTTAGGAATACGCCGCACGATGGCGTAAATCCGCTGATAAGAGCTGGGTGAGCGCGGGTTATTATTGAGGCCAGCCGCCACGTAACTCCCGGTCGCTGCGTGCGCCGTAGTGTGCACGATTCGCAGGCGCTCCGCCAACATACCGAATTCTCGCCCACGTGACCTCTCCAACAGACGTCGCGGAACCCGCCGCAACGCCGCCGCCGCCCAGCCGCCCACGCCGCCCACGCCGCCCACGTCGGCGCCTCACTCCAGCATCTGGTCCGCGCTCAAGGATGCCGTGCGTGGCTCGCGCGAGGACCTGACCGTCGGCCCCATCCCCCGAGCCATTCTTCTGCTCGCCGTCCCGATGGTGCTCGAGATGGCGCTGGAGAGCGTGTTCGCCGTCACCGACGTGTTCTTCGTCGGCCGGCTGGGCGCCACCGCGGTGGCCACGGTCGGGCTCACCGAGTCGTGGCTTGCCCTGCTGTACGCGATCGCCGCTGGGACTCGGCGTCGGAGCTACCGCGACCGTCGCGCGCCGCATTGGCGAGGGCGACGCGCACGGCGCGGCGCATGCCGCCGTGCAAGCGGTCGTGCTGGGACTCGCCGCGGCAGTGCTCTTCGGCGTGGGCGGCGTCCTCGCCGCGCCGCACCTTCTCAAGGTCATGGGCGCCGACGCGGGCGTCCTGGCGGTAGGAACCACCTACGCCGCGTGATGCTCGGCGGGAGCGGGACGATCCTCGATGCTGTTCGTCATCAACGCCGTATTTCGAGGCGCCGGCGACGCGGCCATCGCCATGCGAGTGCTCTGGCTCGCCAACTCCATCAACATTCTCGTCGGACCGTGTCTCATTTTCGGGCTCGGTCCGTTTCCACGCCTTGGCGTCACCGGCGCGGCCGTCGCCACGACCATCGGCCGAGCACGGGCGTCGTCTTCGCCCTTACTCGACTGATTCGGCCGGGCCACCGCATATCCGTCAAGCCACGCGACATGCGCCTGGCCCCAGCGGTGATGTGGCGCATGATCAAGCTGTCCGGGTCCGGCGTCTTCCAGATTTTCATCGGCACCGCCAGCTGGATCGGCATCGTTCGCATCATGTCGATGTTTGGGAGCGGCGCGCTCGCTGGATACACGATCGGCATCCGCATTGTCGTCTTCGCCCTTCTCCCGTCATGGGGGCTCAGCAACGCCGCCGCCACCATGATCGGCCAGTCGCTGGGCGCGGGCCGGCCGGATCGCGCAGCGCGCGCGGTATGGCTCACGTGCTTCTACGATTGCTGTGTCCTCACCGCCGTGGGCGTGGTCGTTCATGCTCGCGGCGCGTCCGATCGTCAGCATCTTCACTAGTGATCCGACGGTGCTTGCCACAGGCGCGCACTGTCTCCGCATCATTGCCGCCGGCTTCCCGTTCTACGCGTACGGAATGGTGCTCACGCAATCGTTCAACGGCGCCGGCGACACGCGGACGCCAACTCTCCTCAACCTGGCGGTGTTCTGGCTCTGGGAAATCCCGCTCGCCTATGTATTGGCGCGCTTCACGCCACTCGGCCCGTCAGGCGTGTTCGTTTCGATCGCGGTCGCGTTCTCGACGCTGGCGCTAGCCAGTGCCCTGCTCTTCCGCCGAGGACGCTGGCGGACGGTGAGAGTCTAGACGCTGGCCGGGTTGCGCGGGCGGCCGTAATGTTCGGTAGCCAAACGCGGCAGGGAGACCGGGGTGACGGCGCCGGGCCTCAGGGACCAACTGCAAGCGGCGCTCGGCAGCGGCTACGTGATCGAGCGAGAGCTGGGCGGCGGGGGATGTCGCGCGTGTTCCTCGCGACCGAGACCGCGCTCGGTCGCAAGGTCGTCATCAAAGTGCTCTCCCCCGAGCTCGCCGCGGCGCTGAGCGTCGAGCGCTTCCGTAGGGAGATCCTGGTCGCTGCTCGATTGCAACACCCGCACATCGTGCCGGTGTTGGCAGCCGGCGAGGCTGCTGGACTCCCGTACTTCACCATGCCGTACGTCGAGGGAGAGTCGCTCCGCGTGCGCCTCGCTCGGGCTGGCGAGCTGCCGGTCAGTGAAGTCGTCCGAATCCTGCGCGATGTCGCGAGCGCACTAGCCGACGCGCACGAGCATGGAGTGGTGCATCGCGACATCAAGCCCGAGAACGTCCTACTGACCAAGCACCATGCGCTGGTAGCGGATTTCGGCGTCGCCAAAGCGCTGTCTGCATCCAGCGCGGCCGCGCATGGCACGACCGGTGATAGCTCGCTGACACCGCTCGGGGTTGCGCTCGGAACACCCGCCTACGTGGCGCCCGAGCAGGCCGCGGCAGATCCCGCGACGGATCTCCGAGCCAATGTGTACTCGCTCGGCGCGATGGCGTACGAAATGCTTACGGGCGCGCCGCCGTTCGCGGGACGTACGCCGCATGCCATGCTCGCCGCGCACGCAACCGAGGAAGTCCCACCGGTGAGCGAGCGGCGTAGGGCGACTCCGCCGCCCTGGCATCGCTCGTCATGCGCTGCTTGGAGAAGCACCCGGCGGACCGACCGCAATCCGCCGAAGAAATCCTCGGGCGCGCTGGACACCGTCATCGCAACGCCGTCGGGCGAATCGCCTCCCACGGGGCAGAGCTCTCCGGCGAAGGCCGCCGCCAGCCCCGCCGCGAACCCGGGCCGCGGCCTCCCCGGCTCCGCATCCCACCGGTCGCGGCGGCGCTTTCGCTCGGATTCGTCATTGGCGCCGGGTTTCTGTTCGCCTGGCGAAGCCACAGCCGAGGCACGCCCGAGCGACCGGCAGCAGTCCCGTACGCCTCGCCGTACTCCCATTCGCGAACCTCGGCGATTCCGGCGGACGCCTACTTCGCCGACGGCGTGACCGACGCCGTCCGCGACAAGCTCGCGGCCGTCCCGGGGCTGCAAGTGATTGCATCGACGAGCTCGGCACAATACCGCGGAACCAACAAATCGCCAGAGCAGATCGGCCAGGAGCTAGGCGTCCGGTATTTCTTGGTCGGGAAAGTGCATCGAGACAAAGGCGCGGACGCAGCCAGTCGCGTCCAGATCAGGCCCGAACTGATCGAGGCCGCGAGCGCGGCCGACAAATGGGGCGAGCCGTTCAATGTGCCGCTCGCGGATGTGTTCCAGGTACAGGGCGACATCGCGAGCAAGGTTTCGCAGGCGATTGGCGTCGGGGTCAGCGCGCGCCAGCACGATTCTCTCGGCGCGAGGCCGACGCGGAATCTCGCTGCTTACAACGAGTACCTGAAAGGATACGAGCTGCTGCACAAGGCGGTGGGCAGTCCGGAGATGATTCGAAGCGCCATCGTTTTGCTCAAGGAAGCGGCGACGCTGCGACTCGAGTTTTGCGGAGGCATGGTCCGCACTCACGTCGCCGAATCGCGCCAGTATCACCATGGGGCGAATTTCAGTCAGCCCGACTCGGCCCTCGGCGCGGCCGTAAAATCTCACGCCGAGCACGTCGCTGCGCTCGCCCCGCATCTGGCGGCGGCGCACTGCGGCTCTCGCGTCGTATTACGGCGCCGTGCTTCGCGATCAAAGCCGCGCTGTGGCGGAGTACACGGTGGCCTTGCGCGCCTCGCCGAACAATGTCGACGTAATGACAGGATTGGCCGAATCGCAGCTGCTACTTGGCCACGCCGCCGACGCAGTCACGCTGCTGGAGCGCGCCGAGACGCTGGATCCCCGATCCCTCTCGACGATCGCGGAGTTGTCCGAATCGTACCGCAACGCAGGTCGGACGAATGCGCCACCGAAGCGGCTAACCGCGGGCTCCGCATCGATCCAACGCGGGAAGTATTGCTCTCAAAACTGAGTCTAGCGCGGATGGCGGCTGGGGACGCCGCCGGTGCGCCGGGCGGCAGTCGATCGTGCGCAAGCCCTCAATCCGACGAGTCTGGAATGGGCTACACGTAAAGGCGCTGACGTATCTGCTACAGGGAGACTTGCGCGGAGCCCGGGCAGTTCTCGCGAATCCGCCACCGGGCATGGACCCAAATGCGCTCATCGCCTACACGTCTACAGTACTCGACCTGTACTGGGCGCTTGACGACGCCCAGCAGCGGCGCCTCTTCGACATGCCTGCGGCAACGTACTTGACGGCGATATCGGGAATGGCGCCAGGTGCTGGTACCGGTCCTCGCGACCGCGCGTTGGCGCTTGCGCACACCGCATGGCTCGAGGGGAATGCGACTCGAGCTCGCGCCTATGCGGATAGCGCGCTACCAGCGGCAAGCGCCATTGCTCGTGCGAACCCCGACGACGCAGGGTCGCTATCGCTACTCGCAGATGTGGAGGCTTACCTCGGACGTCGTCGCGATGCGCTGCGTGATGCGCACCAAGGGATCGCGCTGGCGCAGACGCGGCCGGCCACGCGACTGGACCTGCCTTACAACCAAGTACAGCTCGCACGGATCTTCGTCATCTTCAACCAGCCTGACAGTGCGGCCGCGGCGCTCGAGCCTGTGCCCACAGAAGCGCCGGGGTTTTACTCCCCGGCCTTCTTCCGCATCGACCCGACATGGGCGCCACTGCATGGCAATCCGCGCTTCGAGCGACTCATCGCCCGCGACTCTTCGCAAACGTCTTGACCGCGTAGCGCGAACGCCGGCCTACACGCCGACTAATACTGCAGCACCGCTTCGACTCGGCGGCCGTTGAGGCGTGAGCGGCCGTTGAGGAATCCCAGCTCCACCAGGAAGCTGCATCCCAGCACCTGAGCGCCAAGTCGCTCCACCAACTGGCAGGTGGCCGCGGCGGTCCCGCCGGTCGCCAACACGTCGTCCACAACGAGCACACGCGCGGGCGACGGATCGCAGGCGTCGCGATGGATCTCCAAAACGCCGGACCCGTATTCCAGCGCGTACTCTATGCGTTCGGTCACCGACGGAAGCTTCCCGGCCTTCCGAACCGGAACGAGCCCGGCGCCGAAGCGCTCGGCGATCGGCGCTCCAAAGATGAACCCGCGGGCCTCTATCGCCACGACATGTGTCACGTCGTCATCGGCGAACGGAGCCGCCATCGCGGTCAATGCCTCGTGAAAGAGGCGTCCATCCGCCATGAGCGGCGTAAGGTCCTTGAATACGATACCGGCAGTCGGGAAATCCGGCACGTCGCGCACTGCGGCGCGCAACGCCTCCACAACATGAGCGCTGGTGGATGTCACTGCCTACCAGCGCACCGAGAACGGGAATGGCAACTCGCTCTTGTTCGGCCCGCCGGCCGCGCTGCTTAGTCCGGTTGCTTCGCCCGATTCATTCGGCTCCGCCAGCTCCACGTCTTCGACCACCACCCCCCCCCCACCGGGGCCGCGCCGCACGGCGTCCAGCAGCGCTTTCGTGGACTGCGGTGGCCCGTCGGCGGTGACCTCGACGCTCCCGTCGGGGGCGTTGCGCACCCAGCCAGACAGTCCAAGGTCGCGGGCGGTCTCGCGCACGTAATGCCGGAACCCCACGCCTTGCACGCGACCCCTGACCTTCACGTGGAGTGGCGCCACACCGAGAACGTAAGCGACGTTTGGTGACGCCGGCAGGCCAGCCGGCGCGAGCTGCTACGCTGGCGCGACTCCGAGCAGTGCGGCTAGCACGGCCGCTATCGCCGCGCGCTCGTCGCCCTCAGGCACGTTCCCACCAACCGCCAGTTCGCCGCGCCGAACCCGCGCGGCAACGGTTTCGAGCGCTTCGGCGATTCGGCGCGTGGGCGCCCCGAGGTCGGGAATTGCTCTGAATGCTATGGGAGTGGGCATTCGCATGGCGGCCGGCGCTCCGGGCGCGGGCGGCGGCGTGGGCGCCGGTGGTGACGAATCGAATCGCGGCATCGAGTCGAAGGGGAGCACCGAGTCCATCGACGGCTTGTATACCGACCCCAAAGTGATTGGCGTGACGGACCGTGGCGTCGGGCCGCTCCATTCGGGGCGTCGATCTTCCACCTCAGGTCCGTCCAGGCTAACTGTAGCATTGATTGCAGTTGGCTCGCTGGACCTCAAGCCGTACAAGAGGTCGCGATTCTCGGCCTCGACGGCCCACTCTGCAGCTGGTTCCTCGGGGGGCTCCTCCGACGCCTCAGATGACTGATCGGGTGACGACTGATCTGGCAATGTCGCGAACTCGATGGTCGGCTCCGGAGCGGCAGAGGCGGGCGCGTCGAACCAATCATTCTCAGGCTCGTCGATCACGGGCAACATGGGCTCCGTTACAGCCCGTGCCAAAGTTTCCCGTGCCTCAGGAGCGGCCTCGACGACGCGCTGGGCCGCGAACGGCGGGAGCGTCATGCGCCCGGTCATTTGGGCCGACGCCCGGAATAGAGGGCGCAGGCTACGCGGTCCTGGCCCGCTGAATGGGGGGACTATCGGCTTGCCCTGCCGGATCGGTCCCTCGCCCTCGGAACTTGCCGCCACGGCCCCTCCGCGTGCTCACCCAGTCCACCCGAACTTGCCTACGAGCGGGACGAATCTCACGGGGGCAATGTCACGCCGCTGAACTCTCTCGCCCACCTTCGTCGCCACGGTGAGCATCTGCTCATCGCGCTCCCCCAGCGGAATGAGTATTCGCCCGCCCTCGCGCAACTGATCGAACAGCGGCTGGGGAATCTCCGGCGCGGCCGCGCTGACCAGAATCGCATCGTACGGGGCATACTCGCGCCAGCCATACGTTCCGTCCCCGAGTAGAAGCGACACGTTGCTCGCCGCCACGCGCCTGATCACGTCGCGAGCGCGGTCGAGCAACTCTCGCACGCGCTCGACCGAGAACACTTGGGCCGCGAGGTGCGAGAGCAACACGGTCTGATACCCTGACCCCGTCCCCACTTCGAGCACGCGCTCATGGCCATCCAATCGCAGCTCGCTGAGATACCGCGCGTGCACGGATGGTTGGGAGATGGTCTGCCCGTTCCCTATCGGCAGCGCCGAATCCTCGTACGCGCGGTGCAGCACGCCCGACGGAACGAACAAATGCCGCGGCGTCCGCTCGAAGGCGCGGAGGACTGCCAGGTCGCGCACGCCGCCGTCCTGCAGCGCCTCCACCATCCGGCCGCGAGGGCCACGGAACCGCTGGTCATCGATGGCACCACCCGACTCGTCTACGGCGTCCGCCACCACGACTCCGCGGCGTCCAGCATCACGTCATGCGTAAGGTCGAGATGCAATGGCGTTACCGACACATATCCCTCGGCGATCGCCCGATAATCGGAGTCCAGCTCGCCCGACCACGAGATCGTCCCTCCGCCGATCCAGAACACCTCCTGGCCCCAAGGATCCTTCATGCGCGTGATCGCGTCGGAGAAGACGCGGCGACCCAGTCGCGTGAGGCGAATGCCCTTTATGGCCGGCGCAGCCACGGGCGGGAAATTCACGTTAAATAGCGTGGCACGCGGCAGCTTGTCGAGCGTCACGATGTGGCGCACGAGATCCGTCACCGCTTCCAGCTGCTGCTCGATTAGCGTCGCATCGGCACTCCCGCCCGCCCGGTCCCCGCCCGCGAACGATAGGGCGATCGACGGAACGCCCAGCACGAGACCTTCCATCGCGGCTGCCACCGTGCCCGAGTACAGAACATCCTCGCCCATGTTTTGGCCGTGGTTGATTCCGCTGAGCACGAAGTCGGGCGGCTCGGGCATCAGCGCTTGCAGCGCCAGCATGACGCAGTCAGTAGGCGTGCCATCGACCTGATACCGGCGCTGTCCGCGATTCTTGACGCGCAACGGGTGCTGCATGGTGAGTGCGTGACTGGTACCGCTCTGCTCGCGGTCTGGAGCCACGACCGTGACTTCGCCCAGCGGCTCGACGGCCCGCACTAGGCAATCGAGACCGAACGCTAGTATGCCGTCGTCGTTGGTGCACAGCAGCCGCAAAGGCCGCTGCGTCGCGGCCCTCGCTGGTTTGCCACGCTTAGCCGGAATGGATGACACTCCACCCGATCGTCCGCACTACCCGAAAGGTGTCCCGCAACGGGCGAAAATGGCTGACTCCCTGCTGTGCGTACTCGGTTGGAACGGGCACATGCGTGATGTGACATCCCGCGCGCGCCGCGCGAACGAGCAGCGCCGTCTCGTACTCATATCGATCACCGGCCCACTCGCCGAACGCAATCCGCGCGAGCACACCGGCCTTGAACGTGCGAAATCCACTCTGGCTGTCTGGGATTGCTTGACGGGCGCACCAGCTCACGGCCATGCTGGCGAGCCGGTTGGTCGCGCGCCTTGACCACGGCATGGAAGACCCACCGCGCGCGCGCGCTCCGACCGCGATGTCCGCGCCGGCCAGGGCAGCGAATGCCATCGGCAGGCATGACGCGTCATGCTGGCCGTCTGCGTCGAGGGTAGCAATCTCGTCGGAGCCCTGCTTTATGGCCAGGCGAAACCCTGCTCGCAGCGCTGCGCCCTTGCCGCGATTGCGGTCGAGCGCAACCACACCGTCCGCGCAATCGTCGGCGACCCGCCGAGTGGCGTCGCGCGATCCGTCGTCCACTACGATTACGCGCAGCTTGGGAACCGCGGCGCGGGCGCGTCGAACTACATCGCCCAGGCTTCCGGCGGCGTCCAGCGCCGGATCACGCACACCCTATCGGGCTGCAGCTGCATCTGGTCGGCGCGATCCAGACAGTAGATCAACGATCCCGGCCAGCTCTCCCTCTAGTGACGCGAGGGTGGACCGGTCGAGTGCGGCACGCGTTAGGTGGCGAACCGTCTGTCGGCCGCTCTTGCGCTGCTCCTCGATTTTCTTGCGCGCGCCATCGATGGTGTACTTCTCCGTGTAGAGCAGGTGCTTGACCAATTGTATCAGCTCGACTTCGCGACGCTGGTATACTCGGTTGCCAGATCGGTTTTTCGCCGGGCTCAGGAACTTGAATTGGCTCTCCCAATAGCGCAGCACGTGGGGCTTCAGCTCGGTGAGCGCGCACACGTCGCCAATCGAGAAATATTCCCGCACCGGCTCCGCCTTGGCATGCCGCTTCATCGCATCCTCCCGGACGTCAATCGTGGCGTAAATCGCTTCCTCAATCGGGCTCTGAGCGCAGCTCGCGCTCCATGAGGTCCACAATGGCCTGCCGCGCGGGGCGCCCTTCAAAGAGCACGCGATTAACGGCCCGTACGATCGGCATTTCCACCTGAGCCTCTCGCGCGAGCGCCGCGGCACTGCGAGCCGTAACAACGCCCTCGGCGACGGTCTCTCGTCCTGCCTGCGCCTGCGCCGGAGTGGCCCCTTGGCCGATCGCTTCGCCGAGCGCGCGATTGCGGCTCAGCGCTCCAGTGCAGGTGAGCACCAGGTCGCCCAGCCCCGCGAGTCCGGCGAAGGTCGCCGCGCTCGCCCCGCGCGCAACCCCCAGCCGGGTCATCTCGGCCAGTCCGCGCGTTATCAGCGCGGCACGCGAGTTGGCGCCAAGCCCCAAGCCATCAGACACTCCGGTCGCTATGGCAATCACGTTCTTGAGCGCGCCCCCGAGGCCCACGCCTACGACGTCGCCATGCGTGTACACTCGGAACCACGCGCACGCGAGCGATCGCTGCACGCGCGTTGCCGCCGCCAGGTCGGTCGACGCCGCCACGACCGCGGTCGGCTGGTGTGCCGCTACCTCGGCGGCAAAACTCGGCCCCGAGAGCGCGACTACGCCGCGCCCAGGTACCGCCTCCGAGACGGCTGTGGTCATGAGCGCCCCCGTCCCCGGCTCGATGCCTTTCGTCGCCACGGCGAGAGTCGCGTGCTGCGTGACGTTCTGCGCCGACCGCTCGGCAATCGCCCGCAGGTGCTCAGAGGGAACCGCATACACGACCAGCTGTGCGTTTGCGACGGCGTCGCCGAGATCCGTTGTCGCGCGGACGGCGGGCGAGATCGCCACGCCGGCGAAGAAACGGACATTTTCGTGGAGCGCCGAGATTGACTCCGCGACGTCGGGCTCACGCGCCCAAAGGTGCACTGTGTGGCCCTTTCGCGCGAGCAGGTCGGCTAATGCCGTCCCCCAAGCGCCCGCGCCAACAACAGCGCACGCGGTCACCGGAGACCCACGCCAAGAGACGAGGCTCGAGCGAGACTAACCGCGGCATTGCACCGCGGCATCAGTGCGGGGTGGCGCCCCCTCCCGGGCGGCGCTGTCCGACTGCCCCGCCGCCGACCGCGGCGCCTGCGGCCGCCCGCGCGGCGGCTACGCCTCGCCCAATCCTCGGCTCCTTGCCCCGTCGCAAGCGATCGATGTTCGGGCGGTGCGTCCACACGACGAACACCGCTACAATCGCGGCAGCCCAAAATGTCGGCGTCAATCCCCGGCTGACCACTATGGCGACCGGCAACACCAGCGTGGCGCACAGCAATGCTACAGACACGTAGCGGAACGCCGTAAACACCAGCACCCACGTGATGAGCGAATCGAGCGTTGGCCCGGGCGCCAGGGCAAGGAAGGCGCCGCAAGCAGTGGCGACGCCCTTGCCACCACCCTTTCCGCCGAAGAAGATCGGTCGCACGTGCCCGATTATCGCGGCTACGCCGTACGCGATCTGCCACCATTCAGCAGTCGTGCCAAACCCGGGCGCACGGAACAACGCCACCGGAAGCGCACCCTTGGAGGCATCCAGCGCGAATACCAATAGCGCTGCCGGCAGACCGAGCGTGCGGTATACGTTGGTGGCTCCGAGATTGCCAGAGCCCCGGGTGCGCAGGTCTACCCCTTTCAGGAAGCGCCCGGCCAGATAGGCGAACGGGATGGAGCCCCATAGGTATGCCAGGATCACACCGATCGCCGGGGGCGGAGGCGGGATATAGAAGTTGTCGTGGATCGCACGTAGCAATGCGCCCAAGATCATGCGGCCTTCCGGCGAAGCAGAATGCGCAGCGGGTTACCAGTGAAACCCCACGCTGCGCGAAAGCCGTTGTGCAGGTAGCGGACGTAGTGCTCCTGAACGAGTTCGGGATGGTTTCCGAACACCGCGATCGCCGGCGGCGCAACCTCGACCTGCGTAGCGTAGTTCAGTCGCACGTCACGACCCCCCGCTTGGGGTGGCTGGCGGTGGGCGAGCAGCGCTTCGAGCGTCGCGTTCACTTGCGAGGTCGAAACGCGCTTCCGCCGCTCTGCATCAACGTCCAGCACCACCTCTAGGACTCGCGAGACACGCTGTCCGGTCACGGTCGAAGTGAACACAAATGGGACAAACGCAAGATAAGGCGCTTTCGCCACCGCGTCTTTCTCGAACCGGGCCGCTGTCTTGTCATCCTTCTCCACCAGGTCCCACTTATTGACCACGACGACTAGCCCCCGCCCCGCGTCCCAGGCCATTGTCGCGATCTTGAGGTCCTGCCCCTCCAGCCCGACCGCGCCGTCCAGAATGAGAATACAGACGTCGGCGCGCTCGATCGCCCAATGCGTCCGCAGGGCGGCATAGAATTCGACCCCATCGCGTACCCGCGACTGTCTCCGAAGGCCCGCGGTGTCCACAAACACCAGCTTTCGCCCATGCGTCACGATCGGTGTGTCGATCGCGTCGCGGGTCGTGCCGGCGTCTTCGGACACCACGAGCCGGTCCTCGCCCAGGAGCCGGTTGACGAGCGATGACTTTCCAACGTTCGGCCTGCCTACGACGGCCACTCGGAGACCCGGATCGTCGTCCGGGGCCGATGCGGGAATGCGCGCCGCCACGACGTCCAGTAGGTCGCCCGAGCCCTTGCCGTTGATGGCCGAAACTGGGACGACATCCCCCGCGCCCAGCGAGTAGAACTCGTAGTAGTCCACAGAGCTCGGGTCGTCCACCTTGTTCGCCACCAACACCCACGGCCGGTGCGCGTTCCGTAGCATTTCGACCACGTACGCATCCGTGGACGTCACGCCCGCCTTCGCGTCGACCACGAGAAGAAGCAGGTCAGCTTCCTCGATCGCCCGGTTTACCTGCGCCCTGATCTCGAGGTCGATCGGCTGGTCGCTCCGCTCGGTGATGCCACCGGTGTCGACAAGCCAGAAACTCTTCCCCGCCCACTCCGCGCGCGCGAAATGGCGATCTCGCGTGGTGCCAGGCTCATCGCTCACGATTGCTGACCCGCCCGACTCGCGTCCGATGAGCCTATTGAACAGCGCCGACTTGCCTACGTTAGGGCGACCTACGATCGCGACGACCGGCGTCGCTTGCATCACGCCGCCTCGAGTGCGGCAACTCGTAATCCGTCAATGAAGTCATATGATGCCACGACCGGCATGGGCATCGCGTGCTGCAGCTCTGCTAGGCGCACGTCGTCGAGGAACACTCCCGAATCGTTGATCGACTCGGCAGGAATCAGCGCGAGATCGAGATCGCCGCGACCTGCGAGCGCGGCGCGTATGTCAGCCCCGACGAGCAACCCAGCTGTGGTCGTCGTCGGCCCGAACAGCGAGTTCACGCATGCAACGAGCTCGAAACGGGCGCCGGTCGCGCGTTGGAGGACGTCCAGCAGCGGCGGCATCAGAGGCGCCATCGCACTGCCGGTCACGACTCCGATCCGCATGCCATCCCGCCTCGGGAGCCGACGCCGCACACCGGCGGACACCCTTTGGCGTAACATGGCGACGGCGCCGACGCCGTTCTCGATCTGCGGAAAGTCGCCATAGTAGCTCGCACTCGGTAGCTGCGCCTCGGCCAAGAGGTACAGCTCGTCAGAGCCGTACACCCACGCGTCCTCGCGAGCACGCGTCGCCCGCTTCGCCCACCGGTCAGCCTGCCCCAGCAGGGCGCCCGCGGTTGTGCGGTCCATCGGCCGGCCAGTGTACAAGTGGGAGAACTGCGTAAGCCCGACCGGCACTATCGCGACCGAGGGGACTGCATCGCCCAACGCCCACAGATCAGCGAGCGACTGTTCCAGCACCGCGCCGTCGTTTTCGCCCGGGACGATAACCATCTGACAGTGAAACTGTATGCCACCAGCCGCGAGCCTGGTGAGCTGCGCCACGATATCAGGAACCTTCGGGTTGTTGAGCAGCCGAATGCGCACATCGTGCGGCGTTGCGTGGACGGAGACGTACAGTGGCGACAGACGGTACTCCAGGATCCGCGCAATGTCACGTTCGCGGACGTTCGACAACGTGGCGAAGTTGCCGTACGCGAAGGACAGGCGGTAGTCGTCGTCACGAAGATAGAGGGACCGCCGGAGCCCAGGCGGCAGCCCTTCGATGAAACAGAACTCGCATCGGTTGGCGCATTGCCGCACGACCGGGGGCTCCAGCTCGATGCCCAGCGGCCGGCCATCGGCGCGCTCGATCTCGTACGCGACCGCCTCGCCGCCGGGCAAGCGCCCCGTGACGCTGAGCTCATCATCCGCGGCAAGAAACTCCCAATCGAGGAAGTCTCCCACGGCACGTCCATTGACCGAGACCAGCTCTGTCCCGCTCACGATCCCTGCTGCGTGAGCTACGCTCCCTGCCTCCACTCGAGCGACTTTGACGGTCATTCCAAGGGCGCGTACTTGTAGGCCGCGATGCGGCCCTGATTCACCGTGACCGTGAAATCCTTGGACGACTTCGCCGGCACGGTAAGCGGCGGTTCGTCCTGACTCGCGACGACCGCGCCCGTAGTGTCGATGAACTGAAACTTGAGAGGATAGGTCTTTTCTGATTCGCTGAGATTCTGCACTGTCCCAGCGAGCACCAGCTTGTCGCTCTCTCGATCGAACTTCGACACCGTGAGACGCACGGGCATCGTCTTGTACTTGTCGAAGTACTTGAGCAGCGTGTCGGTGTCGGCTTTCTTGACCGCCGGGCTCTTGTCGGCCTTCGCTCGAAGCTGATAGGCGCCAGCCAGCAGCTGATAGTTGTCCGGATTGCTGGGATCAATCTCCACGAGACGCCTTGCGACTGGAAAGAGCTTTGCCTGCTGTCCGGCATTGAAGTAGTTGGTCGAGACGTAGTACAGCGCATCCCGGAAGTACGGATTGAGCGTCAACCCGGCCTCGAACAGCTTGACGGCGTCCGCCTGCCTGTCGTCGCGCGCCGCCGCGATCGCGGCGCGGAAGATCTGAACGTCGGTGTATTTCTTGGGACTGCTCACCATATCCGCAGTCAATGCTGAAGCGGACAGCGTATCGCCCTCGACTGCCAGCGCATGTGACAGCCCGGCTTTCCCGTTCTGGTCATCCGGGTTTGCCGCCACGTACGCGCGCCACAGCGCGACGGCTGAGTCGGACTTTGCCTTCTTGTCGGTGCCCGTCGCGCTCTCCGCAAGCGCCTGGATCATGACGGCGTAGTTGTACTGCGCGCTCGTTTTGAGTCTTGTGTAATTAGTGTCGGTTCCAGACTTCTCAATTGTCTGCTTGTATCCCGCCGCCGCGGCCGCGTTGTCGTTGCGTTTGACCGCAACGCCCGCCACGACGTTGTACGCGTAAGGGCTGTCTCTGTAGATGGTCAGCGCCCGCTTGGCAGATGCGTCAGCGGAGTCGTATTGGCCGGCGTTGAGTTGCTGGATCGCGTGGTTCACAATCGGCACGTATGCTTGCTGGCGGATCGCATTTACCATGTCGGTGCATTCCGGCTTCGCGGTCTGCACCTTGTCGAGCAGCGAATCGCCCATCGCCAGAATATCTACTTGGCCATCTGGCGCATCCTTGAATCCGAAAGAGCCTCGGCTGCCGGTTGTGGCAGCCCCTGGCTGCGCGGCCCAGACGGATATCGCTTCGGCGAGCAGATAAGCTTGACCCACTTCGTTCCGGAGATGCTCATGCGGGGTGAGCGCGTTGATTGCGCCCTTCAGGTCCTTGACCTTCTCCGCAGAGTCCGCCTTGGGGTCCGTAGCCTTTTGCAGGTACAGCCGCGCCGACAGCAGCTCGGGCCCGCTGTTGTCGTCCGGTTGGCACTGGTTGCCGCCCTTGCCCTTCCCTTTACCCTGAGCCCAGGCGGTTGATGCTATAAAACAGGACACGACGAGGCTGCCGACGACCAATTCCGCGACGCGCCACCCCGTGTGGCGATACGAGCTCATACAAGTTCTCCCATTCTCCGAAGGGTTTGGGAGTGAATATACCGGCAGGTCGCGTCCGTGCCTCCTCCCGGTGCCCTACGCCGTGATGGGATCTCGTTCCCCGAGTGCGACAACCAGCTTTTCGGCGCTTTGCCGCGTAAATCCCGGCAAGGCTGCAATGCGCTCGACCCCAGCATCGCGCACGCCTTGAATGCTGCCGAACGCCTGGAGCAGCTGGCGGCGCTTGACCGGTCCAATGCCAGGGATCTTTAGAAGCTCGGACGTCACGGTGCGCGCGGTCCGGCGTGCGCGTTGAAAAGTCACGGCAAAGCGGTGCGCCTCGTCGCGCGCCTGCTGCAACAGCCTGAGTGCAGAGGAGCGACGCGATAATCGAATCGAGTCGCTCCGCCCGAGCATGAAGACCTCTTCCTCACGTTTCGCCAGAGCCACTACCGGCAGGTCGCCCAGTCCGAGATTCTGCAGCGCGGCGGCCGCAGCGTTGAGCTGGCCTTTTCCGCCGTCGATGACGACTAGGTCAGGAAGAGGCTTCGCTTCCTCGATCCGCCTGCGAAAATACCGGCCCACGACTTCACCCATCGAAGCAAAGTCGTCAATCGTCCCCGTCACCGTGTCACCCGCCTCGGGCGGTGCCGTCACGCGCACCTTGAACTTCCGATATTCAGATCGCTTCGGGCGCCCGTTCTCGAACCACACCAGCGACGCGACGGTGTCGGTGCCCTGAGCATGCGAGATGTCGAAGCAGACAAGCGCGCGCGGCACGCGTTGCAGGCCCAGCTCCCGCTGAAGATCGTACACAGGATCACCCGCGCGCTGGTCCGATTCCGCCGAAGCGAGCTTGAACTCCTCGAGAAGATGCCGCGCGTTCTGCTGGGCCAGGTCGACGAGCTCGCGCTTGGGGCCGCGCTGCGGGACGACAACGCGTGTCCCGGACACCGAGGCCTCCAGTGCGGCACAGTCCTCGAAGTCGAAAGGAACAAGCAGCTCCGGCGCGCGATCCTCAGCCGAGACGTAAGTGCGCGCGAGGTACGCCGACAGCACCGCCGTGTCTGGTTCCTCTTCGACGTTCTCGACCATCCGATGGTCCCGGGCAAGCAGCTTGCCTCCCCTGATTCGGAGAATCGCGACCGAGGCGTCGTCACCATCCCGAGCGTAGCCGACAACGTCGCGGTCTCCGCCCTCGACCTCGAGCACCACCGTGGGTTCCTGTAGCCGCTCGAGCCGACCGAGCACGTCGCGCAGCTCCGCGGCACGCTCGAAATCCAGAGCGGCGGCCGCGGCGTCCATCCGCGCCCGCACCTGAGCGATTACGTCGGCAGTACGGCCTTCCAGGAACGCGACCACCTCGCCGATCATGGCGCCGTAGTCGGCCTCGGTCTGAAGACCGACGCACGGCGCCTTGCATCGCTTGATGTAGTAGTCGAGGCACGGCCGCTCGGGCATTTCACGCGGCATGTCGTAGCGGCACGAACGCACCGTGAATAGCTGCTTGACCACGTTGAGCGCGCGCCGCATTGCGCCGACATCCGTGTAAGGTCCGAAGTAGCGCCCGCCGTCGTCCACCAGTTGACGCGTGACGAACACGCGCGGGAACGGCTCGTTCACGGTGACCTTGATGTACGGATACGACTTATCGTCGCGCAGCGCGATGTTGAAGCGAGGACGGTACTCCTTTATGAGGTTCGCTTCGAGAATGAGCGCGTGCGCTTCGGTGGGCACGACGATGCTGTCGAGGTCGGCCACCTGCCGTAGCATGGCCTGTGTCTTGAGACTCGCCTCCAGGTCAGCGGAGTAGTAGCTGCGTACCCGCGAGCGCAGTCGCTTCGCCTTGCCGACGTAAAGAACACGCCCATCCGCGTCCTTCCACAGGTAGACGCCCGGCGTCTCGGGAAGAGTTGGGATCTTGGCCGCGACGGCGTCGGGGACAACGAGCATACAAGGAAATTACCCGGGCACTCGGAAACGCATACGGTTGGCAACAGCGCGGATGAGCGCGAGCGCCTCAGGTACCTTCATACCGGCGGTGGCCCCGAGGTAGACGACAGCGTACGCCGGCAGCGCCACGGCGGCGACCAATACCGGATGGTGTGGCGAGATTGCACGGGCGAGGTACCAGCCCGCGGCGGCCGCGACAAGCCCGCTCACCCAGAGCGTCGCGAGCAGCGACGCGGGGATCCCCGTGCTCCCTATGCGGGCGCCAAGCGTGCGACGGAGTAACACAAACTCGACCCAACCTGCGACCCCGGCCGAAGCCGTAAGCCCAGCCATTCCCCAGCGCTGGTCTACCCCCAGGAGCCGCGGCAGGGGCAGCGCGCACAGGTAACCGAGCGCCGTCGTGAGCGCCACCCGCAGGACGGCGAAACGCAGCGGCGTGCGAGTGTCCCGCAATGCGTAGTACGCCGACGAGTAGAGCCTCCCGAGCGTTGACGCGAGCAGTCCCACGGCGGACCCCGCGAGAATCGCCCAGACCCACCGCGCGTCGTCGGCCGTAAACCGTCCCGTGCGATAAACAGCCACGGCGATCACATCGCCAAGCGCCACGAATGCGATCGCGGACGGTACGATGAAAAACGCGATGCGCCTGAGTCCCGCGTCGAGCCGCTGCCGCAGCCGCTCGGCGACTTCGTCGGTCGTCCCAATGATTCCCGACATGGCCGGCAGCTCCGCGGCCGACACGGACATGCCGAAGAGCCCCACGGGGAGCAGCGAGAGATTCTGCGCGTAGCCAATCAGGGCGACGGAGCCTATTGGCAGCCAACTGGCGAGAAACTGATCCACATAGGCGCTCAGCTGAACTACGCCTCGGCTCACGAAAACGGGGCCGAAGTTGTTTACGACAGCTCTTACTTCCGGATTGCGGGTGTCGAGCCGGACGCGAAGGTGGCGGACCAGAGACAGCACGGCCGGCATTTGAACGAGGAACTGCAGCGCGCTGGCGGCGACTGAGCCCCACGCAACCGTCACTGCAAGCCGATCGGTGGTCTGCCGACCACCAAACCAGAGCAGTGTCGCTACGATTACCGCGTTCCAGACGACGGGCGCGGTATATGACAACAGGAAACGCCCGTGACTGTTGAGCACGCCGAGGCACCAGGCCGAGAGGACGAGCATGCCAGCGCCTGGGAAGAACACTCGCACCAGCTCGATCGTGAGCGCGCGCCGCTCTCCGGTGAAGCCGGGGGCAATGAGGTCGATGACGAGGGGCGTGGCAATGACCCCGACGAGCACCAGGAGCGAGACGGCCAGCGCGAGGAGCGCGGCCACCGCGCCGGCGACGCGGCCGGCTTGCTCAGGCTCCTCCCGTGCGAGAAGCCCCGCATACACAGGGATGAACGACGCAGACAGCGCGCCCTCTCCGAACAAGTTCTGCAAGAGGTTCGGGATCCGAAACGCCGCCCGAAACGCGTCGGCCGCCGCGGCGCTTCCGAAGTAGTGGGCAAAGACACGCTCACGAACGAGTCCGGCAATTCGACTCAGAAAGATTCCGAGCGCGACCAGCACTGCTGGCCGGCCGCGCATCGGTGCGCTCACTTTGCCGCGCTGACCGAGCCGACAGCTGCGGCGGTGCCGAGCAGCAGCGTAGCCACGTGCTCGTCGACTCGCCGAGTCAGAGCGGCAATGGCGTCGGGGCCATGTCGAGCGAACGTCGGAATGAAGTTGAGCGCGCGCTCCTGACGTACTCCGTGCGGAAAGAGCCATCCCCGGAGCGTCGCGATATCCCGCATCGCCGCCTCGTTTGCGCGTTTGACTCCGGCGATGTAGCGGCGCTCGAGCCGCTTCAGCCTGTGTAGCATTGTGCGCCGCGCGCCCTCCGCGACGGTGCTCGGTGCAAGGTCCGTCTCGTCCGCTGTACGGAGCGCGGCGATCCCGGCATTGATCGATTCACCCAAAGCCTGGAGCGCGTCGCGGACGTCTGGCGGCAGCGCCTCCCGCGCGAAACGATTCTCGGCGGCGTGTGGGTCGCGTAGATCGTCGATCGTCAGCCGGTATTGATCGAGAAGACGCGCGACCTCGGGCTCGACGATCGTGCCCGACCACCGGGGCACGGCCAGTGGCTGCGCCGCAGCGAGGGTCGTGGCGACCGCGCTCACCTGCGCGAAATACGCCATCTCCGCCAGGCCCCGCCGTGTATGCGACAGTTGGGAGCGCCGCCCGTTCGATGATGGGTCTGAGCAGCACATTTGGCATGAGCCGCCCGGGCGAGGCTCGTTCGCTGAGGTCGGCCGCGAGAGCGAGCGGCACGCGCCGCTTTGTGCCCGCGACCTCATCGTACTCGAACACGAGAGACAAGCCCGGCACCAGCGCGACTTGTGGTTCGTACCCGGCATTTTCGATTTCCCGGCCCCGGGCACGTAGCGCGGCCTCGATTGCGTCGCACTTGTCCAGCGCCTGCCTGAGAAGCGGGAACGCCTGTGCTCGCACGGCCTGATGTGCGGCATCGAGCACCGCGACGCCGAGCGGCTCGAGCAGTCGGCGCAAAAGGCCAACGTACGCCCCTCCGACGGTCCCGGCGCTATCCGGAGAGGCGTAGTGGGCTCGCACGGCTTCGATGGCTTCAGGATATGACGGCGAGCCCGCAGCCGCCTCTAGCTGGTCGATTTCCGGCCGAAGGTCGCCTAAGGGTGTCACGGCCATCACCATGCCGTCCCGCGGCGGCGTATCTGGCATCGTAAGCAGCCACAGCGCCGCCTGGCCTCGCGAGCCACGTGGTTGCCGCCTCGGCGAAATCCGCGTCGTCGGTCGCCGCCCAGAGCAGCGGCGCGACCGGAACTCCACAAGCTTTCTCGAGCGCATTGGCCAGCGCCAGCGCGGTTAGGGCCTTGAACCATGTAAAGGTCGGTCCACCGAAAAGCCCGGGCTGCTGCCCAGTCGTCACGATTACACCGTGATCGGCAGCGCGCCGCAGCCTGTCGGACGCATTCCCGCGCGGCTCGATTGCCGGCCAGAGCACGTCGAGCCAACCCGGGCCCGCGAACGACGCACGCACGGTCTCTGCGCGCCGTTTCCACTCGGCTGGGCTGCGCGGCTGAGGCTCGTGCCACCCTGGGGGCGTGTCCCCGGCGATTGCAGCGCGCGCCAGCGGGCTTCCGCCGAGCGCCTCCGTTCGTACGGTGATCGAGCCGGAAGTCACCGAAGTGCCGTCGCCATCCGCATAAAAAAAAGATTCCCCCCTCCCCGCTTGCGGGGAGGGGGGTAAGGACGGGGGGGCCTACACACGACTATGCGTAAATCCCACGCAGCTTGTGTACGGTTGATACGCGACTGATGGCCAGCATGTACGCAGCTGTCCGCATGTTCACCTTGTGCTGCTGCGAAAGGTTGAGCACGTCGCGGAAGCTGCGTGTCATGATCTCCCCCAGTCGATCGTTTACCGTGTCTTCGGACCAGAAGTAGCCGCCTCGATCCTGCACCCATTCGAAGTACGATACCGTGACGCCGCCAGCGTTCGCCAGAATATCAGGGATCACGAACACGCCCTTTTCGTCCAAGATCGCATCGGCGCCAGCCGTCGTCGGGCCGTTCGCGCCCTCGCAAATGATCTTGGCCCGCACCTTACCTGCGTTCTTGCTCGTGACGACGTTCTCCAGCGCGGCCGGAAGCAGCACGTCGACATCGAGCATGAGCAGCTCTTCGCTCGTGATCGGATCGCCCTTCTTGTATCCCTCGAGCGTCTTGTGCTCCTTGACGTATCGGACCGCATCGTCCACGTCAATCCCACGAGCATTGTAGATGGCGGTTGACCGGTCACTGATCGCCGTGATCTTGCAGCCTTCACGCTGCAGCATTGTGGCGGCGACCGAACCAACATTGCCGAAGCCCTGAATCGCTACGGTCGTGCCCGGAAGTGGCATCCCCAGATATTGCAGCGCTTCCTTGGTCACGATCATACATCCCCGTCCGGTTGCTTCCCGGCGACCCAGCGACCCGCCCATTCTCTATCGGCTTTCCGGTCACGCACGCTGTCACGGTGTGCCGAGCGTGCATGGAATATGTGTCCATCACCCAGGCCATCACCCGCTCGTTGGTGTTGACATCTGGGGCTGGGACATCCGAGTCAGGTCCGAGAATGCTCATGATGCCGGTGGTGTAGCGGCGTGTCAGCCGCTCGAGCTCCCCGACGCTCATCTTGAGCGGATCGCATATGACGCCACCCTTGGAGCCGCCGAATGGAATGTTGACGACCGCGCACTTCCAGGTCATCCAGGCGGCCAGTGCTTTGACCTCTTCGAGCGTCACCTGCATGTCGAATCGGATCCCGCCCTTGGCCGGACCGCGTGACGTGTTGTACAAGACACGAAACCCCGTGAAGACCTCGACGTCGCCTGTGTCGAGCTGCACGGGGATCGATATGATGATCTGCTTTTCGGGATTTCGAAGGATCTTGTAAACGCCCGGTTCGAGATCGAGAAGCTCTGCGGCCCGGTCGAAGCGCGACATCATGGCCTCGAAGGGATTGTCCTCGTTAAGGAATCGGTCCTTATCGGGGCGGACGATGCGGTGGGTGGGGAGTCTTAGGTCGGTTGCCATTTGTGGTATGCTCTGCCGCCTCTAGGGCGGCCAAAAAGACAATTATTGGGTCCCGCTCGATGTTGCCCGGCTCGGCTCGCTTGGCGACTGCGCGTTACTCATCAGGTGTTTGTGCTTGGTCGCTCCTTCATGGTGTACCGCGTCTATGACGGACTCCATTGCGTCGCGTCCACGCTCCCATACGACGCGTTGAGTAAGATACCATAACTCCGGAAGCAGCGCGCCAAGCTTTACGGCATCCTTCAAGGTACAGACGACTCGCGAGCCCCCTGGAAATAGCCGGTCTGCCTCGCGCACTATTTGCGCGGCGTCGGCGGTCCCAAATCGGTAGTGATCCGGGTAAGGTGCCGCCGCAACTGTCGTGGCCAACTTCCGGATCTGGGCGAAGAATGCATCGGGGTCGCCCACGCCGGCGACCGCGTACACGGGAACGTCGCTGAGCGCGCCCAATTGGAGCACCTCGCCAGCCGGATTGCGCAGGCAGTCCGGGGCAATGTGCGCAACCGCGACCGCCAAAGCTGGCGCAACACGCGCCAGCGCAGATGCGACCGCGTCCGCGACGGTTTCGGATACGGCTTTGCGAGTTATGACCGCCACTCGCGCGCGTCGTATCGCGCGCAGCGGCTCCCGCCAGGGACCGGCTGGCAGCAGGTGATGCGCCATGGCCCATGCATTCGCGCTTACGAGCACCAGGTCTGCAACGCGCGACACGCGGCGATGCTGGAATGCATTGTCGAGTACGGCGACATCACAGCCTTCCTCAGCGGCGCGACCGGCGGCCACGAGCCTATGGGCATCAACGAACACCGGGACGGCCGGATTGAGCATCCGATGCACTTCGGCCTCGTCGCCTTGGTCCCCCTCTCGCAGGCGCGCGCGATAGCCTCTCAGCAGCACCGCCGGGTGAGCGCCGCGCGCCGCCAGCTCGGCGGCGGCCCATGCGGCGATTGGGGTTTTGCCTGTCCCACCGACGGTCAGGTTACCAACACCCAAGACCGGGATGGACGGAATCCGGCTCGACACCAATCCATGGTCAAAGGCCTCGTTTCGAATCGCGACCGCCGTTCCATACACAGCGGACAGCGGCCATAGCGCCGCGCGTGTGCCGCGCGCAAGTATCGACTTCCCGCTCCACACGCCGTGCATACCAATCCGAGCTTGCGTCACGCGTCGGGCGCAGCGCCGTGCGCGGCATTGCGCGCCAGCGTGTTGAGGGACACAAGCCGGTCTTGGAAAACCGCGGCCTCTCGCGCCGCGTCTCGAGCGGTGACTGCGGTAAGTCGAAACGGCTCGCTGTACGCAACGACGATCGTAGCGAACGGCTTGGGGATCGAGAACCGGTCCCACGTCGTCAGCCGCCACTCTCGGTTGGTCGCCGCAGCCGCAAGCACGACGGGCACATTGGCCCTGTGCGCGGCCACCAGTGCCCCCTGCGCAAAATGCTCGGCAGGTCCGCGCGGCCCGTCTGGCGTGACTACCACCTCGCGGCCCTCCGCGAGGCCACGCTCCATCGCGCGCAACGCGCTCACGGCGCCTCGCGAGGACGATCCTCGAATCGTGGTGCAGCCGAACCGCTCCGCGGCGCGCGCGATTATCTCGCCGTCGCGGTGCTCGCTAATCACCACCGCTACCTGCTCGTCTCGGTGAAGAGCGAGGAATGACAACATTCGCGCGTGCCAGAATGCGTATAGTATGGGAGCGCCGCCGCCGGGCCGGCGCATTGCCCTCAGCGGCTCATAGTTGATCCGGCGGAACCGCCAGGTAGCAGCCAGCGCCCGCACCAGCCCAATGCCCGCGGTGGTGCGCATCCGAGTTTGCCAGCGCGACGCCACGACCTACTCCCTGCCCCTGCCCCTGCTCCCGTCCCCGTCCCCCTCCCCCTCCTTGGTCACTTGCTAGCGCGTCGGCCATTCTCGGCAACACGGGCGGCGGCACCGGGGGTTCCGAGCTTTGCGCGGACCTCGGCCAGCCCTGCCAGCACTTGCGCTCGCTGTGGGGTCTCGTGCAACAGAGGTAGCAGTGCATCGGCTACCGCATCAGGCACTAGCGCGCCCTGAACGAATTCCGTGGCCACCTCGTGTCCGGCCACAACGTTCACCAGCCCAATGCGTGGGATGGTCACGACACGCCGCGCAATCGCGTACGTCCACCTACTCGTTAGGTACGCCACGACGAGCGGACAGTCGATGACCGCGGCCTCGAGGGTAGTCGTGCCACTCTTGCAGAGCGCCGCGTCCGCCGCGCGCAGCACGGTGAGCGAGTCGGCCGACAGCAGAGGATAAGGGCAGCGCGCAGGGTCTACGTGCATCCCGGGCGCTACGCTCACCACGACCTTGGTTCCAGGCGCGCGGCGCTCGACCGCGCGCGCCGCGGCGACAAACGGCTCGAGATGTCGCTCGATCTCTTGCGCGCGACTGCCTGGAAACAGCGCGAGCACGCTGGCGTCCGGCGCAAGTCCAAGAGCGGCGCGAGCAGTGGAACGGTCGGGCGCGGTCTCCGCGCGATCCAGCAGCGGGTGGCCCACAAAGGTCGCGTCGATGCCATGTGTCCTTAGCAGCGCCTCCTCGAACGGAAGGATTACGGCGGCCCTCGTCACAACGTGGGCCAACGTCTTGAGCCGTCGAGCGCCCCAGGCCCACACCTGCGGCGTGATGTAATACAGAACTGGAACGCGTGCTGCGTGCGCCTCGGCGGCCAGGTTGAGGTTGAATCCCGGATAGTCGACACAGATGAGCAGCGCGACTTGTCCATCGCGCAATCGGGTCGTCAGCGACCGGAGAAGTGCGAAGTGCCTCGGCAGGTGGGTAATGATTTCAGTGAAGCCCATGACGGCGCCCGAGGCAAAGTCCGCAAGCAGATCGACCCCGGCCGCGCCCATGCGCTGTCCGCCAACGCCGACGAAGTTTAGGTCGGGCCGACGCGCCCGGAGTGCTTTGGCTACGCCCGCCGAGTGCAGGTCGCCTGAGGCCTCGCCGGCAGCGAACATCACATCCATGGGATACCCGACCCCCTAGGGTGGGGCGGTACTCGAAATCTCATTGACGATTCGGAGTGCAACCGCGAGCGCCACGCGGCCGTCGTCGCCGGTGACCGGAACTGGGGCTTCGCCGCGCACCGCGGCGACAAACGTCTCCAGTTCGAGGCGCAACGGCTCGTCGTCCGATGCCTCGAGCCGGATGCGTTCAACAAAAGCTTCGATGGCGAGCGGCGCGGTCGCGAGCGCAGCCAGATCGACGTCACGACGTAGTCGATAGAACTCTCCCTCTCCAGCCGCGAGATCCAGCGAGAAATACCCGTCGGGCTGAAATATGCGGAGCTTGCGAAGCCGTTCCTTCGACACGCGGCTCGCGGTGATGTTGGCCACGGCGCCAGTTGCGAACGTCAGTCGGGCGTTGGCGATGTCCACCGACTTCGTCAGCAGTGGAACGCCAACGGCGGCGACGTCGGACACCGGCGCACCCACGAGGCTGCACACCAGGTCGATGTCGTGAATCATGAGATCGAGCACCACGGCGACGTCGGATCCACGCGGGTTGAACGGAGCCAGGCGATCGCTCTCGATGAATCGAGGTCCTGCGACGAACGGCAGCGCCGCGCGCATCGCGCGATTGAACCGTTCGATGTGGCCTGTCTGTACCAGCACTCCCGCTACGCGTGCGGCTTCCAGCAATGCGTCGGCCTCGGCGACCGTGGCACAGATCGGCTTCTCGATGAAGACGTGTACGCCGCACTCGATTGCCGCCCGGGCCACCTCGTAGTGCGCGGATGTGGGGACTACGACGGTCACCGCATCGACGGCTTGCAGCAGCTCGTCTAGGCCGGCGTACACGCGCACGCCAAGATCGCGAGCGACGGTGGCAGCCCGTACAGAGTTGGTGTCGACGCACCCGACCAGACGCACGTCGGGCAGCGTTTGCAGCAAACGAACGTGATGGAAACCCAGTGCGCCTGTGCCGATCACCCCAAACCGGGTGGCCTGCCTAGGCGTCAGAAGCCGACTCCGCGCGGGCTCGCCTCGATGAAGCTCACCAGGTGCTGCACCTCCGGTATCGGCTGCACCTCGGCGGCGACGCGCGCGAGGGCCTGCGACAGGCTCAGATCCGAGCGGAACAGCAGCCGGTATGCGCGCTTGAGCTCACGCATGGTTTCGTGAGAGAACCCGTTGCGGCGGAGCCCCACAGAGTTGAGGCCGTATAGCCTGATCGGGTTACCTACCGCCATGACATATGGCGGCACATCCTGCGGGACGCGCGATGCACCGCCGATGTAGCTGTTGCGCCCAACGCGCGCGAATTGATGGATCCCGCACAGTCCCGACACGCCGGCCCAGTCCTCCACAGTCACGTGCCCGGCGAGCTGCGTACTGTTGCTTATTATCACGTGATTGCCGATGTGACAATCATGCGCCAGGTGCACGTAGGACATCAGCAGACAGTGACGCCCCACAGTGGTCTTCCCCGATTGCACGGCGCCTCGGTTGACCGTCACGTACTCGCGAATGACTGTCCAATCGCCGATCTCGACATGCGTCTCTTCGCCGCTGTACTTGAGATCCTGCGGGTCGCCCCCGATCACAGATCCGATGCCGATCTTGATGTCGCGGCCAAGGGTCACGTTTTGCTCGAGCGTCGCCCGGGGGGCGAGCACGCAACCGTCGTCAATCACACAGTTCGGGCCAACTATCGCAAACGCGCCGATGCTCACGCCTTCGCCGATCCGAGCCTCAGGGCTCACGATCGCGGTCGGGTGAATCACGGTCTCCGGGCGCATGCGGACGATCGGCTCTTCGATCTCCCGCGCGCTCACTTGTCCCGCACCATCGCCGCCATTTCGGCCTCCGCGACCACTTCGGACTCGACCTTCGCCACGCCTCGCATTCTGCAGACCCTGCCACGGATTTGCACGATCTCCAGCTCCAGGCGCAGCTGGTCACCTGGCTTTACGGGCCGGCGGAACTTGACGTTGTCCAGTGACATGAAGTACACGACCTTGCCCTCGTAGTCGTCCACGGCGCCCATCAGCAGCACGCCGCCTACCTGCGCCATGGCTTCGATGATCAGCACGCCGGGCATGATCGGATGGCCTGGAAAGTGACCCTGAAAGAACGGCTCGTTGATCGTCACGTTCTTGAGCCCCACAATCCGCCGCTCCTCGATCTCGAGGATACGGTCCACCATCAAAAAGGGATACCGGTGCGGGATGATCTTGATCAGCTCATCGACGCCCATCCCCTTCGCCATTGTCTCCGCCATGCGCTTCTCCCGTGTCACAGCCGCCTTCACTCCGTTCGCCGTCTGCGTTGCCTCCGCGCGGCTGCGTCGCACCATCTCTCGGACGAGCGTCACCGTTCCGCGATGACTTGGTTTGAACGCCGTCACCTGCGCCCGCACTCGTTTCCCCGCCAGCGCCAAGTCCCCAAGGCAATCCATGGCTTTGTGACGCAGGAACTCGTCTGGCCAGCGTAGCGACGTCTCAACCACTTCAGACTCGTCGAGCACCACCGCGTTGGCCGTCGAGGCTCCGCGAATGAGCCCCATGGCGCGCAGCGTTTCGACCTCACTCACGAAACCGAAGGTTCGAGCACCCGCCAGCTCTCGCGCGAACGCCTCGCGAGTGATCAGGAATTCGCCGCGCTGCCGCCCAATCAATGGATGCGCAAAATCGATGGTTACGTCGAGCCGGAGCTCCGGCGCGGCGTGTGCTTCGTAAACCGACTCGCCGTCGATCACGCGAACCGGCTCCGCCAGGTCCAAATACTCGGCCGCTTGGCGCCCCTCCGCCACCCCCGCGTCGCGGAGAGCATCCCAAAATGGCTCGGCGCTCCCATCCAATACCGGCGGCTCGACACCATCCACATCGATCCATACGTCGTCGATCTCCGCTGCGACGACCGCCGCAAGCACGTGCTCCACGGTGTGCAGCTCTACGTCGCCCACACCGAGTCTCGTGCGTCGCTCCGCTGTTCGAGCATTGTCCACAATGGCCGGCACTTGGGGCCACGATGGCATGTCGGTGCGGCGGAACACGACGCCCGTATTCTCCGGCGCTGGACGGAACGTGAGGCGCGAATCCAGTCCTAGATGCAGCCCCACACCCTCGAGCGCCACCGCACGGGCGATCGTTCGCCGCCGCGAGTCAGGCATGAGTCTCGGCATCCTTTTCGGCGTCCTGCTCGGCCACAAGGCGTTCCAGAGCCCGAATCAACCCTGGAAGCTTGAACAGCGCCGCCTGCGCTCGCAGCGACGCGGCGTGCGGACGTGCCGGGTAGCCAGACCACGATTCACCCGCCGGTATGTTGCCAAACACTCCGGCCTGGGCCGCCAGGCGAGCCCCAGCTCCGATCGTGTGGTGGCCGGAGACGCCCACCTGGCCCGCCAGAATGGACCCCTCGCCAATGTGCACAGATCCAGCGATGCCCACCTGGGCCATGATCAGGCATAGGCGGCCAATTCGCACGTTATGCGCGACGTGAACGAGATTGTCGATTTTTGTGCCTGCTCCAATGATCGTGTCGTCCACACTGCCACGGTCGATCGTGGCATTGGCGCCAATCTCCACGTCCGACTCGATGACACACCGCCCCACGTGCGGGATCTTGGTGTGCGCGCCGTCGCGAAACACGTAGCCAAATCCGTCGCAACCCAATCGGGCCCCGGCATGCGCTATCACGCGATCGCCAAGCGTCGTGCCCGGGTACACCGACACGTGCGCGTATAAACGAACGTCAGCGCCAATCGAGACGCCGGCGCCGACGACAGTGTGCGGGCCCACCCAGGATCGGGCTCCGATCGTCACGCCGTCTTCGATCACCGCGTACTCGTCGATCGTGACGTCGGTGGGTACGACGGTCCCGCGCCCAATGCGTGCAGTGGCGTGGACCCCGGGCGTGCGTACGGGAGGCGCATACAGGCGCGGGATGAGCTGAATGATTGCGTCGTGCGGGTCCCCCACGATTACGCGCGCGGCCGGCCCTGGCGAGTCGGCGAGCGCAGGCGCGACCAGCGTCAGGCCTGCCTCCGACCTGGCGAACAGCGGCGCGTATTTCGCCCGCGCCAGAAAGCTCAGGTCTCCGCCGGCAGCGCGATCGAGCGGCGCGATCGCGGTTATGCAGGCGTTGGGGTCGCCGACCAGACGGCCGCCGACGGCTTTCGCGATCTCGCCTGCCGTGAGACCGCTCACGGCGTGGTCAGCCCACGGCGCGGCTCAGTAGCCAGGCGACTTGGGCCGCGTCACGCCGGAAGGGCTCTGAACAGGACCAGCAGCCGGCTTCTTCGGCGGCGCGGCCCCTCCGTTGGCCACCGCTGGCGCCGGAAGTGCCTTGACCCGGGTGATGACCTGGTCCGTCAAGTCGAGGTTCTTGTCGGCGGCCACAATTCCCGATCCCTGTGCCTGGGCGTCGAAGATCATCGAGTAACCGTCTTTGCTGCGAATGTCTTCTATGACCTTGTTAATCTGATCCATGATGGGCTGGATCAGCTCGGTCTGGCGCTGCTGCAGATGCTGCTGCATCTCCTGGTCTCTCTTCTGCCAGTCCTGCTGATGGTCGCGGATCGCCTTTTGGCGGGCGTCCTTGTCGGCCTGGCTGAGCGAGCCCTCGTCCTTGCCATACGCTGCTATGAGCCCTTGCAGCGAGTCGCTCCAAGATTTCTCGGTCGCCTGGACGGTCTCGAGTTCCTTGTTGAACGCGGCCTGCGCGTCGGACGCCCCGGGTGCAGCCGCGAGAATCTCGCGTGAGCGGATGAACGCGATCTTGGCCGGCGGTGCCGTCGTGGTCTGCGCGCCCATGCCGCGAACCATGAGGGCGAGCATCACCGGAACTGCGACCCCCAGTGCCGCTCGACTGAACAGTTTCATGAATACTCCACGTAAGAGATCACGACTAGAAGATTTGTCCCAGCTTGAAGTGCAGCTCCCAGCCCGGGTCCGGCATGCCCGCCGCATTCAACCGGTCGAACCCATATGCATAGTCGAGCCCGAGCGGCCCGAGCGGAGTAACGATCGCGATGCCAATGCCTGCTCCCCGAAAGAGTCGCGTGGGGTCGAATTGGCGTGGAGTCTGGTACAAATTGCCCGCATCGAAAAAGGTATCAGTATAGATCGAGCCGTTGAAGCGGACGCCAAGCTCCGCGGTGTTGGTTATGAAAGCGTTGCCGAACGAATTCCGTGTGGCGTTGAAGTTGCTTGTCCCGGTGATGAAGCCCTGCGGGCCAATCGAGAACTCCTTGTATCCGCGCAGCTGTTCCCCGTACTGCGTGCCGCCGAGCGCAAATGATTGCGATACGAAAAACGGACCGGCCGTGCCAAACAGCATGCCCGCACGCGACTTGAGGCCAGCGATCAGCTTGATGGGCTGGGACCCAAGCCCGCTATTGCCGAACTGGGCCAGTGTCATGTACCCCCGAAGCTCCGTGATGAGCCGCTGGTAGTTGGCCTTGCCCCCCAGGGGGCCGCCGTCGAGGTCTGTGGAGAGCACTTGAAGTCCGCCCGACGAGGCAAACGGCAAGTCCACGCGTGTATCGTGCTGGTAGGATAGCCCCACGGCTGAACGGATGCATCCGGCGCATTGGTTCGCGAAGCTGCCAAGGAGCGACGTGGTGTCGCCGTTGTACCTGACGCTCTCGAGCCCGTAGGACACGAAAAGTCGCGAATAGTACGACCATGGCACCGGGAAACCCAGCTGTACACTGCCGCCGATGTTGGTGCTCTGCCCGAGGTTGCCGATGGTGTACTGCGACTGGCTGCGGTACGCGGTCACGGTGCCCTGCACGCGCGGTCCCAGCCAGCCCACCGACGGATCGGTGTAGGACAGCGTGAGGTTATTGATGTAACGGCCGAACTGCCACTGTACCGAGCCGCGCTTGCACTCGCCGAACAAGTTCGGCTGGTCGAACCCGATGAACCCGCCGATTCCCGTTCCCTGACCAGTTGAAGCGCCGAAGTTCACGTTCCCCGTGTGCTTTTCCTTCACGTGAAAGACGAGATCGATATCGCCGGAGTCGCCGGCGGGGCGAGTGTCCGGCGGCGGAATGGGAGTCTCGAAGAATCCTAGATTGGAGATGTTCTGGTAGCTGCGAATCAGCAGCTCTTGGCTGAACACGCCGCCGGGCGGAATCAGAATGGCGTCGCGAATGCAGTTTTCGGTCGTGTAATCGTTTCCCGTGATCTCGATGCGGTTCACGATGGCAGGCGATTTCTCTACGATCTCCCACCGCAGATTCACCACGGGTTGCGAGTCGGGCCCCACGCTCCGCTCCGCCACGGGCTGCACGTTGGCGTAGATGTAGCCCTCGTTGCCGTATGCCGTGCGCAGCTTGGTAGTCGCGTCGTCCCACTTCTGGCGATCGAACACCCCCGCCGGAATCGTCTTCTTGCGCAGCAGGAATCGCGCGACCTTCGTGGCTACTGTCGGCGACGACCGGCTGAACGGGTAGAAGCTGGCGATCTGCTCCGTCGTGAAGTGGTGGTTACCGAGCACATCGAACGTGCCCGACCTTGTACTGCCGTCCCTCGGAAACCGTGAGGTCGATTAGCGCCTTGCCGATTGCGCGATCGACGATGAGCGTGTCGTGAACTAGCTGGAAATCGATGTATCCCTGCTTCGCGTACAGATCGGGAATACGCTCCGCCAGATCCGGTAGCAAAGTCGTCCTCGTCAAACTCGCCGTTTTTCCACCACCAAAAACCCTCAGGCTTGGTCTTCATGGCGCTGACGATCTCTTTGGCCGGCAGGTGCTCGTTGCCGTGCACGGTCACGCCAGACACGGCGAGGCGGTGTCCCTCGTCGATGCGAAAAGTGAGATCCGTGCGGCCAGCGACCGTCGTCGTTTCAGGGACGACCTTGGCGAGATAGTACCCGGCGTTCTGGTACAACGAGTCGATTTTCGTCACGGCCGCGTGACGTCGCCCGGTTGTATGGGGCGTCCCGGCGTGAGGTCGATATGCTCGCGAATGGTCTTTTCGCTGATACGCTTTGCGCCGACGACGTCGACGGCCCCGAGCACCGGTCGCTCCTTGACCTGTACGACCAGCGTTGTGTGGCCCTGCGGATCGACGGTGCAGAGCACCTGCACATCGTCGAATTGCCCCGTCGCGAACAGCGCCTTGACGCCATCCTGCACGGACCGGGTGTTGAGCTGAGTGCCGGCGACCACGCCGAAATCCGAGCGAATCGATGCCTCAGGCACTCGGACGCTTCCGGTAACGCCAATTGAATCAGGCTTGGCGCAACGTCCGACAGCAGTAGTATCCTGGGCCACTGCGCGCGCGCCCGAGGCCGCGCTCGCGGCGCCGAGCGCGATGCTCAGCACCCTGCGCGGTAAGCGTCGCATCGGCGCAAATATACACCGCAACCACGCTGGCGATCTGTAGGTAGCCCTAAGCGAAAGGGCCCCGATCGGCGGAACTTGCCGATCCGGGCCCTACAGTCCTCCACCTGCTACGCGGCGAGCTGTGGAGCTGGGCTAGGGATTGACCGGCGTCGCGACTCGGAATTCGAGTTTCGATCCGTCGGCCGAAACGTCGACCTCGATTTCGTCACCCTTCTGAAACTCTGCGAGAAGGATTTTCTCCGACAGAGGATCCTCAATGTAGCGCTGAATAGCTCGCTTGAAAGGACGCGCGCCATAGCTCTCGTCGTAGCCGTTCTTCACGAGGAAATCGGCGCCTCCCTCGGTGAGCTTGATGGTCAGCTCCTCGTCAGACAGACGCTTTTGCACGTCCTTGAGCAGGATCCCGACGATCTGCCTGATGTGGTCCTTCGACAGAGGATGGAAGATCAACACATCGTCCAACCGGTTGAGGAATTCCGGATTGAAGACATGCGACATCTCCTCTTTCACCTTCTCTGAGATCCGCTCGAACGTCCCACGTGAATCCGAGGCGGCCGCGAACCCGAGGTTCTTGCCTTTGGTGATATCCTTGGCACCGACGTTGGACGTCATGATCACGACCGTGTTCTTGAAGTCGATCACGCGGCCGTAGTTGTCGGTCAGATGACCCTCATCCAGCACTTGCAGGAGGATGTTGAATACGTCGGGGTGGGCCTTTTCGATCTCGTCGAGCAGAACGACGCTGTAGGGCTTCCGCCGCACCGCCTTGGTCAGTGTTCCTGAGTCTTCGTAGCCGACGTAACCCGGCGGGGCGCCTATGAGACGCGACACCGAAAACTTCTCCATGTACTCCGACATATCCACACGGATCAGCGCTTGCGCGTCGGCGAAGAGAAAACGCGCCAAGGCGCGCGCGAGCTCGGTCTTTCCTACGCCCGTAGGACCGGCAAAGATGAAGCTCCCGATCGGGCGGTTGGGATCCTTGAGCCCTGCCCGGCTCCGTCGAATCGAGCGCGAAAGCGCGGCAATGGCTTCATTCTGCCCGACGACCGTAACGTGCAGCTCCTCTTCCATTCGGAGCAGCCGAGCCGTCTCAGCCTCCTGCAAGCGGGTCACGGGAATCCCCGTCCACCTGCTGACGATGAACGAGATCTCCTCCTCGCCCAGAACGGGTCGGTACGACTGCCGGCGCTTTTCCCATTCCTCCTGCTTGCGACGGATGTCGGCCTGGATTTCCCGCTCTTTGTCGCGCAGCGATGCGGCCTTTTCGAAATTCTGGTCGCGCACCGCCGCTTCCTTTTCGGCGATGTTCGCGTCGAGCTTGACCTTGAGCTCGGCCACTTCAGGCGGCGGCACCTGGGCCGCGAGCCGAGCGCGCGCGCCGGCCTCGTCGATCACATCGATCGCCTTGTCGGGCAGGAACCTGTCGGTGATGTACCGTTCCGAGAGTTTCGACGCGGTCACCAGTGTGGCGTCCGGGATCGTGACGCGATGGTGGTCCTCGTACTTCTTCCGCAAGCCCTCTCAGGATCTCGACCGTCTCGTCCACGGTCGGCGGGTCCACGATGACAGTCTGGAACCGGCGCTCGAGCGCGCCGTCCTTTTCGATGTATTTCCTGTACTCGTTAAGCGTCGACGCACCGACGCACTGCAACTCCCCGCGCGCGAGCGCGGGCTTGAGCATGTTGCTCGCGTCGATTGCGCCTTCGGCGGCGCCGGCGCCGACAAGCGTGTGCAGCTCGTCGATGAACAGGATGATGTTCTTGTTCTGAGCGATCTCGTTCATGACGGCCTTGAGCCGCTCCTCGAACTGTCCGCGATACTTGGTGCCGGCGATGACCGCTGCCATGTCGAGCGACAGCACGCGGTTGTCGCGCAGCGACTCCGGGCACTCGCCGTTCGCGATGAGCTGCGCCAGAGCCTTCCACTATGGCCGTCTTGCCGACCCCGGGCTCACCGATGAGGACGGGATTGTTCTTCTTGCGTCGGGTGAGCACTTCCATCACGCGCTCGATCTCTTTCGCGCGACCGATCGTCGGATCGAGCTGGCCTTCGCCCGCCAGCTGTGTCAGGTCACGGCAGAAATGGTCCAGCGCGGGCGTCTTGGACTTTTTCTCGCCCTTGGCCGAGGACTGCGACGTGCCGCCGCCGCCGCTACTGCCGCTGGTTCCCTGCTGCGCGGTCGCCGCGCCGCCTTGCGGCATCTCGGTTCCGAGCAGTCGCAGAGTCTCCGTGCGCGCCGCTTCCAGGTTCACGCCGGCGTCGGTCAGCACCTGTGCGGCGATCCCCTTCTCTTCACGCAGGAGGCCAAGGAGCAAGTGCTCCGTGCCCACATAGCTGTGGTTCAGCTCGCGTGCTTCGCTCATCGCGAGCTCGAGCACTTTCTTGGCGCGTGACGTGTACGGCAGATCGGGGCCGGTAGTTTGCGCCGCCTTCCCCTTCTTGACCGTCTCCTCGATTTTCTGCTGAACCTCGTCGAGGTCGACGCTCATGTTCTGCAGGACGGCAGCGGCGACGCCCTCTCCCTCGCGGATGAGGCCGAGAAGGATGTGCTCGGTACCGACGTACTCGTGATGGAGTCGCGCCGCTTCTTCACGCGCCATTGCGAGCACCTTGCGGACCCGCTCCGTGAAGTTGTACCCGTTCATTCTGCCCCCGCCCCCGCGTGTCGGCGGCCTGCGCCTGAGTGAATCACGCCGCCTCGGCTTCGTTGGCGAGCGCCTGGCGCACGTACCGCGCGCGCACGACGTTCGCCTCACCCTCCGCCAGCGCGCGTCCCTCGGCATGCGAGAGGTGCGCCAGCTGACTGAATATCAAGAGCTTGTTGAGGGTGTATACACTGAGGCCGGAGATCAGTTTCAATCCAACGGCCAGCCGCACGCCGCTGAGGTAGTTCATTGCCTCTTCGAACGTCAGGCTTCGGGCATAGCGCAGCGTGCCATACGCACGCCACACCTTGTCTTCAATAATATATCCGGCGTCGCGCAGCAAGATGCGTCGCGCGTCTTCTTCACTTGCAATAACTTTCTTGACGACAGTCATGAGCTGCTGCAACAACTCGTCTTCGCTCTTTCCCAGCGTGGTCTGGTTGGAAATCTGAAAGAAATTGCCGACGACATCGCTCCCTTCGCCGTACAGTCCGCGATACGTTAGCCCCATCTGCTGCAACCCGGCTAGCACCTTGCCCATCTCCTTGGTCAGTACCAGTCCCGGCAAATGAATCAATACGGAAGCACGCATCCCGGTTCCAACGTTGGTCGGGCATGCGGTCAGGAACCCGAACTCCGAGTGGTACGCGTACGGAACCTGCGACCCTAGCTCCTGGTCGAGTTGCTGCACGGC
Organism: uncultured Gemmatimonadales bacterium; assembly: GCA_963838855.1. Lineage (GTDB taxonomy): Bacteria > Gemmatimonadota > Gemmatimonadetes > Gemmatimonadales > Gemmatimonadaceae > FEN-1251. The sequence goes on along the minus strand of CAWISX010000022.1, from coordinate 12,951 downwards.
GTCGTACGCAGGGCCAAGCCCAAAACCCGAGCGGAGCGCCTGCAGACGCAGGTGATCTTCCTCGTTGACCATGACGCCGACGTCGGGACCCAGAAAGACCGCCGCGCCACTTCGCACGGGATGCTGCGCGTCCAACCCGGCGAGCTCCTTGCTGACGAGGTGCCGCTCGTGAAGCAGGAGTCGATCGGCCGACGGCAGCTCATCTACTCGAAGCAGAACGCTGTGGGCGAGGCTGGGGACCTGACGAACGGCGTCACGCACTTGTGTGAGCACGCGCAGCCGCTCGCCATCGCGCGCGCGCGCGGTGAAGGCGTATCCCTCGACGTTTCGCGCGAGACGGATGCGAGTGGACAGCACGATGTCTGCGTGCTCGCCGGAAGCGTCCATCCAGCTGATCCCTCCATCCGGAACCAACGAGAGATCGAGCGCCATTATTCCAGCACTCGGATGCGGTCGCGAATGTCCGCGGCAAGCTCGAACTGCTCTGAATCCACGGCCCGCTTGAGCCGATCGCGGAGCTCGCCGAGGGTGACGGATCGCTCGATCTCGTCCGGCTTCGGCGGGTCGTACTTCCGCCCACTGTGTCGGGCATTGCCATGCACGCGACGCAGCAGCTCGCGGAGGCTCGTCTCGAACGCGCCGTAGCAATGGGCGCATCCAAGGCGCCCGGTGGACCGGAAATCCCCGAGGGTCGCCGAGCAGAACGTGCAGCGCGCGGCATCGCGCGTGTTCGTCCCGGTGGTCGCGCCGAGCGCACCGGCCACTGCCAGACTTCCGCCGCCCGCCATGAGCTGCTGCTGCACCTTTTGAAGCAGCTCGCCCAACTGTGGCGGCGTAACGGACACGGTGGTCTCGACGCCCTTCTCTGCGGCGCACTTCTCACAAAGGCGCAGCTCGCGCGGAGCGCCGTCGAATGATCTGCACGAGCTTGACGACACTGTCCCGCTCCTTGCAGTTGTCGCACCGCATCAGACAGCTCCCCGCATCATACCACCCCTTCCCGCGCATCAACCTGCTGCAGTCGCCCGTCCTCCAGCAGCAGCGTACGGTTCGCGCGTGCAGCCAGCGACCGGTTGTGTGTCACGACGACCATGCCGATCTCGAGGTCGCGCGAGAGCTCGCCGAACAACTCGTGGAGTCGCTCCGCGTTCGCATGGTCGAGGTTCCCCGAGGGCTCATCGGCTAATAATACAGCGGGATCCACCGCAAGCGCGCGGGCTACCGCGGTTCGCTGCTGCTCACCGCCCGACAGTTCGGACGGTCGGTGGTCCATTCTTCCGCTGAGCCCGACTCGGGCAAGCAGTTCCTCGGCGCGGCCTCGCGCAGTGCGATCATCGGCCCCTCCGATTCGGAGCGGCATCATCACGTTCTCGAGCGCTGAGAACTCGCGCAAGAGGTGATGAAACTGGAACACGAAACCAACTTTCTGATTTCGCAGGGCCGCGAGCGCATCGTCGTCACGTCCGCTTACCGGCTCACCGGCAATGACGACGTAACCTCTGGTCGGCTGCTCCAGCGCGCCAAGCACGTGCAGCAACGTACTCTTGCCCGCGCCGCTTGCTCCCACGACCGCGACCATCTCTCCGCGCGCGACTTCAAACGACACGCCGCACAGCACTGGCAAGAGGCCGCCGTCGCCGCCGCGAAACGACTTCCACACGTCGCGCGCCTCGATCACCGGCGTCATCGGCTGCCCAACCCCCTGGGGGAGTTGAAATTGTTTGCTCGCTGTGGTGGCCGCCCATCCGCGCCCCTCGATGGCCGAGCCGCTCGCTCCATAGAGAGAGAACGCGGACGCTTTGCCATCGCCAGCGGCTTCGCTTCGGTTCCGCGCAGCAGCTGAGCAATCCGCTCCCTCGCGCTGGAGTTGGGCATAGCGTCTCTTGGCATCGCGGAGGGCGTGGGGCCGGGGCCCAGGCGCTCACTCATGGCGAATCGCCTCGATGGGATACAATCGCGCGGCCTGCAGCGACGGATAAAGCGTTGCAACCGCTGCAATGACGAGGCTGATGAGAACCGTGAGGGCGACATCGACCGGCTGCGTCTGCACTGGCAGGTGGTCGATGAAGTACACCTGTGGGTCGAGAGCGATGAACTTGTAGTGACCGAGCAGCGCGGAAAGGCCCAGCCCGACCGCGAGCCCAAGGAAAGTGCCCACCAGGCCAATGACCACGCCTTGAGCGAAAAAGATTCGCCGAATGGAACGCGCGGGCATGCCCATCGCCTTCAGGATTCCGATCTCGCGGGTCTTGTCGGCCACCACCATCGTCAGAGTGCTCACGATGTTGAACGCCGCAACCACGATGATGAGGAAAAGAATCACACCCATCGCGAGCTTCTCGAGCTTGAGCGCCTGAAAGAGCGAGCGATTCTGCTCTTGCCAGTCGACCGTGCGATACGGAAAGCCCAGCGCGGCCTCCAGCGCACCGGCGAGCTTGGTCGCGTGCCAGCGGTCTGTGGACCGGACTTCGATGCCGGTCACCGCCGGCCCCAGGCCCGCGAATTCCTGGGCGACTGGCAATGCCATGTAGATGTACGAGTTGTCGTACTCGTACATCCCTGTCTCGAAAATTCCCGTTACCTCGAACGCGTAGTAGCGAGGAGCGAACGTGCCCAGCACGGCACTGATCTTTCCGCCCGGCGGCGGGGCTATGAGGCGCACCGAGTCACCGGGCAGAACGTTGAGCCGCTGCGCGATGAGCCTGCCGAGCACCACCCCTCGCGTCCGCCCGTCTGCACTCGCGAATCGGAAGTCACCAGCGCCCTTCACTGCGTGCTCCCGAATGGTCGTGACTTCCGGCGCATGCGGCCGTTGCGCCTCGATACCCATGACCTGGGCGCCTTCGACGTAGTTGTGACCCGCGCTCACGAGCCCCTGTGTCAAAACGAACGGCGAGGCTGCTACAACGCCTGGAAACCGTTGCACCTTACCCAGCACCGTTTGCCAGTCAGTGATCTTGAGGTCGTCGCCGTAGCTCAGCACGCGCAGGTCGGGGCTACCGACCAGAATCTTCTCCTTCAAGTCGCTCTGCAGGCCATTCATGACGCCCATGATGAGAATGAGCGCCCCGACGCCGACGACGACTCCGCCGATTGCGACAACGCTAATGAACGACAGGAGGCGCGAGCCCTTGCGGCTGCGCAGGTAGCGCCAGGCGATGGACCACTCGAGGGCACGCACGTCTACAAGTCCTACGTCTCGGGCCGCATGGCCGGAAAGAGAATCACGTCGCGGATGTGATGAGTGTTCGTGAGATACATCAGTAGACGATCGACGCCGATGCCGAGCCCGCCGGCTGGTGGCATGCCGTACTCCAGGGCCCGCAGGTAGTCCTCGTCGACCCGTTGGGCTTCCTCATCGCCCGCCGCAAACAACGCGGCCTGGGCTTCGAACCGTCGCCGCTGGTCAATCGGGTCGTTGAGTTCGCTGAACGCATTCGCCAACTCCTTACCGCGCGCGAACAGCTCGAACCGCTCGGTCAGCGCAGGATTGCCGCGCTTTGGCTTCGCGAGTGGGGAGAGTTCGACAGGGTAGTCGAGCACGAATGTCGGCTCATCGATGGATTGCTCAACCAGCACTTGAAACATTTCGTCTAAATTTTGGGCCGCGTCATTGTGTCTACGTCCGGAACACCTACGCGGCGGCCTGAGTTCCGGAGTTCCGGCATGTCCAGCTTGAGTGCATCGATTGGACCGCCGCCAAGAGAGGCGTTGAGGTGCCGCATTTAACGCTGTCGTCCAGTCGATACGCGGAAATGGGGGGGCTAGCTGTGGCGCTGCAGCCACAAACTCTGGCACCGATCGCACGGCTTCGGCGGCCGCCACCATCAGAGCTTCGACGAGTTGCATTATCGCGGTGTAGTCCACGAACGCTTCGTACGACTCCAGCATCGTGAACTCCGGATTGTGGGTGCGATCTGTCCCCTCGTTTCGGAAGTCGTGCCCGATTTCATACACCTTGCCGAATCCGCCGACGATAAGCCGCTTGAGGTACAGCTCATCGGCAATTCGCAAGTAAAGCGGCGTGTCGAGCGCGCGGTGATGCGTGGTAAACGGGCGTGCGGCCGCGCCGCCGTACATGGGTTGTAGAACCGGCGTCTCGACTTCCAGATAGCCACGGGCATCCAGCACGCGTCGCAGTGCGGACACGAGCCGAGCGCGGGCCACGAACATCGCGCGCCTCTCGGGGTGGACGGCCAGGTCGGCGTAGCGCTGCCGGTAGCGCTGCTCCGGATCCGCGAACCCGGAATGCCGTACCGTGCGTCCCTCGACGACTTCCTCTTTTCCGAACGGCAGCGGGCGCAGTGATTTGGCCAGCAGCGTCCAGGATTCGACGCGAATAGTGGGCTCGCCGGTCTTCGTGCGAAAGACGGGCCCTTCCACGCCCAACACATCGCCAATGTCAACGAGCTGCAGCTGGTCGAACCTGTCGCCTAGCTGGTCTCGTCGCGCGTACAGCTGCACGCGTCCGCTCTCGTCGGCCAAGTGCGCGAACGCGGTCTTGCCATGTGCGCGCCACGACGCGACGCGGCCCGCGATCCGCACTGTTGGTCCCTCGGCGGCATCGCCCAGCAGCGCGATCGCGCTCGCGGCCGAGTGTGTTCGCTCGTAGCTGTACGCGTACGGCTCGATCCCGGCGGCACGCAGTGCCTCCAGCTTCTCTCGACGCGCCTGCTGGACGAAGTTCAGGTCATCGGTCAATGCCCCACCCCCTGACCCCCTCCCCTGAAGGGGAGGGGGAATTTTTTGTCTTCAAGCTTCGCTTGGATGACGAGGGGGCTTGGCCCCCTCGACCCCCAACGGTACGCTGATGACGTTGGGGGGCGTGCACGCATCTCTGCGGCTCGACGTCGGCGGGCGGCATGAATGCCGCCCCTACGAGTTCGACGACGCGTGCGACAACGTTGGGCGGCGCCCATTGTCGCGGATTGTTGGCGATATACGGATCGACCGTGGTGGGGGGTTGGGGGCGAAGCCCCCACTGAAAAAAAAGGATCCCCCCTTCCCTCCCGGAGGGAGGGGAGGGGGGTTAGGGGGGTGAGGAGGGGACCCGCGGTCACGCAGCCGCAGGAGCGGTGCCGAGCGACTGCTTTAGGTAGGCCTCGATGAACGGGTCGATGCCGCCATCCATGACTTTCTGCACGTCGGGGATCTTAAGCTCCGTGCGATGGTCGTTGACCATCGTATACGGCTGAAAGACGTAGCTGCGCGCCTGGCTGCCGAACGTGACGTCAGCTTTTGTCGCGTCGAGCGCCGCCTTCGCCTCCATCTGGCGATCGACCTCGCGCTGGTACAGTCGGTTTTTCAGCATCTTGAGCGCTACCGCCTTGTTCTTGAACTGCGAACGCTCCTGCTGAGACGCTACCACTATCCCCGACGGCAGATGCGTTATTCGCACGGCGGAGCTGGTCTTGTTGACGTGCTGTCCGCCGGCTCCCGAGGCGCGATACACGTCGATCTTGAGGTCATCGTCGCGGATATCGATGGTGATTTCCTCGTTCACGACCGGATACACGAATACCGAGGCAAAACTCGTGTGCCGCCGAGCGTTCGCATCGAATGGCGAAATCCGCACGAGACGGTGCACACCGGTCTCGGTTCGCAAGAATCCGTAGGCATACAGGCCATGTATCTCGATCACTGCGCCTTTGATGCCAGCCTCCTCGCCCTCGCTGACGTCGAGCACATCGACCCCGAAGCCGCGGCGCTCAGCCCACCGGGTATACATGCGCATGAGCATTTGTGCCCAATCCTGTGCCTCGGTGCCACCTGCCCCGGCGGCTATCTCTACTTGCGCGTCGCGAAAATCGTCGCGTCCGCGCATGAGGGAGCGGAGCTCGAACGCATCGATTTCCTCGGTCACGGACGACGTCTCGCGATCAAGCTCCGCGCTCAACGCATCGTCGGGGTCGGTCGCAAGCAGCTCGTCCAGTTCGGTCGCGCCGCGTATGCGTTCGGTCAAACGGTCGAACGGCTCGAGCCACGCCCTCAGCGCTTTGCCGTTCTGCACGACCTCCTGGGCGCGTTCTTGAGCGGACCAAAATCCAGGCTCCGCCATCGCGCGATCGGACTCAGCGAGCGCGGCGCGCTTGCTCTCGATGTCAAAGATACCTCCGCAGCTCAGCCAGCCGATTCGTCAGCTCTTTGAGCTGACGCCCACGTTCGCTCTCAGCCATGCAGACAAAAATACCGGGCGGCGGCGCACACCGCACGGAGGCGCGCCTTACTCAGAACATCTTCGTCCCGCCCGCAAGCAATTCATTGAGCGCGTCGCGGAAGTGCGTGGTGCTATCGGCTATGTCGCGCCCCACCTGGTCGATGTACTCCTCGTAGCTCTTCTTGATTTCCTCGCGGAACGTCTGCTTGAGAGTTCCGGCCGCAAGCGCTTCCTCTCGCTTGCCAGGGTGATAGGCGAGGATGTCGGACACCAGCGCGCGCGCCAGACGCTTGGCTTTCTGGTTTGGATCGTTCGCCAAATAGGGATTGATCGGCCGTCGGTCCGGAGTGTCTGCGGCCACTCGGGGAAGCGATGGCGCCGTAATGGCGTTGGGTGCCGGCGGCTGCGGTATGGACCCGGAGACGGGCGGGCCATACCTGAACGGCTGCGGCGCAGGAGCGCCTTTCGGAGGTGCGAACGACGGCGCTGGAGGCCTGGAGCTCTGCGCTTGCCTTGGCGCGACAGGCGCTCCGGGAACGGCTGACGAGGAGGGTGCCGACATTGGCGGAGGAACGCGTGCTCCAGGTGCCACAGCGGCCGGCCGAGGCGCCCCAGGCGGTTGCGGCGCGACCGGTGGCGCCGGCGGGCGCATCGCAGTGCGATTAGGCGGGGCGGGACTGGGCATACCACTTGGCGCTCGCGCCGCTTGCGGCTGGGTCGCCTTGACGTTTGGCGGAAGCGGGTGTCGTGGTGCGAACGATGGTGGCTGATTGCCGGGCGGCGTAGTGAACGGAGGCGGCGGCAGCGGCGGCAGCGCGGCCGGCCGAGCGACACCCGGCGCGTTTTGAGCGCGTGCGGGCACGGGTGCGGGTGCGGGTGCGGGTGTCGAACGCGGCGCGGCGAACGGTGCACGCACACTCGTGGGCGCGGCTGCTGCGGGACGAGCCGACCCGGCGCTCGGCGCGTTCCTGGCAGACGCCGGCGGTGTGAAGGGCGGGATCGGAACTGATCCCCGGATCGGCGTAAGAGCCGGCCGCGCGACGATGGGACCAGCGCCGAAACCGCCGGGAGCGCCGGGAGCAGCCGGGAGAAGTGGGAGCGTCGGGCGCATTGCGGGCCGCTATGGGTGGCGGCGCCGCGCGCGGAGAGGCCGGCTGTTGGGCGGGTGCAGTGGCGGCCGCTGCTTTGAAAGGCAGTTCCGGCGAGACGAGCATCACGCCGCCGCAAACGGAGCAGCGCGCGCGAACGCCTCCAGTCGGAACTTTCGCGGGATCGACGCGGAAAACTGATTGGCATTCCGCGCAGCCGACATTCACGAGCGCTTATCTCCTACGGCGCTGGCGACGTCGTGGTGTGGGACGACGAGCGGCGGCTCCGCGACCGGGTCCTGTCGGCGATCGAGCGTGTAAACGGATCCGACGAGCGTTTTAGCGTAGCTCTTCATCTCGGTGGCCAGCTCCGCCATTTGTGACGCCTGCGTGAATTGTCGGCGCTCGTTCGTCACGACACCGATCGATAGGGTCATTAGCGGCACGCGATGCAGTTGGCCGCGGCGATCCTTGCCGAAGAAATAGCCGGCACGCCTATCCTGTTCGGAGTATTGGTAGGGCACGATCGTGTCGAATATCGCGACGATTTCCCCGCACGTGTCTGGCACGGCTGCGGCGGGCACGATGAAGATAAAGTCATCGCCTCCAATGTGCCCGACGAACCCGCGTTCGCCACAGAGCCCTTTGACGACGTCGTGCAGAATCTTCGCGAGAATGCGGATGACACGATCACCATCGTAGTAACTATACCGGTCGTTGAACTCCTTGAAATGATCGAGATCCGCGTAGCAAACGGCGAACGCGGTGCCGGACGGCATTCGACGTACGATCTCCGCTTCGATCTCATCGGTTCCGGGAAGGCGCGTCGATGGGTGCACGAACGTATCCCTGTCGGAGCGTCGCAGCAGTACGTCGAGCCGCTGTCGCGCCTCGGCCGGGGATGCGCCCTCGCGCAGGACTTCATCTGCACCGGCCTCGAACGCGTGTGCGGCGTGGGCCTCATCGGGGCCGCAAAAAGCGATTGCGGGCACGATACCCGTGTACGAGTCGCGTTTGAGTCGCGCGCAGGCCTCGAGCACAGTGGCGACGGCGGCGGCTCCGAGGTGGCTGCGGGCGTCGAATGCGACGGCGCGCGGACGACCGCGCAGCGCCCGCGCCATGAGGTCATTCTGCCGACTCGACGGTAACGCATTTAAACGACCGGGCGTCGAGCCACCCCTGCAAAGCAGCCGGAGGCTCCGTCGAGTCGAGCCGGAACAGGATGGCGGTGGCTGGGGCGGAATGGGCCACAAAGTCCGACGCGCGAGGGTGGGTTGTCGCAACGACTTAGCCAGCGTCAGCAGCACTGCGGACGATAGCGCGGACGCGTACAGTCGAGGCCGGTGTTATATGGGAGTCGCCTCGTCGAGCAGCATGATGGGGATGTCATTGCGGATGGGGAAGCGCAGGCGATCCGCGCGGCAGATCAGCGCGGACTCTTGTTCGCGGTACTCGAGCTCGCCCTTGCACTTCGGGCAGACGAGGATGGCGAGAAGTTGTGGAGGAAGCGTCATGAGGGGAAAAGAAACACCCTGGTCGCGTGTGCGACCAGGGTGCAAAGGGGTGCCGGCGACGGCCTACTCTCCCGCGCCCTCTCGGGCGGAGTACCATCGGCGCTGTAGGGCTTAACGATCGTGTTCGGGATGGGAACGAGTGTGGCCCCTACGCTCCAGTCGCCAGCGATCTGAAGGTTGAGCGTTTCGTTGCGTCGAAGATTCGACACCGACTGGTATGGAGTGATCGTGTTGTACTTGATCGTACTGTTCGTCACGTAAAGTTCTTGTAGATCGTGCAGTGCTCGGCTTGTTGCAGGGCGCGGTCAAACGACCGACCCTACGAGGAGTAGTCAAGCCGCACGGGCGATTAGGACCGCTACGCTCGGAGGCCCTTACGGGCGTTCCACGTGCGGCCTATCGACGTGATGGTCTCTCACGGCCCTTCAGGGTGCTCAAGGCACCAGGGAGGATTCATCTTGGGGGGAGCTTCCCACTTAGAATGCATTCAGCGGTTATCTCCGCCTGCCATCGCTACCCGGCGTTGCACCTGGCGGTACAGCCGGGACACGAGCGGGCAGTTCGACCCGGTCCTCTCGTACTAGGGTCCACGCCCCGCAATCCTCCAACGCCCACAGCGGATACAGACCGAACTGTCTCACGACGTTCTGAACCCAGCTCATGTACCACTTTAACCGGCGAACAGCCGGACCCTTGGGACCTTCTCCAGCCCCAGGAATGTGATAAGCCGACATTGAGGTGCCAAACCGCGCCGTCGATGTGAACTCTCGGGCGCGATAAGCCTGTTATCCCCAGCGTACCTTTTATCCGTTGCGCGATAGCCGATCCACACCGGGCTACCGGATCACTACGGCCGTCTTTCGACCCGGTTCGAGCCGTCGCTCTCACCGTTAGGCTCCCTTCTGCCGTTACACTCTATAGGCGCGAGTACCGACCGCGCTGAGGGAACCATGCGCGCGCCTCCGTTACACTTTCGGAGGCGACCGCCCCAGTCAAACTGCCCACCTGCCACGGTCCGAGGGAGGGTTTGCCTCGCCTTCGTGAGAGCATCGCACAGTACAGGGTGGTATTTCACTGTTGCCTCCGCCCGAGCTAGCGCCCGGGCCTCATCGGCTCCCACCTATGCTACACAGTCCAGCGCAATGCTCAATGACAAGATACAGTAAAGGTGCATGGGGTCTTTTTGTCCTGCTGCGGGGACTCGGAATCCTCACCGAGACTGCAATTTCGCCGAGCACGTGGTCGAGACAGTGCCCAAGTCGTTACGCCATTCGTGCAGGTCGGAACTTACCCGACAAGGAATTTCGCTCGATTCTGTTATCTAACGCGTGGCGTTAGACGGCCTTGCAGCCCTGCGTGTCGCCACGCAGACCGGACTTTATCTTCGCCGATTGTCATCGGTGTCTGGCGTAAAGTCTCTGAGGATTTTGATCAGCTCAGTTCTGGGTTTCTGGCGATTCATTGTCTGAACGCGATCCAGAATGCTGGCAAGTCCCCTCGTGTGAGCGTGCTTGCCTTCACTCATTGCCACGACGCAGCTGGCGAAGCTTTCGAAGTCCGAACGCTTGCTCGTGCGTAGCGGGTACCGTTGGAAGAAACGGAATTATCGTCTCCAACAGTCCTGCGCTTTCCGACGACATACCGATACAGCACTTCTCGTGATTGTCGGTCCGGCTGTTTGGAATCACTGGCCGACTCCAAAGAATTGCTGCAGTTCGTGCAGGCACCCGATGCTCCGGGCTCCCTGCGTCACTACAAACTCGTGCTGTACCTGGATACCGGTCCTGTAGCCTTTGCGTCCCTGGCGATCCTGCTGCCAAACCGGATACACCGAGAAGCATCCTTCTCCGTCTACAAAACCAACAATCCAGCCCAATCCGATCAGCCTTTCCTGCTGATTATCTGCACTCCGCGGATTGTCACTGGTCAGCATTGTGGCGCACGAGTACCGGGAGATACTCAGACGTTCCAGCATATGGCCAAATTTTACTAAGGCAGCGTGCATTCCACCTTAGGACCGTTATAGTTACGGCCGCCGTTTACCGGGGCTTCGGCTCAAAGCTTCGCCTTGCGGCTAACCTCTCCCCTTAACCTTCCGGCACCGGGCAGGCGTCAGTGTGTATACGGCGCCTTGTGCGGCTTGGCACACACCTGTGTTTTTGCTAAACAGTCGCTTGGGCCGATTCGCTGCGACCACTCCGAGCGACGGGGGTGAACCCCACTACCCAGAGCGGCATCCCTTCTTCCGAAGTTACGGGATCATTATGCCGAGTTCCTTGACCACGTTTCACTCGTTCACCTGAGGCTACTCGCCTCGCCCACCTGTGTCGGTTTACGGTACGGACGCTCGTACGCACTCCCCAGTCAGGCTTTTCTTGCCAGTCGACTCCACGAGACTCGGATCGGGTTGCCCCCTGCCCTCGCATTCCCCTCTCGGCTTGCGCCTACAGCGGTTAGACGGCCGATCCACGTGGCCGCTCCCACTTCGTTCCTGTGTCCCCTGATGGGTAATAACGCTCGTACGGCGGGGTGGGAATTTTCGCCCACTGTCCATCGGCTACGCCTCTGGGGCCTCGCCTTAGGGTCCGCCTCACCCTGCGCTGATTGCCATGGCGCAGGAATCCTTGGGCTTACGGTGCGCGGGGTTTTCACCCGCGTTTGCGCGTACTCATTCCGGCATCCTCACTTCTGCTCGCTCCACCCGATGGTTTCCACCCTGGCTTCACAGCGACCAGAACGCTCCCCTACCCCTGTCGCGTAAGTCACAAGACCAAGCTTCGGCGGGCCGCTTAATCCCGACCATTCTCGGCGCATCCACGCTGGACTGGTGAGCTATTACGCACTCTTTAAAGGATGGCTGCTTCTAAGCCAACCTCCCAGTTGTCGCAGCACGAACACATCCTTCGCTATACTCAGCGGCCACTCCGGGACCTTAGCTGTGGATCTGGGTTCTTTCCCTCTCGCCGCTGGACATTATCGCTCAGCGACTGCCTCCCGGGGTCGCATTCACAGGCATTCGGAGTTTGGTTGGGGTTGGTAGCCGCGTTCTGCGCCCGCGCCCATCCAGTCGCTCTACCTCCTGGGAACATGTCCCGAGGCTCTACCTCAATAGATTTCGGGGAGAACCAGCTATCTCCAGGCTTGATTGGCCTTTCACCCCTACCCTCAAGTCATCCGAGCGGTTTTCAACCCACACCGGTTCGGTCCTCCACCGCCTGTTACGGCGGCTTCAACCTGCTCATGGGTAGATCGCCCTGGCTTCGGGTCTACGCCCACGAACTCTAGTCGCCCTCTTTTCAGACTCGCTTTCGCTGTGGCTCCGCCGTAGAACGGCTTACCCTCGCTCCCGAGCAGTAACTCGCCGGGTCATAATGCAAAAGGCACGCAGTCAGGCGCCCGACACGGCCGAACCGCCCGTCACCCTCCTACCGCTTGTAAGCATGCGGTTTCAGGATCTCTTTCACTCCCCGCCCAGGGGTGCTTTTCACCTGTCCCTCACGGTACTCGTTCACTATCGGTCACACGGGAGTCTTTAGCCTTGGAGGGTGGTCCCCCCAGCTTCACGCCCGATTACTCGGGTCGGGCGTTACTCGGGAACTCCACTACGACTCGCATCTGGCGTCGCGTACCGGGCTCTCACCGTCTCTGGCGCCCCGTTCCAGGGGACTTCTGCTGCCTTCGCGTGTCGCGTCCGTGGGTCCTACAACCCCGCGGCGCCCGAAGGCTCCACGGTTTGGGCTGTCCCCGGTTCGCTCGCCGCTACTTCGGGAATCGCGGTTGATTTCTCTTCCTCCGGGTACTTAGATGTTTCAGTTCCCCGGGTTTGCTTCCCACCTTGCGAGGGTGATCAGTCTTGCGACTGCCGGGTTTCCCCATTCGGAAATCCTGGGATCACAGCTTGTGTGCCGCTCCCCTAGGCTTATCGCAGCTTACCACGGCCTTCATCGCCTCCGTGTGCCAAGGCATCCCCCACATGTTTTCGTCGGTTGACTACAAAACTCTTGTGTCAAGCCGAGCGCGCGCGATCTAGGACTCAAATCAGCTAACTGCAAATCCATCAATTCAAATCCCACGATCATCCATACCAACCGTTGTCAAACAGCAGTGCTGAATAACAACCCAATTGGAGATCGGGACGTATCAAGGCGTGCGACTTCCATCTGGACTTTCAGTACGACCCTCGCGAGCCATA
>CAWISX010000021.1:0-264821 GCA_963838855.1 uncultured Gemmatimonadales bacterium | reverse complement strand
GGCGCCGACGCCGCCGGAGCCGTAGCTCAACGGCCGTTTCTTGGCGAGATTGATCAGATCTTCGACGCTGTTCACCGGCAGCGACGGGTTGACGATCAGCACAAACGGCACCCGGGCGATCAGCGCGACCAGCGCCAAGTCCTTGGCCGGATCGTACGGCAGGGACTTGTAGAGCGTGACGTCAATCGCGAGCGAGGACACGTCCATCATGATGGTGTAGCCGTCGGGCGGCGACTTGGCGACAAAATTGGTGGCGATCACCGTCCCGGTGCCGGGACGATTTTCGACGACGAAAGGTTTGCCGAGCTCTTGTTCGAGTTTTTGCCCCAGGAGCCGCGCCAGAATATCGGTGCCGCCGGCCGGCGCGAAGGGCACGATGAATGAGACCGCACGGTTCGGATAATCTTTTGCGTCCGCAGTCCCGGATTTGACCCCCTCTTGGGCCCGCGCGATTTTGGCCGCCAGCGCCGCCGGAAGGGCGGTGGCGAACAACGCGCGTCGCGACAATTCTGCGCCGCCTTTTTGCATCACTCGTTCCTCCGGCGTGTCGCTTTAACATGCCCGGCGCGGCGGCGTAGCCAAATTACCGGAATGACTGCTGGAGCCGGCAATGTGAATGCGGGTCGCTTCGCACTACTAGAGCAGGAACTGGCGCACCGTCATAAGGACGCCGGTCACACCGCAGCGTTCGGTGCGGCCTTAAAGCCTATTCATGCCGCCGCTAACCATCAGCAGATCGACTGGAAGAAGCCGGTCCGGACGCAAATCCGAGGAAGCAAGATGTTCGCGGTCTTCAAAACGGGCGGCAAGCGATACCCGGGTGGCCGCCGAGGACGTGCTAGAGGTCGACAAGGTCAAGGGCGAGCCCGGCGAGATCGTCGAGTTCGGCGAGGTCTTGGTCGTGGGCGGCGACAGCGTGACGCTTGGCGCTCCACGTCACAGGCGCGGTGGGCGCGGCCGAGGTGCTCGAACAGGCGCGCGGTGCGAGGATCGCGTTCAGAAAGCGCCGACGGAAGAACTTGTGGCGCAAGATCGGCCATCGCCAGGAATTCGCGCCGTTCTGCGCATCACCACGGAAACGTCGCCGACAGTGGCGAGCAGCGAGGCCACGCCGAGCGCGAGATCCTGCGCGCCAGCCAACCTGCTGGCGTCCGGGTTTGCAGGCCGCGCCGAAGTCGCCGCCAAGCCTTCGGCTTCGAGATGGAGGGCAAGGCGCCAAGGCGGCAGCAAGGCAAAAGAAGTGATGCGAAGAAGTGATGATTTATTGCAAATCACGATTATGCTGACGAGCAAAGTCGGTTTCGGAGCCGGGTGATGGCAGGTAGAGAAAGCAGGCAGGTCCTCACGGATTAGGCAGGCGATTCAGCCGGGCAGCGTCTCAGGTGAAGATTTCGGCGGTGCGGAGGTGCTTGCCGGGAATATCATTGCGCGCGCAAGCACAGCACCAAATGGCATGCCGGCCGCAACGTCGGCGTCGGCAAGGACCATACGTTGTTTGCGTTGATCAATGGCAAGGTCGAGTTCCGCGCCAGAACCAAAGGCCGCGTGTTCGTCTCGGTACGTCCGATGTCGGAGGCAGCGGCGCAGTAATACGGTGGGATCACACGAGTTCGGCCGGCATTCAGTCGAACCGGCGGGCCCGAATGGGCTTCGAAAAGAGGGAGACCGGGATGCCGGCTCCCCCTTTCGGTTTTTTCTGCAGGGGTTTTTTGCAGGAAGGCGCTGTCGCTACCGCCCGGCGCTTTGGGCAGAGGCGAAAAACGGCGCAAGCTTGTCGACCAGCGCCGCTCCGAAATAGCCTTGCGGGTTTGACGGCGGCGCGTGGTCCATCGTTTCCCAACCCTGGCGCCGGTGCTGTTCACCGTCTCCGCGGTCAGCGGTCTCGCCGCCTGGCTGTGTCGGTGGCGCGGTATCGACCTCGACGCCGGCCGACATATCGGGCAGGTCGAGATAGGGATTTGGTTCATCGGGCGAATCGGGTTGCTCGCGATTTGAAGGGCGAGCCCCGCGGCCGCGACGGTGAGGGCGTCGGCGTTCGTTCATTTACGCTAGGGTATGTGGTCGTGCGCAGACTGCGCAGCTACAAAGGTGACACTAAACAAAGGGGGTCGTTCGGGGGGCGCGGATCTGTCACGCGCATGCGGCCCGTTCCAAACAGGAACGGCGGCCACCTCCTGCAATTCACTCAAAGTTTCGCACTCAGAGTATCGCCGCTGGGACGCGTTTTCGCAAGGGATAGGGTGTCCCCGCCGGCCGTCCGGCAGCTGGCGAGGGACACATTATTCATGGCCTTCGGCGGCGGCCCTGACGGCGGCCTCGACGTGGCGGATCGCCTGAATAGCTCGCCTGCAATGCGCAACGATCCGATTGGTTGCTTCGAGGCACTCTTCGGGCAGCGGCTCCAGGGCCAACAACTGAGCCTCGGCAAAGACAGCCGAGAGCGGATTACTAATGTCGTGAAGAGCTTGCAATGCTATCTCGCCGGCCGCGACTGAGCTGCTCGGTCGAGTATTTTGCCCGCACATCACCGTCCGCCATGATTCCTCCGCTGTCTCCAGCGCTCGCCGAGATCGTTCAACAGTATCGCACCGATAACGATATCGCGCACCTGATCGAGCGCGCGACGGCGCTCGCCGCCCACTCGGATCCGGACGCGCTCATGTCGGCCGCGGCGCCGTACGAGGACATTCCAGAGGTGGTAGGCCCGCTATACGAGCGCGTTTTAGAAGCCCAGCCCAACAACTCTCGCGCACTGGTCGGGCTGGCGAACGCATACTGGTTGAGTGGCCGTGGCCCTGATATCGTCGGCGCGCTGGCGACGCGCGCCCTGGCCGCCGACCCGGACAAATCGCGGCGCATGGCATCTATGGGCGCTCGCCGAGTCGCGGCCACGCGAGCGCATGGAGCGGTGGCGCGCGGTTGCGGCGCACTTTGCCGAACGACGACCTGGCCCGGGCGAGTCCTGGCGGACAACGCGGTCGCGGTCGCGGGAGCCGAGCACGACCCAGTAGCGTTGGCCGTCGCCATTGATACGTACACCGAGCTACGGGGGCGCGCCGACGAGCACCGACCAGGTGGCCGCGCTGGACGGAGCTTTGCGCACTCTCAGGAACTGGAAGCTCTAGGTCTCGGCGATGCCACTCGTCACTCAGGCGATCTCTTCGCGCGACTGGGGGCACAGCGCCGCAACGGTATCGAGCAGCACTTCTATGTCGTATGGTTTTCGGACAAGTGGGGAGCCACACTCGGCGATCATTTTGCGCCCCTCGGCCGTGACGTCGCCCGTGAGAAACATTGTCGCGCGGGCAAGGTGCGGCTGCAGAGCCGAAGCCAGGTAATACAGCACGTCGCCTCGCATGTCGGGCATCCGCAGGTCAAGCACCAGAACATCGACGTGGCGCGACCGCAGCAAATCGTGCGCGGCTTCCCCGCCCGAAGCGGACAGCGTGTCGTAGCCGGCTCTCTTAAGAGCCGACGTCACGGCGGCGCAAATGGCGGGCTCATCGTCCACGACAAGCACGCATAGGCGAACGGGTCCTGGGCCTGCGCACGGTGTGCGCGGACTGGCCATACCTCCCTTCACTACCTGCACAAGACCACCACAGTATTACGCCGGGGGCGGTTCGTACAGTCGCTCGGCCAGCCGCTGCACGATACCATCGTCATACTGCGCGGCGCCGTGCCGCATGAGCCGTGGCGCCGAGGAGTTCCCGCATGTGCTGGCTGAGCACACGCGGAGCACTGTAGCCCAACTTCTGGGCGACCTGGTCCAGCGACTGTGATGGGTCGCGCGCGTACGCGTAGGCGCGCAGTACGCGAGCGGCCGCAACCACCGTGCGTGGAGACGCCAGCCCGCTACGCGCGAACTCACGGTACATCGTGCGGCGCGACATGCCCGAAGCGCTCGACAAATCGGCGGCGCACCGAAACGCGCCAGGTCGGCGAAAAAGTCTCTGCACCGCGTGGGCGAGCTTGGGTGGCAACGCTGCTACACCCGGGGTCATCCGCTGCAGCAGGGCGCTGGTCAACGCATGGCCGGGCTGGCGTTCGATCAGATGTAGGAACCGCGTCGGCTCGTCGTCGTAGCGATACAGCACGATTTGGTGGGCGCCGTGGCGCGTCAACTCCGCCACCGCCTTGAACGTCACCGGAGACACTGCTGTATAAAGGACCAGCGGAACAGAAGGGTGCGAGTCGAGCAAGGCTGCAACCGCCTGCGTCCGCGGCGCCCCGTCCGCGCACGGGTCCACGACCGCGACATCCGCGGCCGACCCTTCGACGACTTCGTGAAACCGCTCCCAATCGTACGCCACTTCTAAGGAATGTCCGGCCCCTCCCTCGAGGGCGACTCGGAGCCGCGACGAGAGTGGCGAAGGTAAGAAAGCTATAACATCCAGGCCTGCCTGGCGCACGTGGCGCAATTATGCACCTTCTTGGCACAAATTGCACCTGTTCGCCACGCCTGGCTGACCTACCTTCGGGGCAAAGCTCGTCCGACTGATTCACTAGCTCCCCCCTAAGAGGTCATCCATGCGCCGCCCGCTCACGCTCGTGATACTCACCGTGCTAACTGCTGCGCTCGCTGCCTGTTCGAGCCCAACTGCACCGCAATCGGGGCTGACCCCAACCGCCCGCACCAACGGCGTCACGGTCGGATCGAGCACCTAGGGCAGCTACCCTAGTAGAGGAGCTGCCGTAACCGGCGGCGATCGCGACGGACCAGACCGCGATCGCCGCCTTTCCTTTACACTAGCTGTGCCCGCAAGTCGGACATTGCCTCGGCTACGTCGTACACCGACTCCGGCACGTCCACCGCCGTCTTGCGCTGCAAACGCGCTCCGCGGCGCACGTCGGCTAACAACGCCTCCGCTTCGAACGTTTGCTGGTTGAGCGAGTGCTGTGCGGCCAAGTCGCGCGCCTGCTCCAATTGCTCCATGGCTGCATCCAAACGGCCGAACGCTGAATAGCCCAGACCCACGCAATAGCGCGCGCGAACCTCGAGCGCGACCGGCAAATCGGCCGTCGCGAGCTGACGTCGATACAGCTCGAAGATCGGCTCTGAACCTTCCCGTGCCGCTATCTCCATCAGGTTGAGCGTCGCGGCCCATCGTACGTACTGCTCCTGCGCGGTCGCGGCCAGCACCATCAACGCGTCGCGGGCAGCGACAAATACGTTCGAATCCATAAAGAAAGTCGAAAGATCCAACAGCACGCGATCCCGCTCGCGCAAGCTGTGGGTCAATCGCAGCGCCTCGTAGGCGAAGCGGATGGCTCGTTCATATTCGCCACGAGCGTGCGCCACCGTCGCGCGCTCGTGGAAGGCCATCGCAAGCACGTGGCTGGCCCCGATCGTCTTCGCCTTTGCCAGGGTGTCGTCGAGAATCGACTCCGCGGCTGGAAGGTTGCCGCGCACGATCGCCATCTTCGCGTCGCCTATGCGCGCGTGCAGCATCTTCGCACTGTCTCCAACCGCCGCTGCCAGGTTTCCGGCCCGCTTGTACGCGAGCTCGGCGCTTGCCATCTCGCCCAGCGTACGAAAACAAAATGCCATGCGCATTGTCGCGTCGATTGTCATCTCGGGCTCGATCGACGGGTGCGTGTATGTGACAATCGTCTCATATACGTCAATGGCAAGACGCCATGCCGCTTCGTACTCGAGCGACCGCCCGTAGGCCATCAGACGCGGCGCGATTAGTCGCGCTTCCCGGATTGGCACCTGCTCGATGGCATTGACGATACCGCCCAGTATTCCGCGCACGGGCGTTCCCGCAGGCACGGCATTCGACGGCTTCCCGGACCGTGCGAATCTCCTGGGCGAGACCGGTATGCCGGTCCGACGTGCCGCCCAGCCACGAGTCCACGAGCCGGAGCACTAATACCCCCGCGCTCACCGGACGCCACTCGGCGTCCGACTCCGTCAGCGTACCCAGCGCATCAAAGAATGCTACGTGCGGCACTCGCCGCGCGGCTTCGGCAATCATTACCACAGCGTCTCCGGAAGAATCCTGTTTCATCGAAGGTCCAAGGTCTCGCAAATGCTATCGACGAACAAGACTCATTCTGTGCTCAGATACGCACGCTGTGACGATTCGCTCCCGGGCTGTGAGGTTTCGAGGCCCCGCGAGCCGTGTATCCGGGCAAAGTGTGCCGGCCAGGTGTCGCGGACGAGGGCGGGCCGCGGTTCCGTGACGGCAGCGCCCGCAGACCGCGTTACGCTCCGGGGACTAGGGAAGGCGATCGACTAGGCGCTCCAGCGCGTCGCCGAAGACCTCAACTCGCGTCAGTCGCAGCGGGTCGAAATCGGCGGCGTCGGGGCTGGGCGCGGGACCGCCCGCGACTTCCAGGATCGCGTCGAAGCGATAGTGGGTATCGCGCCCGGTGCGGGGATCCAGCCACGAGCCCTCTCGGGCGAGCGCGCGATTTTTCGGCCACACCCCCAGCGGTAGCGCGAACGTCCGCACATGATAGCCCGGGACCGCCGAATCGATCGCGAGCTGGCCGCGCGCGATTTGCTGCTGAACGACCGCGTCCGAGTACTTGGCCAAGTTTGCATGCCAGAGTGTGTGGTCGCAGAGCTCGAATCCCTGAGCCACGAGGAACTGCAGTTTTCTAAAGCGCCAGGCTGTCTGCTGTCCTTCGATGCCGCGGTCGCCGAAGAATGCGTGGCCGGCAGCCGCAGCCGGCAGTACGCAAAAAGTCGCGCGATTCTCCCAACCAGGGTGCGTTGCGTGGAACGCCAGCCATATCCCAACCGCCGACGTGGAGTCGATTGCGAGCTGCCCATCCCGATCCACATACCGGAATTGCGAAGGGGATGCGTCGTCGAATGTGAAGACCACCGGTCGCAGCCCCGCGGGCAGCCGTACCTGATGGTCCACCAGCTGCGCAACCGTCACCGGGCGGTACCCGTGATCGTACAACAGCTGCATGTCCCGTCGGAAATGGTCGCGCTGCACGCTCCAGCGAGAGTCTGAGTCACCAATGATATGGAACTCCAGAATGGCCACGCGCGGCGCAGCCGATTGCGCGAGGAGAGGCATTCCCCGAGCGGCGGCCAGTGCGATCAACAAAGCGATGACAGGGCGGCGCATCGCCTAGGTGACGATCTACACTATCCCAAGCCACTCCGAGCTGCGCCCATTGTAGCCCGGGAAAATCGCCTCGAGACGGCTCGCACCCAGGTGCCGTGCGGCCAGCTCCGCGAAAACGGCCCGAAAGTCGGTCGTGAGCGCGAGGTCGCGTCCTTCGTATAGTTGCTCGGGTGCCAATCCGGGCCACTTGCCATGTACCTTCCCTCCTTTCACATCGCCACCGATGACGAAAAGAGCCCCGGCGTGCCCGTGGTCAGTGCCCCCATTGCCGTTTTCTTTGGCCATGCGTCCGAACTCTGACATCGTGAGAATCGTGACGTCGCCTTGCCCCACCCGATCACCCAGATCGGCCACGAGCGCGGCGACCGAACGTGCGAAGTCATCGAGCCGCTGAGCCAGCTGCCCCGTCGCACCTCCCTGGTTCACATGCGTGTCCCAACCGCCCACGTCCGCGAACGCGATCTCGACACCCACATTGGCCTTGATCAGCTGAGCGATCTGCTTGAGCCGCTGGCCAAACTGCGTCGTCGGATAAACGGCCCCATTCGCTGGCTGGTACTGCTGGGGATTCGCCGATCGCAGCATCCTGACCGCGTCGAAGGTCTCCGAGCCCGTCGCGTGCACGATGTCGGCAGAGCCGGTGCGGTAAAGCGATTCCAGCCGCTCGACCTGCGTTCCAGTCGCGCGAAGGGAAAACTCGTCCAGACCGGTCATGGCGACGGTCGGTGCCGGTCCTTCGAGAATCCGCGGCGTTTGCGGTGTGAGTGACACCGCGCGAAATGGCGACGAGCGCGCCGCGGGACCGCCGCTGCCCAACTGACATTCGGCGCACGTCCCTTTCACGGCGAGGTAGCGATTGAGCCAGCCGTCTGCCGTTGTCTTGTCGTCCGGTGTGCCCGTCTCCATGTAGTCTTGCGCATCGAAGTGCGATCGCGTCGCGCTCGGGCTGCCGACCGCATGCACCGGCGCCAGGAGCCCGCGATCGTACAGCGGCTTGAATGGCGCGAGCGACGGGTGCAATCCGAAGAATCCGTCCAGGTCGATAGCCGCCGCAGCCAAGCCTTGCGCCGGGCGCGGAATGCCGATTGTGGGCCGAAGCGCGTAATACGAGGCCTCGCCGTGCGGCACGACGACGTTGAGGGCGTCGGCGGCGCCGCGCTGAAACAGGCAGATCAGCACCTTTCCGCGCTCAGCCGCCGCTACCTCCATTCCAAAGGCCGTGCGGCGCAGAAAGCGCGGGCTCAGCCCCAATGTCACCAGTGCGAGCGCGCCAGACTTTACGAAGACTCGACGTTCCATGACGCTCTCCTACCTCCGTTGAAATTCCGGCGCGCCCAACGCGAGCCCGACTACCTGCGCGAGCCCCTGTGGGTTTCTGGGCTCGCGCATGGGCTGTGCCCCGCCTTCCGTCGAGTCGGCCCGGGCGAGAAATGGATGCTCGCCGGAAAGCAGAATCTGACGTGTGTCCGGCGAAACGTCACCGCCCAGGATTGCGCCCACTACGCCGTCCACCTGTGCGGCCCGAGGTGCGTCCTGCAACGCCGCTGCCTCAGGCCACCGATCGAGTGAAGCGCCCGGGACCCTGTTGGCGGCGACGGCGAGACCAAAGTTGATACGCGCCAGAATCGCGCCGGAGTTCATCCAGCTCTCTCCAGTCTCGGGGTAGCCGTTGGGAGCCTGATGCTGAAAAAGGGGCTCGCCCAGTTGCGCCACGAATTGAGCGCTGCGAGGCGTCGTATCCGGCGCCGCATCGACGGCACGGAGCGCGCTCACCACGACCTCGAAGGGCGATTTCACCTTTGCGCGATACGCGGCCCGCGAATAGAAGTCGGGCGAAGTCGTGAGTGTCCACATGACGGCCCGCAGATCGCCGTCGGTCGCCGTAAAGGTTGCCGCCACGCGATCCACTAGGTCTGGCGGCGGAGTATCGCTCACAAACCGGCGGCACAGCTTGGTGGCAATGAAGCGAGCGGTTGCGGGGTGGCGCGAGACGATGTCCAACACGGCCTCACCGTCCTCGATGCCGCGCCCGGCGGGCAGCACGTGTCCCAACACGACTTTTTCGCCTGTATCGTGCACGCGGGGTCGAAAGACGAACCCGCCCCCGTCCGGCTGCTCCTTGCTACGGTCTACCGACCATCCCGTGAACGCACGGGCCACGTTGATCACATCCTGCTGCGTATACCCGCCGTCCACGCCCAGCGTATGAAGCTCCAGGAGCTCGCGACCGTAGTTCTCGTTGAGGCCGCGCGGACGGCGAGCTCGCTGTGGCATACCGCCGGCCGTCTGCATCATCTCCGCGGTCACAATCGAGTAGCGTTGTCGCTGGGCGACGACCGAGCCTGGACGCGGCATGAGGGTTGGCTCGGCGCTGTCGGCCACGCTTTCCCAGTTGTCGAGGTAATAAAGCATTGCGGGACTCTTGGCGACGGCATCGAGCAGGTCGCGAAACTTGCCCAGCGCGTGAGCCCGGATCACCTCGCGATCGTAGTCGGGGAGGTAGTATCGCTCTTGCCCGTTCTTCTTGATGTCGACGTTGAAATGGTTTTCCCAGAAGTCGGTCATGACTTCCTGAAGCTGACGCTCGCTGATCACGGCCCGCCCAACCTTGACGGCGACTAGGCTGGCATTCAGCCGGGCCGCGCGTTGCTGAGCGCCACGATACGCCATGCTGTCGCCAGGTGACAACGTGCGGCTGGTGTCGCCCCTTTGTCGGCGCTCCTCGAACAGTCGCTCGGGACGCGGATAGTCACGCGCCAGATCTGCTGGGCTTGCGTGGTATGCCGCGAAGCGTGCCAAGAAAGCCTCTGCGGCGGGGTCCGGGATCTGTTGAGGAGAGAGCTGCCGCGCGATCCATCGGTCCACGCCCATTTGCCGCACGACCGCGACATCTCCACTGCGGGGCCCGAACGCGAGACGGTTGAGTACCTGCGACACTTGTTGGTCCGCGGTCAGCTCGCGTCCATAATCAGACGCGGCGGGCAGCGGCATGAGATCGCGGTCGCGGGGGCTTGAATGCGAGCAAGCAACCGCGGTGCCCATGGCTGCGCTCGAGATTCCAAGCGCCAGGATGTGCGTTCGCATCAATGGGATAGACGACTCCATGGCCGCAGCGTTAAGTGGAGACGCGAGGCATCGTACCCCGGTGCGCTCGTGGCGGTGCCTCGTTTCGTGCTTGGCTACCCCACCCCCCTAACCCCCTCCCCTAAAGGGGAGGGGGATGTTTTTCCTTTCAAGCTTCGCTTGAATGACGAGGGGGCTTGGCCCCCTCGACCCTTTGGTCTGTCGGCGACGCCCTTCAAGGGGAATGGCGAAGCGACGAGGGGCTCCGCCCCCTCGACGCCCAGGGACGGCGCTGTGCTCGGGGGCGTGGGGGCGCAGCCCCCACTTAGAAAAAAAAGATTCCCCCTACCCTTTAGGGGAGGGGGTCAGGGGGAGGGGCTCCCATAAGACTCAAGGCGGATTCAGGCTCACCACGTACCCCGCGCCCCGCACCGTGTGCAGCAATGGCCTAGTGCCTGCGCCCTCGATCTTGTGGCGAACGTAGCTGATGTACACGTCCACGATGTTGCTCGACGGATCGAAAGGCTGCCTCCATACGGTATCGGAGATTTGCTCCCTCGTGAGTACCCGCCCGGCATTGCGCATGAGATACTCGAGGAGCGCGTATTCCTTCGCCGTGAGAGACACCTCGACGCCGTCGCGCGTGACCCGCCGCGCGACCGTATCCAGCGCCAGGTCCCCAACCCTTATCGTCGCATCGTCGGCCTGAATCGACGCACGCCGCAGCAACGCTTTGACGCGGGCCAGCAATTCCTCGTAGTCGAATGGCTTTGCCAGGTAATCATCGGCGCCGGCCTCGAGACCTATCACGCGGTCTGTAACGCCTCCCAGCGCGGTCAGCATCAAGATCGGTCGCCGGAACGCGCGTTGGCGCAAGTCCTTCGCCACGTCAAACCCGTTTCGCTTGGGAAGCCCTACATCCAGGATGACGAGATCGGGAGTGGCGTCAAGCGCGATATGCAGTCCGGCGTCGCCGTCACTGGCCGTTACGACGCGGTAGCCGTGAGTCGTAAGCGTGCGCCGCAGCACGTCCAGCACCTCGGGTCTGTCTTCCACCACGAGGATCGTCGCGCGCGCGTCACCGGTCGGACTGCCGGCCGCCATACCGCAAACATACGGTGAAGCCTATCGTGCGGCGAGTCGCTGCCGGTCTCGACCAACGCCGGGACGCGGAATGCCGTGACTCAGCACCGGGATTGCCAGGTCTAACGTCTGAAGGGCACCAAAGACGCTGTCAAGAGTCGCGACGGCGGATGCCGAGGAACCTTTCAGAGACGAAGCTGGTAAGGTGGGAATGACGGAGCACGCATGCCGACACACACGGACAGAGAGGGGGCAATGGACGTCCTCGTGATGGTCGAGGAAGGCCCTGATCACTCGTCCGCGCTAGCCCATGTGAACTCGGTGCCGGCGCCGATTCATTCCGATCGGCCGCCGCGCGATGTGGTCACCATCTACGGCGTTCCGAGTCCGGAGTCATTGGCTCTCGCGTTGGCTGCGGCAGTGGAAAGTCGCCGTCTGGGCCCGCCGGACGCGCCAGACGACGGCGCCGGCGGCAACTCGCCGGGAGCGTCGCTCGGCGGGGCGGCAGTGATCCGGCACCTCGGGCTGTGGTCGGAGCGAGGCGCCGTGGGAGATGCGGCGTGGCGTGACGTGCAGACCGGTCAGCTCATGACCCGCGATCTAGTCATTCCGCTCGATGTGCTCACCAACACTGCGGAGCAATTGTTGGCGGAGTGCGGCCAAATGATTCGCCGGCTCGCTGCGGGGCTCGCAATGCCCGATTGGCCCGAAGGAGCGCGGAGGGCCATCAGTTTTTCGTTGACCTCGGCTCCGGAACTGACGGCAGCGGCGCAGGCGCGGCTGGATTCCTTGCTCGATACCCTACGCGAAGCGGACGGTCTCGCGTACGACAGCGACGGGGACTGAGTCGCGACCCTTCGACGGCTGCCGATAGACGAATCGCTTGCCTTCGTAGTTCCGCAGCACTACCTCGTCATCCGTTATCGACTCCACATACTCCGGCACCAGGGCCACTTTCCCCCCCCGCCTGGAGCGTCAATCACGAAGTGGGGCACGGCGAGCCCTGACGTCCAACCGCGCAACGCACGGATGATCTCCAGCCCGGTCTCCACGCGCGTCCGGAAATGCTCGCCGCCAGCGACGACATCGGCCATATAGATGTAGTACGGCCGCACCCGCGCTTTGAGCAGGCGGTGCATCAGCGCCTTCATCACCGCCGGATCGTCGTTCACCCCACGCAGCAGGACTGTTTGACATCCGAGCGGAACACCTGCGCGCGACAGACGGTCCAGCGCGGCAACGGCTGCCGGCGTCAGCTCGTCGGGATGGTTGAAATGCGTGTTCATGTAAACGGGATGGTACTTCTGCACCATCTCGCAGAACTCTGGGGTGATGCGTTCAGGTAGGTGTGACGTGATTCGGCTGCCGATCCGAATTATCTCGATATGCGGGATCGCCCGAAGCTTCTGCAGTAGGTATTCGAGCCGTCTGTCCGACAGCATCATCGGGTCACCGCCGCTCATGATGACGTCGCGGATCTCGGTATGCGCCCCGAGATACGCGAAGGCCGAATCGTACTGATTCAGGGGAATCTTCTCGGGATCGCCGACCTTTCTCCGCCTCGTGCAGAAGCGACAGTAAGTCGCGCACACGGGGCTCACCAGAAATAGTGCGCGGTCGGGATACCGGTGGGTGATGTTCGGGACTGGCGAGTCGGCATCCTCAGCAAGCGAATCGACTACGCCGTCGACGACTTCGAGCTCTTCCACGGTCGGCACGTACTGGTTCCACATAGGATCGCCGACCGAGCGAATTTGCTCCAGCGCTGCGGGCGTGATGCGTAGCTGAAAGTTGTCGATCGCGCCCCGCAATCCTTCGACGTCGATCGCATCGTGCCCGAATCGCTCGGCAAGCTGCTCGAGTGTCGTCACGCTTTCGTTTTTCAGCACGCGCTGCCAGTCACTCATCGCCATCTCCCGTGGCACTCGCCCATCCTACAGTCGAAGGGGTCCGATCGCCCGTCTTGCGAGGCAACGGCTGGAACCGCTTGGTAAAGACGATTCGATCGTACGAAGGCGTGTAATAGCCGCGTATCCGTGCGGACTCCACGAATCCTCGCGCCGCGTAAAACGCCCTGATGGGCGCGTGATCGGCGCGTGACGATACTTCCGCGATCGCCATGCGCGCGTTCAGGCTGCGCATGCGCGCGCTCCACTTCGGCCAGCAGTGTCGCTCCGCATCCGCCGTGCTGAGCTGCCGGGTGCACGGCAATCCAATACAGATCGTATCCACGATCAGTCCCCCAGGCGGGGCCGTAGCATGCATACCCGATGAGCCGACCATCCGCATCAAATGCGCCCAGGTATTCATCCTCGGAGTCGGGCGGCGGAACCGGTGGGGGCCGCAACGGCCCGGGTCCCTCGGCTGCAGACCCCAACGCTTGCACAACCTCGTCCACCGCGGCGCGGTGAGTGTGATCCAGCGCGGCGAGGCGCGCCGTCACCATGCGGCCCCCGGGCGTTCACCCAATATTCACCAACCCGTCGGCACTCCTGAGAGTCGCTGCGAGAGCAGCCAGTGCTCATCGGTAGGTATTGATGCGTCTCGCCGGGCGCCAAGCGCGCTGGCGACGATCATGCGTACGAGCTCGGTATAGTCGATCCCGGCGGCGAGCGCCATGCGCGCCAGCCCGGCGTCCGGCGCGGCGTCCGGATTTGCATTGACCTCGAGGACCCAAGGACGCCCGCTCCTGTCAATGCGCAGATCCACTCGGCCATAGCCATCTCCCCCTACCAATCGCCACGCGGCCACGGCGATCCCGCCAAGCTCGGCCACCAGCTCGGACGGTAGATCGGCCGGACACTGCGGAACAGACCCACGGTCCTCGTCGCTGCCATCCTCCCACTTCGATCGATACGAGACAATTCGCCACATGCCTCGCGGCATGGCGGCGAAGTCGACCTCGGATATGGGGAGCACTTGGTCACCAACGATCCCGACATTGACTTCGCGACCATCGATAAAACGCTGCACGAGGACCTCGTCCCACAGCGTGTGCATCGCGTCTACACGCTCGGCGAGTGCGCGTCCAGTGCGCACGACCGATCGTTGCTCGACTCCGAGGGACCCGTCTTCGGCGGCCGGCTTACAAATGGCGGGAAATCCCACGGCCGGAATTGACCCGCCGGGGCGCACGACGCCCCACCTCGGGACCGGGAGCCCTGCGCGGTCGAGTAGGGTGTTCACGAATGCTTGCGAAGGCAGAGCGACGTGGCCGCGCAGGAGCTTCCCGTATATGGAATACCCAACAGCTCGAGCACGCCGATCACCGCCGGCTCCAGGGCCGACACTCCATCCAGACCCTCGCACAGATTGAACACCACGTCGAGCCGCGCGCGGCGTAGTCGCTCCATCCATCGACCGTCCGGGCCGACCGGGACCCGTACGGCCTCATGTCCGTCATCGACGAGCGCCATCTCGATCGCTTCAACCGCGTGCAGGATCCTGAGGTCTGGCGATTTGCCCAGCGCCGACGCGCCGTCGAAGATGACCGCGACTCTCATCGGCGCCTCCACGATCCGCACCCCGTGCCGCTCCGCGGCCGACATCAGACACGTCTGTATCAGCTCATCATAGCCGATGCCGGCGGCGCGTGCGGCTTTGGGGAAGCAGGAATGGTCGTCAGGGTCGGGCAGGATTCCAGGCAAGGGGTTTACCTCGACCACGTTGGGGGTTCCTGCAGCGTCGAGCCGCACATCGACTCGCGACCAGTCTCGGCATCCCAGAACTTGGTACGCCGAGAGCGCAACACCTTCAATCGACTGTCGCAGGTCATCGGAGATGTTGGCAGGACAGTCGAAAATGGCGAGCGGGGCGTCGCGGTTGTCCCAAACCCACTTGGCCTCGAACCCGTATACCGGTACGGCTCCGGGCGGAAGCGCGTCGAAGTTCATGCCCACGATCGGCAGCACTCGGGCCGATCGGCCGTTCCCGAGTACCGCGCAGGTGAATTCGGCACCTAGCAGGAATTGCTCCACCAGGACGGGCTGTGCGTAGGCGGCCAGAAGAAACTCAACCCGCGCCACGAGCTCCTCCCGCGTGCAGCAGAGGTTCCGTTCGGTAATGCCCTTGGAGGACCCCTCGTGGATCGGCTTGACGAAAAGGGGGAAGTCGAACGCGTCGAGTCTCTCCATCGCGCCAACCCCCGAGTCCCCATCGAACCCGCCGTCCACCACGACGAACGGCGCGGTGGGGATCCCGTAATAGCTCAAGATCTCCTTCGTTCGGCCCTTGTCGAGACATAGCGACAGCGTGAGCGGGTCGCTCCCCGAGTACGGGACGCCGTAAAACTCGCAGATAGCCGGCACTAGGCTCTCGCGATTCTTTCCGCGCAGGCCTTCGGCAATGTTGAACACTATGTCGACGCGGGCTGCCCGGAGACGTTCCGGAAAATCCGGAGTGGCCTCGAGGCGGATCACCGTGCCGAGTCGAGACAAGGCATGAGCGACGGCCTCGATCGTCTCGGGCGTGTCCCACTCGGCGAACTCGTCGTCTGGCGCAGGCGCCGAGGCCAACGCGGGTGCGGTGCGGAGAGGTCGATCGTCGCCGACCCCTCCACGGCTACTGGGAGGCTCGTCGTCGCTCGCCGGGATGTCCGCCGGTGACGAGACGATCGAGGAACCGGCGTGTTCGCCCGAGGGTGTTGGGTCGGGCTTTTGATTGTAGGCGAAACCGATGCGCGTCATGCGATAGGAGTAGGAGCGCGCGAATGAGCCGCGCGGATAATATCGAGTCGGATTTTTTCGCGCAATGAATTTTTACACTTTGTGGTAACCGACTCTTGCTGCCTCACGGTGGTCACTCGCGATGTAGATCTCGAAGTCGGAGAAAAATCCCAGCGCCTCACCGGTCAGCGTCCGCAAGATCGCGACCGCCAGGCGCCGAATTTCCAGATCCGCCCCGTCGCTGGCCCGTAGCTCCAGCATCGTCCGCCACGCGCGAGCGTTCGCGGTTGCGATGATCTTCGTCTCGGTCGAGTTGGGGAGCACTCCCCGCGAGGCCTCTCGCGCCATCTTCCGGCGATGTACCCGGTCGTCCACCCAGGAGTACCGTTCGGCCAGCGCGGCCACCAGAGCCACGTACGCAGCCTGCGCCGCCTCAACGTCGCGCCGCCAGTCTGCTTCGAGCTTCTCGTCTCCGATAATCGCCGGCGGCACCACAAAGTTCGCCTCCGACTCGTCCACGTACCGCTGGGAGAGTTGCGAGAATGCCCAGCCCGCACGGTGTCGGACGAGTTCGTGGGTGAGCGAGCGACTCACGCCCTCGAGGAGCAGCGAGTAACAGGCATGCTCCAAAACGCTGCCATGGCCTTGGCGTTTGATGTTTTCCAGGTAGTCGCGCGTCGGCCGATGCGCAGGGTTCGCCTGGCTCATGTAACAGAGCCGGCCGGCGAACTCCGCTAGGCGCTCACCGTCGGTGCTCTCTCCAATCCAGTGGACCGGCAGATGCTCGGGTTCGATGAACGCCGGTCGAGCGACGACGGTGACTTTCGGTTCCGTATAGATCACGCGGGAAGGTTACGCGCGTTCGATGATCATAGCGATCCCTTGCCCCAGGAGCACTGCCGCGGCCCCGTCGTTGATTCCGCTCGAGGAGCCGGCGGTCACCATGCCGCCCTCCCGAAAGGCGGGCCGAAGCGCCCCCAGTACCACGAGCGCGCGCAACACGACAGCCGCCAGGTCGTCTGGCCGCACCTGCGCTAGTGCCCCGCCGTCGCGACCGAAGGGTGTCCGCACTGCCTCCACGACGACTACATCAGTCACCCGTGCCCCCGCGCTCGCGAAATACGTCCCGAGCGTTGGCGATCTGCTGCAGTACG
Source organism: uncultured Gemmatimonadales bacterium (assembly GCA_963838855.1). Taxonomy (GTDB): domain Bacteria; phylum Gemmatimonadota; class Gemmatimonadetes; order Gemmatimonadales; family Gemmatimonadaceae; genus FEN-1251. Next base: position 247,766 of record CAWISX010000021.1, on the reverse strand, counting down.
TGCTCGCGCTCGGCGATCGAGTTCCACGCCGTGAACGCCCGGGCATCTGACTCGAGTCGGTCTATCCACGCGATGAAATACGCGGCGTCCTCGCGCGAGCGGACTGGTTGGTCGCCCACCGTGACATAGATCGGGCTGGTAGTCGCAAAGGGGTAGATGTCCAGCACCGGGGGAGTGGCAGAATCACTCCACGCCCGCACGGTGTACCACCCACTCCGCGCAACTGACAGAGGCACGTCGGCGACCGCCGAGGTGCGATTGCCCGTAAGCGGGATGGAGTCCACGACGTGGCCATTCGCGACTATTTCGAGGTGGGACACAGGCACGATAGAGCGGAGGGTCACGCGCGCCCGAAGGGTGCCACCGGAGGCGGGAAGCCGTATGTCATCGCCGATCGGGTGCGCGTCCAGCGTGAACGTCAGCAACGGGCCGTTGGTCGCGACTGATCGGCCAGCACTTAGTCCATTGAGCCAGGCGACATGATCGATTCGGCCACCTGGACGCTCTGCGGGCACGTGCACATACACGCGGTTCAATCCCACCGGCCCGCGCAGCGAGGCGTAGTTTGCCATGGCGTCGGTCCCTGCGGCCGCCGGGATCCGGAATCCGCAGTTCAACAGCTGGTACCACACGCGCGCGCTCGACCGGTGATCGCTGAACCCCACGATCTCCATGTAGTCGACCTTGCCGAGAGCTACGTCTACCGGAAGGCCATCGGTCAGCGCCTGCGCCGTGTCAGCGGGATCCGGATAGCTGTCGAACGGGTGAACGTAGCCCGTGATTGCGCCCTGCGCGTGTGCCAGGTCTGCCACGTCGCTGTTGGTCGGCACCAGGCTGGCGGCTGCGGTCGCGGTATAGGCGGCATACCCGGGCAAGAGAACATGATCCCGAAGGCCCAGCAGGCCGAAATGCCCCCAGTAGCTCGTGTGGTACTCCTGTCCCTGCGCGACCAGCGTCTCATCGGTCGATGCGGGGTCGCGGCCGGGCGTGAAGTAGGCGATGTCCGGTATTCGCCCCTCCTTGTTGACGATGAGATTCTCCACCACGTGCACATCCTCGGCCCTCGCCTGCGCCGCGAGGTGCGCGGGGGTGTTGCGATAGGCGCCGCCGTAGTTCATATGCACGTGGACATCGCCGCTGTACCACCCGGACGCCGGCATGTTCGCGAGTCGCACGAGCGAGATGAGACAACTTTGCGCGCCGCCCGCGGGCACGTCCAACGTCTTCGTGATGACCCGGTACTCGAGGCCTCGACTCGCCTCGATCGTGACCGTGCCAGCGGGTACCGTGAGCTTCGACGTCCCGGTCGTGTGAAAGTATCCGACCTCGAGCTTTCGATACCGACGGTCAAACGAGTCGTCCGCATGGCGCCAGGCGTCGTCCGGCGCGAACGAACGGCCATCGGGTCCCGTAACGGACAACCGCGCGGAAATCCGCTTTCCAGTCGCCGCGTCGGTGACCGTAATGCTGAGTCGTGCGACGGAATCTCTGTATCGCCGCTGAGTGACGACGACGCGATGGATCGCGCCGCCGGGAATGTCGATGATTCGCAGCGACGTGTTGCCACCCTCGTTCACTACGTAGGCGATATGCTGAGCGTCCGGCGACCATCTGGGCGCGGTCGCGTCGAAATCGCCGTACGTGAGCTCGAGTGGGTTGGACCCGTCGGCGCGCATGAGCCACAGGGCGTGCCATTGCCGTCCGATGTACGAGCTGTATACCACCCGCTGGCCGTCGCGCGACCAGTCGGGCCGCGCCTTCCAGTTGGTCTCTTCGTCGCGGATCTCACGGGCAGAATCGAGATATGCCGCCGGCGCGCGCCAGATTCCCCCGGTGCCCCACACATGCCCGCGGTTGGATACGAACAGCAGCTCGGTGCCGTCTGGCGACCAGGTTGGGGATAGATAGTGGTCATACGGGCCGTAGTAGTAGCGCGGCAAGTGGCTCTCGCGATCGACGCTCACACGCCTCGCCGGTCCGAGCGTGTCACCGAGGACCCGGGCGACGAAGATATGAAATCGGCCGTGGTAGGAGGTCGAGACGTACGCGAGCTGCGACCCGTCGGGTGACCATCGCGGTTCGACGTTGACCGCACCGTCGGCGATGAGCGGGCGCGTGTCGCCAGTTGCGACGTCGACAACCCATAGTTCCTCGTCTCCGCCCCGGTACGAGGAATACACAATTCGACGCCCGTCGGGCGACCAGTCAGGCTGATAGTCGTACCCGGGCCCATCGGTTATCTGCGTTGCCTCAGTGGATCCGACAGCCTGCCGCCACAGCGAGCCCTGCATCGAGTACACGATCTCTCGCCCATCCGGCGACCACGCGACAGCACTGGGGCCGCTCGTAGCCTGCGGCAGGTACATCTCGCGGTAGTAGTAGTTGTGGGGAAGGGTGATCTGCTTGAGCACGGGCTCGCGCTGCGCCGGCATTGGCGCCCCGGCCGCGCTGATGATGACGGCGACGAGCGCCGCCTCCGTGCGGATCATGCCGTTCGAGCTCCCCGCCAGTAGAACACGCCGCCCAGGAGAATGAAGATGACTGCCCCGCCGACGACCTTGAGAAACCACCCCACGGCGGATTCGTCCGAAGGCGGCACCACGGCCACGACCATCGCGAACACGGTAACGAAAAAGCCACACAGGCCGATCACAACACGTCCCACTGGGCCGCCCGGAATGATCGACATTCCCTCTCGTACCCGGTCGGCAAGATCGACAGCTCGATCGAACATGAGACAGGCGAACAAGTACATGAAGGGAATGAAGTAGATCAGAATCTGCGCATCGAGCACGGCGATGTAGAATTTTTCCACGCCGGTGCCCTTGCCGAGGACGGGGAGAAAGAGAATGATCGACGCGACCAACGCCTGGATGAGGATCGCGACGTATGGCGTCCCCCACCGCGGGTGAATTCGCCCGAAGGCTGGCGGGAAGTACTTGTCGAGGCCTATGACGAACGCAACACGCGCTGAACCGCTGATCCAGGCGCCGACAGCCCCGACGTTTCCGATTACATATGCTGCCGCAGCCATTGGAGCGAGCCAGGCGACGCCTGGGCCGATCCGGCGTGCGCCCACGTCGATGGCTTGCACGAAGCCTGAGACGACGTTGATGTCACGGGGCGCCATCAGCAAGAGCAAGGCAGCGGTCCCCACGAGATAGCACGCGGCGATGAGCGGGGCCGACAGATAGACCGCCCGCGGGAGCGTGCGCCTGGGATCCTTGATTTCGCCGCCCATAGTCGCGGCGAGCTCCATTCCGGCGAACGCAAAGGCGATCGACGCCCACAAGTTCACTTCGTCGAAGGATCCGAAGTTCGGAACCATGCTGTGCCAGGTGAACGGCGTTGCACTGGAGTGGGTCATCAGTGCGTACGCTCCAAGTACGCATAGTACGACGCCAATGACGTATGTGCCGATCCCTCCGGCGTTCTGGAGCCACTTGCCGGTGCCGAGGCCCACGATGTTCAATCCCACTGCGAGCCAGAGCGAGACGAGGCTGAAGGTCAGCACGTACGACCAACTGTCAGCCAGGCCGGTCGCGGATCGTCCGCCAATGAACGTCGCGACCACTGCCGTCGAAATCAGGACCTGCGGATAGTACAGCACGTTAACCACCCAATAGCACCAGCCGCAGAGAAACCCCTGGCCCTCACCGAAACGGCGCCGAGTCCACGCGTAGATCCCGCCCTCATCGGGATACAATGTCGAGAGCTCACTGACCGCCAGTCCCTGTGGCACAAAAAACAGCAGTGCCGCTAGTACCCAAAGGACCAACGCCGACGGGCCAGACTTCGCAGACGTAGCTAGCCATCGAATGCCGATGACAGCGACCAGATTGAACAACACGAGGTCGCGCGTCCCCATCGCGCGTTTGAGGTTGACCTCGTGGAGTGGGGTCGGCGCGACGTCCGCGCCGGAGGCTGCGGGGCTGGCTGTCGTCAACTCGGTCGGTGTGGCCATGCGGCGCTCAATCCTTCAGGTAGAGTTTGTGCGGATCGAGCACACGGCGCAGGAGCTCGAGCTCATGTGCAGCCGGTGGCTGCGCGTGGGTGATGACGGGGCACACGACGAGTGGCCAGGAGACGCCGCTCGCAACCTCGCCAGCGCTCACGCCGGGGTAGGTCGTCGTCAGCACGAGCTCTCCCGAGACGGGATCTGCTTCCAGAATTCCTTTGTCCGTGATCACTTTGACCGGGCCCCCGCCCGGCATTCGCCGAGTGCTACGAGGAGTCCCGCGGTAGCGATGTCCTGGGCTGGTTACGAAATCCACCGATTCGGGAAACGCTCGAGTGCCGAGTTTGGCAATGACGATCGTGCGCTTTGCGTGAATGGCGATCTCCGCCGCGCCGCCGCTTCCCGGCAACCGAACGGTCGGTCGGTCGTACGAGCCGATGACGGTCGTGTTGAGATTGCCGTATCGGTCGATTTGGGCTGCACCGAGGAAGCCCACTTCGATGCGTCCGTTTTGCAGCAGGCATTGAAAGACGTCCGCCATGCTGCACACCATGAGCGACCCGGTGACCAGCGACGGGTCGCCGATCGAGACGGGCAAGCGTTCGGGTACGGCGCCTACGGCCCCAGACTCGTAGATCAGCGTCAGGCGCGGAGCGTGCGTGGCCCGCGCCAGATTACATGCAAGATTTGGAAGCCCAATTCCCACGAACACGACTTCGCCGTCCCGTAGCTCACGCGCGGCCGTCACGGCCATCATCTCGCTCGGCGTATAGGTAGGGGCGGGTTTCAACCCGCCTGCTGGCTCAGTACCCATAGTTCACACCGGCGGACACCCGCTCACCGGCTCGCAACCGCTCGCGGAGCCCGGGTTGCGCGTCGACGTACGCCGTGCGGTCGGCTACGCCGTAGACGTACTGCTCGAGGTATCCAGTAAGCCGAGCCTGGTCGCGCGAGATCGCTTCCCATGCGACGTAGAAATCGTTGTCCCGGTCGTAGTAACCCTGCGCATATGACGGGTGGGCGCCCCAAGGCTCCACTACGACGGCGTCGACAACGATTCCCGGCACCAACGTCCTGTTCGGGTCCCCGCGTATGACAGACTCGTCAACCAGCTCCTCGACGACCACGATCACGTGGCGAGACGCGAACGCCGCTTCCTTCTGAACGCCCAGCAATCCCCAGATCTGCGTGTTACCCTCGACGTCCGCACGCTGCGCATGAACTATCGTCACGTCGGGGTTGAGCGCGGGCACAGTCGCGAGCACCTCGCCGGTGTAAGGGCAGGTTACGGATCGAATCTGTGAGTTCGCCTCGGGCAGGTCTGTCGCTGCGTAGTCGCGAAGCGTCCAGAAGGGCAGTCGAGCGGCTCCCGCACTCAATCGAGCGACCATCCCGAAGTGGGAGTACTCCTCGAGCTCGAGGCGCGGAAGTCGGACCCCGGCCTCGCCCGGCTTTACTTCCACCGCTCGGCGGAACGCGTGCAGGGAGCCCGCGCCGGGATTCCCAGCCCACGAGAACACGAGCTTTCGCGCGCACCCGGCCGCGATCATCTGGTCGTAGATGAGATCGGGCGTTAGGCGGCAGAGAGTCAACTCGCGGCGTCGCTGCCGGATGATTTCGTGGCCTGCCGCGAAGCAAATGAGGTGCGTGAACCCCTCGATTACGACCGTATCGCCATCGTGCACGAAAGCGGCGATCGCATCGCGCATGGACATGAGCTTGGGCCGGCCGTCGATCCGACCCGCATTGTCCGTCAGCAGCGGCGGCTCATGGCCGAGCCCACGGTTGCATCGTAGGCGATTCGCAACCGCGCCACGATATCGGCGATCTCCGCCTCCGTGACTACGAAAGGCGGCGCCAGCATCACCAGATCGCCGTTTACCCCGTCGGCCTGACCGACGTTGGGCCAAACAACCACGCCAGCGTCGAGTGCAGCCTGGGTGAAGGACTCGGCGAAGTGTAGCGAGCGCGGAAACGGCACGCGCGTTTCTGCGTCCTCGACGAACTCGATGCCAGCGAGCAAACCTCGGCCGCGAACGTCACCTACGTGAGCGAGCTCTCGCATTGGGGCCAACGCCGCGTGCAGCACGGGGCCCATGCGCGCACATCGCTCAATGAGACCATGCCGCGTCAGGTATTCCAACGCCGCGACTCCGGCCGCGCACGTCACCGGGTGGTGAGAAAATGTCTGCGCATGAAGCAATCCGCCGCTCCCCCGCGCCAAGGGCTCGATGATTCGAGTCGGCGCAATTACGGCAGACAGCGGCGCGTAGCCGCCGCTCAAGCCCTTCCCCATGATCATGACGTCGGGTACCGCGTTGTACGGCTCTAGAGCCGACCATGTCCCCGTGCGACCAGCGCCGGTCAACACCTCGTCCGCGATCCACAGCACCTCGTGGCGATCGCAGATGTCGCGCACTCGACGCCAGTAGTCGGCGCGGGGAACTGTGGCTCCAGTTGACGATCCGCCAATCGGCTCGGCGATGAACGCCGCGACACGGTCTCGCCCCTCTGCGATTATCGCGGCCTCTAGCGCGTCGCCGCTACACGCCTGACATGCCGGGTCGATTCCCCGGCACGCGCATCGATACGCATACGGCGCTGGCAGGCGTGGCACCGGGATGAGCCAATCGCGAAAGATGGATCGATACTGCTCGCGGGCCGACACCGAGAGAGCGAGCACGGTGTTTCCGTGATAGGACGGTGCCAGCGCGAGCACGACTCGCTTGGTCTCACGCCCGGTTTCCACCCAGTACTGTCGCGAAAGCTTGAGTGCCGCTTCGACCGCCTCAGAGCCACTCGACAGCACATACACGTGATCGAGATCGCCCGGACTGAGATCGACGACGGCGGCCGCAAACGCCTCGACCGATTCATGCGTGAAGGCCGTGCCGTTCACGTATCCGAGCTGCGAGGCCTGGCGCGCCATCGCATCGCCGATTTCGGCGACGCCATGTCCGAGAGTGACGGTAAACGCGCCGCCGCAGGCGTCCAGATAGGCTCGTCCGGTGGTGTCCCACACACGGCACCCCTCGCCACGCGCGATCACCGGGTAGTGCCGGCGCAGCTTGCGATAGAACACGGGGGAGTCGGGGAACGCGTGAATCACGTCGGGCCCGAGGCGCAAGAGTGAGGTTACGAGCGATCGTAAGCTGCCAACCGGCTCGGGTGATCGCCAGAGTTAATTCGCGGCCAGCGGACAAGGGTCAGTGCTGCGCGAGCCGACCGTATTTAGCCAGCGCGGCCTGCAGGCGATCGTGAGGCAGTGCAGGGACACGTAACGAGTCAGCGCCGATCATCGTTTGGGCCGCCACGAGCGCGTTCACGATCGCCTCATGGACCGACTGGATTGTCGCTTCGAAGAGTGGGTTCATGCGTTCGTTCGGAAGCATTTGCAGCTGTCGAATCCCCGTGCTGTCCACGGCGTGCGGGTTGGCGGTCGAGAAAGCAACGAAAATGTCTCCGGAAGAGTCACCTCCCAGCCCCCCGGTGCGGCCAATGCCTAGCGCGACGCGCTTCGCGATGCGCCGGAGCTGGTGCGGCAACAAAGGGGCATCCGTGGCAACTACCACGATTATCGATCCTGCGTCCGCGTCTCGTGACACTCCGGGCTTGTCGCACGTGCGACGTTCCTCGGCTGGCGGCAGCGGGGTGTGGCCGGCGAAGCACGGCAGAGGCTCCGGAATTTCCTTCCCGACCGGGACGCCGGCAATTGTCAGTAATCGTCGCAGGCCGTAATTGCACTGGACGAGCACGCCCACCGTGTAGCCGCCGTTCTTCGCCGACAATCGTCGCGACGCCGTGCCAATGCCGCCTTTGAACTCATGGCAGATCATCCCTGTACCGCCGCCTACCGCTCCCTCGGCGACCGGGCCAGTGCGGGCCGAGTCGATCGCCGCGAAGGCGTCAGCCTTGGTCACGTGGAATCCATCGATGTCGTTGAGCGCGCCGTCCCACGTCTCGGCGACCACTGGCAGCTCCCAATCGGCGTCGGGCAGATGAGTCACCTGCCACTCGATTACCGCGTCGCGGACCGTTCCCACACTGTTGGTGTTGGTGATGAGCACTGGTCCCTTCAAGAATCCCGATTCCTCGAGCCAAGTGGTGCCGGTCATCTCGCCGTTGCCGTTCAGCGTGAACCACGCCGCGAACGTCGGATCGCCGTTGTGTTTTCCGCGCGGCAGTATGGCCGTCACTCCGGTGCGTACGGGCCCCACGCCTACTTCGCGTCGGCCCGCGCCGCGCAGCAGCGTCACGTGGCCCACCTCGACCCCAGCCACGTCGGTAATGGCGTTGAGCGGGCCAGGCGTGCCTTCGAACGGCACACCGAGGTCGCGTGCTCTGACGTGCGCTTGCGCTTCGGCCACTGCCGAGCCCATTGCGGCCGCGCCGACCGTGAGGACAATGGCGGACAGTGACGCGCAAAATGGCAGACGCGGCCTCACGCGGCAGAATCCTCGAGCACGGCGAGCGCTGCATTGCGCCCGTGAACGGCGATCACGCTGCCACCAGGATGCGGTTCCCACCCCGCAGAGGTACACTCCGGTCATCGGAGTGCGCGTCGTGAGGCGGCGATCCCACATGTACGCCGGCAGGATCTCGCCGTGGAAGATGTGTCCGCCCGTCAACCCTACGCGCCGCTCGATGTCGGGCGGGCCGAGCACTTCGAGGTCGATGATCGCATCCGGCAGGTTGCTGGTGAATCGGGCGATCGATGCGATGACCCGCTCGCCGACTTCAGCCCGTCGCGTATCCCACGTGCCGTTCGCGAACTCGTTCGGCACAAATTGCGCGAATACGCTCATTGTGTGCACTCCCGGCGGCGAGACGCTCGGATCGATCACGCTGTGGAGGTAGATCTCCGTCCACATCCGGTCTGGAAGCTCCCCGGCGTTGGCAAGCCGGTGATTGTGAATCCACTCCGCCTTCGTGACCGGTGTGTTGATCTGCGCGGTGTGATGTGGCTCGTGCATGCCCGGGCGCGAAGTGAAGTTGGGCAGCTCGCGAAGCGTCGCGTTGACCTTCACGGTCACGCCACGCATCGGCAGCGATTCTACTCGGGATCGCCAGCGACAGTCGGCGGCATTGCCAAGAAGGGCTAGCGTCCTCCGAGGGTCCGCGTTCGAAATTACCTGTGGCGCCGCGATCCGATCACCCGACGCGAGCTCGACTCCTTCGCCAGGGATGATTCGGGCGACGGGCGTCCCTGTAGCCACGACCGCGCCGGCCTCGCGAGCCACGTCGCACAGGATGAACGAGATCATTCCCATGCCGCCCGTGACGTAGCCCCACGTGCCCGGCTTGCCGAACATGCGGCCCGACGCGTGGTGGTAGTACACCGACGCCGTGCCCGCGTCGGCCGGGCTGGCATTGGTTCCGATCACGCCCTGCCCGAGATAGGCAAGCTGCAACCGTTCGTCCGTCAGGTATCGCTCGACGTACTCACACATCGACCAGTCGAACAGCAGGTGGCGCGCCTCCTCGTCTCCCGCCAGTCGCTGTTCGATCTCGTCGCGACTCGGCGTCGCACTTAGCCATAGGTCCCGCTCCCCCGGCGGGCGCAGCGCGTCGCGCAGGCGACGCTTCACGTCGAGCATTGCTCGCCAGCCGGCAAGGTCTGCCGGCGCGAAGCGCTTCACTTCGGCCTCGCATCGCTTCTCGTCGCACCAGAGCTGCAGGCTCGAGCCGTCTTCGAAGGGGACGAACATTCCACCGGCTGCGGGCGTCCATGCGAAGCCGTGGCTGACCATGTCGAGCTCATCGATGACGAGAGGGTGCAGAAGGCCGCATACGTACGCGCACGGAGAGAATCGAACACCTGGCCAAGGTTCATCCAGCGTGCAAGCTCCGCCCACGCGGTCACGCGACTCCAGGACGAGCACGCGCCGTCCGGCTCTCGCGAGATAGGCCGCGCAGGTCAGCCCATTGTGACCGGCTCCGACGATCACCGCATCCCATCGCCTGCGCGCCAACGAAGCGGCCGGCTCGGGCAGACCGAGCCGGCCGAGTACCGCGGCGGTCGGACTGATGCCGCCGCGGACCGCCGCGCGCATTAGGTGCCTAGCGGGTCACAGATGTTGCCAAGCCCGCGCGCATTGCACTCGTCCGCGGGCACGGGCATGCGCGTCGGGACGTTACCCCCAGTGACCGCCATCGGAATGGTGGCCAGCAGACCGTAGCGTCGCGCGTCGATCCATCGTGTTCCCTGCTCCCAGAGCAGTGAGTAGTGCCGGTTGTAGAGGAGCTCGGCGAGCAGAGCGGGTTGGGTGAGCGGCCCAGTATAAGGAGCCAGGCCGCCGGAGTTGGTGCGCACGAGATTCAGGTCGGCGACGGCGCCTGCGAAGTTTCCCGTGCCGATCTCCGCCTCTGCTCGCAGCAGGATCAGCTCCTCGTCGCGGATGATCGGGATGGGAGCACTCGGATTTGGCAGACCGCCGGTGAAGTAGACGGCGAATTTGAGTGTGCCCTGAATGGAGATGCCGCCGAGGATTTGTGTGTCGGGCGCCGCGACGATCTTATTCAGCGCGCGCTGGTCGAGCGCGCCACCTGGTTGCGTTTGGGCCTCGCTGTCATTTTGTGTCAGCGCGAAGTACGTCGTCCCGGTCAGCGGCTCGGACAGTTGGTTAGTGATATCGCCGCTGCCGGTCGAGAAGTCGAAGTAGGCGCCAAACGTGAAGTTGGCCGCCGAGGGACTGAGGAAGGACGAATCGAGAGCGACGAGTGCCGCAGCGTAGCATGGTGTGCCGCAGTGGGCGCTTGCCGTCGCGCGCAGCACCTCCGCCTTTGCCGTGAGCGCCCATGTGTACGCGCGCCACATCTGCGGTGTAGCAAAGTTCGAGTATCCGGGCGGCACGGGAAAAGGGAACGTGGTCCCTCCAACCGCAAGATGCGTTCGCGCCGAGTCGAGAACGCCGAGTACGTACCCGTATACGCTATCCTCGGTGACAAAAGGTGGTACCGGCGCATTGATGGGCCGGTCCACGTCGACCGGCGCGCCGAGGGCGGCACGGGTCTCGATGACGTACATGAACATGAGCGCTTTGATTGTCTGAGCGAAGCCGATCGACGAGGCTTTGTCAGCAGCGACCAAATCCGGAGCCTTGGGCACGGCGTCGATATAGTTGTTGGCGTTCCGTACGGCTGTGTACTCGTTGAACCACAGCTCACTCCCGAATTCACTGGAAGAGAGCGGACCGAAGTACGGCTCCTGATAGTCTGGCTGGTTGTTGCCGGAAAGATTGATCCCTTCGCGGCCCATCGAGCCGACGCGCCAGATGAACTGTTGGATGTCGACGCGCGACGACTGGAAGATACCGGTCGCTGCGGCTGAGAGTTTCGCCTCGTTGGGACTATTCAGCAATGAGTTGAGCGTGGGACCGTTCGGATCTGTCAGATTATAGCTGTAGCAGCTAGTGACCGCGAAAATCGCGGCCACGATGGCGGCGCCGCGCCCGGCGCGCGCCCACCCCAGAGTCGCGTGCATGGTCAGAATCCCGCGGTGACGGTGAAATAGAATGATCGCGCTGGTGGGTACGGCGCCAGGTCGACGCCACGCGTGATCGCCTCCTGACCGAAGTTGCTGACTTCGGGGTCGTAACCGTAGTACTTGGTGATCAGGATCAGATTCCGGCCTGAGGCGCTGAGCTGCAAGGAGCTGGCGCCGAAGAGCCATCTCGCGTATCGGATCGGCAGATTGTACCCGAGCTTCAGCTCTCGGAGCTTGAGGAAAGTCGTGCTCTCGACAAACGGTCGCGCGTCCCCCGTGCTGTTGCAGGCGGCGAAGGCGGCTTGGCCCACCGGCGTGCCGCTGTTGGATGCCAAGTCGTTACACGCATACAAGGAATAGGTCTGGTTCTCGGCAATTCCTCCGAGTTGCCAGTCGAGCAAGCCGCTCAGCAACCAGTGGCCATAGGTGAACGTGTTCGTAAACGACCACCGGAATTGCGGGTTGACCTGACCGAGGTATACAACGTCGAACCCGCCGCTGCCATTCGGTATCTGTCCGATGATCTGGGACACGGGGCGGCCGGGCTGCACGAGGAACTCGCCGAACGCAAGTCCGAAGCCCGCGGTCGCTGGCCGGAAGCTGGGGAAGGGAAGCGAGACGACACTATTGCGCAGCGAGTTGAACGTGGTCTGGAAGGTGTACGTGAATCTGGTAGTCTGGATCGGAATGACCGTGCCGCCGATCTCGATTCCCTCATTCATGAAGGTCCCACCGTTTTCGTACTCGGCGTAGTACCCGGATGACGGAGCCGGCGTGCGGGGCAGGATCAGCCCCGTGGTGCGGCGGTGGTAGAGCGTCAACTCCAGATCCCCTCGTCCATCCCATCCGGTTGCATCAAACCCTCCTTCGACTTCGCGTGTCCGCTCCGGCTTGATGTTGGGGTCGGCTGCGTATGCCACCTGGCCCAGCTCCGCTCCCCCGTTTCCGCCGATGACATTGCTCGTGCTGAGCACCGTGTACTTCTGGCCGAACAGAGGCTGATTTCCTGTCTCACCGTATGCAGCGCGCAGCTTGAAGGCACTGCCATGCCCGAGCAGACCGGGGATCTGGTACGACGCGGCGGCTTTGGGGTAGAGCTCGTACGCGGACGTGTTCCCGTTGTTGCTACTGCGCTCGCCGCGGATGCCGAGATCGATGAGCAGCCGCTCACGAAACGTGAGGAACTGCTCGTCACCATACAGTGCGAGTGTGCGCTCGTGCGAATAGTTGGCCGCGTTCTGAACGGTGGCGCCTGCGTCGATGAGTCGTTGGTCGCCGACCAGACCGAACGCCGCCGTGTTGGCCGTGTTGAATTCGCGGTCTTCGAACGAGACGCCAGCCGACGACGTTGCCTTGAAAGGCTCGTTTTCAGGCGTCAGCGTGTGAATCGCGTTCAGGTTCCAGTTGTAGTACTGGTTCTGCCCGAGCCCGAGCACCGACACCCCGGGCTCGGACTTGCTCGCCTCGAAGTACGCGGCTCGCGGGACGACGACATTCGACTGGTCGTTGAAATAGTCCACGCCGCCGGCGCCAATTAGCTGGAGCGTGTTGTGCTCTGCTGACCACGCGTCGTAGGTCAGGCGACCACCGCCGGTGAATCGGTTGACCGTATTCTGATTCTGGCTGATTGCCATCGTTTGCAACGGGTTCGCGCCTTCGTACGTGATCGCTGGCTGGGGATAGACGCCGGTCGCGTCGGGCGTGATCGGAATGAAGCTCGGGATATAGGCAATCGCGTACGGAACGCTCGCGCCGAAATTGTCGTTGTTGATGAACCCGCGGTTCTCGACGCTGTGATTGAAGGCGCCAGTGAACTGTCCTTCAAATCCCTTGCCGATATGCTGATTGATGTTCGCCCGAAGAGACTCGCGTTCCGCTCCGGTACTCGGCATGATACCGTTGTCCTGAGTGATCGCGCCGGAGAGGAAGTAGCGAGTCAGGTCCGACCCGCCGCTGACACCGATATCCGTTTCGGGACTGACCGGCGTGAGGCCTGCGATCTCTCGCAGGTGGTCATAGACGGGAAGTCGACCGTTCACGATGAACGGCGCGACCACCGCGGAGCCGTACACCGAGTCGGCCTGCGGAATCGTCCAAGCTCGCTCCTCTGGCCCGCGCAACAGGTGCGAGATGCCCACGCGCTGCGTGATTTCCCAACGCGGCTTGCCGGCACGTCCCTTCTTCGTCGTGATCACCACGACACCATTGGCCGCTTTGGATCCATAGATGGACGATGCGGCAGCGCTCTTGAGCACCTCGACGGACTCGATGTCGTTGGGACTGAGATCGGCCAGCCGGTTGACTGCATCATCCTGCAACGGCCCGTTGGCGGGATGGTTGAGGCCACTCCCGGTTGCCTGGTACAGGCCGGTCGGCACGGTTTCGTTGCTGTAGATGATACCGTCCACGACGAAGAGCGGATCGGACGCCCCGACTGCCGTCGAGATACCGCGAATCTGGATCTGCGCGCCGCCGCCCGGGGCGCCTGAGTTGGTTTGGATGTCCGCGCCCGCGACCTTGCCCTGCAGACTCTCATCAACCGTCATCGCCGGGGCGCGCACGAGCTCTTGCGAGCTCACGACCTCCGTTGATGTCGCGGCTTCCCGGCGGGTAATACCGGTCGCCACACCTGTGACGACCTGGGTCTCGAGCTTGAGAACGTCCGGCGCTAGCGCGACGCTGACTGTAGACGCGTCTGGCGCGACGGTCACGACTCGCGGGAGATACCCGATCGCGCGAACCGTGATCTGCTGTGGGCCCTCGGGAAGATTGATCCGAAAATTGCCGTGATCGTCCGAGCGGCCGATGAGATTGCCGCCTTCCAGCACCGTAGCGCCATAAATCGGCTCGGCGGAATTCGCCTGCGTAACCGTTCCGGTGACTTGCCGTTCCTGAGCTACGGCCGCGCGAGGTACCCAAGCGGTGGCCGCGAACATCGTGAGCCAGACGAAGCGACGAGCCATGCGCGCGCTCCTCCCCTCGTGCGAGGGGGGCGAACGGGAAATAGCAGGTCACGCCATTACACGTGAGCGTGCGTGGAATGGCCGACCGAGGGTTCGTGCCCCAGGTCCGGCGAAGGGGTGAATCATTGTGCCGTTTTCGCGCTTGTCAAGAATGGGTCAGGAGCCGCCTTTACTTTCGCGCGAGCCGCTGGTATGATCGCGCCCGGCAAGTTTCTCGTTGGCGACCACTCCGGAGACGTGCCTATGGTGCCAATTCTGTCAGCGCGCAGTGCCCGCTTACGCGTGGGCTCCTCCCACCGCCGCGGTCTACGTATCCAACTGACTGTTCGAGATGCACGGCTCGCTGCGGCGCTAATCGCCTTGGCGGCGGTGTGGTCCGCTCAGGCGATGGCGCAGCACGGCGCAGTGATCGGAGTCGTGACTGACTCCGCGTCGCGAACCCCGCTGCCCGACGTGCAGATTCGCGCAGTTGGAACAGCGTTCGTCACGGCGACGCGCGCAGATGGCACGTACCGCCTGCCAGGGCTGACGGCAGGCCCGGTCACGCTGCGAGCCCTCCGCCTGGGCATGCGCGCCGTGACGCATAACGTCACCGTGCCTGACTCGGGCGCCGTGACCGTGGACTTCACGCTCAGTCCTTCGGCCACGACGCTCGACCAGGTCGTCGTGCAGGCGACGGGCGAGACGGAGCGCCAGCGCGAGACCGGAAACTCGGTGCAATTGATCTCGCCCGATTCGGTTCCCCAAGGCGCCGTCGCAGACTTTTCCGACGTGCTGTCATCTCGCGCGCCCGGCGTTACGGTGACCCAGCAGTCGGGAGAGACTGGAGGCACGTCGCGCATTCGCATTCGCGGCAACAACAGCGTCTCGCTCGACAATGGACCGCTGCTGGTCATTGATGGCGTTCGCGCGGACAATGACCAATCAGCCACGCAGCTCGACGTGGGCGGTCAGGCTCCCTCGAGGCTGGATGACCTCGACCCCAACGAGATCGAAGACATCACGGTGCTTCGTGGGCCCGCTGCCGCAGCGCTGTATGGCACGGCCGGTGCCAACGGGGTAATCCAGGTCACGACCAAGCACGGATCTGCGGGGAAACCGGTGTGGCGCACATACGGGGAATACGGATCCGTGCGGAACTATGTGGACTATCCCGCCAACTACGCGCGCATTGGTCTCGACTCGTCCGGGAATCGCCTGACGCAGTGCACCCTGCTGCTGCAAGCGGAGGGCGGCTGCACGCCCTACGCAGATTCACTCGTGTCTTTCAATCCGTTGGCGACGTTGAGTCCCAACGTGCCGGGATGGCGCGCCAACTTCGGCTTGCAGGTTTCTGGCGGGACCGACGCGATCAGCTATTACGTCAGTGGCGACCACAAGGACGAGCACGGCGTGTACGCCAACAACTACGTCAACCGAACGAACGCCCGCGCCAATCTGCACGCGACGTTGAGTCCCGTGGTTGACCTGTCAGCCAGCTTAGGATATCTGCAAAGCGGGCTCGGTCTGCCACAGAACGACAACGCGTCGTACGGCGTGTTGAGCGGCGGGCTTTTGGGGTCTGCGTTCAATGATCCGACGACCCACGGATATCTCGCCGGCCTGACGCCGGACAGTTTGGCCCAGGCGCTGTCGACACAGAGCGTGAATCGCTACACTGGGAGCGCCACGGCCACTTGGCGTCCGCTCAGGTGGGTTTCTGTGGTCGGTGTTACCGGTCTCGATTTCATCCAGACGACCGAGCGTCAAATTTTCCCGACCGGTCTCATCCCAATATTTCCGACGGGATACGTACAGACCGATCCGATCATCGACCGGCAGTACACGACTAACGTGACGGCCACCGGGCGCTACAACGTCGTCTCCTCAGTGCAGGGGACCACCTCTATCGGCACGCAGTACACGGACAAGACCCACAATCAACTGATCGCGTTCGCTCAAGGCCTTCTACCCGGAGTTGGCACGCTGGGCGGCGCCAACACGAACTTCAGCGTCACCGAGGACAACCCCGAGGAGGTGCTGTTCGGCGGCCTAGTGCAACAACAATTCGCGTGGCGCGACAAGGTGTTCCTGTCCGGCGCGGTTCGCACCGACAAGAACAGCGCGCTAGGTGGCAACTGGACGACATATCCGGAAGCCAGCTTGTCCTGGGTCATCGGCGAGGAGCCGTTCTTTCCACACGTGCCGACACTCAGCTCGCTACGGCTGCGCAGTGCGTTCGGCGAATCCGGCGAGCGGCCGGAGTTCCGGCAGCCGCTGTTCTTCTTCTCGTCGGCCCCAGCCAAGAAAGACGGTGAGGAGCTGATCGGCGCCATCGACACCGCCACAGGGAACGCGAATCTCACACCCGAGATCTCGCGCGAGTTCGAGGCGGGATTCGACGCAGGATTTCTGTCCGATCGTGTGACTCTCGAGGTGACGTACTACAACAAGACCACCAGCGGCTCCCTGGTACAGCGACAGCTCGCTCCGGGAACGGGTGGCAACGTGCAGTTCGTAAACTTGGGAGAGGTGACCAACAAAGGGCTCGAGTTCGGCCTTTCCGGGACGGTGTACAGTAGCCGGAATTTCACGGCCGAACTGACCTTCAACGGATCGGTCAATCACAACAAACTCGTCAAGCTTGGGCCCAATATCAGCCCGGTCACGTTCGACGCTGGCGATGCCGGCGACACGCAGGAATTCACTCCCGGGTATTCGCTGGGTGGGTATTGGTCGTACCCATACACTTACAAGGATCTCAACCACGACGGCATAGTCGAGCCAAACGAGATCACCGTCGGCTCGACGCCGGTGTTCTTTGGTAACTCGCAGCCCAGCGACGAGTATAGCATCACGCCGAGCTTCACTCTGTTCCGCTTCCTTCGGTTATCTGCTCTCTTCGACCGCCGGGCAGGAGTCATGGTCTACAACGGAACGGAGGAGTTCCGCTGCGGGTTCTCGAACACCATCTGTCAGGAAGCCTACGACCCCAGCGTGGGCCTCAAGCGTCAGGCCGCGGCAATCACCGAATCGCTAGCGCTCAGCGACGCCGGCGCGTTCGAGGATGGCTCGTTTTGGAAACTCCGCGAGGTGACGGCCCGCGTCAGTGCGCCGACCAGCTGGGCGAGGCGCATTCACGCTTCGCAAGCGAGCTTCTCATTGTCAGGTCGCAACCTGGTCACGTGGACCAAGTATTCCGGCTTCGACCCCGAAATAAACTTCGCCCCGAACGTCAACAATCAGTACAATCCATTTACGGCGTCCGATTTCCTTACACAGCCGCCGGTTCGCTACTGGACTGGCCGCGTGGACATCACGTGGTAAGGCGCCAGATGCGCGACTCCCCATTAGTTATGCGTATCCAATCCCCTGTACCAATTGTCGGGCGCGCGGTCATCGCGCTCGTGCTGATCTGCGTCGCTTCAGCATGCAACGTCGATCGGCTGCTCAATACGAAAGACAAGGACACCAGCTCGCCGGGCCAGATCAACAGCGCGGCCGGGCTGCCAAACGCCCGGGCGGGGGCCATCTCGCAATTTCAGGTGGCCTATGGCGGGTCAGCAGCCCAATCGGGAGACGCCAACGAGGGGCACGTCAATATGACGGGGCTCTTCACCGATGAATACATAGACCTCGAGACATTCCCCACGCGAATCGCGATTGACAACCGGATCGCGGCGCCGGGCAATGTGACGACGCGGGGCATTTATCTGGATCTCAGTCAGGCGCGGGTCTCGGCCGAGCGCGCCGCGGGCCTTTACAAGAAATACGACTCGACCAACGTCCTGCGCGCTGAGATGCTCAACCTTGCGGGATACAGCTACGTGCTGTTCGCCGAGAACTATTGCTCGGGGATTCCGTTCGACTCGGTCTCGTTCACTGGGACAGTGACCTACGGCCTTCCGCTGTCTACGGACTCGGTTTACGCGAGGGCACTGGCAGATTTCACCGCGGCCAGCCCGATAGCCGTTGCCGATTCCGTCGCCAATGGAGACCCCAAAGGCATTGAGCAGATCGACCTCGCGCGCGTCGGGCGTGCGCGTGTACTTCTCGATCTGGGCCAATTTGCTGCGGCGTTGGCTGTCGCGGACAGCGTCCCCACGTCGTTCGTGTACTCCATAGAGGGCTCGACCAATTCGCCCCGCGAAAACAACGGTGTCTGGTACTTTTCGACGCAGCTGGCGTTCAGCGTGGCCGACTCGGAAGGCATCAATGGACTGAACTTCGTGTCCGCGGCTGACCCGCGCGTTCTGACGTTCAACACGGGCGGTCCCGGATTCAGCGGTACGGGACCAAACTTCATCGCCGAAGAGAAATATGCCGATCCGACGGCGCTGATCCCCGTCGCAACCGGGCTCGAGACGCGACTCATCGACGCGGAGGCCCACCTTCGCGCCGGTGACGTCGCCGGGTGGACGAGTGCCCTCAATGCGGCGCGCAGCGATTCGGGAATTCCGCCCCTCACTCCGGATTCGACCTCTGCGGCTGGGACCACTCTGCAGCAAAACGTCATGTTCCGCGAGAGAGCGTTTTGGCTGTATCTGACGGCGCACCGATTGAGCGATTTGCGACGGCTCGTGCGACAGTATGGACGAGGCCCCGAGACAGTTTTCCCAACGGGAACGGACGCGATCACGGGCGCGCCGTATGGTTCTGCGGTCGACTTCCCGGTCTCTTCCGACGAGACCAACAACCCAAACTTCCACGGCTGTAGCAACACATCCGCCTGATCGGATGGCGGCTCGCGCCGTGATGCATTGGCTCGTGCCCGCATTCACGAGTTCGCGGGTTGCAACGCTCGTGGCCGTGCCGGTGTTGTGTTTGGCAGGCAGGCTCGCCGTGGCGCAAGCGGGCGCCGTTCGGTCGGCGTCTTCGATACCGGCGGTCCCTCAAGGTGTTCTCAAGGCCGGCCGCCCCGGACGCCCGCTCAGCGTGAGCGACATGTACCGCTTACGTGAAGTCGAGGGCGCGGAGCTGTCGGCTGACGGCGCGTGGATAGCCTATTCGGTGAAGACGACCGATTCAACGCGCGATGAGCACGTGTCGGCGATCTACGAGACGAGTTGGGACGGCAGGACTACGCGCCGACTCACGTGGAGTCCGAGGGGTGAGCAGCTTCCGCATTGGCGGCCGGACGGGCGCGCGGTGGCATTTCTGTCGGGTCGCGGCGGTGCTCACGACAGCGCCGACCAGGTCTGGGTGATGCCGCACGATGCGGAGGGCGGCGAAGCCGAATGCGTCACTGATCTGCCCGGTGGCGTGAGCGACTACGCGTGGTCGCCGAATGGCAAGCAGCTCGCGGTCATCGCCTATGACCCTGACCCCGATTCTTTGCAAAGGGACTCGAGTACCGCCCATGTCACGACACCCAGGCCGATCGTCATCAGGCGATTTCAGTTTCTGGAGGATGGCACTGGCTGGCTGACAGACCGGCGGCACCGGTTGTACGTCGTCGACATCGCAACGCATTCGGCCACTTTGCTCACCCGTGGGCCCGTGGATGCTGCGTTGCCCACGTGGTCACCCGACGGGCAGCGCATCGCCTTCGTGCGGAAATCAGGCACCGATGGCGATCGGAGCGACAACTTCGACGTGTACGCGATCGACGCGCGTGCCGGCGCTGCAGAGCAGCAAATCACGACGTTCGAGGGACGCGACAACGACCCGGAGTGGGAATCGGGTCCGCCGGCCTGGAGCCCGGACGGCAAGACGATTGCCTACACGGAGGGCGGGCCGCCGGAGATGATGGATTACTCTGCGCAGAATCTCATGGTCTCGCCCCTCGCTGGCGGCCCTGCGCTATCCGTGGCGCCCACGCTCGACCGCATTGTCACACATCCGCATTGGGCACCAGACGGGCATTCGCTGTACTTCCTGGTCGAGGACGACAGGGCGGTACAGCTCGCGCGTGAAGCGGTAGGCGGCGGAGGCGGCGGAGGCGGCGGAGGCGGCGCTGTGAACCGCCTAGTCGCGGGACGGCGGGTGATCGTGAGTTTCGACATAAGTCGCTCGGGGCGAATCGCCCTCGTGTCGGGCACCGCGCTGGCCCCGCCGGAGCTATTCGCACTCGACCCGGGCGCGCGCACGCCACGCCAGTTGACGCACTACAACTCATGGCTGGATAGTGTCGCCCTCGCGCCCGTGCGAGAAGTCAGCGTGAAGAGCGCCGACGGCACGGTGGTAGACGGGTTTGTGGTGACCCCTGCAGACTACGTTCCCGGACGGCGCTACCCCACGATTCTTCGCAATCATGGCGGACCGGTGTGGGAGTGGGGGAACGAGTTCTATTTCGACTGGCAGCTGTTGGCCGCGCACGGCTACGTGGTGCTCGCCGGCAACCCCCGTGGAAGCTCGGGGCGCGGCACCACATACATGCGGGCGATCTATGCTGACTGGGGCAACAAGGATGTGGACGATGAGTTGGCGCTGGTCGATGATGCCGTGGCGCGCGGCATCGCCGACTCGGCGCGGTTGGGAGTTGGCGGCTGGAGCTACGGCGCGATACTCACCAACGCCGTCATCGCGCGAACTACTCGATTCAAGGCAGCGACGAGTGGCGCTGGCCAGTCCAACGCGTTCGCCGGGTACGGGACTGACGAGTACATCCGGGACTACGAGCACGAACTGGGATACCCGTGGGCGCACCCGGACGTTTGGCAGCGCGTATCGTATGCTTTCTTCCATGCTGACCGCATCGTGACGCCGACGCTCTTTCTCTGTGGTGATCTCGACGTAAACGTCCCGCTAATCAACTCCGAGCAGATGTACCAGGCTTTGCGTAGCCTAGGCATCGACACTGAGCTCATCGTGTACCCTGGCGAATATCACGACATCAAGACGCCGAGTCACTGGCGTGATCGACTCGAGCGATACGTAGCGTGGTATGACAAATACCTCAAGCGAAACGGAGGAGAGCGCGCGGCCCGCTAGCGCTGGCCACGACTCGGCATTACATGGCTGACCGGTACGACGTCATCGTAATCGGCGCGGGGCACAACGCTCTCGTCACCGCCGCGTATCTCGCGCGCGCGGGCCAGAAGGTGGTCGTGCTCGAGCGGCGCGATGTGATAGGTGGCGCGTGCGTTACGGAGGAAGTATGGCCCGGCTTCAAGGTGTCGACCGCCTCGTACGTCAACAGCCTGCTGCGTCCTGAGATAATTCGCGAGCTTGACCTGAAGCGTTACGGATTCGAAATGCTTCCGAGGAATCCGTCATCGTTTTCGCCGTTTCCTGACGGGCGATACCTCATGCTCGGCCCGGACAAGGAAATGACCCGTCGAGAAGTGTCGAAGTTCTCGGCGAAGGACGCTGAGGCGCTCCCGCGGTACGAAGCGATGCTGGAACGGGTAGCGGACTTCATCGAGCCTACGCTCATGATGACGCCTCCCAGTCCCTGGTCGCTCGCGCCGCGCAACCTCGCCACGCTCGCACGGCTGGGATGGAAGTTCACTCGACTGGGCAAGGACGGCGCGGCGGCCATCGAGATATTGACGGGCGCGGCTCGGCCCATTCTAGACCGCTGGTTCGAATCGGAGGAGCTCAAGGCAACGCTGGCGACCGATGCTGTGATAGGCGCGATGGCTGCGCCGTCGATGCCGGGCACTGCTTACGTGCTGTTCCACCACGTGATGGGCGAGACCAACGGCGTACGTGGTGTGTGGGGTTACGTGCGTGGCGGCATGGGTGGCATCAGCAACGCGATTGCGGGCGCGGCTCGCGCAGCCGGCGCCGAGATTCGCACCGAAGCCGAGGTGGCGCGTGTGGTCGTCGCGGAGGGCAGGATTCGTGGGGTCGCCCTCGTAGATGGCAGCGAGATCAGCGCGCCGCGAGTTGTGTCAGGGGCCGATGCCCGCGTCACGTTCGAACGATTGATGGACCGCGCCGAACTGCCGGCTGACTTTGCCGATGCGATCGCGGCGATCGACTACCGTAGCGCGAGCCTCAAGATCAACGTGGCTCTCAGCGAGCTGCCCGATTTTACAGCATGCCCAGGAGTCGCGCCCGGACCGCAGCACCGAGGCACGATCCACATTTGTCCGTCCATGGATTACATTGAGCATGCGTACGATGATGCCAAGTACGGACGCCCTGCGCGAAACCCGATTCTCGAGTGCACGATTCCGTCCGCGTTGGACGATACGGTTGCGCCCGGCGGACAGCACCTGATGTCCATGTTCATTCAGTATTTCCCGTACGACCTGCGTCTCAACGGTACATCCCTGGATTCGGCGCGCGAGGCGTTCGCCGACCGATGCTTCGACTTGCTGGCAGAGTACGCGCCGAACATCAAGCGCGCGGTGATCGCCCGTCAGGTGCTCACTCCGCGTGACATTGAAGCGCGCTACGGCCTGAGCGGCGGCAACATCATGCAAGGCGCGATGTCATTATCCAGTCTCTTTTTCATGCGGCCGGTCGCCGGATACGCAGACTACCGCACGCCGATTCGCGGACTGTACCTGTGCGGCGCCGCTACGCACCCCGGTGGCGGCGTGATGGGCGCCTGCGGGTACAACGCCGCTCGCGAGATCCTGCGCGACGTAAAGCGGCGCCGCAACGCTGCGTGAGCGACTCGTGACGCAATCCTGATGTGCCGTTGACCGGCTTATGACGGCGCTGGAACGGACACTGCCGCGGGCCGCTTACTTCGACCCCGAGATATTTGGGCTCGAGCGCGAGCGGATCTTCACACGCGAGTGGGTGTGCGTGGGACGCGCGGAATCGGTGGCTGGGCCCGGGGAGTACGTCGTGCTGCACGTCGCGGGCGAGAGTCTTTTGCTCGTACGCGGGCGGGACGCAGTTCTTCGGGCGTTCCATAACCTCTGCCGCCACCGTGGGTGCGAGCTGGTACTCACCGGGGCCGATGCGCCCGCCGTGCCGGAAAGCGCGGCATCCTCGGGGACGTTCGGCACCGGTATCCGCTGTCCGTATCACTCGTGGACGTACTCGCTCGACGGCTCCCTGCGGTCGGCGCCGTTTCTGGAAGACGGCGACGGCTTCGCGCGCGCAGATCTTCCGCTGCATTCAGTGGATGTGGACGTGTGGGGAGGCTTCGTGTTCGTGCGCCTTGCGCCCCATGGAGATGCTGGGCCGCTCCTCGAGCAATTGGGGGAGGGGACACGCCGGCTCGAGCGGTATCCGTGGACGGAGCTCCGCACGAGCCGACGGATTGTGTACGACGTAGCGGCGAACTGGAAGGTGATCCTCGAGAACTACAACGAGTGCTACCATTGTGCCGGCGTGCATCCAGAGCTGTGCGCGATCGTGCCGGCGTTCAAGCATCGTGGCGGCGCAGAGCTGGACTGGGAGGCGGGGATACCGCATGCGTCAGGCACCTGGACATTCACGAAGACTGGAACGTCAACTCGCTCGCCGTTTCGCGGGCTGAGCGACGAGGAACGCGTGCGCCACAAGGGCGAACTGTTCTATCCCAATCTCTTGATCAGTGCATCCGCGGACCACGTGGCGGCATTCACGCTGTGGCCGCGCGGCGCAGAGCACACAACGGTTGCGTGTGATTTCCTGTTTCACCAAGAGGAGTGCGCCAAGCCTGCGTTCGATCCCTCGGATGCCGTCGAATTTTGGGACATCGTCAACCGGCAGGATTGGGCCATTTGCGAGGGTGTCCAGCGAGGCATGCGGTCACGCGTTTTCGAGAGTGGATTCTACGCGCCCATGGAAAGCTGGAGCCTAGACATTCGGAGGTACATCCGGTCACGGCTCGGGACTCGCGTCTGACGCCTCGTCGCCGCGAGTACGAATACATCGTGCTTGGCTTGGGCGGCCTTGGTAGCGCGGCCGCGTACTGGCTGTCTCGAAGCGTTGGCGAGGCCGTGCTAGGGCTCGAGCAATTCGAGCTCGGGCACGTGCGAGGCGAATCGCAGGACCACTCCCGCATCATTCGGCTCTCGTACCACACGCCGGCATATGTGCGCTTGGCCAAGCGCGCGTACGAGACCTGGCGGATGGTCGAAGCTGACGCGGGTGAGGAGGTGGTGCTGCGAACGGGCGGATTGGACGTCGCGCCGCGAGCGGCCGCGATTGACTTGCGGACATACACCGAGAGCATGCGCGCGTGCGGTGTGCCATTCGAGGAGCTGGACGCGGCCGAGCTCATGCGTCGATGGCCACAGTGGCGCCTAGGTGATGAGCATCACGGCGTGTTTCAGGCCGATAGCGGCATTGCTATGGCGGCCCGCGCGAACGCGGCGCACCAACGGATGGCGCGAGAGCACGGCGCGACGTTGCGAGAGCGGGCGCCTGTCGAGTCCATCCGCTCGGTCGACGGGGAGGTCGAGATCGTCGCGGGGCGAGATTCATACCGCGCTCGGTCGCTATTGATAGCGGCTGGACCCTGGTCGTCTGACGCGCTCGAGCAGCTTGGTGTGGGGCTGCCGCTCGAGGTCACGCAGGAGCAGGTCACGTACTTTGCGAGCCCGCACGCCGGCGACTTCGCGCCCGAGCGGTTCCCGATCTGGATCTGGATGGATGATCCGTGCTTTTACGGGTTCCCGACGTTCGGCGAGCCGGGTCCCAAAGCCGCGCGTGATGCGGGAGGCCGCCCAGTCTCGGCGCAGTCGAGAACGTTCGAGCCTGACCCAGCAGCGGTGGCCGACGTCGAAAGGTTTCTCCGTCGCTACCTGCCCGACGCGCTCGGCCCGGTCATCTATACCAAGACATGCCTCTACACGTTGACCCCCGACCGGGACTTTGTCATCGATGCAGTGCCCGGCCATCCCAACGTCTGGGTCGCGATTGGCGCCGGGCACGCGTTCAAGTTTGCGTCGGTGATCGGTCGCATTCTTTCCGAGCTGGCGATTGGCGGCCGCACTCCGTCCGATATAGCGCCCTTTGCCATCACGCGACCGATTCTGCAGATGGCTGATCCGCCTAGACAGTATATGGTATGAGTGGGGCTCCCTCCCCACCCCCTAACCCCCTCCCCTCCCGGGGGGAGGGGAGGGGGAATGTTTGGCTTTCAAGCTTCGCTTGGATGACGAGGGGGCTTCGCCCCCTCGACCCCCCTTTCGCTTTCCTGAGGGCGTCGTGCGAAGCAGCGCAATTCGCCCCCAGACCACTTTTCGCTCGCCGGCGCACGGCGCGAAACGCCGCTCGCATCGGCGCAAGCGGACGCCACAATCGCCCGCTTGATCTTGCCCTGGCCCTCCCGGGGGTGGGGCTTGCCCCACAAGAAAAAGTCTTTGCCCTCCGGGGATGGGGCTCGGCCCACAAGAAAAAGTCTCACTCTCCCAGGTCGCGAGGGCTTCGCCCCACAAGAAGAAGTCTTCGCCCTTCGGGGGTGTGGGGCTTCGCCCCACAAAAAAACATTCCCCCTCCCCTTTAGGGGAGGGGGTTAGGGGGTAGGGGATGGCAACTGAACTAATGAAGCGCTCGATGCTCGCTGGAGTGATCGCGATCGCTTGGCGGACGGCGGCCGGACAGACTGTGCCACAGGGACTCGACACCGCGGTCGCCTATGCTCAGGCGACTCCAGCCGATGACTCGATTCGTGACGAGACTGTCGCGCGGCTCGCGGAGTACATCAGGATCAACACGTCGAACCCGCCGGGTAACGAACTCGAAACCGCTCACTGGCTCAAGAATTTCCTGGCGAGCGAGGGGATCGATGGCCAGGTCCTCGATACAGCGGAGCTGGGGCCGGGTCGGGCGAACTTCTATGCGCGGATAAAGGGCGACGGGTCCGAGCCCGGGATCGCGCTCGTGCATCACATGGACGTCGTGCCGATAACGCGGGAGTTCTGGTCCGTTGATCCGTTCGCCGGCGTGATCAAGGACGGCTATCTATGGGGGCGCGGAACATTAGACATGAAAGGCCAAGGGATCATTCAGATCATGGCCGTCGTCGCGCTCAAGCGAGCTGGGATCAGGCTACACCGTGATGTCGTCATCATTGGCAACGCCGACGAGGAATCAGATGGCGATGGCGCGGTCGCTTTCGTAAGGCGGCACAGTGACCTGCTCCAAGGCATCAAGTACCTGCTGACCGAGGGCGGCGACACGCGAGTCGAGAACGGCCACGTCAAATGGTGGGGCATCGGTGTCGGCGAAAAGATTCCGTTCTGGCAGCGACTTACCGTTCACGGAGTCGCATCTCACGGGTCGGAGCCCACCCCGAACAATCCCGTTCCGCGGCTTGCGCGCGCGATCGCCCGTGTGTCTGCGTGGCAAACGCCACTTCGTGTCCTGCCCGCCGTAGACCGTTACTTCAAAACCGAAGCCGCGTACGAGACTGGCGAGCGCCGTACATGGCTAATGAACGCGCGAGCCGCGTTGCAGTCGCCGCGCGGAAGGGCATGGCTGGTGTCCGATCCCGACCGAAACGCGCTGCTCCGCAACACCATATCGCCGACGGTTCTGACCGGGTCGAATAAGACCAACATAATTCCTGCGCAGGCATCCGCCGAGCTCGACATCCGGCTTCTTCCTGACGAGGACACTACGGCCTTCCGCCGCCGGCTCATACAAGTGATCGGCGACACGGCGGTGCACGTGGAGACGTTCGATGAGGTCACCCCGCCGTTCAACGCGCCGCTCGACACGCCGCTCTTCGACGCGATTGAGGCTGTCATCCACCAGATGCTGCCCAACGTGCCCATCGCTTCGACCGTGGACGCTGGCGCCAGTGATCGTCCTATCTATGCTGGCGCGGGGCTCGTTTGCTACGGCCTCGACCCGTACATAGTCGAGCTATCGGAAAGCCTCCGCGGAGTGCACGGAAACGACGAGCGCATATCCATCGCCAACGTCGGCTGGGGCGTGCGGTTTTACCGACGCCTTCTTACTGCGTTCCAGTAAAGCGCTGCCCCGATGCCAACCAGCAAAGCGCTCAGCCCAACGATTTTCGTCACGGCGAGCGGTTTGTTCGCCTCGTCGGCTGCCGGCAGCAGTGACAGAAAGATCGCCACCGCCGTCACGACTAGGCCCACGGATGCCACAACGCGCGCGACGCGCGGCCCACCGGGGACGCGCATGACTCCAGGGCCGGCCGGCACGCGCTGCGCTTTGATGAGAGCAGCGAACATGAATAAGTACGGAATGAAATAGGCAATGATCGACATGCTCACGAGCACGTCGTTCGCACCTTTGACCCCTGTGCCAGCCTGGCTCAGGAATATGAACACCACAGAGATCACAGCCTGCACTAGCAAAGCGACGTAAGGAGTGTGCCAACGCGGATGCACGCGCGCGAACGCGGGTGGCAGATACCGGTCGATCCCGGCCACGAACGGAAGTCGCCCGGCCGCGGCGAACCATGCACCTGTCTGACCTATGCCACTGAGAACCACCAGAACCGCCGCAAACAGGGCGATGATCGGTACGCCCACACGCCCGGCCAGCGACTCGATCGCCAGCATCACTCCCTGAATCTCGGGCACGCGGCCCGTCGGCAGTGCCACCATGATGGCTACTGTCGCCAGGATGTACACGCTCGTGATGAGTGCGCCTGCCGTTAAGAGCGCTCTTGGCACGTTGCGACGCGGCTGATCGATCTCGTCACCCAGCATGGACGCGCTCTCGGCTCCACTCAGCGAGAACGCTATGGTCGACCAGAAGATGATATCCTTGAGATGAGTGCTGGGCACCAACGACGCTGAGCGTGAACTGGGTGGCCGACCCGAACCGAACGAGCGCCACGCCCCCCAGCACGACGAGGATAACTGCAGGGATCCAAAGCCCGACGGCGCCGACGTTGTGCAGCCACTTCGCGATGTCTAGGCCGCGAACATTGAGGCCTACGGCCAGCGCGAGCCCGGCGCACGACGCAATCACGAAGTACACCGGGTCGTTGGCGAGTGCCGAGCCGTGTGCGCCCGCAAGGAAGAGCGCGTTAGCTGCCGTGAAATACAGCAGGCTGGGGAAGTACGGAAGATTGGACGTCCAATAAGTCCACGCCGTCAGAAACCCGGCGAAGCCACCGAAGCTCTCCCTCGCCCAAACGTATACGCCGCCTTCGTCTGGATATCGCGACGATAGCTCCAGCACCGTGAGCACGAGCGGCACGATAAAACCCCACGCATGCCAACAGCCAGATCACGATCGCGCTCGGTCCCGCGGCCGACGCCGTCGCGATCCACCGCAAGCTGAACCCGGTCGCGACGTAGAACAGCAGCAGATCGCGAAATCCCATCGCGCGACGCAGCTGCTGCACCGCCGCCGGTGGCGGGCTCGCGCCCGCGGGTGCGAGATCTATTTCGCCTACGCTAGCGATAAGGCGCCCCTCCCCCTAACCCCCTCCCCTAAAGGGGAGGGGGAATGCTTTTTCTTCAAGCTTCGCTTGGATGACGATGGGGCTTCGCCCCCTCGACCCCCAAAGTCTTGCTGCCACGGCTCCCCTAACGGCGAAGGGGAACTGTCTTTCTTTGAGTTTCACTGAATGACGAGGGGGCTCCGCCGCCCGGACCCCAAGGTCTTGCTTCAAGGCCTCCCGAAGGCGAAGGAGAACTGCTTTTCCTGCAAGTTTCGCTCGAATGACGAGGGGGCCTTGCCCCCTCGACCTGGTTAATGCCGTCGGGTGGGGAGCTTCGGCCCCAGAACCATGAGGAACGCGGAGTGGAAATTGCGCGGCCAAAGGGGCATTCGCCGACCAAGTCAGACTCGCCGCGCCAAGACCTCCTTGCGCGCAACAGGGGGTCGAGGGGGCGAAGCCCCCTCGTCATCTAAGCGAAGCTTAAGAGAACAAGAATTCCCCTCCCCTTTAGGGGAGGGGTTAGGGGTGGGGCGACCTCGTCATCCAAGCGAAGCTTGAAAAGGGAAGGACCGTTTGCCTGTGATGCGGGCGTGGGCGATTACGCTCGCTCGCGACCCAGCGAGGACAGCACCTCACGCTCGAATGCGACCGACAAGCTCTCCCGCGGAGAGTACGGGCCCGGCGTGTACGCGGGCGACGTGATGCCAAGGTGACTCTGCTCGCAAATGTGCCAATCCTGGCGATTCGTCATGTCCCAAAATCCTACCCCATCGTCCGGATCGAATCCGCCGGCGAGCGACGCGGGGTGGAACAGCCACTCGCACGTGATCAGCGTGCGGCCGGGATCGACGGGCCACAGTGTGTGGTACATCACGTAGTCCGGGTGCAGGCTCAGGAGCATATTCGGAAAGAGCGAGTAGTAGTACACGCGGTGCAAGTCATCGTCCGCGAGGTCGCCGACGTGCAGGCCGCAGGCGCGGCCGCTCATCGTCATGCTGCCGGCTTCTTCGTTGATTGTCATGAATCCGCCCAAGAACGGTCCTTCGATCAGGTCGTTCTCGCCGCTCGTGGCGGGCGACAGCTTCACCAGCGCCGGATGTACGGGCGAGCAGTGGTAGCACTCCGAGTAATTCACGAACAGAAGCTTCCAGTTTGCCTTGACATCGTACTCGATGCGGCGCGCAACGCTCAGCTTGGGAAGATTGAACCTGGTCCATTTGCCGATGAGTGGCGCGAAGGCGTCGGTAAACGGTTGCGGGTCGGCCGCGAGGTTCATGAAGATGAACCCTTCCCACTCGCCGGTCTTGACCTGGTGCAGTGGGTAATCGGCTTTGTCGAAACCCTCGATGTCGGCGGTCGAGGGCGCGCCAATGAGGCGCCCGTCGAGCGCGTACACCCAGGAGTGATATGGGCAGGTGATCCGTTCGCCCACATTGCCTGCCGTAGTTTCGCACAGCCTGGTGCCGCGATGCCGACAGGTGTTGTGGAATGCTCGGATCTGGCCGGCGCGATCCCGTAGAATGATCACGCTTGCGGGTCCGATCTGTCGCAGGAAGTAGTCGCCCGAATTGGGAATGGTGTCAGCGCGGCCGACGCACAGCCAGCGCGTCGAGAATATGGCTTCCTGCTCTTCGGCGAATATCTCCTGCGACGTGTAGTAGCGGCCGGGCAAAGTCCGTGCGCGGCCAATCGGGATTTTCGTGCTATGTACAAACGTCGCCATAGCGGGTCTCCTGTCTACTGAAAATTCGTCCCACCGAAATCTGCCGCGAGTGCGCCGATTGGGCGAGAGAATTCGGACTGGCATCGATTGCTCGCCCCTCCCCCTGACCCCCTCCCCTAAAGGGGAGGGGGAACGTCTTTCTTTCAAGCTTCGCTTGGATGACAGGGGCTTCGCCCCCTTACCCCCGTGGCAGGTCGATCCCCTCGAGCGAGGGGGATTCCCTTTTCTTCGTAGCCGGAGCTTCGTCCCACCGCGCCTTGTTCTCGCGGGCCGCGCTACCACGACCGCGGGGCTGCGCCAGGCCGCTCGAAAAGGACATCATCCGGAGCGGCCACGCGCGTTAGTGGGGGTCGAGGGGGCGAAGCCCCCTCGTCATCTCAAGCGAAGCTTGAAAAGAGAACATTCCCCCTCCCCTTTAGGGGAGGGGGTTGGGGAGGGGGAGGGGCCGCTTAAGGGAGAACGCTGTGACCGATCTCAATCCGCAAGCCAAGCAAATGGCCGACGAGTCGATGGTGCGAAACTTGGACGCGCAGGCGCGAGCGATTTGGCCGCAGGAAGTCCCGTTGATTCGTCGCTACCTGCTCCCGGAGGAGGCAAACATCCTCGACGCCGGTTGCGGCACAGGTGAGGGCTCCTCGCGTTTGGCTAGGCTCTTTCCTCGCGCTCAGGTGCTCGGAGTTGACATCGTCGACCAGCATCTGGAGCTGGCGCGATCGCGCTACGCGGACCTCGCGCCGCGCCTCAAGTTCGAACACCAAAGCGTGTTCGAGCTCCGCGCCGCGGACTGCACTTTCGACCTCACCGTATGCCGCCACGTCCTTCATTCCATTCCCGTACCCGGACCGTGTGATCGCCGAGCTCGTGCGGGTCACGCGCCGTGGCGGGTATCTGCACCTCATTCCGGAAGACTATGGGATGCTTCACTTCCAGCGCGGCCAACTCGATCCGCGAGATTTTTGGCACGAGGTTCCCGCGTAAGTTCGGAGCGGCTACCAATACCGATCTGTTCATTGGTCGCAACGCTTTTGGGATTCTCGCGGCAATGAACCTCGAAGAGATCACGGTGAGCTACGTCGTGGTCGACACGCTGCGCGTTCCGCGCGAGACATTTGCCACAATCCTCGAAGCCTGGCGCGACGGCTATTCGGATACAATCGGTGAAGTGACGGCGATCACCCGCGAGTTGTCGGTGGCATACTTCGATCAGAATGATTGCCAATATCCGCGACCCGCGCGGGTACGCCGTATGGATGGTTCCCGTCGTGAGTGCGCGTGTGCCACGAGGTGCCCCACCCCCTAACCCCCCCCGCCCAACGCATTCCCCCCGCGTCAGCACGCCCCCGCGGGGGGGCGAGCCCCCTCGTCGTCCAAGCGAAGCTTGAAAAAAGAATTCCCTCCCCGCTTGGCGGGGAGCGGGTTAGCGGGAGGGGCGACCGCCGACGAAAGAAAGAAAAATTCACCTAGCGTGAGCCGACAAGGTCGCGACGTTTCGGAATCAAAATCCTAGCTTGAGACCGCCGGTGATCGCGAAATTGTGGGTGAAGACGTCGTTACTGTAGTAGATAGCCTGGGCCGACAAATCCCGACGGTGCGGCGTTGGGGTTGGACCAATGCGCGACGTAGTCTTTGGCCATGAATCTCAAGCCAACCGCTCGCGTGATTGGATAGTCGAGCCCTAGACCGTAGTTGAACGCGAAGCTCGTCGAGCTTGTACTGCCGATGCTGTTCTGCGTGTTATAGTCGATCCCGCCCAATCCGGCCTGGAAGAAGGGCTTGATTATCTGGCCCTTGGGTGCCGCGGAACGGAGCCGTCAACTGCAGGTCCCCATCGAACAGCCACACGCCCGAGCTCCCGCGCGTCGGCTCTCCGGCCGGGACGAAAAACGTGAGACCGGTATTTCCGTATGCGACGTTACCGACAAGCGAGATGAATGGCGACAGTACCAGATTCGCCTGCGCGCCGGTCAATGGAGCGCCGGACCCCGATTCACTCGTTCCCAGTGGGCCGTTTATGTAATGCCCGAAGTGCGCGTAACCGAAATACGGCGTGATGGTGAATATTGGCTGGGGTGGTTCCCAGTAGCGTACGCGATACTGCGCTTGCAGGGCGCTTGCGCCCGTAAACGACAACGCCGTCACGGTCGCTGCGAGCAACATCGAACGGGCCGACATCAATCCTCCCCGACATTGGTGACTCGAGAGAACGAAAGGGCATACCCAGTGCCCAGCGAGCCGCGCGGGCATCAATGTCGTAAGCCACTGGTGCGCAAGTGGTTATCCAAGTGCACCGAACACCGACCATCGCGTCGTGTCCATGAGCGCGGGTCCCCGGGTGTCCTAGTATTTAGACGGCTGTGTCGTTGTCCAACATCGCCAGTCGAAAAGTCGCGTACGAGTGGTGCTGTTCGAGTTCGGCGAGCACTCGCTGCGCGCGAGGCGGGAGCGGCGCGAGCGACGGATCGTACTTGATGTCACCAAGCGCACGTGCGCCATCCAGGGGCACTTTGACCCCGGGATTGAAGAGTCCCTGCGGATCAAATGCGCGCTTGACCAGCGCGAACACGTCCCGGGCCGACTCGGGCCACACCTTCGCGAGCAGCGGCGTGCGCAGCCGACCATCGCCGTGTTCCCCGGTAAGCGTGCCGCCCAATTCGGCGGTAATGGCCGTGACCTCGCTAAGCAAACTGTCCACGCGTGCTCGCCACGACGCGTCGCGAACATCGATCAGCGGGTTCACGTGCACATGCGCGTCGCCCGCGTGGCCGAAGATTGCCGCCCTCACGCCGTGCGTCGCGAGCGACGCGCGGACGCCGCGCACGTAGTCAGCGAGCCGCGGCGGCGGCACTGCGCCGTCTTCAATGAACTGCATCGACTTGAGCGACGCGTCCAGGCGGGCAAGAATTGGACTCGCGGCGTGGCGCAAGTCCCAGAGCGCGGCCTCCGTAACCGAGTCCAGAGCTACCACCACGTACGTTGCGCCGGCCGCCCTGAAGCGGTCTGCCAGACTCCTGGCTGAAGCGGCGGCTTTCGCATCGTTGTCGCCCTCGACCTCTGCGAGAAGCACTGCCTCGGTGTCCTTCGGAATCCTGTCTGATTGACCGGCCGAGCCACGCACGAGCTCGAGAAACGTTCGGTCGAGCAGCTCGCATGCGCTCGCCCTCTGCTCGCGTGCTGCGTCGGTGCCGATCACTGCGGCATCTGAGTGATGCAAAGGCCGCGAGCACGCTTGCCGTTGCAGCCGGCTGAGGAGCGAGCGCGAGCTCGACGCCTACGAACAGCGCCAGCGTGCCTTCGCTTCCCGCGAGCAAGTCGACCAGTTCGCCGGTCGCAACGTAGTCTCGCACGTCGTAGCCCGACGAGTCTTTGCGCACCCCCGCGTGTGCAGCAGCGAGAGCTGGACCGGCACGCTGCATCGTGGACGCACCCTGGAGAAGCCTTGCAACTGCTGGCACGTGTGATGGAGGGGGCTCGCCGCGTCGGACAATTGCGCGCGATCCGTCGTCGAAGACGCAGTCGAGCGCCGTGATCCACTGCCGAGTCGGCCCGTACAACAGCGTGTGCGCACCGGCGGCGTTGGTCGAGGCCATGCCGCCCAGAGTGCAATACGCACCGCTGGAAGGGTCCACCGGGAAAAGCATCCCCCGTTCGCGTGCGGCCGCATCGAGATCGTCCCGTATAACACCCGGGCCAGCCCACACTCGTCGCGAGCCGACGTCTATTTCGCCCAAAGCGCGAAGGCGACTCATGTCCACGATGACGCCCTGCCCGACAGCACCGCCGGCCATGCTCGTTCCGGACCCACGGGGAATGAGCGGCGTCTGCGTAGCCCGTGCCCACTGCACGAGCGTCCGGACATCGTCTGCATCGGCGGGCACCGCGACCGCGAGCGGCATGATGCGCGCAATGCCTGCGGCTTCGGAGTACACGGCGCGCGCATCGTCGTCGGTCCTCAAGATGCCGCGAAAACCGGGCACGCGGTCGATCACGGGACTAACGCATCTAGAGTTAGCTCGTAGCCAGCCAACCCATCACCGCGACAGCGCGGGCGTCAGCGTCAGCGGCGCCCGCCCTACGCGCTCTACCAGCCGTCGGAATACTCGGTTGCTTGACACCGCGAGCGGCCCTATCACGGACAACGCCCGCACTTCTGGCCGCGATATCTTGACGGCGCCGCCCGCACGCAGCATCGCGGTCGATGCCGCAAGGTCGCGCATAGTCGCGTGGGCGAACAGCACTGGAAGGGCACAAAAGACACGGATTGGGAACGCTCGTCGCGGAACCAACAGAACGTATTCCAGCGCGTCGTGTAGTCCGCCGCGCGCGAGCTCCATGAACGTCGAGAGTGCCGCTCGATTACGACCCACGTGCTCGGGACTCAGCAGTGTTTCGTGGCCACTGCCATGGGCGGAAAGCGACTCGTCTGGTATGTAGATCGAGTTCTCCCGCTCCGCATCCCATGCGATGTCCTTGAGAATGTTGATGGTCTGAAGGGCCTCGCCGAATGCTCCGCACCGCTCGCCCAGCGCTGCGTATTCGCGCCGCCCGATGCTGGGGGCGTGCTCGTGCCACAGCTCCGTGAGCAGGTATCCAACGGTTCCTGCCACGTAGTAGCAGTACTCGCGATATTCGGGAACCGTCTGTATGCCGAATTCCCTGCGGGTACCGTTGCACGAACTTTTGCATGCCGCGCACCATTTCTGTCACCCAGTGCCGCACGTGCTGGCGAGAGCTGGCTGGCAAGCTTCGGTAAACGGCAAAGACGTAGTGGCTGTGCCGGATGAGGCGCAGGTGGTCCGTCGACCCGACCAGCTCCCCGACCGACTCGGGGTAGTTGTCGGCAACGCCAGGATCGTCGAAACACAACACGAGCTCCTCGAACAGCTGTACCTTGCGGTCAACGGGTGCGACCGGATCGTCTTCTACGGTATCGGCAATTCGGCATAGCAGGTACGACGTCAGAACCGCGGTTCCCAGGCGGCCGGGCAGGGCACGGATGCTGATGGCAAACGTCCGAGAAACGTGCGGCAATATCTCGCGACAGAATCGCTCGGCGTCGTGCAGCCGCGGACCGGGCCGAGAGGGCGTGCTTAAGACCGCTGACTCAACGGACATAGCGCCGCACGTCGCCGTGTTCGAGGCGGTCGAGAACTTGCTCCAAAGCGAGCTGCACGCGGCCGACCGTTTGTCGATGCGTGCGTGCCAACGCGACCCCGGCAGCGAGTCCCGCGACGGCCGGCACTGCGCCAACAGCCAGAGCTCCCCACAACATCGCGTGAACCAGGAACGCCACGCCCGCGGCCGCGCCGCCACCCGCGATCCCCACTCCCGCTACCAAGGCTCCGCCCTGTAGTCTCTGTGCCCGCGTGCGCGAAACGTCTGCGTCGAGTCGGACTAGTGTATTCCGCTCATCCACCGCAACGAGCGTCGCACCAACCTCGCGCGCTCGGAGGAGGTCGAACGCGTGGCCTCCGGCCTGCGAAAGGCGCTTGAAGGTCGCCCAGAAATCGCGCCGTGGCTCCCACGTGGTACGGTCCGCGAATCGGCGCTTCACGGCGAGACACTCATCGCGTAACATGATCACGTTGACCGCGGCGAGGGCATCGGCGGGCGAGAGGCTCACCGTGCGACTCGACGAGGCTGTCCCGGCGCCCGCCACGTGGGCCGCGAGACCGCGTTCCTCCGGAACGGCCACTCGCGTGCGTTCCTCCGCGAGCGCCTGCCTTAGGAAAGTCGGTGAGATACCTACCTCTCGGCCGACCTCTAGCAACTGCGCTTCCGTCAGACCATCCGGCGTCTCGGCGTCAGTGTCCCCAGCCGCCGCTTGGAGCTCGGCTGCGCGCGCTAGCACGCGCTCGAGCGCCTCGCGACCGAGCGGGTCGGATTGCGAGCCCGGGCGGCGTTCGGGTACGGGGACGATCGATGTGGGCGGCACCGTTAGACGCCCTCGCCACGAACACACGGCATACCTCAGATACCCCCGATCACGACGTCGAGTTGCTTGGCGATCCCGTCACGAAAAATGTCCGGTAAGGGGAAGGCCCCTTCCAACGCCGACTTGGGTGAGGCGCTCTGGGACGTGCCAGACCCAGTGGCGCCGGTGACGGAGGCGGCCCGGATCGGGATGTTGGCCGCAGCGAGGTAAAAGCGGCAGTAGCCGTCGGCGAGGTCTGGCGCCGTGCGCTCGAGCAGCATCAGGCCGCCCCGAACGGCCGCGGCGCTCGCGTACTGCGCAGCGAGTCCGGCTCGGCGTTGCGAGGGTGTGATGTTGTCATTGATCGCGGCCGCTGCAACGACACCGACGGCTTCGTGCGCAAACACGTAAATCGACTCGGTCGCGCGCGCGGAGCTGTCTGGGAATTCGACCGCGATGACGTTGTTGTGTTTCGACGCCTGCTCGGTCCGCCCTTCAGCGCCAATTGGAAGCGACAGCAAAAAGTCGCCCGTGGGCTGCTCGGTGTTGTTGAGAAAGCGCTGCAGCCTGGGGCGCTCGACGCGTTGCCAGAGGGAGTCTACTGCGGCCAGAACTGGCCGGCGCTCAAGCTGCTGCTCGACCCAGTAGGCGTGATAATAGTGCTCGCGCTCGTCATCCAGCGAAGTCACGAAAAGTTGCAGCCAATCTCGATCGGCCGCAGTGGGAAAGTAGGACGCCATCCGCGCGATGACAGCGACCTCGCGCTTTTTCGCGTGATTTGGATCGCCATTGGCCTTTAGGAAGGCCGCGACCGTCTGCTTTAGTTCCTCCCACGAGCCCATCTCGATCGCAAGAAACTGCGCGTTGGTCAAGTTGTGATTGGCTGCGAAGCGCGCGTGAAGCTGGTCGTGATTCGCATCCAGCTTCGTGAAGACGTTCGCCTTGTTCTTCATGACTGTCATGTCGTCGCGGTAGCCGCGGCGAAAGAGCGGGACTCGCGCTGAGTCGTCCTGCACCAAAGCGAAGCCGTGCAACCAGAGATCGACGTGCTCGCGCGTCTTGATCGGCCACAGCTGCTCGCTGTGTGCAGGGCCGGGGCTCGATGGCGGAGACGCAGGTTGCTGCGTCAGCGCGGAGGAGCTCGCGGTCAGGGTCGCCGCGATCGCGAGCGCGATGCGTCTCACCCGCCAGAGACCGGTACTTCGGCTCCGCGACCGCATGTCGGACAGTACTTCCAGCCCACGTTTAGTTCGGCGCTGCAGGCAGGGCAGAGCTTGACCGTCATGTTGTGGCCGCAATGCGGACAGAACGTGATCTCCCGTCCTCCGGGGAGATCGCCTCCGCAGTAGTGACACCTCCCTTCCGCGACGACTGGTGGCACTCTGACAGGACCCCTAGCGCGTTCGCGCTCTCAACGCCGTTCGATCTTTTCCATCTGTTTGTCGACGTCGTTCCCCACATGGTCGCGCGTTAGTCCACCCACGCGGTCCACGATCCGTTCGACGACGGACCGGTCGTTCTGGCGGCCGTCGGTGAATCCGTACCAGTAGCCGGCCCCGCACCCAATCAGCAGAATGATAACATAGCGCATATGTGTCCGACGCTCCCATGCGAGAAGGCGTAACGCTCTTCTTGTAGTACTTTTCTGTGTGGCTGACATCGCCAAGCTTGATATCGTCGCGGTATACGCGGACGAGTCGTGCCTAGGAAACGGGCGCGAAGGGGAAAATCCCGGTGGGGCAGCTGGACTGGTCGAATACCGGCGGCGCCAGCGCGGGAGGACAGTAAGGTCCGAACCCACGAGTGCCCGACGCCATGGTGCGATCGTTCGGCACGACTATTGGGTGTCCGAGCCGGCAACGACCAACAACAGGATGGCTTTGCGATCGGTGATCGAGGCGTTCCGGGGACTTTCGACCAAAGGCAGCCGTTTGCGCGTCGTATTCACCAGCGATTCCTTGTATTTGATCAAGGGGCTGCGCGAGTGGGTTTACGGGTGGTCGCAGCGAGGTTGGAGGCGAAAGGGCGGGGCGCTCGAGAATCTCGCTCTGTGGCGCGAGGCGGTCGACGTCGTGCAGGCTTCTGGCCACGAGTGCGAGTGGCGCTGGGTTCGCGGGCACACGGGCCATCCGCAGAATGAATATGCCAACTACCTCGCGACCCGCGCGGCCGCGTCGCAGTCCTCGTCCAACGGGCTGGTCGAGTCTGAGTTCGACGCGTGGCTTGCTGCTCGACGTGAGGCCCGGGCGGCGCTTCGGCCACTGGCGCCGTTTCCGGAGTCTCAAGAGTTCATTGCGTCGCCGCCTCTGCCGGGACGGGGCATAGCGGTTGTGCTCCCTCGGTCGCGTGATGCCTAGCGAGCTCACCGGCGCGATGTCCGACGCGAGCGTGGCGGGCTCTGCACGGCCGCTGATCCTGCTTTCGAATCGAGAACCGTACGAGCATGTCTCGACTCCGCAGGGCATCGAAGTGCGGTTTCCGCCCGGCGGGCTGGTATCCGCCTTGGACCCGCTCCTGCGGAGCGCGCACGGCGTGTGGGTCGCGTGGGGATCAGGAAACGCTGATCGCGAGGCCGCGGATTCAAACGGGCGTGTTCTCGTTCCGCCGCCGCCCGAAGAGCCGGCCTACACACTGCGCCGCGTGTGGCTCACAGACGCGGATGTCGAGGGCTACTACCTCGGGTTCGCCAACAGCACCTTGTGGCCCCTATGTCACCTCCTCATTCAGCACTTCCAATTCCGGGACGAGCAATGGGCGCGATATCAGGGAGTAAACGCGTGCTTCGCGCGCGCGGCCGTGGACGAGTTGCAAAGGTTGCGTGATACCCAGCCCGGCCGGCCGGTTGTCTGGATCCAAGATTATCACTTCGCGCTCGTGGCCGAGTCGGTGCGTCGCGCGGTTCCGGACGCCGTGATCCACCAGTTCTGGCACATCCCGTTCCCCCCCACGGAAATCTTTCACTTTCTGCCCTACGGCGTGAGGCAAGCGGTGCTCCGCGGTCTGCTGGGAAACGACTTGCTCGAGTTTCAAACCGACCGTTACGCCCGCAACTTTCTGGAGAGCGCGGCCGAACTACTCCCCGGCGCGACGGTGGACCGAGAGGCCCACACGGTTTCGTACGGTGGGCGGACGACGGCGCTCGGCGTCTTCCCCATCAGTATTGACGTCGCGCACTACGAGCGGCTGGCAAACGCGCCTGCCACGGTGGCTCGTGCGGCGGCGTTGCGCGAGCAATACGCTCGCAACGGACGGCAGCTTGGCACGAGCGTCGACCGGATCGACTACACCAAGGGAATTCCCGAACGACTGCGTGCACTCGAGCTCCTGTGGGAGGAGAGCCCCGAGGCGCGTGGGCGGCTCACGATGTTGGTGGTCGCCGCGGCCTCCCGCTCGGAGCTTGTCGCGTATCGGTCGCTCGAAACGGAGATAATGGTTGCGGTGAGCGAGCTGAACTCGCGTTTTGGTACCGAGGACTGGACGCCGATCATTCTCATGGAAACAGCGCCGCCCGAGGAGTTGGCGGCCATCTATCGGGCGGCCGATCTTTGCCTCGTATCGTCGCTGCAGGATGGCATGAACCTCGTGGCCAAGGAGTTCATGGCGTGCCAGACCGATGAGCGTGGTGTGCTCGTTTTGAGTCGCTTTACCGGTGCCGCCGAAGAAATTGACGGGCCATTGCTCGTGAACCCGTTCAATGTTGATGGATTCGCCGCCGGAATACGCGCCGCACTCGCGATGCCGATGCATGAGCGGCGTCGGCGCATGCACGCGATGCGCGAACAGTTACGGAGTGCGACAGTATTCGACTGGCTCCGATCGATCGAGTCACGCATCGCAGCAGTACAAGTCGCGTAGCTGATGCGGTCGCTCGACCAATCTCAGCGCGCTTATGCGCCGATTGCCAGCTACGGTATAGTCGGCGACTTGCATACGGCTGCTCTCGTCGGCCTGACGGGCTCGATCGACTGGTTTTGCGCGCCCGCGTTCGATTCGGAATCGGTATTTGCGGCACTCCTCGATGTTCAGCGAGGCGGGCGATTCCGCATCGAGCCGGTGGGTCCGTATACGGCGTCCGCGCGATACGAGGGCGCAAGCGCAGTGCTCGTCACGACGTTTCAAACCGCGAGCGGCGATGCCGAACTCACCGACTTCATGCCAGTCGAGCCCCGGGGGCGGGAAGACGCATTGGCCCGTGGACGTCGTTCGTATACCGAGATCCACCGGCGCGTGCGCTGCGTTCGCGGGACGGTCGAGCTGCAAGTGGAGTTCTCGCCCCGATTCGACTATGCGGAGACGCCCACGTGCGTGTACCCCCGGGTGCACGGCGTCTTGGCTACGGATGCCGACGACGAAGTGCTCACGCTGGCATCGCCCCCAGACCTGTGGTGGCAGTTGGGGGGAAGCTCGGCGACGGCCACTCTCAAAGTTCAATGTGAGGGGCCGGGTTCCTCGCTCTGGTTCGTCGCGCGGTACGACGATGATGAGGTGCGTCCAGTGGCCTCCTACGAGTCGGACCGCAAGCTCGCCGCTACCCAGGAGTTCTGGACCTCGTGGGTCTCGAAGATTCGTTACGCCGGGATATATCGTGCGGAAGTCGAACGTTCGGCGATCGCGCTGAAGCTCATGTGCTACGAGCCGACCGGCGCGATCGTCGCCGCGCCGACGACCTCGCTTCCGGAGGAGATTGGCGGCGTGCGCAACTGGGACTACCGATACTCCTGGATCCGCGACTCGGTGTTCGTGCTGTACTCGCTCAGCATTCTCGGGCATTCGGACGAGGCGGATCGCTTCATGAGCTTCCTCAAGCGCGTGGCGCGCAAGACGACCGACACTCACCTGCAGGTCATGTACGGCATAGATGGGCGGCGCGATCTTACGGAACGTTCACTGTCGAGTCTCGAGGGCTATCGCAGGTCCGCGCCGGTGCGTGTGGGCAACGGGGCGTACGACCAGCTGCAGCTCGATGTGTACGGCGAGCTGCTCGAGACCGCCTATCTATGGAGTCGCACGAACCAGGTGACCGAGGGTACGTGGGCCACCCTCGAGCGGCTGGTGAACTGGGTGGCTGGCAACTGGCGCCGGCCGGACAGCGGCATCTGGGAAGTTCGCGCCGGGCTGCAGCACTACGTGCTGAGCAAAGTGATGTGCTGGGTGGCACTCGATCGCGGTGTGCGCATGGCGCGGGAGTTCTCGCTGTCGGCGTCCCTAGCCGTGTGGGAGCGCGAGCGCGACGCGGTGCACGCGGACGTCATGGCGAAAGGATGGAGCGAAAGCAAGCAGAGCTTCGTTCAGTACTACGGCACGGACGCGCTGGACGCGTCGAATCTCATCATTCCGATGGTGGGGTTTCTCCCAGCGACACACGCGCGCGTGAAAGGGACGGTCGCGGCGACGCTGCGCGAGCTGACGAGCGATGGGCAGGAAATGGTGTATCGCTACCGGAACGACGATGGCGTTCCCGGCGGCGAGGGCGTGTTTTCGATTTGTACGTTCTGGCTCGCCGAAGCGCTGGCACTTTGCGGAGAGCTCGAGCACGCCGAGCGGATCTTTCGCCGGATGTTGACCCACGCGAATCACTTGGGGCTCTACAGCGAGGAGCTCGACCCGGCGACCGGCGACTTCCTCGGCAACTTCCCTCAGGCGTTCACGCACATCGCGCT
The DNA here is from genome assembly GCA_963838855.1 of uncultured Gemmatimonadales bacterium. Taxonomy (GTDB): domain Bacteria; phylum Gemmatimonadota; class Gemmatimonadetes; order Gemmatimonadales; family Gemmatimonadaceae; genus FEN-1251. The sequence goes on along the minus strand of CAWISX010000021.1, from coordinate 205,877 downwards.
GATCAATTGCGCGCACGTCATGGATGTGCTCGCCCGGCGCGCCGCGGCGGCCGCTTCCGTGGTGGCGCCTATCGACGTCTCGCTGACTTCTTCGCTTTCGCCGACGGCTTAGCCTTGGCTCGGGTGGCGGGGGCGGCGGGGCGTTTCTTTTTTGGCGGCGCTCTTGGCCGAGACCCTGGGCTTGGTAGGTGCTCGCTTGGCTGGAGCAGCCGCACGGCGCAGCTCCGGAACCGGAGCAGTGGCAGCTACAGGAGCCGCCGCGATCGGAGAGATGAATGGTGAGGGCGGCGGTGTGGGCTTGGGAACTCTCGAAGGGGGCGGCACCGGGTGCGGTTTTCGCTTGGCGTTCGCGTCATCGGCCTCGCGAATGAGCTTGTCGGCCTCTTCCTGGGTCATCTGGCCGCGGCGCACCATGTATTGCACGAGGTCGCGTGCACTTTCGATCGCGAACCCGCTGAGTCCGGCCGCCGCGCTAATTACATCTTTCATGGCCGCAGCCATTTTGCTTCCTGCTTCCTGACTGATCTCTTGGGCCTTCGCCGCCATTTCAGCGACGGTATCGCGAACGTCAGCGCCCCTATGACCGGGGCTGCGTTTTGGCGGGAGCGTTTGCGTCACGCCATCTGCCGCGACCGCAGGTTTCGTGTCGCCAGCGTGGGTTTTTTCCATAAACTTGGCGCTAAGTATATGATTTTTCGCGATCTGTGCAAGGCGGACCGGGGGCCGTCGACCAGCTTCCCGGCAACACAAACATCTGTGCACATACGCCGGAAGCCGGCTTTTGTAGCGCCAGCAGTACGACAAAATAGCAGATGGATGGCGCCATTTACTCGCGGGTCGACCCAAAGGCTGGATTTCAGGGCTGGCAGCAGGGTGTCCGGGGCCGCGTCCGCCCCTTAGTTGGGGTCCAATTGGCGGCCGGTGGACGGCCGCAGGCGGAATAGGACAAAATGCCCTTGTTACCACTTTCGTTTCGGTTCGTCGGACGGGCGTGCCAGTGGTGTCGCGTGACCAAGACAGTGGAAAAGGCCTATACAGCGTCGCCGAATCGCGTTATGCTAGCGCGGTGAAGACGACGGCAACCGCCACCCCGGTCGACCAGCTAGAGGCCGACCAGCTAATCATTTCCCGCGTCCTGACGGGGCACCGGGAAGATTTCTCGGTTCTAATTGGTCGCTACAGCGATTCCCTGTACCGCCACGCGCTGGGGATGACGGGCAGCCCAGATGTTGCCGAAGACATCCTTCAAATGTCCTTTATTAAAGCTTACCAACATCTCGCGGAGGTGCGTGGGCGCTTTGATGCATGGGTCTTCCGCATAGTAGCTAACGGGTGCAAAGACTGGCTCAAAAATATCCGGCGGACGCATCTTAGTTACGACGAGGATGATCAGCCTTCGGGGTATGCAACACCGGAAGAGGATCTGGATCGGACGCAGTTGCGTGGCGATCTCGACCAGGCGTTAGCCGCTCTCGCGCCAAGTTTGCGAGAGGCTTTCGTTATGAAGCACGTCGAGGGGCGGTCGTATGAAGAGATGGCCGATTTATTGGGTACTACTGTGGGAGCTCTGAAAATGCGCGTGCATCGCGCGCGTGAAGCGCTCCAAGTCCTTTTAGAGGAGAAATACGCCTGATGCTGGACGATCTCAATGCACGCGAGGACCGTGACGAGGCCGGTCATTCTCGTGCACCGCGTACGCCGGAGCCCACGCACGGGACAAGCCCGGCGTCCTCGGCGGATCGTCGTCCGTTGGTGGACCGTGAAGTGCCCATTGAGCTGTCCCGCGCTCCGGACATGGTGCACTCCTGGCTCGACGGCGAGCTGCCACAGTCGGCGCTTCGCGGCCTCGAAACCGCTCGTCATGTGGAGTTTTGGAACCGGCTCGACCGCGACCTGGAGGCCCGGCGTCACGTGCGCGCCCCGCTAGGGTTCGCCGACCGGGTGATGGAGGCGCTACCGACTACGACACCCAGATTGGATGCCCCCTGGTGGACGCGTTCGGTGTCGATGAACCCCGTGGCGGTTGCAGCCGCGGCGGCTGGTCTGCTCGCACTCGGCACCGCGATCGGCGCCACCATGCGGGTTAAGTAGGCGCTGAGATAGCTCGAGGCGCAACCGGCGGTCTTCGACGCTTCGGGGCCGGCATCCTCAATGGGATGCCGGCCCGGTTTCATTTGGTGGGCCTTGAATCTGTTTGCCGGCCCTGGAGCAACTCGTCCACCCGCATGGCGATTGACTGGTTGTCCAGGAGCACTCCTTCGACCTGGTCGGCGGCAGATATCGGGCGATACGGCAACCCCCCCGGCTGAGCGTCAAGAACAGTCCAGAGGCTTTCCCGAATTCCGGCCGGAAGGACGTCTTCCAGATACGCGCGCCGGTCAGGTCAAATCCCGCCGCAGGAACGCGAGCGCAATCCCATCACGGAAGTGGTCAGGCACGCGAGATTCTTCGACGAACTTGGAGTGGAGCAGCAGGGCACGGCCGCCAGCAAGCTCGGATGCATCGGGGAATTCCACAAGGATGAATCGCACGTCACGCGCCGCTAATTGCGTAACGAATGCGTCAATAAGTTTTCGCGCGACGCCGTGCCGCCGAGAGTCCGCCGCCACCGCCATCCCGTGCATCTTTGCGGCGCTTTCGGCGTTGGCGATCATGCCGTAGATGGCGACTCCCACTGTCTGCCCGTCTGTCTCCACTACCATGCCACGCGCCTGTTCGTCTTCTGTGCCCGCGCTTGCGCTCGCGAGAGCTCGCGCAAGCGCGGCACGCGGTGCTTCGGCGAACAGCGTATTCCCAAATGCCGCTGTGAACAGCGCCTGGGCCGCGGCGGCATCCTCGGCCCGTAGCGGGCGCACCACGATCTCGCCATGCGAGCCGGTCATATGTGCACCGCCCGACCTAGCACGGCGAGCGCCGCCTCCTTCGTGGCCTCGGCCAGTGTAGGGTGCGCGTGCACCGTGCTGCCGACATCCTCGGCGCTCGCGCGGTACTCGAACGCGAGCACGACCTCGGCAATCAATTCTGAAGCGGACGGCCCGAACACATGCGCGCCCAACAGCTCGTCCGTACGCGCATCGGCCACGAACTTCACGAATCCGGTGGTGTCCCCGAGGGTGCGGGCTCGGGCGTTGGCGGAGTAGGGGAACCTGGCCGCTCGGTAGGCGCGACCGGACGACTGCACCTCCGCTTCTGTGAGCCCGACTGATGCGATCTCGGGCCACGTGTACACAACGGACGGCATCGAGACGTATCGCATGCGCGACATTTGACCCGCAATCACCTCCGCGGCCACGACTCCCTCTTCCTGCGCTTTGTGCGCCAACAACTTACCCCCGACGGCGTCGCCAATCGCATACACGTGAGGCACCGACGTCCGCATCTGGTCATTGGCCAGGATTTCGCCGCGAGGCCCAATAGAGACTCCCAAGGTGGCGGCATCGACGCCGCTGAGGTTTGGCTTCCTTCCAACGGAAACCAGCACGTAATCGGCATCGATCGTTTCGGCGACGCCAGTTCCGCCGTTGCGCGTGTAATCGATCGTGATGCGGCGACCAGTGTCGTCGCGTCGCCCGGCGCTCACTCGCACCCCGGTCCGAAGGTCGAGACCCTGTTTGCGAAAGACTTTATCCGCGTCCTTCACAATATCGGCGTCGAAGCCGGGAAGAATCGTCGGGAGTAGCTCAAGAACGGTCACGCGCGCGCCGAGACGTCGCCATACGGACCCGAGTTCGAGCCCGATGACACCGCCCCCGATCACAACTAGATGGTCGGGCACTTCCGGGATCCTGAGCGCGCCGATGTTGGAGAGCACGCGCTCCTCATCGAACGGCAGGAAAGGCAGCGCGACCGGCACCGATCCGGTCGCGATGATGACATCTGCTCCCTCGATAGCTCGACTCGCTGCCATTGGCGTTCGCGACGTCGACGATGTTGCCGGGGCGGAGGGTGGCGCGCCCCCGTGCCCATGTAACCTTGTTCTTGCGAAAGAGAAACTCGATCCCGCGGGTGTTCTGGCCGACCACCTCGTCCTTGCGGCGCATCATGCGCGCGAGGTCCAACGATGTGCCGGCCACTTGGACGCCGTGTTCCGCTGCATGAAGCCTGGTAAACTCGAAATGCTCCGAGCTCGTGAGCAGCGCCTTTGATGGAATACAGCCCACGTTCACGCACGTGCCGCCCAGCGTCTGGTCCATCTCCACGCACACGGCTCCGAGGCCCAATTGGGCCGCGCGAATCGCGGCAACATACCCGCCTGGGCCCCCGCCGATCACCACAACGTCGGCGGGCGAAGGCGACGTGGCCAACGCTACGCGATCAGCATTGCGGCCGGATCTTCGATGAGCTCTTTGATCCGAACGAGAAACAGCACGGCGTGCTGTCCGTCGACCAGCCGGTGGTCATAAGACAGTGCGAGGTACATCATCGGGCGGATCACAACTTCGCCCGCAACCGCCACTGGCCGATCCTGAATCTTGTGCAATCCCAGGATCCCGACCTGCGGGTAATTCAGAATGGGCGTCGAGACGAGTGATCCGAATACGCCCCCGTTGGTGATCGTGAACGTGCCGCCGGTGAGCTCCTCGATCGTCAGGCGACCATCCCGCGCACGTGTGGCCAGTGTGCCGATCTCGCGCGCGATGTCGAGCATCTCCTTGCGGTCCGCGTCCCGCACGACCGGCACGACGAGTCCCTGTTCCGAAGCGACGGCGATACCCATGTTCACATAGTGGCGGTATACGACGCTGTCTCCGTCTATCTGCGCGTTGAGAACCGGATACTCGGTCAAGGCTTGGCACGCCGCGCGTACAAAAAAAGGCATGTAAGACAACCGTAGCCCGTGCTCTTTCTCCACCCGGTCGCGCAGCCGGTCCCGTAACGCAGACACTGCCGACATGTCTACTTCATTGAATGTCGTGAGATGCGCCGTCTGTTGCTGTGCCTGCAGCAGATTGTCCGCGATACGACGCCGTCGCGTGGTCATGCGTTCGCGCGTTTCGCGCTCCGCCGGCCGGGAAGTTCCGTTTCCCTCGACGCGGGGCTGCGACTGGCTTGCGGGCGTTTGTTGCACCGCCGATGTGCCCGATGAGGGCGGGGTCGCGGCTGCCTGTTTCACATGATCGAGCACGTCGGACTTACTGACGACGCCACTTCGCCCGGTGCCGCGAACCTCGGACAGGTTCACGCGTTGCTCTGATGCGACGCGCTGCGCCGCAGGCGACGCGCGCACAGCCGCGGGCTCAGTAGGGGCGCGAGGCGGCACGGCCGGCCCGGGACCCGCTGGCGTGGGTGGCGTGGCTGGCTTCGCCGGCGCGCTGCCGGACGGGGTGGGCGCCGTGGACGCCGTGGACGCCGCCGCACTCGCTAGCGAGGCAGTGGCTGGCACGGCAACGTCATCGTCGATCTCGCCGAGAAGGTCGTCGACCTTCACGGTGTCGCCTTCGTGCTTGCTCTGCGACGAAAGCACTCCGGCCTTCAACGCTGGGACCTCAACGTTGACCTTGTCCGTCTCCAACTCGACGACGGTTTCCCCCGCGGCGATGGCGTCGCCAGGGTTCTTGGCCCACCGCGAGACAGTTGCCTCGACGATCGACTCTCCGAGGGGTGGGACTTTGATCGGGATCATTCAGGTTACGTGATATCTTTGAGCAGCCTCCAATATAACAGCGAGCGAACACGCTGCGAGCACTCTCGATTGACGCGCACGGCGGATTGGAGCAGGTACGTTACCGCGCAGACCTCGCGGACCCGACGCTGGTCGATTCGACTAGCGTGCGCGTGCGCGTCCACTCGGCTGCGCTGAATCATCTCGATCTGTTCGTCGTCGAAGGTCTTCCCGGCGTCACGATAACGCCGCCGTGGGTGCTGGGAGCGGATGGAGCGGGCGTTATCGACGCTGTGGGCACAGAGGTGCGCGACATTGCGGTAGGCGATCGCGTCGTCATCAATCCCGGCTTGAGCGATCGCACTTGCGAGTACTGTCGGGCCGGCGAGCACTCGCTGTGTCCGCGGTTCCGCCTGTTGGGAGAGCACGTAAGCGGCACCATCGCCGAGTTTGTTGTCGTTCCCGGCGCGAACGTTCGGCGGTTGGGTGCCGACGTGTCGTTCGACGAAGCAGCGGCGTGCGGGCTCGTCGGACTCACCGCGTGGCGCATGTTGGTCTCGCGCGCCCGCGTCATGCCGGACGAGGACATCCTGATCTGGGGGATTGGCGGAGGGGTTGCGCTCGCGGCACTCCGCATCGCGAAGTCCCTGGGCGCGCGCGTATGGGCGACCTCCAGCAGCGACGCGAAGCTGGAACGCGCCGCGGCGCTGGGCGCGGACGTGTGCCTCAATCATTGCACCGCGGACGTCGCCGCGGAGATCCGGTCGCGCACCGCGAAACGAGGCGTCGAATGTCGTGCTCGACAGCGTCGGGCACGCGACATGGGCGCGCTCACTCGGCGCGCTCGGCCGCGGTGGCCGCCTCGTAACGTGCGGAGCCACGTCGGGCCCGGCACTGGAGACCGATGCCCGCAAGCTGTTCTGGAACCAGTGGACCGTGATGGGCTCCACGATGGGGAACGACCACGAGTTTGACGCGATCGTGCGCGAGCTGGGCTCCGGCCGGCTGCGCGTTCCGATCGACTCGACGTTCCCGATCGCCGAGGGGCGGGCGGCATTACGGCGATTGGCCTCGGGTGACCACTTCGGTAAAGTGGTCATCCGCGTCATCGAGGATACGTGACTTGCGGATCCGCATCGCGCCTCGCTACAACGACTACGACTCGCGTGGCCACGTCAACAACGCGGTGTTCTTCACGTACTTCGAGATCGCCCGCCACAGGGCGTGGCGCGTGCTCACGGGACTAACGGCAGACTTTCCCTTTATCGTCCTCGAGGCGTACATCCGCTACTGGTCACAGGCCAAGTTTGGCGATCCACTTGCTATAGACATAACAACGACCGAAGTGCGGACCAAGGCATGGGTGTGGTCTTATCGCATTGTCGATACGCGCGACGAGCGCTTAGTCGCCGAGGGAAGGACCGTCCAGGTCATGTTCGACTATGACAAGCAGCAGACGGTGCCAATCCCGGACTTCGTCAAGTTGAACCTTCGGCCGTGAGCGCCGACACCGGTCCGCCCGGGAGTGCGCCCTACCCTCCGCGGGAGCTCACCGAGATCCGGCAAGCATTCGTCGCAAGCGGGTCAGCCCGCTGCCCGGATTGCGAAGTGCTGATGCGCGCGCGGCCTATCGGCGGTGGGTCGTTCGGGCTGGGCTACGCGCGCCGGCGGCACTGGCTCGATCTGTCCCCGATGCCGCCGAAGCGCCATCTTCGATGCGGAACGCGGGACCCGAACCTAGCGGTCCGTCAGGTGCGCACGCGGTTCCGCCCTTCCGCCTTGGCGCGGTAGAGGGCAGCGTCCGCTTGAGCGAAAAGGTCTTCCGCGGAATCAACTCTGGCTGACGGGAACGCCGCCACGCCGAGGCTCGCCGTCAGGCGAAGGCAAGATCCTGGCACGTCGGCGCCGATAACCGTGAAAGGCTGCTGCTCAACGCGCTCGCGAATGCGCTCTGCGAACGCGACGGCGCCGATCTCAGTGGTCTCGGGCAACACGACCACAAACTCCTCGCCGCCATATCGCGCCACGACGTCCACGCTGCGCACAGCGTGCTGCAGCAACGCGGCAACCTCACGCAACACATTGTCCCCTGTGAGGTGACCGTATGTGTCGTTCACGCGCTTGAAATGATCCAGGTCTATCATGAGCAGCGTCACCACCGAGTTGTATCGCCGCGCCCGGTCAAGCTCAGATGTGAGGCGCTGCGTTAGCGCGCGACGGTTGAGCGCCTGCGTTAGAGGATCGGTGTGCGCAAGCGCCTCCAGCCGGACGTTGTCCGCCCGGGTCGTCTCAATCACCTGCGCGCGCTGGATGGTCGCCACCGCCGCCTTTATGACTGTGTCTCCAAACTCGGCATCCTCGTGCGTCAGCGGGTGCTCGTCTCCCGTCCGTCGGAGTAAGAACACCCCACTCCGCGCATCGTCAAGCGTGAAGGGAAGGGCTATCGCGGACCTGATCGCGACATTGATCCCCTCACGTGCCCACGTCTCTCGCACGCGGTCGTACACAGGGCTTGTACGCACGTCCTCTATGAGCACGGGGAGGCCGCCCTCGAGAGCCAGGCAAATCTCCGGGTAGCGATCCAGCTGGATCTCGCGGTTTCGCAGCGCGGGATCGTCATATGCCGACGCCACAACCGCCACAGAGTCGCCCGGGCGCGCCAAGACGACCGAGCAGTGGGAAATGTCGAGCGCGCGCGCGACGCGCCGCGCGAGGATGTGATATACCTCGTCCGGGGAGATGTCGCCGGTAACCTCGTGCAGAATGTCCACCAGCTCGCGGCGGTTCTCGGCTTCTTCGCGCGCGCGCTGAAGCTCTTCCTCCTTGGTGCGCAAAGCTTCGCGCGCCGACTCGAGCGCGGCGCGCGTCCGCAGCTGCGCTTGGATACGCGCCAGCAGCTCGCGAATGCGCACCGGCTTCCGAACGAAATCTGCTGCGCCTAGGCCGAGTGTCTTCACCGCGGCCTCTTCAGGCGGCAGAGCCGAAACCATTAGGATCGGCAGGTCGCGCCACCTGTCGTCCGCCTTAATGCGCTCCAATGTCTGGTAGTTATCCGTCCCGGGCAGCGCGACATCGAGCAGCAGCAGGTCTGGCGCGTCGCGCTCCAACGTCTCCAGCAGAGCGCGTCCATCCCTGGCGGCGCTGACATCATAGCCCTGCTCCTTGAGGAGCCAGGCCATGGTTTGCAACGCTGAGGGATCGTCGTCGGCGACCAGGATGCGCGAATTCGCTAGCATTGGGAAACGGGTGGCGGCAGCGAAGTAAACATTGCCCGGAATCACGTGAGAAGTCACCTCAGGACGATCGACTGGTGACATAGGTCACACGACAGCGGGCTCTAGAATAAAGTAGGGGCCGCAACCGGTCTTGGCTACTGCACCTCATCACCCAGAGCTTCGGCCTCTCCGGGCTCGCCCGCGTCTCCGACATCTCCAGCATTGGTTCCGTCCGCACCCTCGCCTGAGTCTTCCGGCACCACTCGCGCGACGGCGGTCACCCGGTCGCCCGAATCCAGCTGCACGAGCTTGACCCCTTGCGCGATACGCCCAGTCACGCGCACCTGCGCGACTGAGGAGCGGATGATCACGCCCTGCTTGGTGATCAGCATGATCTCGTCCTCCGGAAGCACTTCCATCACTGCGACTACGTAGCCCGTTCTGTCCGTTCGATTGACAGTGATGATTCCCTTGCCACCCCGCCGCTGGACGCGGTACTCGTCGAGGTTGGAGCACTTACCCATTCCAAGTTCCGTAACCACGAGAATCGTCGCCTCGCGTCGAATTACGACCATTCCGACGACCTCGTCGCCCGCGCGCAGCTCGATTCCCTTGACCCCCGTGGTGTCGCGGCCCATCTGGCGAACGTCCTGCTCGTGGAACCGAACTGACAGTCCGTATCGCGTGGCCAGCACGATGTCGTTGGTCCCGCTCGTGATCTGTACGTCGATCAGCTCGTCGCCAGCGTCGACCTTGATCGCTTTGATGCCAGTCACGCGTGGGCTCGCGTACTCGGAGAGCGCAGTCTTTTTCACGGTGCCGCGCTTCGTCGAGAAAAGCAGGAACTGATTCTCGGAGAACTCCTTCACGAGCACCATCGCCTTGATCGCGGTGTCTGGCGCCACGTTGATCAGGTTTACGATTGGTCGTCCCTTCGTTGCGCGCCCCGCCTGCGGGATCTCGTGAACTCGCAGCTTGAAGCAGCGGCCGTCTTCGGTGAAGAAAAGGATATGGTCGTGGGTAGAGCCAATGAACAAGTGCTCGATGAAGTCCTGGTCCTTCAAGTCCTGACCAGACAAGCCTCGACCACCGCGTCGCTGGCGCCGGTAGGTGGACACCGGTGTTCGCTTGATATAGCCCGAGTGCGAGACGGTGATGACCATTTCCTCTTCGGCAATGAGGTCCTCCACCGTGAACTCGCCTTCATCACTCGTGATTTCCGAGCGGCGAGCGTCGCCGTACTTCTCTGCGATCGCGCTCAGTTCCTCTTTCATGAGTTTCAGCCGCTTGGGGCGCGATCCCAGCAGACTGCGCAGTTCACCAATCGTCGCTCGGACATCCTTGAGCTCGGCTTCGAGCTTTTCGATTTCGAGCCCTGTCAGCCGCGCGAGGCGCATGTTCAGGATCGCCTCGGCCTGCTTATGCGAGAGCTTGAAGCGCGTTTCGAGCCGCGTGCTGGCACGCTCGCTGTCTTCAGCCCTGCGTATGATCTTGATCACCTCGTCGATGTTGTCGACGGCGATCTTGAGCCCTTCGAGGATGTGCTCACGCTCGAGCGCCTTGTCGAGCTCGAACTGCGCGCGCCGGACGACCACTCCGTGCCGGTGTGTGACATAGTGCAGCAGCACGTCCTTCAAGCCCATCACCTTCGGCACGAGCTGACCGGTCCCAGCATCGGGCACCAGGGCGAGCATGATCACCCCGAAGGTGGTTTGCATCTGTGTGTGCTTGTACAGCTGGTTCAGCACGACGCGGGGAATCGCCTCACGCTTTAGCTCGATCACGATGCGACGGCCCTCACGGCCAGTCTCGTCGCGGAGGGCCGTTATTCCTTCGAGCTTCTTGTCGCGTACCAGTTCGGCGATCGATTCCACGAGCTTGGCCCCGCTCGCTTGGTACGGCAGCTCGGTCACGACGATTTGAGACTTGCCGGTCGATTCCTTTTCTTCGATGACCGCTCGCGCCCGGAGCACGACGCGCCCGCGCCCCGTCTCCTGATAATCCTTGATTCCCTGTCGGCCGTAGATGTACGCGCCGGTCGGAAAGTCGGGACCCTTTATCATCTTGCGCAGTTCGCCTGGCGTCAGCTCGGGATCATCAATCAGCGCTATGGTGGCGCTTATTATCTCCTTGAGGTTGTGTGGCGGAATGTTCGTCGCCATTCCGACGGCGATGCCCGACGATCCGTTCACGAGCAGGTTGGGAAAACCGGACGGCAAGACCTTTGGCTCTTGCAGCCGGTCGTCGAAGTTAGGTGCGAAATCGACGGTGTTCTTTTCGTAGTCCGCCAACAACTCCAGCGCCATCGCGGTGAGTCGTGCCTCGGTGTATCGGTACGCGGCCGCAGGATCACCATCTGCGCTCCCCCAGTTGCCCTGGCCGTCTACCAGCGGGTACCGCAGCGAGAAGTCCTGCACCATGCGCACGATCGCGTCATAGACGGAGATGTCCCCATGGGGGTGATATTTGCCGAGCACGTCACCGACTACGGTGGCCGACTTCTTGTAGGGACGCCCGGGGACGAGGCCGAGCTCATTCATGGCGTAGAGCACCCGCCGGTGTACTGGCTTCAATCCGTCACGCACATCGGGCAACGCGCGCGACACGATGACGCTCATCGAATAGTTGATGAACGACTCTTTGATCTCGTCGTCGATTAGCCGAGGGACGATTCGCTCTCTGATGTTTGGGGCCGTCATAAGACCTGAAATTTACCGTCTTACCGAGGAGACTGCCGTATGCGCGTAGGGTTCATTGGCCTGGGCAAAATGGGTGAAGGAATGGCTGAGCGCCTGCTCGCGGCCGGGCATTCGCTGACCGTGTACAACCGCACGGCGGCAAAGGCGGCAAACCTCAAGGGCAGAGGGGCCATTGTAGCTGATACGCCGGCCGGGGCCGCCGCCGGCGCGGACGCCGTCATCACCATGTTGGCGGACGATGCCGCGGTGGACGAGACAGTGTTCGGTGAGCGCGGGGTACTCGCCGCGTTGCCTCGGGGAGCAGTGCACGTGTCCATGAGCACGATCAGCGTCGCGCTCTCACGGCGACTCGCCGAGGCGCACTCGGCTGCGCAGCAGCGTTATGTGGCAGCGCCGGTATTCGGGCGACCGCAAGCCGCGCACGAGGGAAAGCTGTATGTGGTAGTATCCGGCGATGCCGAGGCCGCGCGTATGGTCGAGCCTCTGTTCAGCGCGATGGGCCAGCGGACGTATGGAATGGGTGCCGATCCAAGTGCGGCGAATCTTGTCAAGCTATCGGGGAATTTCCTGATTCAGGTGGTGCTGGAAGGCCTTGCTGAGGCCTTCGCGTTGGTGCGGAAGGCCGGGGTCGATGTGCACGCATTCCGCGAAATGCTCATCTCGTCACTATTCAACGCGCCAGTTGTGCATACGTATTCCGGGCTAGTGGAGTCGGCCAACGACGACGTCGTAGGCTTTGCCGCGCCGCTTGCGCTCAAGGATGTCCGACTCGCGCTTACAGCAGCCGAAGCGCTGCTGGTGCCAATGCCGTTTGCGAGCACCGTCCGCGATGCATTCGTGAGCGCCCTTGCCCGCGGATATGAGAACAAGGACATGTCGGTGCTGGGCCGCATCGCCGCTGAGAACGCGGGGCTACGTTAGATTGTCCGTCGGCCGCCCAGACTGACATGCACGCGCGTGATCTCGAATGAGCCTTCATTGCCCCCGCTGCGGCGCCACATATGATGGCACCGCCCGATTTTGTACGCGCGACGGGACGCCATTGGCGAAAACCCCCGCCGAGAAAGCAATGCGGCCGCACAAGGGAAAATCCGCCAAATCCCTTGCAACGGCACTCGATCTGAGCGATTCGCATGCCCATTTGACCGGTCACGTGCTCGACGGGCGTTACGCGATCGAAAAAAAGATCGGCGAGGGCGGCATGTCGTTCGTGTATCTCGCGCGCGACGCCCAGACCGGCCAGCGCGACGCGATCAAGGTCTTGTCGCCAGCGTTGTCGCGCGACAAGAATGCCATGGAGCGCCTCCGACGCGAAGCCGAATTCGGCATTCGGCTCGCGCACCCCAACGTGTGCAACATCAAGCGCCTAGGCGAGACAGCCACTGGACTGGTGTACGTGGTAATGCCGTATCTCGAGGGCGAGATCCTGGCGGACCGGACTCATCGCCTGAGGCAGCTCCGGCTCGACGAGGTCGTAGGATTCGTGCGCGAGATCGCCGCCGGATTGCACGTCGCCCACGAGCTTGCGATCGTGCACCGCGATCTGAAGCCTGAGAACGTCATGATCACGCGCGACGCGGACGGTCGCGATCACGCAGTGGTGATGGATTTTGGATTGGCCAAGGAGCGTCGCGCGAGCGCGGAGCTTGCCAAGCTCACTGCTACCGGCATCGTGCTTGGCACGCCCGAGTTCATGAGTCCCGAGCAGCTGCGGGGCAAGCCTCTGGACGGCCGCACCGACGTTTACTCGCTTGCGCTAATGACAGTGGAGATGCTGACAGGCAAGCTCCCGTTCGCCGGTTCGGGACAGCAGGAGATAATGATGGCGCGGCTCCGTGATGAGCCGACGCCGATTCGCAAGCTTCGGCCCGAGCTCGGTTTCTCGGTTGCCGTGGAGCGGGTGATCCGCAAAGGGCTCGAGCGCGCCCCGGCTGATCGCTACGCGACGGCGCCGGAGTTCGCCGAAGCGCTGGCGGCCGCCAGCACCATGGCGACGCCGAGGGGTACCACGGGCGTGCTGAAAAAGCTATTTGGGTGCGTGATGCTCGCTGCAGTGCTGGCCCACTCCTCGGCTGCGCAACAAGTCAACCCGCCGTCCGCCGCCTCGCCGTCATCCAAATCGAAATTGCCCGGAGCCAAGCCCACGGTGCAAGCGCCCACGCTACCGGCGACCACTGCCGACACGACACGCAAGTTATCCGGCGTGATCGGGGTCGCAGTGGACAGTGTACACGGCGGGCCGCTGGCGGACGCTGTCGTCGAAGTGTCAGGCTCCGGGCGGCAAGGTATGACCGACTCGTCAGGTCGGTTTCGCATCGATAGCGTTTCGCCCGGGGCATACAAGCTTGCGCTGTATCACCCGGTGCTCGACAGCCTGGGAGTGGCAATCGCATTGCAGACCGTCACGTTTCCAGCCGGGCGGTATGCCGTCGTGCGAATCGCCACGCCGTCGGCGCCGACACTCGCGAAACTGTTTTGCCCGCCGGCGAAGATGCTCACGGGCCCGTCGATTGTAGTCGGCCGAGTGTTGGATGCTGACACGGATGTGCCAGACTCCGGCGCGCGCGTCGTTCTGTACTGGTCGCAGACGGAAGTAGGACGCTCGATTGGCGTCCGGCGCATTCCCAAGGTGCGTCAGGCGACAGTCGATGCGAGCGGAACGTTTCAGATTTGCGGAGTGCCCGACAACATCAACGGCACGTTGCGGGCATCGCGCGGATCCATTGCCACGGCCGGCGTTCCGCTGGCCACAGAGGAGCGGCTGCTCACGCTCTCTGCCCTATACCTCGCGTCGCCCGAAGCGATCACGTCAGCTGACTCGGGAACCGGCGCGGCAGCCGCAACCGGATCTCCGGTGGCGGCGCATTCGGGTCTGCGCCGCGGGAGGGCAGTCGCTACGGGTCGAGTAACTGATCAGGGCGGGAAACCCATTTCCGGAGCCGATGTCGGAGTGATCGGTGCGGCCGCGACCACGGCTACCGACGACAGTGGCCGTTTCACGCTGAGCGGGCTGCCCTCCGGGACGCAGGCACTGACGGTTCGCAAGCTGACGTACTCGCCTGCCGAGGTCCCGGTGTCGCTGACCGTGCGTCAACCGCGGAGCGTCACGGTCCTGATGCGCCCGTCACCCCCGCAGCTGGCGACGGTCAACGTACAAGCGCCGAAGATCGAGCAGGGGCTCAAGCGCGTGGGCTTCTCGGACCGAAAAAAGGTCGGACTCGGGCACTACCTGACCGAAGATCAAATCGCGGCGAAGCTGCCCCAGAACATGACGGATGTCTTCACGACGATGCCCGGTCTTGCAGTGAGTTACGCGACAGGGCAGCCAGTAATCCAAGGAACCCGCGGTGCCGGTGGCAATTGCGTATCGTATGTCATCGACGGCATCCCATATTCGGAGCAGACGCCGGGTGACATCAATGATTACATGAAACCCGACGAGCTGTCGGCCGTGGAGGTGTACAACGCCTCGGACGCGCCCGCCGAGTTCACGCAAGCGGGCCAATCGAGCTGCACACTCGTCATTATGTGGACCAAGACGAAGGTCGGGGGCTAAGCGCGTGCGTCCAACGTGGTGGGGACTCGCCATAGGGTTCGCGACAAATTTCCTCGATACCCTGGGCATCGGATCATTTGCCACTACCACTGCGGCCTTCAAAGCGCGCAGAATGGTGCCCGACGAACGCATCCCGGGAACGCTCAATGTTGGACACACGCTGCCGACATTCGCCGAGGCCGCCATCTACATCACCGTCGTGCGGGTGGACGCGCTCACCTTGTGGGCTCTCATCGCCGCATCAGTCGCGGGGGCGTGGCTAGGCGCCGGCGTCATTTCCCGCTGGTCTCGGCGCGCCGTTCAGCGGGGCATGGCAGCGGCCCTGGTGCTCACGGGCGCGATCATAGCGCTACGTCAGCTGCACCTGTTCCCCCCAGGAGGAGACGCGCTGGCTCTGCACGGCCTACCGCTCATGGCGGGTATCCTCGGCAATTTTGCGTTCGGCGCGCTCATGACGCTGGGCGTTGGGTTGTACGCGCCGTGCATGGGCATGGTGAGTCTCTTGGGTATGAATCCGACAGCGGCATTTCCAATCATGATGGGCTCATGCGCGTTCTTGATGCCGGTGGCGAGCCTCCGCTTCATCCGCGCCAATGCGTACGATCGTACTGCCGCGCTTGGGCCTCGCCGTGGGCGGCGTGCCGGGCGTTTTGATCGCGGCCTACCTGGTAAAGTCTCTCCCGCTCGATGCCGTCCGCTGGCTCGTGGTCATTGTCGTGCTGTACACCGCTGCTGCAATGTGGCGATCGAGTCGAGCAGGGGAGCCCGCGGCGCCGTTGGTCACGCCGCCCGAGGGAGCGCCCATAGTCGTTCCATGACGGTGGTCAGCTAATGCGCATGCTCGTTCTTGGCGCAGGTCTGCAAGGCTCGGCATGCGCCTACGACTTGTTGCAGGATCCCGACGTGACTCAGGTTCGGTTGGCGGATCTGCACGTGGACCATCTCGCCGAATTCCTGCGCCCCTATTCGGGGTCTCGCCTCATTCCCACCCGGCTAGATGTGCGGGACGCCGACGCCGTCCGGGCGGTCATGCGGGAGAGTGATGCGGCGATGAGCGCCATCCCGTACTACTTCAACCTCGATCTCGCGCGTCACGCCGTGGACGTGGGCATTCACTTCGCCGACCTTGGCGGCAACACCGAGATCGTGTTTCAACAACGGGAGCTGAACGAAGCGGCGCGTGCCGCGGGAATCACGGTCGTCCCCGATTGCGGACTGGCGCCGGGGATGGTCAACATTCTGGCGCAGCTTGGCATTGCGCAGCTCGACAGCGTTTCTGCAGTGCGAATCTACGTAGGCGGGCTCCCACAGGAGCCCGAACCGCCGCTCAACTACCAGATCGTGTATTCACTCGAAGGAGTGCTCGACTACTACACGACTCGCTCGTGGGTGCTGCGGGATGGCAAGCGGCATCAGGTGATGGCACTGTCCGAAATCGAGCCGGTGGTCTTTCCTGATCCGGTTGGCGAGCTCGAGGCTTTTCACACGGCTGGCGGGCTTTCGACGCTGGCATTCCGCTACGAAGGCCGTATTCCGACGATGGAATACAAGACGCTCCGCTACCCAGGTCATGCTCACATAATGGCGGCCATGCGTGACATGGGGCTGTTCGAGCTTCAGCCCGTAAACGTCAAAGGACTCGAAGTGGTCCCGCGCGATCTCGTAGTTGCAGTCATGGGGCCTCGTCTAACGAAGCCGAAGGCGCGTGATCTCGTGGCGCTCCGCGTGGTCGTGGATGGCACGTGCGGCGCTCAGCCGCGCACGCTTGCTTGGGAGCTGATCGACTATTATGACACGACCCGGGGCATCAGCGCGATGATGCGCGCGACCGGGTTCTCGCTGGCGATAATCGGACAGATGCAGGTCCGCGGCATTGTCGGGCCCGCAGGGGTTCACACACCCGACGAATGCGTTCCTGCCGAGCCTTATATCGCCGAACTTGGCCGGCGGGGAGTGGCCATTCGGCGGGTGTGAAGCAGACCAGTGCTGACGTAACCGTGGCCCGGGCATTCATTGGCGATCGCCTGTGGCTTGATTTCGTGAACACCGACTCGGCAATGCTCGGGGCGATGCCGCGTGGCGCTCGCGGCGCGCGACGCGCGGACGTACTCGAAGGGTTCATGTCCTTCCTTCAGTGGCTGCAAGCGGCCGGCGCACTTGATGGAGAGCGAGCGACCGCGATACTGCGCAGGGCCGACCAGCAGCCGGTAGGTGCAGCAGCCGTGCTAGCCGACGCACGGCGGTTGCGGGCTGCGCTGCGGGGGCTCGCCGAGCGGGGTAGCGTGGCGCCCGGAGATAGGATGCGAGACGAGGCAGTTGCAGAAATCAATCGCGTGCTGGGCAGGAGCACCGGCACCCGTCGACTGGACCTGCGGGGCGATGGCCGTTTCACACGCAACTTCGCGCCCGTAGGCGACGCATTCGCGGCTCTCATGATTCCGGTTGCCGAATCCGCAGCCGATTCATTCGTGACCGGCGAGCTCCCTCGGGTGCGTCGGTGTGCCGACTCGCGATGCGGCCGAGTCTTTTATGATGGCACGAAGAACCGCCGCCGCCGATGGTGCGAGATGGCGATCTGCGGGAATCGAGCTAAAGCGGCCCGGCACCGGGCTCGCCATCGATCGTCCGCGGCTAGCCCTGAGGAGTAGTCAGCGCATCCTCGCGGTAGACCAGCCACCCAGTCTGTTCTTCGGCGACCAGCTCGACCTCGGTGCCCAACGGCAAGGTGAGATTGGGTACTTCGTGGCCGGCGGGAAAGTCGGTGATGACGGGAACGTCCAGATCGGCCAGCAAGTCGGTGACAAAATCCTCGAACTCGTCTTCCTCGGACCGATCGAGCGAAAGCTGACCGAGCACGACCCCGCGCACATTTTGGAGCAGACCCGCCGCGCGCAGATGCAGGAGCCGTTCGTCCGCGACCGACATCGGCTCACGCGTCTCCTCCAGGAACAGGATTGCGTCGCGGGCGTCGATTTCGTACGGCGTGCCAATCGTCTGCTGCACTAGTGACAGGTTGCCTCCCGTGAGGCGGCCGACGGCGCGACCCGGCCGCACCACCCGGGCGATGTCGCGACCCATGCGCGCGGTTGGACGCGGCACGGTAAGAGCAGTCAGAAGCGACGACATCGTCGGGTCGCGCGTACTGGGGATTAGATCATCGACCGTCGGTCCGTGAAAGACCCGCAGACCCGCCCGGCGCATGAGCCACAAATGCAACGCGGTAACGTCAGAGTAGCCAACGAACGACTTTGGGTTGAGGCGAAAGATCTCGGGCTCCAGATGGGGAAGCATTCTCATCGCACCATACCCGCCCGTGCCCCCGATCACCGCTTTCACCTGAGGGTCAAGCCACATGCCCATGAAATTTTCAGCTCGGCGTTCGTCCTCGGCGCGCTGAAATCGGCGGGTTGCGCTCAACTCTGTGTCCAGTATCACGCCGTAGCCGGCGCGTTCCAGTGCCTTGACCCCGCGAGCGAGCCACCCCGGACGCGGCGCGTAGGACGGCGCGACTACCCCGATCACATCTCCTTTGGAGAGCACGGGCGGCCTAAGAAGTGGTGGGCGGCCCTCGGGCTCGGCGGGGCTTGACGGTAAAGCGAGTGGTGTGGGGGCTACCGGTGCACCAGATTCACCACCCGGGGTCGCGGCTGTTGACGGGGCCGCGGGAGAATGGCTAGCATCGGTGGGTGGCATGGCACTCCAGAGTGTAGGCCTAGCGCGGGGCTGACGGAAGAGCGAGCATCATACTACCTATGTGGCGTCCTCTCCGCGGCCTTTCCGGCCGACACGTAACTATTGCTGTTGCTGCAGTAGCAACCGCCGGACTGGCCGCCTGCGGCAGCAGCAGCTCGACTGGTCCGAGCTCATCCATTTCACTCGCGGCCCACTTCGACAGCCTCGTTATCAACGCGCAGGATTCCGGTCATGTAGACCGAAGCGTGTTACTGACGTATCCCACCGCGGCTTTGGCGGCCGGAGTGCGACCATCGTCACTCAACCTCACGGTGGACGGTCAGGCAAAGGCCTTCGAGGTTGTTGGCATCGATCTGGTTACGCGAAATCCCGCGACTGGCGTCGCAGTGGACTCGACCTTCTTCGTGATTGCCTGGAGCGGCGTTAACGTCGACCAGCTTTTCTACGTGCAGACGTCGCAGATCGACGGCATCACGCAAGTCGAGCAGCTAGTCGACACCGTAGCGGTTGCTGACAGCACAGCGTCGGTGTCGGCCTCGCTGGCATCGACTGGAGCGACGTGCAGCTTGATCGACTTGACGTCCACATTCGATTTGCTGCATGGCGCGACGTGCACGAGCGCCAGCATTCAGACCTCCTTCTCTGCGTCTTTCTCCGCCACGCCTGGCTTGAGTACGCAGGCGACCCAGGTGAGCCTCGGCACCACGAGCATTCCGAGCGCACGCCTTGTCATTCGACCATCGCGCGGGCCATAGGCGGAACGTCGGCCGCGGCGTCGCGCACGCCGCGGTGCCAATGGCGGCGCCTGCAGAGCAGTAGATTCTGACCGTGCCACTGTCGGAGAAGACCCCAACCTATTTTCGCAAAGGATTCGGCCTGAAAGAGGCCGTCGGCGAGACGCTGGCGGCTGACTATTCAGGTGCCCTGGTTGACCGCCTCCGAGCGAACGAATACACGTTGAGCGCGGGCGGCGTGACGGTTCGGCTCGCGCGCGAATTCGGGTTTTGCTACGGCGTCGAGCGAGCCGTCGATTACGCCTACCAAACGCGCACCAAGTTCCCCGATCGCCGCATTTTCCTGGCGGGGGAGATCATTCACAATCCCCACGTGAACGCGAAGCTGCGCGAAATGGGTATAGAATTCCTACGCGCGAACGCGGCCGGGTTCGATTACAGCGGAGTGGGGCCTACCGACGTCGTGATCCTCCCCGCGTTTGGCGTCACCATCCGGGATTTCGAGACGCTTCGCGAGCTGGGCGCGGTCATGGTGGACACGACGTGTGGCTCGGTCCTCAATGTTTGGAAGCGTGTGGACGCGTACGCGCGTGACGGCTTCACCGCCATCATCCACGGAAAGTATTATCACGAGGAAACGCGTGCCACGGCATCCCAGGTACAGAAGTACGCCGGCGGCAGGTACCTGGTCGTGCGCAACATGAACGAGGCTACCTTGGTGTGCGACTACATAGAGGGCCAGGGTGCCCGAGCGACGTTCCTCGAGCGGTTCGCGCACTCCGCGTCGCCGCATTTCGACCCGGAGACCGATCTTCAGCGCATCGGCATAGCCAACCAGACGACCATGCTCGCCCGCGAGTCGCTCGCGATCGGCGAGGCAATAGGTGGCGCAATGGCGCGTGCACACGGCGACGCGTATCGCGCGGCGCACTTCCGCACGTTCGACACGATTTGCAGCGCGACGCAGGACAGACAAGACGCGGTCGAGGCGCTCCTGCAGGAGCCTCTCGACGTGATGCTCGTCATCGGGGGCTACAACTCGAGCAACACGATATCCCTCGCCGCCCTGTGCGCGGCGCGCGTACCGACATACCACGTTGAAGACGCTGACTGCATCGACCCCGAGCGGCGCACCGTTCGGCACCGCCCGATCGGCGCGTTTCGCGAGATCGAGGCTTGCGATTGGCTGCCGAGCAGCGGCGATGTGCGTGTGGGGATCACCGCGGGCGCCAGCACTCCCAACAACAAGATTGGTGAAGCGGTTGGGCGTGTCTTTGCGACCCGAGGCGTAGAGTCGTCTTCGCTGATGTGACAGCCTCGGCCTTCGGGTTCGCAGAGCTTCACGGCGGCGACTCGCGGGTCAGAATCATCCCAGCGCTGGGCGGCAAGATCGCCTCGCTGCACATTGGCGGGCGCGAGTGGCTGTGGCAGGGTGATGCGCCATCCGGCGGTGACCGGGCGGACCAGACGGAGCACACCGGAACCGACGCGCCCAGCGGGTGCCAGGATTGCTTCCCAACCGGCGCTGCGTGCACTGTCCCCTCGGGAGTGCGGCGCTACGGCGGCACGACACTACCCGATCGCGGAGAGCTCTGGACACATCGTCCAACCGTAAGCCTGGAGACGCGCAGTGATGGCCAACACGCCACCTGCGTGTGGCCCGGAAAGAGGATGCCCTACCAATTCACGCGCGAGGTACACGTCACGCGGACGGGTGACGTACGCGTACGCTACCTCGTGGAAAACGTCGGGGGCGACCCACTGCCTTTCGTGTGGTCCGCGCACCCCATGCTCCGACTTACCGACGCCACAAAACTCGAGTTGCCCATTGGCGCTGCGGTGCGCGTCGCGGCGCGGACCGGCAGCGCCCTGCATGAAATGGCGCCGGAGTTCCGCTGGCCGCATGCTCGGCTTGAAAAGAAAATCGCGGACTTCTCGCATCCTGAAGGCGTCGCGCGGTACTACGCATGCCAGCTCTTTCTCGACCTACCGGCGGCGCCAACTATCGCCGCACTCGAGGAAGGCCCCGACCGGCTGGAGCTGCACCTTGACGGGCGAGAAGTGCCGAATTTCGCGGTCGGCCTCAACAAGCCGGAACGCCGGTCGTTCCGGCGCACCGCTACGGACCCCCGTGTATCGTTCGGACCCTCACTTGGCGCTCCTGACAGTCTGTCCGATGCGCTGGGACATTGGCACGGCGCGCAGTGGCTGGAGCCCGGGGCGCGCCGCTCATGGAATTTTCTGTGGCGAGGTCGCCGGGTGACTCCGTCAGCGTCGCGCTGATCGCTGCGACGCGCATCACTCAGCCCGCCTGGCGCCAGGCAGCATGAGGAAAGGCAGAGGATCGATCGGCGTCCCGTCCCACCAGCGTGCCGAATCGGGGCGCTTCATTAGCTGGAAATGCAGATGCGGAAGATTTCGGGGCGCATCGCCGGTTGTGCCGACGTAGCCGATCACCTCGCCCTTGGAAACGATTTTGCCTTCGCTGAGGGTCGCTGCGTACCGCTCGAGGTGCGCGTAGTAGTAGACGAACCGTTCGCCCGCGTCGAGGGCGTACACCGTAATCCCGCCAAGAGCGTTGGTTCGCATTCGTAGCACTCGTCCGTCATCCGCGGCGAGTACGGGAGTGCCGCGTGCGGCGAGGATATCGACGGCGTGGTGGGTGCGCGACGACCCGCGGCGATCCAAAAAGCTGTCGTGCAAACTGCTCGCGGTAACGCCCAGGACGGGCACCATGAGGGCGCGGCCACGGAGATACGTTGCGTCGTCCACGGCCGACGTACGAGGGCTGGGAGTGCTCGGCATGGCGTTCGGCGCGGCGTGGGCTGTGGACTCGGGAGGCCGATGCTGCCCAGCGCAAGAAACCACGCCCGCCAGGCATCCCAACACGAGCGCTAGTGGGCGATTCCGGCCGGGTAAGCTCAATCTCCGCAGTGGTGGGCCGAGGACTCGGCCTTTAGGTTATGGGCATGACGTACGTGATCACCGAAACGTGCATCGATGTAAAGGATAAGGCGTGCGTTGACGTGTGCCCGGTGGACTGCATCTACGAAGGGGACCGCATGCTGTACATCCACCCCGACGAGTGCATCGACTGCGGCGCGTGTGAGCCGGAGTGCCCGGTCACGGCAATCTTTCCAGAGGAGGATGTGCCGTCGCCGCAGCAGCAATACATTCAGATCAACCGCGACGTGTTCAAAGATCCGAACCCGCCCCACAAGCCGACGAGGTAGGCGCACATGTCGGACGTTGTGCATGCGTCGGCGGCCGCTAGCGCGGCGTCGGAAACCGATACGGGGGAAGCTCGACGCCTCAGCAGGGCACCTCCAATGCCGTGGCCCAGCCGGACTCTCCTCCGACACCGACGTCCGACGAAGTGAAGGCAGTCTTGCGGCGCGTGAAGGACCCGGAGCTCAATCTCAACATTGTCGACTTGGGGCTCGTCTACGACGTGCGCGTCGACGGCTCGGCGGTGGCAGTGGACGTCACACTCACGTCGCCGGGGTGTCCTTCTGGCGCGGAGATCATGGCCGAGGCCGAGCAGCAACTGCGGGCGATGCCGGGAGTCACCACCGTTCAGCTGAATTTGGTGTGGACCCCTTTTTGGACGCCCGAGCGCATGGAGCCCCGCGTGCGCGCCTATATGGGTTTCTAGAGCCGCTACGCTTTCAACGCGTCGAGCATCGGTCCGCCGAGCTCGGCCACCTGCCACCCTCGCATGTCGGGCACGCTCGCCATCTCCTCGAGCGTCGCCGGCCGTCGTCGCGCGATCGCCTCGAGGCGTTCGCGCGAGCAGAGGACCCCGGGGTCCAGATGTAGCCGCAGGGCGGCGGCATCGCGAACGGCCTTCAGTCGCGTGACCCGGTCGTCGAAGTCGGAGTCGCGGTCCCACCGCGGGGCCCGTGGAAAGCGGGGAAGGCTTTCCTCCGGTACTTCGTGGCCCCTGCGCACGGCGGCAAGGACTTCGCCGGCGCGACCATCCACGATTCCCCGTGGCATGCCGTGTATTGACGCCAGCGACTCGCGCGTGTTCGGCCGCGCGCGTGCGATCTCGAGGAGGGCTTCGTTGCCGACTACGCGAAACGCGGCGCGGTCCTGCTCGGCGGCGAGCGCATCACGCCACCGCACCAACTCTCCCAGCACCGCTAGTTCTCGGCGTGTGAGATCGCGCGCACCCTTGACGCGCAGGAAGGCGAGCCCGGGGTCCTCGGGCTCCCACCGCGTGCCCTCGAGTCGCGCAAACTCCTCGGCCGCCCAACTCCAGCGGCCGGCGGCGTCGAGCTCCGCACGCAGTCGGTCGCGAAGCGCGAGAAGGTAGCGCGTGTCCTGGGCAGCGTAATCAAGCATTGCTGGCGTGAGTGGGCGCATCGACCAATCGGCCCGCTGGAACTTCTTCTCCAGCTTCACCCCGAAATACTGATCCAGCAGCGCGGCCAGCCCGAACGCGCGCACGCCCAGCAACTGCGCCGCAATCCGCGTATCGAAGATCGTGGTCACGTGCCAGCCGTAGTCCTGGTGAAGGAGGCGCAGATCGTAGTCCGCATCGTGAAACACGACTTCGACTCCTGGATCCTGAAGCAATGTGCCCAGTGGCGCGAGTGCGGCCGGTCCGACGGCGAGCGGATCGATGATCGCGCTCTGCTCGCGGGTGGACAGTTGCAGGAGATAGATTCGGTCCACAAATCGGTGAAAACTGGCGCCCTCGGTATCCACGGCAACGATCGTGGGTCGGGCGTCGGACAGTGACGTGAAGAAGTCCGCGGCGCGGGCACCGACGTCGAGGTACAAGAGCGCGTGCCCGGCCGAAGCATGCGTTGGAAAGCCGTGGGTAGGCGCCGAAAGCCCGGTGGGGTTGGAGTCGGACGCGGCTGGCGGGCGATGTGATTGGGGAGACGGGGTGGGTGGGGTGGGTGGGGTGGGTGGGGTGGGTGGGGTGGGTGGGGTGGGTGGGGTGGGCGGGGTGGGCGGGGTGGGCGGGTTCACGGGTCGCGGAATTTAGCGGCGGTGATCGAATGCGGGGGCGTGATGATCGCACTGCGCGGAGGCCTCGAGATGGCGTACGACGATGTGGGAGTCGGGACGCCGGTCGTATTTCTGCACGGCTTTCCGCTCAGCCGAGCGTTATGGGCACCACAGCTCGGCGCGCTTCTGGATCACTGGCGATGCATCGCGCCCGACTTGCGGGGCTTTGGCGATTCGGCGGCGGAGCCGCCGTATTCCGTGGACCAGTACGCTGACGACGTTGCCGATCTACTCGACAGCCTCGGATTGAGCCGAGCGGTGATCACCGGCCTTTCGCTCGGCGGGTACGTGGCCTTCGCGTTCTGGCGCCGCCACCGTGCCCGGGTGCGTGCGCTCATTCTCGCGGACACGCGAGCCGCGCCCGACACCGAAAAGGCTCGCCGGACCCGGCGAGAACTGATTACGCTCGCGCGGGACCAGGGAAGCCGGGCCGTAGCGGATGCGCAAATCCCGATGATGGTTGGCGCGAGCACCCGCGCCAAGAACCCCGGTATCGTGGATACCGTTTACCGCATGCTCGCGAGTGCGCCCATACCAGGCATCATTGGCGCTCTGGAAGCCATGATGGCGCGCCCCGACTCCACTCCCACGCTCGCGACGATCGACGTGCCAACGCTCGTCATCGTGGGAAGCGAAGACGCGGTGGTGCCGGTGGATGAGGCCGAGTCGATGAGCGATCGAATCGCGGGAAGTCGACTGCAGGTTATCGAGGGCGCGGGTCACGTCTCGAATCTGGAGCGCCCGGCAGCCTTCAATCACGTGACGAGCGAGTTCCTGGCCCAATTGACCAGCGCGTGACTGCCGCCGCCCAGGCCGCGCTATCCTTCGTGCATCGGGACGGCATCGTCTCGTGGCTGGTCATTCTGACACTCGTCGCCGACGCGGGAGCGCTCGCGTCGGTGTGGATCAGTCAGGCGCACTCGAGGCGGGCGAAAACGCTCTGGACGGCAGTCGTCATTCTCATCCCTATCATTGGTGCTGCGGCATGGTTGGCATTCGGTCGGGAGCGTCGTGATGCGCGGCGTGGCTAGGGACACAGTGTCGTGAGCGCAGAATCTTGACAGCGGCAGCCATCGAACCCGTGGCGACAGGAGAGTGCACGCTGGCCGCGCGCGTCGGCGGGTGGCTTTTCCGATACCGCGGTTACGCACCACTGCCACTGCTGCTCTTCCCGTTGACGGCTGCCAGACCTCTCACAATCGAATGGTGGCTGGCCGCAATGGTGCTGGTCGCCGTCGGCGAATCGATGCGCCTCGCTGGCGTGGCTGCCGCCGGACCCGAAACCCGTCGCCGCACGCGCGCTGTGCAGCGACTCGTGACGTACGGGGCATTCTCGTGGACCAGGAACCCGTTGTACACGGGAAACTTTCTTGCGTGGACCGGGTTTGCTCTGCTCTCGGGGGATCCGCGGTTCGTCTCCGTGACCATTGCACTCTTTGCAATCGTGTACGGCTTCATCGTCCGCTACGAAGAGGCAGTGTTGGAGTCGATTTTTGGCGATGACTATCTCGCTTACAAACACAGCACGCCTCGATGGCTGCCTCGGCGCCCGCGGCCCATGGTACGCGGGACGCACAGTTGGCGCGACGCATGGCGCGCCGAGACGAGCACATTCGCCAACTACGTCGGGCTAGCCATGATTCTCGCCGCGAAAGCGCGTTTTCCTATTTTGTAGAGGATCCACGCGGTTCGGACGTGCTTCCAACGCGCCCGCGCAAGAGGTGCCCTGCCTGAGGGGGTCGAGGGGGCGAAGCCCCGTCGTCATCCAAGCGAAGCTTGAAAGCAAAAAAATTCCCCCTCCCCTTGGGGGAGGGGGTTAGGGGGTGGGGCTGCAGTCAGACTAGTGCTGCCCTTTTCGCGCGCGGTGGGCGGCGCGACTGCGACGTGAACGGCGCGTGCGAGCGGAACGATTCCAACCGATGGCTCGATCGGAGCGAAAGCTGGCTGGCATGGCCAGGATGGCGCTTGGGTCGTCGGTCACCGAGACCACTGCCGCGTCAGCCAGGTCGGCTCGGACATCGGCGATGACCTTAGCGGGCCGACGCGCGCGCGCCGCGTGCACGCGGTTGGTCAGCAGAATCGCGAATATCTGGCGGTCCGGGTCGATCCAGATCGACGTTCCGGTGAATCCCGTGTGTCCGTACGCATGGTCGCCGAGGTATCGGCCACAGCTGCCCTCGTCGTCACACGTATCCCATCCGAGAGCGCGCGTACCCGACGCTCGGTGGATGAACAACGCGACCGTCGAATCGCTCACTATCCGCACGCCGTTGTACTCGCCGCCGTTGAGCATCATCTGCGCGAAGACCGAAAGGTCAGCGGCGGTGCTGAACAAGCCCGCGTGACCAGCCACGCCGCCCAGTGCGTACGCGTTCTCGTCGTGTACTTCGCCCTTCAGCGGATATCCGCGCGGCGGGTTGACCTCGGTCGGCGCCACACGGGCCTTCACCGAATCGTCCGGCCGGAAGAACGTATCGTTCATCCCGAGCGGCTGAAACACGTGCTCGGCGAGAAACACGTCGAGCGATTCCCCGGAGACCGACTCGACGATCATGCCGAGGAGATCGGCGCCAAGGTCTGAATAGATGTAGCAATCGCCTGGCTTGCACACGAGCGGCGTGTCCAGGACGTATCGGCGTGCGTCCTGAGGGTTTGTCGCGAGTCGCCAGAGATCACGTCCCGAGGGGAGGCCGCTGCGGTGCGTGAGCAGGTGACGGACCGTGACCGAATCCTTGTTCCCACCCGTAAACGCGGGCAGGTATGCGGCGACCGGCGCGTCGAGCGACAGGCGCCCCTCGTCGTACAGCACCATTATCGCCGTGGTAGTCCCGACTACCTTGGTCAGGGAAGCGAGGTCGTAAATAGTCCGGTCGGCTGACACCCGGGCACTCGATGCTTCCCAGCTGAGACGGCCAAACCCACGCTGCCAGACAGCGTAGCCCCCGCGACCTACCACGACAGCAGCGCCTGGATAGCCTCCGGCAGCGATGCCGCGCTGTACGACACGATTAATCGTCTCGAGGCGCCGCGCGGACATCCCGGCGGCGCTCGGAGACCTGATTGGGAGTCCGGAAGACGCAGTCGCGAGCACCACAGCGAGGACTCCACACGTCGGCACCAAGACCCGCTCCGACTATTGCCGCACGGATCCGGGCGGAATAGCGTAGATCAACCGCATTGTCGCCTTGTCAGCGGAAGACAACTCGCGCACGCGCACGCGAGCGGTCATGATGTTCGCCGTGTCGGCGCAGTGGTCCAGCCCCAAAAGGTGACCGACTTCATGCAGCGCAATTGCGCGCACGGCCGGTGCGTCGAGCGCCTCGCCGTGGTTGTGATGCAGCGCGATGGCAATGTTTGCCTCGACGATCCACCAATTCTCGTCGCGGGCCCACATGGTCTTGCCGCTGATCTGCTCGTCGAAGTGGTCGACCCAGGTGACATGCACGTCGGCGTCGCTGGAGTCCATGACGAACGTGAATGGCACAGGGGCGCCCGCCGACTCCCAGGTCGTGAATGCGTCGCGAACTCGCCCGATGAACGCGGGATTCCAGTCGGGCGCGGACCGTGGCGTCTGCACCCAGACGCGCAACGGATGCGAAGTGCGGTCCGGCCAGCGCGCGATGTTCGAATCGCGCTCGGCGAGGATCTCGCCGATGTACGTGCCCGGCTCGTTTTGCGCGATGCGACGCCGGATCTCATCCAGGTCGCGCGCCGGCTTCGCGTCGCGGGACGCACGCGACAACGCGGTGCCGGTCGCGGCAATGCGCTCGCGACTTGCGACGTCGCCCACGCCGGTAAGCTCGGACTCCTCGACCACTTTGTGCGAGCGTGCGGGAAGCGCATCGCCCAACCGAGCGGCGCTCAAGCTCTTGGTCGGAAACCCCCGTACCTGAGAGGCCTGCAACGCGATCCACGCAGCAAGCACTACCAAGGCCGGCACGAGAATGAATTCGGGGCGCCGCATCGGGGAAAAGACGATCAGAAGTGGCACTCGCCACGATCGGGCGAAATGTCCACTCCTTCGGCGCCGGCCCGTTTTCACAACATCTTTAGCACGTGGCTCCGCTCTGCACGCTCATCCTGGCGCGTGTCGTGTTACAGGCGCAAACGGCCGTTGTCAACCTGGGTCCCGATACCGCGCTCCGAGCCACGGTGACCGGACAAGTAGATGATGCGCGCACAGGAGCGGGCGTTGCCGGCGCGGTCGTCTCTCTGCCGCAGTGGGCATTGTCCACGATCACCGACAGTGCTGGTCGCTTCGCGATATCGGCCGTCCCTTCCGGCCGGTACGCGGCGCGCATCGAACACACCGGGTACATCGCTCGACTCGTGAGTGTGCTCACCAAGGCTGGAGACACGGTCAGGCTGCGCGGGATCGTGCTGACTCCCGCCGCCCCGCCGCGGCCGCCATGTCAGCAGCCGTCGCCTGCCCAGCCCGTGGACGCCCTAGGGCCCGCCAAGCCGTATGCATTCGCCCGCCCGCGCACTGTTCCACCTGGGTCCCTAGTGGAGCTGTATGCTTGGACTACCCCGAGCGGCCCCGACGAGCCGGTAGCCGCGGAAGGCAGCTTCGCTGGTCAACCGGTGACTCTGAGTCGGGCCTCTGTCGGGCGATTTGTGGGCCTTGGCGCCGTGCCGCTCGACAGCACCCGGGAGCTGCCATACAGCGTGACGTTGACATACGCGAGCGGCACAACGCGGTCAGTGACCGTGCCCATTCGGTCCGCGCCGAACACCATCGCGGCACGCCGTACCGAGCGGTTGGCCGTCGCGCCGACCTTCGGCCGCGCACCAGGGCCGGTCGCGGCCAATCGCATAGCGGCGGAAAATCAGCTCGCGCGCAGTATCGCGGTTCAATCGCTCGGGACTGCGCCGCTGTGGACCGGGCCATTCGTCAAGCCTCGTCCGGGTGCAGTTACGAGCGGATTCGGAACGGGCCGCGAATTCAACGGCGCGGTCACGGGTCGCCATATGGGCACCGATTTCCGGGGCGCGGTAGGTGATCCCGTGGTCGCGGCCAACCGAGGCGTCGTGGCGCTCGTTGCTGACTTTCTTCTCGCCGGAACGGCCATCTACATTGATCATGGAGGCGGCCTGGTTTCGGGATATTTCCATTTGAGCCGAACTGCAGTGGCGGTCGGCGACACAGTTTCACGCGGACAGGTAATCGGCGCCGTAGGACGCTCGGGGCGCGTCACCGGACCGCACCTCCATTGGTCCATGCGATTGGGCGCCGTGCCCGTCGATC
This sequence comes from uncultured Gemmatimonadales bacterium, assembly GCA_963838855.1. Taxonomy (GTDB): domain Bacteria; phylum Gemmatimonadota; class Gemmatimonadetes; order Gemmatimonadales; family Gemmatimonadaceae; genus FEN-1251. The sequence goes on along the minus strand of CAWISX010000021.1, from coordinate 176,108 downwards.
CTATGAGCGCGTTCGCTATCGCTCCGCTCCCGGCCGGGCCGCCCGTCGCGGGGTGCCTGCGGTGAATTGGCTGCGGCTCACCGCAGCGCTCGCCGCGCGCTCGCTGATAGACCCATCGGTTGGGGCTGACCTCTTGCGAGTCGCTTGGCGGCTTCGGCGGCGGGAATGGTATCGGCGCCCGCCATTTCTCCCTCTGCCAGACGCGGAATACGTCCGGTGGCGAGTGTACACGGCATACGGTCACGGGGACATGACGCCCCCGGCGGCGGACATCGTGCGCTATGCCCGCTGGGCGGCGCACTCCGGTCAGCGATATCCTGGATCGAGCGCTGAGACCCTGAGCGAGTAGACTTCTTGCATGGCGAAAAAGCGATTGGTACGCGGCCCGCGACGCGGGGGCCTTCGGACGGCCACGGGCAAGCATGTAGATCCTGAGCTGCTAGCGTCGGCCGAGTACGCATCACTCGAGGGCGTCCGCGAGCGGACCGAACGTGGGCACCGGCTTGCCGGACGGATCCCACCGTCTCAGCAGTCCGAGTCTCGACGATCAGGCGCCGTGCGCTACGTGGATGAGACTATACGCGACTATCCGCCCGTGACCGAAGACGAAAAGCTGCTTCAACAGACCAGCTCGTCGCTCGACTTCACGCGAACGGACCCATGGCGCGTCATGAAGATGATGTCGGAGCTCATAGATGGCTTCGACACTCTGGCCTCGATCACGAAGGGTGTGTCGGTTTTCGGCTCGGCGCGCACGGGTCCCGACGATCCGCAGTATGCCGCTGCGCGCGAGACCGCCCGCTTACTCGCGCAGGCTGGCTTCGCGGTAATAACCGGCGCCGGACCGGGCATAATGGAAGCCGCCAATCGTGGCGCGCGCGACGCGGGTGGCCACTCCGTAGGCTGCAACATCGAGCTTCCGTTCGAGCAAGGCACGAACCCTTACGTCGACACTCTGATCAACTTCCGCTACTTCTTCGTGCGGAAGACGATGTTCATCAAGTACTCAGTTGCTTTCATCATTTTCCCGGGTGGCTTCGGCACTCTGGATGAGTTGTTCGAAGCGCTGACCTTGATCCAGACCGGCAAGATTTACCAGTTCCCGGTCATTCTTTTTGGCCGTCACTACTGGGCCGGTCTAGTCCGCTGGCTGCAGACGCGGGTGCTGAGCGAAGGGAAGATATCCCCCAGCGACATGGACCTCATGCTGCTCACCGATGATCCACACGAGGCCGCGGCGGCGGTGATCGCCGCGCACGATTCGCAAGCGCGATCCGCCGATGGTCGTGTGGACCATCGGATGATGCGGCTGGTTAGCGCCGAAACGCGGGCAGAAGAGGAGACGCGGACTGCAGCTGCATCACACGCACCCGACGCTGAATCGTCACGTGGCGAACCGCCGCCAGTTGTGAAGCGGCCAGCCCCCGCGGCGCGACGATAGCGCGTGAGGCCGCGCCCTGGTGCAATGCGGCGGCGTGCGCTCGAGTGGGAGCCAACGGTCTCAAGACCACATCCTGCACTGGCGCGCCTGAGTTCGTATAGACGAACGTGGCCGCGGTGGTCGATTCCGGAATTCCGCTCAGGTCGAACACGGTGTAGGTGACGTCGGCGACGAGCGAATCGGTGCTGACGCCGAACACCAGGCTGGTGTACACCGGAGCTGAGTTGACCGTATCCACTAAAGACACCAGCACGGTCGCGGCCGGCACGTTGTATTGGTACGTGCCGGTGGATGTGTCAGCGGTGACCACACTATCGCCGCTGTACATCGTGCCCGAGAGCCCGGCGCCAGCGCGTGTCTCGTACAGCGACAGGAAATTGACGGCTATGGCCGTGGTGTCGGTATTGAGGGATATGAACGCGCTATCCAGCCACGCCCGGAAGATGTGAGTGGAATCCGTATTCGCGACACTGTCGTCGACGAGGAGGGCGGGGAGGGCGCTTCCGTTCACAGTCGCCAGTGTATACGTGGCGACTACATCGGTGCCGCCGCTGCCTCCGCTTCCCGAGGACCCGCCAGTCCCGCTCCCAGACCCGCCCGTGAGACCAAGTATGCCGGTTGGTGGCGTAGCATTCGTCGCGGTACCGCCCGTGCACGCGGCGGCCAATGCCGCGATCGCGGCGACCCCAACACCAATATGGGCGCGCATGCGCCGGGACTGCGATATCAACGCCATGGTCATCTCGATAGGGCGGTTCGTAGCGAACGACGCAGTATGAGGCGAAACGTCACTGGCCGAGGGCATTCTGACCGATTGCGGCGCGTTTCCCCAGCGGGTAGCTTGGCCAGACAGTCTTCTGCAGGTCACGGGAACATGATCGAAGAACTTAAGAGCCGGCTCGGCGACGAAGTCGGACGGCTGCAGCACGAGCTTAACGTCACGCTGCCCGCCGAGATTCGTAAGGCAGTTGAGCTTGGCGACCTCCGGGAAAACAGCGAGTACAAGGCCGCGCTGGAGCGTCAGCAGTTTGTCCAGGCGAGGCTGGGACAGCTCCGTCAACGCTTGTCGAAGCTCTCGCAGATCGACGTTGCGCAGATACCCATCGACAAAGTGGGCTTGGGGTCACGCGTAGTCGTGGAGGATCAGCAAACCAAGGGGACCGAGACGTACAGTCTCGTATTCGGTGATACGGTCGAGCTCGAGGATGGGCAATGCAGCATGTCCTCGCCCATCGGCCGGGCCCTGGTAGGCAAAGGATTGGGCGACGTCACGCTGCTGAAGCTTCCCGCAGCTACCCGCCGCCTCAAGATCGTCGAGCTCCGCACGATCCACGAAGCGGGCTGAGCGCGACTGGCGCGTCGCTCGGCCAACTGACGTTAGCGACCGGGCGAATTGTCCAAGGGGCGTTTCCCAGGGCCCGGTCCGGCTACGGATCTACCGCAAAGATGCGCGCAGCCTCGCGGGCGTACGCTTCCACGTGCGCTTTCTGGTCCGCCTCGCTCCATTGGAGAAATGGCGCGACCATTGCCGCTGCCCGTGGCGCAACCGTGATTCCGGCATCGCTCGTCTCGAAGGCGATGTGCGTGCGACGGATGAGCAGGTCGCCGAGCGTGCAGGCCTGCTCGTGCTGAACGGCGTACACCAGATCGGCCGCCGTGTAGGCGAAGCCTTCGAGCAGCGGAGCGGCCAGGGACGGGCTAGTAACCGCCAATTGTCGCACGGCCGTTTCGCGATCGCCGCCAGGAAGCGGCGCGACATGCGTGCACGCCGGCGTGTGCGCAACACCCAGTGCCTGCTCCGCGGCGTCCACGACTTCGGCGGCCATGGCGCGGTATGTGGTTAACTTGCCGCCACTCACCGTGATGACCCCCGACGGGCTTGCGTCGATCGCGTGCTCGCGAGAAGCGCTCGAAGGATCGCCTTCGTTATGGGCAGCGACGAGTGGCCGAATGCCCGCCCACGCGCTCACTACGTCGTTGCGCACCAGGCGAGCGCCTGGGAACGCTGCATTCACGGACTCGAGAAGGTAGCCAATATCCTCCTCGCTCGCGCGCACGTCGTCGGGCCCGGACAACGCGGGAGTGTCGGTCGTGCCGATGATTGTGTGCGGCGGCGCCGGCAGCACGAACATGACTCGACCATCGAGGGCCGAAACCAGGGTGACGGCACCGCGATTCCCTACGCGATCGGCCGGGACGGCTACGTGCACGCCTTTCGTCCCGCGCACCGTCTCCGTGTCCGGTCCGTAGTCGAGCCGTCGTACCGCGTCCCCCCATGGTCCAGCCGCGTTGACGACGAGGCGGGCTGCGACATGCGCCTCCGTGCCCGTGAGCGTGTCGCGGACGACCGCGCCGATTGCGCGACCGGTCGCGTCGTGTGTGATCGCCCGTGCCTCGGTATGGTTGGCGACGACGGCGCCGGCGGCGGCCGCCCCCAAGGCAGTCGCCAACGTGAGGCGTGCATCATCCGTCGCGGCGTCGTAGTAGACGGCTCCGCCTACGAGGTCCGTTTGATCGAGAGCTGGCTCACGATCGAGTACGGCTGGCGGCTCCAGCCGCCGATGGGGAGCGACGTTGCGCCACAGTGCGAGCGTGTCGTACAGCAAGAGTCCCGCACCAAGCTTCCAGCGTGGCACGCGTGCGCCGCGGTATACCGGCCACGTGAACGGCAGCGGACGCACCAGGTGTGGCGCAATGCGCAGCAGTGTCCGCCGTTCTCGGCTCGCCTCGAACACGAGATGGAAATGCCCATGCTCGAGGTATCGCACGCCGCCATGCACCAAGCGCGACGAACGGCTTGATGTACCGCTCGCGTAATCATCACGCTCGACGAGCGCCGTCCGTAGCCCGCGCAGTCGCGGCGTCTCGCGCTACCCCGGCGCCGGTGATACCGCCCCCGATGATAAGCACATCGAATTCGCGCGCCGTCAGGGCGTCGCGTCGCGCTGCGCGGTCGGCTATCACCGGCGAGCGAAGTGCGTAAGTTTCCTCGCCATGCGGCGCGTGGCGATCGTGTCGGGGGTTCGTACCCCTTTCGCCAAGGCGGGGACCGTGTTCACGTCGATGTCCGCGATCGACCTGGGCCGGGTTTGCGTGTCGGAGCTGGTCCAGCGCGCGAACCTGGACCCGGCGTCGGTCGAGCGCCATCATTTTCGGCACGGTGATTCCCTCGGTGCTGGCTCCTAACATCGCCCGCGAGATCGCCCTGCTTCCGATGTTTCCAAAAGGGATCCAGGCATTTACCGTGGGCCGTGCGTGCGCATCCGCAAACCAGGCGATCACCGATGCGGCCGACCAGATCGCGCTGGGACATGCCGACGTCGTCGTCGCCGGCGGCGCCGAATCCCTGTCCAATATTCCGATCCTCCACGCGCCCGGGTTCGCGGACGCTCTTGTCGCTGCAAGTAAAGCAAAGACGCTGCCGCGAAAGCTACAGGTGCTCACGCGACTCCGCCCGCGGGACTTGGTGCCCGTCACGCCCGCGATCGCAGAACCGTCGACCGGCGAGACAATGGGTCAGTCGGCCGAGAAGATGGCCAAGCTTAACCACGTCTCACGCGAGGAACAGGACCAGTTCGCATTGAGATCACACAGGTTGGCGGCGGCCGGCACGGCGGACGGACGGCTCACGGCTGAAATCGCCCCGGTGTACGTGGCGCCAAAGTATGACACTGTTGTGACGTCGGACAACGGCATCCGTGAAGGAACGAGCTACGAGCAGCTTGCTGCGCTCAAACCGGTGTTCGATCGGCGGTACGGATCGGTCACAGCCGGTAATTCTTCGCCACTCACCGACGGCGCCGCGGCCGTCCTTCTCATGAGCGAGGAGAAAGCGCACGCTTTGGGCCATGTGCCGCTCGCGTTCGTTCGGTCCTACGCGTACGCTGCGCTCGATCCCGGCGAGCAACTGCTGCAGGCGCCGGTTCTCGCCGCGCCGATCGCGCTGCAGCGCGCGGGGCTCTCGCTCGGCGACATGGACCTCATCGAGATGCACGAGGCATTTGCGGCGCAGGTGTTGTCCAACCTTTGCGGATTCGAATCGCCCGTATGGGCCGAGCGCGCCGGAGTTTCCGCGCCGATTGGCGAGGTCGACCGCTCGCGTCTCAACGTCATGGGGGGGTCGATCGCGATTGGACACCCGTTCGGGGCTACAGGCGCGCGGATCCTGACGACACTGTGCCGCGAGCTCGCTCGCCGGAACGGCCAGTTCGGGCTACTGACCGTTTGTGCGGCCGGCGGCATGGGGCACGCGATCGTCGTCGAGCGCGCGTAGCAGCGCTCGACGATTCCGTCCGTGACCGATGCCGCTTCCGTGACGATCGCGCCGGCGCTAACCATCGACGTTCGCGACACGGTCGCGATCATCACGTTGGACGTGCAGGGCGCGCCGGTCAACACGTTGACCCGGACGGTGCGGGACGAGTTCGTGGCGCTGCTCGACCGGCTCGATCGCGACACGTCGATCCGCGCGTGCGTGCTGCTGAGTGGTAAGCGCGACGTCTGGATCGCCGGGGCAGACGTAGAGGAGCTGGCCGCATTCCCTGGCGCCGAGGATGCGGAGCGACTGAGTCGCGAGGGTCAGGCGCTGATGGATCGCGTCGAGCATCTTCGGACGCCGCTAGTCGCCGCGATCTCGGGCGCATGCATGGGTGGCGGCCTCGAGCTCGCTCTCGCCTGTGCGTATCGTATCGCCAGCGAGAGCGCCAAGACCGTGCTGGCGTTGCCCGAGGTGCAGCTGGGCCTCATCCCGGGAGCCGGAGGTACGCAAAGGCTGCCGCGGGTCGTTGGCCTCCGAGCGGCGCTGGACATGATTCTCACAGGGAAGAGCGTACGAGCCAAGCGTGCGTTTCAGACCGGCCTCGTGGACGAGATGGTGCATCCGTCGATCCTGCGCGACGTCGCCGTCGCCCGTGCACGTTCTCTGGCAGACGGCGACCGGCTCCCGGGACGCGCGGCGCGCGCGGGGAAAGCGCAGCGACTCCTGCTCGATGAGAATCCGGTCGGTCGGGCCATCGTGTTCCGTCAGGCGCGCGAGCAGACCGCAGCCAAGACGCGGGGCCAATATCCAGCTCCCCTCGCGGCGCTCGATGCCGTGGCAGCCGGCTACGGACGTGGCCGCGACTACGGTTTCGGCATGGAAGCGCGCCTCTTTGGCGACATGGCTGCCACCGACGTCGCAAAGCAGCTCATTTTCCTCTTTTTTGCGGGCAACGCTCTCAAGAAAGATCCAGGCGTGCCTGTGCCGCCGCCTGCGCCAAATCCGCGGCCAATTGAATACATAGGAGTCTTGGGCGCGGGATTCATGGGTGCCGGCATCGCCGCCGTGGCGGCGCAGCAAGGCGTGGCGGTGCGCTTCAAGGATGCCGAGCACGGTCGCGTGCTATTGGGTCTCGCGGCCGTGCGCGACGTGGTGCGCGAACGGCTCGCGAAGAGGCAAATCACGCCGCGGCAATTTGGCGACACAATGTCTCTCGTTTGCGGGGCAGTGGACTACTCGGGGTTCGGCAACATCCCGCTCGTAATCGAGGCCGTATTCGAAGATGTCGACGTCAAGCGGGCGGTCATCCGCGAGCTCGAGTCCGTGCTTCCGTCGGGGGCGATAGTGGCGTCCAACACCAGCACGATCCCAATTGCACGGCTAGCGGAAGTTTCGCGAGACCCATCGCACGTGATTGGCATGCACTTTTTTTCGCCCGTACACAAGATGCCGCTGCTGGAAGTCATCGCCCCGCCGGCGACGTCACGCGAGGTTATCGCCACCGTGGTGGCGTTCGGGAAGAAGCTCGGCAAGACGGTGATTGTCGTTGGCGACAGCCCGGGGTTTTTCGCAAACCGCATTCTAGTGCCTTACCTCGCCGAGGCCGGGAGACTGCTGGATGAGGGCGCCGCGATCGACGTGGTCGACCGCGCGCTCGTTGCCTTCGGTTTTCCAGTAGGCCCCATCACGCTGCTCGATGAGGTTGGCATCGATGTCGGTGGCAAGGCGGGTCGCCTCATCGGCGAGGCATTCGGCCCGCGGCTGGCGCTTCCGATGTCGCTCGAACAGGTGCTCGAGTCGGGTCGTACCGGGCGCGAAGGGCGGAAGGGTTTCTACCTGTACGATGAACGCGGAAAGAAGGGCGGCGTCGATCCGACAGTTTATGAGCTACTCCCTACCGGAGCGCGACGGAGCGTGATTCCCGAAGCCGAGATCCAGCAGCGAGCCGTGCTGGCGATGGTCAATGAGGCTGCACGGTGCATCGAGGAAGGCATCGTGCGCTCCGCACGGGACGGCAATGTCGGCGCGGTCTTTGGCATTGGCTTTCCGCCCTTCCGAGGGGGCCCGTACCGATACGCGGATTCGATGGGAGTGGCCGCGCTGGTTCGCCAGCTCGAGTCGCTCAACGATCGTTTCTCATCCCGGTTCGAACCGGCCGACATTCTGCTCGACATGGCGCGCCGAGGCGAGAAATTCTACGGCGACTCACCGAATCGCTCATCAACCGGTCGGCGCACAGTCGCGTAGCTCACGTGCGTCTAACACGCGCTGTCACCGCTGCGGCGCTGGCCGGAATTTGCGCCTGCGCAAAGGGGCGAGCGCCTGCGCCGCATCCGGATACGACACCGGCAACGCGTGCGGAGCGGACAGCGTACACGGAAACGTCGCTGTACGGTGACGTGCAAGCAATGTTGGACACGCTCGTAGGCCGAGCCGGCGGTGCGGCCGCAATGCCGGGGCGAGACACCGCGCGACTGTGGCTCGGAGCCTTGGGGCGTTCGCCGGCGGGGCGGTCAATTCCCTACGTTGTGGCATCGCGACCCATGGTACGGAACGGGGAGGAGGCCCACCGTTTGAGGCGGCCGGTCGTGTACGTGGAGGCGAACATTCACGCCGGCGAAGTCGAGGGGAAGGAGGCCGTGCTCGCAATGCTCCGCGATCTGCTTCTCTCGCAACGCGCTGACGCGGCCAGTCTGCTCGACTCCATCGTCCTCATCGTGGTCCCGATCTACAACATCGACGGAAACGATGCGCTCGCGCCGCAGGCGGTGAACCGTCCGGAGCAGAACGGGCCCGAGCTCGTCGGCCGCCGAGCAAACGGCGCCGGCCTTGATCTGAACCGTGATTTCGTGAAAGCCGAAGCGCCAGAGACGCAGGGGACGCTGGCACTCTTCGCGAAATGGAACCCCGATGTATTCTTGGACCTGCACACTACCGACGGCAGTTTTCACGGGTACGCGCTCACGTACGCGCCGCCATTGAATCCGGCCGCCGCCGTGAGCGGGCCCTACACTCGCGACACACTGTTGCCGGAAATCCAACGACGAATGCGCGAGCGACACGGCTACGAGACGTTTCCCTACGGGAATTTCGTGCCCGAGCGCGGACCCCTTCCCGACACGATCGGGCACGTATGGGCCACGTACGATTCGCGCCCACGATTCGGGACCAACTACTTCGGTTTGCGCGGGCGCGTGGCGATCTTGAGCGAGGCATATTCGCACGATCCATTCGATCGGCGCGTCGCGGTGACGCGCGCGTTCGTGCGAGAGGCGCTTTCGTTGGTGGCAGAGCGCGCCGGCGAGATCGTCGCGCACTCCCGCACCGCCGACAGCGCGACGGTCGCCTGGGGCTCTCAACCCGACAAGGCGCCCAGGATTGCCATTGGCTCGACGCTCAGCCGCACGGCGTCTCTCGGAGCCGTGGAGGTGGAAGACCTGGAGTGGACAGGCGATTCAGCCTTTACCCAGCCAGGCGTGCCGCATGGCGTGCGGCGCACGGGCCGGATGCATGAGCTGGCAGCCGCGGTGCTCGATCGGTTCGACCCAACACTCTCTGTTCCGATGCCGAGCGCCTACGCGATGCCCGCCGAGGACACCGCTGCGGCTCGCCTGCTCCAGGCGCACGGCATTGCCGTGGGAGTCGCGCACGAATCAGCCGTCGCCGCGGCGGAGACATTTCAGATCGATTCAGTGATCGTCTCAAGCGAGCCTTTTCAGGGACATCACGAGGTACGACTCGCCGGACGCTGGCAGATGGCACCGGAGCCTGTGACCATACCCCCCGGGACGTACGTCATCCGGTGCGACCAGCCGCTGGGCGTGCTCGCGGTCTACCTTCTCGAGCCACGCAGTGACGATGGGCTGGTGACCTGGAACATTTTCGACCGGGAGTTGCGCGTCGGGGGGACATATCCGGTGATGCGGATTCTGCACTAGAATGCTGTACTAGCATGCCGTCCGTTCTGCGCGAAACGCTGCTCTACCTATCGAGTCAGCCGCGGATCTTCCGGTTCGTTCGCAACAACTCGCTGGCGCAGAAACTCGCCGAGCGATTCGTCGCGGGTGAGAGTCTGGACGAAACGCTGGGCGCCGTGCAAGGGCTCAATCAGAAGGGTATGAGTGCGTCGCTGGATCTTCTCGGGGAGAGCGTGCACACCGAGGCGGAGGCACGGGTTGCGGGCCGCGAATACGTGCGCATGCTCGATCGGATTCGCGAGCTGTCGGTCGATGCCAACGTGTCGGTAAAGCTCACTGCAATGGGGTTGGATGTCGCCGAGGACCTGTGCGTCGAAATACTGCACGACATCGTCGCCAGGGCGCGCGACTATGGAACGTTTGTGCGGCTCGACATGGAGTCGAGCGCGTACGCCGAACGGACGCTGCGGCTGTTCTACGACCGGCTGTATCCCGCCTACCCCGACAACGTGGGCATCGTCCTGCAGACCTACCTGCGTAGGACGCCATCGGATGTAGAGCGCGCCATTCAGGCTCACTGCCGAGTGCGGCTATGCAAAGGCGCCTATCAGGAGCCGCCGGCCGTCGCGTTTCCGGATAAGAGGGATGTGGACGCGACCTATGCCCGATGCATGGAACGCCTCATGAGCGACGGCAACTATCCCGGGCTCGCCACACACGACGAGCGGCTGATCCTTCACGCCAAGCGGTACGCCGCCCAACATCGCATCGCTCCATCGCGGTTTGAGTTTCAGATGTTGTATGGCGTGCGACGTGACCTACAGGAAGCCTTGGTGCGGGACGGGTACCGCGTGCGGATCTACGTGCCGTTCGGTACCCAGTGGTACCCATATCTGATGCGGCGCCTCGCAGAGCGCCCGGCCAACCTTGCCTTCATCACAGGCAACCTGCTGCGCGAGATATTCGGCGGGCGGGGCGGCAGCGGCGTTCGGCGCGCCGCGTGACGGCCGACGCGCCGATCGACGAGTCCACGCTGGGCGGATACGTAGCGCGGCACGCGCGGCCGCCAGCATTCGAGGGAGTCGACGGGGTGGCGTACACTGCGGACGTCGCCATAGCTGACACCGATGATGCGGGCGCACCGATCGGCGCGTACCTATTGTTCGTGCGATGGGGTGGTTCGGCGCCCGCGATTCGCGGGCACCTCGAAAGCGAATTCATGGCCCGGGGATCGGACGCCAGCGAAGTCCGTGCGACGGTCGAACGGCTTACGTTGCTCGAGGTCAAGCGTACGCTGGATGCCTTGATCGGCGCGGAGCGATGACCGCGGGCTCCGAGCACGAAGGGCAGGCGGGTGAGCGCGGTGTGGTGCTGCATGGTGCAGGTGGGACATGGACGGTGCGCACCACCACGGGCGATACGCACGAGGCGACGCTTCGCGGCCGGCTCAAGCAAGAAGGGAAGGCCATGAAGCTGGCGGTGGGCGACGATGTCGTCGTTCAGGCGGATGCGCGCGGGGCGCAGTGGTCGATCACGGAGATCGTGCCGCGTCGATCGGTGCTCGCGCGTCGCGAGCCGGGAGGACGTGTAGGCGAGCGCGTCGTTGCCGCAAACGTGGACCAGGTCGTGGTCGTGTTCGCGGCGGCGAACCCGGACCCGCACCATCGGATGATCGACCGCTTCCTGGTGATCGCCGAGGCCAACGACCTGGCTGCGGTGTTGGTCATCAACAAGATCGATCTGACGCCGGATTTCGACCTCGACGCTCGATGGGCGGATTATACGGCGGCCGGATACCTGGTCCATTTCACGAGCACCAAGACAGGCGCGGGGCTGGCAGCGCTCTTATCGACCCTGAGCGGCCGGACATCGGCGCTCACCGGTCCGTCGGGCGCGGGCAAGTCGTCGCTTCTCAACACACTGTATCCAGGGCTCAACCTGCGGGTTGGCGTCACCAGTCCGGCTGTCAACAAGGGGCGACACACCACGGTGGGCGCGCTGCTCCACCCGTTGCCCGACGGTGGCTACGTGGTAGACACGCCTGGATTGCGGGAGGTCGGAGTTTGGGGACTCGCGCCAGCAGATCTCGATCGATGCTTCCCGGAGTTCCGACCGTACCTGGGCCACTGTCGCTTCAAAGATTGCACGCACAGCGTGGAGCCAGGCTGCGTGCTGCGCGCCGCCGTCGCGGCGGGCGCCGTGAGCCGCGCACGCTTCGAGAGCTATCGGAAATTGTACGACGAGCTGTGAGCTCGCTACGGGGACAAACGCTCGATGCGCCAGGAATCGCCGGCGCGCCGGTAACGCACGCGGTCGTGGAGGCGGTTCGGGCGTCCCTGCCAGAACTCGATTTCGTCATGCACGACGCGAATACCGCCCCAATAAGGCGGCAGCGGCGGTTCCGCGCCGAGATATTCCCGCGCCACGGCCGCCACACGCTGCTCGAGCGCTTCACGTCCCGGAAGAATCTGGGACTGGTGCGAGGCCCAGGCGCTCACGCGACTCAGGATCGGACGAGTGGCGAAGTACGCAGCCGATTCCTCGCGGGACAACCGACTAACTGTGCCGGCGACGCGAACTTGTCGCTCGATCTCCGGCCAGTGAAAGACCAGTGCCGCGCGCGGGTTCGCGGCAAGCTCCGCGCCCTTGCGGCTCCGATAATCCGTGTAAAAAACGAAGCCGTGCGAATCAACGCCTTTGAGCAATACGATTCTTGCGGACGGCGCGCCGTCTGCAGTCGCTGTGGCCAACGTCATTGCGTTGGGCTCCGCGGCGAGTTTTGCGTCGCGCGCTTCGGCGAACCACCGGTGGAACTGCCGCACCGGATCGGGATCGACATCCCGTTCCGACAGGGGCGCACCAGCGTACTCCTGACGAAGCTCGGACAGGCCCATGCGCGATGCTCCCCTGCTACACGACCGGCATCGGCAGCGGGGCGCGCGGATACGCCGTCGCGGACATCTCCGGGGTCAGGGTGTGCCCGCCTAGCTCGGGGAGATACGGCTCGCCGTCGGGAGTCTCGAGAACGAAGCCCGCATCGCGAATCATGGCGAAATCGGCCGATGGCGGCTGCCCCTGAGTAGTGAGGTAGTCGCCGATGAAAATCGAGTTTGCCGGATACAGACCAAGCGGCTGGAGCGAGCGCAAATGCACCTCTCGGCCGCCCGCGATCCGGATCTCCTGTGACGGCAGCAAGAATCGATACAGCGCGAGCACGCGAAGGCATCGCCTTGGATCCAGTTCGCGGCGCTCCGCGAAAGGCGTCCCAGCGACGGGTATCAGGAAGTTCACCGGCACGCTACGCACTTCCAGCGCGCGCAAGCTGAGCGCCAGATCGATCACGTCGTCGTCGGACTCGCCCATGCCGATGATGCCTCCGGAGCACGTCTTGATGCCCGCCGCGCGGACGTGTTGAACGGTGGCTTGACGATCGGCAAACGTGTGCGTCGTGCAGACCGCGTCGTGATACCGCTCCGACGTATTCAGGTTGTGATTCACTGTTTCGACGCCCGCTTCTGCCAGTCGGCGAGTCTGATCGGCGGATAGCAGGCCCAGACATGTACAAACCTTGAGGTCATAGCGCGAGCGCACCTCTCGCACGGCATCGAGCACCTTGCTGAACACCCGCTCGCCCGGGGTTCGGCCCGATATCACGAGGCAGAATGTCGCGGCCTTGAGAGCCGCAGCGCGCCCGGCTGCCTCGAGGATCCGATCACGAGCTAGCAGCGGATACTTGTCGATCTCTGCCGTCGACACACTCGATTGGGAGCAGTAGTGGCAGTCCTCTGGGCACAGCCCGCTCTGCGCGTTGAGCAGGAAGTGAAGGCGCACGCGATTGCCCCAATACCGGTGCCGAACACGGTATGCAGCCGCCAAGAGCTCCAGAAGCTCGGTGTCGCTTGCCTGCAGCACCGTGCGTGCCTCGGTGCGGGAGAGCAGCGAGCCAGCGAGAGCGCGATCAGCGAAGTCAAACCAATTCATCGGTGGTCAGGGTGGTCAGGGTGGTCAGGGTGGTCAGGGTGGTCAGGGGTGGTCAGGGGTGGTCAGGGGTGGTCAGGGGTGGTCAGGGGTGGTCAGGGGTGGTCAGGGGTGGTCAGGGTGTCGAGCAGCGAGATCGGAAGGGCAGGGGCCAGAGCTGCCGGATTATGCGGCGGCTTTACATACGGGAACGTTACTACCATGCTGCCGGGCAGCAACGCGCGCAGCGTGTCCAGGTTGGTGCAAGCGGCCAACGACTCGGCCGCCGGGCACATGGAATTGAGCACGACGGCCCGGACCCTTAGCCCCGCTTGCCAAGCCGCGCGCAGCGTGAGCACCGTGTGATTCAGCGCGCCAAGGCGGTTCGCGGCCACAACAATCAAGTCGAGTTCCCACCGGCGAAACAACCCATCGTATGCCAACTGCTCGGTGATCGGGACGAGAAGGCCTCCCGCGCCCTCTACGACGATCGCGTCTCGGCCTCGTGCCAAACGGTCAAACGCGGCGTCGAGACGTGGTAGCTTCACGGGTTCGTGAGCCCGTGCGGCGGCCACCAGCGGGGCCAGCGGTTCCGCGAATTGCGCGGGGCACACGTCGTCGAGGCAATCGGCCTCCCCTGCGGCGTCGCGCAGAAGTGCTGCGTCGGCCGGCACACCGGACACGCCGGTTTCGATTGGCTTCATTCCCGCGACGCGTCGACCTGTGGCTCGGAGACCAGCAATCAGCGCAGCTGCGACTACCGTCTTGCCAACTCCGGTATCCGTGCCGGTAATGCCCAAACGTATCATGAGGACGCCGGATCTCGGTCGAGGAACTGCTCGATCGTGTCATAAACCAGATCCAGCTGCTCCTCCGTGATGCAATACGGCGGCAGCACGTAGACGACGTTTCCCAGGGGGCGAAGCAATACTCCGCGCTCCAGCGCAAACGCGCTCAGCGCTCTGCCGATGGGACTCAGGTAGCCGGCATCTCCCGCGATGTCAAACGCGGCCACTGTTCCGAGCACTCTCACCTTTCCCACGCGCGAGTGCGTGCCCACACGCGCAAGGCGCGCCCGATGTTGTCGCTCTATTGCGCATTGCCGCGCGGACGATTCGTCGTCCAAGAGGGCGAGGCTTGCCCGCGCCGCCGCGCAGGCGAGGGGGTTTGCCGTGTACGAGTGCCCGTGAAAAAGGGTGCGCGTCCAGTCTGCGCTCGAGAAGGCGGCAAAGATCTCCTCGCGCGCGACGGTTGCTCCTAGCGGCAGGAACCCGCCGGTGAGACCCTTGGACAGACAGATGATGTCTGGCGACACGCCGGCAGCCTGGCACGCGAAGAGCGGCCCAGTGCGTCCGAATCCCGTGAGGACTTCATCCGCTATCAGCAATACGCTCCGCGCGGCCGTTCGGGCGCGCATTCCGCGCAACGTCTCGGCGTCCCACATCCGCATGCCGCCAGCGCCTTGGAGCAGGGGTTCGACGATTAACGCTGCAACAGTATTCCCCTTCGCCTCGAGGACTTGATCCAGAGCTCCGAGCACGCTGTCGGAATCCGGCGCTGGCAGCCGAATGACGTCGAAGAGGTTGTCGGCGAACGGCGCGGTGAACATGCTGGCCGCGCTAGCGCTCATGGCGCCGAACGTGTCTCCATGGTACGCGTGCGCCAACGCGGCGATACGCGTCCGGCGCTCGCCCAGGTTCGACCAATACTGAAACGCGATTTTGATCGCGACCTCGACGGCAGTGGAGCCGTCATCCGAATAGAACACCCGCGTGAGGCCGCCCGGCAGGCGCGCGGTCAATTCCGTGGCGAGCATGGCCGCGGGCGCGTGCGTGAAGCCAGTGAAGATCACCTGCTCCAATTGCTCGGCTTGCGTCGCGATCGCCCTAGCAATCCCAGGGTGGCCGTGGCCGTGGGTCGTCACCCACCACGATGAGATGGCATCGACTATTGGCCGCCCAGTATCGTCGAACAGCAGTGCCCCTTCCCCCCGGACGATCGGCACTGGTGGGGCTGCACCCCGATGCTGCGTGTAGGGATGCCACACGTGCGCGGTATCGCTGCTGGCGATGTCCGCGCACTCCACGGTCTTACCCACCGTCGGCGGCGGGCAGGGTCTCGGCGAGTGCCATCAGCAGCAGATCGATCTGTGATGTGGTGTGAGCTGCGCTCACCGTGATCCGCAGGCGAGCTGCACCGAGCGGAACGGTTGGTGGTCGGATTGCGCCAACTAGCAAGCCGCGATCGCGGAGCGCGGCGCCCACGCGCACCGCGGTGTCGGACTCTCCGACGTGCACTGGAACTATGTGGCCATCCGGCGGTCCGGCGATGGCGTGACCACGCTCACGCAGCCCGTCGCGCACGCGCCGCGCATTCGCGCGAAGCTGAGCGCGTCGCCATGGCTCCTCTTGCACGATGCGCAGCGCTTCAGTCGCAGCCGCGGCAAGCGCCGGGGGCGATGCAGTCGTGAAGATGAACGTGCGCGCCCGATTGATCAGATAATCCACGAGCGTGCGCGAGCCGCACACGAAGGCTCCCACCGTGCCAAGCGCCTTGCCAAGCGTTCCCATTATGACATCGATGCTACCTTCCACCGCCCAGTGTTCGGCCGACCCGCGTCCGCCGTCTCCCAGCACACCGGTGCCATGCGCGTCGTCGACGTAGGTCCACGCATTATGAGCTCGGGCGAGTCCCACCAGGTCTGCCAGCGGAGCCAGATCGCCGTCCATGGAGAAAACGCCGTCCACTACAATCAAACGGCGACGGAAATGGCCCCGGTCGGCCGCGAGCAAGCGCCCCATCGCATCGACATCCGCGTGCGGGACGACTCGCAACTGTGCGTGGGACAGACGGCATGCGTCGATCAGCGATGCGTGATTGAGAGCGTCCGCGTAGATCGCGTCGCGGCGCCCCACCAAGGCTGGGATCGCGCCAATGTTCGCCTGGTATCCGCTACTGAAGAGAAGCGCGGCATCGGCGCGCTTGAAGTGCGCAAGGTCGCGCTCCAGCGCCTCGTGCAATGGATGATCGCCTGAGATGAGACGCGACGCCGCCGCGCCGAGCGCTTCGTCGGCCAGTGCAGCGGCTGCCGCGCGCGCTACGCGGGGATCGCTGGCGAGGCCCAAGTAGTCATTCGCCGAGAAATCAATCAGCTCGCGCCGGTCAAGCCGGACGGTGCCAGGCCGCCGCGCATCGCCGGCGATCAGCGAACGCCTCAAGCCAGCACGCGTTAGGGCAGCGAGGTCTCGCGCCAGGGCCTCATCGAGCGACAGCGCTGGGCCGTCGATCGAGGCGGTAGATCTCCCCGCTGCGGCGCCTTCTAACTCAGTCGCCAAGCTTGCACACCGCCCTTCGCCGCACACACACCCGCGTCGCCGTTACCCACCGCTGTCCTCGGCTCCGGCGGCTGCCTCCACGGCTTGGCGTAGCAATTCGATCTCGTAGGGTTTCTCGACGATGGCCGCTATGTCCAGATCGGCGAAATCCGGCGCGTTGCCCAGTCCGCCGCCGCTGCTCATGTGCACCGCAGTGTCCCCACTCGAGATGACCACGCGAGCATGTCGGCACGTAGGAAAGGCACGCAAGCGTCGGATGACCTCGGCCCCGCCGATTCCTGGCATTCGTAGGTCGCAGATCACGACGTCAAACGGTGTTTGCTCCGCAAGTCGCAACGCCGCTTCCCCATCGGTCGCAGTGATTACCGCATGTCCCCGGCGAGCGAGATAACGCTGCACAAAGCTCAGAATCGACACCTCGTCGTCTACGACCAGCACGTCGAGCGGAATGGGTGCTCGACCCGTGCGATCTCCTGTTCGACCGCCGGACTGTCGACTACTCGACTGCGCGGCCGTGGACCCTTCTGGCGTCTTCGGACGCAACGAATCGGACGGCTCGTGAGAGCTTGGCATAGCCGTCGCCGGCGCCCCAGCGGCTGGCAGAGTAACGATGAAGCGCGTGCCGGTGCCAAGCTCAGTTTCGACGTCGATCGTGCCACCGTACGCGGCCACGATTCCGTGGACCACTGACAGACCTAACCCTGTTCCCTCGCCCTCTTCCTTCGTGGTCCAGAATGGGTCCCAGATTCGCGCGCGATGCTCCTCTCGAATGCCTGGACCGGTGTCGTGCACCTCGAGGGTTACGACGCCGTCACCGGATCCGGTGCGCACGGTGAGCAAGAGCGGACGCATAGTCGTACCGCGGCTGGCTTCCTGCGCCGATGTCTCATCGATGACCTTTTCTAGCGCCTGCCGGCCATTGACGACGAGATTCAGCACGACCTGCTCGAGCTGCGACGCTTGGGCGAGCACTCGCGGAGGATTTGCCGCTAGCTCCATCCGGAACGTGATGCCGCGGGTGTCGATCTGATACCGCTGGGCATCGACGATGTAGCGGACAACCTCGTTCAGGTCCACTAGCTCGCGCCGCTCGAACTCTTGCCGCCGAGAGAAGGTCAGCAGGTCGCGGACGATCTTGGCGGCACGAAGCGCCTCGTGGTTCATTGTTTCGATTGCCCCGCGCTCGTCGGGCTGTAGGGGCTGCTTGAGGAGCAGCTGCGCAAAACCGCACACCGCGGCGAGCGGGTTATTGAGCTCGTGGGCTACACCGGCAAGCATGTGGCCGAGGCTCGCCATGCGCTCGCTGCGACGCAAGAGCTCCTCGCGACGGGCTCGCTCCGAGATGTCTTCGGTGATGCCTTCGACTGCAACGGGGGCGCCATCGGCATCGCGCACTACTTGCATTGTCAGTCGCACGAGCACGGGCGCACCATCGCGCCTGCGCCACTTGACCTCCGTCCACCCAGTGACGCGGCCCTCGACGGCGTCTCGTATGATCCGCAGCTCGTCGGACGGCTCGTAGAAGATGTCCCGGGCCATGTCGGCCGCGAGGAGTGCATTCGCGGAGTCGTAGCCGAGCATCGTAACGAGCGCCGGGTTGACGTCGACGAACTGTCCAGTGAGCGACGCGCGGAAGATGCCGTACGCTGCACGCTGGATGAGCGAGCGGTAGCGTGCTTCCGATTCGCGGAGCGCAGTCTCGCGAGCGCGCAGCGCGTCCTCGGTGGCTTCTCGCTCCTCGATGTAGTCCAATAGAAGCTTGCGCAGCCGCTCGATGTCCTGTTCCGGATCAGTCACCGACGCGTACTGATCCCTCGTGCATGCCTACACGGCATCGCGCACCAGCTCCCGCTCGGCGAGCGACGACAAATAGTCCGTCACGTCCGTTGACACATCGCTGCCGTACTTTGCGCTCAAGACGCCAGCGATTTCCGCGACGGTGCGCGTTCCATCGCACAACGCGAGCACTTCGGCACCTGTGTCATTAAGAAGCATGGCCCCTTCCGGATACAACAGCACACGTCGCTGCCGAACCGGGTCAAAGTCGATCCGGGCCAACCGCCACAGCACGGGACGCGCGGTCGCCGCGAGCGTCATCGTCATGCTACGCGTGTCACGCGTACGCGTGGTAGATCGCGTCGATCATTACCCACAGCATCTCGAGCTTAAACGCGAGAGCCTGAAAGGCCGCGCGTTGCGTGTCTACCGTGGTGCAGCGAGAAGTGACGATCGCCAGGCCTTGGCCGCTATCGCGCGGAGCCTGGATGAGACGCGTGCGGAAGTATTCCAAACCCGCAGCGTCGACCCAAGGGTAATGCGCCGGAAACGCCGCGAGCCGCTGATGCATAAGCCCGGGCGCAAACAGTTCGGTCAGCGAGCTGGCAACGGCTTCGACCCAGTGATGGGTCTTGCAGAACGTCACGTACGACTCCGCCGCCATGCGGACGGCGGGTAGCACGTAGCGCTCGTCGTCCATGTGCTCTCGGGGCACGCCAAGCGCAACGCCAAGCTGAATCCAGAGCTCGATTCCTCCGGCGCCGGGCTTCGTGCCGTCGTGATCGACTATCCTCTGCATCCACTCGCGCCGGATGTCCGGATCGGGACAGTTGGAGATTATTGCGGCGTCTTTGCGCGGGATCGCGCGCTGATATGCCAGTCGGTTAGCCACCCACCCTTGCAGCTGCTGCCGTGTGAGCAGCCCCTCGTGCATCATCTGATGAAAAGGATGCACAGCGTAATAGGAGGTACTGAACGCGCGCATCGCCTCCGCCATCTCGCCTGTGCTGAGGGGCTTGTCCAGCCGAGGAAACGGTGGCGCGGGTGGGGTCGGCGGAGCCGCCGCGGGCGTCGACCGCAGGGTCGTGGTCACCATGGCTATTCCCTTAGGCTACTCGTGGGGCCGGCGTACGCATCGGGTCGCGAAGGGCGGCAATAATGCGCGCGGCTGTAGCGTCGAGCATCGTGCGCTCGGGCATTTGTGAACCATCAAAAGGCAGTGGGATGTCGAATCCGTCGCCAGCGGTGCGGGGAATGAGGTGGACATGGTAGTGGAAGATGTTCTGGCCCGCCTCAGCTCCGCTATTGACCACGATGTTCATGTCGTCGGCCCCGGCGATTCGGCGAATTACCGGCGCAATCCGCATAGCCACATCGAAGATATGCATCGCGACGTCGTGCGGGACGTCATGCAACGTCTCGTGGTGGGCTTTTGGCACGACGAGCACGTGGCCGGGATTCACTGGCTGGATATCCATGAATGCCAGCGCGCGCGCGTCTTCATAACACACCGACACTTCCGCCGCGCCGCGGATCAGGTCGCAAAAGATGCAATGCGCGGCCAATTTGGCCATCGGATCGCCCTCCGCAGTGGCGTAAGCGCGCAATGTTGGTCCCCTCGCACCCACTGTCAAGCGTGCTATCTTGAAACATGGCCTCGACGATTCCAGCGTCGACAGAAACCGATCGCGCCGAGGCCGCCGGCCTCACGCGAGGGCGGCTTCTCGAGGCGTACAGGACGATGCTCCTGTCTCGGCGCCTCGACGACAAGGAGATCCAGCTAAAGCGGCAAAATAAGATATTTTTCCAGATTTCCGGCGCAGGTCACGAGGCAGTCCTGACGGCGGCAGGGATGCTGCTCCGTCCGGCCCACGACTGGTTCTTCCCGTACTACCGTGATCGCGCTCTGTGCCTGCAGTTGGGGGTGACGCCCGCCGAGATGCTGTATGAGGCGGTGGCCGCGGCCGCGGACCCGGCATCGGGTGGCCGACAAATGCCGAGTCACTGGGGTAGCCGCCGGCTGAACATCGTCTCGTCGTCCTCACCAACCGGCACCCAGTTCCTCCATGCGGTAGGGTGCGCGGAGGCTTGGGTGCGTGCGGAGCAGCTCGGGATCACCGAGGGATTTCACGGCGACGAGGTGGCCTACGTCTCGACCGGCGACGGTGCGACGAGCGAGGGCGAATTCTGGGAGTCGCTTAACTCGGCGTGCAACCTCGAGCTGCCCTTGGTCTACCTCGTGGAGGACAACGGCTACGCGATCTCGGTGCCCGTCGAGGTGAATACGCCAGGCGGCTCCATTTCCAAGCTCGTGCGCGGGTTTCCCGGGCTCCACGTCGAGGTTGTCGATGGTTGCGACTTCGTGGCGAGCTACGCCGCGCTGTCGCGTGCCGTGGCTTATGCACGCGCAAGGCGGGGGCCAGCGCTGGTGCATGCGAGCGTCATTCGTCCGTACTCACACTCGCTCTCGGATGACGAGGCGATGTATCGCCCGCCGGCCGAACGCGAAGCCGATGCCGCGCGCGACCCGGTCAAGACGTTCCCGGCCTGGCTAATCGCGGAAGGACACGCTACTGAAGAGGATCTCGCAGCGGTGCGGGCCGAGGTGGATGCAGAAGTGCTCGCGGCAACGGATGACGCCCTAGCGCAGCCGCAGCCTGCGCCGGCCACCGTCCTATATGCGGTCTACTCTCCCACGGTCGATCCCACGAGCGAGCGGTTCGACACGGAGGCTGATCCGAAGTTCGTGGGTGAGCCCACGACGATGGTGGACTTGCTGAACGCCTGCCTCAAGGACGAGATGCGGCGAGACGGGCGCATTCTCGTGTTCGGCGAAGACGTGGCGGATGTGTCTCGCGAGGCCTATCTCGGCCAGGTGAAGGGCAAGGGTGGCGTATTCAAGGTCACGTGGGGTCTGCAGAGGGAGTTCGGGTCGCACCGCGTGTACAACTCGCCGCTCGCTGAGGCGAACATCGTCGGACGTGCGATCGGGTTGGCGCTCCGCGGCTTCAAGCCGGTCGTCGAGATCCAGTTCTTCGACTACATCTGGCCCGCGTACATGCAGCTTCGCGATGAGCTGGCCACGATGCGGTGGCGGTCGAACAACAACTTTGCGGCGCCGGTCGTCGTGCGTGTGACTTACGGCGGGTACATCCGGGGTGCGGTGTATCACTCGCAAACTGGTGCGGCGCTATTCACGCATTGCCCAGGACTGCGAGTGGTGTGTCCCGCAACCGCGCTCGATGCGAACGGGCTGCTGCGCACGGCGATTCGATGCGAGGATCCAGTGCTATTCCTCGAGCACAAACATCTATATCGCCAGACATACAACAAGTCTCGCAATCCGGGTCCGAATTATCTGATACCGTTTGGCAAGGCCGCGGTCGTTCGTCCGGGATCCGACCTCACGGTCGTGACTTACGGAGCGACCGTGCAACGCGCCTTGGCGGCCGCCACGCGCGTCGCGGATGGCTCTGGCGGAGGCAAGCCGATCGACGTCGAAGTGATCGATCTTCGATCGCTCTCCCCCTGGGACCGTGAGGCCGTGTTCACGTCGGTTCGCAAGACCTCCCGCGTGATCGTCGCCTACGAAGACGCCGTGTCCTGGGGATACGGTGCCGAGATCGCTGCGGCCATATCGGACGAGTGCTTCGCCTGGCTGGACGCGCCGATCAAGCGCGTTGCCGCGCTGGACGCATTCGTGGGATACGCGCCGCAGCTGGAAGACGCAACGCTTCCGCAGATCGAAGATTTCGTGCGGGCGTATCGAGACATTACCGCGTTCTGAACGCCGCTCGGAAGGCGCTTTGACCGAGACCGGGCCGCCCGAAGCCGGCCCGTGAGGTTGGCTCCTGTGGCGCGAATATGACAATTCGCGGCTGGCTTTGGGTGATTTTTCACGTAGTCGTAGTTGGCGGCCTAGTGGCCGACCTTGGGCTGCTGTCGCGGCGCGGCGCGGGTCCGACGTTCCGCCAAGCGATGGGTCGCACTGCCGCCTGGGTGGCGCTCGCGCTGGGGTTTGCCGGGGTGATCGCCGCGACCCTGGGGCGGGGACCGGCGCTCGCGTTCGTGACAGGTTACCTGACCGAGGAAGCGCTGAGCGCAGACAACCTCGTGGTCATTGTGCTCATCTTCAGCTACCTGGGAACGCCGCCCGCGCGCCAGGCCAGCGTGCTGACGTGGGGGATCGTGGGGGCGATAGTCATGCGCGGCCTCTTCATTCTCGCTGGGACGGCGGCGTTGGCCCACTTCGCCTGGGTGGGCTACGTCCTGGGCGCTGTCGTCTTGGCAAGCGGCGTGCGACTGGCGGTTCGAGGCGAGGGTCGCGAAGGCGTGGTTGCAGTGGAGCGCAACCCGGTGCTACGCGCGGCGCGCCGCGTGCTGCCTTTTACCGCGCGTTATGACGGCGGGCGCCTGGTTACCCGCGAGGGCGGTCGTCGCGTTGGCACGCCTCTTCTGCTCGCGCTCCTACTCGTGGAGGCGATGGATCTCGTTTTCGCGGTGGACTCCATCCCCGCGATCTTCGGAATCACGCGTGATCCCATGCTGGTGTATACGTCGAACGTCTTCGCGGTCATCGGACTGCGGTCGCTCTACGTGCTGATAGCATGGGCGGCTGATCGCCTGCGCTATCTCACATATGGCGTCGCGCTGGTCCTCATTTTCATCGGGGCAAAGATGCTGCTCTCCGACGTCGTGTCGGTATCAACGGGCGCGTCTCTGGCAGTGGTGGCGGCCACGCTGGGTGCTGCGGTTGCCGCGTCGCTGGTGTTTCCGCGGTAGGTTGCGATACCTTCATGCGCGATGCAATGGACTCGCGTCGGTTCCTCAAGGAAGCCGTGCGGCGCCTGCTCGACGTCAGTGGCGGCGCGCCAGAGGAACCGCCGTTCGAGCTGCCGCGTCTGACGTTTGGTAACCCAGTCCTCGAGGCCTTGAGCATGTCCCGCCCGCGCGACCGAATCCTGAGCAACCTCGACGAAATGTACCGCGAGGCCTTCGACCGAGCGAAGGCGGCGGGGGACGATGCGCAAATGAAGACGCTCGATTTCGCCTATCGCAGGGAGCAACTGTATTTCGAGATTTTGCTTGACGTGAGGGATGCGCTGGAGCGCAAGTAAGGACTTCCCGGGGATTTTTTGTCGTGGGGGCTTCGCCCCCACACCCCTGCAAAGCAGCGGTGTAATTTCTCGTGGTCCAGCGACGCTTTCGGCCGCGTCGGGGCGGCGGTACAAGCGCACTCCCGTGCGAAGGGGGTCGAGGGGGCGACGCCTCCTCGTCATCCAAGCGAAGCTTGAAAGCAAAGAATTCCCCCTCCCCTTTAGGGGAGAGGGTTAGGGGGAGGGGTGGCGTCCGCAAGACGAAAAAACACCGCGTCCTCCACGACCCGTCCGTGCTTAGAATGTTCTACGACTATGCGCTCGAGAAGCTCGGGCGTGACGTGAGCATACCAGATTCCTTCAGGGTACACGACTACTACCGGGCCGCCTGCGCACACGCCCAGACACGGAGTCTCGCCACGCTTGGCTCTTGTCGGGCCAAAGAGCAGTCCTTCGCGTTGCAATAAATCAGGAAGCTTGGCGTACAACGCCCGCCCGCGACGGTCCGGCGAGCACGAGCCTCCGGTGCACACCAGGATGTGCCGGCGATACGGCTCCATCACCGGTGCGCCGTCCGGCGTTAACTTCTCCATATGAGCGCCGCCGAGCCGGCTCGCAAGACCGCCGCCGCTGTCCGTGTCACGTGGGCTGGTGCGCACCGCTTTGACACGGGGCAGCCGGCTGGTCCCGTCGCCCGGCTCGACGGTTCCGGAAAAACGGGACAAAGCCCCTTGGACGCCCTCTTGAGCGCTTTGGCGACGTGCTCCGCTGTGGACGTAGTCGACATTCTCGAAAAGCGACGCACTCCGCTGGAGGACTTGACGATCAATGTCGCAGCCGAACGCTCGGAAACCGTACCTGGCAGGCTAACGCGCGTTCAATTGCACTATCGCATCGACGGGGATGGAATAGAGCGCACGCAAGCCGAGCGCGCGGTAGATCTCGCGCTGACCAAGTACTGCTCGGTCCGGAGCTCACTTGACCCGGACCTGCCAATCGCTTTCACGGTCACGGTGAATGGCGAGGCCGGCAATCTGATCGACGCCGGACGAGCAGAAGGGACTACGCCGACTGCACAGAATGCCGGCGTAAAGCCGGCCCGCTTGAGTGCGCTCATGACTTTGTCGCGGAGCTTGTGCGACGCGCATCGTGTGTACTGGCACTCCGAAACCGCCTGGAGAAACGCCTTCTCGAAGTCGTAGTCGGGGTAGCACTTCGCACACAGCTCCAAGTGCGTGCGAATCGCTGCCACGCGGTCGGGGGCCAGCTCTTCGTCGAGAAACTCCCACAACTGCTCCAACACGACGCGGCAATCAACGCCGCCTTTCGGAGCAGGTGTTCCGGGAGACGCCGGTGCAGTGTCACTCATGGCCAACGGGGTCGCGAGCGTGGTTAGGGGTGGTGGAAGGCGCGGGGGCCGTTGCGAACCCGGCGTCGCGCGCATAGGTAGCGAGCTTTTGTTGCAGCAGGCGCCGCCCGCGGAACAGGCGAGATCGAACAGTACCGATGGGGACGCCGAGTATTTCGGAGGCGGCCTCATACGACTGATCCTCGACGTCCACAAGCACAACCGCGGATCTAAATGGCTCCTGCAGCTGATCGATCGCGCTCGAAAGCGCCGGGGCGAGATCGAGGCGGGACAACAGCCGCTCCGTCCCATCGCGCGAGATGAGTGGCTCCGGACCCAGGGCGGCCGCGACCTCTACATCCCCCTCCTCGAGCTCCACTTGATGGCGGGCACGTTCGCGGGTGCGCAGGAACGCGTTTCGGCAAATCGTAAAGAGCCAGCGCCTCGCGTCGCTGCCCCGCTCGAATGTGTGCCATGATCGGTACGCGCGCAGATACGTCTCCTGGACTACGTCGTCGGCGTCAGCCTCGTTACGCGTCAGCGACAGAGCGAATCGGTAGACGTCGTCCAGCCAAGGCAGCGCTTCCCGTTCGAAGCTTATGTCGTAGTCGCGCTGGTTCAACTCGCGCTGCTCGGCAGTGGTCGACGCCATGCCTCGCAATTTAGCGTCGCTCGGCGGAAATGGTTCCGCGCGCCCCGGCGTGACCCGCCCCGTCGCCATGCCCGCCGAGGGTGAACTGCATGCCATCCATGCCGACCAGTATGCCGGCTTCCTCGACCGCGCGGCGCTCCGCGCTGTCCTCTACCAAGATTGGATTCGAGTTGTTTATGTGCGTGTACACGCGGCGCGAGGGCGCGAGGGCGCGCAGGGCCACAAGGCTGCCGCCAGCGCCGTTGATGGGGACATGGCCGATCTCATGGGCCGTCGCCGGTGAGATCCCCAACGCGATCAGCTCATCATCGCTCCAAAATGTGCCGTCGAACAGAATCATGTCCCGGTCGCGAAGGCGGTCCATCAAGGGGGCGTCGATCGTTCCGGCCCCAGGCACGAACGCAAGCGAAGCGCCCGTGGCCGGCTCGCGGACTATGAGACCAACCGTATGCCCGGCAGCAGCGTCCGGCGCGAACCGCGGTGGGTCGCCGCCGACATCGAACGCTTCGACCGTCAGCCCGACGTCCGCCCCAGCTCGGTCACGAAGCGGAATCGCCGCCGTCGTGGGCAGAGATACCACACTCACGTCAGCGAACGCACGCACAATGGGGAGGATGCGGGTATCGCGTTCGAGAATCTGCTCGACCGCTTTCGTTGCGTATAGGTTGAGCCGTCGCGCCTCGCGGAGAAGGACCAGCCCCAGTGAGTGATCCAGCTCGGCGTCGGTGAGAACGACACCCTCGATCGGCACCGATCGCACGACGGCATGCGCAGAAGTGTCGGCTGGGAGACAGGAGACCTGCTCGCGCACGTCGGGCGAAGCGTTGAAGAGAAACCATCGCTTCCCGTCTGCGCTCACGGCAATTGAGGATTGCGTCCGCGGTCGTGCCCGCGACGGGGCCGAGCGTGCGATGCGGCAGCCGGGGCACCAGCAATTCCATTGCGGGAACCCTCCGCCCGCGGCCGTTCCAAGGAGCATCACGTGCATATGAAAAGAAAAAGGCCCGCTAACGCTGGCCTCACAAGTCCCAGTTCGCCTGAAGGACTTTCGACCGTGTGGCGAAACCTATGGGGTCTCGGCGACTGCCCGGGTGGACGCTCGCCCTACGCCTCTTGTCGCGAGCGCGATCTGGAGTGGGCTGAGAGGCTTGAGGGCTGCGACCGTGTAACGGCTCCCTGGGTTCCACAATATCCAGCTCATGATTCCGTTCTGGTATCCGGCTTTGATCTGCGCCCGCACCTGTTCGGCGCCGTAATGCGGCGCGCCCAGCGTGAAGTCTTGATACCATGGGCGTATGGCCGCAGCGCCTGGCAGCGTCGCGCTCCGCCGGTGGGCGTCCTTGAGTGTGTTGTCGACAACGTCGTAGGGGTCGGCGTTGGGACGTTTCAGGTGATAAGTGCCCGGTGCATAATGCGACGGGTAGCTCATTGGCAGCACGACGTCAGCCTCGTTGACGAACATCTCCCAGCGCTGCCCGATACCCATGTCAGTCGAGTCCGTAGCAGTGAGACCGAACACATCGATTGTGAACGGAACACCGAGCGGCTTGAGTGCGCTACGCGCGAACGCCAATTGGTCGTGGATCACCTCGGCACGCTTGCGGCCCCGCGCAAGCGGGAAGGTCGCTTCCGTAACGAGTCGCTTGTCGTCGGGAAACCGCACATAGTCGAATTGCACTTCGCTGAAACCCAAATTGACGGCTTCTCGGGCCAAGTCGACCGCGTACTGCCACACGCCAGGGCGGGTCGGATCGAGCCACGGCCGGCCCTGCTTGTCGCGCCAGGCCACGGCGGTGTCACGCTTCATTCTGATGGCCCATTCGGGCTTGCGCTCGGCGAGCAGCGGGTCCTTTGCTACCACGATTCGCGCAATCGGGTAGATATTGTGCGCCCGCAGCGTGTCCAGCATCGCGCGCACGTGTTCGGCGCTCATGGGCCGCACGGTATCGGCGCCAATCTCCTGGGCCAGTGGCACTTGCGAGCGGTATAGCACATATCCGCGGTCGTCCTTTACGTCGATTACGAGCGCGTTGACTTCGGTCGTCTCGGCGACACGAATCAACTCTCCCATTCGGCCGCCCATGGCGGCCCACCGATTGACGTAGAGCCCGCGCACGACGGCCGGCGTAGGAACCAGGGGGAAGCCGGTGTGGGTTGCGGCGCCGGGGAGCGCCACTTGAGCGGCAGCGACGAGAGATGCGGCGTAGAGAAGACGGGGCACCCCGGAAGACGGATGAGCCCGCTATTCGCAACACGGACTCGCCCCGATGCCACGGGGCGAGCCTTCACGCGTTTATACCGCCCGAACCTCGTCCGCGGCGTTCAATACGTGACCAATCTCACGTGACAGCGCCCGCGCTTCCTGGGTCGCGGTGGCGACGTCCTCAAGGGCAGATTGCACGCCCGCTGACCGCAGTTTGAGCAAATCGAATCGAATGTTCTGCAATACGAGGCCTGCACTCTCCAGTTGGGCGGACAGGCTTGCGCGGCGGTTACCGAGGTCGAGCAGCGTGGCGCGCTGGCGCCGGAGCAGGGAGAGCTTGCGCTCGCGATCCGGGGCGGTGGCGGGTTCGAATTCGGCAGCGGCAATGCGACGATCGAGTGCGGGAAGTGCGTCAGGCGCCAAGTCGTGATCTAGCCGATGCAGCTCACTGGCGAGCGACGCGGCGCGCATGACGAGATTATCGACCGTCTGCACGACATCGGGCAGCATGCCACGATCCGCCGCGCCTAGGCGCTCGAATAGATCCCGCACCGCCCCCCGATCGGCTGCCGCGCGGCGCACCGCTGTCCCGTATGGTCCATTCAATACTTCCGGCGGCGCGAGTTTGCTGGCTTCGTCGACGTCCGCGCCTACCGCCGCAGGCGCAGCGACACGCACCGATTGCGGCGGTGCGGGCGTCGCACGGCGGGGCACAGCGGGCACAGCCGGCACAGCGGGCACAGCGGGCACCTGAGCGGCAGCAAACGCGCGCGCGCGACGACGACTTCGCAGTTCGGCGCGAGCCTTCTTATCGAATAGCCCTCGCAGACTGTCTATCGACTCCGCGGCCATGTCGAAGAACATCCGGTCTCGGGGCTGTCGGAATACCTCGTGCCAGCTGTAGCCGGCCGTCCAGAGCTTCGCGTACCACCAAGCGAGCAGGACAGACCAGAAGGCCGTGATGTTGAGTGGGTCGGTGTCTCGGGCGAGGATCGAGATCACCAGGATCACGGCGTTCACTATCGCATACGTCGCGAGCCGCTTGCGAAATCTCATCACCGGCCTCGAGGTCCAGCGATCGAGATCACTCGGTTGCGACAATTTCGCTGGCGCGGCTTGGGCTTCTGGCGCCGGCGGCCCTCCGGGCGCACGTGTCGCGGAGGCCCCTAAGCGCGGGGCCCCGGCGGGTTGTCGACCACTGTCAATCAAATAGCGCGGCGGCTCTGGTACGTCATCCGATTCGAGAGCGGCGAGCAGGGCTCCGGCAGTAGGGAACCTGTCCGCCGGATTCTTCTCGAGAAGCCGCATGATGGTCCGGTCCAGCGCCACCGGGACATCGGGTCGCCTTTCGTGCAGCGGGACGGGTAGCTCTGACAGGTGCTTCAACAGCAGGGTAGCCGTCGCGTTGCCCGGAAATGGTGGATCACCCGCGATCATCTGATAGGCGACCACGCCTAGCGAGTACAGATCGCTCCGACCGTCGATCTCTTTGTCGCCGGCGCACTGCTCTGGCGACATGTAAGCGGGCGTTCCGATCGCGACGCCCGTCGCGGTAAGCCGTGTGTCCGCGCCGTCTCCCGTCACTGCGCGGGCGATGCCGAAGTCGGTCACCATCGATCCGCTGCCATCACTGGCGAGCAGGATGTTGTCCGGCTTGATGTCCCGGTGGATCACGTTGCGCGCGTGGGCGTACGCCAACGCGTCGGCTACTTCGCTCGTGATGCGCCGCGCATCTTCGATGTGAAGCGCGCCCTCAGCGGCCAGTCGCTGCGCGAGGGTGTCGCCGTCGACGTACCCCATGACGAAAAACACCAGTCCGTCACGTTCGTCGACCGTGAAAATCGGTACGATGTTGGGGTGCGACAGCTGCGCCGCGGTCTCGGCTTCACGCAGAAAGCGCGACCGAATTTCGGAACGAAACGCGAGCTCTGGCGGTAATACTTTGATGGCGACGGGCCGCTTCAGTCGGCGGTCGCGGGCACGGTAAACGATCCCCATGCCGCCACGTCCGATTTCCCGGTCGAGCTCGAAATTCGCGGCTAGAACCTGCTCGACCCGAGCGCGGAGCTCGGTGTCGGCGGCGGACGCGACCGGATCCGGCACAGACCAAGTCTAACACTCGCCGCACCATCGAACGAGGCAGTGTAGACACCACGCGGCACGACAGGTGCGGCATGAAACTCGGCCGGTGCCCCCAATCGCGCCGCAAAGGCAGCCGCCGTGGTGTCACCCCGGCGCATCGACATTGCGATTCCCGCCCCTTTGGCGTAAAACGTGGGTACCGCCCATGCATTGCCAATCGTCACGCGATTGATGGTCGGGGCGGGTCCGGAACCGGATGCCGCCCAGTTGTCATTCTAGTTGGGAAGGTGAACTCTGATGGCTCAACGCCAAACGCTACCTGTCCTGCCATTGCGCGGGACGATGATTTTCCCGGGCCTCACCGCGCCCATTGCGGCCGGCCGGCCGGGGACGTTGCGCGCGATCGAAGCCGCGCTCAAGAACGAGCGACTCGTCTTCGCGGTCGCGCAACGCGACAACACCGACGAGCCCACGCCAGACATTCTCTACACGATGGGCGTCATCGCGCGGATCGGGCAGATCCAGCGCGGGCTCGGCGGCGTGCAGTTGCTGCTGCAGGGCGAGCAGCGGGCCACGGCGCTTCAGTACACCACCAGCGAAGGCTACCTCGCGGCGGTCGTGATGCCGACCGAGGAAATGAAGCCGCTCAACGACCACGACCCGGCGTTCGAAGCGCTGCACAAGGAGATCCGCGAGCGGGCCGCCGAGTTGGGCGAAAGGCGCGGGCTGCCCGAAGAGGTCGTGCACCAGGTGCTCGACTCCGTCACCGACCCGGGCCGCTTCGCCGACCTCGTGGCCGGCTACATCGAGCTCAGCGTCCCCGAGAAGCAGGGGCTTGCTCGAGACGCTCAGCGTCGAGGAGCGGCTGCGTCGCGTGCTCGTGCAGGTCCAGCGCCAGATCGGGCTTTCTCGAGGCGCAGGAGGAGATCAAGTCGCAGGTCCAGGAAGAGCTGGGCGAGCGCCAGCGCGAGATGTATCTGCGCGAGCAGCTCAAGGCGATTCAGAAGGAGCTGGGCGACGACGACCAATCGCGCGAGATCACGGAGCTGCGCGAGAAGCTCACCAAGCTGGAGCTTCCCAAGGAAGCGCGCGCCGAAGTCGAGCGCGAGCTGGGGCGGCTGGAGCGCGCCGGTCGCGAGTCCATGGAAGCGCAGGTCATTCGCACGTATCTGGAGTGGATCGCCGAGCTGCCGTGGAACATGCGGTCAGACGATCAGCTGGAGTCTGACGCACGCCGAGCAGGTGCTCGACGACGACCACTACGGCCTGCAGGACGTGAAGGACCGCGTGCTCGAGTTCCTGGCCGTACGGCAGTTGCGCGCCAAGCAGCTGGCCGAAGAAGTGGAGAAGACCGGCGAGATCGCCGTCCGCCAAACTGCGGGTATCGCCAGGACGACGCCTCTTCGGCGCGCAACGCGACGAAGGCGACAGCCGGCAGATAACCGACACGCGCGAGGCGAAGTCGCGCGCGATGGCCGCGGGCCGATTCTCCTCTTCGTGGGCCCGCCGGGCGTGGGCAAGACCTCGATCGCCAAGTCGATCGCGCGATCGCTCGGGCGTGAATACGTGCGCGTCGTCACTGGGCGGCGCGCGCGACGAGGCCGACATTCGCGGCCACCGGCGCACGTACGTCGGCGCCATGCCCGGACGCATCATCCAGGGGATGAAGCAGGCCGGAACGAAGAACCCGGTCTTCCTGCTCGACGAGGTCGACAAGCTCGGCATCTCGTTACCAGGGCGACCCGGCGAGCGCCCTGCTCGAGGTACTCGACCCGGCTCAGAACGACACGTTCACCGACCACTACCTCGGCGTGCCGTTCGACCTCAGCGAGGTGCTGTTCATCGCGACCGCCAACTTCATCCAGAACATTCCGGGGCCGCTGCTGGACCGGATGGAAGTGGTGGACTTTGCCGGCTACACCGAGCGCGAGAAGGCCGAGATCGCCAAGAACTACCTGATCCCGCGCCAGCTCGAGGAGTCGGGGCTGGCGGCGCCAACGTGTCGTTTCACCGATGAGGCCGTCATGGCCATCATCTCGCAATACACGCGAGAGAGCGGCGTCCGCCAGCTCGAGCGGCAAGTCGGCGCAGTGGCGCGCAAGGTCGCGCGCAAGCTGGCGACGCGGCGAAGCCATGCAGCTGGAGATCACGGCCGCGGATGTGCGCGAGCTGCTTGGGGCGTCCCAAGGTGCACCCCGAGCGGGCCAACGAGCAGAACGAGGTCGGCGTCGCGACCGGGATGTACTACACGCCGATGGGCGGCGACATCATGTTCGTCGAGGCCGCCATCCGTCGCATGTATCCAGCCGCGCCGACCGGTGCGCCCGCGAACGGTGACCAGGCACAAGTCAGCGGGTGGGGAAACGTCTCCCTGATCCTGACGGGTCAGCTGGGCGACGTCATGAAAGAGTCAGCCCGGGCGGCATTGACCTACGCCGAG
This sequence comes from uncultured Gemmatimonadales bacterium, assembly GCA_963838855.1. GTDB lineage: Bacteria > Gemmatimonadota > Gemmatimonadetes > Gemmatimonadales > Gemmatimonadaceae > FEN-1251. Next base: position 143,603 of record CAWISX010000021.1, on the reverse strand, counting down.
ACGCACGCGTCACGGCTGCGGATCCCCGAAGACCGGCTCGGATCGCTCGAGGTCCACGTGCACGTGCCGGCTGGCGCAATTCCCAAGGACGGGCCGTCGGCCGGTGTCACCATGGCGACGGCGCTCGTGAGCGCAATGTCTGGCCGGCCGGTGCGCAAGGACGTCGCAATGACCGGCGAGATCACGTTGCGTGGACGCGTGCTGCCGATCGGCGGCCTAAAGGAAAAAGTGCTTGGTGCGCACCGGGCCGGCATCACGACGATCGTGTTGCCGAAGGCCAACGAAGCGGACCTCGAGGACATCCCGGAAGAAGTCCGCTCCGCGCTCAAGTTCCACGCGGTCGAGACGCTCGACGAAGTGTTCGACGATTGCCCTGCTGCCCGCCATGAAGCCGGTCGTGACTCGCAAAGACGGAGATGGAAGAAGCCGAAGAGGAAGCGGAAGCGCTGGCCTAACGGCGCGCACTCCGGCGCCCCAACCGAGACGTCGGATGCGAACGGGATTATCGACACAGGCCCTGTTCCCCGCGTTCGATCATCGAGCTCATTGGGCGATTGGCGAAGCTGCCGGCGCCGCAGTAGCAGTGCCCGCGTGAGCACGCTAGGCGGTGCTCAGGTATGGGTCAGTAGTCGACGGGCCGCAAGTATGATTCGCCGATCGCTGTGGCACTGAGCATCGCGACCGTCGGCAGCCGGCGCTTCCAGTGCGTGTTCGCCAATCGGTCATGCACCAGCTCGACCTCGTCTGGGTCGAACCCTCTCGCTACCAAGTCTGCGGGCATGTAGGCGTACAGCAGCCAGTTGAGAATCTCATCGGCGCGCCCATAGCTGATGCCGAAGTCGCCTTCATCGGTTTGCCCCGTGATCAAATCGGCCGACGCTGGCTTACCGACAATCACGTCCGGCACGCCCAAGTGTTTTGCGAGCGCCCATACCTGTGTCTTGTACAAGTCCCCCAACGGATTGATAGGCGGTGAGTCATTGGCGTGCCACGTGAAATATCCCAGCAATCGCTCGGACTTGTTCCCGGTACCAAGGGGCAGTGCGCGATACCGAGTTGACAAGTCGAACAGCGCGATCATGCGCATGCGCGCCATGACGTTGCCCCGTCGAGTGGGGTCGGCGTCTGGCTCCAGCGCGAGGTAGCCATCGACGGCCTGGGTGATCTCGACGGTCCGCGATGAAATCTTGAGCGCATCAATAACGAGTTGCGCGTGGGCGAGGCTGTCTGGATTGGAAGTGCGATACGGCATACGCACGCCTACGACGTTCTCCGCGCCGAGCGCGCGCGCTGCGAGAGTCGCGGTGACGGCGGAATCGACACCACCCGAGAGGCCAACGACGGCCTTGTCAAATCCGCGGCGTGCCATCTCGTCCCGAATGAAGTGCACGAGCCATGATTCGACGAGCGCGGGATCGATGTCGAGGGGCGGCGGTCCTCCCGCCCGCGCGGAAACGCATCCGTCGGCGTCTCGCGCCCGGGACACGCGGGCGTCGAATTGCGCCGGCGTGCCGTCATTACGGTCGGCAGTGTCGATCCGGTCGAGACCGGCCCGTAGATGCGGCAGCACGGTTCGCAAGTCGCCCAGCAATGGCGTGTCTGCGCGCACCCGCGCGACGTCGGCCAAGTCGAGCGTAACCGGAATCATCGCCTCTTCGAACAGCGGCCCGCGGGCTCGCACATCCCCCGCCGGCCCCGCGACGGTAGAGCTGCCGCCGAAGAATTTCCCTCCTTCGCTCCCGACGAGATTTACGAAGGTGACGAAAATGCCATGTTCCTCCGCGATGTCGCGGACGACGCGTTCCCACCGAGCCACCGTAGCGGGGCCGGGTACTCCATCATCCCGGGGCCACGCGCCGCGCGCCGGAGCTGCCGAGCACACGAATACGACCTGCGCCCCATCGAGCGCCGCGATCGTGCCCGTGAGGCTGTGCCACGCGTCTTCGCACACGAGCATTGCCGCGCGGCCCCAGCTCGTGTCGAACGCCCGGACATCGTAGCCGCGCTCTACGAATCTCTCTTCATCAAACAGCCCGTATGTGGGGAGAAAGACCTTCCGATGCACGTGCCGGACCAACGGCTCCTCTGCGACCTGCCCCGCGCCCAAAGTGACATAGGCCGCACTGTTGTACAACGTACTTTGCCACTGCTCGTAGAATCCCACGACGACATCCAGGGAGCGGCCCGCCGCAACGGCCGATGGCACGGCCTTGCGGTACACCGCGTCGAGATCGGAAGCCAGCGTGCCGGCCGTAACCGCGACATTGCGGACTCCGCCCTCGACGAAGTACCCGCTGAGCGCCGTTTCCGGCAGGTGCAAGACGTGCGGCCGCGGCGTGAGAGCATTGGCGCGGGCGAACAGCTCGCCCAGGCGCTCGAGGTTGGCCGCATAATCCCCTTTCTTGGGCCGAATCTGCGCCATGAGTATGTGGAGCCGCGGCGGGCGCGCGGGAGGAGCCGGGCCGGGGACAGATCCGTCCATGTCGGATGTTAACATATCGCTTACCAACTATGAGAACGGCGTGCATGGCGCTCGCGGTGCGGCTGGCGCTGCAGGTGACGGTTGTCGTCTCGCCCGCAATGGCGCAAGCGGGCGGTGGCGCGTCGGACCAGCCCTGGCAGATAATCGATCCTCCCCAGTCGACGCTCGTCTACGCAAACGATGGAACACTGGTCGGCGAGATCGGACGGGAAATTCGCACGAGCGTGCCGCTGGCGTCGTTGCCGACATATCTGCCGCAAGCATTCATCGCCATCGAGGACCATCGCTTTTACGAGCATAACGGCGTCGATGTCGTGGGCGTCATCAGCGCCCTCAAGGATCGAGTCCTGCGCGGACGCGAACGCGGGGCCAGCACGATCACGCAGCAGCTGGTCGGCAATATGCATCCCGACATTGTCAGCCGGCGCGATCTGAGCCTCGGGCGGAAACTGCGGGAGCAACGCGCCGCGCGTGAAATGGAGCGCCACTACACCAAAGCCCAGATACTCGAGGCGTACCTCAACCAGATCAACTTCGGCCACGGGTGGTACGGCGTCGATGCGGCCGCGCGGCACTATTTCGGCAAGCCGGCAGGGCGTCTCTCGTTGGCGGAGGCGGCGCTACTTGCAGCGCTGCCCAAGGGTCCGGCAGAGTTCGATCCGAGCAGATTTCCGCTTCGTGCGCGCCGGCGCCGCGACCTGGTGCTCACGCTGATGGCGCGTCAGGGGCTGATTTCTGACGCAGCAGCCGCGCAGGCTAGGCGCGAGCCATTCTCGATCATCCCGTTCAGCGCTTCAGATCCAGCACCATACTTTGTGGATGCCGTCCGGTCCGCAGCTGCGGCGGTCGGAGTGGCCGCCGACAGCGGTCAGGGGGGGTACCGCATTTACTCGACGCTGGATCTCCCGCTGCAGCGCGCCGCCACGGCAGCGTTGCTCGACGGCACGGCCGCGCTCGAATCGCGGCCAGGGTATACGCACCCTACACTCTCGGCGCACCCGCACGGCTCGGCTGGCAGCTCGAACAGCACGCCCTACCTTCAGGGTGTCGCCATAGCGATTGACCCGGCAACAGGCGAGGTGCGTGCGCTCGTCGGTGGTCGGGACTACCGCGACTCTCCGTTCGATAGGGCGATCAATGCCGTCCGTCAGCCGGGGTCGGCCTTCAAGCCCATGGTGTACGCGGCCGCAATTGCAGACAGCATTCCGGCCAACAGCATCGCCTCCGACACTGCCCTCGCAATTCCGCTGGACGATGGAACGATCTACCGTCCCACCAATGCCGACGGGCAGTTCCTGGGGGCCATGACGCTGCGTCAGGCGTTCGTGTGGTCACGTAACCCGGTCGCCGTAGAACTGGCCGAACGGGTGGGGATCGACTCGGTGATCGCGCTCGCGCGCCGGCTAGGCATTGCGAGCCCGATAGCGCCGTATCCATCGAGCGCCATTGGCGCGTCGGGCGTGCGGCCGATCGAGCTTGTCGAGGCATACGGTGCGTTGGCGACACTCGGGACCGTGCATGAGCCGGCCCTCATGACTCGCATCGAGGACCGGGACGGTCGCACGGTTTGGGCAACCGATGCCTCCGTGGCGATGCAGCATCCGGTGCTCGATTCCGGCGTGGCTTTCATCGTGCGCGACATGATGCGTGACGTCGTCGAGCGCGGCACGGCGAGCGCTGTTAGGCGCACCCTCTCGCCTTCGGTGCTGGCGGCTGGCAAGACAGGCACCACGAACGACAACACGGACGTGTGGTTCATTGGGATGACGCCCGACCTAGTGGCCGGCGTGTGGCTCGGTTTCGACGACCCGCAGTCCATCGCGCCCGGTGCCGCGGGCGGAACGCTGGCCGCGCCGATCTGGGCGAGAATGATGGAGACGTATTATGCTGGCGGACCGGCCCCGGCCGGCGACTGGGTTGCGCCAACGTCCCTGGTGTCCGCGCAACTCGATCGTCTCACGGGTGCGTTGGCCGACTCGACGACCCCGCCAGATCAACGCTACACCGAATACTTCCTGCCCGGCACCGAGCCTGGCGCATTCGACCCTCGTTCAGTTTTCGACGCTGGGCCAATCGTGGTGCAGTAGCGATTCTGCTCACGACGGCTGTCATGGCTCGCTGGCGTCCGCATGCCAGCAAACTATGCGGCCCGCGATGGCCGATGCGGCAACGGTATACGGAGAAGCCAAGTACAGCTGACCCGGTCCCGAACGGCCGGGGAAGTTTCTGTTGATCGCGGAAATGGTGACTTCGCTGGCCAAACGCGACACTCCAGGGCCCGCACCGATGCAAGCGCCGCACGACGGCGCGATCAACGTCGCGCCGACATCCGCGAAGAGCTGATCGTACCCTCGTTCGACGCAGTAGCCGTATACCTCGAGAGAGCCACATTGCACGTAACACCGTACACCACTTGCGATGCGCGCGCCCCGCGTCCGGGCGTGGGCGAACACGCGAGCATACATGTCCATGTCGGCGCGTTTGCCCGCAGTGCAGGAGCCGGCATACGCTATGTCCACCGCCACGTCAGGCGGCAGCTCGTCAACCGTCACCCCGTTACCAGGATCGCCCGGTAGTGCGACCATTGGGCGGAGCGACGAGACATTAATCCTGATCACTGCGTCATGCTCCGCTTCCGGATCCGACACGAGTCCGTCGCAAAGGGCCCACGCATTCTTGCTGGGTCATGCCGCGCCGCGCCGCGAGGTAGCGCACCGTCTCGCCGTCCGGCGCCACCACGGCCGCGAATGCGCCGACCTCGGCGGCCATGTTGGTAAGCGTCGCCCGCTCGTCGATCGACATCGCCGCAATCGCATCACCCGTGTACTCGACCGCCGTGCCGATCGCTCCCCCCGAGCGCACAAGCGGATGGCGGAGTAGCTCGAGCATGACGTCCTTGGCCGTCACGTTGGCCGGCATCGCGCCGCGCAGGTCGACGCGCAGCGAACGCGGCACGGTCACGCGGACGTCGCGCGTCACCCAAGCGTTCATTACAGCCGTAGTCCCAATCCCGAACGCGACGCATCCAATCGCGCCAGCGTGCGGCGTGTGCGAGTCCGATCCAACGATTAACTGGCCTGGGAGCGCAAAGTCTTCGAGAACCATTGCGTGACAAATAGCCTCGGAACCCGGGTTCCCCCGTGCGAGCTCCCCACCTGCGGCGTCAACCGAGGCCTCGCCGAATAGGCGAATCCCCTTGGCCCGCGCGAACGACCTCTGGGTCTCGGCAAGCGCTACAGCCGCGTCCAGCAACCCCATGGCGACGTGCTCCGGCCGCATTGCGTGATCGAGAAACGTCAGGTGGTCCCGAAAAAACAGCACCGTGTCGGGATCCGTCACCGGCGCATCCGCGCCGACGAGGTTCTCGAATTGAATTGCCGCCATCGGCGTCACGTACTCGTGGCTGAACCGGAGATCCGTCGTCACGAACCCCTCGTCGCCGGGCTGCACGGCCGCGACTGCAGCTGGCTGCGCATCTCCCGACACCCAATGGCGCGCCAGGATCTTCTCCACCAAGGTCATGGGCCGCGACGGTGTGGTTGGCGTGGGAACGCGAACTTCGCCACGCAAGCGCGCGACGTTGTACGGGAACAGCCCTCCGTATTCGATGACCCCCTTGGTGATGGGCCCATCACCCGCCGTGAATTCCGAGAGCGGGATCGCCTCACCGCTGCGGATGCGTGCGACAAGCCCGAGGTCGGTCGAGACGAGGAGGCCAAGATTCTGGCAATTCTCGCGGTAGATGCGCTCTACGCTCTTCCCCAGGACGAGCCGCACGCCGGCTGCGCGCTCGGCGAACGGGGACTGCTCGCGTGATGAGCCCTTCCCTCGTCGGTCACCGGCCACGCTCGCCACGAACCCGCCACGCCGCACTGATCCCCGCTGGACCGGAAATTGACCGCCCGCGCGGAGCCCCAGGTAGGCGAAGTCGCCAAGCGTCTCATCGTGGTAGTAGCAGATCACCGCCGGCGTGATCTCGTCTGTCGATATGTCATTCGCAGCAGGGCGCCCGCATCGGGACGCTCGGGATCGAACGGCAGGTCGTGTCCGGCCAACTGGCGCTCGATGGCCTGGGCATCGTCCAGGAGCAGGAGAACCCGTCCTTCAAATAGGACCGGATCAGGTCGCTTCGTGGCAGGCTGAGCTTGGGGAATCACATTGCGGGGGCCGGCAAGTGAGAATATGTTGCGCGAGAAACGGTTACGCCGCTCGACAGGGGCGTCCCTAGCGGACCGCCGGAAAGATATGCTAACGTTACGCGTGGCCGCTCAGCCTCCGGCGCAAGCGCCGGGCTTAACCGTTGCTCCCCCCCCGCCGCCGCCCCACCAACCGCCGCCGCCGGCGCCACCCGTTCATTTTCCTTTGGGGTGGCTGCTGGAGCATGCGGCGATGCCGCTGAGATACCGTGCGGTCGTCGAGGTGGCCCGCCTGAGCGACGTGCCTCGGGTCAGCGTGCTGCCGCAGGCCCACCGTCCGGCCCTATTGCTTGCGTTGCGCCAGGAGTCTGACGGCGGGTGGGGTCGTACGATGCTGGCCGTACCGTCAAGCCGCGCCGAGAGCTTTGAGGGTATCGGAACGATACCCGCTGTGCGCCGGCTGCTTGAGTACGGTTGGGATGGCGAGTCGCCGCCGCTGACACGCGTTCGGCGACTTCTCTTTCGCCTCCTCGCCGAGGACGACGATCCTTCGTACCTGTTCGAGTTTGCGCCAAAAACCGGCAAGATCGACGAGGATTTGGCGCGGCGCGGTAGAGCGATCCTGCGCGAAGCAGCCGCGAGCGCGCTGGCACAAGCAGGGTACGAAGCCGATCCGCGGCTGCGCGGGGCCGCGCGGCGCGTCCTCGAGCGCATAAACAGCTATCTCAAGTCGCCTCTCGCGCAGCGGCCGTGGGTACGCGTGGGCAACCGGCAGGTGCTCGCGATGGAGGCGGCTCCGCCCTCGATCTACGCGCTCACCATGCTCGCCTTCATGCCAGCGTTTCGCAGCGAGTATCACGAGCACGTCGAGCGACTGTACACGTTCTTGACGCAGCCGCTGCCGCGCCAGGAATCCGCCCAGCTCGTCGGTCAACACATCATCGTGCAGCCGCATCTGGTGCTTGGCGACATGCTTCCGCACCGCAACGCTGTCGAGGACGACGTGCCGATGGCACTGTACTGGCTCGAGCTCATGGCTCGCCTCGGGTTTTTGCGGCGGAACGAAAACTGGACCAAGATGTTCGAGCGATTCATCGACGACTCGGATCGTTCCGGCGTATGGCATCCGCGCAAGGGCATGGCAATGCCGCGGTCATCGAATCCGTACGTGTGGCCAATGTTCCCACTCGAGGACACGGCAGCTGGCGAGGAGCGATGGGCTGACGTCACGTTTCGTATAGGCGTCATAGCGCGAGCGGCTGGCCGGCCCATTGAATTGGTATAGCGTCGGCTCGCCTCTCTCTAAATGGCGGTTTCTCTCGGCGGTCGGTTGCCGCCGGAGTTGATGTTTCCGGCCGGGCGCGACGGATATCGCGTTCGGTTCATTGTAACCGCGTCGGGCTACCGCATTCGCGTCGTCGAGGCGGGGCCCGCCTACGGCCACGCAGTCGTGCTCGTGCACGGGTGGGGGTGCTACTCGTACGCGTTCCGTCACGCGATGCCCGTGCTCGCGAATGCGGGTTACCGCGCGGTGGCCGTCGACCTGTTGGGTCACGGCTTGTCAGACAAGCCAGTCGATCGCGCGGCGTACGCGTTGGACTCGCTGGCGGGTGACGTGCTGGCTGTCGCTGACTCGTGTGGCCCGGGGCGCGTATCGTTGATCGGACATTCCATGGGCGCGACCGTCGTCGCACGTGCGGTGGCGACGTCGGCCTTGGGCAGCGTCCGCGCTCTCGTCTTGATCGCACCGGTGGGCCTCGGGCGAGTACGAGATGTGGCGATTGGGCGATTGCTCACGCCCGAATGGGCGACTCGCGCGGCCCCGTTCTTCGCGCGGCGGTGGACGGTCACATGGGCGCTCCGCTTCGCCTACACGGGGGGCCATGGTGCACGGCCGACCGCCGAGGACATTGATCAGTACTGGGCCCAGACGCAGTTTCCGGAATTCGCGATCGTGCTGCGGCATCTGGTGCACGATTTCCCGTGGACTTTGCGCGACATTGAGTGGCTGCGGCGGGTTTCGTGTCCTGTGCTCGTCCTCGCGGGCGCAAACGACCGGCTGGTGAGCCCAAAGGGCGCGGCCGCCTATGCACGCATGTTACCGCACGCCACGTTGCGTCTTGTGCCGGACGCAGGTCATGCCGTACAGGAACAACAACCTTCAGCGATCAATGCGGAAATCGTCACGTTTCTTCACGCGCACGGTCGTGACGGCAATCCGACCCTACAGCACGGCAGTGCCATTGGTTAGCTTGCGACATCTATAACGTTCATGGAACCGACAATCGAACCCAGTAGTACCTCAGGCTTCGCAGAACTGGGCCTAGCGCCCGCACTGCTCGAGGCCGTGCGCGATGCGGGTTATGCATTGCCAACGCCCATTCAAATTCAGGCGATCCCCGTGGCCCTTTCCGGGCGCGACCTCATTGGTCTTGCGCAGACGGGCACCGGCAAGACGGCAGCGTTTGTGTTGCCGATCATTCAGCGACTCGCCGAGGGGCCGCGCCGCGCGCGCGCCCTCGTGCTCACGCCCACCCGCGAGCTCGCCGCGCAGGTGGATGAAAGCGTGAAGAAGTACGGCAAGTACGCCGACCTCACCGCCGTTGCCGTGTATGGCGGCGTCGCGCTCGACCCGCAAGCGCGCGCGCTTCGGCGCGGAGTAGACGTGGTGGTGGCCACCCCCGGCCGACTGCTCGACCACCTGGAGCGCCGAAACGTTGCGTTCGCCGATCTCGAAGTGCTGGTGCTCGACGAAGCCGATCGGATGCTGGACATGGGATTCGCTCCGCAGATAAACCGAGTGGTGGGTCAGATCCCGGCTTACCGGCAGACGATGCTGTTCAGCGCGACGATGCCACCGGAGGTCGAGGCGCTCGCCCGGAAGTATCTGCGAAGACCCATTGTCGTTCAGGTTGGACGGCGGTCCGAGGCAGCGCACACCGTCACCCACGCTGTGTATCCCGTTCCGCGCGAGAGAAAAGCCGCGCTGCTGGTGGAGTTGCTCTCCCGCGTCGAGCTGGATTCTGTCCTCGTGTTTACGCGCACGCGTTACGGCGCAGACCGCGTTGTTCGCGCACTCGAGCGAGCCGGAATAGCCGCTACCGCGCTGCATTCGGACAAGACACAGCCGCAGCGCACCAAGGCGCTGGCGGAATTCAAGGACGGCGCGACCCGCGTGCTGGTGGCTACGGACATAGCGCAGCGCGGGCTCGACGTAACTGGGATCTCGCACGTCATCAATTACGACGTTCCGCAGCAGCCCGAAGACTATGTGCACCGGATCGGCCGTACGGGTCGTGCGGCACAAACGGGCGACGCATACACGTTCATGTCGCCCGACGAGATTGCGATGGTCCGCACCATTGAACGGATGATCGGCCAGGCGATTCCGCGGATCTCTGTCCCGGGTTACGATTTCGGCACCGTCGCTGCGGCCTGACCCCCCGCGATTCGAAATGAGGCGGCTCGTCGTTGCCCTGGTAGTCGTGACGGCGTGCGCCGGATCTCGCAAAACCGGGACCGCTCCCAGCCCGGCACTGAGCCCCTCGCCGCCGACGCCGCCGCGACTGCTTCCCCCGCTCGACAGCGCCGCGTTGGCCGCCAACGTTGTTCCCGAGTTTCGTTCCGAGCCGTTGATCGCGCAATGGGGGCCGCTGCCGCCGGGTGAGCCGCACGGCGAGCGGGTGCCGACGTTCCATATCGAGCACCAGATCATTCGTCTCCGTTTCGATTGGGCGCGGCATGCCGTCGTCGGCTCGACGACGATTCGCGTGATGGCGCGCGACACTGCGCTTCGTGACATATCGCTCGACGCGGTGGGCATGACCATACACGCCGTACAACGCGGCGTCGCGGGCGCACCGCTCAGATACACGTACAACGACAGCACACTCGTCGTGCATCTGCCGAGTCCTCTGCCCCCGCGTGCGGTGACGACCATGACCGTGCGATACGAGACGGTACGCCCCAAGAGGGGTGTGTATTTCATCGATCGCCGGCATGATCTCTGGACGCAGGGCGAGACAGACGAGAATCGGCACTGGATTCCGACGTACGACTATCCGAACGACAAGACGACGTGGGAGTTTTACATACGCGTGCCAAAGAACGAGAAGGCGCTGTCCAATGGCCGCCTCGTCGGAACACGACCAGTCGGACGCGGCCTAGTAGAGTGGCACTGGTCACTCGGTGAGCCCGCCTCCACTTATCTCATGTCTGTCGCGACCGGGGACTACACCGTGTTGCGAGACAGCTCAGACGGAGTTCCGGTCGACTATTGGGTCTATCCGGACTCGGTCGCCGCAGGCTGGCGTGGGTTCGGCCTCACGCCGCGGGCGGTCGACCTTTTTGCGCGGAAGACTCGAGTGCCTTATCCGTGGGAGAAATACGACCAGATCGTCGCTCCGGATTTTGAGTACGGAGGGCAGGAGAACGTTACCGCGACGACGCAGAACGATGACGACATCCTGCATCCCGCGTGGGCAGAGCCACAGGCCAACACCGATCTGCTGGTATCGCACGAGCTCGCCCACCAGTGGTACGGCGACTATCTCACCACCCGCGACTGGGCCAACGTCTGGCTCAACGAGGGGTTCGCGACATTCATGGAGCAGTACTACACTGAGGCTGCGCGTGGCGTGGCCGAGGCCGCCCTCGAGCGGCTCGGGGCGCAACAGCAGACAATCGAGGCCGATCTCAGGGCCCGACGCCCCATTGTGTATGACCGGTGGCAGAACGACCCCATGGAACTGTTCTTCAGCGGTCACATTTATCCCAAGGGTGCCCTCGTGTTGCACATGCTCCGGCACGATCTGGGGGATTCGCTCTTCTGGGCTGGCATGCACCGGTACACAGTAGATCATGCGCGCGGAAGCGTGGTCACGGCCGACTTCGAGCGCGCGATGGAAGCCACTTCCGGGCGCGACTACTCGACGTTCTTTCGGCAGTGGGTTTACGGGGCCGGCTTTCCCGTGTTCCAGGTCTCGGCGCGGTACGACACCGCGGCGCGCTCGGTGACATTGACCGCGCGCCAGGTGCAGCCCCGCGACTCGCTGACCGGATTCTTCGACGCGAACGTCGATGTCGAGATACTCACGGACTCGGGACCCGTGAGTGGCGTCATGCCCGTACATGGCGAAGTCTCGACTCTGACGCTGCCTCTGCGATCGGCCCCGCGAAGCATCCGCTGGGACAAGGGACGCTGGGTACTGCAGCTGTATGATTTTCCGCGCTCAACTGCGATGCTGGCCTACCAGCTCGGCCACGATGACGAGGTGCTGGGCCGCGTGGAGGCAGTTGGTGATCTGGCCGAACGCGCTCCCAGCAATGTGGCGCTCGGTGCACTCACGGCAGCGGCCGTGCACGACTCCCAGTGGGCGGTGCGGGCGGGCGCCGTGACGGCGCTGGCACGCTGGGCCGGCGATAGTGCGGCAGACTCCACCGTGCGCAACACGCTCCTTTCAGCCAGTCGCGATCGAGATTCTCGCGTGCGGCAGCGCGCCGCGCTGTCACTCGGCCATTTCCCCAGCGAGGCTAGCGAAGATCGGCTCCGCGAGCTCGTGATGGACTCGTCACGCTTCGTGAGCGGCGCGGCGCTCATCTCCTTCGCTGCCATCGACTCGACCGCGGCGCTGCCACTCATCCAAGAGGCGATGACACATGCGTCGTGGCGGGACATCGAGCGCAAGGAAGCGGAGGCGGCTCTCGCCATAATGCGGAAGCACGCCCCCTAGAGATCGGCGGACCCCTCGCTAGACGTCCGGGGTACTCACTACCGTGCGCGTAATCGTCTCGGCCGCCCTACTGCTTTCCGCGGCCTCGCTGTCTGCGCAGGCTCGCGTCGGAGGCGGAGGCGGCGGTAGCGCGCCCGTGCCGCCTGGGATGTGTCGAGTATGGCTCAATGGCGTGCCGGCGACACAGCAGCCCGCGCCCACGACGTGCGCGCAGGCAGTCAAGGTGCACGCGCCCAATGGACATGTGATCTTCGGCGCGACCGGAAGCGGTGGGGCGCTGGCGCGGCCGATGCGGGTCTCGCACGTGGCCACGCCGCCTCCGAACGTCGACTCACGGTTGAATCTCGTGCCATCGACGGTACGCAACGGAACGGTGCTCAACGCGACTGGCGCTACGCCAAACACCGCGACGGGCACGAACACATTGCAGGGATCATTGAACGCTACGAGCGGCGGCGAGCACGTGCAGGCCAAGGCTGTCTACACGGCCCCGAAGCCGCTGCCGCGCCCCCCGCCGCCACCCCCGCCACCACCCCACAAGACGTCTCACCCCGGCGTCCGGCGTTGACCGCCCGCTGGCGACGAGCGCCGACTGACCGGTACCTTCCGCCAGATCACAACGCGTTCGTCGCCGCCGACCCGCCCACTGGGCGGGTTATTGTCATCGCGCCAACGCGTGCTGCTTGCGAGACGATCGAGCTCGCCATGGGGCTGCATCTCGACACGTTTCTCGAACGCACCCACGGGGCCGAACTTCGCGTGCTTGCCGCGAGCGGGCGCGGATTCGGTATCGTGGCCGGGACTGGCACTGGAAAGACTCTCGCCATCCGGCCGATCGCCGAGACCATACTCGGCGCTTCGGCCGACATTCCGCTGAAGGTGGGGGTAATCAACCGGGAGCGCGAGGCAACTCCCGAGACGCCGACGTGGAACGTCATCATCGTTACCACTGGTATCGCGCGCCGATGGTTTCAGGACGGCGACATTCTCAGCAGCGACACCCTGGTGGTGGACGAGATCCACCAGACGTCGGCGGAGCTCGAGCTCTGCCTTGCCCTCGGCAAGCGCGTTGGCTGCCGATTCATATGGCTCTCCGCGACCGTGGATCCGCAGTTTTACGCGGGCTATTTGCAATCGGCCTCGGTTCTCGAAAGCTCTGCGTTCGACCCGGCGAAGGCGGCCGACGTGCGTATCGTCCGCAAGGACCCTCTCGCGTTTCTGGATGAGCGGTTTCTGCGCGATGTCGTGCGGAATCGCCGCGGGGTCGGGGTATTCCTCCCGACTAGGGCAGCCGTCGAGGAAGCGGCTGCATTCGTAGCCTCACGCTTCCCGCGGATCACGGTCGCGTTTTACCACGGCGGCGAGCCCATTCGCGTCATCCGTCCATTCCTCGATGGCAGTGCCACGAAGCCCTACCTGCTGACAATGACCGCCGCCGGCCAAAGCGCGCTCAACGTGCATGGCCTAGACACGATCATCATCGATGATACCCGATTTGCAAATGTCATCGAGCACGGACACAACGTGCTCACTCGCGTCCATCTGGGTGCCAACGAAATTCTTCAGATGGCGGGGCGGGTACACGGTCGCGTCGAGGGTGGGCGCGTGTTCATCCTGTCGGACCGGGACATTCACTTTGCGAGCCTTCGTCCGCAGCCGCCGGAGTTTCAGCTCGCCGGTGACTCGGAGCGCGTGGCACTGACTTGCGCAGACCTAGGGGTGCGCGCCGATGATCTCGATCTGCCGGTGCCGCTCGATCGCGCCGCGTACCGCAGGTCCGTCGAGATGCTCGAGCGGCGGGGGATCATCGAGGCGGGCCGGCTGTCCAGGTATGGACACGCAGTCGAAGCGCTTCCGGTTGATCGGCCGTGGGCGGAGCTGATCGTAAACGCTGACGAGGCGTTGTTGCCTTACCTGGCCGTCATGAGCTCGATCGAATCGCTGCATCGAATGACACGCGAGGAACGCAACTTGGTCGGCTTGCTCGTGCCGGGGAGCGACCATCTGACATCGTACAACCTCTACTCCGAAGCCTATGCCCGGAGCGGTTACGTGGGGGACGTGTACGGACTCGCGCGGCACCTGTTCGACGAGCGCGTGGAGGAGTGGGCGGAGTGGCGCGGCGTGCTGGTCAAAGCACTCGAGGACGCGGCGCTGGCGATGGCGAGCGTGTACCGGAGCGTTGGACTTCCGTTGCCTGTGTCGATGCCCATGGCCAGCAACGCTACCCTGCGCGCATTCGCCGCACTGGTCGCGCAGTTCATGCCATTCGATCTCGTGATCGATGAGGAGACGGCAGACGGGCAGCCGGCCCGCGTGTCGCGGTCGAGCGTGTGCGGGAGCTGGGGGGCGGTCGCCGGATCGCTGCGGTATTTCGCGGATCGTTGGGGGATTCCGCGCGCTGCCATCGAGGGGACTCAGATCCCAATGGACTTGATTCGCGCAAATGCACAGCGCACGCCGAGCGAGCTCGTGTACGTTCCAGGGCGCCGCGCGATCCCGTTCGCGCGCGTGCATCGGCTGGAGTACCATGGCTTCGAGCTGGAGCGCGAGCTCGAGCCCGCTGAGGCCGCGCCTCCTCCCGAAGTGGCATCTCGGCTGAAGCGCGAGTACCAGGCTCGGCGGGAAGCCGCGCGACTGCAGGACCGCTCGGTACAAGTCAAACGTAAGCGCAGACGCAATCGGCGCAGGTAGCGGGGGCGTAGGGGCCGCGTTTGCCATTCGGACTGCCCGGTACTAATTTGCCCTTCGTGCGCTCGCGCAAACGACAGATTGTTGACGCGGCTGCGGACCTGATAAGTGCCAGGGGATACGCCGAGACGTCCATCGACGACGTCATCGGCGAATCGGGGCTCAGCGGAAAGAGCCATTTCTACCACTATTTCAAGTCGAAGGAAGAGCTCGGGGTAGAGGTGCTGGAGCGGGAGGCCGAGCTCTTCGCCGAGCGCGGGCTGGCCATCCTGCGAGAGCCGATGATTGCTCCGCTCGACCGGCTCGCGTTGTTTATAGACACTTTGGTAGCGACGCAGTTGGACCGCGGCGGCCGCGGCGTGGCGTTCGGAAATCTCGCGTCCAAGATGGCCCACGCGAACGAGGAGTTCCGCAAGCGCGTCGAGTCTGTGTTCGACAGGTGGGCGCGGCAGATCCGGTCGCTGCTTCGGGAGGCGCGCGGCGAGCTGCGCGATGGGGTGGACGCCGCGCGCTTGGCGCGCTTCGTCATTGCGACGCTGGAGGGGGCGCTGCTCATGTCCCGTGTGACGCGTGACCGGGCGGCGCTGCTCGGGATTGCGGCAGACCTGAAGCGGTTCGTGGCGGCGCACCGGCGCGACGTGAGCGACGGGAGTGAGAGGAGCGAGGAGAGCGAGGAGAGCGTCCGGTGATCGACGTTACACGGGACGAGTTCGAGCGGCAGGCGCTGGCTCATATCGACGCGTTGTATAGCTTCGCTCTCAAGCTCGCGCGTTCGCATGAGGACGCCGAAGACCTCGTGTCGGACACGTTCCTGCGCGCGCTCGAGCGATGGCAGCAGTATCGCCTCGGCACCAACATCCGGGCCTGGCTATTCACGATGCTGTATCATGTATTCGTGAGTCGGCAGCGCCGCGTCGATGCGCGGGAAGTACGCGCTTACGACGCAAGGGACCGTGAGGCCATCCCATACGACGAGCCCGTGGGCGACCTGGATCCCGAGACCCGCTATTTCGATTCGTTCTTCGATAGCGAGGTCACTCGCGCTATCGCCGCCCTTCCCGAGGAGTACCGCTCGGCAGTCGTGCTGAGCGACATCCACGAGCTGCGGTACGCGGAGATCGCGGGCGTCCTGGGCGTTCCAGAGGGAACAGTGAAATCGCGTCTATTTCGCGGGCGCCGGATACTGCAGAAGGTCCTGGCTGGTTACGCGGCCGCCATCGGGTTCCTCAAAGGACGGTCGCGCGTGGCCTGACAGGCGCGGGCGGCAGCGCGGCCGCGGCCTTGAACCCTATTCCCGCTCCAGGGACGCGAGCTCCACTCCCATTTCATCGATCGTCGCTTTGGCATTCCAGCGGTCGTAGCCGTTGTAGATGAAGCTGAATGCCAACACCTCGCCGTCGACGGCGGTGACATACCCGCCCAGCGAGATGACGTCGTTGGTCGTTCCCGTCTTGGCGTGCAGATTTCCCTGGGCGAGCGTCCAGCGCATGCGGTTCCGAAGCAGCTCCGACTCTCCTGCGACTGGCAGCGACGCGTGGAACGCCGATCCCCACGGCGCACGGTCGGCATAGGCCAATAGCTGGACCATGGCGCGCGGCGTGATGTGGTCCAGCGTCGAGAGCCCGCTTCCATCCGATACCGTCACGGCGTCGCGTCCGGCGCCAACCTTTTCAGTTAGAAAGCGCTGCAGCAACGCGGCCCCAAGATCCGCCGATCCAATTTGTGCGTGATCCGGCCCGCGCACAGCGTCGCGGAAGAGCAGCTCCGCATAGTGATTGATGCTCTCTCTATTCATCGCGGCAACGATCCTAGCCAGCGGAGGCGAGGGAAGCGAGGTCACTTTGGTGGCTGTTGGCTGCGTCTGTGCGAGGCGAATCGTGCCATCGACCGTGATACCCTGTGCGCGCAGTGCGTCGCGAAAGGCGCCGACGCAGAAGAGCGCAGGGTCCTCGACCACGAGCTCGTATAGCCTGCGTCTTCGACCGCGAGCCCACCCATCCGCGCGCCTCGACCACGCCGTCAGGCCGTGCGCGAATCGCCACTCGCGCCCCACCGCTCCCGGACACCATGCGCACGTTGTTCGCTATCTGAATTGCACTGGACGAGGGCTCGAGCACCACCGTCGGTGCGTGGCCGGCGACGCCGGGGGTCACGGCCACCCAAACAAGGTTGTCGTTGAGGGAAAGCGCCGAGACGCGGGCGGCGTACCCGGCGGCCAGGTATCGCGAGAGCCAGCCGGTGGGAATCCGCTGGGACTCGAACGCGCTCGGGTCGCCCACGAGGTCGCCGGTCACGTGGCGAATACCCGCCGCCGACACCTGCTGCGCCAGAGCGCGCATCGGAGCGTCTGCGTCGCCCGGAAAGAACTTGTTGGAGAGCGATGGGTCCCCGTCGCCGCGCAGGACAAGATTGCCATCCAGAATGCCGCCCGGCTTGACGGGGCCCTCTCGGAGCACATCCGTGCTGAACTGATAATCCGGCCCCAATCGGTCGAGCACGAGAGCCGACGTGAAGAGCTTCATCGTCGAGGCCGGCCGCAGCGCCGCGTCAGGAGCGACTTCGTACAACGTGTCGCCACGGGTGAGAGAGACGACGATCGCTCCCCAGCGCCCTCCGCGGGTGCGGCGGCGCAGCATGGTCGCCAGGTCGTCCGCCAGGGCATCGGCCGTACGCGGCGTCGCGTGGCGGGCAGCAGGGACAGCAACCAGTGCCCATCTGCGATGACGGCTGCGGTGCGCGCGCTGGCGCGCGAGCGCTCGGCGCGGACACGAGCGCAACGCAGCACAACGCCGCGGCGCAGAGCAGGCGAAACGGCACGGCAAATCTGATCCGCAAATGCAATCGCTAGACTTTAAGGAAAATGCGCCGGCGGTACAACACCGTCAGGACTGCCAGCCACGCCAACACGATACTTAGGGCGAACGCGAGCGAGGCGAGGCGTGGTGGAAGCCACGACGCGTAGGCCGCATGATAAACCGCGGACTCGGCGGGCGTCACGGAGTAAATGAGTCGCGCCATCATCTCGGATCCGACGAACGCGACGATTGGGTTGGTCCCAAATACAATGAACGGGTGAGTCCAACGGGTCGCGCCGCGGACGTCGACCCACCACATGCACACGGCCAGGCAGAGAAGTGCTACGCCGGCTGAGAAAATGACGTAACTGCTGGTCCACAGGTTCTTGTTGATTGGCAGCGCCCAGTTCCACATCAGTCCTACGACGGTTCCGATGGCGCCGGCGACAAACATTCCGTTGATGCGCTCCGCCAAAGGGCGGCGCAACAGAATCCAGCGTCCGGCGATGACTCCAAGCAGACAGGTTGCCACGGCCGGCACCGTCGACAATGGGCCCTCCGGGTCCCACGTCTTTGTCTCAGCCCAGAGATGGTTGCCCCATGGGCCCCAGTCCAATAGCGCGCGGTCAACACGCGCTGGCAGGGTGGCTGCAGGCGTGGCCCAGCCGGTCATTGAGAGCGCAGCCCAATAGCCTATCAGTATGGCCGCGATTATGGCGGCCTGCTGGCGGACCGTCGTGCGCAGCGACAGCAGCGCCGCGATTGCATAAACGACTCCGATACGCTGAAGCACGCCGGGAATTCTGACGTGAAGCAGTCCGTCGACCACGCGCTCGAATGCGGTGGGGCTGGCCACGTGCGCGATGCTGCCCCAGGTAAAAAATGGAAACCAACTGACAAGAAGGCCCAGAAGAACGATGACGCCGCCACGCCGGAGGATCCCGGTCACCAGCGCCAGCTGTGAGTCACCGCGCTCCCGCCTGGCGTCGAGCGAGAGCGCCGTTGTAATGCCGACAATGAATAGGAAGAAAGGGAAGATCAAATCGGTCGGAGTCCACCCGTTCCACGCTGCGTGGCGCAGCGGAGGGAAGATCGCAGACCAACTTCCCGGATCGTTGACCAGCAGCATCGCGGCGACCGTCGCGCCGCGAAAAACATCGAGAGACAGGACCCGCTCGTGCCTGGCCCCGAGCGATCCGCTAGGTGCGCCCTGGAGCGGAGTGGCTGGGGGTGGGGGTGGGGGTGGGGGCGGGGTGACCTGGGGGACCGGCGGGGAGGGGTGGGACACTCCACCCGGCGCTGTCGCACTGGAGGGAGATGGTGCGCGCGGCGACCGGTGTTCCGTTGTTACTGCCGGAGACGAAGTGGCCACTGAGCTTGACGACCGGGTGAAGGGGATCGGTACGCGCGAAGCCGTGATATGCCAGCAGGAGAGTGGGGTAATCTCCGACTGATTGGAGCTGCTTGTCCACCGCCGCCTGCTGTGCCGGTACCGCGGAATACATGTAGGTTGGCCCGGTCGCCTGCAGCTCCTGCACCGCCGGCTCGGGCGGCGACGAATCTGTACCCGGGATGTACAGGAAGCGCTGCGGTTGCGGCGCCGCCTGATGGATGTAGCCGCGCACCGCTGCGGCAATGGCGGATTCGTCGCTACTAGTCTTGCATACCAGCTCTGAGTAATGCTTGACGGCGTCCGCATGCTGCGAAGCGCACGCGGCGCACACGACGGCAATCGCCCCAGCAGCGATTGGCCACGGCGTCACCGAGCGACGCCGATGCTCGACTCGGATGTCCGCCGCGCCTCCGGCACCCAGTCCACCTGCGCGGCCGCAGCGGAATCTTCGCCCCTTGCGGCCCATTTGATGAAAACGAGTGTCATGACGGCATAGAAGAACAGGCCGCCCGGAATCCACATTATGAGGCCACCGATCTGCTGATCTTCCAAAGGCGAGAATCCCCACAGCCTCGGCGCGCTGGAATACGCGGGGTATAGCACATGATCGGCCATTGCGACGTAGATAGCCACGATCGACATCGGAATGCTCATCAGAAAACAGTACAGCATCTGTCCGGGGTACGCGAGGCGAGGCAGCTCGGGGAGTGGACTGAGCAGCGGCCACCACATTAGCGTGGCGGACGCCATGAATAGCAGATGCTCGAAGATGTGCACCGGGTGATGAGCCATCGCGAGGTTGTACAGTGGCGGAAGGTGCCACACCGCGATAATCACGTTGAACACGGCGAAGCAGATAGTGGGGCGCGTGAGCCACCGGGCAACCGTGCGCACCCACGGATAGCGGAGGGCCGGCCGAAGCATCCAGCCGGGCACTCCGATGAGAAGCAGCGGCGGCACGAGAAAGGTGAGCACGAGATGCTGCACCATGTGCGCGCTGAACAGGTAGTCGTCGCTCAGGTCGTGGAGCGGGCCGTTGAGGGCGAAGAACATTGCCAAGAGCCCGGCGGCAAAGGCCGCGGCGCGAGCAACCGACGGCGGGGCAGCCTCGTGCGCGCGCCGAGCGCTCCAGGCCCGCCAGGCATACAGCCCGGCGAGCGCGGCGATGCCAATGACCGTGCTGATGTGGACCGAAAACCCGGTCGGCCCGTTCGGCGAGAGGGGCTCGTGAAAGACCAGGTTGGCGATTCCTACCGGATGGCGAGCTTTCCGAAGAGGAAGAGCAGCACGACGATCGTAGTCATGGCGATAGCGAGCGGGCCGCTGAATAGCGCGCGGAACAGTGGGTGGTCATAGCGCAGGTGCATGTAGAACATGACCACGATGGCGAACTTGAACGCCGATAGAACCAGCAATGTGGGCACGAACATCGGCGTCGCCACGAACGCCGGGAGATAGTAACACCATACCTCGACCACCGTGACAGCCGTGAGGATGAGTGCGACCCACTTGTAGATCGCCCACGTGGGATGCTCGTGCTGCGCGCCCTCGCTGGCCTGAGCGGCCAACTTGGACTGGGTGCCGTCGTGCGGAGAAGCGCTCATGTCAGGGGTCTACTTGATAAGGTAGACGAGCGTGAAGATCGCGATCCAGACGACGTCGACGAAGTGCCAGTACAGCGCGGCGATGTCGACGTTGAGGGCATCGGCTGGACCGAGTCCTCGTTTGAAATCAATGCTGAGCAGCGTGAGCAACCACAACACCCCGGCCGTCACGTGCGCGCCGTGAAAGCCGGTCAGCGTGAAGAACGACGACCCGAACAGATTGGTCCTGATCGTTAGCCCCTCGTGCACGAACGACGTGAACTCGTAGGCCTGGAAGCTGAGGAAAGTTGAGCCGAGCAGAGCGGTCATGAACAGCCATAGGCGCGAGTTCCCGAGCACTCGCTCACCAAAGGTGTGCTTGGGGATGTCGCGATTCTCGACCGCCGCGAGCGCCAGCACCATCGCGAGCGACGACATGAGCAGAACGAACGTGGAGACCGACGTGACCGGGATGTTCAAGATCGGTTTGAAGACGTGGCCGGTTGCCGGATCCTTCCAGACCTCGTGCGGGAACGGTCCGGCGAGGCTTCGCCCCTTGTATATCAGATATGTCGAAATGAGCGAGGCGAAGAGCATGCACTCCGACCCGATGAACGCCCAGATGGCGATTTTCCGGCTCGGGAGCCCTGTCGTCGTGTAGCCATGCCCGGCGTCGGAGGCCGGAATGATTACCGTGGCCATTAGTGGTGCGCGACCTCGGGCTCGAGCGGACTCGTGAGCCACCAGTAGAGTGAGCCGACCAGAAGCGCCGCGCCGCCGAACATGAGACCGAATTGCAGCACAGCATTTCCCAGGCGCGAGACCAGCAGGCCGGAGAACATGACTGCGATTCCCAGCGCCGCGAAGAACGGCTTGCTCGTGGAATAGGGAATGGCGATCCCGAGCTCCTCGGCCGTGGCGACGCGCTCGACCGCCTGGCTGACGATTTTGTCTTCGACCGATTCCGGCAGAGTGCCCAGCCTTATCTCCCCTTCATCTCGGCCTCCGACCTGCACGCGCACGGCCTGATCGGCGCCCACCGAATGCGGAACCTCGGCGGTCAAACGCGGGGACTTGAGGTCCCACATCGGGTAGCGTGACGTGACTAGCGGGATATGCGCGTAGTTGTAGACAGGTGGCGGCGACGGAATCGACCACTCGAGCGTGGGCCCGCCCCAAGGGTCGTTGCCGGCGATAGCGCCCCGACGCCGGCTCATTACCATGTTATACGCGAAGATCAGCGACGCCGCTCCGACAATAATCGCGCCCGTCGTGGACATGGCGTTGAAGATGTCCCAGCCTTGGCCCGCGTCATACGTATAGATCCGGCGTGGCATCCCGTTGAGCCCCGAAAAGTGCATGGGGAAGAACGCGAGATTGGAGCCTATGAAGTTCAGCCAGAAATGCCATTTGCCGAGCGTCTCGTTGAGCATGCGGCCGGTGAATTTCGGGTAGTAGTAGTAGATGCCCGCAAACAGCCCCATGAGCGAGCCGCCGAACAGCACGTAGTGGAAATGGGCGACGACGAAATACGAGTCGGTCTGCTGTAGGTCGGCCGGGGGAGACGAGTGCATGATTCCCGATATGCCGCCGATGGTGAACATCGCGACCAGCCCGATGGCGAACATGGCCGCCGTCGTGAAACGGATCGATCCGCCCCATAGCGTGAAAATCCAATTGAAAATCTTCACGCCCGTGGGTATCGCGATGAGCATCGTCGTGATTCCGAACACGCTGTCGGCGATCGGTCCCATTCCGACTGCGAACATGTGGTGCGCCCACACTCCGAATCCCAGAAAAGCGATCAGGATCAACGAATACACCATCACGGGATATCCGAAGAGCGGCTTGCGCGAGAACGTGGGAAGAACTTCGGATACCAGCCCGAACGCCGGCAGCACGAGGATGTAGACCTCTGGATGGCCGAAGATCCAGAACAGGTGCTGCCAGAGGAGCGGGTCGGCGCCCTGGGCGATCGTGTAGAAGTTCGTCCCGAAGAAGCGATCAAACAGGAGAAACACCAGCGCGACCGTAATGACCGGGAACGCCAGGATGATGAGGAACTGCGTGCAGAACGCCGCCCACGTGAAGAGAGGCATGCGCATCAAGTTCATGCCGGGCGCGCGCAGGTTGATGATCGTCGTGATGAAGTTGAACCCGGTGGCGAGCGACGAGATGCCGAGGATCTGAAGGCCGATAACCCAGAAATCGATGTGGATGCCCGGCGAGTACGCCGCCGTCGTGAGCGGCGCGTAACCGAACCACCCGGCGTCAGGGGCAGAATTGAACAGGATCGGCAGCGTTATCAGCAGGCCGCCCAGCAGGTATACCCAGTAGCTGAACGCGTTGAGACGAGGGAACGCCACGTCGCGTGCGCCGATCTGAAGCGGAACGAGAAGGTTGAAGAACGCCGCCGACAGTGGCATGATCGCGAGGAAGATCATGGTCGTGCCGTGCATGGTGAAAATCTGATTGTACATCTCCGCCGACAGGAAATGCTGGTTCGGGGCGCGTAGCTGCCAGCGGAGTAGCTCAGCCTCGCCTCCGCCCCACAGGAAAAAGGCCATTGCCGTGAACAGGTACAGCAGCGCGATGCGCTTGTGGTCCGTAGTCGCGACCCACGAGTAGAGCGTGCTTTCGCGCTTTTCGGCTGGGGTGTAGATGGCGGGTGCGGCGAGAGTAGCCATTTACTTGAGTTCCTGCAGGTAGGCGACGATGTCGGCGATTTGTTGGTCGGTGAAGATGCCGGTCTGGGCGGGCTTGCCGGTCAAGGGGTCGACCTCGCCCTTGCCGAGCACCAACATCAAAACGCCGGGTTTCATTGCGTGGGCATTCTTGATCCAGTACTCGAGGTGCTGGGTGTCGTTGGGATACAGCCCGGCCCCGATGGTGTGGCGCGACGCGATGTGCGTCAAGTTCGGACCGATGGTTCCGAGCGACATTGGGTCGCCGCTGATGGTGTGACAGCCGAGGCACGGCGAACCGTTGTACGTCTTCGCTCCTCTGGCCGGGTCGCCGGCCAGCCCGGTGGCGAACGTCTCCCCTGGCGGGAGCGGGGTGTGCGGGATCGCGTTGTCCGGCATCAGGGCGGCGGGAAAGACGTACCCCGAATCGACTGGCGCACCTGCGGCTGACGGAAACACGGCCGGGCGAGCCTGGTGCGCCGCCCAGCTCTCGAAGTCAGCCTTGGGCACCGTGTACACGCGGAAGCGCATGTCCGCATGGCTGGCTCCGCAGTACTCCGCGCATTGGCCGTTCCACACGCTCGCCTGCATAGTCGAATCGGGTTTGAACCAGAGATAATTGGTCCGGTTCGAGATCAGGTCACGCTTGCCGCCCAGCTGCGGAACCCAGAAGCTATGCAGCACGTCTTTCGTGCGCAGTGCGAAGTTGACCGTGCGACCGATCGGCAAATACAGCTCATTCGCGGTCGTCACGTTGTACTGCGGGTAATGAAACTCCCACCACCATTGATGGCCGTAGACCTCGACCTGCAGGGAGCCCGCTGGCGCCGGGCTCTGCGTGCGAAAAATCGTTCGCACCGTGGGCACGGCGATGAACACCAGCACAATTGCGGGGATGACAGTCCATAGGATCTCGAGCGTCGTGTTCCCGTGCACATGCTCCGGCTCTGGCTGTCCGGGGCGGTGCCGATATCGGACCAGCGCGTACACAAGCAGCCCCTCTACCAGAATGAATACGGCGGTCCCAAGATTGAGCAGCAGCTTCCACAGATCGTCGATTGCCCGTCCGAAATCGGTGTGCGGATTGAACGTCGTGTTCGGGAGATCGCGGCCACACGCGCCGAGCGCAGCGACGGCGGCAGCGGTCGCGAGCATCCACGTGAAACGACGAAACGCCACGCGCCGCGCGCGCGAATGGTCAGTCATGAAAGCGCTAATGTGGTCTTCCGTCACTGAGGTCGGCTAATCTAATAGGCTTTACCGAACACGTTCCAGGCGGGCATTCGGACGCCGCTCGCTTCCGACGCGCACCCGAAGCGGCGCGTCCATCTCAATCAGCGTCGATGTGAACCCGGTGCGGCCAGCCAGCAGCGCCGCGCCGATGCCATACGCGTCGATCGGCGCGCCCTCCTCCTCGAAGGCGCGGATGCGGTCCAGCGTCATGCCGCTCGACGCGAGTATGCGCACGTCTCCCAGTCCTTCCGCGTCCAGTGCGTTCCGCACGTTCCAGACCAGACGAGGGTTGACGCCCGTGGGTGGGAAGCCGCCCATGACCGGGATGATCGACGAGTCAACCAAATTCTCAGATGTGGCGAGCTGCACGCCCCACAATCGCGCCTCCAGCGCCTGGGCGACGTCGAGCGCTGTTCGAACGGCGTCGTTGTCATAGTCCACCGGCACGACCACCTGGACATCGCTGCTTTCGTGTGCCGCGAAAGCGCGCGCCGCGGCCACCGTGTCGCCTCCATATACGGCGATCAGCGCGTGCGGAACGAGAGCCAGCGGCGGTACCGACTGCAGTGGAGGTGCCCGTCCTCCTGGCAGAGCAGCTGGCGCATCGGCCGAGATGGTCAGTGCACCACCAATCTGTGCAGCGACGGCGTCCCCGGGTTGCAGCACCCAGTGGTCATGCCGAGCGGGAAACGCCATGACGGGCTTCGGCCGCGCTGCCTCGACGAATGCCCGGGCATTGGTGCTCACGCGTGTGCGCCGCGCCAGAATACCGAGCAGCAGTGGCTCCAAGTGGGCAAACCGCTCGTACGGGCCACTCACGGTCATCACGGTCTCGGCCGCTTCGACGCGCTCGCCATCGAAGAGTGCGCTCACTGCGACGGCACCTTCCGCCCAGTTTTCCACGCACGCCTTCAGCAGTGCGATCGCCTCATCCGTGCCGCCTAGGATGCAGGCGCGTTCCGCAGCGATCTGTATCGTGACTACTGGCGACCGCCCTTCCGCAATGAGGATTTGGCGGACGCGGGCCGCCGACCGATCGATGGAAGCGCCTTGACGAAGGTGATCAACGGGCAGGTTGAACGCCGACGAGTCGAGGCGCTTGCGTCGTCGGGGCGGCATGCCGGAATATAGATTGCTGCCTGTGTACGACTCGGCGGCTGTAGAGGCGAAATGGCAGGCCAGATGGCGAGAACACGCTACTAACGCCACCGACCTGGAGAACGGCGAGCGCCCGTTCTACTCGCTAATGATGTTCCCCTACCCGTCGGCTGAGGGATTGCACGTCGGCAACCTCTTCGCCTTCACGGGCAACGATATTTTCGCCCGCTTCCAGCGCATGCGTGGCCATACGGTGTTCGAGCCGCTTGGCTATGACGCATTCGGGATCCATTCGGAGAACTACGCCCTACGCGTCGGCGTGCACCCGATGGAGCTGATCCCCCGCAACATCGCGAATTTTCGCCGGCAGCTCGAACGCACTGGACTGATGGTCGACTGGCGCTATTCGGTCGACACCACGAACCCCGAATACTACAAGTGGACGCAGTGGGTGTTCTTGCAACTCCTCGCGCGCGGGCTGGCGTACAAGAAACGCGCTGCGGTCAACTGGTGCCCGTTCGACAAGACCGTGCTCGCGAACGAACAGGTTATCAACGGCGCCTGCGAGCGGTGTGGTACGCGCGTCGAGCAACGCTCGCTCGAACAGTGGTTCTTCGCGATCTCACAATACGCGCCGCGGCTGCTCGCGAACCTCGAATGGCTCGACTGGTCGGACACCACCAAAACCGCGCAGCGGAATTGGATCGGGAAATCCACCGGTGTCGAGATCCGCTTCCCCGTGGTCGGCCGAGACCAATCCGTCGCTGACGGAAACTTGTCGATCACCGTCTTTACGACGCGGCCCGACACGATTTACGGCGCGACCTATCTGGTGCTCGCTCCGGAGCACCCCTTGGTCGAGACGCTCACCACCGAGCCCCAGCGTCGTGCGGTGGACGACTACAGCGGGCGGGTCGCCGCCCAGGATGTGGTCGCGCGCAAGGTCGTGACACGCGATAAGACAGGAGTGTTCACGGGGTCCTATGCGACCAACCCGGCGACGGGCGCTGCAATCCCGATTTGGGTTGCCGACTACGTCCTAATGGACTACGGGACCGGCGCAATCATGGCTGTGCCAGCTCACGACGAGCGCGACTTCGAGTTCGCGACGAAGTTCGGACTGCCGATCGTTGACATTGTTCCCGACTGGGATGTCGTCCCGCCGCTGGTGGCCGCGGGCGTGGCCCGCGAGGTAGAGAGGTATCGCCTGCACGACTGGTGCATTTCCCGGCAGCGGTATTGGGGGCCGCCCATACCGATCATTTATTGCGATGCGTGCGGCGCCGTGCCCGTACCGGAGCGCGATCTGCCGGTTGTTCTTCCGTACCTCGAGGATTTTCGGCCCGACGATTCTGGTATCTCACCGCTCGCGCGCGATGAGGCCTGGTATCGCGTGCCATGTCCAGCTTGCGGGGGCGACGGTCGGCGCGAGACCGACGTGTCCGACACGTTTCTCGACAGCGCGTGGTATTTCCTGCGGTATCCGAGCGCACATTGGGCCGACGTGCCATTCGATCCCATCCTCACGCGCAAGTGGCTACCCGTGGACTCGTACCTGGGCGGCAACGAGCACGCGGTCCTCCATTTGTTGTACGCCCGATTTATCACCATGGTGCTGCACGATGCCGGCCATTCTCGCCTTCGAGGAGCCATTCACGCGCTTCCGCGCGCACGGGCACATCGTGCGCGAAGGCGCGAAGATGTCCAAGAGCCGTGGCAACATCGTCACGCCTGACGAATACATTGGGAGCTGGGGCGCCGATGCGTTTCGCACGTACCTCATGTTTTTGGGGCCATATGAGCAGGGCGGCGATTTTCGCGATTCCGGGATATCGGGCACGCGCCGGTTTCTCGACCGCTTGTGGGCATTGGTCGTGGAGTGCCGTCTCGATGGCGCCCCAGATGCCACTATCATCCGCGCGCTGCATCGGACCGTCGCCAAGGTCACGGCCGACATCCCACGGCTTTCGTACAACACCGCGATCGCCGCCATGATGGAGTACATCAACGTCCTCCGGGCTGGCGAGAGGACGGCTCACCGCGCAGAGGTCGAGCCGCTCGTACAGCTCGTGGCGCCATTTGCGCCGCACGTCGCCGAGGAACTGTGGGAGCGGCTGGGGCACACGTCGACAATTTTCGACACGAAGTGGCCCGACTATGACCCGGCTCTTGCCACCGAGGAGCAGGTGACGATCGCGGTGCAGGTGAACGGCAAGCTGCGGGCAAGAGTGCAGGTGGCTCCGGAGGCCACCCAGGACCAGGTTTATGCTGTGGCTCGCGCCGACGCAGCAGTCGCGCGCTACATAACCAGCGAGCCCAAAAAGGTGATATACGTTCCGCGCCGACTGCTAAACATCGTGCCTTAGGCCGGCCGACTCAGGATGCCGCCGGGTGGGGCGGGGACGGGCGGGCCACGCCCGGCCCCGCAAGATTCACAACTCGACAGCCTGGTTAGCTGGCGCGGCCTCTGACGGTGCCCCTGGCGCACCGATCGGGAATTGACGTTCGGCGCTGCCATCCTCGTGACCGGGACCGCCGGGCGCCATGGGTGCCATCGGAGGCATGGGCGGCAACGGGGGCATGGTTGGCAGAGGTGGTGTAGCCTCGTCCGATGGGTCGATGTCCATCGGGCCGTAACGCAGCATGAGTGATCCGAGCATTGGAATATCGAAGTCGGACATCCCTACCCGTTGAAAGCCGTCCTTGAAGAGATCCGATGCTTTCACGCTCGTGACCTTGACCGTTTTCGTTTGGCCGTTTGCGTAAACGCGGAGCTCGACCGCGTCGCCGGGCTTGGCCTTTTGGACCGTGCGAGCAAGGCGTCGCGACATTAGGCCACGCATTTCCGGGTCGTTGGCATTGGCGGGGGTCAACCTCAAGTCCACCCCGTTCACCGAGACAATTCGATCTCCTTCCTCCAGCCCTGCCTTGTCGGCGGGGCCATTCGGCGTGATCTCGGTGATGAGCACGCCAAGAGAATCGCGAGGGCTGCCCGACTTGGTTACTAACCCGATGACGGGGCGGTCGCCGCCGCGGAATGGAAACGCGAATGCGTGGACCGCGCGCGATCCGTGTTGGCTGCATCCGTCGCGCTGGGGCCCGTCCTGGGCTGAGGCCGACCCGACCGTGAGCGCTGCAATGGCAGCTGCTGCTGCCACCAAATCCAATCGCATGGACCCACCTCGCGTACAGGGTTGTTGAAGGAGCCGCGATTGATGACTACGGCTACCTGCCGAATTTTGTGTCGAGTACCCCGGAAAGTGTCCTACGATTCATTGCCGCCCCACCCCCTAACCCCCTCCCCTGAAGGGGAGGGGGGAATTCTTTCTTTTCAAGCTTCGCTTGGATGACCAGGGGGCTTCGCCCCCTCGACCCCCTGCGCGGCACGAGGCGGGTCTTGGGCGGCCGCTCTGACTTGGCAGGCGAACGGCGCTGTGACCACGCCGACTGCGCTGGGCGTTTCTGCAGGGGTGTGGGGGCGAAGCCCCCACTTAGAAAAAAAGGGTTCCCCCTCCCGCTTGCGGGGAGGGGGTTAGGGGGTGGGGCCCCCCATTCGCAAAGACAATGCGCGATACCATCCGCGTAGCGTCATCAATCGCTGTAGAGGGGCGAAGCCCTCGTCGTCCAAGCGAAGCTTAAAAGCACAAGAGATTCCTCTCTCTTGAAAGGGGATGAGTTAGGGCGGGGGGCGTGGCATCCCGAAATAGGGCGCGGGGCTGCGGCCGAATGGTCTTGCAGGACCGATGATATTTCGGAAGTGACGACTACTCTCCAGCCCAAGCCAGGGCCCGCTACGCCGCCAGACCTTCACACTTTTGAGCACCACTGGCAGGACGAGGCTGACGCCGCCTTCCTTTACCGCGCGCTCGCACAGGCAGAGGCGGATCCGGCGAAGCAGGACGTATATCGCCGACTCGCCGTCGTCGAGGACCGGCACGTCGAGATCTGGGGACGCCTGCTATCCGAGTACGGCCGGCCGCCCGGGAAATTCCAACCGAGCGCCCGTGCGCGGGTGCTGGCTTGGCTGGGACGCCGGTTCGGACCGGGTTTCCTTCTGCCGATGCTGCTCGCCGAGGAGGGACGCGAGGTCAAAGGTTATCTGGACATGCACCGCACCATTGCGCGTGGTGCGCCGGGCGGTAGTGAGGCGCTCCTGTTGGCGCGGGAAAGCGCGGAGCATGCGACTACGCTCGCCGGTATCACGGGATCCAAGGCCGAGCCTTGGCATCGGCGCGAAACCGGTGGGTTCCTTCGCAACGTCGTATATGGGTTCAACGACGGGCTAACGGCGAATTTCGGCCTAGTGGCCGGCGTAGTCGGTGCATTGGCCGCACAGCAGCATCAGGCAGTCGTGGTCGCTGGCGTGGCGGGTCTCATTGCCGACGCGCTGTCAATGGGCGCGAGCGGATATCTGGCGGCGAAGAGCGAGCAGGAAGTCTATGCTCACGAGATCGCCATGGAGCGGGACGAGATCGCGCTCATGCCCGACGTCGAGCGGGATGAGCTGGCGCTGATTTATGAAGCGAAGGGCATGGAGGCCGCGGCGGCCGAGAGGCTTGCGACGCAAGTCATGCAGGACCCTCAACGCATGCTCGCCGAGCAGGTGCAAGAGGAGCTGAAGATCGGCGATCCCGCAATGTCTCCACTGAGGGAGGGATGGGTAACGGGGTTGGCCACGGGGTTCGGCGCGGTCATACCGGTGTTCCCATTCTTCTTTTGGCATGGCGGGACCGCGGTCATAATCGCCTTCGCGCTCGCGATGGCTTCGCATTTTGCTGTCGGAGCCGCCCGATCCATTTTCACCGGCCGCGACCTCTTCCGGTCTGGCCTGGACATGTTCGTGATCGGCGTGGGCGTCGCCGCGGTGGGCTACTTCGTTGGCGAGTGGGTCGCGCGGATGGTATAGCGCGTAGCCACGCGCAAGCGGTCGGCGCGGCCGGCGCCGTCAGCGGTTGCTACTCGCGATCGAACACGATGTACCGCACGTCGTCGCGCGAAACCTGGCGCAGCCAGTCGATCAGTGCGTTAATGTGTTCTGGCGGCTCTATGCCGGTGGCACCTGAGATCTTTCGCGTGATGCTGAGCTCTCGACCAGTCTGGGAATAGCGCGCCGTGTAGCGGCCGAACGCGCTCTCCGCGTCGACATCAGTGGGCAGCCTTGCGTGCCAGCCTTCGGGAAGGCGGAGTCGGAACTCGGACGACTCCTCATACGGCCCTACGACGGAGGCCACGTCGATGGGCGAACGCCTCTGCCCACGCGACTGTAGATCGGCCACGACTTCCGAAGCGGCGTAGTCCTTCAGCGGCAGCGTGAGAATCTCGGTCGCCCCGGCGCTCGACACCGGGCGCGCGTCCTTGATGGCGAGCGCGACGCGGGGCTCTGCGCCCAGATCACGCCCATCGAACGACACCAGGCTGTCGCCCGTCGCGCCTTGAAAAAGTTGGTTCGCCAGTGCCCGAGTCAGCCGATCGCGCTCGACAGTCCCGAAAGTCGAGGAGAACGCGCTCCGAAGGGTGTACTGCCGATTCCCGGTCGCCTGCTCCACGTATCGTCCCGCAAAGGTGCCGTCCGCGTTCAGCTCGCCCGTGATTTGCACGACGGTGCGGTTGACGGTAACTGGATCGGCTGGGAGCGTGACTTCCTCATCGCGCCCGTCGGGGTGAATGACGAGGGCAAACTCTCCCTGCTCGGTGGGCGGCAGTGATCCGTACGGGGTCAAGTCAGACGTTAGGTCGAGAAACAGATATCCGGACGGAGTGCCAGGCCGCATGATGGCCGCGATCATGTGATCGAACTGATAGGCCGACGGGATCGAGCGGTTGATGCCGCCAGTCCCGCTGAGCAGCACGGGAAAGGCGCTCAGGCCGAGGCGTCGCGCGAGCGCAATGAACAGCGTCGCCTTGTCCTTGCAATCACCGTACTTCGTTTCCCACACGGACTTGGGCATCCGTGGCTGGTACCCGCCAAGGCCGAGTGATAGCGACACGTAGCGGAAGTCCTGGGCGACCCAGCGGTGCAGCGCTTTGATCGAGTCTTCGAGAGTGGTCGCCTCTGACACGACAGTCGAGAGTTGTTGTGCGAGTGCCGGGGTCACTTTGTACCGGTCGTGCGATAGTTGCGCGTACCACGCCGCCACGTCGCCCCACGACAGGGGAGCCGCTATCGTGATCTGCGCCGACAGTGGATTGGAATCGGGAGCAAACGGCTCGCGCTCTGGACGGGGCACGTCGGTTGTAGCCCACGTATACACTCGGCGCCCGTGATTGATGTCCGTCTGTCGCGCGAAGTGGATGTTGCGTTCCTGAACGCGCGGGATGTACGTGTCCGGCACGTCCACCACGAAGCGCGACCGCCGAGTCACATGACCGGTGTTGAGCCGCCAAGTAGAGTAGAAGTCGCCCGGAATGAGCGGCTTTTTATCCTCGACGGTGTAGCTGTAGTCGAGGATGGTATTCGCGGCGACGCCGCTCAGTGTCACCTGCCGCACGCGCGTGTCCGAGTATACTGGCGCATCCTGGGCGACCGGCGCGATCGACTCCTGCTCGTGGGCAGGCTTGGCGCTGATGACCGTACCGTCGGGGCGCAGCACACGGATCCAGTTGATCGTGAGTCGCTGCCGCTCGCTCGAGTACGGGAATGTCGCGTCGCCCCATTGTGCCGCAGACTGCTGCGTCAGGATCTGGACGACCTGGCGGTAGGTGCGGCGGGCGCGCCCGTCAGACTCGAAGCGCAGAACCCCGTCGTCGAATAGGTAGACGAAGGGCTGGTCGGGATAGTCCGCGGGGTTGACCGCGAGCGAGTAGATCGAGTCGTTTGCGACCGACGGATCACCGTTCGGCGTAATACGAGGCGCCTGCGCCTTAAGCGCAACACCGGTGAGCGACGCGGCCGTTAGGATGCCGAGGAGGGAGGTACGCATGAGCTGGCCAGCCGGAAGCGTGCTGGGCCCAATAGAATCTTACCTTGGGCGCCCGCGAGTCAATGCAGACGTTCTCCGAGCGCGGCGTTCCGGCACGTCGCTTGCGATTTGACGGGGTCCGAGCACGAGTTACCGAACGATTCACCGCACGGAGGAACGATGGCGGACAAAATCACGGACAAGATGTCAAATCCGAGCAATAGATACCCGAACGCGAACGAGCCGGACGAAACCCGGCGTGTCTCCGAAACGAACGTGAAAGGGCTGAAGAACGAAATCGTCGGTGGTGCGAAAGAGGTTGCCGGCAAGGTGCGTGACGCGGCGGCCGACATCACGGGCGACACATCCGAGCAAATCAAAGGGAAAGCCCAGAAGCTCGAAGGCAAGATTCAAAAGAACATAGGCCGCGCGGAAGAGAAGCTGTAAGATCGTTACCCCTCCCCCTGACCCCCTCCCCTAAAAGGGGAGGGGGATTTTTTTCTCATGGGGGCTTCGCCCCCATACCCCGGTTAGGGACGCGGGATGTTTTCTCGTGGGGGCGAAGCCATGATGCCCCTTAGGAAGAGCGGGGTTTTTTTCATCGGCTCCACCCATGCGCCCTTGGGGACGGGGACTTCTTTCTTATGGGGCTTCGCCCCAGGTCCCTTGGCGACGGGGATTCTTCTGCTCTTTGCGAGCTTCGCGCCCGCACCCACTAGCACAGCGCGGCGCGCGCTTTGGGGGTCGAGGGGGCGAAGCCCCCTCGTCATCCAAGCGAAGCTTGAAAGAAAAAAGGGGGTGGGGCTAGTCCGACGGCTTTCTTGCGCGCCGGATTTCACCATCCATGCGATCGAACAACGCCTGCTGGCCTGGATCCAGCTGGGACTTGATCTGAGCGGCCGCGGCATCGTTTAGCGAGTCTAGTCGAGGCTGGATGGGCCTGAGGATCGCAGAGGCCGCACGGTGCTTGGCGCGAATAGTGGAATCGATGGCAACCCGCTGACTAGACGACAGATGTAGCTGACTAAAGAACATTGCGCGCATCTCGCGCGGGTCGCGCCAATGCCGGCATGCCCGATCGCCGATCATGCGATCTGCGGTAAATCCAAGCGCTCCGCCCACGAGCAGCGCGCCGAGGAGAAATGCCAGTGCCGTGTGTCGGGTCGCGTTAAGGTGAACTGCCATCGGCCACCCCACTGGCATCGACCAACCACACTGACCCGCCCGCCGCTGGCGTCATCAGCACGGTTTCGTAGGCTGCCTGTGCGTCTGCCGAGCGACTACGCCATGTTGCCGCGCCAACGCAAAGGGCCGCGATCCCTGCCGCGACGAGTCCAGCTCTCGCCCAAGCACGGAACGCCAATCCCCACGGGTCGGACGAGACAAAGTTGCCGGCGCGTGCTCCGCCAGCGACGCGCTCCGTCGCGACGCGTGATAGCACTCGCCGCTGCAGCTGATCCCAGTAGGCGGGATCGAGTGGCGGTCCGTATATCTCGCGCAACGCTCGGACGACGCGTGGAGGCAGGCGGCCTATCATAAAATCGCGCGTACCCCGTCAAGCGTGCGCCGCAATGCGACCCGCGCATGGTGAAGGTCGGAGCGGGCGGTGCCCTCGGGGATGCCCAGCATGTGGGCAATCTCACCGTGCCTGAACCCTTGGACATCGTGGAGGACAATTACGGCACGCTGACGCTCGTTCAGCGCGGACATCGCCGTCCGTAGCCGCGAGCGGAGGTCAGACGCCTCGGCGGGGTCGCGAAAGCTCGCGGCGACCGTGTCGGGGAGGGCGTCCGCGTCGCGCACCTTGCGCCGGCGCATGACGTCGAGAGCCGCATTGGCGACAATGCGGTGCAGCCAGGCGCCAAACGCCTGGTCGGGCAGAAATCGATCGAGCGCACGGTACGCGTGCAGGAACGCTTCTTGGACCGTGTCCTCCGCGTCTTCGTGCGAAGTGACAATGGCGCGAGCCACGGCGTACGCTCGGCGCTCGTGCTCGCGAACCAGGGATCCGAATGCCCTCGTGTCCCCGTTCTGGGCGGCGACCACGAGTGCGCGCTCCTGCGCACGGGACGCGGCGCCCGCGCCCGTGGCGTCGGCCGGGACGAGTGCGAGTGCAACTGACATATCTCTGACATATTAACGCTTCGCTCGGCCAAACGTTGGGACCTTTTGACACCCGCTGGCCGGGCGTCGTCAATGAGCGGGGGACGACCATCACGATTCCAGTACTCGCCTATCAGCCTCGCATGCCCGAGACGCTCCGGTCCCTTCAATGTCAGCAGTGCCACACGCTAAATGCTGCCGGATCGCGGTATTGCGAAGCGTGCGGGTCGGAGATCGTCGATCCATTGGCGGCCACCGCGCCCTTCGATGCTTCAAGTTCGCAGGACCCTGGCACCGCCGAACCACTGGTTTGGCCGAGCCCGGCTCAGGCTGTCGAGTCCGAGCGAATGCTCGAGATCGTGAGGGCGGCGTTGACTACCGAGTACGACGTTGAGAGAGAGATCGGACGCGGTGGCATGGGAATCGTGTACAAGGCCACGGAGCGTGAGCTCCGGCGCGCGGTGGCGCTCAAAGTACTGCCGCCAGGATTGGCGCTTGGGCAGCAGGTCGTCGATCGGTTCAAACGGGAGGCGCAGATGGCCGCTGCGCTCGATCACCCCAACATCATCCCGATCTATCGCGTGGGCCAGACCGGCAATCTGTCGTATCTCGCGATGAAGTACGTCGAAGGTCCTTCGCTCGATGATGTGATTGCCACGCAGGGCGCGCTGCCTGTTACCATCGTCGTTACCGTGCTCCGGGCCGGAGCCTCTGCGCTCGCGTTCGCCCACGAACGCGGAATAGTGCACCGCGACATCAAGCCGGCGAACATTCTACTTGACGGCGACGGCCGAGTAATAGTGACCGACTTCGGCGTCGCGCGCGCGGTGGAGAAAGCCTCCATGACCACGACGGGGTCGGTAATTGGAACGCCGTACTTCATGAGCCCGGAGCAGTGCGCAGGGAAGGTCGCGGGACCGCAGTCGGACCAGTACTCGCTCGGCGTGGTCGCGTTTCAGATGCTAACCGGGACGGTGCCGTTCCACGCCGAAACTCTAGCGGCGATCATTCAGCATCATTTCTTCACGCCGGCGCCAGACGTTCGCGCCGCTCGGGCCGACCTACCGCCAGAGCTCGTAGCCATAGTGAACCGGATGTTGAGTAAGGACCCCGATCAACGGTACGGGACGACTCGGGAATTACTAAGCGCCATCAAGTCGATTCGGCTCCCGCTCAGCGAGCCAATGACCGGTGAATCGATGCTCAGGAATCTGGCGCAGGGGGGCACTGTGGCGACCGTAACGACGGGGGAATTGCCCCCATTGGCGGACACCATGCACATTGTTGCCGCGCACGACGCACTCAGACGCTCGTCTGCGCGATCGCTCCGACTGCGCCGGCAGGCGGCCTTGTTGGTGGCCCTGGCGGCTGCGGTCGGGATCGCGCTCTGGATGTCGGGACATCTGCCAGCTGCGCCGCGTGTGCCGCCAGTCCACTCGCCGGCCAATGTGTTCCGCAAGTCGTCCATGATGACGCCGTAGCGCAGCGAGGACACGTCCTTAGCGCGTAACGATGTGCGTGTTCACCGACATGCCCGGCCGTAGTGGCCGGTCGGGACCGCATCCCCGCGTGATCTGGATGCGCACCGGCACTCGCTGGACGACCTTGGTAAAGTTTCCCGTCGCGTTGTCCGGCGGCAGAAGAGAAAATTTGGCGCCAGTCGCCGGGCTTAGGCTCTCCACCTTGCCGCGGCCGATGCATCCGCTATAGGCGTCGACGGTAAAATCGACCGGCTGCCCGACTCTCACGTGGTTAAGCTGAGTTTCTTTGTAGTTAGCCGTCAAATAAATGCCTGTGTCGGCTACGATGCTGAACAGAGTTTGGCCCGACTGCACTAGCTGGCCGACCTCTACCTGCTTGCGCGACATCACCCCGGTCGCGGGTGCGATCACCATCGTGTACGAGAGCTGCAAGATCGCGTTGTCGCGCTCAGCCAGCGCGCTCGCCAATCGTGCTTGAGCGAGCCGCACTCCGGCTTCCGCGCCGGTGACTCCTGATGCTGATGCTGCGGCCTCACTTTCGGCCGCGAGCAGCTGCGCAGCCGCCGCATCGGCGGCTGCCTGCGCCGCGTCGAGGGTCTGCTTCGAGACGATCTGCTGGGCCGCGAGCAGGTGGTACCGCTGCAAGTCTGCCAGCGCCTTGTCGTAGTTGGCTCTCGCACCCTCGATTTGGGCGGTGTTAGCCGCGCTTTGCCCTTTTGCCGTTTGCAACTGCGCAAACGCCTGCCCGACTGCTTTCCCACCAGGCCCGCGATACGCGACAGCCGCCTGCGCTGCCGCAACGTCGGCGGTCGCCTCCTCGAGCTTCATCCTATAGTCACGGTCGTCGATGTGCACGAGCGTGTCGCCTTCCTTCACGGGAGTGTTGTCATCACCGTTCACGAGGGTGACGTACCCGCCGGCCTTCGCGAGCACTGGTATGATGTGGCCATCCACCTGGGCGTCGTCTGTGCTCTCGTGCGCCCTACTGTAGTTCCACGTGCGAACGCCCCAGATGATGCCGATTATGGCGACCACAATGGCGATTGGCAGCACAAAGCTGCGGCGTTTCTTGGCTGGTGCCTGGTCGGCAGAGGTGTTAGCAGCTTCGCCGGTGCCGAGCTCGGTCGGACCTGGCTGGTATGGCTGCTGCGGCTGCTGCGGCGTTTTCGGAGGCTGGACCGTGGTGGCCATGTGTCGTTACGAGTCAGGGGGGCGAATCAGGGAAGGCTTGTGACCGATCCGGTGGCGCGGGCGAGCGCCACACGTGCAGACTGGTAGTTCGTGAGTGCGTCGATCTCCTGCGTTCGCGCCGCGTCGAGCGCGAGCTCTGCGGTTATTACGTCGGCGTTGCCAGCGACGCCCGTGCGAAATCGCTCGCGCGCCTCGGTGACCTCCTCGTCGGTTAGCTCGCGTTGCTCGCGTGTCGCGTCCACCTGCTGTCGCGCCGACCCGAGGTTCAGGTACGCGCCGCGCACTTCGATGGCCGCCTGTTGCCGCAGGTCGCGTCGCCGCAACTCGATCTCGTGCTCGTCGGCGCGTCCCTCTTCGATGCGCCCTTCGCGTCGGAATCCGTCGAAGACAGGCAGGCTCACGCCGACTCCCCATGAGTACGTATTGAGGACGCGGTTGAGCGTGCCTGCGCTGGCTCCATCGGTCGCGAATGCGCCAACGGCTGGCAGCCGTTCTGCCTTGATCGCGCTGATCTGCCGACGCGCCGCCTCGAGTTGTAAGTCAGCGGCGCGAAGATCTGGCCGATCGCGGAACGCGCGGTCGAGGGCCTGTGATTCAGGCGACAACGAATCGGCAACTGGCAGGGTCCCGAGTGAATCGACGAGGGTCAGGTGCGTGTCGAGCGGAAGGCCGAGTGTGCGAAACAGATCGAGCCTGGTCTGGTCGAGTTGATTGCGCGCAGTGATGAGCTGAGCGCGCGCGGATGACCGTTGTGCCTGGGCCCGCGTGACGTCTAACCGGACTCCGACGCCAGCTGCGAGCTGTTGTATGGCGATCTCCAACAGATTTTGCGCAAGCGCGGAGTCGGCGACTCGCGCTCTCACGGTGGCCTCTGCCCGCTGCGCTTGCAGGTACGCGTTGGCCGCCGCCGCTGCCGCAAGCTCCGCGGTGTTGGCGGCATCGGCGCTCGCCGCGTCGCGGCTGGTTTGCGATTGTCGGTAGCGCTGGATTGCGCCGAAGCTGAAAAGCGTATCGGCGATGCGCGCACGGGCGTCATAGTCTTTCAAAGGCGGGAACAGTGCGCCCGCTGGTGGCAGGAGCGTGTTGAACAGGCTGGAGCCCGGAACTGACGGAAATCGAAAAGCCGCCGCGCTGTTCAAGTCGTATTCCATGACCGACGCCGACCCGGATAGGTTTGGCAAGAATTCGGCGAACTGTTGCCGCACACGGGCACCTGCCTGCGTAGTGCGTGCCTGCGCTTCCTGCGCCTGCGCGCTTTGATGGGCCGCGAGGCGGGCGGCGTCGCCGAGCGTGAGCGGGCGTGCCGTGGTATCGCTTGCTCGCACCGTCGAGTCCGAGGCAGCTTGGGCACGTGCCGCGCGCGAAAGTCCGGCGCCGCCTAGCGCGCCAACGGCCAAGGCGGCAATGAGCACCGTCCGCGTGCGCCGCGGGACCGACGGCGTGGATCGCTGAACAGACGTTACACGGGGTCGCATGCCGCCAAGAAAGAAATCCGTGAGCTGCTCGAGGGTTTCGTCCGCAGATATGCGTACGAGGGTCGTGCCACAGCGGCGCATTCCAAGCCAAACGGCGTGTGCGGTAAGCATTGACCCCATTACGCGGGCCGCTACGGTCGGGTCGATCTCGCGGAACTCGCCGCTGTCGATTCCGCGCTGGATAAGTCGCGAAACGAGCCCGAGCAGTCGGGCGACGAACTCGCGCGAGTAGAAGCTCGCGAGGTCCGGGAAGTGCTGGAGCTCGCTCAATATGAGACGGTACACCACCTGATAGTCGCGCGACAGCAGACTGCGCCACCAGAGCTTCATGCAGTCCGTCACCTGCTGGGTCGCAGATCCCCCGCGCTCGGCCAGTTCATGCTCGGTCTTTTCCAGCCGAGCGATGATGGTCTGGTGGATCATTTCCTTGAACAGTGCTTCTTTGTTCGGGAAATACAGATAGATCGTGCCCTTGGACACGCCGGCGCGTTTCGCGATGTCTTCAAGGCGACCGCTCGACAGACCGTACTTGCCGAAGACCTCGATCGCGGCCGCGAGGATCTGCTGCGGACGCTCCTCTGGCAGACGCCTGCGCTTGAGTCGGGGCCGAGTCGCTGCGGTCACCCGCGCAACTTACTGACTGGTCAGTCAGTATTCAAACAGCAACCATGCGACCGTATTAAAATCGGGGCGCTACCCACGCCACGGGGCCGGCGGAGGGGGCGGGCGCTACTTGGTCTGATTCTGGCTGGCTTCTATGCGCTCGTAGTGCGCGTTCGTGACGTGCACGATCGAAAAGAGCAGCGCGAACAGCACGATTGCGCCAACGATGACGCCCGCAAACGCGGCTCCGGTGTCTGGCCCGCGGCGCGGCGCGTCGTGCACGGTGTGCACCGATCCTTCCTCCGCAGTCATGCGACGCGTACCGTGGTCATCGAATCATTCTGCCGGATCTGCTTCATGACATCGAGCCCCTTGATAATTTTGCCGAATACCGTGTGCACGCCGTTGAGATGGCGCGCGTTTGTTTCGCTGAGCACCATGAAGAACTGGCTACCGCCCGTGTTTTTCCCGGCGTGCGCCATCGATAGCGCACCCACGACGTGCGTGTGCGGGTTGCCTCGAGTTTCGCAATCGATGACGTAGCCCGGGCCCCCCGTACCGATTTTCGGGTTTCCCGGCGGCAGCTCACGCGAGAGCGGGTCGCCGCCCTGCACCACGAAATCCGGAATAACCCGGTGAAACTTGACGCCGTCATAGAACCCGGAGTTCGCCAGCTTCTCGAAATTGGCTACAGTCGCCGGGGCAGCCGTCTCATACAGCTCGGCGATGATCGTGCCACGGTTCGTCTCGAACGTCGCCTGCTTGGGCATGTCGGGGAAAAGCTAACTCCCTCGGACTCGGAACGCAGATGGGCAGATGTCGTTCAACACGCACGCGCCACACTCGGGCGATCGGGCATGGCAAACGCGCCGGCCGTGAAAGATGAGCAGGTGTGAAAAAAGCGCCCACTGCCGCCGTGGTACGAGCGCCATCAAATCGAGCTCGATCTTGATTGGATCCGTGTGGCGTGTGAGACCAAGTCGCTGGCTGAGGCGCGTGACGTGCGTGTCGACAACTATGCCTTCGCTCGCGCCGAATGCGCTGCCGAGGACGACGTTGGCCGTCTTGCGGCCCACGCCTGGAAGCGTGACCAGTTCTTCCAGCGTCTCCGGCACGCGGCCGCCGAAGCGATTCACGACGCCCTTGGCCATGCCGATTAGGCTCTTCGCTTTGTTGTGGTAAAACCCCGTGCTCTTGATCAACTGCTCGAGCTCTCCCGGCTCCGCCGCGGCAAGGTCGGCCGGCGTCGGGTAGCGCGCGAACAAGGCCGGGGTGACCATGTTCACACGAACGTCGGTAGTCTGGGCGCTCAGAATGGTCGCCACCAGCAGGTGGAACGGAGACGAGAAGTCGAGCTCAGTGCGCGCGTCGGGATA
The DNA here is from genome assembly GCA_963838855.1 of uncultured Gemmatimonadales bacterium. Lineage (GTDB taxonomy): Bacteria > Gemmatimonadota > Gemmatimonadetes > Gemmatimonadales > Gemmatimonadaceae > FEN-1251. The sequence continues at coordinate 102,648 of CAWISX010000021.1, read as the reverse complement.
TTCCTTCCGGAGTCGCGCGACAATCGTGCGTACGCGCCGAGCCTGTGCGGGATTTACCCTCTTAATCTTCCAGGCCCGCGGCATCGCGCAGCGCGTTGACCAGGTCGTGTAACTGCCGCTCGGTCAACTCGATCTCCTGCGCCGCGCCCTCGGCGTCGAGCAGCCCCGCTCGCATTGAAATCGCGAGCTGGTTCATGAATCGTACTTTCGCCAGCATCTCTTCGGTCACGCGTCGGAGCTTGTGATAGCGGCGTTTTTCCGCCAATGCCCGGTAATATCGTTGCTTCAGATCTTCAGGACGGAGTTGGGTCGCCATCTTAAACACCTCCTCGGTGGTTCGGCCCGGCAGCGCGCCGCGGTCGGGAATGCCCGCATCTTCCCACGATTCATCCGCAAACCACAATCGCCCTACGTACTCTATGCCGTCGTGCGTGATGCGAACCGAGACATCGTAGCGACGACCGTCCACCTCGATGGCCGCTACGTGAGGCTGCTCGATCTCGGCGCCGGCCGATGAGCGCTGAGTCATGCCTCACTCCCGAGAAACTTGTCAATCGCCTTGAATAGCTTGTCCGGCTGCTCGACATACGGCACATGTCCGCAGTTCTCGATGACGTCGAGCTCACCGCCGACTGCTGCGGCCAGGGCCTCGGAAGAGGCCACCGGAAATGGGTCTTCGCGGCCGTGCACGATTAGCACTGGCGTGGCAAGCCTTTCACGCGTCGCACGTAGGGCTGGCACAAGGTCATAGTCTCCCAAGCTCTCCCACACCGACTGTTGCACTCGGCCAGCTACCCGAAAAGGGGTTAGATCACGCGCCCGCGCGGGGTCGGCGAAATACCCAGCCACACTCAACTCGAACGACCGCTGCCTGTATCCTTCGGGGTCACGGTCCCGAAGTCCAGAACTCGCCAGCGTCGCCCGAGCGGCTACGATCGACGGTGCAGCCTGCCGCCGGGCGAACTCCGTCTCAAACGCCTCACGATACTGACGATTCACCCCGGCCGGGTCAATAAGAACCAGATGGCTGGGTGGCACCCGGACGTGTTCATCCGTCGCGTACAGCATCGCCAACACGCCACCCCACGAGTATCCGACGATTACGGGACGCTCCTCAGCCCACCGCTCGGCGATCACGTTGGCGAGGTCGTCGAGCTGAGTGCGCCACGTAACCGGTGTGCGATCGGTCGTAAGAATCGTCGATCGCCCACCGCCGCGCTGATCGTAGAACAGTACGTCACGGCGGCCGGCGAGCCGCAGCATCTGCGGCAGCAAATATCGATGGTCCGCCCCCGGTCCTCCGTGCAACACCAGCACGCGCGGCGCGCCGGGCGGGCCGTAGGCTGCCCAGTAAAGCGGCGCCGATGTTTGCGTCGTGTACCCGTGCTCCCGCGGCTCGGGAATCGGTAGCGGCACGCGCGATCTTGGGGGTGGCGAAAGTCTGGCGAATGGCCGGGATCAGTCCTACCTTGGCGCCGTGCTACAATCTAACAATCGGCGGCCGGGTTCGCTTCCGACGCCGTGCGCATGGATTACTCAGTAACATTCGTCCGCCACTTCGCGCGGCTCCTTTGGTTGCTAATCCACCAAGCCGATGCCGTTGACGAACAGAAGGCGGCGCTGCGGGCCTTGGTGGCCGTATCCAAAGAAGGGCCCGTCACGCTGACCGTGCGCGACGGCACACTTAGCTCCAACGGCGCGCCGCTGGCCGATGAGCTGACGGGCGTGCGAGACCTGCTCGGCCAATTCGTCGGCCATTCTGTGCGTGAAATGGTGTTTGACATCGGAGTGCTTCCCGCAGACGTGCTCGGCACCGCGCGTGCGCTCGCAGCCACGGCCTCGCAGGACGACCAAGGACGCGAGATTGACGCCCGATTGCGCGCGATTGCGCCACGAACGGTGCGGGTTTCGTTCGACAGCTCGACGGTACGGGTCAGTCCCGACGTAGTCGAGGTCAGTGCCGACGTCATCCGGCAATTCACGGCTGTCGAGGCAACCAGCGGCGGCCCCGACGAATTGTTCACTAAGCTCGACGCAACGCAGTCGGTCGCAGCCGTGTCACGAATGCTCGATCAGGTCGTAGAGTTGGCGGAATCGTCCGCGCGAGGCCAGAAGCCTCTCGTGGTGGCCGATGTGATGGCACGTATCGTCAGCCGCGAAGCCGAGAAAACCAATCCCGAGATCAAGCGCGCCTATGCTGCCGCCATCCGGCGGTTGGCCAAGCCCACACTGCTGCGAGCTGTCGCGACCGTGCTTCCGCGGAGGAAAGAGCGCGCCGGCGAGTTTCTGGCCGTGCTTTCGCGCACCGGCGAAGAAGGCGCCGAGGCGCTGATCGAGGAGCTCACGGCGGCTCAGTCGATGGCCGAGCGCCGCACATTCTTCGACTCGCTGGTCAAGCTCAAGGCAGGCGTCCCCGCACTGATGCATATGCTCGGCGACCCACGATGGTTTGTGGCTCGCAACGCGGCGGACCTACTTGGCGAGCTCAATGCCTGCGATGCCGAGGGCCCGCTTTCCGAGTTGTTGAAGCACGGCGACGACCGCGTTCGGCGAGCCGCCACCAACGCGCTCGGAAAGCTAGGCACGCCGCACGCGGCAATTGCGCTGAAACGCGCGCTCAAGGATACATCGTCGCACGTGCGCGCCACGGCCGCCGCCGGGCTTGCCGGTCGCAAAGGGACGAAATCCGCCGCGACACTGCTGCGCGCGCTGGAAAGCGAGTCCGACATAGAAGTCCAAATCGCGATTCTGAACGCGCTCGGCCGTGTCGCTACCCCGGAGGCCGTGCAGCGGCTCTGCAAAGCGGCCGAGCCCGAGTCGAGACTGTTCAAGCGCAAGGCGGCCGCGTATCGCGTAGCCGCCGTGCAAGCGCTGGGCGAGGCGCGGACGCCAGCCGCACTTGCCGCCTTGCAGCAACTGGCGAGTGACAAGGACAAGGAGGTGCGCGAGGCCGCGGTCCGCGCCGTCATGCACGCGCCGAAAGCCGAACCGTCGGCGTTATCCTGACGATGGCTATATCCGCTCCGCCCGCGGCGAGCACGCGGCAAGGTGTCGCCGCTGAGCTGCCCGAGCAGCCGGCGGGATACCAGCCATTCGTACCGGATGCCGCGGACCTGCCCGAGCTTACCCCCGGGGCGGTCGCTCTGGGGATGCTACTCGGCGTCATCTTTGCCGCATCCAGCGTGTACCTCGCGCTCAAAATCGGGCTGACCGTCAGTGCCTCGATTCCGATCGCAGTGCTGTCAATCACGATCTTTCGGTACGTCGCCCGGGCGTTCGGAGCACAGCCGGCCACGATCCTCCAGAACAACATTGTGCAGACGACCGGGTCCGCCGGAGAGTCGATCGCGGCCGGCACAGTGTTTACGCTTCCCGCCTTGCTCCTCTTGGGCTATGCGCTTCCTTGGAACCGTGTCGCGGCGGTGGCGACAGTCGGTGGCATCTTGGGCGTTCTGCTGATGATCCCGCTCCGCCGCAGCCTGATCGTGGACGAGCACAAGACACTCAAGTATCCCGAGGGAACAGCCTGCGCACAGGTGCTGATCTCAGGCGAGCGCGGCGGAGTGCAGGCCAAGACGATATTCGCCGGGTTTGGCCTGGCCGTGCTGTACAAGTTCGTCAACAGCGGAATGCACCTCTGGATCGACGTGGCGCGAAAGGCCTTCACGCGTGTGGGGCCCACGGGTAAGCCAGCGCTGATTGGTGAGATCCAAGCAGAGGTCAGCCCGGAACTCTGCGGCGTCGGATACATCATCGGTCCGCGCATTTCCGGCTACCTCTTCGCCGGCGGCGTGTTCACGTACTTCGTCTTGATCCCTGCCATCAAGCTGTTCGGCGCGGGCTTGACGACCGCGATCTACCCAGCCACGAAGCTGATTGCCGACATGGACGCGTCGGAGGTGCGGGCGAACTATACGTACTACATCGGTGCGGGAGCCGTGACAGCAGCCGGACTGATTTCCCTCGGCCGCGCGCTACCGACCATTCTGTCGGCCTTCGCAGCCGGTCTCGCAGGCTTCCGACGCGCCGCGGCCCGCTCCGCGCAACGCCGGACGATGCGTGACCTGCCAATGATATTCGTATTGGGCGGCACACTGTTGGCCGCGATCGCCATCGTCGCGCTCCCGCAAATCGGGATCAACGCGGTCGGCGCGGTATTGGCGATATTCTTTGCGTTCCTATTCGTCACGGTTGCCAGCCGCCTGAGCGGCCAGATCGGCAACTCGTCTAACCCGATATCGGGCATGACGGTTGCGACGGTCCTCCTGACCGCTTTGCTTTTTTTAGCGGTTGGCTGGACGGGGGCTCAGTACCGGGTACTGGCGCTCTCGATCGGTGGCGTCGTCTGCATTGCGGCTGCGGTCGCCGGAGCAACGTCGCAGGATCTCAAGACCGGTTATCTGGTTGGCGCGACACCCGCTCGGCAGCAGATCGGGCTAGTGTGTGGCGTGCTTACGTCCGCGCTCATGGTCGGGTTCGTCATTCAGTTTCTGGATCGCGCGAACACGACGGTCGTGCAACGGTCTTATCCCGGAATCACCGCGACCGACATCAATGTGCGACCGTATCGACTGGACGATGGCCACGTATATCGCGTCGGGCACATTTACGAACGGCAGGGAGATGCTCTGCCAGGTCGGTACCTTCTCGATTCGACGGGGGCGATTCGCTTTTTTCTCGACCCTGGAATCGGCGGACGGGAACCGGTGGATTACCGGGGGCGAAGAGTCACGAAGCTCGACTCGCCCAAGTCGCAGATCATGGCGCTCGTGGTCGACGGGATCCTGACCCGCAAGCTGAATTGGGGGCTGATCCTCGTGGGAGCATTTTTCTCGATTGCGATGGAGATTCTCGGTATCCCGTCGCTTCCGGTGGCAACCGGGTCGTATCTACCCATCTCTACTACCGCCGCGATGTTCATGGGTGGCATCGTGCGGTGGCTGGTCGAACGGCGCACTGGCGTGGCGGCGGCCGACGCCGATTCCGGACCAGGCGTGCTCTTCTCGTCCGGCTTGATCGCCGGCGGGGCGATAACCGGCGTGGTGCTCGCGGCGTTGACCGTCTACAAGCTCGACACGCTGTACAATTTGGGCGGCAGACTGGGTGATTTTGGGGATAATCCCCTGGTCGCGATCGTCGCCTTCGTCCTGTTGCTCGCCATTCCACTCTACCGCGTAGCGACCAAGCGCATCACGGCGTAAGGCGCCGTCCTGGATTCACTAGCGCGATGTGAAGTCCGTCTCGGCTGTGATTGCCCGGCATGTCTCGGCCAGCAGGTCCGCTGCGCGATCGACGTCGTCGATACTCACCATCTCGTTCGGCGAATGCATGTAGCGATTCGGAACTGACACCAGTGCAGTCGCCACGCCTTCGCGCGCGAGATGGATGGCGTCGGCGTCAGTACTAGTGTCGCGCCCGGCCGCGAGGACCGTGTAGGGAATCTTGGCGCGCTCGGCAGCCTCGCGGAGCAGTGCGAACAGAACGGGTGAGATTATCGACCCGCGCGCGAGCACAGGTCCGCCGCCAAGCTTGTGGTCACCGAGCTCCTTTTTCTCGACGCCCGGATGATCTGTCGCGAATGTGACGTCCACCACGATGGCGGCCGCGGGACCGATCCCAACGGCGCCGATTAGCGCGCCGCCGCCGTGATACGCGATTTCCTCCTGCGTCGTTGCCACCGCCACGACCCGCGCGCGGCCGGGCGCGTTGGAGTAGCGCCGCAGCGCCTCCAGCACAACGAAGGCCCCGATCCGATTATCAATCGATCGCGAGGCAATGCGCCCGTTGGGGAATGTGACGGTACGCGAGTCGACAACGCCTGGGTCGCCGACGCTGATGCGCTCCTCTGCCTCTGCGCGCGAAGCCGCCCCCACGTCTACCCACAAATCGGTGAGTTTTGAGGCCTTGTCGCGGTCCTCCGTCTTGATCAGGTGGATCGGCTTCTTGCCCACCACACCCACCACGTCGCCCGCGCGGCCAAGGACGCGAATACGCTGACCGACCAACACCTGCGCGTCCCACCCACCGATTGAGGACACGTAGAGATAGCCATCGTCATCTATGTACGTGACGATAAGGCCGATCTCGTCAATGTGCCCGGCAAGCATCACCGTCGGCGTACCGTCTGGGTTGACCGTCGCGATGCTGTTGCCGGCGACGTCGCCGCGGACTTCTGCGAAGCGCTGCGCGTGCTCGCGCCATACACGTGCCGGACGCCCCTCGAACCCCAATGGGCCGGGAGTATCGAGAAGCTCATGAAGAAACGCGCTCGAGTCGGGGGAGAGCATTTGAGTTCTCGTTACGAGCTGGTGGATCCCGAGAGTATTCCCGACCGGATGCGCTGCGCCTTGGGTGACGCCGCCGAGTCGGCGACTATGCGCGGCTGAAGACGCGTGACGAATCGCAAGGGGACTTGCAGCGTGAGGGTCTGCGTTCCGCGGCGGATAGTGATCGGGATCGTAGCGGGAGTGCCGCCCGGGGTCGCCGCCGACCCGTACTTTTCGCGGAATCGCGCGCCGAAGTCTTGGTCGACCACGTCGATGCCGCCGAGCGATACGAGGCGGTCACCCGGTTTCACGCCGGCCGCGGCCGCGGCGCCAGACGAGTCGACGGCCGCCACCAGAACGCCTCCCGTGTCGACTGCGCTTTGGATGCCGAGTCGCGGCTCTCTCACGGAGTCCTGCGCCATCTTGAGCCCGGCCAGCGCAAGCACGCTGTCCCAGGGGTAAGGCTCCCGCCCGTCTACATACCTGCGCGCGAAGTCCGAAAACGTCCGCCCTCCCGCGGCCCGACTCACTGCGCCCCACCAATCGTAGCCAGTGAATCCCCGCCCATGCTTGTAAGTAGCTTCGTAAACGTCGCGCATGACGTCGTCCAGCGAGCGCCGGTTGTCGCTCGCGTCCCGAATCATTACGTCGAGCATGAATCCAGCCAGAGAGCCTTTCGGGTAGTACGCGTATTGAGTCCCGTCCGTGGGATGCACCCATGTCGAAACCGACGCATCAGTCAACGCAACCGGAGGAATCGCAGCGACCTCGCGAACCTTGGCCGTCGTGAGACCGTAGAACCCCGTATCGGGAACAATGCCGCCGCGCACCAGGGCGAGATCCGCGTAGTAGTCGGTGATGCCTTCACTCACCCACAGCCAGGGCGTCGGTTGCGGCGCGTCGTACCTGTATGGCACCATCTCGGCAGGCCTCATGCGCTTCACGTTCCACGAGTGAAAGATCTCGTGGGCGTAGAGACTCGGCATGAAGGCGTTGTCGAGCATCACCGTCGCCACGACGTCCACGTGCGAGTTCTGATGCTCCAATCCCGAAGCTCCGCCGTAGCTTGGATCAGCGATCTGCATGACCGTGTAGTTCTGCCAGGGCGTTTCGCGGAAAACCGCGATCTCCGGCGGTATCGCCTTGGCGATCCAGTCGAGTGCTTTGCGGCGCCGCTCTCCGGAAACGCTTCCTACGGGGTACGTCGCAAAGCGAACCCACCGGTCGCTGACGAGCTCACTGTCCACATCCATGTGACCAACTATGAAAGGATCGTCCACAAGATCGTGATAATTGGTCGCCGTGAAGGTGTTGGGAGCGCCACCGGAAGCCATGCCGGTCGCGACGCGCCAGGAGGGACTGGTGTGTAGCGTCACCGTTGCGGGAAAGTTGAATCCGCGGCCCACGGGGTAGAGAAACAGGTTCGTTCCGTTGAACAGCGCGAAATCCGGACGCGTCCACGACATCGCGTTGTCTAGAGTGTCGGCGAGATATGTAAACGCGACGCGAATCGACTTCGCGCCCGCCGGGTCGATTCGCCATGTCTCGTAGTCGGTCTTCTCCCACGTGAGCGGGCGGCCGTCTGCAGAAGTCGCCGAGAAAGCTGAGACCCAGCGCGAGAACCAGCTCATCTCGTAGTCGCCCGGAGTCCACGCAGGCAGCGACAGCAAAACGAAGCCGCGACCGGAAACCGTCAGCGTCGTGCTGACCGCTATCGTCTGCGAAGCGACGGTAGTGGAGTCGACGGTAACATCGTAGTGCAAGTCGGAAATCTGAGCGGAGACCTGCGCGGAGGCTGGGCGCGCCACTGCTGCCAGGCAAACCAGCGCACCCGGCGCAATGCATCGAGCGAGACGTGTCATGATCAGGAAGTTACGGAGGTGGTGGCGCGTCCGCCGAGGAGCGCAGACTACGCCGGCATGGCGCCGGAGTGAAGGTCGCCCCTGGGTGGTGTCCGACCTCTGTCCAGGTTGATGAAGAGGACGAGAAATGCGGCAGAGAGTGCTGAGACAGTCACCTTCTGGCCGAGTGTCCACCAGGGGATAGGCGAGACGAAGCCTTCCAGCGTGCCGGCCAAGACGAGCAGCACCGTGGAGGCGGCAACGAGCCGGATCGCTCGCCGAGCGCGATCCACCAACACCTCTCGGCGAGGTCGCGCGCCAGGGACGACAATGGCAGCGCCCAGCAGAAGCCCTGCACCGCCGGCGATTACAATCGCACTCAATTCGAGCACGCCGTGAGGAGCCACGAACGCGAGGATCAGCGGCAGGATGCCCTTGCTTTGATATAGCCCGAGCACTCCGCCCAAGCTGATACCGTTGAACACCAGTGCCGCGACAGTTCCCAATCCAGCAAGGATGCCCCCGGCGAACGCTAGGTACGTCACCTGCACGTTGTTCGCGATGATTGCGCTCGACATGACAGGACGAAAAAGCTGCGGGTCCGGGATGTATCCCTGTTCGTTCCTCGCCCGCTGAACGCCTTCTTCCGCGCGGTCGATCATCTGCTGTGGGATGAAATCCGCTGCGACCGCCGATGATCGCGCTACCGCTACGTATGCGATGGCAGCCGGGCCGAACAGCAGGACAGCAGCAATTCCGATCGGCAGAGCGGATCGCCGAATCTCACGTGGAACCGTGTAGGTGAGGAATTCCCACGCCGACGCCGATGTCACTCGGCGGTCTCGGTACAGCAGGTTGTGCCCGCCCGCGACGAGGCGACTCAAGTAGAAGACCGCGTCGATTTCGCGGCCACGCGCCGCCGTTTGCAGCCGAGCGAGATCCGTGGCCAGCTCTCTATAGCGGGCCACGAAGTCGCTCACCGCCGTCTCAGAGAGCCCACGAAGCCCGCTCCGCTGGGCAGCAGCGAGCATCGCTGAGAATTCTCGCCAGCGCGCCCACTGCCGCACGTCGGCGGCGGACTGACCCGCCGACCCACCGGGCGACATCGGGATGCTGATCGCACGCTCGCGGACCACCAGGGTTCCCGCGGCGTAATCGCCCAGACGCTTGCCCGACGCCGAGAATACGGCCGAAAGCATGCCCACTCCGTACAATGCGCCGGGCTGCAGATCGATTACGCGCACGATGTTGCGCACGGCCGACGCGCCGAAGGTAATGGAGTAGCCTCCGTCGCGAACGACCCGAAGTCCGACGCGGCGCTTGCCCGGGGTCTGTCCGTCCCAAAGCCCTTCGAACAAGACGTAATAGCCCCAAAATACGCCGAACACGAGAAGGATTAGGATCGCGAGAACCCACGGCGCCGAGCCAGCGATACGCAGCGCGCCAAAGAATGACACGGCGCCGAGGGAGATCGCGGCCACCAGCAAGGCGCACAGCATGTAGTCGATAAGAGCGGCCACCGCGCGGGACCCGATCCCCGCCACGGTGTAAGAGAAGACCACCTGCTCGGGGGTCTCAATGTCAACGTGCTGGTCGAGCGATTGGATGAGAGGCGCAGCCATGCGGAGGTCCGCCATAATGTACCGGCTGGCGCTGCTGACCACGGCCACGGGCAGCTTGGCAGGCGTTGGGTATCCCACTAGGCTCGGCGCGCAGGTAAACGGCCCGCAGCCGCCGCCGGCGATGATCACGGCAGCGGGCCACGGCGAGTCCACGGTCACGCCCGACCGTGCAACCGTTACGCTCACGGTGGAGTCGCACGCGGCAAGCGCCGCGGGTGCCGCTTCCGACAACGCGAAGCGCACACGGACCACTCTCGACACGCTGCGCGCAATCGGGCTCACGCGAGACCAGCTCTCGACTGCGGGCTACACTGTCGAGCCGGATTACCGATACGACAAAGGCACGAGCCACGTCATCGGCTACATCGCGCGCAACACGGTGCGAGTCAATGTCCGTTCAATCGATCAGACCGGACGGGTGATCAATGCAGCGCTGGCTGGCGGAGCGAGCGCTATCGGCAACGTGGAGTTTTCCGCCTCGACGCTAGACGCCGCGCGGCATTCGGCTCTGGCGAGCGCGGTGGCTCAGGCGCGTGCCGACGCAGACGCAATGGCAAAGGCGGCCGGTGGGTCCCTCGGGCCTCTGGTGGATCTGTCCACTGAAGGCGCACCTCCTCGCCCACGCCCTTTGTTCGAAGCGCGCGCGCTTGCCGGCGCTGCCGAGCCTACGCAGCTCCAAGCGGGTGATATCTCCGTGACCGTCACTGTCAACGGGAGGTGGCAGTTCGTCAGATAGCGCGTCGGCAACAGCGCTAATGCGCGCGGCCGGTGGCCACGATCAACCGCGCGAGCGCGAAACCGACGAACGTGCCGACGATCGCGCCTATTACGCTCATCGCGACGTATAGCAGCGCGCGGCGATACTCGCCATCTTCCAGAAGCACGGCAGTCTCGTAGCTGAACGCCGAAAAGGTGGTGTAACCCCCACAAAACCCCGCGGTGAGCATGATGCGCACCTCGGGGCTGATCGCTTGCGTGCTGAGACTCAGGCGAAGGAGAAACCCGAGCAGCAGCGACCCGGACAAGTTGACCGCGAGGGTGCCCAACGGGAACGTCGTAGCCAACCGCTGCTGAATGGCTGCACCGAGTAGCACTCGGCTTACACTTCCCACCGCGCCGCCGAATGCAATGTACCAGATCACGATTCACCTGGCGGCGTCTGGCGTGCGCGCCTCATCGAGTGGCTCACGAGCATGAAAGGGACCCCTTGCATAGTGTCTGCATAGGAGTCATCAGCCCCAGTGTGTGGCAGGGCGGTTCCAGGCGAACTCCATCGCCTCGCGGACGGTGCAGTGATGCAAGTCTATAGCACACACATGCGGCCCTCAAGGCACCGGGTCGAATGAGCGATATCGCCGGCGATCGGTAGTTTTCGTAATCTCTCAGACTACTCCTGCATGGTGAGACGCAGATGAAACTCAGTGCGCGAAGCGCGTGCCTGCTGCTCGGAGTCATGCTTAGCGCAGGCCTGGAACCACTGGCCGCACAGGACTCCACGACCGTGGTTCTGCGCCCAGCAGCGGTGTTCGACGGCACCGACCTGCATAGCGGTTGGACGGTCGTCGTGCGTGGCAACACGATTCTTGCGGCCGGTCCGTCTCAGGCGGCGCAATCGGGCGCGGTGATAGACCTGCCTGGCATGACGCTGCTGCCTGGGCTGATCGATGCCCACACGCACCTCTTTCTGCATCCCTACAACGAAACGTCGTGGGACGATCAAGTCCTGAAGGAACCGCTCGCTCTGCGCACAGCGCGCGCGGTCGCGCACGCACGCGCCACATTGATGGCCGGATTCACCACGATTCGCGATCTGGGGACGGAGGGCGCGGGCAGCTCGGATGTCGGCCTCAAGCAGGCGATTGCCGAGGGCATCGTGCCTGGCCCGCGAATGTTGGTCGTGACGCGCGCAATCGTCGCCACGGGCGCCTATGGGCCAGCTCGCCCCGATTACTCGTTCGAGCCTCCGCAGGGCGGTGAGGAGGCCGATGGCTCGACAATCCAGCACGTGGTGCGCGACCAGATTGGACGCGGCGCGGATTGGGTGAAGCTGTATGGCGATTACCGCTGGGGGCCGGGGAGAGAGGCCGACCCGACCTTCTCGGTCGAAGAGATGACCCTCGCGGTGGAGACCGCGAAATCGGCGGGCCGGCCGGTTGCGGTGCACGCCACCACCGCGGAGGGAATGCGCCGCGCCATCGCTGCCGGTGTCACGACGATCGAGCATGGCGATGGCGGCACGCCAGAGGTGTTTCGGGCGATGGCCGCGAAACACATCGCGTTGTGCCCCACGATAGCGGCTACCGAAGCGATCGAGCGGTACCGAGGGTGGAAGCCCGGCGTGGATTCGGAGCCGCCAGCACTGGCTCGCAAACGCGCCGCCGTGAGAGCCGCCGTGGCCGCGGGCGTGACGATCTGCAATGGCAGCAATGCCGGCGTGTTCGCGCACGGCGATAACGCACGTGAGATCGAGCTCCTGGTTTCGGCCGGGCTGACGCCCGTTCAGGCGCTCCGTGCGGCGACGTCCGTCGATGCCGGCGTTCTCCGCATGGCGGATCAAATCGGACGCGTCGCGCCGGGCCTCAGGGCTGATCTCATCGCCGTCTCTGGCGATCCGACTCGCAACATCAGCGCGTTGCGCAACGTCGCCTTCGTGATGAAGGACGGCGTGGTGTGGAAGCGGAGCGCGGAGCGCTGAGCGCCAGAGCATCGCGTTCTGCATCGCTCGCCGTCGTTGCCGCGGCTGCCTTCTCGGTGGCAACGTGGGGAACCGCGTACTCGGCCATTCGCGTGGCTGTCAGGTCATACTCTCCTGGAGCGTTAGCGCTGGGTCGTTTCGGGCTCGCATCGGTAGTGATCGCGGCGATCGTTGCCGGCGCGCCGCAGGAGCGCTTCGCCAGACCGGTGGCGCGCGATGTAGCCGGACTGTTCGTGACTGGGGTAATCGGCGTCGCGATATACAGCGTAGCCGTTAACTGGGGCGAGCGCACGGTGGATGCCGGGACAACAGGCCTGCTCTTGAGCGCGTCGCCCATTCTGACGGCGCTCATTGCGTGGTCCGCTCTGGGCGAGCGACTCCCGCCCCTCGGCTGGGCAGGGGTTGCCTTGGCGTTTGTCGGCACGGCGCTGGTCGCGGCGAGCACAGGCGGCTTCCGACTCGGGCCAGGCGTACCCATCGTGCTGCTCGCCGCGGTATCGTGGTCGGTGTACACGGTCATGCAGAAGGCGTATCTGGGGCGCTACTCTCCGCTCGCTGTCACGGCGTACACTTTTTGGGGCGCCACGCTCGCTCTTCTACCTTTCGCCCCGGCGCTAGTGCGCGCGGTGCGCAGCGCGCCCGCTAGCGCGACCGGAGCGCTGTTATATCTGGGCGTCGTGCCGGCTGGCGTTGCTTTTCTCACTTGGGCGTACGTGTGCGCGCGCTTGAGCGCGTCCCGCGCTGCCAGCGCGTCAAATCTTGTGGCGCCGATGGGCGTAGTCGTGGCGTGGGTTACGCTGCGCGAGGTCCCGCGCATGCTCGCCCTGGTCGGCGGAGCCGTGACCATCGCTGGCGTGGCGGTCGTAAATTCGGTTCGCGCCCCGAGCGTTTCGGTGATTCCGCCAGAGGGCGCATAGCTTTCGGCGCATGGCAGGCTCGCGAACATTTCGGTACTTGGTCGTGGATGTTTTCACCGAGACCGCGCTCGACGGGAATCCGCTTGCGGTTTTCCCCGACGCCCCGGGCGTCGACGGGGCGACAATGCAGCGAATTGCGCGCGAGCTGAATCTCTCGGAAACCGTATTCGTGTCCGCGCCGGATGCCCCGGGCGCGTTGGCAAGCGTGCGCATCTTCACTCCAATGCAGGAACTGCGGTTTGCCGGCCACCCTACAATTGGGACCGCATTTGTCCTCACGGAGCTCGGCCGCGTGCCGCCGGACGCGCAGTCCATTGTCCTGAGCGAAGGCGTCGGACCGGTGCCCGTTCGACTGGAGCGGCGCGCTGACCCGTTTCTCGGGTGGCTTCGGACGCCACCAATCACATTTGGCCGCACGTTCGGTCCCGAGGCGTGCGCCCGCGCATTGGGTCTCAGTCCGTCCGCGCTGCTCAACGTCCCGCCCCAGATCGTCAGCGCTGGCAATCCGTTCCTGTTCGTGGCGCTGCGAGACCCGGGGCTGGTCGATTCCGTCGCACTCGACCTCGCCGATCTCGAGCGCGTCGTACCACCGGCAGAGACAACGGGGCACTTCGTGTTCGCTCCCGCGGAGGGCGGTGCCTATTCGCGCATGTTCGCGCCTCGGGCTGGCATCGCGGAGGACCCCGCTACGGGCAGCGGCACTGGGCCGCTGGCGGCCTACATGACCCGGTACGGTCTCGTCCCCATGCGCGACGGCGGTCGGTTTACCAGCACGCAGGGTGTGCACATGGGCCGCCCCAGCAGGCTGCACGTGATTCTACACGTACGCGCCGAGTCGCTGGAATATGTCGAGGTCGGCGGCAGCGCGGTTCGTCTCATAGACGCGAGACTCACGCTCCCAGATTAGCGGTCGCTGGCCGCCGGCATTCCGGGGGGCGGGCGGATGACGTATCCTAAGCATCCATGGCTGCCAAGTCTAGAAAAGGTCGGAGCGAGCTACTGACGGTTGAGGAGGCCGCCAAGCTTCTACATCTGCATGTAAAGCGCGTCCAACTACTCGCGCGGCAGGGTCGTCTCCCGGCCGTGCGCCACGGCCGGCGATGGTTGTTCGATCGAGGGCTCCTGGTCCGCCGCCCTGCCGTGGTACCGGCCGCCGCGGCGAGTGCTTCGTCGAGCGACACTAGTGGCATCGACATCAGCGCGCGCAATCAGCTGCGCGGTCGCGTGCGAACGATTGACGAGGATGGGCTGATGGCGGAGGTGACCATGTCGATCGATGCCCAGGACCTCGTCGCCGTCATCACGCGCAGCTCGGCCGAACGTTTGGGACTCGCCCCTGGCGTGAGCGCGGTCGCGGTGGTGAAATCCACCGAAGTCATGATCGCGCGTCGCCACGGTTAGCGTCGGGATAATACCTCAGGCCGCGATGCCTACCGCCCGGATTGCCCCGGGCGTACGAGCGGCCGGCAGCCGCCCTAGTATGGTGTCACGTTGCCTTACGTTCCCTCAAACTGTACCTTGTGTGACCTTGATGTGGCAGCTTCCGATCCCGGTTGCCATGCGTGGCCATCGGTCTGGAAGGAGGTACGGGTGGTGCGTCCCAGCTTTTCGGCGGTCGCGTGGTTGGCAGGCAGTGCTCTGGTGTGCGCGGCCGCACCAGGCCGGGCTCAGGATACCGCGGCTTCGGGTTCGAGCGACGTGTTCGCCGACTGGGAACATAGAGCGTCGGCGATTCAAGCCGAGCAGCCGCATTGGGTGACGCCCCTGGTCACGGTCACGCCGAGGCTCGAGCAGGAACTGCGGTACGACCTTGCGTGGCGCACGGCGCCAAACGGAACGGTCAGCACGACCTACGGACTTGGCAAGGGTCTCGAGCTGATTCCATTCGACCCTGTCGAGGTGATAATTGGCGTTCCTCCGTACACCGTGCACCACAGCAAGACGCCAGACGGCTGGGGAGATTGGCCGCTGCTCCTCAAGCTCCGGCTTCTAGCGGCAAACGAAACGCACGGGAATTACATCATCACCGCATTCCTGGGCGGCTCGGTCCCGACCGGCGGAAAGGAGAACGGAACCGGATTTGCTTCGCTGACGCCGACATTGGCAGGCGGCAAAGGTTGGGGCGACTTCGACGTGCAGGCGACGGCCGCCGTGAACATCCCTACTGCCGGCGTGTCGGTGCTAGGCCACTCGCTGCAATACAATGCCGCCCTGCAGTATCGTATAGAACGCTTTCTCTGGCCGGAGGTGGAGCTCAACGGGACATCGTGGCGCGACGGAGAGCATTTGGGAGAGAATCAGATCTTCCTCACCCCGGGCGTGCTCGCGCGGTTCCCGCTGCACGAGCTGTACAATCGCCTAGGGCTCACGGTAGGCGCCGGCGTCCAGATTGCCGCTACGCACTACCGGCAATACGACCACGGATGGACGGTATCAATGCGGATGCCGTTCTGACGGCATCATCGCGACCGATTCATCCCGCGGGAGTGTAGTCGCGCCACTGCCGGCGAGAGCGGCACGCCAGGCGCCAGCCGCGGGTCGGGTTCTGGGGCTCCCAGTGAGAAACTGACAGGCACAACGCCTGCCCAGATCGGCAACTCATAGTCTGCCTCGTCGTCGTGCGGAGGTCCGCTGCGGACTTTGGCCGACACTTCATCCAAATCCATCCATAGCACGGACGTCGCTTTGAGCTCCTGCCGCGTAGGCGACCGAATCTCATCCCACCGGCCAGGCGCCACGCGCTCCGTAAAGGCTTTCAACGCCATGGCCTTTTCGGCCGCGTCGGAAACGGAGCGCGCAGTCCCGAGCGCCATCACAGATCGATAGTTCATCGACTGATTGAAGCCCGACCTGGCCATCACGAGGCCATCGAGATGCGTGACGGTCACGCACGCGGGCACGCCCCCCGTGAGAGTGCGCAGCATTCGGCTGGCGGCCGATCCGTGCCAATACAACCGGTCGGCGTGACGCCAGTAGCCCGTCGGTGTGACGAATGGCTGCCCGTCGATTGTGTAACCGACGTGACATATGAGCCCCGCATCGAGGATGGCGTAGACGACAGCGCGGTCGTAATGACCGCGCTCGCCCAATCGCTTCACGCGCGTCCGCGACGTGACCCGGAACGCGTGATCGCTGCCCCCATCCGAGTGCGTATGATCGCTCATTCAGCCCGAGTCACTTTTTCATCGACGAGGGCGGCACGAGATTCTTGAGGCGCAGGTACACTACGATATTGCCGTAATGCTCGTTCAGGTGGCCGACGTTTCCAGCGAGCGCCGCGAAGCGAATGGTCTTGTGCCCGAACATGCTCACGCTATCCGTGAGCGCCCCGTCCCGAGACGCCGCGTACACTGCGTCGCAGTAAGCAAACGCCGCTTGCAGCTGGGAAGCGATGCTGGCCTTGTCAGTCGGTCCATGGGGGGCGTCATCGCCTTTCGGATTTGGTTCGCCTTTGGCGGCCGAGCAGAAGAGATACTCGCCGGCGGCAACGTGACCCAATAGCTCCCCATACGTGCGGACTTGCGGCGTCGGTCGCCAGGAATAGTTGGCCTCCGGCATCTCGTCGGCGGCCTTTAGCACGTAACCCTTGGCAGAGTTGTATCCCCGTGCGGTGACGGCACTAATGGGATTCGCGGCGGGGTCGGGCATGGCCGGCGCCTGGGCGCGTGCGGTCGCGCCGATAATGAGCGCCGAAAGGGTGCAACAGACGGCGCAACGCATGACTTGTCGCAGCATGGCAAGGGCTCCATCGAGGGGTGAGTGGCGCTTTCTCGGAGTCTGAGTGGCGTGAGTCATGCCAGCCAGATGCACACACAATTATGGCGAACAAGACAGCGACCGTGCCACCGCCCCGCACAGTGACAATTCCGCACGCCTGCGTTATATGCATCCAGGATCGGGGTGAATGAGTTGAGACTTTATGCGGCTTGAGAGCTTTCGCGTCACGGATTTCCGGTCCGTCGAAGACAGCGGATGGATCGACGTGTCGGACGTCTCGGCGCTGATCGGGACCAATGAGTCGGGCAAGACGAACCTGCTTGTCCCGCTATGGAAACTCAACCCGGCAAAAAATGGTGACATCGACCTCCTAGCCGACGCCCCCCGTAAGCGGTACAACGAGTTTCGCGCCGCGACGCCCAAGCCGGTCTTCATTCACGCGGCGTTCGAGTTGCCCGAAGACCTCGTGGCCACGATCGTCAGGCTCACCGGCGTGGCCTCGGCCGGCCTGTCGCGTGTAATTGTGACGCGGAGGTTCGATGGCGAGCGCGCAATACAGTTCCCCGACGTTCCCGCCGACGTCCACGAAGCAATAGCGCAAAATGCCGACGTCCGGACGGCCATTCTCGGACGCCTGCCCAAATTCGTGTACTACGCGCACTACGGAAATCTGGACTCTGAGATCTATCTGCCGCATGTGATGGACAATCTGCGGCGCGCCGACCTGGGTAATCGGGAGGCGGCAAAGGCTCGGACGCTGCGCGTGCTGTTTGACTTCGTCAAACTGAGCCCACAAGAGATTCACGAGCTCGGACGCGACCGGCACGCGGGCAACGGCAAGCCATCAGCCGCCGCCATCGCGGATATCTCGAAGCGAAAAAAGGAGCGCGACGTGCTCCTCCAGTCGGCCTCGAGTGACTTGACGAGGTTGTTTCGGGAGTGGTGGCGGCAGGGCACCTACCGATTTCGCTTCCAGGCCGACGGTGACTACTTCCGCATCTGGGTCTCCGACGACAAGCGGTCCGAGGACATCGAATTGGAAGGTCGCAGCTCGGGCCTGCAGTGGTTTCTCAGCTTCTATCTCATTTTTCTCGTCGAGAGCTCGGGGGCGCATCACGATGCGATTCTCCTGCTCGACGAGCCCGGCCTGTCGCTCCACCCGATCGCCCAGCGGGATCTCTCCGCCTTCTTCGAAAACCTGGCTCGAACAAACCAGCTGATATACACGACGCATTCGCCCTTCCTGGTTGAGCCGAATCGGCTTGACCGCGTGAAAGCAGTCTACGTGAAGGAAGACGGCGCTACGGGCGTGTCGGCTGATCTCCGAGTAGGGGATAAGGATCAGTCGCAAAGCCAATCGATTTATCCGGTCCACGCCGCGCTCGGTCTCAGCGTATCCGACATCTTATTTGCTGGATCGCGACCCGTCATCGTGGAAGGCGCGGCAGATCAGCAGTACCTGAGCGCGATCAAAACCATTCTCATAAGCGCGGGTCGCATTCGGCCGCCCCAAGAGTTGATCTTCGTGCCGGCGGGCGGGATCCGCGGAGTGAAGGCTGTGGCGTCCATCCTCGCTGGCAGGGACGAGATCCTGCCGGTCGTACTTTTGGACGGCGATGAGCGCGGACGGCAGCTTGCCACGGATCTGCGGTCAGGCATGTACGCAGCCGCTCAGGATCGCGTCCTGAACGCTGGCGCATATTGCGCGTTCAGTGACGCCGAGGTCGAGGACCTTATGCCGTTCGGCATGATGGTGTCCGTGGCCGGCCGTCTGCTGCTGCGCGGACCTGACGACGAGTTCCAGGACGTGGCCCGGGAGGGAACTCCGATCATCCGCCAGATCGAGGATTACGCACGCAAACACGGGATCGCGTTGGCGACCCCGCAGTGGAAGATCGACCTTGCAGGCGCCGTGAAGGCCCGGATTCTCAAACAGGGGCGAACGGGAATCCAGGACGCGGTGCTATCGCGCTGGACGACGATGTTCGACACCCTTATTGGCAAGCAGTCCCCGGCCGCCACGTCGTAGGCAAAGCGCGCGCGGCGCCTCGGTCATCGGTGCCTCACTGGACGAAGCTGCCCGAGTGCTACGAGCCGGCCTCTAGCAAAATGAGTGCCGCGCTCACTAGACTGCAGTGTGTCCTAGCAGTGGGAGAGCGGGGGATGACCCGCCACACGCTCGCTGACGTTTGGTCCGCACTGCGCGAAACGGCTTTCACCCCGCGCGCCAACGGCGCGCGTGCGGCTAGGCTCGGCCAACGGGTCGTGAGACTGGTCTACACACTCGTTGCGGTGGCCGGCGCCAACCGCTCGATGATGGCACAAAGCGGCGCCGGCACGTGCGTGGCCCGCGACGTCGGCGACTCGGCAGCCAATGCGGCGAGTGACTCGGGATTCGCCGCGGGCGTTTCCGCTCTTTGGCAGAATGCCGAGCGCATGCGGCTTCTGATGGACGACCATCCCTTCCGGTACGTGCGCGAACGGCATGTTCTGCAGCGCATCGTAGCAGCCGACGGGAAGAATGTTGCTACGACAAAGTGGACGGACACCGTAAGCGCCGAGAGTCGCGACCGGCCGCGCTACGCGACATGGAGCGTTGCGCCCGCACGCGAGCGACGGACGGCCCGGCAGGAGCCCGTCCTGTATCTGCCGGCCTTGCCGGACATTGCCGATTCCGCTTTTCAGTCTCGCCATTGTTTCAGCTTTGGCGGGCTACATCAAGCGGGCGACGAGCGAGAGATCCGAATCGATTTTCACCCCAGGGGCATAGAGGCCCCCGATGTGGAAGGGTCAGTGTATCTCGATGCCGACCGGCACGTGGTACGGAAAACGGTGTTCCGACTTACGCACCCGCGCGACGCGGTGCCACCGGTGCTCAGGCTCGAGGTCGTGACCACGTTTCACGAGCTGACTCCGCTCGTACCTGTGTTCGACTCCTTGCACGCCGAGCAGATACTGGCGAGTGGCCGCGGCCTAATCACCGAAACCGATCGGTTCGCGGACTTTCAGTTCGAAGGCGCCGCGCCGGCAGGCGGGGCGGAATCCGAGGGCGAGACTACCACGCCACCGGTCGCGCGCGGTAATGCAGTCATTGCCGGAACGGTGCTCGATAGCCTGCGCGGAGGCGCACTAGCTGGTGCTCAGATCGTGCCCGATGGCGCGCCGGGTATATCGGCCGTGACCGACTCCGAGGGCCGATTTCGTCTCGACGGCCTACCACTCGGCCAATATCGGCTCGGCGTATACCATCCACTGCTCGACTCGCTGGGCATCGCGCTCACGACGCCGCCGGTGACCGCCGATCGCGACGCCACGCCGCTCGTGCTCGCGACGCCATCGCCGCAAGCGGTTGTAAGGGCGGCATGCCCCGAGCTTATGTCGTCGCCGTCGTCGGCCGCTTCGCGTCCACAGCAAGCTCCAGAGGGCTTGGGCCTCGTAGTTGGCCGTGTCCTCGATCCCGACACGCACCAGCCAGTTTCCGGCGCTGTGGTTGAAGCATCGTGGGTCGAGATTCAGGCGGGGACGTCAGTAGGCTTTCATCGGCGGCGGGTGACTCGAGATACACTGACCAGCAGCAGCGGTGATTTTCGTTTTTGCGGCGTTCCAGCGGCGAGCGCGCTCGCGGTGCAAGCGAGTTCCTCGCCCGCTCGGAACGGCCCGGTCGTCGCCCAAAAGGTGATCATGGGCGGGCGACTGGTGGTGCCAGTTGAGCTTCATCTGCCAACAGACACGACGACGACCGCCGTAAATACGGCCGCGCGCGAGCCAGACTCTCAACACGGATCCCTTCGACTGTCGCAAGGTGTGCCCGTGCTCCCGACCATCTCCGTCACGGCGACCAGGATCGAAGCGGGATACGAGCGTGTGGGATTCACCCGAAGGCGCAGGGGGCGCGGTTATTTCCTCGACGACAGCGCAATTGCCGGAAGGCGTGCTGTGAGCTTTCACGATCTCCTGGTCGGAGCGCCAGGTGTGACCCTCGCCACGGACCACGAAGGCCGAGCGTACCTCACTTCAAGCCGTCCCTCTGCAGGCGGTGCTGATTGTCTGGCACTGCCTCCCCGAGCGACGAAGCCCGAAGACGGCATTGGCATATCGCGCCTGCCGACGCTCGTGGCCGGTGTGCAAGCGAGTACGCGCTCCGCCGCCGATTCCAAATGCGGCCAAGGCTGCGTGCGATACGTGGTTGACGGGTCGGCATACGGCGAAGGAGTGCCGGGCGACATCGATCAGTATGTCAAGCCGAATGAAATCGCAGCGATCGAGAAATACGACAGCGGCGAGGTCCCGAGCGACTTGCGGCAGGACCCCACCGGCTGCGTCACGATCGTGATCTGGACCAAGCAGTATCTGAGCAGCTAGCTGTCCCGCGCCTTACAGCCGCATGCGGCGCACCAGAGCTTCGAACCGCGGGTGGCCTCGCAGAGCATCGAGCATCGGGTTCACTTTGAGATACACCAACCAGCCGCGTCGCTCCTCCCAGGCCTTCTCCGCGTAGTCGAGCGCGCGGTCCACATCTCCCAGCCCCATATGCAGCGACGCGAACGCGACTGGCGATACGTAGCCGGCGCGCGCTTGGACCTCCAGCTGCTGCAGCACGGCTTCTGCATCGTGACGGCGCCCCGCTCTCGCCAGTACGTATCCCAACGTCGCCTTCGTGTACGTGCTAGCCCCCCCGCCAGACCCGGAGAGTTGCAGCGCGTCCTGCAGCACACGCTCTGCCTCCGCGAAATGCCCCTGCTGCGTCAGCGCGAGTGCCAGCGTTCGGGACGTCTCCTCTGCGGTAGGATCCAGCGCGAGTGTGCGATCGAGATGGTCCACCGCCCGATCAAACCGGCGCGCATAGTAGTAGATCCAGCCGACACTTCGCCGCACCGATATTGACGCCGGGTCCAGTTCCTGCGCCGTGTGCGCTTCCACCAGCGCCTCTTCGTGCCGTCCCTGGGTCGTAAGCAGGAACGCGTACCACTGATGTGCCGTAGCGTATCGCGGGTCGAGCTCGATCGCGCGACGAAACTCCACGCCCGCCTGCTCCCAGTCCCAATCGTAGATGAACAGCACCCATGCGAGCGAGGCGTGCGGATCAGCGAGTGACTCGTCCAGCCCAATGGCCTTCCTAGCGTACGCCTTTGCGCGCCCGAAGCCCTCGGCGACCGGCGTATCGCGATAGTCGAGGTACAGGGCGTAGGAATCCGAAAGCCCCGTGTAGGCCGCTGCGTATCTCGGATCCTCTGCGATTGCCTGCTCGAAGTATTGGATCGCGTCGCTCACTCCCTTCTGCGTGCGAGTGTTCCATGCGTGGCGGCCCCGGAGATACAGGCCGTACGCTTTGACGCTCGCAGTGCGACGTTCGACGACGGGCTCTGACAGGTCCGCAAACGACGTTGCGCGCAATGTGTTGACAATCGTTTGGGCGATCTCGTCCTGCATCGCGAACACGTCTTCCAACGTCCGGTCGTAACGGTTGGACCACAGCAACCGACCGTCGTCGGCCGACGTGAGCTGTGCCGTTATGCGGAGCCGCGTTCCCGACTTGCGCACTGAGCCTTCGAGAATGACCGACGCCCCGAGCAGTGCTCCAATGGCGCGTACATCCTGAGGCTTGTCTTTGAGCGCGAATACAGACGTCCGCGAGGCCACTCTGAGACCGGTAACCTTTGCGAGCGCGTTTATAAGCTCGTCGGTAATGCCATCGCTCAGATACTCGTTCTCCGGACCGCGGCTCGAGTTGACGAACGGAAGCACCGCGATCGACCGAGGTCGCGAGTGGCCGTAGCGCCCGACATCGTCGGCGCCGGCATCGAGTGCGGCCGCAAATTCGGCTACGGTGCCGAAGCGGTGAAGCGGGTCTTTGGCGAGTGCCTTGGCAACTGCTGATTCTATCGCCATTCCCACCTCCGGCCTCAACTCACGAAGCGGGCGAGCGGTCTCGGTAACCTGCTTCGCCATGAGGGCTCGGGCGCTCGCCGCCTGGAACGGCGGTTTGCCGGCGAGCATTTCGTACACGATGGTTGCAAGACTGTAGATGTCGCTCCTGGCGTCGAGGTTTTGTTCGCCGCTGGCTTGCTCCGGGCTCATGTAAGCGGGCGTGCCGACGGCGATACCCCCATTGGTGAGCGGATCCGCACTAGTGACGGGTGCATTGGCCACTCCAAAGTCACCCAACATCGCCATGCCGTCCGCGAAGAGAACATTCGCGGGCTTGACGTCGCGGTGTATGAAGCCGCTGCGGTGCGCATAGTCCAGTCCCGATCCTACTTCGCGCGCGATACGGAGCGCATCGCTCACTGGCAAGCGGGCCTCTCGGTCCAGCCGATCGCGCAACGACCCGCCGGGCACGTAGGGCGCGACGTAGTAGAGCAATCCGTTCGCATCGCCGGAATCGATCAGCGACACGATGTGCGGATGCGAGAGCCGAGCAACGATTGCGATCTCGCGAAGGAAGCGCTCGGGCCCGAGCGATGCAGCCAAGCCCGGCGTCAGCACCTTGATTGCGACCTTGCGGGAGTGCTTGCGGTCTTCGGCGAGGAACACGGTTGCCATGCCACCATGCCCTAGCTCCCGCTCGATCGAGTACCGATCGGCCAACGCCGCATCGATCTGCTGTCGCAGTGTAATGGTCGCCACAGACGCACTCCCGTAGAGCCCAGGGCCCATGGCTAAACCGCCGCTCGGCGGTCTCACCAGTCTAGGATCCTAAGTCTGCGTATGCCCCGGCAGTTCCGGGCCACCGCCCGACTGCGACAGGCGTACGGGCAGCGCCTCGGATTGGGCCCGGGGCGCGCCCGGGACCGGTCGTGCCGCTCGGATCCCGGGTCAGCCAAGTGTTGCTTACTTGGTTTCTACCCCTATCAGGGCGGTCACGCCGCCAGTCGCAAAGTTGCCGAGATCATCGACGACTTTCTTGAATCCGGGAGTGGCCACTCCCCTCTTGAGCGCGGCCATGGAGGAAAACGTCAGCTCGGCCTTGCGGTACAGGGTCGGTGGCTTGCCATCGGCCGTCGACGTGAATTTTACGAGGAGCCCCTTGGTGAAGCCGATCTCTTTTGCGTTCGCGGTCAGAAGCGGCAAGTGCGTTTCGGAATAGTATTTCTCGAAGGCCGCAGTGTCTTTCGGCTGGTTGTAGAGGACAACGAAGTGCGCAGGGGCGGCGGCGGTTGCGGGCGCGGCGGTTGCATTTCCGATAGTGTACGCGGCGCCCGAAAGAGCTAGCGCGCAGAAGGCGACCCGGAAAGGGCGGTGCATTCGTGCTCCTGGTGTGGACCGGCGGTTGGCCTGCGATTGGCATCCCCAGCACCTCCGTCGTGAGGTGCGCGCCGCAAGAACGTGCGCCGTACGCTGGCGGTCGTCAACAGCGCCTTGAGCGCGAGACGCTCAGCGCGCGACTGGGTTATCATCCTCGCATGAGCATCAATCCCTACGCCTCGTTTCTCGGAGATCGTGACCCCATCGGGGTGATATCGGCGACTGGAGGACGGCTCGAGGAGCTCTCGAAGCTGCTCGGGCCCGCGGGTTTCGACCGGTCCCTGGCGCCAGGCAAGTGGAGCGTGCGTGAGATCGTATGCCACTTGGCGGACTGCGAAATCGTCTTCGCGGTCCGCCTTCGGCAGACACTAGCCGAAGACCACCACGTCATCCAACCGTTCGACCAGGATCAATGGTCGCGCACGTACGCGGCATACGGCATGTTCGCGGCGTTGGATGCCTTCAAGGCCGCACGCGCGTGGAATGTCGCGCTGATCGGGGCGACGCCCGCCGCCGCGTTCTCCAAGCCAGTAACGCATCCCGAGCGGGGGGACATGACGTTTCGCGTATTGGTCGAGACGATGGCCGGGCACGATATCAACCACCTGCAGCAACTCGACAAGATCGCTTCTGCTTCGGCCACGACTCAGCAGCCTGCCGGGTGGCCGCTCGGTGACCGCCCGGTGACCGCCCGGTGACCGCCCGGACCGCCTGGCGCGAGGCGGGCGAGCTACCGACCTGAGTCAGCCCGCGCGGTCGTGATCCACCGTTCTATCTTCGCGCGCAGCAGTGGAAGCGTCACATTCCCGTCCTCGAGTACGCGATCGTGGAACTGTCGAATATCGAACCGCGGGCCGAGTTCGTCTTTCGCCAGCTGCCGGAGTCTCAGTATCTCCATCTGCCCGAGCATGTACGACGTGGCCTGACCCGGCCACGCGATGTAGCGATCCACCTCGCCTTGGATTGCACGGTCATCCTCGGTCGTGTGGGTCCTCATGAATTCCACTGCTTGTTCGCGGGTCCAGCCTTTCGTATGAATGCCTGGGTCAACGACCAGCCGAGCGGCTCGAAATGCCTGGCTTGACAAGAGGCCCAGTCGCGCCAGCGGCGACGAGTAGAGCCCCATCTCATCAGCCAGCCCTTCGGCATACAGCGCCCAGCCTTCGCCGAACCCCGACTTGAAGAAGTACTTAGTCAAAGGGTGCGCGTTGCGGAGCTCCACGGCGATACCGGTTTGGAGAACGTGGCCAGGGATCGCCTCGTGAAATGACAGTGACTCGAGTCCAGCGCGATTCTTGTGCGTCGGATCGTAGGTATTGATCAGGAAAACGGCCGGGCTGCCGTCGGCACCGGGCGGCATCTCCTCCCCAGGCGCGCCGGCAATCTGGCGAAACTCCGGGTAGTCGCGAATCACCACTCCGGCCTTGGGCAGAATACCGAACCACTTGGGGACCGCGGCGCGCGCGCGATTGATCGCGGCCTGTGCGGTATCTCGGATGGCCTGGCGAGTCGCGAACGCGTATTTCGGGTCGGTGCGGATCTCGTGCAGCAATGCGGGGACGTCGGAGGTGCCGAAGTCACGCTCGGCGATCTGATGCATCGCGTCCTGTATCCGTGCCGTCTGCGCCAGGCCGATTCGATACACAGAATCGGGCGGAATCTCGAGCGTGCTGAATAGGCGGACGCTGGCGCCGTAACACGCTGCGCCGTCGGGCAGCGCCGAGACGCCGATAGACGTACGCGCGGTGGAGAGGTACGTCTTGGCCAAGTAATCTCTGTAGCGGCGGATCGCGGGATTGAGCTCGGTCGCGATGACGTGCGTCAGATCCCGCCGGAAGGCGGGCGTCGAGTCTCGTTCGCTGGCGGCGGCGAATGCCGAGGACTCGGGTTTGGCGGTGAGCAACCCATTGAGTTGCGAGATCACTGCGGTGACTATCACTCGTGGCGCGGTGTACCCCTGCGCGACGCCCGCCCGCAGATTGGTAATTTCGTTGTCGACGTAACGAGCCAGCGCGCGAGCTCTTGATATGGCGAGTCCGCGCAATGAATCGGTGCCTACCGGCTGTCTGTCCGCGACCTCGCTGAACAGCGATTGCCATCCAGCCGGCGATGCGCTGACGTCCCGAAGCTCCTGACGGCAGATGCGGGTGCCGATTGCGCCTTCCAATGTCTCGCGCAGCACGCCGTAGGTCACCCATTCCGGCCGCCCGATGAGGATATCGGCGTCGATCTCCTTGACTCTCGCGAGCAGTGAGTCCTCGCGGGCGTGCCATGCACCGAGTGCGGCGGCGGTGTTGTCGGTCACTCTTCCCTGGTCGCCATACGGTGCGCCGTTGAGCAGGGCTTGCTCGGGGCGATACGCGAAATACGACTGCACATACTCGTCCGCGGCGGCGGTCACGGCGTGGGCTGCGCTGTCTATCACGCCGCTGCTCGCGGAGTGGGACGGCGCTTTCGGGGACACTCGATCGCAGGCGGCAAGCAGCGCCACCGCAGCGGCGCACGGCCAGATGTGAGATTCAGTGGAATTCATTCCATGAAGGGTGCTGCAAGCGGTGTTTGCGCGACAGCCATTCAGTAGACGAAAGGGATGAGCGCCGCGGTCTCAGTGCGGTATTGCTCGTATTCGGGGAAGGTCAGGCCCATTCGCTCCTCCTCGACCCGACTCTTCCGCACGAATGCCGGCAGCGCCAGCGCGACCGCTACGAGCCCGCGCCACTCGCCGATCGCAATCGCCGTCCCGGCGAGTGCGAGCAGCATGCCAGTGTAAATCGGGTGCCGCACGCGGCGATAGGGACCCGTGCGGATCAGCGAATGGTCTTCTTTGAGGGTAACTCTTGCGCTCCAGTTCCGGCCGAGGTGCCTTCGCGCCCAGATCGAGAGGCCCACTCCCGCGGCTACGAGGACAGTGCCCAATGTCGGCAGCATTGGGTTTGGCGGTAGAAACCGTTTCAGCATGACCGGAGGCAAACTGTGCGGCGCCCCCAGGAGAATCGCGACGAGTATGAGCGGTAGCGACGAGAGGGCTCGAGATCCCGGCGATTCTCGCCAGCGTGTCGGCTTCACGTCGCCGGCGGCAACGATCCAATACACCAGCCACACCATCCACAGGGCCGGGATAATGCCGCGGGGAAGGGCCGCCGGAGTCATGCTGCGCTCACGGCCGTGAGAGTTGTCGAATTCAAGGCCCGCGGACCAACGTGCTGTCCCAGCTGCCGAGGGTGGCGACCGCGTCGTACGTGCTCTGCCAGAACGAGAGAAGTGCGGCGTCCGGGTCGTCGGCCTTGCGTACTGCATCGTACGGGCAGGACCCACTCTCGGAGCCTGCTGATCGTAGCGGCCCGCAGCGGGCTCGATCGGTGCCGCCGGGCATCCAGCGGGCTCGGGGTACGCGTAGGCGTAGAACGTCAGCGTCGAGCGCGCCGCCGCCCGGCCACCAGCCTGCGCTCGCGCACTCACGCGAGTAGGACTCGCGCGTGACCCAATCGGCGAGGTTCGGAATGCCGCCCGGGTGCGGGGGAGCCGGACGGCCGGAGAACCGCGTACATGCCAGGTCGAAGCTGCCCCAGAAAAAGTGCACGGGGCTGCACTTGCCCGTGAATCTGCCACGAAACACGCCGAGCACCCGTGCGGCCTGCGCTAACGCCGCCAGAACCGCGTGGCGTATGCCGCGTCGTACGACGCATGCGTCTCGTCTTCCGAGAACGGGATCGGCGTCTCGACCTCGACCGGATGCGGCCAGATGTGCACTCGGAGGTCGAGATCGAGCAGCAATGCTCGGTACTCGCGATAGAAATCGGCGACGGAACTCGGGGCTAGGACAATCCGGCGCTCGTCGCGATCTGTGCGCACGACGAGAACGTGATCGATGAAGTCGAACTCCGCCTCCACTACGCGATCCGCGTACGGCATGGCCGAAGTCGTGAGGCCGCGCGCCGAGACGTAGAGCGGCACCTGCCACCAGTGGTTGACCATTGGCGCAAGCGCGAGACGCGTCTTGCCGACGATCTGCGTCCACAGTGGAGCGTGTCTTTGGTGTCCCGCCAGGCATCGAGCGGGAGCGACGGCCACGCCAAGGCGCGGCTCACGTTATACCGATGCGCTTCACCAGATCCGCGTAACGAGGGTCGCCGCGCAGCGGCCCGTAGCCCGGATCGAGGTGGAGGTACAGCAGTCCAGCCGATCGCGCCTGGTAGGCGCGCTCGAGCGACGCGAAGGCCTGATCGAGATCCCCGACGGCCGCGTAGCCCATCGCGATGATCTCCGCGCGCAGGTACTGCCGGCGCGACTCGTCCTCGAGCCGCGCGAGAATTGCATCCGCCTCATCCTTTCGTCCGAGCGCGGCGAGGGCGCGCACGATCATGGCGTCCCACGAGCGCGGAGAACGCTCGAGCGCCTGCGCTCGGCGGTACCACGAGAGCGCGGTCTCGGCGTCGCCTTTCGCCAGGTACGCCGAGCCGATGTAGTGCTGCGCGCGGTGACAGATCTCGTCCATCTCGATCGTGCGCTCGCCCTGCGCGATCGTGGCGTCGTAGTCGCCGTCGTACAGCAGGAAGCGCGTCAGCCACTCGCTGTAGTGCACCGAGAGCGGGTCGAGCACGAGCGCCCTGCGCATTGTCTCTATGGCGTCGCCCAGCCGTCCGACCGCTGGCAGCATCGTGCCGTGCACGTAGTGCGCCTCGGCGTAGTTCGGGCTCAGCGCCGTCGCGCGCGCGAGCTGCGCCTCGGCCTCGGCGAACTTCCACTCGTGCCAGCCGAGCACCTTGCCGAGCGACGTGATCGCCTCGGCGAGCTCCGGCTCGCGCTGCGAGCGCGCGCTCGGCCGCTCCCTTGGCGCGCGGGATACGCATCGTCGGGCGCCACCCAATCGTCGGCGAGATTGCACCACGCGTCCGCGATCCCGGCGTAGGCGCGCGCGAGCGCCGGGTCCTGCAGCAACGCCTGCTGGAACAGATCGAGCGACCGCCGCAGCGCCGGCTCGGAGAGCTTTGCGAAGAAGAACCGGCCCTTGAGGTAGAGCGTGTACGCCTCGAGGTTCTTGGTGGGCGCGACGACCTGCCCCTGATCGCTGCCGAGGCGGAGCCTCAGGGCGTCGACGATCGCGCGCGAGATCTCATCCTGGACGGCGAACACGTCCTCGAGCTGCCGGTCATACGTCTCGTTCCAGAGGTGATAGCCGCTCTCGACGTCGATGAGCTGCGCGGTGAGGCGGATCCTGTTGCCCACCTTGCGCACGCTCCCATCCAGCACCGTCGTCACGCCCAGCTTCTCGCCGATCTGGCCGACATCCACCTCCTTCCCCTTGAAGGCGAAGGAGCTGGTGCGCGACGCCACGTGGATCCCGGGCAGCTTGCCGAGCGCGTTGATGATCTCCTCCGTCATCCCGTCGGAGAAATACTCGTTCTCCGGATCGGCGCTCATGTTCTTGAGCGGGAGGACGGCGATCGCCTTCGGCGCTGTCGCGGGGCGCGTCGCCGCTCGTCCGCTGCGGCACCGTGCCGGTGTCGCGGCCGATCGTGCGCAAGCGCCTCGGCGAACTCGGCGGCCGTGGGGTACC
The DNA here is from genome assembly GCA_963838855.1 of uncultured Gemmatimonadales bacterium. GTDB lineage: Bacteria > Gemmatimonadota > Gemmatimonadetes > Gemmatimonadales > Gemmatimonadaceae > FEN-1251. Next base: position 72,788 of record CAWISX010000021.1, on the reverse strand, counting down.
GGTCCACCGGCGTGCGCGCGAGCGCGCGCGACACGGCGACGTCGACCGCCTCGGGGACGTCGCGGGTCGTGCGCACCTTGGGGATCGGGAGACACGAAGCGCTTGGCAATGATCGCCTGCGGCGTGACGCCGGTGAACGGCGGCTCGCCGGTGAGCATCTCGTACAGCACGCAGCCCAACGAATACAGATCGCTGCGGCCGTCGGTGCCCAGCTCACCGGCCGACTGCTCGGGGCTCATGTACGCGGGAGTGCCGACCGCGAACCCCGTCTGCGTGATCGAGCGGCCGCTGTCGGAGAGCGCCTTGCCGATGCCGAAGTCGGCGACCATCGCGGCGCCTTCGTGGAGCAGGATGTTCTCCGGCTTGATGTCGCGGTGGACGACATTGTGCCGGTGCGCGTAGTCGAGCGCGGACGCGACCTCGCGGGTGAGGCGGAGCGCGTCGGGGAGCGAGAGCTGGCGCTCCTTGTCGAGCCGCTCGCGAAGGGAGCGCCCTTCCATGCTCGGCATCACGTAGAAGAGCAGACCGTCGGCTTCCCCGGAGTCGAACACGGGAAGAATGTGCGGGTGCGTGAGCCCCGCTGCCATCTTGATCTCGCGCAGGAAACGCTCGGCCCCGATCTCGGCGGAGACCTCGGGACGCAGCACCTTGAGCGCCACCTGGCGGTCGTGACGCAGGTCGTGCGCGAGGAAGACGACCGCCATCCCGCCCTGGCCAAGCTCACGATCGAGCGAGTACCGGCCGAGCGAGGGCAGGTGCGAGACGGGATCGGAGAGAATTCATTAGCCGACAGATAATAGCGCCAGGCGCTGCTCGGGGACTATGCCGAGCCACGCCGCGCAGCTCGGCGAGAGTGCGAGCCTGGCGTCAGGCGGTAAGGTTTCATATCTTTACTTTCCGACTGCAAGGTAAGGCATGACTAATTCTAGCGTTATCAGCAGCAAAGGGCAGGTGACGATACCCCAGGAGGTTCGGGCGAGGCTTGGTCTGAAGGAGGGGGACCGGCTGGAGTTTATCATGGAGGGCGGTCGCACGGTCATCCGCCCCGCGCGCAGCAACCTAAACCCGTTCGACCGTTACATCGGCGCGCTTGGCACCTTCGCGAATGAGGTGGAGATCACCGCCTGGATTCGGGAACTGCGCGATGACGATGCGACGGGCGAAAAGTGAGGACCGCCGTCGACGCCAACGTGATCTCCGGCCTCTGGTCGCGCGAGCCGCTCGCCTCGCGCGTTGCGGCCGACTTGGGACGCGCGCACAGCGAGGGCGGACTCGTCGTCGCAGCGCCGGTGTACGCGGAGCTCCTCGCGCATCCGTCGGCGACGCCGGGGTTCGTGGACGGTTTTCTCGCGGCGACCAACGTGGTGGTGGACTTTGCGCTCGACGAGGCCGTATGGCGCGAGGCGGGCGCGCGATTCGCCGCATACGCGGCGCGTCGGCGCGACTCCGGCGGCACCGGACCAAAACGCCCGCTGGTGGACTTCGTAATCGGAGCTCACGCTGCGTTGCGCGCTGATCGCCTACTCACACTCGACCGCGATCGCTACGCCCGCGATTTCCCCCAGCTCGTCTTGATGTAGCCGCGACTCACACTCCTAGGAAGACCCCATGCCGATCGAGGTCGATCTCCTGAGCGACACCGTCACACGGCCTACGCGAGCGATGCGGCAGTTCATGTGCGAGGCGGAGGTCGGCGACGAGCAGACGTTGGAGGACCCAACCGTCAACACGCTGCAGGAGATGGTCGCCGAGCTGCTGGGTAAGGAGGCCGCGCTGTTCCTGCCTTCGGGCACGATGTGCAACGAGATCGCGCTTCGAGTGCACTGCCGGCCGGGCGACGAGATGATCGCGCATCGCACCGCGCATCCCATCCACTTCGAGGCCGGTGGCCCCGCGGCGCTGGCCGGCGTCAACGTGAGCGTGCTCGACGGCGCGCGCGGCCAGTACGACCAGGAGGCGGTGGCGGCGGCCATCCGCCCCGACAACCGCTACATGCCGAGAAGCCGCTTGCTCTGGGTTGAGCAGACCAGCAACCTCGGCGGTGGCTCGATCTGGCCGCTCGCGCGAATCACAGCAGTCACGGAGGTCGCGCGGCAGCAAGGCCTGGGCACGCATCTCGACGGCGCTCGGCTCATGAACGCTGTGGTGGCGAGCGGCGTCGGCGCGCGCGAGTACGCAGCGGCGTTCGACTCGGCATGGATCGACTTCACGAAGGGGCTCGGCGCCCCGGTCGGCGCCGCGCTCGCGGGCTCGCGTGAGTTCATCGCGGAGGCGTGGCGCCTCAAGCAGCAGATGGGTGGGGCGATGCGCCAGGCGGGCATCATCGCTGCGGGCGGGATCTTCGCACTGCGACATCACGTCAAGCGGCTCGCGGAGGACCATGCCAACGCACGGCGGCTCGCGGACGGTCTCGCCCATCTGCCCGGCGTCGTGCTAGATCCGGCGTCCGTCGAAACCAACATCGTGATCTTCGAGCTGAAGGGCCCTATCGACGCGGCGCAGGCGGTGGCGATGCTTCTCTCGCGCGGAGTCCGCATGGCGCGATGGGCCCGAGGACCGTCCGCGCCGTGACCCATCTCGACGTCAGCGCACGGCAGATCGAGCTCGCGCTCGAGGTGGCAGCGCATGCTCTCATCCAGAGCTGAACGGGCCCGGAGTTGGTGGACTGGCAATTCTAGCGCCTCGTGCAGTGCCCACGGTGCCTCAGCGCGGGCACGATTTTGCTCAGCCGCACCGAATGGAGTTGATCGCGGAGCGCCTCTTGATCATCTCGGACGACGCTCCGCTTAGCGTCGCTCGACGCGCGCGATCTCGGCTGCGGTTGGCGCGATCAGCACGAGCGTGGGGAAATAGGTCCGGAGTCGCCCTGGGTCGCGGGTGAGTACTGTCATGCCGCGAACAGCGGCGTGGGCACCGACGTAAAAGTCGGGGAGGGGGGCCGTCTTCGCGCCGCCACGTCGCCGATAAGCGACGAACGCCTTTCCCGCTAGAAACGCGGCCTCCCACGGAATCGGGTCCCGGCGCACTTCGTCCGCGGGAAGCCGCGCTTCTAAGTCCTCGATCCGCGCGAAGCCGACCGATACCTCTGCATAGATGATGGGATTTATTGCAAGGATGGCGACGTCGGCTTGCGCCGCCAGCGCTCCGGCGGACCATTCGTACCAGGTAGGATCCTCCGTCACGATGTCGAGGAGAACGCTGCTGTCGACCAGCGTCTCGGCCACAACTCAGGGCTCGCGCGTCAGGGCGAGAATCTGATCGGTGGTCATGCGGACAGTTGCGCTTCCGCGGAGGCGGTCGACTAGGCGCGCGCCCCCGCCGGCCGGGGCCTTTGACCTTCTCGAGGACGGCAGCGTTGCCGCGCACGCGGAAGCGGACCTCCGTATGAGGCAGGAAGCCCAGTTGCTCGCGAACATCGGCGGGAATGGTGACCTGTCCCTTGCTAGTAATTCGCATTGAGTTTCCAGAAGCAGTAGTATTCTTACGTGTAAGAATAGGTTATCACGCCGCCGGTCGCAATGGTGTAATGCGAACCGCACGAACCCGGGCGGTGCGCGATGACCAGTTGGGGCATCTTCGACGATTACCAAGCTTTTCACGCTGCACTAGCGCGGGTTTGGAAGCGCTGCTTCGATCTGCTCATCCCGGGCGGTCGTTTGTGCGTTGTGGTTGGAGACGTCTGCCTGCCGCGTCGGAAGACTGGCCGACACCTAGTGATGCCGTTGCATGCCGACATCGCCGTCCACTGCCGACGCATTGGCTTCGACTACCTGACGCCGATCCTGTGGTACAAGATCGCGAACGCGGCAACCGAGGTGGTGGGCAATGGATCGCCGTTTCTGGGTAAGCCGTATGAGCCGAACGCAGTAATTAAGAACGACGTCGAGTACGTCCTCCTTTTCCGGAAGCCTGGAGGATATCGTAACCCAACGCAGTTCCAGCGCACCATGAGTCTCATCGCGAAGGAGGATCACGCGCGCTGGTTCCGTGCGATATGGGCCGACGTCCCGGGCTCCAGTCGTGAACGGGGTCACCCGGCGCCGTATCCCAGTCGAGCTAGCCTATCGACTTGATCCGCATGTTTTCGTTCGTTGGCGATATCGGTCCTCGATCCATTTGTCGGGACGGGCACAACCACCGAAGCGGCAATGAACGCGGCCCGTTCTAGTATCGGCTACGAAATCGAACCGAAGTACATCGCGATGATGAAGGAGAGATTCGCGCAATTGCGAACGGAGGCCGAGATAACCTTTGTTGAAAACGCGTCTGACGGCAACGTGCGCGCGCTGGCCCAGATAGGCTAGCCCTCTATACTCAAAAACGCTCGTCGTAGAGCTTACTGATTCGCAACAGCGCCGCGCCGTAGAGGCGATAGGTCTCATCTCGATCGACCCACTCGAAAGGGTAGGGCGCTGAGTTGGTCGCCTTGAATCGTAGAATCAGCAGTTCGTCGTACTTCGACCGGATGCGTTCTTCGAGACGCGGAATAACCTTCGGAGCCTCGCGTGCAGGCGGTATTACTGCGGGATACGCTCGGTCTTTCTCGTACCCTGGCTTGTGCTTAGCGCGCCTTCCCCGTGCGCGGATCGCCTGGCAACCAACCGCGTCACCTAACGACCAGAGCCGAGCTCGATGCCTGAGCGAATCGCTGCGCTCGTCCGCCAGTCGCCAATTCCTTGGCGAGCTGGCGGCTTCCGACATGGCTGATAAACTGCGTCGGACGCCCATTCTCTAGAAGGACTCGTAGCCAATTCGTAGTTGCCACAAAGTCGGGATCGGACTTCAGTGCTGCGGCTGACGTGTCAGACAAGTCCGAAACTAGCGACGGCTGGTAAGCGCTATGATTGCTTTGTGTCTATCATGACGGCGACGCGCATGTATTGGATGGCCCATACGCTGGTAGCCGTGCCGGTGGCCTGTTCCGGCGAGCTCGCCCCAGCGAAGTCCCTGCGGATTGCTGGAGCACAGGAAGTACCACCCGAGGCCGGCATATGCCGCATTGGACGTGACGCCTAAGTCCAGCTTCGGACTCTGGTCAACGCACGCGGCTCCGTTTACCTACCTTTACGAGTGGGCATCGGACCGCAGGTCGCAGCGATCTCGCCAGGTCGTCGCAGAGCATGCCAGTAGGAGCTTGACAATCGCGCCATGCTACGTCGGTCTCCTGCTCACGCCGTTCTGCCGGCGAGCGTACCGTCACGTGCCGATGAGGTGCGCTCTCGTAGGCACGCAAATTGTCCAGATGGGATGAAGTGGCCGCACGAGCCCGAAGAAACTCGGGCGCGGTCGCGCCGAGCCGCGCTGATGGCTTCACTTCGATATCGACACCAATCATGGAGGTCCGGGACTTCAATCGGCTATTCAGAGCCAGAATTCCTTGTCGATGGTCGGTGGGAGACGGTTCATCGGCGCGGGATCCGGCCGTATAGGCATTTCTGGCGAACAGTCTCGCCACGCAGTGGATGATGGAATGCAATCCCGTGAGAGCGGCGAAACTCCTTGATCGCGCACGCGCGCTATCGTTGCTATCCATAGGGCGTCGGGACGCTTCGCCTCGGTTTCGCTAGTGCCTGCCAAGCATTCCTCAACTGCACGACGCCTACCCTACGACGCGGACCTGCGACTAGGTCGGACTGCACCCGTGCTAGCCTGCGCTTCGGCGTCGACGGGTCAACGTCCCGACATGTGGCTGTCCTCACTAAGTCCATCTGGGGCGTTATCTACTAACCCACCTAAATCGCCCCGCGGCCTTTTAGCTCTAGGTAGCGGTTGACCACCGCGGCCGCCATGGATTGCGGGCGGACGTCTACTACGCTGACGCCAGCCTGGCGCATTTGGGCTAGGGCTTCGTCGCGGGCGGAGAGCAGCTCTTCCGCCGCGGCGGCCGCGTAGACGCCGGCGACAGTTGGCTCGGCGGAGGGCGTGGCGGCGGCGACCAGCGCCTCGTTGCGGAGCGCAACCACGAGTGGCAAATGCCGGCGTGCACTGCGCGCCGTGTGCGCGATGAGTGCCTGGGACGACCGCACGTCGATGACGTCCGTGAATAGCACTACCAACGAACGCCGACGCTGCCGCGCATCAAGGGTTCGGAACGCAGCTCCGTAGTCGGGTTCCACCATCGTCGCTCGCACCGGAATCAGCGCCTCGCGCACCGCTTGCAAGGCCTTGGCTCCGCGTGCTGGCGGCACGAATGCGCGAACTTCGTCGTTGAACACCAGCAGACCCACCTGATCGCCTGACGCCACCGCCACGTTCGCCAGCACCAAAGCAGATGACAGCGCGTGCTCGAATCGCGGCATCGCGTCATCCTCCTGGGTCATGAGCCGCCCCGCGTCCACTGCGAGCAACACGGTTTGGCCCTGCTCGACGGAGAATTCGCGAACGATCACTCGCTGGCGTCGCGCAGTCGCTTTCCAATCGATGAACCGAGGGTCGTCGCCCGCCATATAATCCCGTAGCCCGGCGATGCTCGTACCTTCGCCCCGTCGCCGGAGCGCGCGCACTCCGACGTCGCGCAGGCGATGCTGCAATGCGAGCAACCGGAACCGCCGAGCACTGGTCAGCGACGGCGCGACGGTGATGCGGTCCGGTAGCCCGAAACGAAGCGTCCGTTCTACCAGACCCAGGGGACCCTGCGCGCGAATCGCGATCGGCCCCAGCGGCCACTCCCCGCGATCCCATCCGGTCACGCTCACCGGCAAAGTCACCTCGCCGCGCCTCTGCAACGAAAAAAGGATCGGGCCCAAGCCCACGCGTCGCACTGAGTCTGGGAGCGCGTCATACAGCGCGCCGCGCACCCGAGCCGGCCACCTCGACCGAATGGTGTACGCACCCCGTACCTCGTCGCCTACGCCGACGGACATCGGCAGACTGCGCTCTACCTGCAGCGCACCCCGGCCGGCCGTCGCTGCCGCGTCGAGCACGAGAAGCACCCCCAACGCGGCCAGCACCACGGCGCCCGCCGCAGTTTGCCACCTGCCGCCAAGTGGTGCCGCCAACAGCCACACGGGCGCGGCGAGGAGAACAATGACTGCCAGCCGACGAGTTGGAACGAAAGACGCTATCACTGCGGTGCCGGGACTCGGCCCAGCACTCCCTCGAGCACGTCGTCCGCGGAGCGGCCCTCCACCTCCAACTCTGGCGCCACGATTATGCGGTGGCGAAGAACCGCCGGAGCGAAATCCTTGACATCGTCAGGCGTGGCGAAGTCGCGACCGGCGAGCAATGCGGCGCCGCGCGCCGCCCGGAACAACGAGACCGTGGCCCGAGGAGAGCCGCCCAGCGTGAGCCCCGGGTCGTCGCGAGTCGCTCGCACTATCGCCGCCACGTACTCTCGCACCTCGGGTGCCACCTTCACCGAGTCCACGGCTGCACGCAACTCATGGCAACCTTTCCGGTCCACCACAGGCGCAATTGGTCGCTCGCCCAGCCGCTCCGCATCGAATCCCTCGGCGTATCGCGCAAGCAGCTCGAGTTCGGCGTCGCGGGACGGATAGGTCACCCGCACTTTAAGCAAAAACCGGTCGAGCTGCGCCTCTGGCAGGGGATACGTTCCCTCGTACTCGACCGGGTTCTGCGTGGCGAATACGGTGAACACCTCTCCCAGCGACCTCGCCTGCCCATCCGTGGTTACCTGGCGCTCCTGCATTGCCTCGAGCAACGCCGACTGGGTCTTGGCCGGCGCTCGGTTGATCTCGTCGGCTAGTAGCAGGTCGCTGAAAACGGGACCCGGGCGAAACTCGAAGTCGCGCGTCGCATCGCGATATACGCTCACGCCCGTCACATCCGACGGCATGATGTCGGGCGTGAACTGGATTCGCCCGAACCGCACGCCCAGCGCCTCAGCCAGCGAGCGCACGAGCAGCGTCTTGGCCGTACCCGGCACTCCCTCGAGCAACACGTGACCGCGCGCGAGAAAACCCACCAATGCCTCGTCGATCACGCCTTCCTGTCCCACGATGCGGGTCGCGACGCGCTCGCGTAGCTGACGCAACGTGTCGGCCACCTGCTCCGGGATCATACTTTTGAGCTCGTTGACGCCACTGGATTGCTCTCTGGGTTTGCGGCCAATCGGCCGGTCATTGCTCCGTCGATGCGCTCCACGCTTTGCGCTACCGCTACTAATTCCACCGCGGTCACCCGCCGCTCTTCGGCGTCTCGCAACCGCGCCACGTCACGCGCCGCACCGGGGTAACGGGCAGCCACAGCGGTGAGAAACGCTGCGTCCACGTCCATCGTCCGACCGTCGCCCTCCGCAATCCGCGTCCACGCGCCAGCGGCGTGACGGCGTCGAAGCCCGCGTGCCAAGCGGCGAGCAGCCACGCGGCTAGCCCCAATTTGCTCGTACGCGCGAGCCAATGCGGCGACGTGCTCGAGTGGCGATCGACGTTCGATGCTGCTGCGCTCGCGCGGAACGATCGGACGCACGGCTAGCGCAAGCAGCAGTACCAAAGCGGCCGCAGCCACCTGCGCGACAGTGCGACCGGAGGGCGTTCGCACGAGAAAGTGCGCCATCGCGCGAGTTACACTCGCGTGCGGCCCAAAGCCCTGATGGTACTCGTCAAAGACCAGCGGTGGCCGTCCGCCGCCAAATGCCCAGTCCAGCATGCCCACTACCTGCCGGCCAATACCCCACCTGCACACACGCACGACGTCGTTCCTGAAAACGTCCGGGTCGGCCACGGCGACCACTCGCCCGCGGCCAAACGGAAACCCGACCGCCGCATACGGCGGCCGGCGTGTCGTGGCAGACACCGAGGAGGAAGACGAGTCTGACCGCTGGCCGGGGGCCGAGCGCCGCAGCCGCAGAAAAGCCGCGGTGTCGCTCGGCATGGGCGCGGTGGCCTGGAGCGCGTACAGGTGCACGCGTTGATCGTACCACATCGTTGCCGCGGGTGAGTCGCGCCCAGGGCACGCGGCACTGTCCCGCGCGCCGCGCGGCGCGGTGTACCCGGTGTCGGAATGCCGCACGCGCAGCGAGTCGGACAGCGGCGATCCGTTCTCAACCACGTACACCAAACCTGCTCCCCGACGCACGGCATCAAGCATCGTGCGTGTCTCGTTGAGCGACAGCGGTATCGGGGGGTCCAAAATCGCGTACACCGCGGCGGTGTCGAGCGGACGCGTCAGGGGCGTGACGCGGCGGCTGACTTTCCACCCCAATCGTTGCGAGACCTCGTACGTCCCACGAGCAGCCCCGGGGCTCGCAGCGTACGTGGTGAGGCGCCCTTCACGATCAACCGGCGTTTGCTCGGGCGAAAGCAGGATCGACACGATCACCAGTACGAGGGCGGTAGGTAGCACCACGGCTGGTCGAGTGAAGATGGGCCCGCGTCGGTTCGGGGCAGCCACCCCGGTTGACTCAGCCATCCTGTTGCACCAGCGGCGTCGCGAGAGCCAGCAAGCGCTCGTAGCGGGCCTGGTCACAAGAGCCCAAGCCGTAGACGACTGTCTCGTAAGAGCGCGCGAATTCGCGATACCCGGTCCAGGCTGCGGAGGACCGCCGCCTCAGCTCCCGCCCGTAATCACCGACTGTCTTGGACGGATGGATCCCGACATCGCCGCGCCCAGCGATTGCGTCGAGCAACGCGCGATACAGAGCGTGAGCGGCGCTGGTGTAGTTCCCCGCAGCGGCGAGGCGCTGCGCGTCGGCCCATGCATCGTGAGAGCCAGCCACCCGTCGTCTGCGGCCCGCTCCGGCCCCGCTCTCCTCGCCAATCACGCCTAGATAAATCGCACGTCCAAGGACCGCGAGCCCCAGCGACACCAGGACAGCGATCACCACCCACCGTGCGGCCGGCGAATGGCGGATCGCGGCCACCACCTCAGCGATGCGCTCACCCACCCACCGCCACGCGCGATCCAAGACGGAGTCTATCACCGTCCGGTCGTAGTCGCGCTGCCGGAACACCGCCGCAATCGTGTCGCTCACGGCGGCCGGGTCGAGCGGCCCACTCGGGCTGGTCACCGAGATGTCACTGTGAGGAGCGTCTCTTCTTACTGCGCGACGCCGCTAAATCCTTCTTTTCGAATTCTCGCGTCGTAGTACAGTGCGGTCTGGACGATGGGAAACAGCGGGTACAGCACAACCGACGCAATTGCGGTGATGAGCTGGACCCAGAGCTGGCTGTGCGTGAGTCCAAACAGCACGCCGCCGATGGCTGCCGCGACCATGTACAACAGGATGTAAATGATCGCAATCAGGATTATCGTGCGGAGCGCATGCCACTTGAGGCCCTTGGACAGCTCAATCGATCTCGCCAATCCCGCAAAAGCTCCGACACGTTCGAGCACAACGGCGGTCGGCACCACGAAGAAAAGGGCCAGGAAGTAGAAGTAGCCCACGAAGAACAGCATGACTCCGAACGCCATCAATGCGAACTTGACCAGCAACGAAAAGAACACCGCGGCAATGCTCGGCACGGCGCGTCTGATGCAATCCGCGACGTCAATTGCGCGGCCGAGGTAAGCATCCGACGCCGCGTGCACCATGGCGGCGACCATGAGCACGTACCACAGTAAAGCCACAAGTCCAAAGATGCCAAAGGACCCGAGCGGCTCGCTCGGCATTCGTCCTGTAGCCACCTCGGTCGCGACGCGCCGGAAAAACGAGAGCTGTAGCACGAGGATCGGGACGTACCAGATCGCGGAGATAGTGAAGAACTGCTGGTATTGCCTCCGCAGGAGCTGAACGGCGACATCAACGATTTCCGACGCGGTACGTGGGCGCAGATTTGCGGTCGGGTGAGCCGCGAGGGGGGGGCCGGGGGTAGCACCGGACGGCGCGAGCCCCAATGGCACGAGACCGGGCGGCAGGACGGGGGCCGTCAACCGTCAGCTCTCTATGTCAGGCCCGAAGCGCGCTTCGCACGCGTCCCACAGCCACGCGCCGAACAGGTATCCTACGACGCAACAGGCGGCCATGAGGCCAACGATGCTCTGCCAGAGCGGTCGCAAGCTCGCGACAGACCAGGCGGCGCCTGGCGCGTGCAGGTGAATTACGTGATAGCACGCGGTCACGGTCCCGATCGGGATGCCCCACCCTACGACGCCGTAGCGCCACACGAACGTAGCGCGCCCCAGGCTGCGCGTGCGGGCCCATCTGGCCTGCGCGGTGCGCGCCAACTGCTCCACGCCGTTCGTGCTAATCATCAAGCGCTCTCACCCCGCGCATTGCACTTCATCGCAAGACCGCCCGTGCAATCGTCTGGAGCTGCATGTTCGACGTGCCCTCGTAAATCGTGCCGATCTTCGCGTCGCGATAGAATTTCTCCACCGGATAGTCGGTGGTATATCCGTAGCCCCCGTGCAGTTCGAGTGCCAGGGAGGTGACTCGCTCGCAAACCTGCGATGAAAAGAGCTTGGCCATCGCGCCCTCGCGCGCGATATCCGCGCCACCGTCCTTCAGGCGGGCGGCATTGTACACCATCAAGCGAGCCGCCTCCAGCTCGGTCGCAGCCTGTGCGATTTGGAACTGAATGCCCTGGAACTCGCTGAGCGGCTTGCCGAATTGGGTGCGCTCCTTCACGTATGCTGTCGCTGCCGCGAGCGCTCCGCCCGCTACGCCAATCATTTGGGCGCCGATCCCAATGCGGCCTTCGTTGAGCGTCTCGATCGCGACCTTGTATCCCTGACCTACGGGTCCCAGCACGTTCGATTCGGGTACCTCGCACCCGTCCAGGATCAGCTCCACCGTGCTCGACGCGCGGATGCCAAGCTTGTCTTCCTTTTTCCCGACGTGGAATCCGCGGAACGAGCGCTCGACGACGAACGCGGTGATCCCCTTGTAGCCGGCCGGCCTGTTCGCGTTTGCGAACACCACGAACACGTCCGCCTCGGCTCCGTTGGTGATCCACATTTTCCGCCCATTGAGCACGTACTGGCCGCGCGTGGCGTCGTGGGTCGCGGTTGTCTGCATGCCGAACGCATCGGATCCGGACCCCGGCTCGGACAGCGCATATGCGCCCACTTCGTCCGTAACTAGGCGGGGCAGGTACTTGGCTTTCAGCTCCGGGCTTCCGTACCGCGCGACTGGATAGTTCACCAGTGTGTTTTGAACGTCGATCATTATGGCGGTTGCCGCGTCCACCCGGCTGATGGCCTCAACCGCAATGGCCACCATCGTGAGCGACCCGCCGGCCCCGCCATAGCGTTCTTCGACCTCTATTCCCATGAGGCCGAGCGCGAACAGCTTCTTCGTCAGTTCCGGATCGATGCGCCCGGCGCGCTCCATCTCGCGAACGCGAGGGCGCACCTCATCTTCGGCGAAGACTGCCGCGACGTCCCGGAAGGCCTCCTCGTCGTCGCTCAGGGAAGTCAGTGGAAGTCGTTCCGGGGCAAGACGGGTGGCCACGGCCGAAATCTACTCGGCGCCCGGGAATCACACCGTGGACCGCGCTCGGCACGCATCCTCGCAAGCCGTCCCCGATTTGGCCGGGTCCCAGCACCGCGCGCCGTGCGAGGCGGCGCATGCCGGCGCCACGCCTGCTCGGGCCAGGATCAGCTCGGCGAGCTTCTCGTGAACGCCGAAGGCCGGGGTGACGCTGTATTGAACACCGGGGAAAGCCGCCGCCGCCGCCGCTACCATGCGCGGGATGTCCGCCGTGGAATGCTTTCCAGGCGAGAGCATGTACGGGAACGCGACGACTTCGTCTGCCCCGGCCTCAACGCAGTCGGCGAATCCGCGTGCGATCAATGGCTCGGCCAATTCCATGTGCGCGTGCCGCACTACCGCGGTGTCAGCGACCATGTGTTGCACCAGGTTCGCCACACAGACAAGCATTGCGTTGGCCTCGCCGCGGCGAGATCCGTGATCGATGAGCAGGATCCCCTTCACACGCTATACGGTAACAGGTTCGACGCGCGTCATATGTCCCTCGAACACGCGCAGCGCCAACTCGACCTTGCCGAACGGCGCGGACACCTGCACTCCCTGCACGCTTCCGCGTACCTGCACCAGCATCTCGCGCGCGATCGCTATGCCCTCCGCGATTCCGTGCTCCTTGGACGTCGCGCTCGCGCTGCGCATGCGCTGGATGATCGCCGAGGGCACAGTCACACCGGGAACCTCGTTGGCCAGGAACTCCGCGTTGCGCGCGGACGTGAGCGGCCAGATGCCGGCCACGACCGGAATGCGCGAATCGCCGAGCGAGCCAAGAAAGCGCTCGAGCTGCGCGACATCGAAGACAGGCTGCGTGATCGCGAACTCCGCGCCCGCCTCGACCTTCCACTCGAACCGCCGACGTTCCTGCGCGGGATCGACCGCCGCAGGGTTGACCCCGACGCCAATCACGAAGCGCGTAGGCGCGCCGATCGCATTGCCACCCGGATCGAGCCCGCGATTCAAACGTGAGACGAGGTTGGTGAGACCGATCGAGTCGATGTCGAATACGGCCGTCGCGTCGGGGTAGGGTCCCATCTTCGGCGGGTCACCCGTTATCACGAGCACATTGTGCAGACCCATAGCCGATGCACCGAGAAGATCGCTCAGCATGCCCAGCAGATTCCGGTCGCGGCAACAGTAGTGCGTCACCGCTTCGATGCCGAGCTGCTGCTGAATGAGGATGCTCACCAGCAGTGCGCTCATCCGGCTCTGTGCGCGCGGGCCATCGGGCACGTTTACCGCGTCCACTCCCGCACGCTTGAGTGCTCCCACGTCGCGCAGCATCGCGGACGCGTCCACGCCGCGAGGCGGAACGATCTCCACGGAGGTAACGAAGTCTCCGCGCGCGAGCTTGGCGGCCCACTGTGACCGTTCAGCGAATGGCACGGGCTCGACGCCGGTGGCCACTGGCCGGCCAGACGCGGGGGCCGTTCCGTCACCCTCGACCGCACGCGAAAGTCGCCCGCGGCCGGCCGAGTCGGCGACGGTGGCGTGTTGGACTACCCCGCTGTGGCGAGGTGCCAGCGGACGTATTCCTTCAACGATCGCGCGGATGTGTGCCGGTGTCGTCCCGCAGCATCCACCGACCACTTTGGCTCCCGCTTGAACGAGATGATGCGCGTACGTCGCCATGTACTCTGGGCTGGCCATGTACATGCTGCGCCCGCTCACCTCACGCGGCATACCAGCGTTGGGCTGGGCCGAAAGCTTGCGACGGGTGACCGGTGCCATCTTCTCGATCGCCTCGAGAATCGTCTGAGGGCCGACGGAGCAATTCAGTCCAATCACGTCCGCGCCGAAGCTGTCCAGCGCGCGGGCTATGGCTTCGGGCGAAACACCGAACGGCGTAAGGCCGTCGGCCCCGATGGTCATCTGCGCGACGACCGGCATGGCGCTGTCCACCTCGCGCGCAGCCCGAATAGCCTGTTCGATCTCCTCCACGTCCGAAAAAGTCTCCACGATGAAGCAATCGACGCCACCGTCCCGAAGGGCCGTCATCTGCTCGACGAAGAGCGCGCGCGCCTCGGTCCGGGCGGTGGGGCCGTACGGCTCCATCCGCACGCCAAGCGGACCGACCGCACCTGCGACAAGTCTCGTGTCGCCCGCTGCGGAACGCGCCAGCCGCGCGGCGGCGAGGTTGAGATCTCGCACCTGCGTCTCGAGTCCGTACGGCGACAGCTTGGTGCGGTTAGCTCCAAAGCTGTTGGTCTCGAGCACTTCAGCTCCCGCCCTGACGTACTCGTCGTGCACGTCACGGACCATGTCGGGTGCGCGGACGTTCAGCTCATCGTAGCACACGTTGATGAAGACGCCGCGGGCGTACAGCATCGTGCCCATCGCACCGTCGAACACGACGATACGGTCCGGGTCGAGCAGGCGCTCGAGCAATGCGACCCGCGGCCTGGCGGCCCCTGTCTCACTGCCGCTCACGCCGCCGTCGCCCCGGCCGCCCCGGCCGCCCCCGTCCCAGCAGCGACATCGCCCTTGACGACATTGCCCTTGACGACATTGCTCGCGGCGACCTTGCTCTCCCCGTCGGGCGAATCGCGATCGCCGGCGCTCGCATCGCCGCGCACTGCGTAGTACTTCGCCTGCGGATGGTGGACGATGATCGCCGCGGTGGACTGCTCGGGGATGAACTGCTGCGCTGTCGTCAGCTGCATGCCCAGCGCGTCGGCCGCCGGCAGCAGACGGAATACCGTCGCGTGGTCGTCGAGGTCCGGGCACGCGCCGTACCCCCACGAGTAGCGCTTCCCCGCGGTATCGCTCAACCGCAGCTCGCGGCGTATGCGCCGGTGCATCCACTCCGCGACGGCTTCGGCCGCCTCGACCGACAGACCATGCGCATACAGAGCCTCGCTGTACTCGCCGGCCGCTTGCAATGCCTCGAAGCGCTCGGTTGCCGCATTGCCAACCGTCACCACCTGAAAGGCCACGACATCAACGTCGCCAGAATCGACGCTCCGGAAGTAGTCCGCGATGCAAAGCCGCTCGCGCCCAACCTGGCGCGGAAATTTGAATCGGCCGATCTCTCGCAGGGAGCCGCCGTCGCTGCCATAAGCCGCCGGGTCGTACACTATCAGGTCGTTCACCTGCGATTGGGCCGGGAAATAACCGTACACCGCAGCCGGCGCTATCCAGCCGTTGCGTTCGGCGTCGGCCGTGAGGCGAGCCAGGGCCGGCTCGAACTCTTCGCGTACTGCGCTTTCGTACGCCGGTCCGGATCCTCGGCCGCCCCATTGCAAGCGATACAGCTCGTCCAGGTCGAGCAGCGCGAATATCTCGCGAAGCGGAATGCTGCGGACGACGCGTGTGCCAAAAAATGGTGGCCGTGGCACGGCAACGTCCGCGCGCACGTCGCTTCGTTCGAGGCCGCTGTCCCCAGCGGGGACGTCTTTCCCGACGCCGGTGTGCAGAAACACGTCGCGCCGCGCCGCGTCGAGCGAGCCTGCCACGAACCCGGGCCTCCGCTCGGGATCCATGAGCGAGTCCATCGTGTCGAGTCCTTCGAAAGCGTCCTTGCAATAAAACACGCCAGGCTGGTATGCCCTCTCGCCATCGACGAACAGCGCCCGTCGTCCAAATCGTCGATTGATTGCCGCGCCGCCAATCAATACTGGGTACGTGAGGCCCCGCCGGTCGAGCTCCTGCACGCACAGCGGCATCTGCTTGGATGTCGATACCAGCAGAGCTGACAAGCCAATCGCGTCTGCCGCTACCTCCTGCGCCTTGTCCACAATCGTGTTGACGGGGACCTGCTTGCCGAGATCGAACACGGTGTAGCCATTATTGGCGAGGATGGTGTTGACGAGCGACTTGCCGATGTCGTGCACGTCGCCGTACACCGTCGCCAGCACGACTTTGCCTTTGGTGTACCCCTCTTTTTTCTCCAGGAACTGTTCCAGGTGGCGCACTGCTTTCTTCATGACCTCGGCGCTTTGCAGCACGAACGGGAGGATCAGCTCGCCGGCCCCGAACTTGTCGCCGACCTCTTTCATTGCCGGGAGCAGTACTTCGTTGAGTACGCGCACCGGATTCTCTCGCACGCCGGCCTCATCCAGCCGCTCCTCGATTGCGTCCTTCTTCCAATGCACTATCTGCCAGTGGATGCGCTGGTCCGTGGTCATGCCGGCCGTGGGATCTTCTACGGTCTTGCCGGAGGCTGATGCCCGATCGCCCGAGCCCCGCGACGAGTAGTGCTCGATGAAATGCTGCAACGCGTCCGGCCGTTGGTTGAACACCAGGCCATCGGCCAGCGCGCGCTCCGTCTCGTCGATCTCGGCGTACGGGCGGACGTGAGCCGGGTTGACGATTGCGGCGTCGAGACCGGCGGCGACGCAATGGTGCAGGAAGACGGAGTTGAGCACTGCACGCGCGTCGGGCGTGAGGCCAAAACTCACGTTGGACACGCCTAGCACGGTGAGCACGCCTGGCAGCTCGCGTTTGATGAGGCGAATGCCCTCGATGGTCTCCTTCGCGGAGTCGATCCATTCGGCTTCGCCGGTCGCGAGCGTGAACGTGAGAGCGTCGAAAATGAGATCCGACGGAGAGAGCCCGAACTCCGTCGTCGCGATGTCATGGATCCGGCGTGCGACCTCGAGCTTCCGCTCGCGCGTACGCGCCATGCCGGTCTCGTCGATCGTGAGTGCGACGACCGCCGCCCCGTGACGCTTGACGATTGGCAGCACGTCGTCGATGCGTTTCCGGCCATTCTCCATGTTGATCGAGTTCACAATGCCGCGACCAGGCAGGTGATTGAGCGCGGCCGCGATTACCCCGGCCTCGGTGGAGTCGATCATTAGCGGCGACTCGACGCTCATGGATAGCAGCTTGATTATGCGCGCCATCTGGTCCGCCTCGTCGGCGCGTTCCGTGAGCGCGACGCATACGTCGAGCACGTGGGCGCCCGATTCCGCCTGGTCGCGAGCCACCCGCAGAATCCCCTCGTAGTCGTCGGCTAGCAGAAGACGTTTCACCGCGCGGGACCCCTGCGCGTTGACGCGCTCGCCGATGAGCAAAGGGGGCGGATCCTGGTGCAGCGTGATCGCGCGCATCGCACTGGAGACACGCGGCACGTCTTGCGTGCCGTTCCGGGGCGCTGGCTCGAGGCCTCGCACTCGGGCGATGACCGCCGCGAGGTGTTCCGGCGTGGTGCCACAACATCCGCCCACGATCCGCACGCCGAAGTCGCGTACGAACTCGCCGAGCGCCGTGGCGAGCGGCGCCGGCTCCAACGGGTAGACCGCGTCGCCGGTTCCAGTGTTGAGCGGCAGGCCGGCGTTGGGGATCACCGAGATTGGCCGCGAGGCGTGCTGCGTCAGGTATCGAACTGGCTCGCGCATGTGCTCGGGACCGGTCGAGCAGTTGAGACCGATGATATCCACGCCCAGTCCTTCTAGTGTCGTAAGAGCACTGGCGATGTCCGTCCCCAAGAGCATGCGGCCGCTGGTGTCGAGCGTGATTTGCGTTTGAACGGGCACTCGTCGGCCGAGCTCGGCGAACAGACGCTCGAAGCCTACCACGGCCGCCTTTACCTCCAGAATGTCCTGCGCCGTTTCCACGAGCAGCACGTCGACGCCGCCTTCCACCAGCGCTTTGGCCTGCTCGTAGTAGTTCTCGCTCAGCTCTTCGAACGTGACCGCCGACAGTACGGGGTCGCTGCTCGATGGTAGCATGCCCGTTGGGCCGATGGAGCCAGCCACGAAGCGCGGATGCTCCGCAGTCGTGTAGCGATCGCACGCAGCTCTGGCGAGGCGCGCGGCGCCCACGTTGATGTCGCGAACCTTGTCTCCCAAACCCCATTCCGCCAACCGACGGGGCGTCGATTGAAAGGTGCAGGTTTCCACGACGTCGCAACCAACGGCGAGAAACGACTCGTGGATCCCCTGGATTACGTCGGGGCGGGTCAACACCAGGTGGTCATTGCATCCTTCCAGCGCCTTGCCGCCGAAGTCATCGGCCGTTAGGTGGTGGCGCTGGATGTTCGTTCCCATCGCGCCATCGTAGATGACTACGTGGCGGGCGACCTCATCGAGGTAGCGGGGCCCGGATCCGTTGGAGGCGGGGTCGGGCGGACGGGTAGAGGAGGTTGAGTTATCAGCCATGGACGTGACCACAAATAAAATTGCCCGGACGGGCAGGCCGCCGGGCGTGGCGGTTTAGCGAATGTTTTACGTGGCCGCAAGTTGCCGTAAATCACCACGCTGTTCAGTTGTAACGAGCTCCCAGTATCCTAAACTGTGTACCTGCGGGACGCCAACCGTCTTCCCCTCCCCGTGCCCCCTCCCCTAAAGGGGAGTGGGCATGCGGGCGGCCAGCAGGCCGCCCCCTCGTCATTCAAGCGAAGCTTGAAAACAAAAAGATTCCCCCTCCCCTTCAGGGGAGGGGGTTAGGGGCTAGGGCGATGGCTAGAGCTAAACGACGCGACTTTCGGGCGGCGTTTGCGGCCGGTCGCGACCAGAGTGATGTGCACGCTCTTCGACCGAGCGAACGAGCGCCACGAGTCGGTGCCGCTCCAGCGGAAGAGCGAGATCGGCCAGAGTGATCCGCACAAGAGCTGGCGGCAGTGGGCCGCTCGGATCCTCGGTGGACCGGAAAAGCACGAGCGAGCCTCCCGGGGCCACGGGCATGCGAAGGGCACCGGTGCGCACGTGTGCAATCGCCATGTCACGTTCCACGAGCGCGATTAGAGGCGGAGCTGCGGCGGCGAGTGCCGTTCCCTCTGCAACGCTGGATGCCATGAGGGTTCGATGGCCCACGGCGCCGAGGGTTTGGGCCAGTCCTTCAAGCAACGCCAGGTCAGAACCGACAAGCACGATCGACGACATGGCGACCTCTGAAAGTCGTGCGACCTTCGCGGCTGGTGCGTCAGTGGGACGCGCATCACACGGCTTCGGTCACTTCAACTACAGCGCTCAGATCGCCGACTGCACAGCGCGGGCGATCAAGCTCAGTACGAAATACGCCACGAGAGGAGTGACGTCAATCGTCCCCACCGGGGGGATGAGTTGACGAAGAGGTCGAAGAAGCCACTCGGTGAGTCGGAAGGACCACCGGAGCCAGCGCGAGTATGGCGACACGCGTATCCACGACGCGAGCACCCGCACGAGCAGCGCGACCTGCAGCAGCACGAACGTCCACGCGACGAGCACCCGGGCGATTTGCGACGGGCCGGCGACGGTGGCGACGAAGAGGTCCCGGAACAAGTCGCGCAGGTAGCCCAGCACGCTCAGCAGTGCGATGCCTCCGACGATGACGGCGATCAGCGCCCACCAGGGCGCGCTGGACGGCATGCCTCCAGCCCGAACCACGCGGCGCTCGATCGGCGCCAGCAGCGGGTCGACCGACGCACGAAAGAACCGTGCGATCGGGCCAAACGGATTGACGCGGCGTGTCCGGACCATCCAGTCCACGCCGGCAACTAGCGCGAGAACAGCCGCTCCCCAGAACAGCGCGCTTCGGACGACTTGGACGACGAGGTCCATGATGTCGAGCACACTTGCCACGATCACCGCACCTGGGCGGCCAACCACTCGGCGCACGCATTGATCCCGGAACTCGGGGGCGGCGGCGCGGCCGTGAGGATCGCATCGGGGCGAGCGTACTTCCGAGCAGCGAGCACCCGCCCAGCGCCCTGCGCGGCGGCCGCGCCCGACTGTGCCGGAACTGCGTAGACATTTCCGAGCTCGAGCCAAACAGTGGCGAGTGGCGAAAAGCGCAGCCGTGAGCCGCTGGAATCGCTCGTCGTATCGACCCACGCTGCATGCATGCCGTCTAGCGCGAGTCCCTTGCGCGCGGTCACGAACACAGTCGAGTGAGTTCCGCCGGCGGAATCGTAGTGCAAAGGGCGGGTCTCGAACTGCGCCGAATCGAAAGGAATCGACACTGCCTTCCACAGCGCGGTTTGTCCGCTGCGCGGGATGTAGACATAAACCGCGGGCGGCGCGAGCACCGCTTGGGCGGCTACGTATATCGTGTCGTGATCGCTCCGGCCACCCCAGGCGACACGGCCGACGCTGCCGGGTGCGGGCAATGACACCGTGCCAAGCTGCAGGCCGGTCAATGAGAAGACGCGCAGCACGTCGGCCCCATCTTCCCGGTAGGTCGCAAAGATCCGTCGCGCCGCGACCTGCGCGGTGACGAGTGGCACCGCGGATTCAGCCAGGGCCGTGCGTTCGGTCGCCTGGCGCGGGTCCGTCGCGTCGATCGAGATGATGCGGCCGCGTGGCGCATCGCGGTCTGTCCACACGAACAGCCCCGGGCCAGCGTTCCCGACATAACGGTACGAGGCGTCCAGGTCGTCGAACAATCTTATGATTGGCGCCGTTATCGCCGGGTGGCCCGGATCATCCAGGTCAACCAGCAGGAGACGAGTGCGAGTGTCACCGGGATGCGTCGCGGTGATGACGAGGTACTGGCCGCCCGAGCTTAGGGTCCCGTATGCAGTTGCACCGGCGTGATCAGGACTTTCGTACACCAGGTAGTCGGCGCCGGGCCGCTTGAGCCAGTGGTAGAATAGCTGCCACGGGCGCGGCGCGCTCGTGTAGAAGAAGCCACGCGAGTCGCGGGTCCATACGATGTTGACGGCGATGGTGGACGGCAGCGTATCCGCGACTTCTTTGCCGCGCTGGATCCAAATCGTGGACGGGGGAAAGGCAGGCGGCCCGGCGGTTGCCGGCCATAGCACGGCGAGACGCGCCGCAATTGACGCACGAGCGCTGTCGCTCGGCGCTTTCGATTGCGCCGGCTGGGCGGACGGTTGCGTCGCAGGAATTGCTGCCGGTGTCTGAGCAACCACTAATGGTGCGGCGACCGCCAAGCACGCCGCGGCGACCGCGAGGGAATGCATAACAATAGAATGTGTGGGCTCGCGCGCAGGCGCGAGGGCTAGTGGGACAGGATGTCCGACCGCTTTGCGGAGTGAAAACAAACTGCTAATGGCGGGCCAGTATCGGTCATGATAGACTAGCTACACTCGCAGCGGGCTCGGCAAAGAGCAGGCCGCGAGAAAACTGAAAGAGGCGATGCAGCGCCCCTCTGGGGCCTGCGATAACGGCAAACCCGGCGAAAGCTGGGGACGCAAAGCTCAGGAGGCTAAAGCCGCGGAGAGGATCCCGCAGGCCATGCCAGTCCGGCCGCCGAACAGGATCTGGAGGAGCGATGCGCAGTACTATTTGTGCATGCGTGGCCGCTGTATTGGCCGCGGGTTGCACGCAGGGCAAATCATTGACCGACGCCATGGGTCCCGACAACACCTTGGGACTGGGCGGATCACAATCAATGGCCATTAGCGTGTCGCCCACGACAGTCTCCGGGTTGATCGGGGACTCCGTGCGGCTCGGCGCGACACTCAAAGACGAAAAGGGGAATTCAGTTCGCACTCAAGGTGTCGCCTGGAACAGTGGCGATACCACAGTGGCTACGGTCTCCGTAGGTGGGATGGTACACCTGTGGAAGAGCGGCTCGACCCAGATCACCGCCACGAGTGCTGGAGCAGTGGCCAACGCGCCCGTGACGGTCAACGGCGGTGCGAAGGCCGGCGACGGATCGCAACCCGCCGCGTCCGCGCAAGTCGGGTCTGTGGTGGTCGCGCCCGCGTCCGTCACCGTTGCGCAAGGCAAGACCGCGCAAGTGGCAGCGACGGTGCTGGACGGCGGTGGCAATACGTCGTTAGCCTCGACGGTAACTTGGACCTCGTCAAACCCGGGCGTGGCGACAGTTTCGAGCACCGGTCTCGCGACGGCAGTGGCAGCCGGTGCTGCAGTGATTACGGCGTCGAGCGGCGGAAAGTCTGCGTCGGCGCATCTCACGGTCACATTGGTCGCAGCGACAATAGCTTCGGTGCGGATGTCGCCCGCATCTGTTTCGGTAGCGAAAGGTCGCACAGCGCAGCTAACGGCGACGTTGCTGGACGGCACTGGCTCGACGATAGCTGGCCGGACGGTGACCTGGACGTCGTCAAAGCCGAGCGTCGTTACGGTGTCGAGCAGCGGCATGGTAACGGCGGTAGCGGTAGGCACCAGCGTAATCACAGCGTCGAGCGCCGGGCGGTCAGGAACGGTAGCCCTCACGGTTCGCGCTGCAGGGACGACGGGACCCGGTGAACCGGCCCGCGCGTCGGATTCGTTCGTGGAAAGTATCGGCGTCGCGATGCACATTCGCTACGTCGTGAACGGCCCACAGTACGCCACGATTCTGAAGCCACGACTTCTTGAGTCAGGCATCCGGTACATCCGCGATGGCGGCACTGGCAGTCCGTTCTTCGCTGACCTCAACGACCTGGCGACCTACGGTATTCACTCGACGCTCGTCATGGACCCGCGCGATGGGATCGATCCGTCGACGATGGTGTCAAAAGCGATCGAGCCGATAATCAACTCAGTCGTGGCAGTCGAAGGACCAAACGAGTGGGACGATGACCAGAGTATGACGTGGCAGGGACAGTCGTTTCCCGCAGGTTTGCGAGCTTATCAGACGGCTCTATACGCCGCGGTAAAGAACTCGTCCGATCCCGCCGTACAGCGTATTCAAGTATTGAGTCCCTCGATGGCGCATCCGAAGAACGCAATCACTGTGGGGCCGGTGCCATGTGACATGGGCAATCTGCACAGCTACCCCGGCGGGGCCTTGCCGGAGAATCAGCTGAGCAGCATGTGGATCCCCGACACGAAGGAGATGAGCGGCAACCAGCCAGTTGTGGCCACGGAGACAGGCTACAACTACAACCTGACCAGCGGCATGGCAGGACAGCCGGGCGTCTCTGACCTGGCGATGGCAAAGTACGCGCCGCGCACGTATCTCGAGTACTTCAACCAGGGCGTGTACCGCACCCATATCTACAACCTTTCCACCGATGAAAACGGCTGGGGAATGCTGCATGCGGATGGCACGCCCAAGGCGCCGTTCTATTCCATTAAGAACACGATCACTCTTCTGGCCGATCGTGGCGGCGCATCCTTCACACCTGGCGCCGTGAGCTACTCGTTCACCGGCGACACGACGCACCTGCACCACACGTTGCTGGGCAAGCGTAATGGCCGTTACTACCTGATTCTGTGGTTGGACGTATCGAGTTACAACACGAGTGCACGGCAAGACATCTCCACCACTCGCAATCTGACGTTGTCGGTGCAGACTCCGTTTAATGGGGCGAACGTGTACATGCCCCGGCAGTCGACGACGCCGGTCGCGCAGGCCACGGGTCAGCCGACGGCGGTGCAGCTTACAGTGTCAGACGATCCCATGATTGTGGAGCTAGTACCGTAAATCACTAGGAGGGCCCCCGAGGAGGGCCCACGGCTTCATCGGTGCCAGCCTGAATAGCAGCCGGCGCTCCAACGCGCGAAAGAGTGCGCGAATGGGGCGCCGGCTTTGTTTCCAAGCGCGTCCGCGACCGCTAGATTAGTGTTCACTTCGGCCATGTGCCCGGTGTAGCGAACCCCGTTCCGCCCACGATGGTGAGTCGGCGCCGGTTGCGCTGCGGTATGGGACCGGTCTATAGCGCAGGACCACATGCCGCGCACTCTGAGTCGCGAGCGAACTCTCCAGTCCGTCGGCGTGGATCCTGCAATTTGCTAGCGGTGACTTGGGACATTTACCCGGAAAGGGGGCGCACCTACGCTTTATGGATCAGTCCGCTAGCCTCGAAGTGACGGTGCCGCGCCGTACGGAGCGCGACGTGCTCGTGCCTCGCCGCATCTTGCACTTGGTGAACGTCGTTGGCGGCCGCGGGAATGGCATCGTCAACGTTGCCGTGGACCTGGCTATCGCTCAGCGCAAAGATGGCCACGAAGTATTCATGGCGGGCGCGGCCGGGCAATACACATCGCTACTCAGCGAACACGGAGTTCGATATCTACCACTCGAGCACAGCGGCGGGAAGGGAGTCAACGCAGCCCGGGCGGTTTTCAGCCTTGCGCGGTTGATCCGGCGCCACGAGATCGAGATCGTCCACGCGCACAACATGACGGGGGCCATTGTGGCTCGCTTGGCCTCTGGGTCGAGCGGGCTCGGGCGCCGAAGCGCGCGCGTGGTAACGACGGTACACAACTCCTGGGCGCCCCATGCCGAGTTGATGCGCGTAGGTCATAGAGTGATCGCGGTGACCGCAGCCGTGCGGGACACGATGATCGCCCGCGGCATACCTGCGCAAAAGATTTCGGTCGTTCTCAACGGTCCGATAGGTACTACGCGCTCATCCGACGAGTACGCGCTGCTGCCGCCTGTCACGCTCCGACGACCCGCAGTGCTGACCGTCGCGGGCATGTACGAGCGCAAAGGCATACGGGATCTCATCGACGCGGCTGCTTTGCTTCGCGCGCGGGTCCCTGATGCGGTTGTGTATCTCGTGGGCGACGGCCCGGATCGGGCGTCGTTCGAGGCGTATGCGCAGGAGCGAGGCGTGGCGGATCGGGTAGAGTTTCTGGGTTTTCGGGCGGACGTGCTGGACCTCATGCGTGCTGCTGACGTCTTCGTGCTCGCTTCGCACGCTGAGTCAGGGCCACTCGTTGTCGTCGAAGCGCGGTCAGTGGGGACGCCTGTCGTGGCGACGGCTGCTGAGGGTGTGTCCGAGATGTTGGATGATGGCGAGGCAGGGCTGCTAGTGCCCACGCGCGACCCGGCCGCGCTCGCAGACGCCATCGCGCGGGTGTTGCTTGATCAAGACCTGGCAGCGCAGCTGAGAGAGGCGGGGCTCTCCGGATGCGAGCGGTTCCATGTGTCGCGCATGGCTCGCGAGACGGTCAATGTCTACCAAGAGCTACTGGGGCAGCCGACGCACAACGAAGGCGGGAGCCAACCCGGCGGGGACGTGGTGCTGGAGCGGTAGTGAGCGAGCGAATCTAGGAAGCCGGCCGGCCCCGGGTTGGGACAGTGGGCCTAAGACGCGCCGTCTACTACTTCGCTGACGCCGGCTGGTGCGGTGGCCGGTGTACCAACGCGGGCAACAGCGCGCGAATGCGGCGCCGGTGCAGTCATTCTGAGCCATGCGAGGCGCTGCAGGAGCACGAGGTGGCCAATGATTGTGCGCAGAATGCGCATCTTGGACCGACCCAGTATGCGTACTTCCAAAGTCGTCGGATACTCCGCGATCCGCGACCCGGCGAGATCGAGCCGACCCAGTAGCTCGGTCACCCCAATGAATCCGGTCCGCTCAAGTGGGATGTCGATGACGGCGCTCCGGCGATACACTCGGAAGCAGGCCGTATACGTGCATAGCTTTTGATGCAGCACCAGCCGGTAGAGCTGAGTGACGCCTTTCGATAGGAAAAGCCGCCACCCCGGCACGTTCAGCACTCGTCCGTTGGGATGGTAAGGGGACGCGGTCACCACATCGACGCCCGGCGTCAACATCGGCACCATCTTGGCGAGCTCGCGCGGATCGTAAGTGCAATCGCAGTCGATCGAGCACACGATCTCGGTCGTGGCGTGCTGGATGCCCGTCATGACGCCCGCTGCGACACCTTTGTTGTGCGGGTGGCGGACCATCGTGAAGTTGGGGCGATCACCGAACAGTCGCTGCATGGCGGCCCACGTGCCGTCGTGACTGCCGTCGTCGACCAGCACGAAGCGAAACTCGTAACGTGAGGCCAATGCGACCTCGACTCCCGCGAGCGTGTTAGCGAGATACGGGAGGATTAGCTCTTCGTTGTAGCACGGTACGACCACACTCACCAACGTGCGCGAGCCGCTGTGGCCCGCGCCGGACGTATCGCCCGCGGCATCGAATCCCGAGTCGCTACTGTCAAGCGCCGTTGGTCCGCTGCTGCGGCCAACATATTCCGGCATTTGGCTTTCGCCGCTGCCACGGGACGTGTCTAGGTGCGCCGCCTCCCGCGGTGCCGGCACCAATGCTTCGGCGGTTGCGAGCCCCAGATAGCTGGCGATGCTCGTGAATCGATAACGCTCGAAGTAGTGCCGCAGGATATTCCCCATGCGGTCCAGATTACGGTACTGCCGGACCCGGGCGTACATCGGAGCCGCCGTGATGCGCGGCTGCTCCGGGTCGAGCTCCCACGTATGGAAGTACATCACGAAGGGATGCGGATACTCACGATCCCAGCCGCGCACTCCCCGCTGAACCAGTGCGTGCGGGAATTGTCGGAAGTAGTTTGCGCCGGCGATTGGCACGTGCCAGCCCAGGATGCTGGCTGAGGACACCGGGAACTCCCACAGCGTGCGGCCCGCGAATTCGTGCCGGTGGACGAAACGGCGCCAGGGCTCCGACTCGTAAGCCCGGAAGGTGGGGCGAAGGCTCGAATCGAATTCGTACCCTTCTTCCGCGAGCACGTCCAGCGCCCAGAGGTCCACGGGGCTGAGCCCGAGCTGCGCGACTCGATAGCCTACAATCTGCCGACCGCCGGCCCTCTCGAGCGCCTCACGCGCGCGCGCCAAGTCCTCACGAAATTCGCCGCGGCTGAAGTCACGGATATGCCGGTGATAGTAGCCTTTGCTCGCGAGATCATGGCCGCGCGCGACTACTTCGCGGATCAGCTCCGGCATCTTGTCGGCGACCCAGCCTAGCGCGAAGAACGTGGCCTTGATGCCGTACTCATCCAAGAGCGCCAGCGTGGCTTGCGTGCTGCGCTCGAGCCGAGGCTCAAAGCGGTGCCAATGGCCGCGCGGAATCAGGCGGTTGAACGTCGCCCCGTGATAGTAGTCCTCGAGGCCGATCGTCAGGACGTGAGTCTTCCCGCTACCCGGCTGCACCAAACGCTCGCGCTCCTCGTGTCCCGTCAGAGTCGACATGCCGCTCTCGGCAGGGCAATCCCGCGCATGCAGCCGCGGCGCAGCGACGTGTGCATCGCGCGTGCGTTCCGCGTTGCCGCGTCACCGCGTGCCACGCCTGCCCCCCGAGTCGTCGTAATGTACAGCATCCGCGCGGCGGGCAACAACACCGCTAGGCCGTCTTGGCTTCGCCGCTCTTGCGGCGTCGGCTCGACGCCGTTGTGACGTGGGTGCCGGCAATGCCGGCCTCTCGTCGTAGTAGATTGGGTAGTTCCCGGCCAATGCGGCCTCAAGTGGTGTAGGCAGCGACTGTTAGGCGATAGCGGCAATAGGCTGCACAAACTCCGTACCGTCGGATGAACCGGTGCAAGCACGTGCGACTTCTTTAATGCACCCATGGTCGGATCTCGTGTCCGCCTTCCCTAAACGCACGCCATCTTGACCGCCGCGGTGCTTCAACCAATTCGAAAGGCGCTTGCCGGCAAGACTCGCGTGAGCGCCACGCTTCAAACTCTGGTAACGCAGGTTTTGATCCAGTCCACCAATGTGGCGACGGGGATCATCACAGCGCGCTCATTTGGACCGAGCGGCCGAGGACACCTGTCCGCCATGATTCTGCCGGGAAATCTCGCGAACGCGATGACCCTGGGAATCCCCGCCGCCGTTACCTACAACTTCAAGCGGCACCCCGACCAGCGTCGCGCGCTGTTTTCCGCTGCCATGGTGCTCTCATTGGGACTCGGAATACTGACAGCGGTGGTGGGGTACTTCGTGATCCCCTTGTGGCTGCATCACTACAGCGCGGAAGACATCCGCATAGCGCGCATCATCGTTTTTGTGGCGCCCGTGACGATGATGACGCTCGCCGTGGCCGCAGTCTTAGCTGTCGAAGGCGAGTTCACTACAGCCAATCAAACACGCTACCTGATCCCCGTCCTGACACTTGCAGGGCTGATCGGGCTCAAACTAGCCCATACCCTGACGCCAGTGACCGCAGCGTTCGCGTACATCTTGCCGTCGATCCCGGTGTTTGCCTTGCGCGTCGCGCCAATGTGGCGCCGGTTCTATCCGCATCTCGCCGGGCTCGGTCCGTCCGCGCGCCGGCTTCTTGGATATGGGATTCGCTCGTACGGGGTTGATCTGCTTGGCGCGTTCGCGCTGCAGGTTGATCAGGCGCTCGTGGTCAGTCTGCTGTCGCCATCGGCCATGGGGACATACGTCGTTGCGCTGAGCCTGTCGCGCGTGCTGAATATCGTACAGGCGTCGATCGTCACAGTGCTTCTACCTACGGCCGCCGCACGGCCGACGCGCGAAGTGGTGGCGTTGACAGGGCGGGCCGCGCGGGTAAGCACTGCGGTTGCCACACTGGCCGCAGGTTGCATTGCGATCGCCGGCCCGGTCGTCCTGCGCCTACTGTACGGAACCAAGTTTCTCGGCGCCGTGCCTGTCTTTCGAATCTTGCTCGTGGAAGTCGTACTAAGTGGCGCGACCTGGATCCTGGCGCAGGCGTTCATGGCAGTCGGCCGCCCAGGTGTGGTGACCACACTTCAGGCGTTTGGGCTGTCACTCAGCGTGCCGCTCATGATCGTGCTGATCCCGCGATTCGGCCTAGTCGGCGCGGCCATTTCGCTTCTGGCGTCCACCACGGCCCGGCTGGCGTTTACGTTGATCGGCTATCCCCGGCTGCTGCAGACCAGCGTCCCCGCACTGTTGGTGACGCGTGCAGATTTCGACGCCGTAAGGACCCGACTGTTGGGAGGGGGCGAAACGGATGCATCGTGACCTTCACCGTCTGAACCGGCGCGGATCGTGCAGCCCGGTGGACGCGTGAGTGGAGAAGCGCTGGCCACTGAGCTCTCGCCAGTGGCCGCCAGAGGGTCGCTTGTTCCCGTCCCGACCTTTCACGTTGGGATGGGGTGGTTTCCCGAGCAACCCGGTGGGCTTAATCGCTACTACTACGAGGCGATGCAACATTTGCCGCGCGCGGGCGTGCCGGCGACCGGCATAGTAGCTGGATCGCCCGGTGTTGCATTTGCTTCGAGCGGGCAGGTGACGGCTTTCGCATCGCCTACGGCGATGCTGCCGCTGCGCCTGCGTCGCGCGCGACAAGCAGGCGAACGGGCCATTGCGCGAGACCCGGCAGCGATCGTGGTGTCGCATTTCGCTGCATACACGTTCCCCTTTCTGGATCGTCTAGCAGGAAGGAGGGCCGGCGGCGCGCGAGGCCGGGAGAAAGTGCTGATCGTCCACTTCCACGGACCGTGGGCGGCAGAGAGCAAGATCGAGGGCGCGTCGATGCCCGCGATTTGGGCAAAGAAAACGATGGAACGAGCGGTCTACAGCCGCGCCAGTCTACTAGTGACGCTCTCGAAAGCGTTCGCCGAGGTGGCCAGTGACATGTACGGTGTTCGACCGGAGCGCATACGCGTCATCCCTGGGGCTGTCGAGGCGTCGCGGTTCGCGCACGGAGGATCCGGCGCGAAGGACGTGGCCGATGCACGTGCACGCCTTGGCTGGGCCGAGGGTAGGCCTGTGGTGTTGGCCGTTCGCCGGCTTGTCCGGCGCATGGGTTTGGAGGAGCTCATCTCGGCGGCAGCTGTAATTCGCCGAGCCATACCGGATGCCTTGATCGCAGTTGTGGGGAAGGGCCCGCTCGCGGAAGAATTAGCTGCCAAGGTGAATGAATTGGGTCTTAAGGATCACGTGAAGCTGCAAGGGTTTTTGCCAGACGAGCTCCTACCCTGGGCGTATCGGGCTGCCACGCTGAGCGTGGTCCCGAGCTCTGCGTGGGAGGGGTTCGGCCTAGTGGCCGCCGAGTCGCTTGCGGCCGGCACTCCTGCGCTTGTCAGTCCTGTTGGGGGGCTGCCCGAAGTCGTGCAGGGGCTGTCAACGCAACTGGTGCTGCCCGGCGTGGCGGACGCGCGGTTGTTGGCCGAAGCAATTACGGGGGCGCTGGACGGGTCGCTACCGCTTCCGGACGCAGATTCCTGCCGTCGGTTCGCTGCCGCCAAGTATGATTGGCCGGTGGTCGCGGCCCGATTGCGCGAGGCCTATGCTGATGTTGCCGCCTAGTCCCCGATGCGCACCCTGACTCACCAGGCTTCTCGAGATGCCGTCATGACGACGCCATTCGCAGTCGGCGCGTTCCCGCAGCGCGTACGCCAGCACAAGCCCGTGACGACAGCGGCCATTCGCTTCGCGACGCGGTCGGCGCCTCTTGCGTTGCTTGCCGCCATCGTGGCGGCGGGGTTCGCCGGCATCGGCGGCAATGCAGTTCGCTACGCGTTTACGGCGGCGGCGTTTTTGGCCGGATTGGTGTACTACTTCGCCGCGCCACGGGCTTATCTCGGGTACTCGCTGGGGCTGTGGTTCTTCAACCCGATGGTGCGCCGGATGGTCGACATGCATCTCGGCTACACCGACGTGAATGTCATGTCGCTCGCGCCGCTCCTAGTGGGCGGCATTGCGATCGTCGCAGTTCTACGATACCTACCGGCCCTAATCCGGCGCTCGCGCGCGCCGTTTTTTCTAATGGGTGCCGCGCTTCTTTATGGCCTCGGTCTGGGACTGTTCACGATCGGCGTTCAGCCCGCGATGTACACGTTCGCGACGTGGGTCATTCCCTTGTTGTTTGGGATGAGCATCGTGCTGCGGTGGCGGGAGTATCCCGAGCTGCGCGACGACGTGCTGCTGGTGATGCCGTGGATGGTCCTCGCTACAGGACTATATGGTGTCTTCCAATGGATACACCCGTTCTCGTGGGACGTCGCTTGGATGCTGGCTTCGAGGATGAGCTCGATCGGCCTTCCCTTGCCATATCAGGTGCGGGTATTCAGTACGCTGAATGCGCCGGGTCCGTTTGGCGCTTGCATTGGCGCGGGGCTGCTGGCGCTACTGGCGCGGCGGTCGCGGCTTGCACTGTTGGCCGGACCGATCGGAGCGGTTGCGTTCCTGCTATCGCTGAATCGCACCGCGTGGATTGCGTGCGTCCTCGCGGCGATAGCCTACGGCTGGAGCCTGCGCGGCCGGGCGCGCGTTCGTCTGGCAATTGCCGGCGGGACGTTGGTGCTTGCCGTAGCGAGTCTGCTTGTAATCGTGCCGCTCGCGCCAGAGGGAAAAGCCACCGACACGATTACGATGCGCTTCAACACCCTGACCGACTTGTCGAACGACCGCAGCCTCAATGCGCGAGAGGCGAACTTCCCCTTCTTCGTCGATGCCATCATCCGCAAGCCACTGGGGCATGGCCTTGGCTCTACCGGGACCGGCACCGCGCTTGGTAGTCAGGCCCGGGAGGAAGGAGTGCACGATTTCGACAATGGTATCCTTGAGACGTTTTACTCGCTTGGCTGGTTCGCCGGTACCTGCTGGTGGCTAGGCGTGCTGCTGCTCTTTACGCGCAACATCTTGCCGGCGTCACCGCCGGGCGACCAGTTCGCCAGTGCGGCGCGCGCTGTCGCGGTATTCTGTATCGCCGCCGCTCCGTCGACTAACCCGTTTGTCACCGTGAGCGGAACACTACTGTGGCTGTTCTTGGGCCTTTCCTCGGCTAGCCGAGACTACGCGGCGGCACCCTTTGCGGGCGAGTACCGGTATGGAAACTGATTGCGTTGGCAGTTTTGCCCGCCCTAAGCCCAGCGGAATCGCATGACACGCGGCGCGACGTTGGGAGTCCCGATCGAGCAGCCTGAAATGGCCATATCATTGATATATGGCAACTTACGCTATAAGTATCAGTGGGCGCACGGGACCCGTGCGGCATCGCGTATTATTTGTTACTTGCGCTCCCTTGGAGCGTCGGTCGGGCTGTTCGGCTTGGGAGCGTTCAGGCGCGCCACACTGGGTGTCGCGAGCGCTCCGCACTTTCGCAACGGACTGCGCATTCTGCCGTCTGAACGGGGCGGTGTGGCGTTTGCGAGACGTATCAATGGATTTGGACTGAACAACAGAGAGGACGAGTGAGCGCGCAACTGCCGGCACGGCACGACCAAGGGACCTACGCAGTCATGTCTCCCAACGGCCCGATGTACCCCGCGGCCTACGGGTCATCGCGCCCGCCAGCCGATGACGAACTCGAATTGCGCGAAATTGTCGGCGTAATCCGCCGGAACATTTGGGTCGTGCTCGGTTGTGTCGCAGTCATGGTCACTGCGGCCGTGCTCTATGTCCTTTTCAAAGATCCGGTCTACGAATCGTCGGCGTTGATTCAGATAGCGGGCACACCGACCCCGATCACGGCCGTGCAGACGGTGCCAACAGGTGATGAGGTCAATACCCAGATAGAAGTACTGGGCAGCCAGACGCTTGCGACCGAGGTCGTGCAGGACGCGGCTCTGCAGCTTGTAATGACGGACCCGACG
Organism: uncultured Gemmatimonadales bacterium; assembly: GCA_963838855.1. Classification (GTDB taxonomy): domain Bacteria; phylum Gemmatimonadota; class Gemmatimonadetes; order Gemmatimonadales; family Gemmatimonadaceae; genus FEN-1251. Next base: position 40,322 of record CAWISX010000021.1, on the reverse strand, counting down.
CGTGTGTCTCGGCAGGATCTTTTCGCGTCGATCCAGGTTTCGCCGACGGCAGACACGTCGACGCTGCACCTAGTACGTCAGCCCGACAAGCGATTCCTGTTGACTGGCGGGCCGGCAGGCACGCCTCGCGGGCCGTATGCGGTAGGCCAGACGGTGCAGGTGGCAGGGGCGACGTTCACGCTTCGCGCGCGCATCGTCGACCTGCCCCAGATCGATTTACAGGTGCTAACGCAGAACGAGGCGCTGGATCAGTTGCAGCGCGGACTCAAGATTGTGCGGCCGAGCCCCGACGCCGACGTGATTCGCGTGCGTCTCCGCAGCACGGATCCGAAGTTGAGTGAGGCGACGCTGACGGCCATGTCACGCGAGTTCTTGAAGTGGCGTCAAGGCATTCTCACGGCTGACGCGCGCTCGCGTGAGAAGGTGCTTCGTCAGGAGCTGGACACCATTCAGGGCCAGTTGACGTCGTCCGAGGAACAGCTGCGCACCTATCGCGAGTCGCAAAAGGTAGTCGATCCGGAGGCTGAGGCGAGCGGGGACGTCGCGCGCCTCATTCAGTTACAAGCAACCCGCGCGGACGTTGGCGCCGAAGAGGGTGCATTGTCCAAGATGCTGGCCGAGGCTACCACATCGGCCGCGCTGCGCAAACCCACGGACCCCTCGCCCTATACGAAGCTGATCTCGTTTCCGACACTGTTGAGAAGCGGCACCTCCAACCAGCTTGTGCAATCGCTCGAGCTGGCAGAGGACCAGCGGGCAGCACTGCTCGACCGCCGGACGATGGCTGATCCCGACGTCAAGAACCTCTCGACGCGCATTGCGGATATTGAGGAACAGCTTCGCCAGTCGGTCGTCACGTATGCGGCCGGCCTTCGTCAGCAGGAAAACTCGCTCGATTCGGCGATCTCTCGTTTCGGCACGGAGATCAATCGCGTTCCGCGGCGCCAGATGGAGTACGCCCGACTTGACCGAAAGCCGAAGGTTCTCGCCGACCTGTACGCAACGCTCAACTCTCAGCTGAAGGACGCCGAGGTCGCGCAAGCGGCGATCGATCCTACAGTGCAGCTGGTGGATTCCGCGGTGACGGCGATCAAGCCCGTGACGCCGAAGCCGATCCTAGACATGGCGGCGGCAATAATTCTTGGTCTCCTGATGGCGATGGGAGTCGTCGCGGCTCGTGAACATCTAGATCCATACGTGCATACGCGGACCGACGTGCAGCGTGTGACGGGTGTTCAAGTCCTTGGCTTGATCCCGCACATGCGCATCGCTCGCCGCCGCGGGCACCTCCGCGACCGCCTAACGGGTGGACGGCGTTGGGCCGCCCTGCGGTCGGGCGATCTTGACGAGCTCTCGCGGCTGGACGACGACTCGGACGCCGTAGGAGTCGAGAACGGTAGTGCGGCTGGTTCGCTGGTTGCGTCGTCGCTCGCGAACGATCCGAAGGGGCGGGCCGCGATTACCGAGGCGTTCGCCCGGCTGCAGACCAATATCCAATTCCTTCACCCTGACCGCGAAGTGAAAACAGTTGTCTTCACGAGTCCTCTCGAGGGCGACGGCAAGACAACGAGCGCCAGCAACCTGGCACTCGCGATTGCACAACGCGGCCAACGCGTCCTTCTGATAGACGCCGACCTTCGGCGCGGAGCGGTGCACTCCGCATTTGGCGTCAACCGGGCGCCGGGGCTAAGCTCGATCCTGCGCGAGGGCGCCACGTTTGAGCAGGTGGCCCACGTGTTCGAGCTGGCCGGTGGGGCGCCCGTTCATGTGCTGACAACGGGACCGCTTCCGCCGAATCCTACCGCCTTGCTGGCGTCCGACGAGTTGGCGCAATTAGTGCAGCGTGCTGAGGCAAACTACGACGCAATCATCATCGATTCGCCGCCGATCAACGTAGTGAGTGACGCGGCGATTCTCGGGAAACTGGCTGATGGAGTGGTGGTCGTGGCGCGCGCCGGGGTAACCGCACATGAGGCGTTGGCATATGCCGTCGAGCAGCTGCGTATGGTGCGGGCGCCTTTCGTCGGCGCAATCCTCAATGACGTGGATTTCCGCCGCGACGCACACTACGACGGGGGATATCGGTACCACGGGAACCCGGAACTGTATAAGACGGACGCGAGCGAGGAGCTCGCGGGGCAGCAATCATGAGTGAACCGATAGGGAATGGAGCAAACGAGCGGATGCGCGTGATCTACGAGCGATCGGTGCCGACACCAGTTCGGTACGAAGCCGAGGTGGAACTGCCGGAGTTGCGTCGGCCGGTTCGCTCCCGCGCGGCAACGGGTGCCAATGGGGTGAGCGGCGCGGCCAGCGGATCTGGCAGTGCCAGTGGCCTCAGTGACGCCACCCGCGGCAGGGCTGACGCGGACGCTCACGTTCGTCCTGCGGCGCTACACTCGCCTGAGGTAGGCACGGCGGGGGAGACGGAAGTACCCTTACCCCATGTGGAAGGCGGGGATTCGCCGACGCCGTTACCTCGCCCGCTGACGACGCCATCAACCACCAGTGGCTCATTCGAGGCTCTGCCTTTCCCGATCGTTGCCCAGCGGCGCGCCGGGGCGGCCGTCCGAGCGCACGTTGCGCGTGACGTCGTTCGGGTTGCAACGTGGATCGCCAGCGACGTCGCGGTCATTTCGATGGTGCAATTAGCCTTCCGAGCGATTCGCCAATCGGGCTTGCTGGGAACCAGCGTGGGTGAGTTTTTCAGCAACCTGCTGCCGCCGGGAACGCTGATGCCCCGGCAGCTGCTCATTGCATTCGCCTGTGGGTTCATTGTGACCGGCGTGTACACGGCCGGTGACCAGCGCCGAGCAGAGCTTCGCGTGCTCGGTGGCACCGCCGTGGCTTTCGCGCTGATTTTCTGGAACCAGGCGTGGATGCACGTGGACCTTGTGCGATCTGCGGCGATCCTAGGGGCAATGGGCCTAGTGAGTGGCCTGTTGATTCTTGACCGCCGGCTGGTTGCGCGGCTGCTGCCAATGGTCGAATCCATGCGGCCACAGCGCGCTCGAGCCCTTATCATCGGGACCCCGGAGGATGCGCGGTCGTTCCGGCGTCGCGCGCCAGCGGACGAGTTCCCGCTCCACCTAGTGGGTTATGTGCGCGTCGATGGGTACGACGATCCGGCGTCGTTGGGCCTCGTCTCGCACCTGACGCGGATCATCGCGAGCCACCGGATCGACACTGTGATCATCTGCGGCGAGCGCGCGACCCATTCGGCGGCCGAGCTCGCGTGGGTGGCGGAGCAAGTCGGCTGCCAGGTGTTCTTGATGCCCAGCCCCGTGCTCGCGGACTTCGACCCGTCGATCGCATGGCACGGCGGCGTTCCTCTCGTGCAACTCACGCGGCCGAGCCTCCAGGCGGGACAGCTCGTGCTCAAGCGCGCCGGGGACGTGGTCGCATCTGCGGCGCTCATGATCTTCCTCGCCCCGGTGTACGCGGCCATCGCCTTTGCGGTGAAACTGGCCTCGCCTGGTCCCATTCTATTCAGGCAGGTGCGGGTAGGCGCCGGCGGCCGGCACTTCACGATGTACAAGTTCAGAAGCATGGTGCACGACGCCGAGGCGCGTCGATCAGAGTTGACCGGGCAGAGCGTGTATGGCGACGCTCGACTGTTCAAAGTTGTGAATGATCCCCGAGTCACCAAGGTCGGAGCATTCCTGCGGCATACCAGTCTGGACGAGTTGCCCCAACTTTGGAACGTGCTGCGCGGAGATATGTCGCTCGTTGGCCCGCGTCCGCCGCTGCCGTCGGAAGTGGCGCTGTACGACGAGCACCACTATGCCCGGTTCCAGATGAAGCCTGGCATGACGGGTCCATGGCAGGTGAGCGGGCGCAACAAAGTGACGGAATTCCAGCAGGTCGTGCATCTGGAAACCGCCTACATGCGCCAGTGGAGCATCACAAAGGACGTTTCAATATTGCTCCGCACCATTCCGGCGGTGTTCCACGCCGAGGGCGCGCTATAGCCGCCAAGGGCGCGTTGTAGGCCGCTGACCGCCCGCCGTCGGCAATTCCAGCTGGTAAATCGAGGCTGTACTGGCGGCCCGGCCAGCGACGCACGATCATACTGACCCCATGCCGCCCCGCCCAGCGATCGTTGTAACGGGTGAGTCGCCTGCCCTTGGCACCTCCGCCCCCGCCGCGGGGTCGCTGTCCAGTCTTGGCGCACCCAAACGGCCGGCGCAGCCGCGCATCCTGTTCGTGAATCAGTCCGGCGTTTACGGGGGCGCCGAGTTTGGGCTCGTAGACGTGGCGCGGCACTATCGCGACACCGCTTCCGTGATACTATTCGCGGACGGGCCGGTGCGGCGGGATCTCGAGGCGGCGGGGGTGGAGGTCGAGGTACTGGCGTTACGCGGGCTCGGAGCGGTCAAACGGGAGAGCGGGAGCCCGCCAGTGGCGGCGCTCCTCGACCTTGCCAGATTGTCACGGGAGGTGGCCGTCCGAGCGCGTCGCTACGAAGTCATATATGCGAACTCTCAAAAAGCGTTTACTGTGTCGGCGGTGGCTTCCGTCATGGCGCGGCGCCCACTCATCTGGCATCTGCGAGACATTCTCAATGCCGACCATTTCAGCCGCATGAACGTCAAGGCCGCCGTAACCCTGGCCAATCGATGCGCGTCGCGGGTGCTCGCCAATTCCGAGGCGACGGCGGCTGCGTTCATCGCGGCAGGTGGATCGCCCGATCGTGTGCGGGCGGTGCCGTACGGCATTGATCCCGGTCCGTTCCTCACCGTCACAGATGCGGAAACCGAGGCGGCTCGAGCGGGGCTCGGGGTGGGAGACGCACCACTTCTCGGGCTATTCGGACGCTTGGCGGAATGGAAGGGCCAGCATGTCGCGATCGACGCCGCGGCCGCCCTGCCGGGGGTTCACTTACTTCTGGTCGGCGGCGCGATGTTCGGAGAGGACGCATACGCTCAGTCGTTACGCGATCGCGCGCGGGAGCTAGGCGTGTCTGATCGCGTGCACTTCGCCGGCTATCGGGATGACGTGCCGATTCTCATGCGTACGTCTGACATCATCCTGCACACTTCGGTCGCCGCCGAGCCGTTCGGGCGCGTTATATTGGAAGGTATGTTGGCCGGTCGTCCGGTGATCGCGACGGGTGCCGGCGGTGCCCGCGAGATCGTCGACGACGACGTAACAGGCATTCTTGTGCCTCCGGGAGATCCGTCGGCATTGGTTGAGGCTGTACGTCAACTCTTAATGGCGCCGGATCGGCGGCGGGCGATGGGCAGTGCGGCCCGGACGCGCGCGATGACGCATTTCACGCCAGAGGCGATGCTCCGGAGCATCGAGCAGCATGTGATCGAGGTCGTACGTCGGTGAAGGTCGCGCTTGTGCACGACCATCTTAATCAGGCTGGCGGCGCGGAGCGCGTGCTCGAGCGTCTTCACTTCCTGTTTCCTTCGGCGCCCATCTACACGGCCATTTTGGATCGGGACTCGCTGTGGCCCGGCCTGCGCGATGCGGACATCCGCGTGTCGTGGATGCAGCATCTCCCCGGGGTGACACGGCACTACAAGGCCTATCTGCCGTTTTATCCCCTCGCGATCCAGAGCTTCGACCTTCGCGAATATGATCTGGTCATCAGCAGCAGCAGCGCGTTTGCCAAGGCGGCTCGGACTCGGGCCGACGCATGTCACGTGTGCTACTGCCACACCCCAATGCGATTCGTCTGGGACTACGCCCGGTACGTCGAGCGGGAAAACTTCGGGCGTTTGGCGGGTGCTGCGTTGCCGCTGCTCATCAAGGCGCTGAAGCACTGGGACATCTCGACATTGCGGCGGCCTACGGCGTACATCGCGAACTCGTCGATCGTTGCCGCACGGATCAACACCTATTACGGGCGCCCGAGCGAGATTGTCTTTCCTCCCGTGTGCGTGGAGCGGTTCACGCCAACGTCGGAGATCGAAGACTATTACCTCGTGGTGTCGCGGCTTGTCCCGTACAAGCGGGTGGACCTCGCCATTCTCGGCTTTCAACACAATGCAGCGCCCTCTAGTCGTAATCGGCGACGGCCCGGACCGATCGGCATTGCAGCGCCTCGCGGGTCCGACGGTGCGCTTTCTGGGTCACAAGCCCGATGAATTCGTGGCCCAGTACTATGCACGGTGCCGCGGACTGCTCTTCCCGGGTGAGGAAGACTTTGGCATCACGCCGCTCGAGGCCAATGCAGCCGGACGCCCGGTGGTCGCTTACGCTCGTGGTGGCGCGCTGGACACGGTGGTAGACGGCCGCAATGGAGTACTGTTCCACGAACAGACGGTGGCCGCGCTGCGCGCGGCCGTCGAAGAGTGCGACAAGATAGCGTGGGACGCAGGCGAGCTTCGGCGCCACGCCGAGCGGTTCGGGGAGCCGGTGTTCGGCGGCCGCATGACCGAGGCTTTGGAACGCGCGGTGCGCGCCTCCGGGAAGCGGTTCGCTCTCTCTACGTTCACCACGGCGACGGCCACCGCCGATGTCGGAGGGCGCGCCGGAGTCGGTTGATCGGCAGCTGTTGATCCGCTAGCATATCGCTGTCGCTGGCGGCACATCCCTGAGGCCCGGCACGAGCCGGAGCCTCTTGCGCGGCAAAACGCACCCACATAGCTTCGCTCGCGACCGACCGGTGGAGGCTGTTTCCCTCAACCAGCCCTCCCGTCGCGGAGCGGTGTCATGCTGTACAACTCTGCAAGGGGTTTCGGCCCAAGGGGATTCAGCCGCCCGATCACGTTCCGTTTACAACTTAACCGGCAAGATCGCTAGCCCTCCGGGCTGCGACAACGGCAAACCCGGCGAAAGCCGGGGGCGCAAAGCTACGAAGCTGCCGTGCGTGGATGGATCTCAGGATCTGTCCACTACGATGCTAGTCGAGCCGCCGAAACACATGCAGGAGGCCCAATGGGCGCGGCTCTACGTATCACGGTACGCGTGGCAGCACGTACTGCGTCATTTCACCAGGCGATTTCGGGATTGGCCATCGCAGTCCTCTTTTCCGGCTGCGACACGGCTCCTCCATCCCCAGTTGCTCCGCTGGCCGCGAAGTTCAAAGCCTCGGCCAGTGCTGAGTCGGCGGCGCCGCGATCCGTTCAAGCGCGAAGCGCGAACGATTTCATAAATTCGATCGGTATCAACACGCACCTGACGTACTTTGGCACCGTGTATGGCAATTACACGGGTGTCGTGAAGCCTCGCTTGGCAGAGCTAGGTGTCAAGCATGTCCGAGACTGTGGGTCCGTCAACAGCATGGATTCGTGGATGCGAGTCGTGTACGGTCGCTGCAACGATTTGTACAAATCGCTCGGCGTCACGTTCAATGCCGCCACCACTCCTCTTCCTGGTCAGAGCTATTTCTCAACGCCACCGATTGCGCGGCTTCTCGAGTTTCTCGATCCCAGCGCGGTCGAGGCGTTCGAAGGAGCCAACGAGCTGGACGACCAGGGAGACGGAAATTGGGTCGCCAAGGATCGCGCCTGGCAGCAGGCACTGTACCGGACGGTCAGGAGCATCAACGTGGTGAGCGACAGGCCAGTAATCGGTCCTGCGCTGGTCAATCGAACCAACGCGTTGAAGCTAGGGTCGCTGACAGAGTGGATCGACTTTGGCAACATGCATCCATACCCGGGCGACAGCATACCGTCCGCGTATCTCGCACAGAATGTGGCCAACTACAGCCCGATGAATGGTTCAAAACCGATTCGTCCGACGGAGACCGGCTACCCAACTGAGGCGAACTCGCACTATTGGGTCTCGGAGTCGACGACCGGAAAGTATGTGCCTCGGCTGTACCTCGAATATTGGAAATTCGGATTCTCGCGGTCGTTCGTGTACCAGTTGGCTGACGAGGGCAGTCAGTCAAATGGCATCAACGGCTGGGGCCTGCTTCACAGCGACGGTAGTCCGAAGGCCGGGTTTACTGCGTTAAAGAACCTGATCGGCGTGCTGAGTGATGCTGGCGGCGACTTTGCGCCGGGGTCGCTCACTTACAGCATCGGGGACGTGCCAGCAACCGTTCACAGCGCGCTCTTCCAAAAGAGCAGCGGCAATTTCTTTCTGGTGCTGTGGAACGAGGTAGCCAGCTTCGACCGGCACAGGCACGTGCCCCTCGACCCCGCGCCGGTAAGCGCGACCCTAACTCTTGCGTCCAAGCCCGGCGTGCTCGTTTTTCATCTCCCGACTTTGGGGACGACGACGACGGTGAATCCGGCGCAGAGCGTCGCGCTTGAGATCCCCGACCACCCGTTGATCATAGAAATAGGATTTTCCGGCGCGCCGGCCACCGGCGCGCCTCCTGCTGGCGCGCCTCCCGCCGGCGCGCCCGCCACCGTGCCTCCCACGACGACCGATCCCGCTCCCCCGAGCACCCCTGTCACTCCCAGCCCCGCCAACGGGCAGGTCAAGCTCGGGGAGGTCCCCTATCACCGCGACTCGACGGTGACGCAAATCTCCCGACTGCCACTTGCGCAATGGGCAATAGTTCGGTAGCTTCGCCCCCTCTTAAATCGTTAGAGCCCTGAAGTCTTAGTTCAGCGCTCTGGCGCAGCCGGTCGCATCATCAATTTCCACGAGGATTGCGAGAAGCTCTTAGGATCGTCATCACAACCTAACCGGCAGGATCGCTAGCCCTGTGGGCTGCGACAAAGGCAAACCCGGCGAAAGCCGGGGACGCAAAGCTTCGAGGCTAAGGTGCGAGGGCCGGACCCCCACCATGCCAGTCGGGCCGCCAAACAGACGCAGGAGGCCCGATGGGCACGGCTATCCGCACGGCGGTACGTTCGGCTCGACGTTTGGCGATCCCTGGACTTGCGCTTGCGGCCTTTTCGTCCGGCTGCGACAGCAATTCCTCCCCCTCCCCCACGGCACCAGTTGCGGCATCCGTTGCTGCGAACCCCTCCGCCCTTCAGGCGAGCGCTGCTGCCAGATTTTCGTTGCAAAGCGTGCGCGCGCAACGCGCGAGCGACTTTGTCAACTCGATAGGGGTCAACACGCACCTGTCGTACTTGAGCACCATGTACGGCAATTTCAGCCTGACCAAGGCGCGCCTTCAGACGCTCGGCGTGAAGCATCTGCGGGATGGCGGGACTGTTCTCAATATGGATTCCTGGATGCGCGCAGTGTACGGCAGAATGAACGAACTACACAGCGCTCTGGGAATCACGTTCAACATTGCCACCCTGCCGGGCCAGGGCCAGAACTATTACTCGAAATTCAACGTCAAGCGGCTCGTCTCATTTCTAAACCCGAGCGCTGTCGAGTCGTTCGAAGGGCTCAACGAGCGCGACGACCAAGGGGACAAGAACTGGGTTTCGGAGGATAGAGCGTGGCAGAAGGCACTTTACGCTGTCGTGAAAGGCGACGCGGCCGTGCGCGACAAGCCTGTGCTGGGACCTTCACTGGTGAAAAGGGCCAGCGCTGGCGATCTCGGGTCCATGGAGCCGTGGATGGACTACGCGAACCTGCACTCCTATCCGGGCGATAGCATCCCGTCGGCGTTCATAGCCCGGAACATCGCGCTTTTCGCGCCCGAGAACGGTTCGAAGCCCCGCCGTCTTACCGAGACAGGGTACCCGACGGCCCCCAATTCACAGTTCTGGGTTGCCGAAGCGGTAACGGGGAAATATGTCCCGCGACTGTACCTGGAGTATTGGAATGCCGGCTTCTCTAGAAATTTCGTATACCAACTTGCTGACGAGGGCAGTCAAGGAAACGGGATCAACGGCTGGGGCCTACTCCATTCCAACGGAAGCCCGAAGCCCGGGTATACCGCCCTTGCCAACTTCATTGGGGTATTGAACGACAACGGCGGCGAGTTTGAGCCTGGATCGCTCAGTTACAGTATCGGCGGTGTGCCATCGACGGTTCATCGCGCACTCTTTCAGAAGAGCAACGGCCACTATTTGCTCGTGCTCTGGAATGAGGTCGCGAGCTTCAACCGCCATTCCCATGTACTGCTGAACCCGGCCGCTGTGAGAACCACTCTCTCGCTTGGGTCGAACCCCAAGTCGGTGGTGTTGCATGAGCCGAGCACTAGGAAAGTCCTGGTCCACCAGTGCGTCGAAGTCGGTAGTGATCGAGATTCCCGACCACCCGCTCATCATCGAGATCGCGTTCTAAGGATTCGCCTCCGCGCCATAGCGATCTCTGTTGCTTGTTCCGCGTGAGCCCCGCCGGCTTGTCACCGGCGGGGCTCTTTCGTATCCCTATTGCCGCCTGCGGCGTCTGAGTGGCAGGTTATAGCCTCGTCTCACAATTATCATATCAGCCACATGCGCTTCCGATTCGCCGCGCTTCGCCTTTCCTTCGCTGCCACGTCCGCCGCGGCCTTGTGCCTAGGTAATGCCGCGCCGTGTATCGGCCGTGCGCAGGGCACGACACCACCGCCAGCCACCCCAGTAGCCGACACGAGCGCCGCCCAGTCCTACCTCGTGCCGGGTGACGTCATCCGCGTTCGCATCCTCCGTGAGCCGGACCTGTCAGGCGATTTCTCCATAGACGAGAAAGGATACGTCACGCTGCCCCGCATGGGGCCACTTTACGTCAGCAAGTACAGGCCCGACTCACTCAAGACGTACCTGATAGCCACGATGGGGCAAACGCTCAGAGACCCCACCATAGAGGTCACGTTTATGCGGCGGGTCACAGTCTTAGGGGCCGTCACCAAGCCGGGGATTTACAATGCCGACCCCACGATGACCATTTCGGAGGTCCTCGCGCTGGCGGGCGGCGCGACGGTGGACGGCCGCAAGGATCGCGTGGATCTCTTCCGTGCTGGCGTCAAGTATCGAGCTGACGTCAGCACGACGACGTCGTTGAACTCGACGCCAATGCGGTCGGGCGATCAGATCTACGTCGAGGAGCGCGGTTGGATTGCCAGAAATCCCTACGTGTTCACCGGCCTCATAGGCGCCGCGGTTGGAATAATCGCGATCATCGCCTCGCGCCCGTAACGATCTGCGCGACGGGCGCCGGTGCGCGAGAGATCGCACCGGCGCCACCCAGAAGACCGCCTAGGCCGCTCCCACGGCCTGCGCCGTGTGTTGGGCACGCACTGAGCGTTGCGCGGCGTGCGAGGCTAGGCGCGAGGTAAAGACCGAGCCTCCGAAGTGTGGCTCCGGCGGATCACCGGCGTCCGCGATCACGCACCCCGTTACGCACGTCCCAGCAATGCGCTGAACGTCGGCAAAGCGGACGCGGCCAAATGTGTCGCCGGCGTATCTGTCGTTCAGGAAGTTGCACAAAGCGTTGACTTCGTTCGCGAGGCCGCGCTCGACTGCCTGGAAGGCCTCCGTCACCGAATCAAGCAGCTCGGGCGAAGGCTTGCTGCGCCCGCGGCCGATTCCCACGTAGCCGACCTTCGTGCCAGCGACATCCGATACGTGATACCCGTTCGCGCCGTCAACGAAGCCGACGGCGCGTGGCGCTTCCGCAAGCAGCTGCTGCATCCGGCCGAGGTAGTCATGATGGGCAGTGCAAAGAAACACAACTTCGGCTTCGGCCAGTGCGGCACGCTCGTCCTGAGTGAACTCTCGCGTCAGATTGAAGCGCCGCAGGTTCTGGTCGTCCGGCTTGACGTACGGGTCGTGGATCGTCACGCGGGCGCCTTTCTCGCGCAGCAACGTACCAAGCGCCAGGGTCGGCGAGTTCCGCGTGTCCTCGGAGTTGAAACGATACGCGGCTCCTAGCAGAGCCACGGGCCGCCCGGCAAGGTCGCCGAACGCCTGCGTGGCCAGCTGCATCGTGTAGCCCGGCGACTCGTCGTTGATGCGGCGTGCCTCCAGGATCAGGCTTCGGTCGCTCCGGACCCCGGCTTCCAACGCGCGCCACCACAGGAGTATTCCGTCCTTGGGAAGGCAATGTCCGCCGACACCCACCGTCGGCACCAGCAATCCGCCACTGGGGACGGTGTTCGGGCTCGCCGACGCCGAATCAGACTGCGAGAGCCGCGCGTTCACTTGGTCGCGTACGGCGTAGAAGTCCACGTCCTGCGCGTCACAATACCGCGCCACCTCGGCGGAAAACGCGATGCGCACATCGCGATACGCGTTTTCGAGCGTCTTCACCACCTCCGCCGTGAGGCTGCTCGTCCGGTGAAGCGCTCCGCCTGTGACAATGCGCTCGTACAGGCGCCCAATGAGCTGCACGGTCACTGGCCGCAACCCGGCGACGATCTTGTCCGACTGGGCCACGCGCTCCACTAGGCGGCCGGGCATCACACGATTGGGGCTGTTGCCAAGCAGCAGGTCACGACCCTCCACGAGTCCGTGACGGGCAAAGTGGGCGCGCACCAGCGTTGCCATCGACGACGGCGCAAGCGTCGACTCGAAGATTATCACTGGCACGTTTCCAGCCGGCCGCTCGCGCAGCGCGTGCGCCACGCCCGTCAGAGCCTCGAAGAGCGGTCCGTAATCGGGCCCCAGCCCGTCCTTGTCGGTTTGTACGCACACGAGAATCACGTCCGCGTCGCGCACGTCGCCGACATCGTCGGTGGCGCTCAGTACGCCCGCCGCAACCGATTGAGCGACGATCTCGTCCAGCCCGGGCTCGACACCGCCGATCGGCGACTTGCCGGCGTTGATTGCGGCGACCTTCCAGCCCGACGTAGGCGAGTTCCGTTGCACCACGAGTACGTGCGCAGCCTCGTCGCTGCCCTCGCGGATTCGAGCGTGAGCCAGGAGCGCCGCCATCGGCATCCCAACGATTCCGGGGCCAATTACAGCGATTTTTTTGATGTGCCAGTCGCGGGCGCGGCCGTCTTCAAGAGTGAGAGGCATATTCGGAGAGTCGGGACCAGGGGATCGGAATTAGGGAGAGTTGCCTAAGCGTCAATAAATTGACGATGCCATAGCTCAAGGTTTAACAAACCCCAGAGCCGCCGGCTGAAGGCGGACTCATAAGACATTAGTTTCTCCACCTCGGCGGCGTCAAAAATGCCACGATCCCGCGCCGTTTGGGAGAGCAGTACGTCGGCAAAAAAGTCGCGCGAGCTCCCCTTTGCCCACATGTGCAGCGGCACCGGGAACCCCATCTTGTCCTTGCGCTCGGCAATGCTTCGGGGAACGAGGTCGGCGGCCGCGCGCTTGAGGATGTACTTGAGCTCTCCGCCCCGGAATTTCATGCCCGGTGGCATGCTCGCGACGAGGTCCGCGATCCGGTAATCCAGGAGCGGTACCCGCGACTCGAGCGATGCCGCCATGCTGACACGGTCCTCGACGTGCAGCAGCGCCGGCAGGCCGGTCACCAGGTCGAAATGCGTCATTTTGTTGTAGTACGACTGCGTGTCCGGATGGTTGAACACCTGCTGAAACCGGGCGAACAGCTCTTCCGCGATGTAGCACGAGCGGAAGTCGTTGCTGAAAAGGCTGAGCGCCCCGCCGCTGCGGTCGATTAGGCGGAAGTACCGCCGGTCCATCGGCTCGAAAACACCCTGACGCCAGAACTGCTGCATCATCGGCGCGTAGGCGCGCAAAGCTGGCAGGTTTGGGACGATCGACTTGAGAGAGACAATGTGCTCCGCCTCCTCGTTGGTCTCGAAGATGGCCCCTTTGAGCGCCTGTTCCAGGTACGCCACCATGTACCTGGCGTAACCGCCGAAGATCTCGTCACCGCCCTGTCCCCCGAGGACGACCTTGACGTGGGTCGCGGCGCAGCGCGCGACAAGGAACTGGGGAAACAGCCCCGGGCCGGCAACCGGCTCGTCCATCTGGTAGACTAGGCGAGGCATGAGATCGACGAACTGCTGTTCGGTACACACGATCTCGTGCATCATTGCGCCCGTGGCTTCTGCGAGCTCGCGCGCGTAGCGCGACTCATCGAACTCCGGGCCCTCACGAAACGATCCAGTGAACGTCTGCAAGCGGCTTCCGACGTTCCCACTGGCGTTGTGCGCGGCCGCGAGCGCCGTCACGATGCTCGAGTCCATGCCGCCGCTGAGGTAGGCGCCCACCGGCACGTCGCTGCGCATTTGCAAGCGCGTGGCGTCTTCCAGCAGCCGGCGCACCTCCAACACGAAGTACTCCTCGGTGTGGTACGGGTCGATCGTGAAGCGCGGCTCCCAATACCGCTCCGTTTGCACGCGGCCCGACGCGAGGTCGATCACCTGATAGTGGCCCGGCAGCAGCTTGCGCACTCCCTTGAAGAGCGTGCGGTCGCCGGTAACCAACTGGAACGTCACGTACTCGCGCATCGAGCTGTGGTCGGTCTCAGCCTGCACGTCGGGATGCCGCAGCAGTGCCTTGACCTCCGACGCGTAGAGCAGGGCCCGCTTCGTGGCTACGTAGTACAGCGGCTTTATGCCAAAGTGATCGCGCGCGGTGAATACAATGTTTCGCTCGCGGTCGTACAACAAAAACGCGAACATGCCGTTCAGCATGTTGACGCACGCCGGGCCGTGAGCCGCGTACATCTCCAGAATGACTTCGGTGTCCGACGTGGTGCGGAACTGATGCCCGCGCCGCACGAGATCTGCGCGCAGCTCCACGTAATTGTAGATCTCGCCGTTGAACACGATGGTCGTATTGCCACGCATCGACGTCATCGGCTGCTGCCCCGACGTCAGGTCAATGATCGCGAGGCGCTTGTGGTATAGACCGACCGGCCCTTCGATACAGTGTCCCTCGCCGTCCGGTCCGCGGTGCTGCAGCGCGTCGGCCATGTCCGACAGCACTGGCAAGGGGACAGGCTGTCCATCGAAGTTGAGTACGCCGACGATACCGCACATGGTGTGAGTGGGTTCCCGTCGGCGCTAGCTGGCAGTCGCGGCCGTCGCCACAGGCGACCGCACCGCGACCGCCGGTCGCGCAAGAATGGCGCGGGCGTGCGCGCCCATCGTCACTAGGCGGAACTGCTCGCCAAGGACGCGCAGCGCCCGCATGAATATCTCGATTTTTTGGCGCCCCGATATGTCCATTCCGGGGAAAAACTTCAGGGCCGGCACCTGATCGCCGCCCAGAATATCCAAGGGATGCAGCAGGAAGCTTGGCTCGACACCGGTCGCTCGGCATGCGGCGAGCGCCGTACGGAGATAGGCGATCGCGACTCCCTCCGAGTACCGGCTCAAGTAGAGCAAGTAGCTCAGGTGAAACGGCGTCTTGACCACAGGCGTCGTAGTCACCGGAATCTCCAGTATGCGGCGCCCACCATCGAGCTCCCAGTAGTACGGCTTTATGGAGCGAAGGCCGTCGCGCACCGATCCGAAAAGCGCGCGCCGCTGCTCGCGCTCAGACGCCGAGAGCTTCGCCGTCCAGAAGTAGTATGCGCGCGCTAATGGCCCCAAATACGTGGGCAGTGTCGAGGCATCGAACAGGTAGCCGCGGTCGGCCAGGATCTCGAACAACGTCGGGCTCCAGCTGTATCCGGGGCCTCGGAAACCGATTGGTCGATATCCGGTCGCCCAGACGATCGCCGACTCCGCCTGCACGATATCGTCCACTAGCCGCTGGCGCTCGTAAAGGTGCAGCCACGGCTCGTGCTCGTACGAGTGGTTACCGAACTCGTGACCGCGCGCGGCGGCCGATTGCAGAATGGCGTGGTGGTCCTCGCGTGCCGCATCAATGCCGACGAGAAAGAACGTCAGCTTGACGTTGAGCGCGTCCAGCGCATCAAGCACGACGGGGAAAAAGGTGTCGTAGTACGATGGGCGTGCCTCCCAACCCGGGTCGCCGTGCGTTTTCATATATGACCAGAGATCGTCGACGTCGAGCGAAACGCTCGCCAGCGGGCGTGGATCGGTCATTGCCGGCTTTCCGCGGCGGTGCGCATGAGAGGTGCCAATGCCTCTACTTGCCGCGCGGCAAGTGCGAGCGTCTCGTTCACATTCAGCGTTCCGTTTGCGATCTGCGCAGAGTTGACCACGAAAACGTTGGGTACTGAGGTATTGAGTGGAGGCAGCAGCGTACGCGAGTAGTCGAGCGTCGGGACGGCCAGCACATCGCGCGCGCGGCCGACCTGCCACGCAATGACCTGCGATCGCCGGAAATGCGGATACATCTTCTCGAGTGCTGTCACTGACTCGTCAACGATGTCGGCGTCACTTCGCGCCCACGTCGTGTCCTGCTGGGCAAGATAACGGGGCAGGTAGACCAGCGAGCGCCCTGCAAACGTCGTGGGGTCGACCAATGCCGTCATCTCAATAACAGCCGTAAACGGCACCGACGGCTCGGTTATGTTGGTGACGTAGTAGTTGGCCAGCGGACGCTCCAGGAGAAGCGAAGGGCAGACCACTCCCTGGTACACCACGGCGTTGAGTCGTTCGCGCTCGGCAAGTGTGAGCTGCGGGCAAAGCGCGGCGACCCGCGGGCACGGTACCGTCAGCACGGCATGGTCGACGTGCAGCAGCTGGCCCCCGGCAATCGTGATGTCGACTCCGCCGCCGTCCCCAGAGGTCGCGACCGCCGTGGCACCGCGTCCGCAGCGGAGGTCGATGCCGCGCTCGACCAGATAGTGGTGCAGTCGGCTGAGAATCGCGTCATAGCCTCCAGCGACGTATCCGAACAGCTCGCGCTTCAGGCCGGAGCGCCGGGCTGCGTACATTCGTGCAATGATCGCCCAGATGAAGGCTGCGCTCGCCCGCTTGTAGTTGTCGCCGAGCTTGGCCTTGAGCAGCGGCAGCCAGATTCGCTCGAGCGTACGCTTGCCGGAGTGACGTTCCAGCCAGGTGGTAGCCGGAATCCCTTCAAGCGGGGCGCCGTCAGTTATGCGCGACGCGTGGATAATGGTCCACGCCAGCCTGGCTTTGTCGACGAGCGACAAGGGGGGGAAGCGCAAGAACTCCAAGCTGGACGAGAGTGAATAGAGGCCATCCCGCGTGTAGAACCCGGTACGGGTGGTCGCCCAGCGAAGTCGATCACCTAGGCCGAGGCTGGTCAGCAACTCCCGGAGGTATGAGTCCGACAACGACACGACGTGGTAGAACCGGTCCCAGGTGACGTCGCCGATGGTCTGAGGAGACGCCAGCCCTCCGAGTCGCGGTGCTGCTTCGATGAGTGTGACCCTGAACCCCCGGTCGCGAAGTCGCAGCGCCACAGCGGCGCCGAGCATCCCGCCGCCAACGATACCCACGTGCGGTGCCGTCGCGGACGCGGGAGCCGAAGCAGCTGGGGCGTCAGCGGCGCCGGTGACATGTGCATCGTTACGCGCGTGAGGAGTGGCGCGCGCGGGTGGCGAAGAGCTCACGAGCAGTGGCGACATCGGCTGGGAGTTATAGCAAGGCCACGGCCATCGACTGTGGCGCGCGCTGCTATTAAGACGACCGAGAAAGTGCGGTGTCTACTCAAACAGTTGTTGAGACAATGCTACACATCTTACTCCAGTTGAGTGCGCTAGCCCCTTGAGGGACGACCTTGGTTGTTACCACACCCTCCGTTACGCGTCGCCCACGTGTCTGTGGTATCGCTGCTGCACCGGGCCACGGCCTCAGTCCGCATTTCAAGTTGCAAGGCACGGTTTCAATTGAGGTTAACTGTTCGCGGCGCGGCATGCACGGGACGTGCGTCATCACTATACGACAATCATAGCACGAGAACCGAACCCATCTAATGACAGAAGCTGAAGCGGCGAATCGTCCAAAGCTCGTGCTCATAGTGAACGACCAAGAATGGTCTGCCCGCTCATTGGAGACTATTCTCGGACCGCAGGGTTACGCGGTACTTCGAGCGTACAATGCGCGGCAAGCTTTCGAGCTGGCGCGCCGCGCGCAGCCTGATGTCGTCATCGTCAATGCCAGGTTGCCAGACGCGGATGGCATAGAGTTGTGCGCGGAGCTTCGCGAGAGCGGACTATTGAGCGCAGCCACTCCGACACTGA
Source organism: uncultured Gemmatimonadales bacterium (assembly GCA_963838855.1). GTDB lineage: Bacteria > Gemmatimonadota > Gemmatimonadetes > Gemmatimonadales > Gemmatimonadaceae > FEN-1251. The sequence goes on along the minus strand of CAWISX010000021.1, from coordinate 22,532 downwards.
TCACGACGTCGGATCCTGCGAGCCGAGGGCAGCAGGTGGCCGCGTACAAAGCTGGCGCGTGGGATTTCCTGCTGCTGCCGCTGGACGCCGAAGTGTTGTTGCTCAAACTCGCCTCATTCATGCGTGCCAAGCAGGAGACGGATCGACTGCACGACGAAGGGCTCCTGGACCAGGCGACCGGGTTGTACAACGCGCGCGGTCTGGCGCGCCGGGCCCGGGAGATCGGGGCCGAAGCGCATCGGCGTCGCGCTCCACTTGCGTGCGTGGCGTTTGCGCCCGACGCAGCAGGTAGCGGGCTGGACGAGCGCGCGATGGACGAGCTTGCCGTTGAGATTGCCGAGCACTTGGGAACGCTGATTGGACGCGTCGGTCGTACGTCTGATGCAATAGGTCGGCTTGGCCAGTCTGAGTTCGCGATTATCGCGCCTGCGACAGAGGCCAAGGGAGCAGAGCGGCTAGCCGAGAGAATCCGCGCCGTCATCGAGCAGGCACCGCTGGTAGTCGGCAGGCGCCCGGCATCCTCGGCATCCGAGGACCGGTCGGCACCGCGTACTGAGCAGGTTCGCGTGCGAGCTGGCTACTACGCCGTTCCAGACTTCGCTGAATCATCCGTCGACGCTGTGGAAATGCTCGTGCGCGCCGCGTCGGCACTGCGCCAGCCGGGCTTGAATGGAAGCCCTGCGTCGTCAGTTCGCGCGTTCGAAGCCCAACCGGCATCGCTCGTCAGCTAGACCCTGGGCCACCGACCCCAGCCCCAGTACATCATGTATGCCGTTGATATGCAACACACTGTGGCGCCGCGATCACATGTTTGTTACACCAGCGCAACGAACTGTCTTGACACGCGCTACAGCTCATCCATTATTAACGATTGTTGAATTAGAGAGCACTAACGGGGGTCTGGACAGCCCCCGCACTCTTTTCTGTCAGGAGCGCAAATGGCGTCGGTACTCGCGTCGCAACCGGAACCGGTTCCCGACGAAGTCAAGAAAGGGGAGCTCCGGGTTCTTTTAGTCGACGACGATCGGACGCTGCGCGAGGGATGCGCGAGCGTGCTGCAGATGGACGGATTCCAGGTTACGAGCACTGGGCGGGGCGACGAGGCGGTCGACCTGCTCAAGCGGCGCAAGTTCGACATAGTGCTCGTGGACTTGTACATGACGCCGATCACTGGAATGGACATTCTGCGCGCCGCGCTGGAGGCTCATCGCGAGACGATCGTGATCGTAATGACGGGTAACCCGAGCGTGACGTCGAGCATCGAGGCGCTGAGGGCGGGCGCCTGGGATTATTTGCCGAAGCCATTCTCTGCGCAGCACATGCAAATTCTCCTTGGCCGTGCTTCGCACGCGGTGGCTGTAGCTCGCGAGACGCGGGAGCTGCGGTCGCAGCTCGCCGAGCAGCACGGGAATAGCGACCGCATCACGCTCCTGGGCGTCTCGCCGGCGTTCAGGCAAGCAGTGGAGCTAGCGCGCAAAGTTGCGCCGACCGACGCATCGGTCCTCATCAGCGGTGAATCCGGCACAGGCAAGGAGCTGATCGCGCAGTTCATTCACCGGCACAGTCGTCGCGCCAGTCGCAAGCTGGTTCCCATCAACTGCGCCGCGCTGCCGGAGCCGCTCTTGGAGTCGGAGATGTTTGGGCACCGCAAGGGCGCGTTCACCGGCGCAGATCGCGACAAGCCGGGCCTATTGGAGACTGCCAACGGGGGAACACTCTTCCTCGACGAGTTGACGGAGATGTCACACCCCCTGCAGGCGAAGCTCCTCCGGGTGCTGCAGGACGGAGTGGTGCGCCGCGTCGGAAGCGAGTCGCAGGACGCTGTCGTGGATGTGCGCTTCATTCTCGGCGACGAACCGCGAGCCCCAGGAGGCTGTCAATCAGGGAATCCTCCGCGAGGATCTCTTCTATCGTCTCCGAGTCGTGCCGATCAAGCTGCCGCCGCTGCGCAAGCGTCTAGAGGATATTCCGCTGCTGGCCAATCATTTCCTTGCGCATTACTGGGCGCGCCATCGTCCAGCCGGCGATGCGGTGCCCAAGCTCACGGAACCCTGCGTCGAATTCCTGCGCTCGCGACCCTGGCGAGGCAACGTCCGTGAGCTGCAGAACGTCATCGAGCATGTGGCGGTGATTGCCGAGCCCGGGCAACCGGTGCGACCAGAGGATGTGCCGGTGTACGATGACGCTACTCCCAACGCCGCGGGCGGCGATGGCATGCCGATGGCGATTCTGACGGACGCATACCACGCCGCGAAAGAGAAGCTCGTGGCGCACTTCGAGAAGGAGTATCTGCAACGCCTGGTAGTGCGCGCGGGGGGGAACATGTCGCGCGCAGCGCGGCTTGCGAACATCGACCGCACGACGCTGTACCGTCTAATGGAAAAGCACGGATTCCGCCGCGACGAGTTCTCTGGTACGCTCGAATGACCGACGGTTTTGCCGTCGCCTCACCGAGCGCGACGACCACGATAGAGATGGCCGAGGAGGCGCGCGGGTCGAACAATCTTTTCGGGGTGGCTGCCCACACGCCTACCGCCGAAGGGGCTGGCGAGAAGTTCGCTCGACACCTCGCCGGACCCAGCGCCATGCAGTTGATCGTGGAGGTCGCCCACGACATGCGGTCGCCGCTTGGATCCATCCTCTTCCTGGCAGATCGGCTGCGCAGCATGCAAAGTGGGCCGCTCAACGCGGTACAGGAGCGCCAGCTCGGACTCATCTACAGCGCTGCATTCGGGTTGAGTGCGCTCGCCGGGGACGTCATCGAGCTCGCGAGGGGCGGTGAAGGCCTAGTTGACCAGCAGCCAGTGCCGTTCTCGGTCTCGGACCTGCTTCAGTCAGTGCGCGCCATCGTGCAGCCCATCGCGGAGGAGAAGGGGCTTACCGTGCGGCTCGCGCCGCCGCCGGCCGATGCCCGCGTCGGCCATCCCGCGGCTCTCAATCGCGTACTGCTCAACCTGACCACCAACGCGCTCAAGTTCACTACCGAGGGCGGGGTCGACGTGAGCGCCACGCAGCACACTCGCACCCGCCTCGAGTTCTCGGTGCAGGACACGGGACGGGGCATTCCGCCGCAGGTCATGGGCACCTTATTCGATGCATTTCGCCCGCGTGCCCGCCCCGGCGCATACACGTTCTCGAGTGCGGGCCTGGGACTCGCCATCTGTCGGCAGCTAGTTGCCCTGATGGGCGGCCAGCTGGGCGTGGACACGTCGGACAAGGGAACGCGGTTCTTCTTCGAGCTCGACATGCCGCTGGCGTCGAAGTTGTAGCGACGTCTGCGGTGGCCGCGCACGCGGCGATTCTTTCGTCGGCCCGCTTCTACATTTCTGGCATGGCTACAACGATGAAGGCAACCAGGACCGACGCGCTCGAAATACGAGACGGGCGCACCGACAAGACGTATTCGCTGCCAATCGTGGACGGGGCGATCCGCGCGAACGATCTCAAGCAGATCACGAGCGGCCCGGGCGACTCGGGTCTTCTGAGCTACGATCCGGCCTTTCTCAACACGGCGTCGTGCCGCAGCGCGATCACGTTCATCGACGGCGACGCCGGCATCCTGAGATATCGCGGATATCCAATCGAGCAACTCGCCGAGCGCGCGAGCTTTCTGGAAGTGGCGTGGCTGCTGCGACATGGCGAGCTGCCGACGCAGGCCCAGTACGATGCCTGGGTGCACGACGTCACGTATCACACGTACGTGCACGAGAACATCAAGAAATTTCTCGAGGGCTTTCGCTACGACGCGCATCCAATGTCGATGCTGTGCAGCGCCGTGGCGGGATTATCCTCGTTCTATCGCGAGTCGAAGGACATATTCGACCCCGCGCAACGGACGATCTCCATCATCCGGCTGATCGCGAAAGTGCCGACGATTGCGGCACTGATCTATCGGCACATGAAAGGTCTTCCGTTCGTGCATCCGGACAACGAGCTCTCGTACACCGAGAACTTCCTGTCCATGGTCGCGAGGATGAGCGAGCCGACGGTATCGCTCGAATCCGGTATTCACGCGCGCAATCGAGATTCTATTCATCCTGCACGCCGACCACGAGCAGAACTGCTCGACCAACGCCGTTCGCTCTGTCGGGTCATCGCACGTCGATCCGTTCTCGGCCGTGACGGCTGGAATTGCCGCGCTGTATGGCCCGCTCCACGGCGGCGCGAACGAGGCCGTGCTCCGCATGATCGAGGAGATCGGCGACAAGTCGCGCGTGCCGGCGTTCATCGATGGCGTGAAGAAGGGCTCGGGCCGTCTCATGGGATTCGGGCACCGCGTGTACAAGAGCTACGACCCGCGGGCCAAGATCGTGAAGCGACTTGCGGACGAAGTCTTCCAGTCAGTCGGGGTAGACAAGGACTTGGAGATCGCGCTCGAGCTCGAGCGGATCGCGCTGCAGGACGACTATTTCGTCTCGCGCAAGCTGTACCCGAACGTCGATTTCTACACAGGCCTGATCTACCGGTCGATGAAATTCCCGACCTCGTTCTTCACGGTGCTGTTCGCCATCGCACGCACGGCTGGCTGGCTCGCCCAGTGGGAAGAGATGCTGCTGGACAAGGAGCAGAAGATCGCGCGGCCGCGGCAGATCTACATCGGGCCGGGTGAGAGGCCGTATTCCAGTTCCTTGAGAAAAACGATCGTCACCCAGGCGCGCGCGTAGCCCCGCCCCACCCCTGACCCCTCCCCTAAAGGGGAGGGGAATTTCTTTGCTTTCAAGCTTCGCTTGAATGACCGGGGGCTCCGCCCCTGGACCCCGTTGCGAGCGTTAGCCCGTGCGCTGCATGGATGCCGATGCCACGCTCCGGCGCGCGCGTAGCCCCCCACCCCTAACCCCTCCCCCAAAAGGGGAGGGGAATTTTTTTGCTTTCAAGCTTCGCTTGAATGACCAGGGGCTCCGCCCCTGGAGCCTGTTGCGAGCGTTAACCATGCGCGGCTGGTCAGATGGCGGAGTGTGCCCTAACTTGGCCAGCGCACGTTTGAAGGGGGCGGACCGCGTGGGTGGGGCAGACGAGTTGAGGGAGCGGCTTCAGGCCGCACTTGGGCCGAACTATGCGATCGAGCGCGAGCTCGGACGCGGCGGGATGGCGACGGTGTTCCTCGCCCTAGACGCCAAGCACAAGCGGCCAGTCGCGTTGAAGGTGCTTCACGCGGAGCTCGCGGCCTCGTTAGGCCCCGAGCGGTTCCGGCGTGAGGTCGAGCTCGCGGCTCGGCTCCAGCACCCACACATCCTGTCGGTCCTGGATTCGGGCGAGGCGCCGGCGGGACTGCTGTGGTTCACCATGCCCTTAGTCGAGGGCGAATCGCTTCGCGACCGACTCACTCGCGAGCGGCAGCTACCGGTTGCCGAGGCCCTCCGGATTGCGCGGGAGACCGCGCTCGCCTTGGACTATGCGCACCGGCACGGCGTGATCCATCGCGATGTCAAGCCCGAGAACATCCTGCTCACGAGCGACGGCCAGGCTCTGGTCGCGGACTTTGGTATCGCTCGCGCGCTCGCCCCAGGAGCGAAGGCCGGGGTGACTCTCACCGAAACCGGCGTGTCGGTGGGTACGCCGGCGTATATGAGTCCTGAGCAGGCGAGTGCCGAGCGCACGATCGATGCGCGCACCGATGTCTACTCGCTCGGCGCCGTGCTGTACGAAATGCTGGCTGGGGAACCTCCGTTCACGGGGCCGTCCGTTCAGGCCATTGTCGCCAAGCAGATGGCGGGGGACGTGCCCTCGATCCGGCGCGTGCGCCCTGCGGTGCCGGAGTCTGTCGACGCGGCGCTCAGCCAAGCGCTGGCTCTCATTCCTGCGGACCGATTCGCGACGGCGAAGGACTTTGCCACGGCGCTCGATGTCGCCGAGCGCACCACTACGACTCGCGGCGCGACAGCTCCGGCGGTGGCCACCCCCGCCGCCGCGCACCGTCGATTCCCTGCGCCAGCGACCACGCTCGTCCTCGGCTTTCTCGTCGGTGTCGGCGTTCTCTTCGCCTGGCGGAGTCACAACCACGCGACCGGTACCGAGGGCGCTGCGGGGCCGGTGCGTCTCGCAGTGTTGCCTTTCGAGAATCTCGGAGATTCGGCCGACGGCTACTTCGCCGATGGGATGACCGATGCCGTTCGAGAAAAGCTGACTGCGCTGCCGGGGCTGCAGGTGATTGCGCGTGCGAGCTCGGGGCAATATCGGCACACGAGCAAGTCGATGACCCAAATCGGACAGGAGTTGGGTGCGCGGTACTTGGTGGTGGGTACCGTCCGCTGGGCGAAAGGGGGCGGGGCGACAAGCCGAGTGGAGGTGCGGCCGGAGCTCGTGGACGCAGGGTCGGCAGCCGACAAGTGGGAGCAATCGTTCGACGCACCGCTCACCGACGTGTTCCAAGTAGAAGGCGACATTGCCGGCCGCGTGGTGCAGGCGCTGGGCGTTGCGCTGAATCCGGGCACTCGCGAATCGCTCGCCGAACGTCCGACCGAAAATCTCGCTGCGTACGACGCCTATCTCAAAGGAGAGGAAGCGACGCGGGTTGGGCTCAATGATCCGATCTTGCTGCAACGTGCCGTGCGGTTCTTTGGGCAGGCCGTCGCACTCGATTCCACATTTGCCCCGGCTTGGGCCGGTCTCGCGGAGGCGGAGGCGACGCTGTACTACACGGGAAGTACGACACCGGAACACGCGGAGGCTGCACGACGTGCCTCCGAGCGAGCGCGCGCGCTAGCGCCCGACCGGCCGGATACCCATCTCGCACAAGGAGTTTATTACGAGCTCGTTCTTCGAGACTACGAGAGGGCGCTCGCGGAATACTCCGCAGGGCTCAAGGTTGCTCCGTCGAACGCCCAGCTTCTCACCGAGACTGCACTCGTCGAGCAGAGCCTGGGCCGATGGGATGCCTCGCTCACGCATCTGCGACAATCTCAGGCTCTTGATCCGCGCGACGTCCTGACCGCCCGCCGACTCGCCACGGCCTATCTCTGGCTCCGGCGATACCCTGAGGCCTCCGCCGCGAGCGATCGGGCGGTCGTGCTCGCGCCCGAAAATTTGGCGGTCGTCGAGACAAGTGCGATGGTACATCTTGCGCAGGGTGATTTGGCTGGGGCTCGGGCGGCAATTGCGGCAGCGCCGCCCCAGGTCGATCGCGCCGCGCTAGCTGCTCATTTTGGCAATTATTGGGATCTCTATTGGGTGCTGAACGACTCGGAGCAGCGGCTGTTACTGACGCTGTCGCCTGTGCCCTTCGGCGGCGATCGCGCGCCCTGGGCCACGGTGATGACCGAGACGTACGCGCTCCGTGGCGATGCGGCCAAGAGTCGCGTGTACGCGGATTCCGCGCGGCTGGCTTTTGAAGAGGTGTTACGCGCGACACCAGAGGATGCGCAGTCGCACGCGATACTGGGGATTGCGCTTGCGTACATGGGTCGCAAGGCGGACGCAGTACGCGAAGGCGAGCACGCCGTGAACGCCATGGGAATCGCGCGGGACGGTTACACCGGGCCGTACCTTGAGCACGTGCTCGCGCGGACGTACGTCTTGGTGGGTGAGCACGAGAAAGCGCTCGATGTCCTCGAGTCGCTGCTCAAGGTGCCGTATTTCCTCTCACCGGGCTGGCTAAAGGTCGACCCCACGTGGGCGCCGTTACGGGGGAATCCGCGCTTCGAGCGGCTGGTCGCTGGCGGCTAGATATTACGACCCGCGCCAGGATTTGTTTTCAAGAATCGCCGAAGCTGATCCCCATCTCTCTCGCCGTCAGGACCACATCGCTCGTCGGGTCAACGCGTTTGGGGGACGCTAAGACTTCGGCGATAGGGATGGTGACGATGCGGGGGGACTGGAGGGCGACCATGTGGCCCCAGCGCTCGTCGGCCACGGCGCGGACGGCTGCGGCGCCGAAGCGCGTAGCGAGGAGGCGATCGTAGCCGGTGGGCATGCCGCCGCGCTGTAGGTGCCCTAAGACGAGAGAGCGGGTTTCTTTGCCCGTGTGCTCCTGGATCTGGCGGGCGAGCATGTCTGCCAAGCTGCCCATGCGGGTGGGCTGACCGGGGACGGACGTTCCGAGCGCTGATCCGGTTGCGGCTCGCGGGACCGCGCCGTGGGCACCGGCGCCTTCGGCGATGACGACGATCGAGAAGTAGCGGCCGGCTTGGTCGCGCGCGCGGATCTTGTCGCAGACCTTGTCGAGGATGTAGGGGATTTCGGGGATGAGAATCACGTCGGCGCTCCCGGCGAGCCCGCTGTGGAGCGCGATGAACCCGGCGTGCCGACCCATCACTTCCATCACGATCACCCGGTCGTGGCTTTCGGCGGTGGTGTGCAGCTTGTCGACCGCCTCGATCGCGGTATTGACCGCGGTATCGAACCCGAACGTCGTGATGGTCCCACTAACGTCGTTGTCGATCGTCTTGGGGACACCGATCACGCGGAGTCCTTTCTCGGCGAGGCGCTGCGCGATCGCGAGCGACCCATCGCCGCCGATTGTGATCACGGCGTCGATCCCGAGAGCGCGCGCGGTGGCGATCAGCTCATCGGAGCGGTCGATTTCGACGGGTGTGCCGTCGGGGCCGGGGCGCAAGAAATGAAATGGGTTCCCGCGCGTCGTCGCGCGCAAGAATGGTCCCGCCCAAGTGGCCGATCCCGCGCACGGACTCGCGGGTCAGCGGCACGACCTCGTCGTCGCCAAGGAGGCCGGCGAAGCCGCGTTTGATCCCGATGACATCCCAGCCACGATTCACAGCCGATAGCACGGCAGCGCGAATCACCGCGTTGAGCCCTGGCGCGTCGCCGCCGCCGGTCGAGAGGGCTATGCGCATGGTATGGTTGTGCCGACAAAGTGGCATCGGCTGCCCGGCGGCGCCACTGGTTGCGTGAATGCACGCGCGACGGGTCGAGGGGCAGAGCCCCTCGCCATCCAAGCGAAGCTTGAAAACAAAGCGTTCCCCCTCTCGGCTAGGCGGAGCTTCGGGGCGTGGGGGCGAGCCCCCACTCAGAAAAAAAGAGATTGCCACCCCCCTTAGGAGAGGGGGTGACGGGGTAGGGCATCCCGCCCGGTAACGCGGCCATGCGCCCTGCTCTCTCGAGTTTGCCAAAACAGCACAAGAGCCATAACACCTGGCCGCCTGACGGCCACATATAACCCAAGCAGGTACTCAGTTGTGTGTAAAACGCAGAAATATCTTGACACGCTGGCTGGCCACGGATATATAACGAGAAGACGGTCACCGGGCTCAGCCAGCGGTAGCCACTCGGCCATCTGGCACGCAGTCGAAGTTCTTCCGCGCTTCCTGTCGCCCAGTTTCTCAGCAATCCCACTGCCGGGGAGTCCTGCATGGCATTCGACCGTTATGCTCGCATTGCTGCCATCCTGCTCGCGGCCGCAGGCCTCGTGCTGGGCGCTTTCGTCACACCGACGCATGCCCAGGCGACCGGTGCCGCCGCGCCCGACAGCACGACGAAAGACACGACGCACACCACAAAAGCAGCGGGAGATACCACCAAGAAGGCGGCCGACACGACCAAGGCCGCGCCAGCTACGGTGATCAACCACATCGAGACAGCGCTCGCGGGACTGAAGATCAGCGGGTACGGCGAAGCATCGTACGCTTACTCGACCAACCCAGACCTCAGGTCGATCCCGGGCCACCTATACGACCGCTTCCACGACCAGTTCAGCTTGAACGCGTTGAAGCTCGTGATCGACAAGCCGTACAATGCCACCAAGTGGGACGCGGGCGTGCACGCCGACATCCTCTTTGGCCAGAACGCCACCGTTCTTCAGTCGAGTGGGTTCTCGCTGGGCAACCAGGGCGACATCACGCAGCTGTACGTGACGCTCAACATTCCCACGAAGAACGGCAATGGCGTGCAGGTCAAGCTTGGCAAGATCGCGACGCTGATGGGGCTCGAGGTCATCGAGGACCCGCTCAACCCCAACTGGTCGGAGGGCAACCTCTTTGTCTACGTGGAGAACTTCACTGCGACGGGCGTGAGCGTGGAGTACAAGTTTGGCCCGCATGCCGACATGCAGCTCCGCCTGATCAATGGGTGGGACGTGGTGCAGGACAACAACGTCGGCAAGTCGTTCATGGGGCGCGTGGGGCTGTATCCCGACACCCTGAGCTCCATAGGGCTAGTGGGCTACGCGGGGCCTGAGGAGCCGAACAGCAGCGAGCTTCGCTACGGCGGCGACGTGTTGCTGTGGCGGAAGCTCACGCCAAAGGTGAACGCGTGGCTGCAGGGCGATTACGGCCGCGAAGACGGCCTCGTGCCTACGACCACGGGCTCGCTGGGCGCAGCCGATTGGTGGGGGGTTGGCGGCTGGGTGGCGGTGGATCTCACAGCGACGTACAACCTAGCGCTGCGGGCGGACTACGTGGATGACAAGGACGGCGTGCGCACCAACGGGGTGCTGTTCCCGACTTTTGAGACAGTGCCCGGCACGGCGAACAAGCTCGGCAGCGGAACGGCCACGCTGAACATCAAGATCTGGTCAAACGCTCTTGTCAGGCCGGAAGTCCGCTACGATCGCTCCAGCCTGATGTTGTACGGCAACGGCAGCAAGAAGGACCAGGTCGTCTTCGCGCTGGCGACGACATTTATCTATTGATAGGACTGCTCTGATGATAGGAGTGCTCTGACACACAAATCGCGCTGAGCTGGCGCGTGGACACGGGTTGGAGGTCGTCTGCTCGCCCAATTCCGGTCGTTTGCACATCAGGATTGGCAGTTCCTGCACGTTTTGCTTGACAACGATTTGTGGCGGGTCTATATCGAAGGGAAGTACTTCATCCTACGCGGAGGAGGTAAGCTCATGGAGGGCGCCCAGGCACAGTCGAGCGGAACGACCGGAGTAAAGCAGACGCTAGGTCTGACGGGAGCGACGGTCAACGCCATGGCGCTGATCGCGCCGGGCGCCTTCCTGTGGATAACGTATCAGTTGCAGGCCTCGGCGGCCGCACCAAATGGCTCTTCGGTCGCGATCGACATGTGGCCGGGCATCTTCCTCGCGCTCATCATCGCGATGCTCAGCGCGATTTCATACTCGGAATTGGCGCGCCGATACCCCGAAGCCGGCTTCGGAAGCTGTTACTACTTCGCCGAGAAAGCGTTCGTCGATCGCGAGAACGCTGAGCATCACAAATGGGCCCGGCTGGCGAAGATCGTCACCGGTTGGGCAGCCCACCTGTACTACTGGGTGTATCCGGGAACGATGGTCGCCTTCATGGCAACCCTGGTGGGGTACATCTACAACCAGCTTACGGGCAACACGATGTCCTTCCCGGCGCTCATCGTGTTCTCGATCGCCTTCGCGTTGCTGGTCGGCGCAATTGCCGTGCGCGGCATAACGGGCTCGACGGTGACGGCGGCCGCCATCAACGTCATTCAGCTAGTGACGCTAATCGGCTTCACGATCCTCGCCATTGTGTATCGCGTCAGCAACGCGGGCGGGCCCAACAAATGGGTGTTCTCGAGCCCATCCGACATCCTGCTGCCGCACTCCTTCCAGGGGCTGCTGATCCAATCGACGCTCGCCATCCTCATTTTGGTCGGTTTCGAAAGCTGCACCGCGCTGGCCGCAGAGACGAAGGATCCCACCCGCAACATTCCGCGCGCCGTCATTCTCTCGCTCGTGATCCAGGGCGCGTTCGCCTACCTGTTCGAGTACTTCGGCGCGAACTTCATGTTGAGCGACAAGCTCACCGGGGTAGACGCACATAAGGCGGCCGTCACCGGCATGGATGCGGCGGCTGCATCGAGCGCGCCGATCGGGGACATGGCCATCCTCGTCGGAAACACCGTGCTACACGGCATTGGGTTCGGGCTCATGATCACGATCGCGGTGACGGTGGTGATTGCTCTCTTGGGCACCACCCTGAGCTGCATTAACACGGCGGCTCGCGTGAGCTACGCAATGTCCAAGGACCGCGAGATGCCAGAGCTGCTCGGCTTGCTGCACGGCAAATTCGCCTCGCCCGCCCGCGCGATATGGGCGCTCATGGTCGTGTCGTGCGTCATCGCGGTCATCGGCGTCAAGTCGGTCGTCGGACTGACGGGAATCACGCTCGCATCCAACTTTGGCACGTTCGCGCTGTATGGGCTGACCTGTCTCTGGACGCTCGTTGCGTTCGCGGGCGAGCCTGGCTCGAGCTTCGTCAAGCACAGGGTCGTGCCCGTGTTGGGGCTCGTTGCCAACGTCGGAATGCTCGTGTCGATCATTTACCTCTACATCATCGGGGGCGCCGACTCGAAAACCGAGGCGTATATCTGCTTCGGCATCGCCCTTGCTTGGGCGGCGCTGAGCGCGCTGTACGTGATAATGAACAGCATTCGTCGCGGCCATCCACTAATAGGGAAAGTCCGGCGCGCGAACTCCGGGGCTGCGTAAGGAGCGCAGGGCGAGTCGGTGGTAGGCGACTACCGTGTTGGGCCTGCCACTGATTCGTCCCGCCGGATGGAAATCGACTACGCCGGGCTGACGGATATCGGCTGCCGCCGAGAGGAAAACGAGGACACTATCGCCTCGTGGCCCGAGGGGGCCGGTCTGGTGTTCGCGGTTGCCGACGGAATGGGTGGTGCCGACGCCGGCGAGCTCGCGAGCCGCTTAGCGATTGAGGCGCTGGGAGCGGCCCTGGCGGACGCCGCGACGCAGCGGCGACCGCCACACAAACGGCTTCGCGCGGCCGTGCAGGCCGCAAATCTCGCCGTGCACGACGAATGCCTGTCCGCGCCGAGCCGACGGGGAATGCGGACGACGCTGACTGCTACGGCCATAGTAGACGGCATGCTCATTTCGGCACATGTCGGTGACTGCCGGCTGTACCGACTGCGGCTCGGGCGACTCACGCGACTGACGCGGGACCACAATCGGGCCGCGCTGCTGGTCAGGCTTGGTCTCCTCCGGCCGGAGGCTGCTCACCGGCACAAGAGTCAAAACCGGCTGACGAGATCTCTGGGCGAAGGCCCCATGGTTCGCATCGATCTCGTTCGAGAGACCGCACATTCAGGCGACGTGCTGCTGCAGTGCACCGATGGACTGTATCGCCTCGTCTCCGAAGGGGAGATCGTCGAGGTGCTTTCCAGCTCGGCTCCCGAGACAGCCTGCCGAACGCTCATACAGCTCGCAGCGGCCGCCGGAGGCGACGACAACGTGAGCGTCCAGATCGCATCGCTGCCACCACGCGCCGCGCCCCTTCGCTCAGATTCGGTCCTGTCCACGATGTCGTGCGCGTGACGAATAATCGAGGCTAGTGCGGTTTCGCGAAGTGCGACAGCAGCCACCCCAGTATGCCCGAGAGCGCAAATATGCTGAGACACAGCAGCACAACCTGAGCCCATCGCGGCAGCTCGATTCGCCGGCGCCGCCGCGGCGGCGCGGCCTTGTCGAGCTCCCGGATGCCGGCCGGGTGCAGCAGAAGGTCGCGGAATTGAGCGGCGCCTTGAATGCGGTCCCGTGGATCGCGTTCCAGCGCACGCAGAATGACCTGCTCGAGCTCGGGCGACACGTCCGGCCGCGTCCGCCGAATCGGCTTCGCCCTCTCGTTCATTTTGGACTGCATCGCGGCGTAGATATTGGACCGCGGAAAGGGAACCTCGCCGGTCAGCATCTCGTAGAGAATCACGGCCAGGCTGTACACATCGGTGCGTGCATCCCCGCGCCGGCCCTTGATCTGCTCGGGAGCCATGTAATCGGGCGTGCCAGCCGCCTGCGAGAGCCCAGTCCAGGTCATTCGACGCTGGCTGGTATCGAGCGCGATGCCGAAGTCCATGAGCTTTACTCGGCCGTCGGGGCCGACCATGATGTTTTCGGGCTTCAGGTCCCGGTGCACCACGCCGTGCGCGTGGAGATACGCCAGCGCCTCGGCAATCTGGACTGCGATCGGCAACGCGACCGACAGCGGCAAACGGGGCGCCGCCCGGATCTCGCCCTCGCGCTGCATGAGGTCCCGCAGGCGCTCGCCTTCCACGTACTCCATGGCGAGGTACATGCGACTCTTGTGGTCCGGATGCAGTACCTTGATGATGGCTGGGTGGTCGAGACGCTGGCCGATCTCCTCTTCGCGCCGGAATCGCTCGTGGAACGTGACGTCGCTCTCGTACTGCAGGTACGGAACTTTGAGCACCACGGTGCGGCCGGTATTCAGGTCGCGCGCACGGTAGATCGTCGCCATGCCGCTTCGGGCAATGACATCGACAATTTGGTACTGGTCGAGAGCCGTGCCCGGGAGAAGACTCTCCACGGCCGATGTCATCGCGCTCGTAACGACGCTGAATCGGCGGGGCGCGACATGTCCATCGGTCGAGGAACGATAAAGGGACGCCGTGAGCCGGGGAAGAAGTCGACGCGGCGCCGTTGCTTGACACGCCACACGCGCGGCCATAGCCTTGGCCGGGCCGCCGAGCAGACCTGGGTTATCATATGACCGATTCCGTTGCTGATCCGTCGGCTACACTGCTCGAAATACGGCAGCGCGGCGTCCGATTTCTTCTGCTCCAGTTTACCGACCTGCTGGGCGTCAACAAGGCGGTCGAGGTCCCACTCTCGCAGGTCGAGAAGGCGCTCACGGAAGGCGTGCCTTTCGATGGATCCGCTCTGGAGGGGTTCGCGAGAAGCGAAGAAGCTGACGCGCTATTGGTGCCGGACTTCTCGACATTCCGAGTCTTTCCGTGGACGAGCGATGGGGAAAGAGCCACGGGCGACGTCCCAGGGCTCATGGCGCGCCTCATCTGCGATATTCGCTATCCCGATGGCCGTCCGTTCGAAGGCTGCCCGCGGACTGCGCTCAAGCGCCAGGTCGAACAGGCCGCACGTATGGGGTACACCGCGAGGATCAGCTGCGAGGTCGAGTTTTTCCTCTTCGAGCAAGGCGAACGCGGTGAGCCGACGACGCGCACGCTCGACGCAGGGAGCTATTTCGACCTTGGTTCCGTCGATCCCGGGGAACGAACGCGCCGAATCATCGCCGCCACCATCGAAGACATGCAGATCTCCCCGGCGACATCGCACCATGAGGTCGGACGTGGGCAGCACGAGATCGACTTGGGGACCGCGGATCCGCTGGCGACGGCCGACAATCTAGTCACTTTCCGATTCGTCGCCCGGACGATTGCGCGTCGCAACGGCCTCGTGGCAACCATGATGCCGAAGCCGACTTACGGGCGCAGCGGGTCGGGCATGCACACGTACCAGGCGCTATATGCGGGCCCGAAGAACGCTTTCTTCAATGCCAAAGGTGCGGAGCAGCTTTCCGACATCGGGCGCCGCTACATCGCGGGGCTGCTACGGCACGCGCGGGGATACTGCGCCGTCACAAATCCTCTCGTCAATTCGTACAAGCGCCTCGTGGGGGGCTTTGAGGCGCCGGTGAACGTCTCTTGGTCCACGCAGAATGTCTCTCCGCTCGTCCGCGTCCCCGCCGAACGAGGCAACGCGACTCGCTGCGAGAACCGGCTTCCGGATCCAGCAGCGAATCCTTATTTGGCGCTGGCCGTACAACTGGCCGCGGGGCTCGACGGCATCTCGGAAGGGCTCGATCCCGGCGACCCCATCAACAAAAACATCGCCCGCATGTCATATCGCGAGCGGCGCCGATACAGGATTGACGAATTACCCCGGGATCTCCACGAGGCCCTGGACTATCTCGAGAAAGACCGCGTCATTCGCGATGCGCTCGGAGAGCACATCTACGAGCGCTACACGGAGGCCAAGCATGAGGAGTGGCTGGCGTTCATTGAGCAGGTAAGCGAATGGGAGATCGACCGTTACCTCTCGTTGTACTGAGCGGTTGCACTGTCACCCGGCGATTGCAAAGAATGCACATCTTGCGATGCGCCCTGACAAGACTGGGGCCGAATTTGTGATACTGTCATTAAACATGCGTGTGAACTGCAGCCCTAGCTTGACATTGATTATGGGCTCTGGTAACTATCCTCGGGTGCGCCGATCGGCGGCGCCGGGGCATCCGCAAACAACATCGAGGGGCGTAAATGGCGACTATGGCGAGGCCTAAGCCCGCTAAGCGGACTAGCGCTCATAGCGCGGTCGACGGCGTGTTGGAGCTCATTCGCGAACGCGGCATCCAGGTAGTCGATGTCAAGTTCTGCGATTTGCCGGGCACATGGCAGCATTTCTCATGTCCGGCAAAGGATTTCGACGCGGCGATTTTCGAGGAAGGGCTCGGGTTCGATGGCTCCTCCATCCGCGGGTTTCAGGCGATCAACGAGAGCGACATGCTGTTGATGCCTGATCCGACCACCGCTTTCGTGGATCCGGTGCTCGCGACGCCGACGCTGTCGCTCATCTGCGATGTGCAGGATCCGATCACTGGCGAGTCGTATACCCGGGATCCTCGTCACGTGGCGCGGAAGGCCGAAGCGTATCTGAGCAAGAGCGGCATCGCGACCACTTCGTATTGGGGGCCCGAGGCCGAGTTCTACATGTTCAACTCGGTCCGCTTCGACCAAAACGCCCACGAAGGTTACTACTACATCGATTCCGACGAAGGCATCTGGAACTCGGGGTCAAATGGAACTCCCAACCTCGGGCACCGCCCGCGCCACAAAGAAGGCTACTTCCCAGTTCCGCCGACTGACCGCTATCAGGAAGTTCGCTCGAAGATCATGCTTGCACTCATCGACGCTGGGGTGCCAGTTGAAGTGCAGCACCACGAGGTCGGGACCGCAGGCCAGGCGGAAATAGATTTTCGATTTGGCACGCTGGTGCAGACCGCAGACCGGCAGATGACGTTCAAGTACATCGTCAAGAACATCTGCTACAACCTGGGGCTCACCGCGACGTTCATGCCTAAGCCTCTCTTCGGAGACAATGGCTCGGGCATGCATGTCCACCAGTCGCTTTGGAAGGGCGACACCAACCTGTTCTTCGACGCCAAAGGGTACGCGCTGCTGTCCGACATGGCGCGGCATTACATAGGCGGGCTGATCGCGCACGCGCCCGCGCTGCTGGCCTTGGCCGCGCCCACGACCAACAGCTACCGGCGGCTGGTCCCCGGGTTCGAAGCGCCGATCAATCTCATTTACTCCAAGCGCAATCGGTCGGCTATCTGCCGCATCCCGATGTACTCGACGTCACCCAAGTCGAAGCGCGTCGAGTTCCGTGCTCCCGATCCATCCGCCAATCCGTATTTGTGTTTCGCCTCGCTGTTGATGGCCGGCCTAGACGGCGTGCGCAAGAAGATCGAGCCGCCCAAACCGATCGACGAAGACCTATACGAGTTGCACGGCGAGCGCCGCAAAGGAATCAAGAACACGCCGGGATCCCTTGGCGAGGTGCTGGATGCTCTCGAGAAGGATCACGCGTTCCTGCTGGAAGGTGGCGTATTCACGCCCGATGTGATCGACACGTGGATCACCATGAAGCGCACAAAGGACCTGGCCGCCATCACGCTGCGCCCGCATCCGTACGAGTTTTTCTTGTACTACGATACTTGAGATTCGGGTCGGCCCCCGCTCCAACCCCCTCCCCTTCCGGGGGAGGGGGCGTTTTTTTCTCAAGGGGGGTAGCGCATGAATCTGACACAGTTGGCCAACGCATATGGGTCCGACAAAGGCAACGTTGGTACTCGCTGTCACAAATACACCTACTTGTACGACTTGCTGTTCTTCGATAGAAGAATGGATCAGCTCAATGTCCTCGAGAATGGGGCTGGCTCGCGGAGGCCCCGAGGTCGGAGGACCCGCGAACCGCAACGTGACTTCGCCCTCAATCCAGATGTGGCTCGAGTATTTCCCGCGCGCTCAAATATTTGGCTTCGACGTCAGTGACTTTTCACATATGAAGAGCGCGCGATTCCATTTCGAGCGCGGAAACTCTGCCGTCGAAGAGGATCTCCAACGCCTAGCCAGAGCCGCGCCGTATTTCGACATAATTATCGACGACGCATCACACGCATCTTATCATCAGCAATTGGCGTTTAGAGTGCTATTCCCTCATCTCGCACCCGGGGGACTCTACATCATCGAAGATTTACATTGGCAGCCCGCCTATGAGAAATCTCTTCCGAAAGTCCCGAGAACAGCAGAGTTTATGGGGAGCTTCTTCGAAAGGGCGGCCTACGAACCCAATGCCGTTCTCTCTAAGGCATTCATGGACGAAGTGAAGAGCAGCATCTTCTCCTACGCCAGTTTCCCCGCATTTTCCCACCACGGTGTGTCTCTGCTCGAAGTGGGTAGCGTGCGCTTAACCGCGACAAGAAAAAGTCACGCCACGAAGTTGATCGTGTTCAGGAAGCGTGGAGAAAGCGTTGCACCGGCTAAACTCGCCAACGAAGATGACGTGGGCAGCGTAAGCCGGTGATGCGTCTGTTACGGGCGTGCCTGCGATGGGCCGGGGTGGTCGGGGTGGTCGGGGTGGTCGGGGTGGTCAGCGGGCTCGCCTGTTATGGCATCTTGGGCGGCAAGAAAGTGAAACCGGAGGACGACGCCGCGCGACTACCGACGCGACCGGTCGTTCCAACGCTTCCCGATTCGTTGCGGAGTGCCACCGCTGGTGCGATCGTCGGCGCCGTCGTGGACGACTTGACCCGGCAGCCCGTTCGCTCGGCAGAGCTGGACCTCATGCCACGTAACGGCACCGGGAGATGAGGTAGCGATTGCCGTCACACGCACGGGCCCGACGGTGGCTTCATGCTCGCCCCAGTTGCTCCCGGCGCGTACGCAGTGGACGTCCGCCAAGTCATCGGATACGCGTTCAACCACCCACTGCCTGTAGTCGTCCGAGCTGGCGAAATCGACACGCTCATAGTGCGACTTCCGCGAGCTACGCCCAATCCGTGACCCGCGAGCGGCGCGCTAGGCCAGTCGCGCGTCCAACTCGATTGCCACTCCTTTGAGCGCCTGCGACACGGGACAGCCTTCCTTCGTCGCCTCGGCGATCTTCCGAAACTCGTCCGGGCCTATCCCCGGCACGGTGGCGCGAACGGACAATTTCATTGTTGTGATCTTGAATCCCTCGCCGACCTGATCCACAGTGCACGCGGCGTCGGTCTGAATCCTGGTTGGAGCTTTGCCCGCCTTCTCGAGGCCTAGCGCTCAATGCCATGCTGTAGCAGGCCGCCTCGGCGGCGGCCAGCAGTTCTTCTGGATTCGACCCCTTCGCGTTTCCAAAGCGCGTTCCGAAGGAGTAGCTGGCCTGGATGGCGCCACTCTCCCCTTTGAAAGTACCCTTGCCGCTCTTCAAGCCGCCTTCCCAGACAGCCGTCGCGTGGCGTGTAGGCATTAGTGCTCCGCAGACTCGAGTTCAGGTGAGAACAAGCTTGTCGTGAGGTAGCGTGCCCCGCTATCAGCGGCAATGCACGCAACTCGCTTACCGGGGCCAAGCTCACGTGCGACCTGCAACGCCGCCCAGGCGGTTGCGCCGCTGGACATCCCGACGAACAGCCCCTCTTCGCGCGCCAAACGGCGGACCAGCGGAAAGGCGTCCTCCTCCCAAGCCTGCATCACGCGGTCCACGACCGCCCAATCGAAATTTGCGGGCACGAATCCAGGCCCCATCCCCTGGAACTGGTGTGGCCCTCGCTCGCCGCCGGCGAGCACGGGTGACCGCGCGGGTTCCACGGCCACAACGAGGACATCCGTGCGCTGCTCTTTGAGGAATCGTCCGACTCCGCTGATCGTACCGCCGGTTCCTGACCCGTACACGAAGGCGTCGATGCGCCCCTCCATCTGGCTCCACAGCTCCGGTCCCGTCGTTTCGTAGTGAATGCGCGGATTGGCTGGGTTGGCGAACTGGTTCGGCATCCACGCCCCGGTAGCGTCGCGAATCCGCTCCGCTTCTTCGATCGCGGCGATCATGCGGCGCTCGGGATCGGTAAGCACGAGCTCCGCCCCATAGGCTCGAAGCGTGCGAATGCGCTCCTCGCTCATGGACGCCGGAATGGTCAGGATGAGGCGATAGCCGCGGGCCGACGCCACCTGCGCAAGGCCGATCCCCGTGTTGCCCGACGTCGGCTCCACAATCGTGCCGCCAGGCTGAATGATTCCGCGCGACTCGGCATCGAGAATCATGCCCGAGGGCCGTGCGATCCTTGATCGAGCCGCCCGGGTTGAGACCCTCCAGCTTGACCCACACGTCGGCCATGTCGCGGTCGACGATCCGCCTCAGAGTTACGATCGGCGTGTGCCCGATAGCGGAATCCACCCGCAATCCGGCGCTCTTGGTGTCGGCGCCGAGGTCGCTCGCGGGCGAACGCGTGAGCGGCGGGCCAGCGGCCGGTACTTGCGTGGCAGCGGCGGGCGGCATATGTTCGAATCATAACCGAAGGCTCGTGGTGCTTTGCGGCATATTGCAGCCACGTAAAACAATTGCTAAAAAGCCCTCGCGTCCCCGCGGCTTTTTGGCACCGGGACGCGAATTTCGTTTCGGCGCCATCATCGCCCGGCCCAGCGGAGGCGGGAGAAGAGTCAGCATGGCGACGACATTCGACGCAGCATACGAAACGACTTCCGCAATAGCCTCCCCTCTCGCACCGTCCAGAAACCGTGGCGGCGCGCTCGTTCCGCTGCCGCTCGTGTGCCGGAATTGCGGTGCCCGGTGCGACGCGACACCCCAGGCCGATCTGCGAGAACTGCCTGGGACCACTCGAGCCGGCATACGCCCCCGACCGACCGCTGCCCGACCGTGCGACCATTGCGGCCCGGCCCAACACGCTTTGGCGATACCGCGAGTGGCTTCCGTTCGAGGGCACGCCCTTGCTGTCGCTCGATACCGGTTGCACGCCGCTGGTCGAGGCTCCCGCCCTTGCGGAGCGGCTGGGTGTCACGCGCGCGTGGGTCAAGAACGACGCTGTCTCGCACCCGACGCTGTCATTCAAAGATCGAGTCGTCGCGACAGGCGATCAACGCGGCCGCCGCGTTCGGCATAGAGGTCGTCGGGTGTGCATCTACCGGCAACCTTGCCAACGCCGTCGCGGCGCACGCCGCGCGCGCGGGTCTTCCTGCGTGGATCTTCATCCCGCACGATCTCGAGCAGGCGAAGGTGGTGGGCACACTCGTGTACGGGGCCCATGTGGTTCGCGTGCGTGGCACGTATGACGACGTCAATCGCCTGTGCGCGCAGGTTGCCGACCGGTTCGGCTGGGGAATGCTGAATGTCAACCTCCGCAGCTACTATGGTGAAGGTTCCAAAACCGTAGCCTTCGAGATCGCCGAGCAGCTTGGCTGGCGTCTACCGACCGCGGTCGTGGCGCCCATGGCTGGTGGATCGCTCGTGACCAAGCTGCGGAAGGGTTTCGGCGAGTTCCTGGATGCTGGCCTGGTGTCCGGCGCGGTTCCGCGCCTGTATGGGGCACAGGCGTCGGGATGCGCGCCGATCGTGCGACTCGTCCAGTCGGGCGCCGCGCAGCTCACGCCGGAAGTTCCGCGAACCATTGCGCGATCCATCGCGATTGGTAATCCCGCGGATGGCGCCGTCGCGGCTCGCGCGCTGCGGGAGACTGGCGGCTGGGCTGCAGCCGTGAGCGATGAGGCGATCGTCGCGGGGATTCGGGTACTTGCCGAGACGACGGGTATCTTTACGGAGACGGCCGGTGGCGCGACTGTGGCGGCCGCGGAAGAGCTGGTTCGATCAGGGCGACTTACACCCGAAGACGAGGTCGTGCTGTGCATCACGGGCAACGGGCTGAAAACCATCGACGCGGTGCAGGGCTGGCTCAATGACGCGCCCGCAATTGAGCCGAAGCTTCGCGCCGTAGCGGCGCTCGTGGCGCAGGCTGCTCAGAGGGAGATCTGACACAATGCCAATTACCATTACCCTTCCAAACGTTCTTTCCCGTCTGGCCGATGGGCAGCAGACGCTCGAAGCGTCGGGCCGCGACGCTGGGTGACGCTGTGGCCGACGTGTCCGAGCGGTACCCGCGTCTCAAGCCTACGACTCGTCGATGATGTTGGCAATCCGTATCCGTTCGTCACGTACTACCTCAACGACGAGGACATCCGCTTTTCCGGGCGGCTTCGGCGCCGCCGTCAGCGATGGCGACGAAGTGACGATCGTTCCCGCGGTCGCGGGGGGCTGATAGGGTGTCGACGACAGAAGTGCGCGAGGATGTGAAATCTCGCTCGTACAATCTGCCAGATCTCGGCCAGCTCGGAGATTCTGCGGTACAGCCGACACCTGATTCTTCCCGAATGTCGGGCTCGATGGTCAGAAAAAGCTCAAGGCCGCGCGGGTGCTTGTAGTCGGCGCGGGCGGTCTTGGGTCGCCGCTGGCGCTTTACCTCGCTGCCGCCGGCGTTGGGACGCTGGGCATAGTCGATTTCGATGTCGTGGACTTGACGAATCTTCAGCGGCAGGTGCTGCATGGCACAAAGGACGTCGGGCGCTCGAAGCTGCAGTCGGCGATCGACCGACTGCGAGACGTCAACCCGCACGTCACCGTCGAGCCGTTCGAGACTCGTCTTACGAGCGACAATGCACTTGAGATCGTCGAGGCCTTCGACATCGTAGTGGACGGAACAGACAACTTCGCCACCCGCTACCTGGTCAACGACGCGTGCGTGTTGACGGGACGGCCGAATGTGTACGGCAGCATCTTCCGTTTTCGA
>CAWISX010000020.1:0-335171 GCA_963838855.1 uncultured Gemmatimonadales bacterium | reverse complement strand
GCTTCGCCACGTTGCTGGCCGAAGCCGGAGTACGGCCCGGCGCTCGGTGGCTGTTGGCCGAGGGTGGCGACGCGGCGGTCATGACGCGAAGCATTCCGCTCGCCAAGGGGCTCAATGACGCGCTCGTTGCGTACGTGCAGAACGGGGAGCCGCTCCGCCCCGAGCAGGGCTTCCCCGTGCCGGCTTCTGCTCCCGGGTTGGGAGGGGAACACGAACATCAAATGGCTGCGCCGCATCAAGGTGGGCGACGAGCCGTTCATGACGCGTGAGGAAACGGGCCGTTACGCGAATGCGCTGCGCGGCGAGGAGGCTCGCCAGTTCAGCTTCGTGATGGACGCCAAGTCGATCATCACGTTCCCCGCCTACCCAACCGTGCTACCCGATCGCGGCTGGTGGAGATCCGTGGCATCGCCTGGTCGGGACGCGGGCGGATCGCGGCGGTCGACGTCGGCGCCGATGGCGGTGCGACGTGGTCGTCTGCTAGCCTGCAAGCTCCCGTGCTCCCGATGGCGCATACTCGGTTCCGCTACCTGTGGCAGTGGGGCGGGCAACGAGCCACGCTCATGAGCCGAGCCACCGACGAGACGGAGTACGTCCAACCCACTCTGGCCACGCTGCGAGCCGTGCGCGGGCCCGGAACGAACTACCATCTCAACAACATTCCGCGGCTGGGACATCCACGAAGGCGGACGTGTCACGTTTGCCGCCCGCGTCTAGGAGCAGGTCCCGGCGGTGTGCCGGCGGCGGCGGTGTGGCATATCCTCGCTCATCCTCGCGCTCGTTGTCGGCGTCGCGTGCCGTCAGGCATCGCCGGCGCGACATTCCGCTAGAGACCACGCCCGGACGATTCGCGCTCGGGCGGCTCGCTACCACTGATCGAGATCAAGGCGTGGGACACCGACGTGCGCGCCGACGGCCAGGGACTGCCGCCCGACAGTGGGACGGCGGTCGAAGGCGCCGCAATCTACGCAGCACGGTGCGCCGCGTGCCATGGCGCTGACGGCGTGCATGGCGCCGAGGCGCCTGCTCCGCCACTCGTGGGACGCATGCCCGGCGATGCGTTTCCGTTCGCGACGGACACGACGGCTGTCGCCACGGTCGGCAATTACTGGCCCTACGCCACGACGCTCTACGATTACATCCATCGAGCGATGCCGTTCACATTGCCTGGCTCGCTGAGCCCGCACGAGACATACGCCCTTGTGGCGTTCATTCTTGTCCGGAACGACATTGTGGCGCCGACCACGGCACTGAACGCACGGACACTGCCGCTCGTGCGGATGCCGGCCCGTGATCGCTTCGTGCCAGACGATCGGACGGGGGGTCCCCAGGTTCGTTGAGCCGCGTCTCCTTCCAGACGAGACGCCTTAGCTCCTCAACCACCTTCTGACGAACGGCTGCTTCAGGTCCGTCAACGTTTCTTGCCCGCGCTTACTTCTAGATGCATTCACGTCGGCTAGGATCCTGATGACCTCAGCGATCTTGTCGGCCGGCAGTTCTTCAAGCGGTTTCTTGGTCAACGGCGGCGCGGCGCTACACACGACCAGCCGTACGAGCCTCCGGACTTCACGAGGGAGCTTGGCCTCCGCAGAGAGCAGCTTCCCCTTGCTGGTCGCCGCCATCCCACGGCGCCGCGGGCGGCTCGCTTCTTGGCACTTCCAGCTAGCACCGACCCAAATGCGACCGAAAAGTGCGAGCTACGACGCATACTAAGAATGCCGAGTGCAGAAGAGAGTGAAAGAGCCGAGCCACGGAACACGTGGACCTACAACGAAGTACCGCATACGTAGGCAATCTCAATCACACCGCTGACAACTTGCCTGTCCGGACTGAAAATCCGCGTGTCGGCAGTTCGATTCTGCCCCTGGCCATCCCAGCTACATAACGATTTAGCTCGCCGGTGCGTTTTGCACTGTGCAGGCCGATGGCGGGTGATTTGGCGGGCCGCCCGCATCCGCGGCATCTCGTCGAGAGCCGTGGGTGTCCGGACCAGGCCAACGGACGGGGTCGCGGCCAAGCAGCGGTTGAGATCGGCACGCAGCACGGACCCAAGTATACTTTTGCGACCATGCCCGCGCACCGTCACCTGAGCCCCGAGCATCAGCAAACGCTCGTGGCGATCTTTCGCCATCTCGACACCTCACCCCATGTCGAGTGGGCGGATCTGCTCCATCTAATCGAGGACGTCGGAGCCGTCCATGACAAGGGACACGGCGTCTATCAGTTCATCGTCAACGGCGAGCACCACGAGTTCCAGCGTCCGGCTCACGACGCGCTCACGAACGCCGAGGAACTCGCGACGCTGCGAAAGTTTCTCGAGCGCGCGCGAATGACACCCTGACATATGTTCCACGTAGGCGACCACGTCGTCGTTCGGGGCGAGGACGAGGAGGCGATCGTCACCGCCGTGCACCCGGACTCACAGATCGAGATCGAATATCTGCACGCGTCAGCCGCCGGCGATCGGCGGAAACGCTACCACGCACAGGCGCTCGATCTGATTAGCCGAAAGTCCTGACCGGATTAACGGCCGAGGCGGCATCAAGAACGCCTTGCGCCGCGGCGCTCGACGCGTGCCACCGCTCCTCTCGGCCGCATGCCTGCTACTCATCGGCGTCGCGTTTGGTCTGTCCTCGGCAACCATCTTCGCGACGGCCCAGACCCTGGCGGGTCCGACAGCGGCGGGCCGATGGGTGGGGTTGCTTTCAATAACTTACGACGGATTCAGGGTCGTCAGAGGTCCTAACGACCCGACGACGGTTCGCCTACGAGCGGTCGAGATGCTAGCCGAGAATGCTAGCAATGGTGGCCCGCCGCCTGCCCACCAATGTCGAGCCTACCGCGTCCCAGGCGCTGCTGCCATCTCCTTTCGGCTTTGCTCGAACTCTGCTGCGGTGAGCGGCTTGTGCCCGACGGCCTGCGCCATAGTCACTTTGCCGTTCGGGAGGTTTCCGTCATACTCAATGTTGTAGATGATCCCGTCGGTGGTCGCGACCAGGTCGGCGACCTCCTTGGCCTTGTCCGGCGGCAGATCGAGCACCTTCACGCGCCCGCTGGCGATTTCCACAGCATGGTCGTGCCAGAGCCGGTTCCACGACTCGCGATCAATCGCTGGCCGTGTAAGCTTCTTGGCGACAATGAACTCGATCTGAGTCATCCGGGCGTTCGGGTCAGTACTGTCGTAAATCTGGCACACGATGTACGGATCGGGTGCGATGACTTTGCAGTAGTGATGGTAGGGGCCCATAACGTGGCCGTTCACCAAATGCGGCGCGGTGACATGCACGGTGTAGCCATCGGCCGGACTACCGACTTCGTGCTGCTTCGCGGTCGCAGGTTTCGCTGTGTACCCGAACCAGACGCCAGCCATCAGCAAACACACGCTCAAGGCGACAAGGAAAGCGAGCCTTCGAAGCACATAACCTCCTCCTTCTTCAGTGGCGGGGAATGCTTCTTTTCCTGATCAACGGGAGGATCCGGCCAGCGTGTCTAGCACTCCGAACGACGTCAGGCTGTCACAAGCGCGATTCATTACCCCTTTGCACGTACAACGATAACCGAGCCAGCGACAGAGCAGAAGGAAAGTACCGGCAAGCAGACCCCCGCCGCCGGCGCATTGACGGGGAAACCCCGTGATAAACCCCGGGCCTACAGGTTGTACCCGACCCAAGGACGGGGCGTCGCCAAACGCATACGGCCGGCCGACCGACTCACTCTGATAAGTCACTATTCGACCGGCCTCTCCGCCGCTCACGAGCTTGAAGCCCGCGCCAGTTGCCATCATGTCTTGATGTGATGCTATCGACGTCTACTCCCCTTTCGCTGGCTTGCCCGCCCCGCCTTTCAGCTCGACTAGAATCAGGTCCATCCCGGCGTCGCCGGTGTTCTCCGGCAAGTGGGTGGTGGCCGGGGTGTATTGCGCGCTGCCTGCCTTCATGGTGTAGTCTTGCTTTTTCCCGTCGGGATAGGTGAACTGCACCTTGCCGTCGCTGAGAGCCACCACAACCGAAGCTGGATGGCTGTGCATTACCGACTTCTCGTGCGGTCCGTAGTGCACCTTCACAATGCGTACTTGGTCGTTCTCGCTCACTATCGTGTAGTGCTTGGGATCGACCTTTGTGGCGTCTTGGGCCGAGAGGATCCGGGCGAAACACGCGCATACCACGACTCCATAAAGCGCTAGTCGCACTCGCATGCTACTCTCCTTGGGTTGTTGGATTTCCTGCGAAGCTGCCAAGGTTATTGCGGCAAGGTTGCTGATGTCAATGAGCGAGATGGCCGCCGTCCCACACGTACGCCCGATCAGGCCAGGTTCATCTTCTTGAGCAGTGCCGTGAATCTGGGGTGCGAGCGCAACGGCGCGAGCAGGAACGAGCCTTTGATGCCGTACATCGCACCGGCGCGCTCCTCAACGGCTCGCTCGAGAAGGTCGAGTGCCCTCTCTTGTTCGCCGAGCCCCGTGTACACAAAGGCAAGGTGGTAAGGTGAGACGTATGTGCGCTGCGCCCTGTCTTCGAGTTGTCGCAATACCTCCCGAGCCTTATCGGTGTGGCCGACCACTGCGTAGGCTTGTCCCAGCTGCGCCAGCCAATTGGTATTACCGGGGGAGAGCGAGACGGCCCGCTCCAGCTCGGCCACACCCTCATTAGCCATCCCTTTCTTGAGGTGCGCCCACCCGAGGGTCGCATACGCGCGATCATGATCGGGATCGAACTCCACTGCGCGCGCCGCCCCCTGCGCAGCCTCGTCGTACCGCCCGGCACGAAGCAGCGTGGTGACGACATCCACCCGGTGAGCCAGCGGGTCCAGCTCCTGCGCCCGCTGCTGCATCGCGATGGCCTCTTCGTACCGCTCGAGCCCTGAGCACATGCGCCCGTACAAGTCGTAGGTATCCGCGCTGCTGGGGCTCAACTCGAGCGCACGTTTGAACTCCTCCTCGGCGCCGGTCCAGTCGAACTCCAACAATTTGATGTACGCCACCGCGCAGTGCGCTTCACCGAGCTTCGGGTCGAGCCTGAGCGCATTCGCTCCCGCTTCCTTGGCTTGCCGACGGGCAATGTCCGGCGCCAGCTCGCCAACCTCTCCCATCTCCGCGTAGGCCATGGATACGCTGGCGTACGCCAGGGCATACTCCGGGTCCCTCGCGATTGCGCGGTCGAAATACGCGATGGCCCGCTGCATGGACGCCCCGGTGTACTTCACGAGCCAATGTCGGCCCTGCAGATAGAGCTGGTAGGCGTGGAGATCGCTCGTTTGCTCCTTCCGGATGCGGGCTTGCTCATCGACCGAAAGCTCAGCTTTGAGAGCGGCTGCAATTTGCAGCGCCACGTCGGTTTGGATCTCGAAGATGTCGGTCAGCTCCCGGTCATAGGTCTCCGCCCAGAGAGTTTGGTCCGTTTCGGCATTGATCAGCTGCGCCACGATGCGCACCCGGTCTCGCGCGCGCCGCACGCTCCCTTCGAGCAAAGTGCTGGCGTCCAGTTTCGCTGCGATCTCCTTGAGGCTTTCGAGTCGCTTCTTGAAGGGCATCACCGAAGTGCGAGAGATCACGTTGAGTGCACGGATCTTCGACAGGTGCGCGATGACGTCTTCCGTGATCCCATCGGCGAAGTATTCGTTCTCCGGGTCCGCGCTCAGGTTCAGGAACGGCAGGACCGCGACTGCCGGCGGTCGGACACGAGCCGGCGCGCTGAGCGCCTCCGCAAACGCGTTAGCCGAGACAAACCGGTCGGCCGGAACCTTGGCCAGCGCCTTTATGATCGCTTGCTCAACGCTCGCCGGCACCGCGGGCCGAAGCAGCCGCACGGCCGGCACGGGGTCCATCAGCCGCTTGGTGAGCAGTGCCTGTGCGGTTCGCGCCGTGTATGGCGGCTCGCCCGCGAGCATCTCGTACAGCAAACAGCCGAGACTGTACACGTCGCTCCGGGCGTCCAGCGCTCTGTCACTCATTGCCTGCTCGGGACTCATGTACTCCGGCGTCCCCAGCACGAGTCCGGTCTGAGTGAGCCGCTCATCTGCCGCGGCTGCCGCGGCGCTCACTGCCAGCGCAATTCCGAAGTCCGCGACCATCGCCTCGCCCTCGTACAACAGGATGTTCTCCGGCTTGACGTCCCGGTGTATCACATTCTGGGCGTGCGCGTGTCCGAGGGCCGAGGCGACCTGGCGGGTGATGGCGAGGGCTTCCTCAACCGATAGTTGCTTCTCGCGTTTGAGCTTGACGCGCAGCGATTCGCCCTTGATGTACGGCATGACGTAGAAGAGGAACCCATCGGCCTCACCGGAGTCGTACAGCGGCAGGATGTGGGGATGATTCAGCTTCGCGGCGATCTCGACCTCGCGCAGAAACCGGTCTGGCCCGAGCAGCGACCCCAGCTCAGCCCTGAGAACCTTGATCGCCACCTGGCGGTGGTGCTTCACGTCCTCCGCGAGGTACACGGTCGCCATGCCCCCGTGCCCGAGCTCTCGCTCGAGCCTGTAGCTCGCGCCGAGGGCCGACTGCAGTCGCTCTTGCAGCCCCGCCGACTCCACCCGCTACCTCCTCATGAGCAGACGCGGCCAACATAGGGCCGCCGCCCGAGCAGGGCCAGCGTCGCACCATCCGCCGCGGCGAGACGCGGCGGTACTCGAGCTGCGGGTCCTCGGTCAGCCGCCTCGCGTCAAAATCGGCGGAGGCGGTCGCGATACGACGCACTCACAGGCAGCTCGGTGCCGTCGGCAAGACACACCTGGTGCTCACCCGGGGCGACCATGCGCAGCTCGCGCACGCGGTCCAGGTTCACGATGAATGACCAATGGATTCGCGTAAACCGTTGGGGATCGAGTTGCTGCTCGAGCGCGCCGATG
Organism: uncultured Gemmatimonadales bacterium; assembly: GCA_963838855.1. Classification (GTDB taxonomy): domain Bacteria; phylum Gemmatimonadota; class Gemmatimonadetes; order Gemmatimonadales; family Gemmatimonadaceae; genus FEN-1251. Next base: position 328,328 of record CAWISX010000020.1, on the reverse strand, counting down.
CTGGATCGCAGCAGATACTGCTTCCGCCCGACATGAAGCTCCAGGTAATTGCGATCGGCCCGCATCCAGTCAATGTCTTCCGCCTTCACAAAAAGGGTGCGCCGCCCCACTGTGACGCTCAAGCGCGTGAGAAACGGGGCCCCGCCGCGGAGTGTCCGCACTAGCTCGCGAATCTCCGTGCTCAGCGCTCCCCCGCTGGCGGCGGCGCACGCAGCCCGGACGCGATCGAGCGACCGTCCCAGTCGCTCGCGGTCGAAGGGTTTCAACAGGTAGTCAACAGCATTGGAGTCGAACGCCCGAACAGCGTGCTCGGCGTGCGCAGTGACGAACACCACGAACGGCAGCGGGCTCACTCGCAACGTCTCGAGCATCTCGAAGCCGTCCGCCTCCGGCATTTGCACGTCGAGAAAGACGACATCCGGTCTCTCACGAACGATGGCGTCGCGTGCTACCGTCGCGTCCTCGCACTCGGCGACCACCTCGACGTCCGCGTGGTCTCGCAGCATGACGCGCAGTCGGCGGAGCGCGAGTGGCTCATCGTCAACCAAGACGGCGCGCACGTTCAGCGGCGCAGCTCCGCGACCCTGTGGATGGCCTGCGACGGCTCGTCTGAAGGCGCTGCGGCTACCGCCCGGAACGGCACCGTAATCGTCACCAGCGTGCCGCCTTGTGCTGGGGCGGTGAGGTTGAGCTGATAGTCCCCGGCGTACATCGCATCTAGGCGCGCGCGGGTGTTGCTGAGGCCGACGCGATCACGACGGTCGCCAGCGTTCGGAATGCCCACGCCGTCATCACGGACCGTGAGGCACAGACGATCCCCTACGCGTTGCGCGGCGATCTCGAGTACGCCTCGGCCGCGACGTGGGGCGATTCCGTGCGTGATTGCGTTCTCGACCAATGGCTGAAGCACGAGAGTGGGAACGGCAGCCGCCAGCGCGGCCGGGTCGATCGACTCGTGAATCGTGAGCCGGGCTCCAAGTCGCATACGCTGCACGTCGAGATACATCGCTAGCCGCTCGAGCTCCGCGCGGAGCGCGACCTCCGCAGGCTGCCCTGCCCCGAGCGTGACCCGCAGCAAGTCGCTGAGCTTGACCAGCATCGCCTCCGCTCGATCGGGCTCGTCGCGGACAAGCGCCGCGATCGCGTTGAGCGAGTTGAACAGAAAGTGCGGGTGCAACTCCGCGGCGAGTGCGTGCAGACGGGCGTCTGCAAGCGAGGCCTGCAGTTGACCTGCGTACTCACGCTCTCGACGGGCCTGGTGTACCCGCTGAAGCACTACGTACACTAGCGCGATCAGCAGGAACGGAGGGACATTCGTCTCGAACTGATAGGCAAACCCGAGCAAGGGAGACGTCCGGGCGAACACGCCCACGTCGGACCAGCGACCCGTGCCGACCAGAATCGCACAAAACGCCCCGGCCTGGGCGGCCATCGCCGCAATCGCAAACGTGACCCGAGCGAGCGAGCGGCCCACCCACGGCCCTCGGCCGTGTGAGGTCCGATCCAGAACAGCAAAAATGATCGGCAGAAGCAAGAGCCAGAGCGTGCCGTCCAGCGCCGCCGCGAGTACGACGTGTCCCACTCGAAGGGGCACGCCCGCTGCCCGGTTCGCCGTCAAGATGGGGCGGATAGAAGAGAGCTCGTAAACTACGAGCAAGCCCAGCACGGTGCCCCACTCGCGCGCTGACGTGGCCGCGAGAACGGATGTGGCAGCCGGCACGCTCGGTCGATTGAGTAGGCCTCGCATACGACTGAACGACGATGGACGGCCGCGGCCGGCACGAGTTCATCGAAACGATAGCGTAAGTGCGGCGTTTCCAAGCCTCGGCGTCGGCCCGGAGACTGCGCAAGCGCCGCACTGATTCAGACGCCTTCCTGCACAGCGACCCGGCGCACCATGGCCAGCGGGGGCCAGAGCGCGCCGGGTCGCTGTGCAACTCCCAGCAAACGCCTTCTAGTTAGCCCTTGCGCGTCGCGCGCTCGCTTGCGAGCCGCCGATCGGCACCTCGATGAGTCACGCGATCCCAAGCGTCGCGCACCGCCGCTTTCACTTCCTCCCAGGTAGCACGCGGCGACCGTTGTGTTTCCCACCCCTCCCGCAGCGCAGGCTCGACTTCATCCCATTTGCTGCCATAGAGCCGTGCCGCGGATTCCGCTCCGTACCGATACGCTGGCTCGTAAAAGCCGTAGCCGCGATCGGCCGCCACGTACGGTCGCGACGCGTAGTTCTCCCGCCAGTAGACGTCTTCGACAGTCCACTCGAACAGCACCACATCGGGGACTGATTCCGAGGTGGTCTTATCCATTTGACCTGCCATTTGTGGCCTCCTCTCGGGTCGGGCCGAGAACGTCGCAAGGACTACGCCTCGGGCACGTTCTCAAGGCGCCTAACGCCTGATTGCTGCCTTTCAGGCTGCCTGCGCATCTTGTTTCAGCGACGCCATGTCGATTACGAAGCGGTACTTCACGTCATTCCTTAGCACGCGTTCGTACGCTTCGTTGATCTGCTGGATCGGGATAACCTCGACGTCGCACACGATACCCTGGGCCGCGCAGTAGTCGAGCATCTCTTGGGTCTCGGCGATGCCTCCGATAGCCGACCCGGCCAGCGATGCGCGCTTAGACAGGAGAGAGAACGCCGGAATGGCCAGAGGAGCCTCGGGCACGCCAACCAGTGTCAAGGTGCCGTCGCGTTTCAGGAGCGAGAGATACGCACTCAGATCGTGTGGCGCGGATACCGTATCGAGGATGAAATCGAAGCTTCGCGTATGCGCCTTCATCGCGATTGGGTCAGTGGACAGAACCACTTCCGACGCGCCAAGCCGGAGCGCGTCCGCTTTCTTGCCAGTCGATGTCGTGAACTGCACAACGCGCGCGCCAAGTGCGTGGCCGAACTTGAGCGCCATGTGCCCAAGTCCCCCAAGTCCAATGACCCCCAGCTTCGTCCGCGCACCCACGTTCCAATGCCGAAGCGGCGAGTAGGTCGTGATCCCGGCGCATAGCAGCGGCGCGGCCGCTGCGAGATCCAGCTTTGGCGAGAGCGCCAGTGTGTACGCCTCGTCAACTACTATCGTTGTCGAATATCCGCCATAGGTCACATCCCCCCGCTTGTCGCGAGAGTTGTACGTCCAGACGGTGCCGTTCTCGCAGTATTGCTCTTGCCCCGCCATGCAGCTCGAGCACGTTCGACAGGAATCGACCATGCATCCAACCGCCGCGAGATCACCCTTCCGGAATTTCGTGACGTGCTCGCCAACCGCCGTCACCCGTCCAACGATCTCGTGCCCCGGAACCATCGGGAAAATGGCTCCGCCCCACTCGTCACGCGCTTGATGGATATCGGAGTGGCACACGCCGCAATACAGGATCTCGACCTGCACATCGTGTGGGCCAGGTGCCCGCCGCTCGAAGTGGAACGGCCCGAGAGGGGCGCGAGCACGTTGAGCCGCATATCCCACAACATGGGTTCCGGAAAGTCTCTTTGACGGCTGCGGGGTCGCGCTCCCCGAGTCGCGTGCGACGGACATTATCCACTCCATTGATGAGTCCGGGCTCTGCTTTCAGCGCAGCAGCCCGGCCATGGCCGTTGCGGCCCTCGCCACACGAATCGGCACGGCGCTTCATTTGTTCCCCAATCGCCGATCCAATGTTTCCGATCTACATTCCTCGCCAGCTGCCGATCGTACGTGGCTTGAGGTGAGCCGCGTCCGCTATATCCGTAACCCTCCTGCTCAGGGCGTCGGACATCTATAAAGCGCTGGAGCTTAGTGAAGTTCATCGGCCTTCGTAGCCTGTGGCGCCTTGCGCGCCCGCGCATCGCCGCCGCCGCCGCCGCCGCCGCACTCATGAGTTTGGTCGGAGCCGGGGCGCTTGGAGTCGCGTGCTCCTCGAGCAACAGCACCGTAAGCGGTCCGGCCGCTACGCTGCGCAGCATTGCCCTATCGCCCGTGAACGACACACTGGTCGTGGGGGCCAGTCAGACCTTCACTGCCCGCCCGCTCGATGCCAACAACAATCTCGTCCCCGGGGTGAGTCTCTCCTGGGCCAGTAGTAACACGGCGATTGTGACGATCACGCAGACGGGCGTCGCTACGGGGGTCGCCGCTGGCACGGCGCAAATCGCCGCGAGCGCATATGGGATCAACGGCCTAGCAACCGTGACCGTAGTTCAGCTCCCGGTCGCGAGCGTGATCGTCGCCCCTTCATCAGTCACCACGCGCGTCGGCGCAACGGTGCAGCTAACCGACACGACCAAGAGCGCGACCGGCGCGGTGATCACTGGACGCACGCCCACGTGGGCGTCGGACAATACAACCGTCGCGTCGGTCGACCAAACCGGATTGGTCACGGCCAAGGCAGTCGGCACCGCACACGTCTCTGCGACTATACCTGCGGGCCCCGGCCAACCGCAGGTGAGCGGCCAGTCAACCGTCACGGTGGCGCTCATTCCCCTGGCGGGACTCACTGTCACACCCAATCACCAGACGCTGTTCGTGGGCCAGACCACCGAGATCGCCGCAATCGCGCTGGATTCGGCTGGCGATCAGCTCACCGGCCGCGCCGTGACGTGGCAATCGCTGACGCCCAACATCGCCACCGTCACACCCTCCGGTACAATCGCCACCGTTACCGGAGTGGCTGCTGGTACCGGCATCATTCAGGTAACGGCCCAAGGGAAAGTCGCGGCCGATACGCTGATAGTATTGCAACCTCCACCCAATTCTGTCGCGATATCTCCCGGCGTCCTCGCGATAAATGTTGGTGCACCGGCTCAGACGATCACCGCCCAGGTAACAAACTCAATCGGTCAGGTTGTGCCGGGGACACCAGTTGTCTTCAGGGTGACCAATCCGTCGGCTGCTGTCACGCAAACGGGAGTGGCTTCCGCGGCCGTCACGGGAGTCAATCCCGGGACCGACACAATCGTTGGGACGAGTAGTCATGTGTCAGGCATTGCAACCGCGCTCGTGCAGTCTGCCGCCGTCTCGAGCGTGACAATCACCCCGAGCCCTCTCACCGTCACTCAGGGCAACGGCTGGCAGGCAACGGTTGCCGCAGTGGTCAAGGACAAATTCGGCAATACGCTCGCGAGACCGGTCACCTGGACGACGCTCGATACAACGGTGGCCACGGTGGGATCGGCCGGCGGCCACGAGCTCGTCACTGGGGTCAAGCCCGGTAGCACGTCGATCGTCGCTACCGCCGACGCGGGACAACCGGACGCCACGCAGAGCAGTGCGGCCGTAACGGTCGTTCCCGCTGCGGTGAGCACGGTCAGCATCACTCCTAACCCGAGCACCGTCAACGTCACCGGAAGCGTTACGCTTACCGCAGCACTCAAAGATGCGAAGGGCAACGCCCTCACCGGCCGCACGCTCCTTTGGCAAACCAGTAACGCGGCGGTCGCCAGCGTCGACGGCGAGACGGGGGCAACTCAGGTCGTGACCGGCGTCGGAGCCGGCTCGGCGACTGTCACTGCGACCAGTACCGATGGGCCCGTCGGATCCGCGACCGTAAACGTGGGTGATCCGGTGATCCGCATCGATGTAGCTCCCAACCCGATCGTCGTCACGCAGTCCTATACAGCGCAAACCTTCGACACCGCATTCGATGTGAATGGCGCGCGACTCCCGGGCGTGCCGATAGCTCTCACCACGCAGTCCGGTGGAAGCGTAGCCAGCGTCAACGCGGGCGGCCTGGTCACCGGCAACGCCGTTGGTAAAGACGTCCTGATTGCCTCTGCCCAAGGCAAGCAAACCCAAGTCCCGATCACGGTTAACGGAGACCTTGTGAGCACCGTCGCGGTCGCGCCCAATCCGGCAGCGGTAATCGTCGGAGCGGCCGTCACGCTGACGGCTACGCTCAAGGATGCCAACGGGAAAACACTCACCGGTCGGGCGCTAACATGGACGAGTAGCAATCCCGCCATCGCGAGTGTCGATGGAGCGACCGGCGAAACCGAAGTGGTGACCGGCCAGGGCGGAGGTTCAGCAACCATAACTGCGACGAATCCCGACGGCACGTCCGGAGCGGCGACAGTGAATGTCAGCGACCCGGTCGCAAGTGTTGCCATCTCGCCGCATTCGCCGCCATCCATCACGTGGAACAGCACGACCAAGCTTTCTGCGACGGTCGCGGACGCACGCGGCAAGGTGCCACCCGGGGCAACCGTCGCCTGGAGCAGTAGTCCCGCGGGGCGCGTTTCGCCAGCCACAACGTCCTCCGGTGGAGCCGTTACCGTCACGCCGCAGGAAGCCGACACGACTAGTGGAATCGTCGTCACTGCGTCGAGCGGAGGCAAGCAGGATCAGGTGACTGTGAGCGTCACGCCCGTCCTGGCGTCGAGTGTGTCGATCAGCCCCACCTCGGCAAGCGCCACGGCCGGCGGGGGAAACAAGACTACTCTGATCGCGACGACGTTCGACGCAAGCAACAATCCTCTCCCCGGACGGAGCGTCACGTGGTCGATCGACAACGCGGGCATCAGCCAGCTCGGATCGCCGAGCGAGCCGTCGCCCAGCAGTGTGGTGGTCACGCCGGGCGGCACCACGGGAGCGACCGCAGTTCACGCGTCGGTGGATGGCAAGTCCGCTTCGGCGAGCTACAATGTCTTTCCGCAGGACACGGTAACTCCGCAGAACGTCTCTTTCAGCGCCGCAGGGTGCGCAGCCCTTCCCGCGACGTGTCCAACACTGACGGCCGTGCTCCGCAACCCGGACGCGTCGTTCGACAATGGCGCGACGGTCTCGTGGTCCGGCAACGACGGCGGGCTGACCTTGTCGTACACTCCATCATCATCCACGAGCGCCGGCTCTGGACAGTACTCCACGACGCTCGGCATCGTGACCGCCCCGGCGTCGACGACCACGGTGATAGTGACCGCGACCAGCTCCGACGGCCAGACGGCGGCCACCACCACGGTTACCGTGACGCCCTAACCGGCGGTACGGTCCAGTGTAGGAACTTGCAAGTTGAACTGAAGTTCAACATATTTGGGCCATGGTACCTGCAGTGAGGAGATAGTGGCCCAGCAGACAACACTCCGAGCTACCGGCGGTTCGGTGACAACCACGGTGCCAAGCGAGGTCGCGCAGCGCATGGGCGTTGGACCCGGTCAGACCATCGCCTGGACCGACGAAGGGGATGGCACGTTTCGGATCAGCGTCGTCGAGCCAGCGCAGCAACCTGTCCTGGATGCAGCCGAGCGCGTGATCGAGAAATACCGGTCCGTTTTCGCCAGGTTGGGGCGCGAGGAAGGCTGACGCGCGGAGAGAAGACATCAAGTCTTCCCGAGGGGGAGCCTCTCTGGTTGACGTCCGGCACTGTCCATCTGCTTCACGATCGACAGATCGAATTATTTGGCGGCCACCACGGAATTCTCGACGCCAACGTTGTCGAGTCGGCAATCGCTCGACCGATCAACAAGTGGCACTACGAGCAGGCGGATTGGGCGGCGCTCGCTGCAGCATACTTGTGCGGCTTCGCCCAGAAGCAGGGCTTCGTCGATGGCAACAAGCGAACCGGGCTCGTGACTGCACTCACTTTCCTCGAGGCCAACGGTCACCCAATCGAAGCGCCGGCGGAAGAGGTTTACGCTCTTACACTTCTCGTTGCTCGCAATGAGCTCCGAGAACCCAATGTCGCAGCATGGTTCCGTGCGCGAATCTGAAGCGTTAGCGTAGCTAGACACTGGCTGCTGGCCTATCTTGCCCGGCGGCATCACATTTGGGAGCGCGGCGAGTGGCGGCAGGCGACGAGTTGGACCAGCTCCAGGCGGCACTGGGTCCGAGCTATACGCTGCAGCGCGAGTTAGGCAGCGGTGGCATGGCCACCGTGTACCTCGCCCAAGACGCGAAGCACGGGCGCCTAGTCGCGCTCAAGGTGCTGCACGCAGATCTAGCCGCGTCTTTGGGCCCCGAGCGCTTCCGCCGGGAGATCGGACTCGCCGCCAGGCTGCAGCATCCGCACATCCTGTCCGTGTACGATTCCGGCGAGACGAGCGCGGGTCACCTGTGGTTCACCATGCCGTACGTCGAGGGCGAAAGCCTGCGCGATCGGCTGAAGCGGGAGCGGCAGCTGCCGGTCGACGAGGCGCTGCGCATTACGCGCGAGGTGGCACAGGCTTTGGACTACGCCCACCGGCGCGGCATCGTGCATCGCGACATCAAGCCCGAGAACATCCTTCTATCCGACGGCCAAGCCCTGGTCGCGGACTTCGGCATCGCCCGGGCGCTTACTCCAAGCGATACCGAGCACACGTTGACCAAGACGGGCATAACAGTCGGCACGCCGGGCTACATGAGTCCCGAGCAGGCGAGCGCCGACCGTGCCCTCGACGGGCGCAGCGACATCTACAGCTTGGGCGCCGTGCTCTACGAGATGCTTGCGGGCGAGCCACCGTTCACCGGACCGACGGCGCAGGCGATCGTTGCAAAAATGATGTCGAGCAATGCGCCGTCGGTGCGGCGCGCGCGACCCGTCGTACCTGAAGCAATCGATGCGGCCATCCATCGTGCACTGGCCCCCGTGCCGGCTGACCGCTTCGCGACCGCGGCCGACTTCGCGCGCTCGCTCGACGTGACGGAGAGCAAGGCCACCACGCCGAGCATGACAACGCAGTCGTCGAGACAGTCGAGTCGCCCCTTTCCGGTCGGGTTTGCGCTCCTGGGCCTTGGTTTCCTCATTGGTATCGGGGCGCTGTTCGCATGGCGATCGCACAACGGCTCGGGCACTCGCGCAGAGGGCCCCGTGCGCGTCGCCGTGTTACCGTTTGAGAACGTCGGGGATAGCGCCGATGCGTACTTTGCCGATGGATTGACGGACGCAGTGCGTGGCAAGCTCACCACCGTTCCGGGACTGGCCGTGATCGCGCCGGGCAGCTCGAGCGAATATCGGCACACCTCGAAGACTCCGCAGGAGATCTCGCAGGAGCTTGGCGGTGTGCGCTACCTTCTCATAGGTAAAGTCCGGTGGGCGAAGAACACGGGAGCTCAGAGCCGTGTTCAGGTGAGCCCGGTTCTTGTCGATGTCACCACTGGCACGGAGTCATGGCAGCAGCCGTTCGATGCGCCGCTTACCGACGTGTTTCAGGTGCAGGGCGACATCGCGGGCCGTGTGGTGAAAGCGCTCGGCGTTGCTCTCAACGCTGGCGCCCAACAGACCCTCGCCGAGCGCCCGACCGAAAATCTCGACGCATACGACGCCTATCTCAAAGGCGAAGAGGCGGCGCCGCCGGGGGCCAACGACCTAGGGAGCCTCAACCGAGCGGTCGCGTTCTACGAGCGGTCCGTGGCTCTCGACTCTGGCTTCGCACTGGGGTGGGCGAAGATCGCCCAAGCAGAGGCAGCGCTGTATTTCAATGGCACCACATCGGCCGAGCGTGCCGAGAAAGCCCGTCGGGCCACTGAGCGTGCTATCGCCCTGGCGCCGAACCATCCGGACACCTACCTCGCGCAGGGGAGTTACGCCGACTTGGTTCTCAATGACCACGCGCGCGCGCTCGCCGCATACACGGCGGGGCTGAAGGCCGCACCATCCAATGCGCAACTCCTCACGGCGAGCACACTGGTTGAGCAGAGTCTCGGTCGCTGGGATGCCGCGCTGGCGCACCTCCGCCAAGCCGAGACGCTGGACCTGCGCAACGGCCTCACGCTGCGTCGCCTCGCGACGACGTATCTCTGGCTCCGGCGATACCCGGAGGCTTCCTCGACCTGCGACCGACTCCTCGCGCTCACCCCCGACAACCTGTCAGCGCTGCAGACGAAAGCGATGATCTCCCTAGCTCAGGGCGATCTCGCCGCCGCCCGCGCCGTCCTCGCCGCGGCGCCCGCGACGATCGATCAGGGAGTGCTCGTCGCTCACTTCGCGACCTATTGGGATCTCTATTGGTTGCTTACTGACGCCCAGCAGCGGCTCCTGCTCACTCTATCGCCCGCCGCGTCCGGCGGAGATCGCGCGGTTTGGGCAGCCACGCAGGCCGAGACGTATACGCTTCGCGGGGACGTCGCCCACGCTCGGATCTACGCAGATTCCGGGCGGCTGGCGTTCGAGGCGGCGGTGCGCGCGACGCCGCATGACGCGCAATCTCACGCTTTCTTGGGATTGATGCTGGCGTATCTAGGCCGCAAGGCGGATGCGATCCGCGAAGGCCAGCAGGCGCAGAGCATGGTAAGCATCGCCGAGGATGGCTATTCCGGTCCCTATTACCAACACTTGCTGGTACGGACATATCTGCTGGTCGGCGAGCCGGAGAAAGCCATCGACGCGCTCGATCCATTGCTCAAAGTGCCGTATTTTCTCTCGCCCGCGTGGCTCAAGGTCGACCCGACGTTTGCGCCGCTCCGCGGCAACCCTCGTTTCGAGCACCTCGTCAGCGGCAGCTAGCCGCACCAACCCGGCCTCGGGGGGTGGAGCTCAAGTTGTAGCGTCATTCGCCCCGACAGTCGCCACGTCCGAGTAGCCGCTCGTCCCGTCCGAGTCGCCTACACGTCACCCTAACGGTATGATTGCGGTCGTGATCAGCGGCTCCAGCTCACTAGCCTCGTTAGCCTCGTTAGCCTCGCTAGCGCGCCAGCAGGGACCGGCGGACCTGCACCCCGTGGGCTCCGGCCCCGAGGAGACGCTCAATCCGAATGGTGCGGCTGCGTGGGCCGAATTCCGCGCGCTCGCGCACCGCATGGTGGACGACATGCTCACTCATCTCGAGACCCTTCACGAGCAGCCTGCGTGGCGGCCTATGCCGACGTCGGTCCGCGCGTCTTTCGCCGAACCACTCCCCTGGGATGGCGAGGGCGCCGCAGCGGCGTACCAGGAATTTGTGGAGCGCGTGCTCCCCTATCCCAATGGCAATCTTCACCCGCGGTTCTGGGGATGGGTGCAAGGCAACGGCACCCCGCTCGGCATGATGGCAGACATGCTCGCAGCCGGACTGAATCCGCATTTGGCGGGGTTCGACCAAGCCCCGGCCTTGGTCGAGCACCAGGTGCTGGCATGGCTCGCCGAACTGATGGGAATGCCGCGTACCACCAGCGGACTGCTGGTGACCGGTGGCAGCATGGCCAACCTCATCGGCGTGGCCGTGGCGCGTCATGCAGCGGCGAGAGCAGCTGGATTCGACGTGCGGGAGGAAGGTCTGCAGGGCGCACGCCCGGGTTTTGTCATGTACGGCTCGGTCGAAACGCACGGGTGGGCGCGCAAAACCGCCGAGGTCCTCGGGCTCGGCAACAGCTCTTTCCGCCGTGTGCCCGTCGGAGAGGATTACCGCATCGACGTGCGCGCCCTAGCCACCGCCGTTGCGGAAGATCGCGCTGCTGGCAAGCTGCCCTTCTGCGTAGTTGGAACCGCGGGGACCGTCAACACGGGTGCAACAGATCACCTATGCGCACTCGCTGCGCTCTGCCGCGCGGAAGGGCTATGGTTTCACATCGACGGCGCATTTGGCGCACTAGCACGTGTGTCGCCGGCGCTTCGAGCCGCCGTAGCCGGTATCGAGGAAGCTGATTCGCTCGCATTCGACCTGCACAAGTGGGGTTACCTACCATTCGAGTGTGCGTGCATTCTCGTACGCGACGCTGACATGCACCGAGCGGCTTTCGGGACGACGGCGAGCTATCTGAATGCCACGACGCGCGGCGTCATCGCGGGTGGGCTTCCCTTTGCCGACCGCGGTCTCGAGCTCTCTCGCGGATTCAGAGCACTCAAAGTGTGGCTTTCATTCAAAGCCCACGGTCTCAGCGCCTTCGCTCGCCTCGTCGAGCAGAACGTCGCCCAGGCTGAATACCTCGCTAGTGTGATACGGTCGCATCCGCACCTCGAGCTGCTGGCTCCCGTAGCACTCAACGTCGTCTGCTTTCGCTACGCCCCGGTTGGCGTCGCGCCACTGGCACTCAATTTCATCAACGAGGAGTTGCTACTGCGCCTACAAGAAGCGGGAATCGCTGTGCCATCGAGCACGGTGCTCGACGGCCGATTCGCGATCAGAGTCGCGATCGTGAACCATTGCAGTCGGCGGGAGGATTTCGATACGCTAGTCGACGCCGTAACATCGATCGGGCGGGACGTGGCCGCTCAATCGGCAGATGCGTCTCGCCTTTCGCGCACGCGTTCGAGCCACGGCTGAATTGACGGAGGTCGCTCTAGTTTAGAGCGGACCAATGCTACTCGGCCATTACGGTCTCGCCTTTGCGGCCAAGCGCGTCGCGCCGCGGACATCGCTCGGGACGCTCACCTTTGCCGCCCAGTGGCTAGACGAGCTGTGGCCCATTCTTCTTCTCACCGGCGTCGAGTCCGTTCGAATCGCGCCGGGTCTCATGCCTGGCTGCCAGCTCGACTTCGTGTCATATCCTGTCTCGCACAGCCTAATGGCAGCCGTCGGATGGGGATTGCTGATCGGAGCGGTGTACGCCCTCGCGCGCCGTGCCCCGCAGGCTGCGTTGATCGTGGGCGGACTTGTCCTGAGTCATTGGGTACTGGATGTGCTCGTACACCGACCAGACCTGCCGGTCTTGCCAGGTGGTCCCTACGTGGGCCTCGGAGCATGGCGTTCTCTCCCGCTGACATTTCTGCTCGAAGGACTGTTTTACTTCGGCGGCCTGTTAGTGTATGTACGCGTGACGCGCCCAGCCGATGCTGTTGGCCGCTATGCTTTGTGGGGTTATGTGGTGACCCAATTGCTAATCTTCGTGGGCTCGGCATTCGGACCACCGCCCCCGTCCGCTCGCGCGATCGCTCTTGGAGGTCTCACACTTTGGCTCTTCGTGCCGTGGGCGGCGTGGATCGACCGGCACCGCTTCGCCGCCCGATCAATCGCAGTCACGGAAGACGTCGCGAGACCAGTGCCTGCGACGCCATTGTGAGGCCGGTCGTTAGGCGCGATGGTTATGGCATGCGTCGCGTAGTCGTCTGGTGTGGGATGCCCGTCAAAGTGTCGCGTTCCATCAATGTCCGGACGGCTGCATTCGCTGTCGCGACGAGCGTGATCCTGGGAGGGTGCGGAGGTAATCCGGGCCCGGTCGTGACGATCTACATGAACGGCGACCAGAGTGGCTACGTCGAGTCAGGCTCCTATCACGTTGCGGTGCACGCAGTCGAGCCAGTCGTCGGCGACGTCGACAGCGATACGCCGGGCAGCATCCTGCGCGGCATCTTGCAGTTCCCGATCGATACCATCCCGCAAACCGCGGTGATCACCGGGGCAGAGCTGGTTCTCACGCAATGCAAGGTTGACGGTAATCCGTACGGCGTCCACGGCAACGTGTTCGTTGACCACATAACGTTCACCGACCCTTTCGACACATTGGCATTCGACTCCCCGGCAATTGGAGCTACGTTGGGAGTCATCTCCGACAATGCGAAACTAGAACAGAAGACTTTGACCGTGACGACGGCCGTGCGAGCCGACCTCGCGGCCGGGCGATCTGCCACTCAGTACCGGTTGAGCATGCCGGTGTTCAATGGGCCGCCCGATACGGTGTCGAATTACGCCGTGTTCAACACGATTGGGCTCGACCACAGCTTGTGCCCCTCCAGCTCCACAGGGAATCCGAGACTGATCGTCACCTACCACTGACCGCCGAGCCCTGATGCACACGGGCCCTCGCGCGTCAGGTCACGTCGGCCTTGGTGGGTCTCTTCTCCGTGCGTCCGGCTGGGCGTCCATCGGACGACCCGCGTGTTTGACTGCCCTGGCCACGCTGGCTTCCCTGATTCCCCTGATTCCCCTGATTCCCCTGATTTCCCCGGGACCCTTGGCTTGGCTGAGCCGGGCGAGCCGGGCGAGCCGAGTGAGCAGGCACCTTCGTGGGAGGAGCCTTTTGGTTCGACCCTCGTGAGGGCGGCACCTCAGCGCTTGGCGCCTTCGGTCGGAGGCCTTTCTGAGATTCGGTCTTCGAGCCACTCGACTTGGACTGCGGCGCTCTTGAGGCGGCGGTCTTGGACGAGAGTGGTTTCGACGGGGCGCGTTTCGACGGGACCGCCTTTTTCGCGGCAGGTCCCGGCTTGCCGGCGCCTTTTGCCGCGGCAGGCGCGCGCCGTTCGACCGGACGCGACAAGACTTGCGGTGCCACAATCGCGGCTATTGGGTGGACCGGGACCGGCAGCGCGACGCTCTCGGAGGCTCGCGCCGCCGATGCGGCCGCCGCCAAGGCGGTCTCCACACGCTGATCGAGATCCTGTAGCACGTTCATGAACGCGATGAACGCGTCGTACGGATTCGTGTATGGATTGAAGTACGAGTGCACCTCGGCGTCGGATAGTCGCTTGGTGCTCATGTAGTACAGATGGTCGCTCGTGCTCAACCGCCGCCACGACTCGAGGAAGCCGGCGTCACCAGTGGCCCTGATCGCCCCGTACAGCCGGTTCAACCTGTTGAACGCGGCCTGCTGCAGGCGATTGCCCAGCCACGCGCTCGCGTCACGCTCGGTATCCGCCCACGACGTCGCCCATGGTACGGACAGCGTATCGACCGGACTGCCCTCGGCGAGCTCCGATGGGTGTACGAAGCGCAGTCCGCGCGCGAGGCACTCCTGCGGTAGGTGCCGAAGAAAATCGAAAATGCCGGTCTCCGCCCACTGATGCTCTCCGAACGTCTCATAGTCGATGAACACATGTGCCGAGTCGCCCCAGGTACCAGCGAGCCATGAGGCATACTTGTCAGCCGTCAGTGGCCAGCCGTCCCACGATCGCTGTGAAAAGCGAAAGGCGATGTCGTCGCTCAGGCGATAGTTTCGAGGGATCAGGCGCAGCGCGCTGTCGCCTGCTGCCCCGTACACGGCGTTGGGCGAACGATCATGCAGGATCTGATCCGCGCCTTCCACAAGCGCAGCGCGGAAGCCCAGGCCGGCGATCTGCCCGGCAAGGCCATCGTGATATAGCAACTCGGTGTTCCGGAACACCCGTGGCCTGATTCCGAACATCCGCTCGAGCAGCGCCGAGTGTGCGCGTACTTGATCGGCGAACTCCCCTGCGTCGGACAGCGATGTGAGGCTGTGGTAGTACGTTTCTCCCAACAGCTCGAGACCGCCGGTGGCGAGCAACTCGCGAAAGCTCGCGATGACTTCCGGTGCGTGCATTTCCAGCTGCTCCAGCAGTACCCCGCTACAACTCATTGCGACTCGGAACGCTCCTGCCGTGTGCCGAATCTGCTCGGCCAGTAACGCGTTTGTCGGCAGGTAGCAACGGTCCGCAACGCGGCGCAGTATGCCGCGGTTGGTTTGATCATCCCAGTATGGTCCACCACCACCGATGTCGAACACGCGATATCGGCGGAGCCGATACGGCTGGTGCAGTTGCATGTACAGACACACGTCTCGCATGGTTGGTCTCCGAGCGCCTCAGTTGCGGCCGGCTAACGCGGCGGCAGTCGGCAGCTCGCGTCGCACGGAGACGTCGCGGACGACCCGCTCGTACACACCGATCGTGCGCCGTGCCGGCTCTTCGATCCCGAACCGGTCTTCGCGCAGCTCGGCGGCGCCTCGATCCTGCAGCTCGGCGTGCAACTCCGGATATCGCAGAAGGGCTACGATCTTGTCCGTCATCTCTTCCACGTCCCATGAGTCTATCTTGAACGCGTTACGCAGCACTTCGGCTACACCGGATTCGCGCGGCACGATGCATGGCGTGCCAGCTCGAAGGCTTTCCAACGCCACCAAGCCAAACGGCTCGCTGACCGATGGCATCACGCAGACATCGGCGATCCCGAACGCGCGTCGGACTTCCTGACCACGGAGAGCACCCGTGAAAAGCACGCGTTCGGCTAACCCGAGTTCCACGGCTCGCTCGACCACATAAGGCAGCAGGTCGCCGGCACCGGCGATGATGAATTGCGCGCGCGGCAGAAAGTCAGCCACGCGTCGTGCGATCTCGACGAACCGGTCGGGCCCTTTCTGGTGCGTCAAGCGTCCCAGAAACAAGACCACTGGGGCGGATCCAAACGGGCTCGGATAGCGGCTAACTGCCCAGGGCTCTTCATGGTGGTCGATCCCGAGCGGGATGATGTCGATACGATCTCGCGGAATCCCGTAGGAATGCGTGACACGCTGCGCTAGCACACGGCTGGTGCTGATCACGCGATCGGCCGCGTGCAATCCAGCGTGCTCGTGTTCCGCGATTATGGGATTGATCCATTCGCCCGACCGATCCCGTTCAGTTGCGTGGATGTGCGCCACGAGAGGGCGCCCCGAAACGTCCGATGCGCGTATGCCGGCGGGGAACGTAATCCAATCGTGCGTATCGATTATGTCGTGCGGTTCCTCCTCGGCAATCGCCATTGCCACGTCGGCAAACCTCTCGACGTCCGACATGAGATTGGCGCCGTACACGTTGCCCGCGCCACTGGTGCCCGGGACCACGTCCACGCCGTTCTCCACTCCCGTCGTCGAGAGACGCCGGTCACGCCACGAGGCTGCGTCGTGCGTCGCCCCTCCATATGGATTGAGAGGCGCCGGAATACGCCAGACCCGAAGTCGCTCGTCGGCGGTGCCCCACAAGGTCACGGGGCCCGCACGCATCCGACGAAACTCCCGGGCCGTGCTCACGAGACGCAATCCAGCAACCGTCGGCGCGGAAATTGGAAACGGGACAACCAACGTCACGTCGGTGTTGTTCCGAAGAAGCCCCTTCACGAGTCCCAGCGTAGCCGTCGCCAGACCGCCCGCCTGCGCAGGCGGAAACTCCCAACCAAACATCAAGACCCTCATGCGCGGATCACTCGGTGGCTTCAGTTACGAGGCAGGGGACGATAACGTGATGTCGCAAGAGAGCTGCGGCATGAGCATATTCGACGAAGCGGAGATCGTGATGCAACGCAGCGGCCGGCCGCCATCGCGGACGGAATGGTTGCTGCATTGCGCTTTGCGAGAAGTAGAAGGATAACCTGCCACCGGTTATTACAAGCACTGCGTGACCCGTGCCAATCGACAGGTGACGTAGCAAAGGCGTAACGAGTGAGTTGCCTGTTGCGCAGGATTTCCAGCGCGCCGGGCCCGACCGTAACCTCTGAATAAGGTACAGTCCGCTGCTGCCACTGCCGTAGCCGCGTTACTTTCTTCCTTCCTTCAATGCCAAGCCTCTATCAATGACGGCGTCCGCTGCGGGTGCCGCCTCTGCCGCCCGCCATGTGTCCAGGTTGGAGCTTCCCGCGCCGCCGTTGCCACCCCGCATCAGCGGTCTCGCGGCCGTCGCCGGGAATTTGGCCTGGAGCTGGAATCGAGAGGCGCGCGCGCTGTTTGCGGCCATTGATGAGAGATTGTGGGACCGCGTGCGCGGAAACCCGATCGCCCTGTTGCGCCTGGTTGATCTCGAGCGGCTGGAAGCGTGCGCCCAGGACGAGGCCTTCGTGCAGGCATACGACGGCGTGATGCGGTGGTTTGCCGAAGAGCGCTCGTCTGAGCACACCTGGTACACTCGCAACTACCCCGAAATTGCGGACCGGCCGGTGACGTACTTCTGTGCTGAGTTTGGCGTCCACAGCTCGGTCCCGATCTACTCTGGAGGGTTGGGCATTCTCGCCGGCGACCACTGCAAAGCCGCATCCGACCTCGGCGTGCCACTAGTAGGTGTGGGCATCCTGTATCGCGCGGGGTATCTGGACCAGCACATACGTCCTGACGGATGGCAGCAGGACGGCGACGATCGAGTTGATGTCGGCATGACACCCCTAACCCCACTGACTGGCCCCGGAGGGGTCCCCTATCTGACGACTGTGCGCACGGCCGGACGAGATGTTGTGGTGCGCGGAATGCAGCTTCAGGTGGGGCGTGTGCGGATAGTGCTGCTCGACAGCGACGTCGATTCCAACCATCCCGATGATCGCACGCTGCTGAGTCGGCTGTACGGCGGAGGGCTGGACACCCGCCTCCGGCAGGAGTGGCTGCTTGGAGTGGCCGGCGTTCGAGCTCTCCGGGCCCTGAACGTAGACCCCGCCGTGTGGCATTCCAATGAGGGGCATGCCGCGTTCATGCTGATCGAGCGGCTGCGAGAGCTCGCGGCCCGAGGCGTCCGGTTCACCGACGCAGTGCATGCGATTCGGCAAACGAGCGTGTTCACGACGCACACCCCCGTTCCGGCCGGGCACGACGTGTTCCCCCGCCAAGCGGTCGCGCAGTGCGCCGGCCCCATCTGGCGCGAACTCGGCATTGACGAGGACACGTTTTTCCACCTGGGCTTCGACCCTCAGCACGGGCCCGAGTCGTTCCACATGACGGCGACGGCAATTCGTCTCTCGAGTCGCGTCAACGGCGTGTCACGCCGCCATGGTGAGGTCACGCGGAAGTTATGGGCTCCGCTGTGGCCCGGGCGCGAGCCGGATCGAGTGCCAATCCGGTACATCACCAACGGAGTGCACCTGGCCACGTGGATGGCCAATTCGATCATGACGCTGCTTGACCGCCATCTCGGTCCGGACTGGGGTGAGCACATTGACGATCCGTCGATCTGGGACCGCGTCCTGTCTCTCGACCCGGAAGAGCTGTGGCGCCTGCACCGCCATCAAAAAGAACAGCTAATGCAGTTCGTCCGCGAGGAAGCACGGCGCAGTTACGCCACTCGGTCGCTGGAGTCCGTGCAATTGGTCGGAGCCGGAACTTTGCTGGATCCCAGCGCGCTGACGATTGGATTTGCGCGGCGATTCGCGACGTACAAGCGTGCCGACTTGGTGTTCCGCGACGCCGAGCGCTTGCGTCTGCTGCTGATCAATCGAGAGCGGCCCGTGCAAATCATCTTCGCAGGAAAGGCGCACCCGGCGGACACGCCGGGAAAGCAAACGCTCCAGGCCGTATACCATTTCACGCGCGAGCCGCGTTTCGAAGGCCGCGTAGCGTTCGTCGAAGACTATGACATGCGCCTCGCGCAATTGCTCGTGCGCGGCGTGGATGTCTGGCTCAACCTGCCCAAGGTACCGATGGAAGCTTCAGGGACGAGCGGCATGAAGGCGGCTCTCAACGGAGTGCCGCAGCTGAGCACCATGGACGGGTGGTGGGAAGAGGGCTTTGATGGCGACAACGGGTGGGCGATCCGGCCAACTGAAGACAGCGACGACGCCACGGCCGATGCGCTGTACACGGCACTCGAGACGCAAGTGGTTCCGCGGTTCTACACCCGCAACGCCCGCGATATCCCCGAGGATTGGATCGCAACGATGCGCTACGCGTTACGCGCCGCGGGCAAGCAATTCGCCGCGCGGCGCATGGTCGAACAGTACGTGACGGAGAACTACGCTCCGGCGATCACGGGAGACAACAACGGGGACGACCCCCCGACGGCGTGACCGCAGCGCGTCAGGCCTATCCGGGCGGGCGATCCATTGTCGTACACGGGCATTTCTACCAGCCGCCACGCGAAGACCCGTGGACTGAGTTGGTCGAGCGAGAGCCGTCTGCGGCCCCAGACCACGACTGGAACACGCGCATCGAACGGGAGTGCTACTCGCCGCTCGCGGGCACCGGAGGACCGGTCCCCGGCGGTCTGCACAATGTGTTTGGCGCGCTGAGCTTCGACGTTGGTCCCACGCTCTTCGAGTGGCTCGAGCGCTCGGCGCCAAAGACCTACGCCGCGATGCTCGCGGCGGACCGCGACAGCGTGCGACGGTTCGAAGGGCACGGAAATGCGATCGCCATCCCCTACCACCACATAATCCTTCCGCTCGCGTCGCGTCGCGACAAGGTGACCGAGGTGCGGTGGGGGATCGCCGATTTTCACCGGCGTTTCGGCCGAATGCCGGAGGGAATGTGGTTGCCGGAAACGGCCGTGGATGAGGAGAGCCTCGACGTTCTCGCGTCCGAGGGGATCCGCTTCACGATTCTCGCTCCGCATCAAGTGGAAGATGCGCCGGCAGATGGATCACCCGTGTTGGTCACGACATCAACAGGGCGCTCGATTGCCATCGTCTTGTACGACGGCGCGGCGGCGGGTGATGTGGCGTTCGGTCAGCTGCTCGCGGACCCATCTGGGGAAGCCCTCGCTGCCCGGCTCATGGCGGCAGCCGATGCCGCATCAACGGAGGCATCCGCCGACGCAGCCAAAGGGCCCACGCTCACCGCGATTGCCACTGACGGCGAGACGTTTGGTCACCACCACAAACTTGGGGCTCGGGCGCTCGCCGGCGCCCTGGCGCGTCTTCGCTCGCAGCGCGACGTCAGGCTCGAGAATTTCGCGTCTTTTCTTGGCCGCCATCCAGCTGGCAGGCAGGGACGCATTCGCCCTCGGACGTCGTGGAGTTGCTCGCACGGCATTGACCGGTGGCGCGGCGACTGCGATTGCCACGTTGCTCCCCTGAACTCCGGCGGTCACGGGTGGCGCGCTCCCCTTCGCGACGCACTTGACTGGCTTGGCGCTCGACTTGGCGAGCGGTTCGAGCGGGACGGCGCTCGACTGTTCGCCGATCCTTGGGCGGCGCGCGACGGTTACGGCGCCGTGGTCGCAGAGGACGGCGATGCGCTCCGCGACTACGCGGTGGAACAACTGCGCATGGGCCCCGTGCGCGGTACGATCGACGCGGCCAGCTTGCAGCACGCGCGTGAGATGCTCGAATTCGAGCGAAGCGCGCTGCGCATGTTTACGTCGTGCGCGTGGTTTTTCGACCAGGTGTCGGGGCTCGAGACTCAGCTCGTCCTGCGCTTTGCCGCCCATGCCATGGGGCTCGCAGGCGCGGAGTCGCTCCGGTCGGAGTTTCTGGCACGTCTCACGGGCTCGGACGAATCGGGATTGGCCGGCGTGCCTCTGGTGCCGCACCCGGAGGAGCGCCTTTTGAGCGCCCTATCGCGCGCTGCCGCGGGGCTCACCGCGGTTCGGAGCCTCACGCCACAGCTGCGGAAGATCCGCATTGGGTGTTACGACGTGGCGCGCGCAGACTCAGTCGATCTCGTGCACCTAGACCATCGACGTACCGGGTCGGCCGATCGTGCGACCGTTGGCCTTGCGCGTGACGGCCGGGAGTTGCGCGTCATCGTTCGGCTTGCCGACCAGGTCGGCGAACTGACGCGGGCGGACGCAATTGCTCTCAAGGTGTCGGAGCTGACTGAACGCGAGGCTTCATTTCTCCGCCTCGCCAGGCAAATCGGCGTGCCGCCCGCTCCGACCTCGACGGGCCATGCTGCGGGCGGCAGCCGCGCCGCGCCAAAAAGCGGCCGCGAATTACTCACGTGACCGCGTTGCGTTTCGTCTTCGGGCTGCACGTGCATCAGCCGGTCGGCAATTTCGATCACGTGTTCGAGGAGCATGCGCGAGAAGTGTATCTACCGCTGCTCACACGTTTGGCCGAACGCGAATTCCTGCCGCTCGTGCTGCATATCTCGGGGCCATTGCTCGAGTGGCTCGACGCCCATGGTGACCGATATCTCGACGTCGTGGGAAGGCTCGTTGCGGACGGCCACGTCGAGCTACTCATGTCAGGCATGTACGAGCCGGTGCTCGCCTCGCTGCCACGTGCCGACCGCTTGGAGCAGATCCAGTGGATGCGCTACGCAGTGCGCGCGCGGTTCGGCGTCGATCCGACGGGATTGTGGCTGACGGAGCGCGTGTGGGAGCCGGAGCTGGCATCCGACCTCGCGGCTGCGGGCGTGCGCTACACGCTCGTGGACGACCGCCACTTCCTTATCAGCGGATTCCGACCCGAGCAGCTCCACACGTACTACATGACGGAGTCGAGTGGCGATTTCGTGGCCCTATTTCCGATCCACGAGCGACTTCGCTATCTGGTGCCTTTCCGGCCGGTCGCTGAGCTGGAGCTGTATCTCAAAGAGTTGCACGCAGCCGGACGCGGGCTCGCGGTGTTGGCGGACGACGGCGAAAAATTTGGCGGGTGGCCGGGGACGCGAGAGTGGGTTTACGAGCACGGATGGCTGGAACAATTTCTCCGTGCTATCGAGCGCCTTCGGCACGACGGCGTGATCGAGCTCACTACGTGCCAAGCGGCCCTGCGTGCCGTCCCCAGCGGCGGGATCGCCTATTTGCCGACGGCGTCCTATAGAGAGATGGAAGGATGGGCACTCCCAGCCGAGGCTGCGCGACGGCTAGCTGAGCTCGAGCGCGACCTTGGTGAAGAGCGGCTCGCCGGGCCGGCCGGCCCATTCGTGCGCGGCGGCCACTGGCGGAATTTTCTCGTCAAGTACCCCGAGGCCAACCGTGCGCACAAGACGATGCTTGCTCTGTCCGCGCTCGCTCGATTACGCGGCGATCCATCCGATGCTCGCCGCGCAATCGGGCGCGCGCAGTGCAACGATGCGTACTGGCACGGGGTGTTCGGCGGGCTGTACTTGCCGCACCTCCGGGGCGCTATCTGGCAACAGCTCGCTGTGGCCGAGGGTGGCTTGCGACGAGAGGAGAGTCTCGCCGTGGAGGTTCTGGATTTCGACGGCGATGGAGAGCCCGAAGTCTGGGTCCACTCTTCGCGCTTTTCGGCCGTAATCGCGCCGCATCGTGGTGCCGGAGTCGAGGTGTACACACTCTTCGCCGCGGGAGTGAACTACGCCGACACGCTGACTCGGCGAGTGGAAGCGTACCATGAGCCTGTGGCGAAGCGCTTCGCTGGCGAATCTGTGGCGGCCAGCGGAGCGGCGACCGGTGAAGAGGCCGCCGGCGCACCGTCGATTCATGACCTCGAGCGCGGGCGAGTTGCGACCGGCGCGCTGCCGACTGACGCCGAATCGCGCGCGCTCTTTCTCGAGCGGGTGCTGCCCGCTGCGATGGAGCAGCGCGTCTACGAGTCCGGCCAGTACGAAACCGTGCTACGGTGGTCGGACACCAGATTCACGTTTGCCGTGGAGAAGTCCGGAGGCTTCGCCGAGATCGTGTGCGTGGCGCAGGGTCTCGAAAAGAAGTTTCGTTTCGACGGCTATGGCAGGGTCACTGTGAGCTATCGTTGGGGCGGCGGTGGCGCGCTGGCCGGGGATCGGTTCGCCACGGAGCTCTCGCTCGCCCACGCCTGCACTATTGTTGCGTCGCCGAGCGCCGAGCGGTGGACTTATCCGATCGAGACGGTGGCACAATCCGAGCGCGGCATCGAGCGCACGCGACAGGGCGATTCAATCACGATTCTATGGGACGTAGGCACCGCGGGCGAGGTGTTTCGGCAAGGCGGCGTGACGGTCACCTTGCAGCCCGGCACCGGCGCCCTTTCTTCAGTGTCGGGGCAGTGAGGCTGTTCACGGGTGGTTGAGCCCGCGGGGCCCCGCGGGGCACCGAATATGCTCGGGCTTCGCAATGTGAACACTTTGTTCCCTCACAATGCGAGTGTCGTGTTTCCCCAGTTGCTGAATTTCAGCGACGCCGCCTTGTTGCTCTTGCGATTCATCGTGGCCACTGAATTCGTTCCAAGTGGGTGGAGTCACCTCACGAAGCCTGACGAGCGATCGAAACAGATCGGACAGAGCAAAGGATTTACGATCTTTCTCGGCGTGGCCGAAGTACTTGGGGGTCTTGGGCTCGTGTTTGGCGTTCTGACTCAGCTCGCCGCGCTCGGCCTGGTTCTCGTGATGCTCGGCGCCATTCAGAAGAAGATTTTCGTGTGGCACACGGGCTATTGGGGGAAGGAAGGCCAAGGCTGGCACTATGACCTCATGCTCGCCGTCGTGAACCTTGTGATCGTGTGCACCGGCGGCGGCGGGTTGGCCCTGGGCGCATTGTTGGGCACGGCGCGCGCTGGGTAATCGTCCGGCGGTCGAGTGCGCTTGTGCTCGACCCTACTACGCACTACGTGGCGTAGGGTAATACCTCTCATCCAAATGGCTTGAGCGGCGCAGTTTGGGTATCATTGCTATCTGCGCGGAACTGCTCCCGACGAGCGCACTTCATCGGAAATGACCAGTGCCCCCGCCGCAGTGCCGCTCACCTTCAACCCGGAGCCGAGCATGGCAACCACGCTCGAACTGACCGACTCAGCAACTCTGCCGTCATCCGCCAACGCCGCCAAGCTCAGGATTCCGATCCGAGCGCGATATGACAACTGGATCGGGGGTGAATACGTCCCGCCGGTCAGCGGCCAGTACTTCACCAATCCGACCCCGATCACGGGGCAGCCGCTGTGCGAGGTTGCGCGATCGACCGCGGCAGACGTTGATCGCGCTTTGGACGCCGCGCATGCGGCCGCCGTGAGCTGGAACCATACCTCGCCCACGTACCGCGCAAACATTCTTAACAAGATCGCCGACCGGCTCGAGGAGAACATTGAGACGCTCGCAATCATTGAGACGATCGATAACGGGAAGCCCATCCGCGAGACCATGAACGCCGACATGCCGCTCGCGGTGGACCACTTCCGCTATTTCGCCGGTGCGCTCCGTGCACAGGAAGGCGGAATCAGCGAGCTCGACGAGGACACCATCGCGTACCATTTCCACGAGCCGATCGGCGTCGTTGCGCAGATCATCCCATGGAATTTCCCGCTCTTGATGGCCACGTGGAAGCTCGCACCCGCTCTCGCGGCCGGGAACACGGTGGTCATTAAGCCGGCGGAGCAGACACCGGTATCCATCATGGCATTCATGGAGCTGATCGCCGACCTGATCCCGAGCGGTGTGGTGAATGTCGTCGAGGGTTTTGGGGTCGAGGCCGGCAAACCTCTGGCCTCGAGCCCGCGTGTCGGCAAGGTGGCATTCACAGGTGAAACGACCACAGGCCGCCTCATCATGCAGTACGCTTCACAGAACCTGATTCCGGTCACGCTCGAGCTAGGCGGGAAGTCGCCGAACATCTTCTTTGCCGACGTCATGGAAGCCGATGATGACTTTCTGGACAAAGCGATTGAAGGATTCGTCATGTTCGCGTTCAATCAAGGTGAGGTATGTACGTGCCCCTCGCGAGCACTGGTGCAGCAGTCGATCTACGACAGGTTTATGGAGCGTGCTACCGCCCGCACGCAAGCTATCGTCGAGGGAGACCCGCTCGACTCTCGCACCATGCTGGGAGCGCAGGCCTCTAATGACCAGCTAGAGAAGATCCTCAGCTATATCGACATTGGAAGGAAGGAGGGCGCTCGCGTGCGCACTGGTGGAGCGCGTCGCGTACACGACGGCGAGCTGCGCGGGGGGTACTACGTCCAGCCCACAATCTTCGAGGGGAATAACCGCATGCGGATATTCCAGGAGGAGATATTCGGCCCGGTGGTCTCAGTCACCCCTTTCAAAGACCAGTCCGATGCCCTCGCGATCGCGAATGACACGCTTTACGGGCTCGGCGCCGGCGTGTGGACCCGGGAGCAGAACACTGCCTATCGCATGGGACGCGGGATCAAGGCAGGGCGGGTCTGGGTCAACTGCTTTCACGCCTACCCCGCCCACGCTGCGTTCGGTGGCTATAAGCACTCGGGCATCGGGCGTGAGAACCACAAGATGATGCTCGACCACTACCAGCAAACGAAAAATCTGCTCGTGAGCTACAGCCCGAAAAAGCTGGGCTTCTTTTGAGAACGACGATGAGAGCCACCGTGTTGCGCGTGTCGGTCACGCCGGACGCAGTCTCAGAGCTCCGCAAGCTCCAAGCGCGACACGGGGATCTCCTGTTTCACCAGTCGGGCGGCTGCTGCGACGGCAGCTCACCCATGTGCTATCCGCGAGGCGAGTTCAAAATCGGCGATCGTGATGTGTACCTAGGCACGATCGCCGACACTCCCTTTTACATTGGCGCGGACCAGTTCGAGTACTGGAAGCACACGCATCTGACCATCGACGTGGTGCCCGGCCGCGGAAGTGGATTCTCGGTAGAGGCACCCGACGGCGTGCGCTTTCTCACACGCTCGCGGCTCTTTGACGACTCGGAATCAGCCGTACTCGCTCTCGCTGGTCCTCCGCCGAGGGGCGAGCAACAGTCGCCGTAGTAGCCGCTCCTCTTTAGGGGAGTGGTAGCTGTATCTAGTAGCCCCTACCCTTTAGGGGAGGGGTAGCTGTATCAGACGTCGGCCAAACCCGTAGCCCGCTCGTCGATGTCGGTGAGATCGTAGTAGGCTTCCACTCCCCAACGCACGGACCGGTCTGTCAACACAGTACGCCACCAGTCGCTGACGAGGCCAGCCTCGTCCCGCACGATTGCCTTGAGCTGGATCACGACCTGCTCCGGCGGCACCCCTGTCATTCGACTGCGCCGCGCGAACCTGGCGACCGCGATTTGGAGAGCCTGGGAATCGAATCGCCGGGCGGCGGCGGCCTCCTGGAGGGCAGCGGCTATAGCAGTCCGATCGCCGCTAAAAGCGCGGCGGGTCCGCTCCTCGATGTCTGCCCCGGAGTTTGCGGTCATGCGACTCCACGCACACGCTCTGAGGCGTGCCAATGAATTAGAGAAATCTTATGCAAAACACATGCGCGAACGGCCAGCCGCCCTCGCGAGCCGCTGGGACACGTCGCCGGACTTATGCACAGCGGCCAGCACCTGCAGAACGCTAGACCTTGCGCAATTCGCGGGCCGAATAAATATTCACCGCTCGATGTCTGCTCCCCGCGTCGCCACTTGGTACTTTAGCTATCGCTTCTGGGGCCCTAACAGGGGTCTCGGTCGCATGCGCGCGCGCCGGTAACGCAGCCGGCGCCTCGGAGCGGACCGACGGCCCCTGTCTCGATACAGGGGCCGTTTTTGGTTTGCGGCAGCGCCGATCTCACGGCATAAGACCACCCCACGGAGCCCAGAAATGATCATCGTTACGCGCGCAGGCATCACCGAGAGCGAGCTCGATCACATATGTGAGCGCGTCACATCGCTCGGGCTCACCCCGCATGTGTCACGCGGCGAGCACAGAGTCGTGGTTGGGTGCGTAGGCGATGAAGCCGCGTTGGCCGGTGTCCCGCTTCTAGCTCTCCCAGGTGTCGAGTCGGTCACTCCGGTACTCCGGCCTTACAAGCTTGCGTCCCGCGAATTTGCAGCCGACCGAAATCGAGGGTCCGAAGTCGTCGTTGGGGACGGCCGCGGCCTCGCCCCGTGCGTGGTTGGTGGCAGGTCGCTCGCAATCATTGCGGGACCCTGCTCGGTCGAAGGTCGCGCGATGCTGCTGGAAACTGCACGCGCCGTGCGGGCGGCTGGAGCAAATGCGCTCCGCGGGGGCGCCTACAAGCCGCGCACGTCTCCCTACGCCTTTCAGGGCATGGGCGCGCCAGCCCTCGAGCTTCTCGCGGAAGCCCGTTCCGAGACAGGGCTGCCTGTCGTGACCGAAGTCATGGACCCGCGCCAGGTCGATGGGGTGGCGGCAGTAGCCGACGTCATGCAGATCGGCGCGCGCAACATGCAGAATTTCTCGCTGCTCGCCGAAGTGGGGGAACGCCGCACGCCCGTGTTACTCAAGCGCGGGCCGTCGGCGACCGTGAAGGAATTGCTCATGGCGGCGGAATACATTCTGGCCCGCGGAAATCGCGACGTGATTTTGTGCGAGCGCGGTATCCGCACATTCGAGACTGCCACGCGTAACACGCTCGATGTCTCAGCAATCCCGGTTCTCAAGGCCGAGACTTACCTACCGGTTCTAGTGGATCCGAGCCACGCGGGCGGGCGCTCCTCACTCGTCGCGCCACTGGCTTTCGCGGGCATCGCCGCCGGGGCGGACGGCCTGATTGTCGAGGTGCATCCCGAGCCGGAGTCCGCTCTCTCCGACGGCGAGCAGTCGCTCACCTACGCGGAGTTCGAAGGACTCATGGCGAGGCTTGGCGCGTTCGCGAACGCCGCTGGGCGCTCGCTTGCGGCTCCGCACCTCTGCGCAGCGGCTGCGTGAGCTTCGACTCCACGCGTCACGATGCGGGTCGCGTTCCAGGGTGAGCTCGGCGCCTTCAGCGAGCTCGCAGTCGTGCAACTGTGGGGTCCGCAGGCAGACCCCGTGCCGTACCGCGAGTTCGATGATGTGCTGCGCGCCGTCGCTGACGGCGCCGTTGACGCCGGTGTGATCCCGGTCGAGAACACCACCATTGGTCGCATTCCGGGTAGCGCGGAGGCACTGCTGGCATTTCCTACGCTCGTGCACGCGGACGAGACGCTGGTCCGGATCCGTCCGTGCCTTCTCGCGCCCAAGGGCGTGAGTGTTCGCGACCTCCGCCGGGTTCATAGCCACCCGGCCGCGCTCGCCCAATGCTCTCAGTATTTCCGCGACCACCCGTGGTTGGCGGCAGTGCCGAGCTACGACACCGCCGGCGCCGCGCGCGACATCGCGCAGCATCACGATGGGACCACAGGGGCGATTGCAGGCCGTCCGGCCGCTGCTCGCTACGGGCTCGCGGTGCTCGAAGACGACATTG
This sequence comes from uncultured Gemmatimonadales bacterium, assembly GCA_963838855.1. Classification (GTDB taxonomy): domain Bacteria; phylum Gemmatimonadota; class Gemmatimonadetes; order Gemmatimonadales; family Gemmatimonadaceae; genus FEN-1251. The sequence continues at coordinate 300,132 of CAWISX010000020.1, read as the reverse complement.
CGGACATGCGGGACAACTACACGTGCTTCGTAGTCGTCAGGCGCGGCACGGACGCCGGCAATCAACGGGATCGGCCCGCGTAGAAGGCCGACAGCTTGATACATTCCTGACATGCCTCAGCCGGATCTGTTGGAAACCTTTCCGAACCCGTATCCGGGCCGAGACTACGAGATCCACATGACGTGCCCGGAATTCACGTCGCTATGCCCTGTCGGCGGGATCGAGAGCGACGCAGCCGAGCTGACGCTCCTCAAGGGCGGTGCGCCCGACTTCGGAACCGTGCTCATTACCTACGTGCCGGACGCGCTCTGCGTCGAGCTCAAGAGCCTCAAGCTGTATCTCTGGAGCTACCGCAACGACGGCATCTTCTACGAGCGGGCGGTAAATCGCATCCTCGACGACATCGTCGCGGTGGCATTGCCCCGCTGGATTCAGGTGGTCGGCAACTTCAACGCACGCGGCGGGATCCGGTCGGTTGTCACCGCGCGAGCAGGAACACGGACGTGACAGACGTCGCGTTGCGTGCGATCCCGGTTCCTGCTACGACGGATCGGTCCGCAATCGCTTCGACATTTCCTCGAGGATGCGGCGCTCGTCCGCGGTCAGGCTGTCGAGTCCTTGCCGCGAGATCTTGTCGAGGACGACGTTGAGCTGATCTTCGGCTCGCGCCCCTCGGGCCGCCGGATGCGCGGCCGGCGCCACGGCCGGGCGCTTGACCACGGCGGCTTTGCTCTTGGCAACGATCTCATCGATCTCTTGTCGCTCGCGTGGCCTCGGCGAAGGCAGTGTTCGAGGAACCGCACGCGGCGATTCGTCGGGAACGTCGGGCGCCGCCGATACCCGCTGGCGGAATCGCTCGAATGCGTGCGCCGGCGGAGTGTGCAGGTATAGCCAGCCAGCCGCCAGTCCGCCCAAGTGCGCAAAGTACGCAGTGCCCGAGCCAGTGCTGCCCAGTGTGTACACGCCGACCACGAGATTGAAGAGAGCAAGGCACGCGACCAACCACTTGGCCTTGACGGGCACGACCCACCACAGCAGGAACTCGTCGTTGGGCCAGCGCACCGCATACGCCAGCATTACGCCGAAAATCGCCGCGGAGGCCCCGATCAGCACGGTATCCCGCGCAACGAGCAGGTGAGCCAGCCAGCCGCCAAGGCCGCACAACACGTAGTACCGGACGAATGCGCCTGACCCCCACGCCCGCTCTACTTTGGGACCGAAAGCCCACAACGTCACCATGTTGAACGCCAGGTGAAGCAGGCCGGCGTGCACGAACATGTACGTGAAGATCGTCCACCATTGGCGCGTGAGGTCGTGTACCTCGAAGCCGAGCCACCGCTGCATGTCGCCCGCGCCCACGACCGTGACCTGCAGGAAGTAGATGAGAGCGTTGATCCCGATCAGCCACTGCACGGCCGGCGTCAGCCGGCCCGGTGAGCCCGATATCTCGAAGTCGTCGGAGGTGGAATAGGACATTGACTACGGTGGGCTGCTGGGGAAGGCCAGGTGTGTTGAGCGATGCTGACTACCAGTTTAACACATGGAGCAAGTGCCTGTTCCGTGCAAAATCACCGGGTTTTCCGAGCGACGATCGCGAAGGATCGCCGTCACCCCATGGCCAACTGCACGATTCGCTCACACAGAGCACCGAACGAAAGCCCGCACGCGGCCGCAGCCTGCGGAATGAGGCTCAGCGCGGTCATTCCAGGGAGCGTATTCGCCTCCAAGCAGTAGAATTGACCGGCGGTGTCCATCCGGAAATCGATTCGGGCATAGCCCCGAAGCTTGAGCGCCCGAAACGCTCGCACCGCCTCATCCTGCACTCGCGCGGACTCCGCCGCGGTCAGGCGGGCCGGAAACTCTTCTCGTGCCATTCCCGCAGTGTACTTGCATTCGTAGTCATAGATCTCATGCGTCGGAAAAATCTCGCCAACGGGTAACGGATGGTCGCCTAACACACCAACCGTCAGTTCCCTGCCGGGAACGAACTCCTCCAGCATCACTTCGTCGTCGTACTGCCATGCGCGGGTCACGGCCTCGCCGAGCTCCCCGCGTTGCTTCACCAACGTCAGTCCCACCGTGGAGCCCTGCTTTGACGGCTTCACTACGACCGGATAACCGAGACGCTCCTCCACCAGCGACTCATCTGCCGGCGCCATGAGCCAATCTGGCGTGCCCACGCTGGCCGCGCGAAACAGGATCTTGGACAGATCCTTGTCCATTGCTAGCGCGCTCGCAAGGTGGCCGCTCCCGGTATATCGAACGCCGCCCGTATCCAGAATTGCCTGCAAAGTACCGTCCTCGCCCTGTCCACCGTGCAAGGCGACAAACACGACATCGGCGTCGCGCACCGCGGGAATGGTGACGAGGTCCGGGACGAACTCCGCTCGGCCGCGCCGGCGCCTACCGCCCAGCCGCGCTAGCTCTTCGAGCGACGGCGGCTCTGCCCGTAAGTGGGTCGCGCGCAGGCTCCGCTCGGCATCGCCACCCACGGCCCCGGTCGATGGATCAGCGGCCGTTACCTCGTGCCCGAGCGAGCGAAGCGCGTCAATAATGCGCACTCCCGAGGCGATAGATACGTCGCGCTCAGCGGACGCGCCTCCCAGCAATACGGTGATGTTCACGTGGCTTAGTAATCGCGGAGCCAGGACATGACCCTGACCTTCATCGCGCCATCAGGAATCGCAGCAGATCCGATCTTGTCACGATCCCTTGCACGCCGCCGGCACCCTTGACGAGCACCGCCGGATTTGTTTTCGACAGTAGTTTGACAACGGATTCGGCCGCACGCTCGGATTCGACCACCGGAAATGGTGGCTCCATCACGTCGCTCACAGTCGAGTCCAGCATCTTGACGTCCGCGAGGCTGCGGGCCGAGAGCGACCATTCGCTGACGGAGCCCACCGAGTTCGGACCGTCCATGACCGGCACCTGCGAGACGTCGTGAAGCGTCATGAGCGACAACGCCTGCCGAACCGTGGTGCCTGGCGCCACGCTGATGACTGCGGGTACTCCCCCGACACCCCCTACTTCCCCGACTCCCCCGTCCTTCGCTCGCAGCACCTGGGCTAGTGTCGCTCGGTCTGGCTCCAGCAACTGATTCTCGCGCATCCATTCGTCGTTGTAGAGCTTGGAGAGGTAGCGCTCGCCCGTATCGCACAGGAACGTCACCACGCAGGCATCTGGGTCATCGAGCCGCCGCGCGAGCGCGAGAGCCACGTGCGTGATGAGACCCGTAGACCCGCCCGCGAAGAGCCCCTCTTCGCGCGTGAGACGCCGTGCCATCGCGAAGCTGTCGCGATCGCTCACTGTGTGATACTCGTCAATTACTTGCAGGTCGAGCGTCCCCGGGAGCTTGTCCTGCCCGATTCCCTCGATCTTGTAAGGTGCGCCCTCGACGCGTCCGGTCCCGTGCGTCCGCCAAGTCTCCGCTAGAATTGACCCGGCCGGGTCGCCCGCGATCACTTTGATCGTCGGGTTGCGCTCCTTGAGATAGCGACCCACGCCAGTCAGTGTGCCCCCGGTGCCGGCCGCGGCGACGAAGTGCGTGATTCGCCCCTCGGTCTGCTCCCACAGCTCGGGTCCCGTGGTTGCGTAATGCGCGTCGGGGTTCGCGGGGTTGTAGAACTGATCGGCCAGCACCGCGTTGGGAGTCTCGCTCGCGATGCGGCGTGCCATCATGATGTAGTTGTCGGGGTGATCCGGCGGTACGGCCGTGGGGGTGACGATCACTTCCGCGCCGAAGGCCTTGAGAAGTCGCACTTTCTCCTGCGACATCTTGTCGGGCATCGTGAAAATGCAGCGATAACCCCTGAGCGCCGCCGCGATCGCTAGCCCCACGCCCGTGTTGCCGCTCGTGCCCTCGACGATTGTTCCGCCGGGCTTTAGGCGCCCTTCCCGCTCGGCGCGCTCGATGATCGGCAGTCCGATCCGGTCCTTCACCGATCCGCCCGGATTGAAAAACTCGGCCTTACCGTACACCGGCGTCCTAATCCCGGCCGCCACGCGCGTCAGCCGGATGAGTGGCGTCCACCCAATGGTGTCCAGCACACTGTCGTATGGCCTGCGGTTGCGCTCTATGGTCATGCGGTCTTCTACCCCACCCCTAACCCCTCCCCTAAAGGGGAGGGAGAATTCTTTGTTTTCAAGCTTCGCTTGGATGACGAGGGGCTCTGCCCCTCGACCCCGTTTGAAACGCCGCAGGCCGATTGGCCTCGCGCGTGCTGCCACACCGTCTCGCCCGCTCCCTTAAAGGGGAGGGGGAATTGTTTCGTTTCAAGCTTCGCTTGGATGCCGAGGGGCTCCGCCCCTCGACCCCGCCAACATCGGCCTTGTCTCCCGCATGCGCTCTGAAGTGGGCGTGGGGCGCAGCCCCACAAAAAGAAAAAAAGGATTCCCCCTCCCCTTTAGGGGAGGGGGTCAGGGGGTGGGGTCCCAATAGTCTCATGAGCCGTGCGCGTGCTTGGAGCGCAGCGCGGTGTCGCCCGGGAGTGGCGCGGCGTCGGGGTGGCGAAAATACACTGGAAACAAGATTGACACAGACACCGCGACGCCCTTGCGTCGCGCCGGCGCGAACTGCAAGGCGCGGGCGCCCACAATCGCGGCTGAGTCGAACGGCGGGCGGCCAGACGACTCGACGACCTTGGTGGACTCCGGGTGCACGCGGCCTGCGGAATCGATGAAGATGCGCAGCGTCACATTCCCTTGGGCATGCTCGGCATACAACTCAGGCGGGTACGTGAACGGCATGCGTGCGTTTCGGATGGCCGGCAGAACATCGGGCCGGGCACCGTGCGCCTGGTCAAGAGCCTCGACGAATTTCTTGGCGTCGTCCTTGGTGACGCACGCGACCAAAGCGCAAGCCACTATAGCGTAGGCCACTGCGGGCCAGGCCACTGGCGGCCCTATCGATGCGCGCGCCGTCCGTGCCCACCTCACGGCCTCCGAAGCGCTACGCGTCAGCCAATGCCCCAACGTATGCCTCGAGGGGCGGACAACTGCACACCAGCGTGCGATCCCCGAACGCGCTATCCACACGCGCCACCGCCGGCCAGAACTTGTGCTCGCGCAACCACGGCGCGGGAAACGCTGCCTGCTCGCGAGAGTACGGGCGATCCCACGCGCTGGAGACCACCTGGGCGAGCGTGTGAGGAGCTCGCTTGAGGACGTTGTTCCGCCGATCCGCCCGACCGTCTTCTACCTCACGGATCTCGCCGCGAATCGCGATCATCGCGTCGCAAAAACGGTCCAACTCATCACGCGACTCGCTCTCGGTCGGCTCGATCATGAGTGTACCGGCAACCGGAAACGACACGGTCGGCGCATGGAACCCGTAGTCCATGAGCCGCTTGGCTATGTCCTCGACATCGATGCCGGCTGAAGCCTTGTATGGTCGCGTATCGACGATGCACTCGTGCGCCACTAGCCCGCGTGCGCCTCTGTACAACACCGGATAGTGCGCCTCGAGGCGTCGCGCTACGTAGTTCGCATTCAAGATGGCGACCTTGCTCGCGTGAGCTAGCCCCTCCGCGCCCATAAGGTCTATGTACATGTACGAAATAGGCAAAATGCTCGCGCTCCCCCACGGCGCCGCCGAGACTGGGTCCGATCGCCTCTACGCCCCCGACGTCCGCCAACGGATGGCCAGGCAGAAATGGCGCGAGATGCTTGGCCACCGCGATCGGCCCCATTCCCGGGCCGCCGCCGCCGTGCGGGATGCAGAATGTCTTGTGCAGGTTGAGGTGGCAAACGTCAGCACCAATGTCTCCAGGGCGCGCCAATCCCACCATTGCGTTCATGTTGGCGCCGTCGAGATATACCTGCCCACCAACGGCGTGCACGGCCTCGCACACTTCGCGGATCCCTTCCTCGAATACACCATGCGTGGACGGATAGGTGACCATGAGCGCCGCGAGCTCGCCGGCATGGCGTTGCGTCTTCGCCTGGACGTCCTTGAGGTCGATGTTTCCACGATCATCCGTCTTCACGGGAACCACGCGCAGGCCGGCGCCGACTGCGCTCGCGGGGTTTGTCCCGTGCGCCGAGTGTGGGATCAAGCACACCGTGCGCGTGCGTCCCTCGCCACGCGAGTGATGGTACTGCCGGATGACGAGCAGTCCCGCGTACTCGCCCTGCGATCCGGCGTTGGGCTGCAGCGACACGGCTGCAAGTCCCGTGATCTCCGCCAGCGCGGCTTCCAGCCGCTCGAACAGGATGGAGTAGCCGTCGGCCTGCTCGCGTGGGGCGAAAGGATGTATTCTCGAAAGCTCTCGCCACGTCACGGGAAGCATCTCCGACGTCGCGTTGAGCTTCATTGTGCATGACCCCAGCGGGATCATCGACGTCGTGAGCGACAGGTCGCGCGCCTCCAGACGGCGGATGTAGCGAAGCATCTCGGTTTCAGAGTGATGCCTGTTGAACACCGGGTGCTGGAGATAGGTGCTCGTGCGGGCGAGAGGAGCCGGATATTCCGGCACTGGTCCCGGCGGGTACGCTCCGCCATCCGCCAGGGCATCGTCTGCGGCCCGCGGAGCGGCTCGCTCGGGATTCTCGGTGCCCGAGTCGGTCGCGCGCGCATCGCCGCGCGGTAGCAGGGCCGCGATCTCGCCGGGCGTGAACGGCGCTCGGACGCCGCCGTTGAACACCGTCCAAAGATCCACGACATCTTCACGCGTAGTGGTCTCCTGTATGGACACGCAGACGGCAGGAGGACCATCGTGCTCGGTGAGCACGCGCAAGTTGATCTCGTGTGCCCGCGCCTCGCGCAGCAGCTCAGATAGTTTTCGGCGGCCAAGCTCTACGCGCACAGTATCGAATACGACGTCGTGCGTCGTCTCATAGCCCAGCCGGCGAACGCCCATAGCGAAGGTCTCTGCCACACGGTGGATGCGCTCGGCGATCCGGCGCAGTCCGCGCGGGCCATGCCACACCGCGTACATACTTGCCATTACCGCCAGAAGTACCTGCGAAGTACACACATTGCTCGTCGCCTTCTCGCGCCTGATGTGCTGCTCGCGGGTCTGCAACGCCATGCGCAGAGCTGGTTGGCCGTCGGCGTCGCGTGACACACCTATGATTCGACCCGGCATTTGACGCGTTAGCTGCTCTCGCGCCGCGAAATAGGCCGCATGGGGACCCCCGTAACCCAGAGGAACCCCGAAGCGCTGCGTGCTGCCGACGGCGATGTCCGCACCCCAGTCTCCGGGAGGGGTGAGCAACGTGAGACTAAGTAGATCGGCGGCTACGACCAGCGACGCCTCGACCGTCGTCGTCACCTCACGCAGCCCACGATAGTCGTGCACCGCGCCCTCACTCGTCGGATACTGCACGAGCGCGCCGAACACCGAGGGGCCGAACGCATATGTGCGGTGGTCGCCCACCGCGACGGTGATACCGCTGGCGTGCGCACGCGTGCGCACGACCTCGATGGTTTGCGGGTGGCACTCCCGCGAAACAAAGAAAACGTTCTTGGTCGCTCCCCCACGAGCGGAGTGGCAAACCGCCATTGCTTCGGCTGCAGCGGTGGCCTCATCCAGTAGCGAGGCATTCGCGACATCGAGCGCCGTAAGGTCGATCACCATCGTCTGGAAGTTGAGCAGCGCTTCAAGACGGCCCTGTGCGATCTCGGCTTGGTAAGGCGTGTACGCAGTGTACCACGCCGGGTTCTCGAGAATGTTGCGCTGAATCACGGGTGGGACGAGACATGCGTAGTAGCCCATCCCGATGAAAGAGCGGAATACGCGATTGCGCTGCGCGATCTTGCGGAAATTTCGCAGTGTCTCGATCTCGCTCCGGCCGCGCCCGAGCGCGAGGGGACGGCGTAGTCGAATCCCCTCGGGCACCGTCGAGTCGATCAGGTCGTCGAGTGACTCGTAGCCCAGGAGCGCCGCCATCTCGCGAATCTCGTCGTCGCTTGGACCGACGTGGCGGTGGACAAAGCTGTCATCGTCCGAAATGAACGCAGGCGTGGGGCGAGTCGATCGAGCAGCGCCTGAAGCGCGAACGGTTGTGACCATGACTGTGCTAACGACTGGTGAAAGGCTGGTTGGTGACCGGCGTGATTGGAAGCGACTGGCGATCCGGAATGTGGACGGCGAAGCGCCCGCTAGCGGTGCGAGGTGTTTGTCCCCCGTGTGTAGAACGGAACGCGCACCACCGAGGCTGGGAAGCGCCGCCCGCGAATGTCCACCTCGAACGTGGTGCCTGTGGGAGGCGCGCCCGCCGCGACGCTGGGGAGATAGCACGTTCCGATAGGCACACCGAGCGACGGACTTACGGTGCCGCTGCACACCTCGCCGACGGGACGGCCGTCGCACAGCACGGGGTAACCCTGCCGAGGGAACGCTCGGCCAGACATCTGAAATCCGACGAGTCGGCGCGTGCACCCGGACGCCTTTTGCGCCAGCAGCGCGTCGCGGCCAACGAAGTCCCGTTTGGTAAGCTTGACGACCCACCCGAGGTTGGCTTCGAGCGGAGTGGTGGTTTGGTCGATCTCGTGGCCGTACAGTGCCATGCCCATTCTCGAGGCGCAGCGTGTCACGGGCGCCGAGTCCCGCTGGTGACACGTCGGCGTGTGCAGTCAGGGCGCGCCACATCTGAACTGCGTCCCCGGCTGCGACGTACAGCTCGAATCCGTCTTCGCCCGTGTATCCCGTCCGTGAGACGACAGCGCTGACGCCGGCCACGATCCCCGTTGAAAAGTGGTAGTAGCGCACTGCATCCAAATCGATCGCCGTGAGAGGCTGGACAACGTGCTGGGCCAACGGACCCTGAACCGCCAGGAGTGCGGTCTCATCGCTCTCGTCCTCCAGCGCGCAGTCGAAAAGCTTGGCATGTGCCGCGAGGTGGGCCCACACCTTGGCGCGATTCGAGGCGTTGACGACCAGCATCAACCGATCGGCGAATCGATACACGAGGCAATCGTCTTCGATCGTCCCCCTGTCGTTCAGTATCGTCGAGTATTGGACCTGGCCGACAGCAAGCGCCGACGCATCATTCGACGTGACGGCGTTGACAAAGTCGAGCGCCTGGGAGCCGCGAACGACGAGTTCGCCCATGTGGCTGACGTCGAACACGCCGCATCGCTGACGCACGGCAATGTGTTCAGCAGTGATGCCGCCCGGGTAGTGGACCGGCATGAGATGACCGCCGAACGGGACCATCTTGGCACCGAGCTCCGCATGGATCGACGCAAGCGGCGTACGGCGCAGGACAGGCTCTTCAATTGTGGCAGGCGACGACATCGGAGAAAAAAATATGCACGCCGGCCCTTCGGTCTGCCCGGGGCCAGCCCGCCGCCGCTAACAAGCGCATTAGCTCAACGGGAGAAGTACGCGCCCGGCTGCCATGCAATATTGGCACATGAATAACCACGAATCGCCGTATGGCTGTTACATATTGCGATTACGTAACGTCGATCGTGCAGAAATTGCATCAATCGCTTGACACTTCGTGCTGCCTGACCTTAGGTTGCTTTCACCCATCATCGATTTGCCTGCACTGCACCCGTGTTCCGATCGCAAGGTCACGGGGCGTTTGGCTTTTTGTCCGATCGGCACACTCTCAACCCCCCCCCCCCCCAGGAGATGAACGTGACCACTCGACTTCGACTTCCGGCTATGACAGCGCTTGTCGGCGCAGCTTTGCTTGCGACACACGCCACGGCGCACGCTCACCTGCCTGCGTCCAGCAGCGGCGTCGCTGCGCAACGAATGAAGTGGTCTCCACCCGCTGACCGGCAGGCGAGTCAGGACTCGTTCCAGGCGAAATTCGTCGGAGCCGAACGCGGGGGCGAAGAGCTAGTGTGGCAGGGACGGATCGTTGGCGCGCCGAGCAGGACGATCACGATACACCTCACGCCGCTCATCACTCCCAAGGCGAGCGCCGAGCCCGTGTGGCCTGTGCACTTGCAGTGGAGCGACAGTGGCAGCGACGGCCGACTGGTGTCCACCGGCGTGGATGGAATCATACAGTGGAAAAAAGGAGAGCTTCACGCGAGCGGTCCGATTGCCGGGCGCGCCCAGGGTGACAGCCACCTCATGGTCGACGCTCACGTGCGCGATTTGGACCTCACCGGCACCTTTAACGTGTTGTCGACGACCGCGTCGCGGTAGGTATCGTCCGGATGAGCTCCTGCATGAAACGCTCAACCTCCTCATCGGTTGTATAGAAATGCGGCGACACGCGAATCCCGGCTTCGGGGCGGCTGTCGACCAGCACATCGCGCTGAGCGAGCGCGCGTGTCACAGCGTCTGCTTCTGGGACATCGAGCACGACGATCCCCCCTCGCTCCGCCGGTGTTCGAGGCGACGAAATCCGAATGCCTGCCTGGTCCGCGAGCGCGATGAGCCGCGTCGTCTGGCGCACTGACTTGGCTCGAATTGCGTCGACGCCGACCTCGTTGATGATCTCGTAGCCGGACCGCGCAGCGTACAGCGCCGGGACGCTCGGGCTGCCGTTCAGAAAGCGATATGCATCACCCGCGTACTCGATCGGCCCGGTGGCGAAAGCAAACGGAGCACGGTGCGCCATCCACCCAGTCAGCTTCGGCGCAAGCGTGTCGGCGAGTCCTGCACGGACATAGAGATAGCCGGCACCCGGGCCGCCACACAGCCACTTCACCGACCCACCCGTCGCGAAATCGACTCCCCATGCATGCACATCGACGGGCACCGTCCCCGCCGACTGATACAAGTCCACCAGCACCAATGCCCCCACGTCGTGCGCGCGCTGGGTAATTGCCACGACGTCTTGCACGAACCCGCTCTTGAATATCACGTGCGAGATGGAGACCAGGGCCGTCGTGTCGTCGATCGCCGCGAGCATCCGTTCTAGCGATACCGTGCGTCCATCATCGGAGTCCACCGTGACCACGCGCGCCCCACCATCGCGAGCAAACTCGTGGAGGAGATACAGATTGGAGGGAAAGTTGAGTTGCTCGGTGACGATTGCGTTCCGCGGCGACGCCCAGTTGAGTGCCGAGAGCACTGTCGCCTGAGCTAGCGTCTGGTTCTGGTGCATGACAACCTCGCCGGCACCCGCGCCAATGATGCGGCCAATGAGGTCGCCGACCGCGCGGGGCATCTCCCACCACCCTTCCTCCCACGCCCGGACGCCGCGCGTTGCCCAAACGTCCGCGAACTCCGCAAGACGGTCGCGCACGCGTCGCGGCATGGCGCCGAGCGAATGGCTGACGAGATACAGCGAGCGCTCAAGGATCGGGAATTCGGCGCGCCAGCAGAGGAGGTCGTCAGTGGCCATGCCGTAGAGTACACTATGTAACGCATCGGCCAAATCAGGCTGCGCCCAGCGAACACCACAGCGAGGAGCGCCGTGCCGGACGAACTCAACTACGCCTCGTACCTAGCGCTCGACGAGCTCCTCGCACTGCAACGACCACGGTCGTCCCCGGTGCACGCCGACGAACTGCTGTTCATTGTCGTACACCAGGCGTCGGAGCTGTGGTTCAAGGTCATGCTGCACGAGCTGGACGTGCTCGTGCGCGCAATGCAGAACTACGACACGGGCGGGGCCCTGGCGGCGGTGACACGCGTCAACTCGCTGATGCGCATAGTCACTGCGCAGCTCTCGGCACTGGAGACGCTTCCGCCGCAACGGTTCGCGGAATTCCGAGGGTATCTCGGTCATTCCAGCGGCTCACAGAGCGCGCAGTTCCGAGCAATCGAAGCCACGTCGGGGCTACGCGATGAGCATTTTCTCGCTGTACTGGCAGAGCGTGGCCCAATTCCCGAGATAGTCACCAGCGCGCTGGCTCGCCCGACGCTGCAGCAGCTGCTCGATGAGCTCGTCGCGGCGCACGGCGTCACGCTCAACGCGGTGTACGTCGAGCATGCCCAGACAACTCTCTTCCTCTTGGCCGAAGCGCTGCTCGAATACGAGCAAGAGTTTGCGAGGTGGAGGTTTCTCCACGTGCAACTCGTGGAACGCATCATCGGTCCGGGAACCGGCGGCACCGGCGGCACCCTCGGCGCTAGCTACCTGCAACGCAGCGTCGGACAGCGCTTTTTCCCTAAGCTTTGGGCCGTCCGTACGCACATCTTCGGCAGCACGACAACGTGAGCCGAGCCCCACCCCCCCTTACCCCCTCCCCTAAAGGGGAGGGGGAATTCCTGTTTTCAAGCAAGACATTCCCCTCCCCTTTGGGGTGCGTTGCCCTCGCGTCATTGGGGGTCGAGGGGGCGAAGCCCCCTCCGCTCATCCAAGCGAAGCTTGAAGAAGAAATATTCCCCTCCCCTTTAGGGGAGGGGTCAGGGGTGGGGCGTAGTATCGGCATCGTCGCGCACTTGAGAAACTAGAGCGGCCAACAAGTTGAGTGCGTCGAGCGGAGTGAGGGCGTTTGGATCGATCGTCTTCAGACGATCGATTACCGGATGCGGCGCTGTCCCGAGCGCAAAGAGGGCGAGCTGGTCGGTGTCATGCGCTGCGCGGCGAGGACGGCCCGCCGACCGAAGGGCCGCGGCGAGCTGCTCCGCTTCGAAAAGACGTAGCACGGCCCGGGCACGCGTCAGCACAGGCTCGGGCATTCCAGCGAGGCGCCCTACTTCTATCCCGTACGACCGGTCCGCGCCGCCGGGTTCCACGCGGTGGAGAAATAGCACGCGGTCGCCGACCTCGCGCACGGCCACGTTGAAGTTGCGCACGCCGGGCAGCTCGTCGGCCAACTGGGTGAGCTCGTGATAGTGTGTCGCGAACACCGTTCTGCACCGCAGCACGTCGTGCAGATGCTCGGTCACGGCCCACGCAATCGACACGCCATCGTACGTCGACGTTCCGCGTCCGATCTCGTCCAGCAGCACGAGGCTTCTCGCGGTAGCCGTGTGCAGGATTGCGCTCGTCTCGGTCATCTCCACCATGAATGTCGACTGACCGCGCACGAGATTGTCGCTCGCGCCGACGCGCGTGAACAGTCGATCCGCAATCCCCACAGTAGCCGACGAAGCCGGAACGAAGCTTCCAGCCTGCGCCATGAGCACCAGTAAGCCAACCTGCCGCAACACCGTGGACTTCCCCGCCATGTTGGGTCCGGTGAGAATGATCACACGCACGGCCGCGTCGAGCCGGAGGTCATTCGGGATGAACTTGTCACGCGGCATCATTCGCTCGACAACGGGGTGCCGGCCCGCCACGATCTCGAGACCTTGCCCGTCCGTCATGACGGGCCGCACGTAACGTTCACGGACCGCCACGTCCGCGAACGACGCCAAAGCGTCAACTTCTGCCACCACGCGCGCAGCACGCTGGAGCCGTGGTACCTCACGCGCCACTCGTGCCCGCAACGACTCGAATAGCTCGCGCTCGCGAACCTCGATATGCTCCGCCGCCGTGAGCACTCGCTCTTCGTACTCCTTGAGCGCGGGGGTTACATAGCGCTCGGCTCCCGTGAGCGTCTGGCGCCGCTGGTAGTCCGCGGGAATGGCCGAACGGTGGGCGTTCGTGACCTCTATGAAATAGCCAAACACGCGATTGTAGCCGACCTTGAGTGAGGAGATACCCGTGCGGGCGCGCTCGGCGGCTTGGACTTCCGCGATCTTGTCGCGGCCACCGTCGCGCAACGCCCGCAGCTCATCGAGCGCAGCATCGACTCCGGATGCGACCGTCGGCTCATCACCCACGGACTGAGGCGGGCGGTCCACCAGCATTCCCGTGATCGCGTCGCCAATTTCGTCGCACGCGTCCCACTGTGCGATCAGCGGCGCAAACGGGTCCTTGTCCGCAAGCCGCGCAACGGCGGCCATCACCGCGGGAAGTCGCAGGATCGAATCGCCGAGCGAGCGCAGCTCGCGCGGCGTAGCGCGTGCCGCTGCGACTTTGCCCGCCAGCCGCTCGAGGTCGCGCACGCCGTCAAGCGCCGTGCGGGTAGCGGTCAGCGCCAGTGAATCCGCCACCAAAGCAGCCACTCGATCGAGTCGCGCTTCAATGCCCGCGCGTTGGGTGAGGGGGGCGAGCAGCCATTGCCGTAGCTGACGCGCTCCCATCGGCGTACAGGTCGCGTCGAGCACGCTCAGAAGTGTGCCCTCGGCTTCCCCGGTGCGTAGCGACTCGGTGAGCTCGAGGTTTCGCCGAGTCATCTCATCGAGCGGCATAACTCCGCCAGATGGCTCGACAACGGGCCGCATGAGGTGCGGCACGCCGCCCGGCTGCAGCTCGCCCAGGTAACGCAGCAGCGCGCCAGCGGCCCCTAGCGACAGGCGAGTCGTCGGAGCCCACACCGAAGCCGTCGAGCGACTGCACACCGAAGTGCTGAGCGATGTCCGCGCGGCCCGCCGCCGGGTCGAACTCCCACGCGTCACGTTCGGTCACCAGGGTGCCCATGAGCCCCGCCACGCTCGGTGAGTCGTGGCCGCGCGCTATCAATAATTCGCGTGGTGCCCAGCGTGACATGGTTGCTTCTGCGTCCGGCGCCAGGACCGTCGCCAGACGAAACTCGCCCGTGGACAGGTCAATCGCCGCCAGTCCGAAGCTCGACTTTCGATCGGCCACGCCCGTGTACAGGGCGCAGAGATAGTTGTTACGGCGGCCTTCGAGCAGATCGTCGGCAAATGCGGCGCCCGGAGTCACCGTCTCAATGACCTCCCGCCGTACGATTCCTTTGGCGAGCTTGGGATCTTCCACCTGGTCGCACACGGCGACCCGAAACCCCTGAGCGACGAGCCGGCGCACGTAGTCGCCGACCGCCCGTCACTGGAACGCCAGCGAGGGGGACCTCCGCCGCACCACCGTTGTTGCGAGACGTGAGCGTCAGTCCTAGCGCCCGGGCCCCGACTTCGGCGTCCTCTTCGAACATCTCGAAGAAGTCCCCCATTCGGAACAGCACGATCGCGTCCCGATGCCGAGCCTTGATCTCGCGGTACTGCTGCATGAGTGGCGTGAGCGATGGTTCGGACACCGTCACAAAATACCCAAGCCGTTGCGCCGGCGTGCGGGACTGTCATCGTTGTGCCCATGCGGCGGCCTCGACTCGCCCTGGCGATTCTCACGGCGATCAATCTGCTCAACTACCTCGACCGCTTTGTCGTCCCGCCGGTAGGCGAGAGCATCAAGGCCACGCTGCACACTACGGACGCCCAATTCGGCGCACTGGCCAGCGCGTTCCTTATCGTCTACATGTGTACGGCTCCGGTCTTCGGTGCATTCGGCGACCGGCCCGGTCGGCCCCGTCTTATCGCGGCCGGAGTAGCGCTCTGGAGCGTCGCGACTGCCGCCGCGGGGCTAGCGCCGAGTTACCCGGGGCTTCTCGCCGCGCGCGCGACGGTTGGCATTGGCGAAGCCGCGTACTCCGCGCTCGCCCCGGCACTGCTGGCGGACTATTTCCCCGAGCGAGTCCGGGGCCGCGTTTTCGCCATATTCTATTCCGCCATCCCGGTGGGGTCGGCGTTGGGATACATCCTCGGGGGCCTCGTCGATCGCCGATTCGGTTGGCGCGCGGCGTTCTTCATCGCCGGACTCCCGGGCTTGGCGTTCGCCGTCCTCGCGTGGTTTCTCGACGATCCTGGCCCAGTCAGCGACGGTGTCGCGCCCGCGATAACCCGGTCCGGCTTCCGCCTGTATGCGCCGCTACTCGGCAACCGGTCGTACCTGCGCACGGTCGCCGGCTACGCAGCTTACACGTTCGCCCTGGGCGGGATCAGCGTCTGGATGCCCACGTTTCTCATTCGCGTCCGCGGTCTGCCCGCAGCTACGGCGAATTCCCAGCTTGGCACCGTGCTCGTGGCGACGGGGTTCGTGGGGACCTTCGTGGGCGGCTGGGTCGCGGACGCGCTTCTGCGTCGAACGCGACAGGCGTATCTCTGGCTCTCGGGCGTATCGACAATGCTCGCGGCACCGTTGGCGTGGATCGCGCTGACCGTGCCGGGAGCGACCGCGTATTGGGTGTCCCTGACGGCCGCCGAAATCCTCATCTTCGCCTCGACCGGCCCAATCAATTCGGCGATCGTCTCTGACGTGCCACCGGCCGCGCGCGCAGCGGCTATGGCCGCAAGCATCCTGGCCATCCACACGCTGGGCGACGTCCCGTCGCCGTGGCTTATCGGACTGCTTTCCGACGCGACGTCGCTCAGCCGCGCGGTCTTGATAATTCCGATCGCCATCGCCGTAGCCGGAGCGGTGTGGGTGTACGCGGCCATTTCGTCAGGGCGTCGCGGACGGTGATCTGCACACCGGCGGCCGCGATCCGCCGAGCTATGGCTCCGCCGCGGTCACGAAGCCCTCAATCTGTTTCTCCTTGAGTGCTCTGCGCTGGGCATCCGCCTCGCCCAGCGTCTGGTAGCGCCCTACCCTCACCCTGAAAGGTGCGGCCGTGCCTGACACGCGAGCCTCGACACCAAGGGCCGTGAGTTTGGCGGCAAGCGCGTCTGCCTGCGCGCGCAGATTATAGGCGGCTACTTGGACGGTGTACACCGTGGCGTGCGCAGGCGACGTGTGACCCGAAGTCGCAGGTGACGCAGGTGACGGAGGTGACGCCGGACGCACGGGAGACACCGGGGGCACCGGGTGTGGCGGCGAGGGAGCGAACGTTGTGTGGGCAGGTGGCTTCGCCGGGGTGGCGTGGGCCGGTGTGGCCGAGTCGGTGGATGCAACGGTGCGCGGCGGCGCTTGCGGGACCGGTGTCGGTTTGGTCGGGCTAGGTGGCGGGGTGTGAGCGCACCGCTGCAACGCGTAGTTCACACGTGTCATTAGCTCCACATCGGTCGGCGCCGCGTCCGACTTGGCCGATGTCAATTCTGAGCACGCGTGACCCAAGTCGTTGAGCTCGAGAAACGCCTGCGCGACATCGTATTCCTTCGGCGCTTCGCTCGGTCCGTGCGATGAGCTCTCGAGAGCCAGTCGATCGAGATGCGCAGCCGCCTCGTCGCGGTCGCCGCGGGAAAGTTCCATCTGCGCCAGCCGTAGAAGCGCGTCCTCCGATCTCGGCGAGGAGGGGTATTCCACCGTAATTCGTCTATAGTCCTGCTCGGCGTCGGCAGCCGACGTCGCAAGCGACGCTCGCGCGTACAGTGCCTCTGCGTACATCGTGCTGCCTTGCGGCACCGCTGCCAAGACCGAATCCACGACCGCCCGCCCGGCAGACGCATTTCCCTCGCCCACTAGCCGCTGGGCCCGCGCTATCGAGCTGTCGGCCGCCGCGCTATCGATCGTCGTCCGCTGGGCCCACGCAACGTTGGCCGCAGTCGCTACTCCCGCGACGAACAGCGCGATCGCAGCCACGGTGCGTCCGACACGGTTCGCGCTCTCGCCCGCCCTTGAGCGGCTCCCAGGCGGGCGCGATGGCGTGCGCTTTGTGCGGAGGGCCGGTCCCGCACAGAGCGCCAGCAGCAGCGAGGTGAGCACTTGCTCGTCGCTCGACACGCGAGTGTCCTTGAGCGCGACGTCGGCCGCCAATAACACATCGAGTGCGTGGTCGGCCTCCTCTAGCGTCCACGAGTCGACGACGCGCACCCACGTTGCAATAGCATCGCCCCATGGCCGCCACGTGACCGCGCCGGCCTCGCGCAGCAACACGAAATATTCGCTCGTGAGCCGAGCTATCGGTGTCCCGCGTTCCCGGCGCGCCACTCCCCACGCGATCGCCAGCATCTGGGTCGTCAAGGCCATTACCACGGTCACGCCCGTCGTCTTGGGTAGCTCGAGCATTTTGGGCAGCACTTCAAGCGCGCCGGCCGCGTCGCGCGTGGCGACTCGGTCGAGAAAGTCGCCCAACGTCTCGCCGCGGCGCACTCCGACGACGGCAGACACGTCTGAATCGTTGATCACGATGTCGCCCGCGTCGCCCCGGCCTGGCGTTCCACGTGCGTAGCTCACGAGCTTGTCCAACTCGCCCATGAGCAGTGCGAGATCGTTGCCGGCGGCCCCGGAGAGCAGCACGATGGCCTCGGGCGTGATAGTTGCCCCGAGCTCGCGCGCGCGGTGCGCAATCCACTTCGGCACGCGATCCTCGGTCAACGCCGGGAATTCGACCGCCATCGCGCCGTCCATGAGCGCGCGATCGGGCTTGGCGCCAGCGGGCGCGGTGAGCAGGACGACCGCATCTGAAGCTGGTCGCGATAGGTACGCGTCGAGTACTCGGCGAGCGTCTTTGCGAAGAGCCCCGACGTCGCGAACCACGAGCACTCGTCGTTCGGCCATCATCGGCGGCGTGCCGAGTAGCGACGCGAGCGATTCAGCCTCGAGTTCTGCTCCGCGGCGGACCTCCACGTTGAAATCGCGCGCGCCCGCTGGTACCGCTGCCGCGACCATGTGAGTTAGCGCCTCATCCTTTCGGAAATCGTCCGCGCCGTACAAATAGTACGCGGGCTCCAACGCGCCGGCGCTCACACTCTTCCGCAGCGCGTGCTCCGTGACAGTGGCCACGCTCTAACGTACCGAGCTAACCAATAGACGCCAGCGCCTCGACGCAGCGGGACCGCTGCGCGCATGCCCGACATTTGGCCGACACTTGATGGTCGCGATGTACGTTGCCAGCCGCCCGGGCGCGGCGTACGGCACCGGCTATTCGGTCTACCTCCCGCTCCAGCTCCGGAGTGAGGGCAACCGTGAAATCGCGCGTGGCGTATCGCACAATGCCATACTCGGCGAAGCGGCGGCCATAAGCCTCGCGAGCCAGCACGAGGTAAACGGCGAGCTGAAGTCGATCGGAATCATGCAGCACGTCGGACCGACGGCGCGGCTTGACCTCGATCGGGTAAAGCTTCCCCGTCCGGCGGTCTCTGTGAATCTCGTCCGGTCTGCCAACCAGGCGTCGCGTCTCGCTACGAAGGGTCACCGGTTCGCGCAGCCCGAGGTCGGACGCCACGAGGGTCGATTGGCGCCGTGCGGTCATCAGGGCGATCGCGGCCCCAAGCGCCAAAACGATCGCGAGTACAAGGGTGTCTGCGGTATCTGCGCCCACGGCGGGCGGGCGGTCGCCCGAGCTACGGGCTCAGGCTGACGAGCTTGAACTCAGAGGCCGCGAAATGCATTGGCGCTTCCTGCGCGAGGAATGCCGCGGGCCACACCGGCAGGCCGGCCGACACCGACGCGACGATCGTCGGGCTCGTGAGCGGGGACGGGGTCGCGTCCTCCTCCTCGCTCACTGCACGCGCAAGCGGGCCAAGGGATTCCGGCGACTCAGCTGGTTCTCGGGCCTCGCGCGACTGGCGCGCTGGCGAAGTCTTCGCCGGCAGCGCCGTTGCGGTGGCCACCACTGGAGTGAGTGCCAGCTCGCGAGTTGGAGTCGCCCAGTTGAAGGTGCCGACCGCGACGTAGCCCGTAGCCACGACGACCGCCGCGGCAGCCGCGAAGGCGCTCAGGCCAGGGCCTTGTCGATAAGCCGGCGCATCCCGACCCCTCGCCGCGCGTATCCGCTCGTGCAAGCGAGCCGAAAAGTCTGGTGACGGCTCGATTGCCGGCATGTTCCTAAAGAGAAGCAGCGCACGACGCACTGCCGTGTCGTGCTCGGCGCAGGCGGGACACTCCCTTACGTGACATTGCATGGCGACGAGCGCGCGCTCACCAAGCACGCCATCGATATACGCGGCGTGGTTGTCGCGAAACGTGCTGCAATCCATGGGGGAGAATACACGGCGTGCTGTGGGGGGTTCCAGCCCCCCGGCGGGGCAGCCGCCGCTAGCCCGACTTACGATAAGGTCTATCGCAGTCCTGGCGCTATGATCTCGGCGAAGGAGTTGCGCGCGCGATTCAACCGAGACTTGACCGTCCCCAGGTTGCAAGCAGTGATCTCGGCGATCTCCTCATAGGACTTCCCTTCGAGCTCCCGCAGCACGAACACCTGCCGGTGATGCTCAGGCAACCGGGCTACCGACTCTTCGACCAGCTCGCGCAGATGGCGCTTGCGATATAGGTCGTCGGGACGCGACCCGTTGTCCTCAAACTGCAGCGGCCGCTCGTCGTCGTCCCAATTCTTCTTGATCGTCTGGAAGAGCACGAGCGGATTGCGTGACCGGTTCCGGAGCTCGTTCTTGGCAAGATTGGAAGCAATCGTGTATACCCACGTCGAGAACTTCTTGGCACGGTCGAAGCGATGCAGGTGGCGGTAAACGCGAATGAACACCTCTTGCACCAAATCCTCGGCCTTCTCGCGATCACCGATCGTGCGATACACGAAGTTGAGAAGCCGTACTTGATAGCGCTCGACCAGCTCGTCGAAGGCTCGCTCCTCGCCGGCCAGAAACGCCGTAACGAGTCCAGAGTCGTCACGCACCGGGCGGTCTACTGCCCGCCCCGCTCCTCGCTCAAGTACCGCCCGCTTCAGCGCGACGTCTGCCATCGTCTACCTCGCCCCAAGAGCCAATGCGATCCGACCTACCTGGCTGCGCCGTCACCACATCCAACCAGATGCCGGCCAAGTGAAACGCACGCGACGTGCCCAGGCGTCAGCGTGTGTCCTACGAACGTGATCCGACGTTAACCCGCAAGATGGCAAACACTTAAGCAGCTTGGATGGTTCCCATAAATATACCGAAGGTGAACCGAAGTGTCTATAACAGGCGACAGGAGTGCGGACTCTCCAGCGGTCGACTACAGTCCGGCGCAGAATCCTGCGGCGTACAGCAGGGCGACGACGGTCTTCGCGTCGCGGATCTCGCCGGCGGATATCATGCTCAGCACGCGCGACAGCGGCAGCGTCATGACCCGAGCGAACTCATCCGCCTCGAGCTTCGCCTCGCCACGCGTGATACCGGTCGCGAGAAAAAAATGGATGCGCTCGTCAGTAAACCCGGGTGTCGTGTACAAAGTCAGGAGCGGCTCGATCGCTTCGGCCGAGCACCCTGTCTCCTCTCTGAGCTCTCGCCGAGCGCAAGCGAGCGGGGCCTCATTGGGCTCGAGTCGACCAGCGGGGATCTCGTACAGATACCCATCGGCCGCGTAGCGGTACTGCTCCAGCAGCAGCACGGTCGGATCCGTGCCCGCGCGGGTCGCTCAGAAACGGCACGACCGCGCTGGCGCCCGGGTGACGCACTATCTCCAGCTCGCCGATCGATCCGTCCGGAAAGCGTACCTGGTCGACATCGACGCTTATGACTCGACCTGAATAGATCCGCTGGCCGCCGACGCGGGCGTCGCTCACGGCCGCGTCATGCCGCGATCGTCTCGCCCGTGTCGTTGTATACGGTGACGGGACCGATCCCGAGCTCCTCCAGCGGCGAACGCACCGCGCCGGGATCGCCGACCACGACCAGCTGTATCCGTTCTGGATGCAGGTGAACACGGGCCACGCGGCGAACATCGGCGGCCGTCTGTGCGCGGATCGTCGGCTCTGTAGCTGTCGTAGAAATCGTCGCGCAACCCGTAGATCACGAGATTGGCAAGCGCAGTCGCGATCGCCGATGTCGTCTCGTAACGAATCGGAAAGACGCCAGCTAGGTAGCTCGTGGCGAGCGAGAGCTCGCCGTCGCTCACATCCGTCTCGCGCATGCGCTCGATCTCTAGCAACACCTCGCGCGCCGCCGCGTCGGTTGAGGCGCTCTGAACCGCCGTCGATACGGAGAAAGGTCCCGCCCCGCGCCGCCACTCGAAGGTCGAGTGCGCCCCGTACGTGTACGCGTGCACCTCTCGGAGATTGAGGTTGACACGGGATGAGAACAGTCCGCCGAGGATTGAATTCATGACAGTGACCGCGAAGTAGTCGGGCGTTGACCGGGGCAGTCCGACGTGCGCGAGACGAAGCTCGGATTGCGATGCGTCCGCGCGCGTGACCAAGTGCACTGCCGAACCACCCGGCGCGCCACGATCGGCCACGCGCACGTGACCCGGCCGGCCGCCGGGCGCCGTCCATTTGCCGAGGACTCCTTCGACCAATCGTTCCGCCTCGGCTATCGAAATGTCGCCAACGACGACGACAGTTACGCTTTGAGGCCGATATCGCGAGCGGTAGAAGTCCACGACATCGGCTCGGGTGAGCCCCGCCACTGAGCGCTCGTTCCCTCCGTCCGGCGTCGCGTAGCGCGACTCGGGCGCGTACACGAATCGCTCCATCATCTCGTCGGCCAGTCCTCGCGGCTCGGCGCGAAGCTGCAGCAGGTCGGCCAGGCGCTCTGCCTTGAGTCGCTCGATCTCGCGCTCAGGAAGCGTCGGCGCCATGAGCACGTCGCCCAGCAGGGCCAGGGCCCAGGAAGCCCAGGCGTCAACACCGTCAGTCGAACGAGCGCCGCATCCCAATCGGCGCTCGTGTCGAGCGCCGCCCCTAGTCGCTCGGCCGCGTCGATCAACGCCGTACCGTCGCGATCCCGTGCGCCCTCGGCCAGCGCCCGGGCCGTGAGAAGCGCCAGACCCTCCTTGCCCGGCGGATCAACCATGGCTCCCGCATCGATTACGGCAGCGACCGACACCATTGGCAGCTTGTGCACGGGCGCGACGACCAGCTGCACGCCGTTGCGCAACGAGCGCCGCTCGAATCGCGGAAACGCATACGGTCGCGGAGCACTCGGCGCAGGCCGCGGATTGTCCCGCGCCAGAATGTCCGGCGGCGGCGCCGCGTCAACGGCCTGCGTGCCAGCAGCGGCGCCGGCCCGCCGGCTCATGCGCCGGCCGCGACTGTGCCAGCCAGCTCGACCTCCTCCGACGTGGATTCGCGTGGCACGTATACCAACGTCGCGCGATTGTCGCGTCCAAGCCACTCTCGCGCGAAGGCCGTCACGGCTTCGGCCGTCACCGCGCGATAGCGGTCCACCTGGGTGTTGATGAGTGACGGATCGCCGAAATAGGTCGCAAATTGCGACAATTTGTCAGCCCGGTCCGCGGCCGACTGTAGCGACGTGGTGAATTCAGTCTCGACGAGCGCCCGCGCGCGGTCCACCTCGTCGGCGGTCACCCCGCGGTCCCGCAGACGATCGAGTTCGCGCATGACGCCGCTCTCCAACGCGTCCGCACTCACACCAGGTCGCGCCGTAACGTCAGCGATCAGCAGATCGCTCCCCTTGGCCGAGGTCGAACGTGAACGCCGTCGCTTCCGTCGCCACCTGGCGCTCGCGGACGAGGGCCCGGTGAAGTCGGCTCCCCTTCTTCATCCCGAGCACCGCCCGCACAGACGCTCGCCGCGTAGTAGCCCGAGCTGCCGAACACCGGGGTGCGAAACGCGACGAACAGGCGTGGCAGACGCACGTCGTCAGGGACCACCTCGCGCAATTGGCGCGCCGAACCGCGGCGGGACGGCCATCGGACGGCAGCGGCGGGCGGCCGAGGCCGCGCGGGATCGAGCCGAAGTACGTCTCGACCAGCTCTCGCGCCTCGCTGCGGGTCGAAGTCGCCCGCGATCGACAGCACGGCATTGTCCGGCGTGTAGTACGTGGCGAAGAAGCTCTCGACGTCGTCCAAGCTCGCCGCCGACAGGTCCTCCATCGACCCGATCAGCGAGTGGTGGAACGGGTGCTCCGCCGGGAACGCCAAGGCCTGCAGTTTCTCCCACCAGGTGCCGTACGGCTGATTGTCGACCGACCAGCGGCGCTCGTTCTTCACGACATCGCGCTGAGTGTCGAGCTTCTGCTGCGTCATCGCGGGCAGCAGCGCCCCCATGCGATCCGCTTCGAGCCACAGCGCGAGTGCGAGCTGGTTGGACGGAACGGTCTCGAAGTAGTTCGTCCGGTCGAGCCACGTCGAGCCGTTCAGCGTCCCGCCGGCACGCTGGATGAGCTCGAAATGCTCGTTCGAACCCACGTGCGCCGACCCCTGGAACAGCATGTGCTCGAACAGGTGGGCGAAGCCCGTGCGGCCAGCGCGCTCATTCGCCGAGCCGACGTGATACCAGAGGTTCACAGCGACCAGCGGGGCCGTGTGATCCTCGGACAGAGTCACGAACAGCCCGTTGGCGAGCCGGTACGTGTCGATCGGGATCCGCACACCGGTAGAATAACCTTGGCCCTCCCCCTTGACACCCCCATAGGCGTCAGGCAATCTCTCAGGCTCGACCAGCTACCCGGATGTCGGGACCGCGCGCCCGCCGGGATCGCCTGGCCCCGTTGACGCGTCGCTCGGACGATTGAAAGGCATGCAAGGCGTGCAGTGCGTGGCGTCTCCTTCAATTTCTTCGGAGGTACGGTTCATGGCAGCGGATTTCTTCATTGGCGAGTCGCTGGTCGGTGACGGGAACGAGGTCGCGCACATCGACCTGATCATCGGATCCAAGTCCGGGCCACTCGGGGCGGCGTTCACGAACGCGCTCACGAACAACAAGGACGGGTTCACAACGCTGCTTGCCGTGGTCGCGCCGAATCTGCCCGCGAAGCCGGACACGATCCTGTACAACAAGGTCACGATCAAGGGCGCTAAGCAGGCCGTCCAGATGTTCGGCCCGGCGCAGGCGGCTGTCGCGCGCGCGGTCGTGGACTCAGTGACGAGCGGCGTGATCCCGCGTGACAAGGTTGATGACTACTGCATCACGGTTGGCGTGTTCATCCACTGGGATGCCAAGGACGACAAGAAGATCTTCGACTTCAACTACCGCGCGATAAAGGAATGCGATCGAGCGGGCGCTGAAGAAGCTGCCGTCGATCGACACCGTCATCTCGGGCGAGCGGACCGCCAAGCACCCGTTCGCTGGCGGCGCGGACGCGAAGTAGTTCAACGGCCGCGCGCCCGCGGCCAGCGACTGTGGGGCGCAGAACGGTAGCCGTTTCCAATGGGGGCGCGTCAAACGCGCCCCCATGTATTTTCCGCGCATGAAGAAACTCCTGCTGCAACTCGACAGCTCGCGCCTGGCGAGCGTATTCGACCGCGTCGTGGCTTACGACGCGGGCGCGGACGAGGTGCTGAGCTATGGGAGCATCGTGCCTCCCGACGTGCGCGACCTCATCTACGGGCTGATCTTCACGCGTGGCCCCAAGGACCTCGCTCACTCGGCCGTGTTCATCGGCGGCGCGGACATCAATGTCGGCGACGCGATCCTGACGGCGGCGCAGGAGGTCTTTTTCGGAGCCTTCCGGGTCTCGCTGATGCTCGATTCCAATGGCTCCAACACGACGGCCGTGGCGGCTGTGGTCAAGATCATTGAGACAATGCGCGACGTGAAAGGGAAGCGCGCCGTGGTGACAGCGGGGACGGGGCCGGTAGGCACGAGGGCCGCCGGGCTTCTGGCAAAGGAGGGCGCCGATGTGCTCATCACATCGCGCCGAGGTCCAGACGGAGAGCGCGCCGCGCGAGCGATCATCGCTCGTTTCGGCGGCAAGGTGTCTTGTGTGGAGATGCGCGAGCCATCTCAGGCAGCCGGTGTGCTCGAGGGCGCGAATGTACTCCTCAACTGCGGGCCCGCGGGCGTGATGATGATCCCACGTGCGGCTTGGGCGAAGCGGCCGGGTCTAGCAGTAGCGATCGACCTGAACGCGGCCCCTCCGCTCGGAATCGAGGGAATCGAGGCGAACGACGCTGGTGTCGTCCGCGATGGCGTGACGTGTTTCGGGGCTTTGGGTGTCGGGAACTTCAAAATGCGAGTACACAAGGAGTGCATCGCGCGGCTCTTTACCCGCAACGACCTGATACTCGACGCCGAAACGATCCACGACGTGGCAACCGGACTACCTAATAAGTAGTAGTAGGGCGGGGGGCTTAGGGGCATGCCTCACGTCATAGGTATCGACCCAGGCACCCTGTCGATTGATGTGTGCGGTCTCGTTGATGGCCGCCTGACGTTGGATTACTCAATCCCCACGGCTGCCGCCCTCGCCGACCCAGCGGCGTTCGTCGCGACGCTCAGGGCCGAGGGACCATTTGATCTCGTTGCCGGGCCATCGGGGTACGGTCTGCCGCTGATCCGTGGCACGGACGCGACGGACGGTGATCTCCGCCTCGCGTTCCTGAGCGCGCCGGGGGAGCCGGGTGGAATCGGTGGTCTTGCGGCATTGGCGCGCGCGCTCGCCGCGTCAGAACTGCCAGTGGTCTTCACGCCCGGCGTGATTCACCTGCCGACGGTTCCCGCGCACCGAAAGGTCAACAGGGTAGACCTCGGTACCGCAGACAAGGTCTGCGCAGCCGCGTTGGCTATGGTCGAGCAGATCTCGCTCCGAGGATGTGTCGAGACGGACGTATCGCTCATCCTTGTCGAGTTGGGCGGCGCATTCACCGCTGCGATCGCCGTAAGCGGCGGTTGCATCGTTGATGGCGTGGGGGGCACGTCCGGTCCGATCGGCCCGCGCGCAGCCGGCGCGCTCGATGGCGAGGTCGCGTTCCTCGCCGGCAGCGTGAGCAAGGCGATGCTGTTCTCCGGGGGCGTGCAGTCGTTGCCCGAAGGAATCGGGCACGAGGCGTACTTGGAAGGGGTGGTCAAGGCCGTCGCTGCGCTGGCCGTGACGATGCCGCACCCGTATGAGGTGGTGCTGTCCGGCCGAATGGCGCTGGATGACAACATCGCGAGTGACGTTATCGAGCGCCTCGCCTATGTGGCGCCAGTTCGCCGGTTGACGGGTTTCGCTCGCAAGGCCAAGCACTCCGCCCAGGGCGCCGCTCTCATCGCGGATGGCCTCGCAGGTGGCGCGCACCGCTCGCTGATCGACTCGCTGGCGTTGCGGGAGGCGCGAGGGACGGCCCTCGACCATCTCGTAGTGATTTCTCCCGAAACCGCCCGACGCCGCCTTGGCATCCAGTGACGTGACCCGTGTTCTGTTGGTTGGCGTCAGCGTGCGCGCCATGGCGGAGTCCGCACGCCGTGCTGGCTACAGCGTGGCTGCCATCGACGCCTTTGGGGACCTCGATCTACGGGCGGTCGCCGATGATGTCGTGCGCTGCGCGCCGTATTCTGCAGACCGTGCTGCGCGGCTAGCGGGCGGCTTGTCCTCTGACGCGGTCGCGTACAACTCGAATTTCGAGAACGACGTCGCCGCCGTGGCGAGAATCGCGCGCGGGCGGGAGCTGTGGGGGAATCGGCCAGGAGTGCTGGGCCCGGTGAGGAACCCGCTCAAACTTGCGCGAAGCCTCCAGCGTCTAGGTTTTGCCGCCCCAAGCACGCGGGCCAGCGCGCCGGCGGCACGCGCGAGCGACTCGACGGCACAGTGGCTCCTCAAACCGCGGCGGTCTGGCGGCGGTCACGCGATCCTCCCATGGCGCGCGCACGAGCCCGTCCCGCGCCGATTCATACTGCAAGAGCGCATTGCCGGGGTTCCTGCGTCGATCATCTTCGCCGCCGATGGTCAGCACGCCATTCCGCTTGGATTGTCGCGCCTGCTGACGGGAGACCGGCGCGTTGGTGCCGCCGGATATCGCTACTCCGGCAACGTGCTCGCCGCGGCGGGCGACCCAATGCTCCCCCGCGACGCGGAGCTACTAGGCCGTGCGACCGCTCTGGCCACGGCCGTCACACGGGCGTTCGGGATCGTGGGGGTCAATGGAATCGACTTCATCGCCAGGGGCGGGATACCGTATCCCGTGGAGGTGAACCCACGGTACACGGCGTCGATGGAGCTCGCGGAGCGACACTACGGCATCTCGATATTCGGAGCCCACGCCCTATCAGTGCGCGGCGAGCTCACTCAATTCAATCTCGCGCACGCGCGCGCGCGGTCTGCTGGTGCCGTGGGCAAAGCCGTGGTGTACGCTCGGCGCGACGTGACGGTCGGCGACACCATGCCCTGGCTATCCGACGACACCGTGCGCGACATTCCGCCACCGCGGACACGCATCCCTCGTGGGCGGCCCATCTGCACCGTTTTCGCCACGGGGCGCAACGGGGCGTCGTGCTACCGCAACCTGATCGCCCGCGCTGCGCGCGTGTACCGTGCGATCGTGTGACAGCGAGGACTAGGAGCTTAGAACAGGTGGCGGCAGTCCTTCCCCCCAAGCACATCCTCAAAGCCGAAGCCTGTGAGGCGATTTGGAACCTTGATCGCGTACACCCGATCGGTGCCCCCTAGTATGCAGCTGGCTACGTCCGTCGGCGTGGCACCTTTGCCCTTGTCTCCTTTGATAATCGACGCCTCGGCGGCAACGTGTGGTGACGAGGCGCTCGTCCCGGCGGCTATGACGTACGTCTCGTGGTTCGCGCACGAGAAACCAAGGTTCTGAGCGTAGCTGCTGCACGCGGAAATGATTTCGTCGATTCCATTCAAGTCGCCACTATTACGGACATCCCCGCCAGGGGCAAAGAGACTCGTCCCCGGATAGCCGAAGTTCGTGTAGGAGGCGAGAAGGTATTCCGTGCCGGGCGCCAGATCGTCGGGCGCGGTCGCGCCAACGGAGATCACGTGATTCAGCTCACCAGGGACTTCAATGGTGTTGTGCGGGAGCGTGCGCAGATCCAAGGACTCGTTACCGGCCGCAGCCACGAGAGTGACGCCTTTGCCATGTGCGTAGTCCGCTGCCCGCTGATAGGCATCGAGAATCGCTTCCTGGTCCGGGTCGCTGAGGTCGAGATAGCCGCCGATGCTCATGTTGGCCACGTCCGCGTGAGCGTCACCGGCGTACACGATTCCTGCAATGATGTCGAGATCGGACCCTTGTCCCAATGCTGCGATGACCTTGATCGCGCACAGTCGGGCAAAGGGCGCGACGGAGCCCATATTGCGCCCATTGGTGGCCATGATCGCCGATACGTACGTGCCGTGGGTATTGTAGTCCAGGATCGTGGGCTCGCTCACCACGAACGACGTGCTGACACCTAGATCGACTTTCCCGGTCAGCTCGACGTGTGTCGGGTCGATGCCAGTATCGAGGTCGCAGATGAGAGTGCCGGCGCCGTGCGAGTCTGGCAGCTTCCAGACGTCGTTGGCGCGAATTGCACGGAGGTTCCACTGGGCAGGGAAGAAAAATGTCCCGCTCTGATCCGCGCTCTTGCCATGGCTCGCCCCGAAGCCCGACGGCGTCTTGAGGCCGTTAGGGAGGCTGGTGATCACGCGTAGGTGCCTGTTCGGTATCCAGTTGCTGATGCGATCGTGGGCCACGGCCAGCACGTCGGCATGCGATTGAATCGATTGGGCCGCTTGGTCGGACAGGTGACGCGCCACGAGGATTCCCGTCGCCTCGTGCTGCCGCTCGATCGCGCCGCCCAGTGCTACAATGCTCGTGGCCACCGCCCC
This sequence comes from uncultured Gemmatimonadales bacterium, assembly GCA_963838855.1. Taxonomy (GTDB): domain Bacteria; phylum Gemmatimonadota; class Gemmatimonadetes; order Gemmatimonadales; family Gemmatimonadaceae; genus FEN-1251. The sequence goes on along the minus strand of CAWISX010000020.1, from coordinate 271,123 downwards.
GGTCGATCGCCCAGGTCGCAGGAGCACTAGGCGGCGGTCCCGCACGGTCGCGGTCATGCTGGCATCGAGGCCATCAGCCGGCGTCGGCTTGCCGAAACCACTGCTTGGCGATGATGGGCCGTCAGCGCACCCCCAGGCCAGCGCGGTCAAGGCGGCTAGCGCGCACACGTGGGCGCTGGCGCGGACGTACGATAGACACACGATGCGCATTACTCAGGACTCCGTGCGGGTGAGCAGGACCGGCGCGAGCGGGCGCTGAAGGTCGGCATAGTTTGCGTTGTCGTCAAGCGCCCGCCACCTGCCCCGCCACTCGCGGGCATGTTAGGTCCTAGTCTGCGCCTTCCCGCGCAGTCCGATGATGCTCGCCGCGAGCTATGCGCCGGGTCGGCGAGGCTGCGCAATGCTACGCGTCAAGACGCAACCGTAGGGGACGGCGTCGGTGGACCCGGGGACACTGCGTCCGCGGGCGACCCAGCCGGCAATGAGATCTTTGCCTGGAGATGAGGAAGTCCCTCCGACGAACGCCGCCCGAATGAGGCCATCTCGCGCACGACGGTCGGCGGGACTCACGCTGTCGGGCTCGTCTTCCCCAGACAAACGTTGTCGCTCGGTCTCCGCGGCTATCGCCTGGGCATCATACCCGGTCAATCGCGCTCCCCCACGCGCGCGCAGGGCATTCAGCAAAGTGGAGTCGTACAGCGCATCGACGTGCCGAGCGGCGAGAATCTGCTCGGGGCGCAACCCGTAGGCCCCACGGAAGTCGGCGCCGTCCAGATCGGCGCCCGTGAAGGTCGCGCCCTGCAGTCGCGCTTTCGCGAACGTCGCGCCCTGCAGAAGCCCGTCGTCGAACGACGCGCCTCGCAGGTCGGCCGCACCGAACCTGGCGTATCGCATGTTCGCGGCAGTGAACTGCGTGCGCCCACACAACAGCGTGTCATGGAACACCGTGGCGCCAGCCGCACTTGCGAGCGTGTCAACCCGGTTGGCGGTAGGCGCTGCCGCTGCCCGCGCTTTCCGGAGATCGGTGTCGTACATCAGCGCGCCGACGAAGCTCGCGCCGACGACGTTGGCGCCCCGCAGATCGGCAGACCAGAGGTCCGCTCCCAACATGTTCGTCTGTCGCAGGTCGCCCAACGCCAGAAACACGCGCTCGGCAGACGCAAACCGCAGATCAGCCCCCACGAGGTGCGCACCACTGGCCTTGGGCACCGCTACGCTGTCGGCAGTGGCATTGGCATCGAGACGAGTCGAGACCTCGGTCCCGGCCAGCTGAGCATACGGACGCAGTCCCATGTGGGTCATGAGCTGTGGGATGCCTGCCTGAAGCGCGGGCACGCCCTCCTCGAGGCTCTGGGCGGGTCGGTCATCCGCGACCTGGCTGGCGAGTCCGCCGGCATCCGCGCCATGGTACACGCCATTGATCGCCGCGTAGGATGCGAAGCCGAAGACGAGCGGCACACTCAGCGCGATCGCGACCGTGCCGACGTAGGGACGCAGCCCCTCTGGAAGCGTGGCGTGCGGGAGCCGCTCGATCCAAGCGGGCACCGTACGATGCGGGTGTTGGGATGGGTGGTTGCGGTTCGCGGATGCGGGCGACCGCGGCAACGTCGTATCGGCCAGCGCAAGGAATGCCGCGGCGGCGGTCGCGCCAATGGTCAGGGCGCCAAGTTGAATAAGCGTGACTGTCCAGTCGTGTCGATGGAGATAGCGCGCCCAGAACCAGGCGACCGTGGCCGGAACCAACCACCAGCCGATGATTGTCGCTAGCCATGCCTGCACCGTCCCGAGCCATCCGCCCGACGGTCCGCTGAACGAATGGCCTCCAGGGCGAGTCATGCGGGCGGCGGCCCATGCCCCGATGAGCCATGCGCTGGCACGATCCGCAGTGGCCATTCCATCGGGGGTCGCGGCGGGCGCGGCCGCGATCGCGGCCCACAATCGCTGCGCCTGAAGCATGGCGACGATCGACAGGCCGACCAGCGCGATCGGCACGAGAGCATAGAAGTTGACGATCGGGATTTGTGCATTGAGGATCGGTAACTGCGAGACCGCGGTGTCCGTGAGAAGCTTTGCGTCGAGCGTGGAGTTGATGGTGAGCCACGAGTACGCGCACACGAGTAGCATGGTCACGAAGAGCTTGGCCGAGCCTTGTGCCACTTCCGCGGCCGTATCCAGCGCACCAAAGTGGACAGTGGCCGGAAGCTGAGCACCCGTCAGATCGGCCCGCGCGAACTGCGCGCCCACCACACCCGTCGCCCCCAACAGGTTCGCGTGCGCAAGATGGGCCCAGTCGAACCGCGCATACGCGAGCATGGTGTTGCTCAGGTTCGCGCCGGTGAGGTTGGCGCCCGTGAAATCGACTCCGCGCAGGTCCTGGCCGCTCAAGTCCACGCCGCTCAGGTCTGGGGCGGGCCCGAGACTTGTCAGCCGCCAGTCCTGGTGTGCGCGGAGCTCCGCGGCTAGCTCAGAAGAGCTTAAGGGGATGTCGTGCCCCCCTGACCGCACCCAGTGCGGCGCTGTCGTCCACGCCGCGACGTCGAACAGAGCTGGGCTTAGCGGCACGTTCGCCCGGACGTTGGAATACTGCTCGTGTTGTATGAGCTTGCCATTCACGTAGAACTCGCAATCCACCGCGACCCAGCCTCCGCCGGCCCGCTGGTAACTGTTGAACCGAGAGTCGAGCAGGCGCGGGTCCCCAGAGCGTATAGGCGATATTTGCCGCACCGCGACCAAGCGTGCAGAGTCCACCCAAACCTGAGTCGAAGTGAAGTCACCCGAATCGGCGCCGATTACGTAAGTCGGCTGTCCTTGCCACATCTCGCGATGCACTTTCGAGAGATCGTAGCCGGCGCGACGCAGTCCGCCCAAAGTTTGCTCGGCCGGGACCACGTATACGTCGAATAGCATGGCCAGAAGCTCGTTGCCACCCGGCAAACGCCGAATCACTGCGCCTTTTTGCACGACGAAGGTGGAGTCGGCCGTGAATAGCACACCGTTTCCTTCTTTCGGCGGACCAATGTCGATGCGCAGCTGACTAGGCAGTTTCGCGCTCTCGTACCACGTAGCGTGCGACTCATTCCCGGCGGAGTCCCACTTCGTTGTCGCCTGCTGGAAAGTCAACGTGTGAAACCAGGAGCGCGCATAGCGATCATGCATCGCGCGCACGATTTCGGCGCCGCTGTCATACTCGCCGCGCGGATGCGCGCCCAGCGGTGAATGCGCCGGACAGTCCCACGATTGCGGCTAGAATCCATGACCTCATGCGGGCGCCCGCCCCGCGAGTCGCGTAGCGACGCGCGTTCGAACATCAGCGGGGATGTCGATCCGCTGAAGCTTCGTCTTGAGGTCCCGAATTAGGCCGGCCTCGAACGCGAACTCCGCGGAACAGAGCGCGCACACCTCCGAGATGCTTGCGCACGAGAGCCATCTCGTCGGCCGTAAGCTCGCGGTCCACGTAGTCGTCGAGGCGCCGGAACGCAACCTCGCATCCTGCCCGATCGAGGCCGCGCTTCGGTATGTGCACGTGCACGGGCGGGACAACGCCTTCGTCCTCCGCGACGCGCCAAAGCCGGCGTTGAAGCAGTTTGCGCGCGCGATGCAGCCGTGACCTCACGGTCCCGGGAGGCACGTCCAGCGCCTTGCCAATCTCGTCGTACGAGAAGTCCTCAATGAAATACAGCGCAGCCGCCATTCGATAGTCCTCCGGCAAGCGTCGAATCGCGGCACGCACGCTTTCCTGCGAGAGGCGGCCAATGACCTGGCCCGCCGGATCGTCGCCCCGAACCGGCAGTCCAGCAGCTTCCAAGGTGTTGTAGAGAAACAGGTCTGGTGAGTCGCCGAAGCTCACTGTGAAGATCCGCCGCGCGCGAGTCCGCCACGTCCTGCGGTGACAGTTGGTGAGAACGCGGAAGAACCACGGCTTGAACGGCGACCCGAGTTGAAAGGTCCCAAATCCGCGTAGAGCCTGGAGCACGGCCTCTTGCACCAAATCCTCCGCGTCCGCGCGGTTGCGAGTCAGGTTGAGCGCATACGCGTACGCCTGGTCAAAAACCGGGGCCAGGAGCGCTTCAAAGGCCTGCGCTGAGGAAGCGGGGTTGGCTGCCGCTGAGGTCACGGGTGGACCGTGAGTCTCCACGCGGGCAGCCCGTATGTCAATGTCGGCGCGGCTTGCGGCGCCAATGGGCCATTGCCACCTTCTCGGCGTGGCGGACGCTCGCGAAGCAGTGGCATCGGGTAGGATCGTCGGCTCAACTTCGTGCCGAGGCTCCGCTTGCGGTCACGGTAGCCGGGCAGCCCGTAGCGGTGTTCCAGTTCGAGGGACGTCTCCGCGCGATCTCGAATCGGTGCAACCACAAGGGCGGTCCGCTGGCCGAAGGCCGCCTGCATGGCGAGTTCGTGATGTGCCCGTGGCACGCCTGGGAATACAGCGTCGTGACTGGCAGGGGCCCCGCCGGCTACGACGAGGAGCAGGTGCCGGTCTACGCCGTCGAGGAGCGACCGGACGGTGTATACGTGCGGATGCCCCCGACAATGCCTCGACGACTGGTCGCGCATAAGCCGTCGCACCTGCTCGAGGAGCATCCCAAGCCCGCGGGCGCTCCGGCGCGCGTGCTGGGCCTCTCGACGACCGGGATGGACGATGTCAATCCGCGGTATTCGACATCGGACGCGTTGCTCGAGGAAGCGCTGGCGCACGCATCGTCGGGGGGTGCGGATGTGCAGCTGATCCGGCTTCGAGACCTGGCCTTCCGCCACTGCGAAGGGAACTACTCGAAAGCGGCCCACGCGTGTACCTGGCCCTGCGCGATCACCGAACGAGACATGACGGATCAGCTCACGCCGGTATACGAAGGCCTCGTTCACTGGGCGGACGTCGTGCTGATCGCCACGCCAATCCGGTGGGGAAATGCCTCTTCGCTGTACTACAAGATGGCCGAACGTCTCAACTGCGTGCAGAACCAGATCACGATCAACAACCGTGTCCTGATTCAGCGCAAGGTGGCAGCTCTCATCATCACGGGCGGCCAGGACAACATCCAGGCCGTCGCGGGCTCGATGCTGACGTTCTGGTCCGAGCTGGGCTTCGTGTTTCCGCCCTTCCCGTTCATCGCCCACTCGCGCGGCTGGGACGCGGAAGACATGCAGAACAACGTGCGCCTAGTTCGAAAGAGCGCTGGGTTGCGTGAGGCGTCGCGCGAGCTCGTAGACCGCGCCCTGGGCTGTTGGCGCGCCCTCGAGAAGGAGCCAGGGGCCGCTCCAATGGAGCGAGCCGGACGCAAGGCTAACCCGGTCGGTGACAGCATGGCGATGCCCATGGAAGCCGCCACGGCGCCCCCCATGGCTACCCCCTTGACGACGCCCAATGCCTGAGGGATTGCGCGAGCCTTCGACGGAGGTGGCTGTGGATGCCGCGAAGCGCCTCGCGATCGGCCACGCCTACGAGCGGGCTTTGTTCGCCGGGCGAATGGACGAGCTAGCCAAGCATCTCACGGACGACGTCACGTATTGGGTCGCGGGCTCGCCCCCGATTGGCGGCGAGTGGCACGGACGGCCATCCGTGCTGCGTACGTTCGCCAACCGCGAGGCGGGACTGGGTGCCGCCGATTGGGGACAAGAAGAGCTGGAGCGGGTATGGACCGCCGCGGGCGCCGATCGCGTGATCGTGGAGATTCATGAACGAAGCTGGCTCAAAAGCACCCCAGCAGACGTGATGGACCAGCGCACCTGTTGCGTCCTTCGCTTTCGGGGCGACCGCATTGCGGCGCTGCACGAATACACGGATTCGCATGTCTACGAGCAGTTTCTGAGTCGTCACCGATCGGAGCTGCCAAAATTTGGCGGCAAATAGCCTCGCCACGGCGGCGGGAACCTGGGCGCGCTACCGGGACTACTATCATTCGATGCGCGCGCTCTTGATCTCACTAGCGGCCGGTACACTGCTGGCGGCAGTTGCTCCAGGTCACGGCCCAGGACCGCTCGACGATGAAGGACCCTTCCCCGGCTTTGATGGCGGAGGCGCTTGGATCAACTCCAAGCCGCTGTCTGCCGCAGCACTACGAGGGAAGGTCGTCGTCGTGGACTTCTGGACATTTTCCTGCTCGAACTGCCTGGCGGCGTTGCCGCACGTCAAGGCGCTGGAAGCCAAGTTCCGCGACCGCGGAGTCGTCGTGGTCGGCGTGCACACGCCCGAGCTAGCGCACGAACGTGTCGAGTCCAACGTCCGCGACGCCGTACGTCGGCTTGGCATCGTGTATCCCGTGGTGATCGATGGCGACAATCGGATCTGGAACGCGTTCAACAACGAATATTGGCCCGCGGTATACATCGTCGATGCCAACGGCCGCATCCGATTCCACCACTTCGGCGAGGGCGCGTACGACGAGCAGGAGCAGGTGGTGGAGACGCTTCTGCAGGACGCGTCCGGGAGCGCACAGCAGGGCAAGTAGTTTCGGCCGGCGCGCGCGTTCGTCGTCGCCGGCGAGGAACTGCTGACTCGCCGCCGCAGCGTGTGCCCCACCAAACCGTCGCTATCCCATCACGACGAGTTGCTCCGAGCATGGCGTGACTTCTTCACCGACTGAGCTTAAGACCCCGACGATCACTGGCGTCGCCATATCGACCGACGCGCTGACCGTCGACCTGGCTGACGGTCGCACCCTGAGCGTTCCACTCGCCTGGTATCCCCGTCTAGCGCACGGAACACCAACCGAGCGGGAGCGGTGGCGACTCGTTGCTCGCGGGACGGGAGTCCACTGGCCGGATCTCGATGAAGATGTCAGCGTCGAGAACCTGCTCGCAGGCGCGCCGTCAGGCGAGAGCCAGGCCTCACTCCAGCGCTGGCTCGCGAAACGTCGCGCCCCTTAGCAGCGGCGTATCGTGCCGCCACGCTGACGATGCGTTTGGGCCACCCTGGCCCACAGCATCGCACGGGATGCGTGGTTCGGATGACAAGAGAGGCGGCATCGACTCTCCGTAGATCGCGGGCGCGCTGGCGGGCATAGGCGGCCACCCCTATGTTGGCCCCTCGTCAGCTTTGAGTGAATGACGCGCCAATCGCCTGTCCCCCAACCGAGGAGACCAACGATGCACCATGCGATTCGGTATGAGGGTGGATTCGAGCGGAACTTCGCTGCGCTGCGCCCTGGCGCGACCGACTTCGAGGGCGAAGAAGGCGGGCGCCACCCGATGGCGCCGTGGCCATCTGATGTCGACGGCTTGCGATTCGCCTTCATGGAGCGCCGCGGCAAGCGCTTCGTCGTCGTGCGCGTCCAATACGGCCCGAGTGACATCGTGCTCCCGCATGTGGTGGTCATCGATTCGGCGCGGCACCTCGGCGGCCGCCACGTCGCCGCCGACCCAATCATCCTCGGCGACGGGTCGGCGAGCGCGCTCCTCGGTGACATCATCGCCGCCAACCCCGAGCGGCATGCGGAGCTCGCGGCGCTGCGAGAGCAAGTCCGCCACGCGCTTGCACCGCACCCGCCCGCGAGTGGTCATTCCGCGGAACCAAAAGCCTAGACGGACCGACGCACCCCCCATTGCCCGTCGTTGCGATGCCCGGGTATCCTTGCGGGGACTCATGTCCGACGCCGACGCCGACGCCCCGCCCCCTCCCCCCCCTTCCGTCGCGCGAGGCACCGATCCGGCCACAGGCGAGATAACCGACCACGTCACCTGTCTCGGGTGTGGGTGCGCGTGTGACGACATCAGCGTGGTCGTGCGCGCCGGCAAGATCACGGAAGCCCGGAATGCGTGTCGGATCGGCACGCAGTGGTTTGGTGACGGAGTCGTGCCGAATCGCGTGCGTGTGGGCGGGCAGGACGCGACGATTGACCGCGCGCTCGAGGCCGCCGCGGATACCCTCGGCAAAGCAGATGGCGTGCTCGTGTACGTTGCAGATGACGTGTCGTGCGAGGCCCAGCGTGCGGCGATCGCCATCGCCGACATGCTCCACGGCACGCTCGACAGCGCGACTTCATCAACCGTAGCCAGCGGCATCCTCGCCGCGCAGCGACGTGGACGCGCCGGGGCCAGCCTCGGCGAGATTCGCAATCGTGCAGATGTAGTCGTGTTTTGGGGTGTGAACCTGACGGATCGCTATCCTCGCTTCGCGAAGCGATACGCGCCCGACCCGGAGGGGTTGTTCATCCCCCTAGGCCGAAGTGGACGCACGGTGATCGCGGTCACCATCGGGGCCGAGCACGACCCCAGCGACGCCGATTTTCGCGTCACATTCTCGGCCGATGAAGAAGTTGCCGCGCAGGGGCTCACCCGCGCCGCGATTTTGGGGCGTGCGGCGCCTAACGCAGCGCCGGATTCGCTGGACGCGCGCACTGCCGCACTCGCCTCGAAATTGATGGCCGGAAAGTACGTGGCGCTGATCGCGGACGCAGAGCCGATTCCGGGGCGCGATACCTCGCGCGCGGAGGGCATGCTAGCCATCGCGGAGTCGCTGAACGCATCGACCCGATGCGCGCTCATCACGCTTCGCGCGGGCGGAAACCGCGTTGGCGTCGATGCCGTTCTTACGTGGCAGACCGGATATCCGATGGCGGTCGATTTCGCTCGCGGCTACCCGCGCTATGTGCCCAGCACCGAAGGGGCGACCGATCGTATCGCCGGGGGCAAAATCGCCGCAGCTCTCGTTGTGGGCTCGTCCAGCTCGGTGCCCGATGCCGTGCGAGGATGCCTGGCAGACGTCCGCTGCGTGGTGGTAGGCCCGCGTGCCTCGGAAAGCACGCTGCAGGCTACCGTCGCCATCGATACCGGCGTGGCGGGTATTCATGAAGGTGGAATGGCATTTCGCACTGACGAGATTCCACTGCGGCTTCGGCCTGCGTTGAGTGGTGCACGCAGTGCCGCAGAGACATTGCTGGCGCTGGCCGCCACACTCGCTCGCCATCCAAGCCGCACGCCGTGACCTCGCTCCGCATCGCTGGCGGGGCGATCTACGACCCCGCGAACGGAGTCGATGGAGCAGTGCGCGACATTTGCATCCGGGACGGGACGATCGTGGCGGACCTGCCGGCAGACGCGCCGCGCGTCGACGCGGCGGGAATGGTCGTCATGCCGGGCGGCATTGACATCCACGCCCACGTAGCGGCATCGAGCGTCAATCAGGCCCGACGCCTGCTGCCCGAGCAGCATGCGGCCGACCCGTTCTCCGCGCCGCAACCAACCGGCGCCGCCGCCAATGGCGGCACCCGCGATGTCACGATTCCCCGATCGGGGACCGGCGGCACGGTGCCTAGCACTTTTACCACGGGGTACCGATACGCGGGGCTGGGTTACACGACCGTTTTCGACGCGGCTGTCGCGCCAGTCAGCGCACGCGACACTCACGCGCAATTCGATGACACGCCGATCGTCGACACCGGCTGTTTTGTCCTCATGGGGAACGACGCGTATCTGCACAAGCAGATCGCCGCCGGCGAGAAAGAGAGAGCGCGCGAGTACGTGGCGTGGCTGCTTGGGGCGACGAAAGGGTACGCGGTCAAGATCGTGAACCCGGGCGGTGTCGAGCTGTGGAAGCGCAATGTCCGCGAGGTCAAGTCGCTCGACGAGGCGGTGGGTGACCCCAGAGTGACACCCCGCGCCATTCTGGAGACGCTGACAGACGCGGCGAACGAGCTCCGCCTTCCGCATCCAGTCCATGTTCACTGCAACAATCTCGGGCAGGCCGGCAACGTCGCCATAACGCTCGAGAGCATGCGCACGACGGCGGGGCGCCGCGCGCACTTTACGCACCTGCAATTCCACGCGTACGCGGGCGAGCGCGGCAAGACGTGGTCTTCGGGGGCGAAGCAGATTGCGGAATACCTGGCACAGCACCCGGAGACGAGCGGCGACGTCGGACAAGTGATGTTCGGCCAGGCCTGCACCGTCACCGCGGACGGCGCGGTGGAGTACATGCTGCACAAGAGCGGAGGCGGCCGCTGGGTCAATGTGGACATAGAGCTGGAGACCGGATGTGGCATAGTCCCGTACACCTATGGCGAAAAGGCGGCTGTCGCTGCCCTCCAGTGGGTCGTTGGGCTCGAGCTGTTCCTTCTATCGCCCGACCCGTGGCGGCTCGTCCTGTCCACCGATCACCCGAACGGCGGGACGTTCCTCAGCTACCCCCGACTAATTCACTTGCTCATGGACCGCGCGTTCCGCGATGAGCAACTCAAGGCAATCAATCAGAAAATGATCGCCGGAAGCGCCTTGGCCGATGGGCTCGCGCGCGAGTACACGCTGCAGGAGATCGCGATCATCACTCGCGCGGGACCGGCGCGCCTCCTCGGGTTGTCGAAGAAGGGGCATCTGGGCCCGGGCGCCGACGCCGACGTCACCGTGTACACGCGTGACGACGACCGCACACGCATGTTCGAGACGCCGCGCTACGTGGTAAAGGCAGGGACACTGGTCGTCGAAGAGGGGCAGCTGCGCCACGCCCCAGCAGGCGCCCGCCACACCGTGCAGCCCGATTACGACCGCGCGGTCGAGCGTGACATCAAGGCCTACATGGATCGCTATCTGACCGTGGCGTTCGAGAACTATCCCGTATGACGTCCCCCCCTTTGCAGTGACAGGCCCTGCCACAATTCGCGGCGTCGAGATCGACGACACGTTCGCCGAAGCGTTCGGGATGCGTGGAGCGCGCGTCGTGATCACCGGCGCGACCGCCCGGTGGGCGCGCGTGGCGGCGACGACGATGACCGGCTTCGCCACTTCGGTCATCGCGTGCAAGTGCGAAGCGGCAATCGAGCGCGAGCTTCCGCCGTCGGAGACGCCAGACGGACGTCCTGGCGTGAGTGTCTTGTTCTTTACGCCGGATTCGGCCAGCCTGCCGCAGCGCCTGATCGAGCGAATCGGCCAAACCGTCCTTACATGTCCGACAACGGCGTGCTTCGATGGAATTCGCGACGCCCCAGAGCGAATAACCGTCGGCAAGGCACTGCGGGTGTTTGGCGATGGCTACCAATCGAGCAAGGTCATTGATGCACAGCGGTATTGGCGGATCCCTGTCATGGAAGGTGAGTTCCTGATCCAGGAGTCGTTCGGGAAGGTGAAGGCAATCGGAGGTGGGAATTTTCTCATTCTCGCCGAAAGCGCCGAGGCGGCTCTGGCCGCCGCGGAAGCCGCGGTGGCGGCGATGAGCGGAATGTCCGGCGTCATTCTGCCCTTCCCGGGCGGCGTCGTACGCAGCGGAAGTAAGGTCGGCTCAAAGCGCTACAAGGCAATGATCGCTACCACCAACGACGCCTTTGCCCCAACCCTCAGGCCGATTACCAAGACCGAGATTCCAGACGGCGTGAACGGCGTCATGGAGATAGTGCTCGACGGACTGGACGCGCCGTCAATCAGCGCGGCAATGCGCGCGGGAATCGATGCGGCATGCCGTAGCGGCGGCGTGCGGCGAATTACAGCCGGGAATTATGGCGGGAAGCTGGGGCCGCACCATTTCTTCCTGCGCCAGATCATGGCTGCGAGTTTGATGGAGGGGGGGCACCGACTACACGACATGCCCAATCAAGTCACGCTCTCTTTCCGAAAATCCGCCGCCGGCCGCGTCGATCTGTCCGGCGTCGTACCGGACCGCTTGGCCGAGATGACCCAGCGCGAAATCGCCGCCCTGCCGGTATGGGTCGGACGTAGCCGCGTGCCGCTTGGCGAGATATGCACCGTGAAGGGGGAGAAGTCCGCCGATCTTCGCATCGAAGGAGAGTCGAACAATCTCGACGGTATCGGCGCCGGAATGCACGGCGGCCGGCTCACGGTCCTGGGTGACGCCGGATACGACGTAGGACGGGGCATGGCGGGCGGCCGTCTAGAGGTCAAGGGAAGCGTGCGCGACGGATGCGGCGTGGCCCTATCCGGGGGCTCCATCGCAGTTTCGGGATCGGCGGGCGACGGCGTTGGCGGCGCGCTCCCCGGGGCCTCCCGCGGCATGACCGGTGGTGAGGTGCTCGTGACCGGTTCGGTCGGCCGAGGGGTGGGAGCCTCGGCCCGGCGTGGCCTAGTAGTTGCCTGCGGAGACGCCGGTGACGGTGCGGGCCATGCGATGATCGCCGGAACGGTGCTCATCTTTGGCACCGTGGCCGGTGCCGTAGGGCGGTGGAACAAGCGCGGGAGCATAGTCGCTTTTGGCGGTGCGACGGTCCCGCCGACGTATCGGTTTGCTTGCTCGTATCGCCCAGTGTTCCTTCGTGTATTGCTTGCCTACCTGCGCGATTCACACGGTGTGATCGTGGAGGACAAGTTCGTAACAGGTCGTTATACGCGATACTGCGGTGACCTGTCCGAGCTCGGCAAAGGTGAACTTCTTACCTGGGCGGGCCCGTGAATGCCTCATTGTCCGACCGCGTGGCGACGACCATGACTCACGCCGCGCCATCTCCCTCGACGACCACCACCGGCGCGTCTGGGCTGAGCCTCAACGAACGCGCCAAAGCGATTGCCGACGACATGGTCGCGCGTGCCGCCGAATTGCGCGTGCGGTCATTCGTACTAGCCAACGGGGCCCGAGTGATCGACGCGGGCATTGACTCCCGTGGCGGATACGGCGCGGGGCTCGGGCTCGCCGAAGCGTGCATGGGCGGGCTTGGAAAAATCCTGTACCAGTCCATCGACATCGACGGCCAGTCGTATCACGGTGTCCAGGTCTGGACCGACCACCCCGCGGTCTCGTGCATGGCGTCGCAATACGCCGGCTGGGCGATCAAGGCCGGCGACTTCTTCGCCATGGGCTCGGGTCCGCTTCGCGCGCACGCGCGCGTGGAAAAGGAGTTGTTCGCCAAGCTCAAGTACCAGGAGAGCGCGTCGCACGGCGTGATCGTTCTCGAGACCCGGGCGCACCCGACCGAGGAAGTTGCGTCTTGGATTGCGACGCGCTGCAACCTGGAGCCGGCTCAGCTCACCATTCTCGTCGCGCCGACGGCGAGCCTCGCCGGCGGCGTGCAGGTCGTCGCGCGGATAATCGAGACCGGTCTGCACAAAATGGACACGATCGGCTTCGACGTGTAAGCGAGTCGTGATCGGCATGGGCACCGCGCCGCTGCCCGCCGTCGCCAAGAGCGATCTCCGCGCGATCGGGCGCACGAACGACTGCATACTCTACGGCGGTCGCGCGTACTACGTGATCGACGCCGAGGACGACGAGCTCGAAGCGCTCGCGGCCAAGCTTCCGGCAACTTCGTCGCCAGACTACGGCACGCCGTTCTACGACACGTTCAAGCGCTACAACAACGACTTCTACAAGATCGACCCCTTGCTGTTCAGTCCCGCCGAAGTCTGGCTCACCAGCGCCACGACTGGGCGGACGTTCCACGGCGGACATCTGAACGGTGAGGTGCTGAAGCAGTCGCTGTTCGGCTGACCCCTAGGCTGACCCCTGAGGCAACGCCGAGCCGGCGCTCCAGCAGCGTGGCTCGTTCGTGACCCTGCGTTGGTAGATTTGCGGCATGCACGTCACCATCCTGAGCGCCCGCACAGGGTGGCACACCGATCAGTTGTGCCGAGCGGTGACGGAGCGGGGAGGAAAGCGCGGACGTTCGGCCATACGAGAGCCTCGTAGCTCGCCTCGGCGAGGCGCAGCCGACTTTCGTGCTCGAGGCCGACGTCGTGCTCGCGCGCATCATTCCCAATGGCTCGCTCGAACAGATCATTTACCGCGTCGACGCGCTGCATGCGCTCGAGGATTCGGGCATTCGGGTGATGAACTCGCCGCGCGCCATCGAGCGATCGGTTGACAAGTTCTACGCGTCCGCCATTCTCCAGCGCGCCGGCCTCGCGACGCCGGACACGGTCGTGTGCGAATGCAGCGAGGAAGCGCTCGCTGCGTTTCGCCGTTTCGGGCGACGTGGTTGTCAAGCCGCTCTTCGGATCGATGGGATTGGGCATGGTGCGGGTGACCGACGAAGAGATGGCCTTCCGCGTCTTCCGCACGATCGATCTGGTGCGTGGCGTCTATTACGTGCAGCGCACCATCGACCACGACGGCAGCGACGTGCGGGTGTTCGTCGTGGGCGACAGGGTGCTCGGGCGCGATCGAGCGCACGGCGTCCGCCGCGGGGCCGTCAGTGGCGCACCAATGTCTCGCGCGGTGGGCTCGCGCGCGCGATCGAGCTGCCACCGGCGTTGTGCGCAGTGGCGATCGAGGCCGCACGGACAGTCGGCGCCGACTATGCCGGCGTTGACCTGCTGCCCGCACGTGACGGCACCGTGTACGTGCTCGAGCTCAACGGCATCCCCGGCTGGCAGGGCCTCCAGCAGGCGACCGGGCATCGACGTGGCCGGCGCAATCGTCGATTATGTATGGTGAAGCCCGGATTTCGTCGCCGAGCGCCGCCAACTCGCCTGCCTGCTCGAGGTGAGCGCGCCAAAACCGGGCAACGTGTCACCCGGACGGCACTTTCACGACACGCGGTACGAGGATTTCCTGGCCAGCGCGGCCGCCGTCGGGCCGCGCTTTCGCCCTCGCTGGAGAGCGTCCTATCGGCGCGACGCGTCCTGGCCGCAGTCCGAGGCGACGCTGCATTGGACGGATGCGAACACCAACCTCGGAATCGTGCTTCTCTTCGCGCCGCTTGCGCGTGCGGCGCTCGTCGGTGCCCACGACACGCGCTCTGCGGGAGCGCGTAGCGGCCGTGCTGTCCGCCACCACCGTCTCTGATGCCACGGACGTGTATGCGGCAATCCGGTTGGCCGGCCCGGGCGGCCTAGGTCGCGCGCCGGAGCAGGATGTGTCGGAGCCGCCGACGGCGACGCTCCGAGAGGTCATGTCGCTCGCGCGTGACCGCGACCGGCGTCGCACGGGAGTACGCCACCGATTTCGCGACCGACGTTCGACATTGGCGTTCCCACGCTCGAGCGCGCGCGGCGAGACGGCCTGCATTGGGATGCGGCCACGCTCGAGACATTCCTGACGCTCTTGGCATCGGCCCCCGACAGTCACATCGCCCGAAAACTCGGGCTCCCGGCCGCCGTCGGTCATCTGCCGCGCCGCGCAAGGCGTAGTGGCGGCCGGCGGAGTCCGCACAGAGGCCGGACGAGCAGAGATCGAGACATCTCGACCGATCACTTCGCGATCCGGCAAACTCCGGTAACCCCGGGACGACCGCGGACCTCACCGCGGCCACCCTGTTCGCAGCGCTGCTTGGCGGGAGCGTGGCGTCACCCGTCAGATTATCGGCATGGCGCCACGCGGTGACTTCCGAGTACACGTAACCAAGGACTACTGCGTGTTCGCGTCGGCCCATTTCATCACCTTCGCGGGCCACCGGTGCGAATCGCTGCACGGGCACAACTACCGCGTTGGAGTCACCCTGGAGGGGACGCTAGACCCCGAAAGCTGGTACGTGTTCGACTTCGTGCACGCTCAAGCGCATCATGAAGCGGCTCTGCGATGAGATCGATCACAAAGTGCTTCTGCCACTCACAAACTCCAAGCTCACGATCGGCGAGAACGGGGAGTCCGTGTCGGTCGCGTACGAAGGGCGGCCCCGCTATGTGTTCCCTCGCAGCGACTGCGCCATGCTCCCCATTCCCAACACCACGGTGGAGATGCTCGCCGAGTACCTGGCCGGGCGGCTCAAGGCCGAAGTCGCCTCCACCGCCAGTCTTACCGGCGTAGAAGTCGAAGTCGAGGAGAATTTCGGCCAGAGCGCGGTCTACCGGGAGCGCACGCGGTAAGGAGTTCCGAGCTTTGCGCGCAATGTTGCTGGATGCGGTACGGCGGCCGCTGCGCCTTGCGGACATTCCGCGGCCCGAGCCTGGCCCGGGCCAACTGCTGATTGCCGTGCGCGCGTGCGGCGTCTGTCGCACCGATCTTCACGTTGCCGATGGCGATCTGCCGGATCCTACGCTACCGCTGGTTCTGGGACACGAGATCGTCGGCACGGTCGTCGCCGCTGGGCCACACGCGGAGCGGTTTGCAGAGGGCACCAGGATCGGCGTTCCCTGGCTAGGCTGGGTCGACGAGACGTGCCGCTACTGCACGAGTGGGCGCGAGAACCTATGTGAGCATGCCCGGTTCACCGGGTACCAGATCAATGGAGGGTATGCCGAATTCACGGTAGCCGATGAGCGCTTTTGTGCCGCCCTCCCGGCCGAGTACGGCGACACCGAGGTCGCTCCCCTCCTCTGTGCCGGTTTGATTGGCTACCGGGCTCTCCGAGCGGCGGGCGATGCGCGGCGGCTCGGGTTGTATGGCTTCGGCGCGTCTGCGCACATCATCGCGCAGGTCGCGCGCTACGAGGGCCGACGCGTCTTCGCTTTCACGCGACCAGGCGATGACAAAGGCCAGCGGTTTGCCCGTTCACTTGGAGCAGAGTGGGCTGGCGGGTCGGATACGATGCCGCCTGAGCCGCTAGACGCGGCCATCATCTTCGCGCCGGTTGGGGCGCTCGTTCCAGTGGCGCTTCGAGCGATCGATCGCGGAGGCACGGTTGTCTGTGCCGGGATCCACATGAGCGACATACCATCATTTCCGTACGATCTGCTGTGGGGCGAGCGGGTCGTGCGGTCCGTAGCGAACCTCACGCGCCAGGACGCACGGGAGTTCCTCGCGCTCGCCCCACGCGTGCCAGTCCGCGCGACCACAACGCCATACGCACTAGGCGACGCCAACAATGCATTGGCCGACCTTCGGCGCGGCGCTCTCGAAGGCGCGGCGGTGCTTACGGTTGGCGGCGCTTAGCTACGGGAATAGCGACTCGACGACGCAGCGAAAGCCCGGGATCACATCTTCACCCTCGAGCTCATCGGCCGCGCCCAGTGTGCGCGGAGGCTGGCCGGATCGATAGATCGTGGCGCTTCGGCCACGCGGGTCCACCACCCACACGAGGCGGACGCCGGCCTCTAGGTAGTCCTCGACTTTGTGTCGCATCATCTTCGCGGACTGGCTGCGCGACCGTACTTCTGCGGCCAAATCAGGCGCAATCGCCCACACGCCTTCTGCTAGTGGGTCGCCAACGCGGCTCTTGGAGACGAAGGCCACGTCAGGTCCGCGAACTGTCCGCGGCTCACGCTTGAGGAGAAAGAGTGTGTCGAGACCGTAGACCGCCCCGAGGTCATTCGCGGCGACGTAGTTCTCTAGGAGAACGCCTAGGAGCATGCCGACGCGACCATGTAGTCGGTCCGGCTCTGAGACTAGCATTATCCGCCCATCGACCCACTCGTACTGACCGCTCTCCTTCGGTATGTGCAGGAGAACGTCGTCCTCGAACTCGCTCTGAATCGTTGGTGAATACGTCACGCCGTCGTCTCCGCTGAGGCTCACGCCGAGCATACTCTCATCCGGGCGTGCTGCGCAACGGTGAAAACATCCCCGTACCGACTACTGGCGCATTGCCTGCCGCAAGTCGTCTTACCAAGTCAACGTATGTCCGAAACCGCTCCCGTCTGTGCGCACGCCGCATCGCTTAATCAGGTACTTGGGCTGGTCGGGTCCTATCGAGACCTCCTGCCTGCGCTTGGCGCCACGGGTCGTTGGTCGCATACTGGATTACGCGCGACAGGACCAGCGGTCTCGATGCACTGCCAATGGGCCGCGGGCCGATGCAGCTAGCCGGCTGCTGTCGGCATGACGCGCGGTACGTGGGGGAGCTGCCGCAATCGAACTCAGAACCCCGTCGAAGAAGGCGTGCATGCGCGGGAACGCCTTGAGAGCGAAACTCGGACTAGCTCCTTGCGGTTTCCTTTCACGTTCGGCAAGACTCACACGCCTGGGCCGGAACTGGCCGGCGCGCAGAATAAGAAATTTTGCCGAGTGCCGTCCCATTCAATTATTTCGTCCCGACGAGAAACCCAGTCCGCCCTGAGCATCTCCAGCCGCCGGGAGCCTTATGCGGCCCAAGACGCGGGTTTGCTTTCGAATGCCGGAATTTTTTTTGGCACGCACCGCACTGATAAATGTAGGTCGGGCCGACCTTGTGGCGCCGCGATCGCCCTGGGGCGTTTCTCGGCACTCGCCGCAGCTGCAGGTGACGGAGGCCTGGGACAGACCCGCCGCGAGCCAGAGACGGAACCGGACCACCACCCGCCGGCGTAAGTTCGACTTCAAATCTCGGCGCGAAGGATTGGTCCGTCACCGCAGCGCCGAGAAGCCGATCGAGCCGGTAACTGCGCGACTGGCCGTCGGCGGCGCGAACGGCGTAAAGAAGAATATCGCCAGCCTGGCTGCGGCGGAGCGAATAAGGCTCGATCCGGCGCACGCCGACCCGGCCATCTTCGCTGCGATAGTTGAGATCGACGCAAAGCCGGTTGGCTCCCGCGAACCGGATGGTCTCCAGGAAGGACGAACCTTGGACGCCTTCTCGCCGCAACAAGCCCACAGCAGGACGGAAAACCTGCTCCCCGGCCCTCAGCGGAGCAGTCGCCAGGGCCGGCGGCGCTGCGCCGCTTTGAAGCCATGCAAAAAACTCAGGTAGCGCCGCCCAAAAAGATGCAAAGGCTGGTAGCGTGGGAACCTGATGGCGGAGCATCGTATCCCAGTCGGCCGCAAGTTCTGCGGCGGCGCCGAGACTGGCGACAGTGGGGACGGGAATGCCCTTGAACGCGCATTTCTTCCCGAGTAGATCGAGGACCGTTGCCGCCGCCGGGTGAAATTCGCCGTGGCGAAATAAATTCACGACGTCGTAGAGATCGCGCGGGCGTGCCCGTTCCGCGAGCGCTCGCGTTTTCTCCGCCATCACTTCCTCGTAGGCGTAGCAGCGCGCGGTGATTCCGCCTTGCGGCATGTCGCTATATGGGTGGCTTACACTCCTCTCTACTGGCGCCAGGACAAGGATTTCATCGGCACTGAGATCGAGCTTGATGCGCGGCAGGCTTCCGGCCCGGCTCAAGGGGCCCCGGTAATAAACACGGCCCTCGCAGTTCAGGGTTTCGCGCTTATTCCGGTAAACATCGAAGCGAATCTGATCGGGTGGAACCTCGATGCCGGTCTTCTCGTAAAGCCAAGCTACAACCTCGCGGAACGCGGCCACCAGAAAATCGGCGTTGATCTGGGCTTCGTCCGTGAGTGTGAAGTCGAGGTCTTCGGAAAAACGATAAGTCTCGAAATAGCATTTTTTGAGGCAGGTTCCGCCTTTGAAGACCCAGGATTCGGCCAGCTGCGGATGCGCGTAAATGGCCGCCAGCAGCCAGCCAAGGACGTAATCCTTCTCGACCACATCCGGCGTGAGCGACAAATCCGTCGCCACGCCGAGAATCTCCCCCCGGTCAATCATGCGCCGTGCTCGCCGCCTTCCACCGTTCAGGAAGCCGGAGCCTCCATTGGCTCATGAGATTCGAGGACGGCTGCCCCGGATCGAGATTGACGACGCCCTGTGTCAGGCGCGCTGCGCAGGCTGAAACCAGGGAGGCCGGCCCGCCTTCGCGTTCGGCCAGGAATCCGAGGCGCTTGAACACGCGCCATTTCCGACCTGCTCCGCATAGGCGACGAGAAGCCTGGGGTCGGCGTCGTCGCGGGCGAGATAGGCCTTCAGGCAATCGGCAACATGCCGTATGCCGCCCCCGGTACGGGGATCGTCCAGCATGTCAATGATCGTGCGCGCGGGGTCCGAGACTTGAAGTTTCACGCGGCCGCGCCAAAGCGTGCGCGTCCCGAATATCTTGGCGGCGGGAATGTGCCGGACGACAAAGGGCGTGCCCTGAATGGTCTGCTGCGACTGACGGACGGGCCGCGCGGTGAAGACGAAAACCGGCCGGAATAGCTGCTCGGTGAGGTCCCAATGCTGGGCGGCGCTCGCGCCGCCGATATAGCCGGGATCGAACAGCTCCGGCACAAGCGTCCACGGATCTTCGATGACCTGTTCGTCCTGCCGGGACGTCAAAGGAACGGCGGCATAAAGCCCTCGGCGGACGCGCCGCAGCCAGCCTTGCCCTTGCCACCGGCCCAGGAGCTTGGCGGCGTCCGTGCGGCCGATCCCGAGCGCCGCCGTCGCGTCGTCGATCGTGATGAGATCGCCGCCCTGGCGGAGAACCAGGGCAAGTCGCTCTCGATTTCCTTTGGGCATGGCGGATCGCGTCATACAATGAAACTACCATAATTCCTCTACAATGGGAATAACGGTAGTTAGACTGTTCTTCGCCCCTGGCGACAGGAAATGACCAAGACCACTACTATCGCCACAATGCGCAGTAACGGCAGCCTTGTCCCGGTCAACCCGGACGGTACCGAAGAAGCCGTCCCGCACTCCGCCCCTCGCCCCGATGACCCCGGCAGAAATCGAAGCCGCCGCCGCCCGCAACCATGAAAACCCGCTGCTCACCGATGCGCGGCCTGGGCAGCTGCGTCCTGTTCCGCGCGTCAAGATACTCCGCCGCGCCCTCGCGCCAACTCAGGAGGAATTTGCCGCGCGCTACAACATCCCTCTCGGAACTCTGCGGGATTGGGAACAGGGCCGCTCTGAGCCGGATCAGCCGACTAAAGCCTACGTCACCATCATCGCGCACGATCCCGAAGCTGTCGAGCGGGCATTGCATCCCTGTGCCAGCCTGATTCAAACACCCTTCTCACTCCGGAGGCATTGTTCCCCCGGCGTCCTGCGCGATCGTTTCGCGGATCACATGCGTGGCAAGCTCATAGCAACACACGGCAGAGCAATCTGAGAGCCTTTCAGCGTGTTGGTTCTGTTCTACGGGAGTGCGGATCACTCAGCCTGACTCTTTCCAAGATGAAGTTTGCCGCCTTGATAGACTCATATTCGTTTAAGTCGACATATCCGTCGGACGAAAACAATCCCGGAATCATGGCGTTGTCGAACCGCATCAGCATGAGCGAATGGTCGCTCTTGTTGTTGATGATTTCACGAATGGCTCTCCACTCAAGTCCGCACCATTTTTTCGTCTCGTACTCGGAAGAGAGAAAGACAACAACGAGGTCCGAATTGGTCAAATAGATACGTTGAAGCAGTGTGTCGAGATTCGGACGGGCCAGTTGGGCAGTGAAATCCTTGTCGTAAAACACAGATCCCTTGGGTAATCTTCTCTTCAGTTCGTTCGCGACCTCGTTGACATACCCTCTCCTCTCTCCCGGAAAAGAGAGGGCTACTTTGAACCTCATCTCCTCAACGCGTCCGAGATGTCCGGTGGAATTGTCGAAGCTTTCGTCTATTAAAGCGGCTGAATGAAGGATTTCGAACAGATCTTCATCTTTCAGTGCCCAATGGGTCCGGTTCATCTCCCATTCTTCGATATCAAGTCGACTCTTCAAATTCGTGATTTTGACGAATGGAAGCGCCGGGATAGTCGGCTCGAACTCATACTCGATCAAGATGGATCTGGCGCGTTCCTTGATGCGCCGCAGATAGCCGATGCGCACATCCTTTTCTTGTCCTTCATAGGCAAACAGCGCCGGATAGGACTTTAGCTCTTCGATTGCTTCTGCGGTCAGTTCCTTAAACCTGTCCCGCACAGTGGGTGATGTGTACTCACCGAACCGATCACTGTCGTATTCGTATGCGGGGAGATCCCACGCGCCGCCCTTGGCCGTTACCAGAAAGTTGTACACGATTCATCTCCAGCGCTCATACGCTTATTGCAACATAAGCCGCGACCCAATTAGATAACCGAGGCGCATCGCCTCAGGTGTCGAGCGACTCCTCCCACTCTGAGCCGAGCACCCAGGACAGTGCCGAAAGCTTGCCGCTCAGCAAGCCCCATTCGAAGTCGTCCCATCCCAAGCTCTTCTTGCCGTATTTCCGCTCGATGCGGCGAGCCGCTTTACGGGCAGTCGCAAAGACAGGCTTCTGGGCCTTTGTCAGCTTCTCCTCGCCGGTTTCGAGCCGGTAGAGCCAATTCTGGTGTCTATTCCACCAGACCTTTTCCCAGAGTTCGCTATGGGCGGCGAGGATCGCCTTATCCCCGCGGCGTAGGATCATCGGCCCGACCTCACCATCGGTTTCATCCGACGGTATCCATTCGACTTTGTCGCCTTCCTTCGTGTATCCGATCGGATGCCCGTTTGGTCCGGTTTCTCCAGGCTGCACGGGATCGCGCGCTTCGGCTTTGCTACGCTTCTTCAAGCCGAGCAATTCGTCGTAGCTCTTGAATTCGTCGATCGTTATCCCGCTCTGCTTGTGTTGCTTGATAAGCTCGGTGATCTCTCTCGCTCGGTCGATCCGCCCCGGATGGACGCCGGCGCCGGGCTGCAGCATCCGCACCTGGCGGGTGAGGTCGCGCAAGAGAACGCGCTTAAGCTCGCCCAAGGTCGCGAACGAGCCGACCAGCGATCGCTCGTAGGTCGCCGCCTTGAACTTCTTCAGCTTCGCCGCCTGCCTCGGATCGACCTTGTCCTTCGCGATTTTCCGCTGGGAGAAATACAGCATCGCTGGCTTGCCGGCCGCGACGAAGCGATCGATCTCCTCGACCGTTCCGGATGCCGCGATTGCGGTAGGGGTGCCGAGCTTCGTCCAGAACATGCCGACGAGGATGTCGCAACGATCGACAAGGTGATCGTTGATCACCGACTGCGGCCTGGCGCCCGACGTAGGCAATGCGTGCGTCTCCCACTTGACCGGCAGCAACACCGCGCCCTCCGCGTCCGCGTGTTGCGCGCTCCATTCGTTGACGGCGTCGGTCGCCGCCAGCCGCTCTTCCGCGAGATCGGACGGAGAGCCAATCATCACGCGATAGACTTCTGACCGGGTCGACATCATCAAATCGCAATCCTCTCCACCTCGTCCGGCTCACATCATCGCTCCACCGGTCGTAGAGCGCCATCGTGCGCGCGGAGTTGAAAGCCTGGAAGTCTTCTTTACGTGCTCACTGGACAAGCTTTCTATGCAGGGGGTCCTTGTGGGTCTGCGAATGGTGAATCTTGTCGATGAGCAACGCCTTGAAATCCATGTCCCGGTCCAACGCCATCACGATCTCCTCCAGTTCCACCAACACGAGGATCTTCTGTGCCAGAGCGGTCTTTACGTCAGCCACGGCAGCGGCGGAAAACCCGGAGTAAGCAATGAAGATGCCGCGAACATCCCCTCCACGATTAAACACGCTGACGAGATGCGGCGCGATTTCCTGCCGCCCGATGGGCTTGTCCCACCACTTCATTTCGACGAGATAGAGACTGCCGTTGATTTCAACAGCTCCATCGACCTGTTCAATCACGCCTTGCCCCTGGTCGCCGCGCACCGTGAAAGACTCGCGGACCAGCATTCCGAAGCTCGCGAATAGCCGATTCAGAACCGCTTCGAGCGCCTTGCCCCGTTTGTGCGGATCGGCCATCGAGAAAAGGGCGTAAAGATCGTCACGGATCCTTTGCCGCTCATCCCGCTGCTGCCGCATCCTCTCCGCTGCCGCGCTTTGCGTATCTTGACGCTGGCGCCGTTCCTTCTCCCGCTCGATGTTCATTCGCGTGAAGGAATCCTTGACGTTCACGACGTGACGGATCTGACCGACGAGCCCTTGAGCCTTGTAGCGATCGCTGTCCCAGCAGGTGGAGAAATCCTCAATTTCCGATATGCGTTTGATCACCTCTCGCCTTTGCGCAAGAGTCTTGTCTCCACCCTCATTCAGCCGCCGGAGAACGTCGCGCGCGATCTCATGTTTTTTGACCGAACCCCTATCGGCCCGGACCTTTGATCGCCACTCAGCTAACAACGGCGCCGGGGTTCCGGCTCCGTGGAAGAAGTCGATTACACCCTGCTTCGATTTGAAGAGGCACGGGATCACCTCGGTCAACATTTCGAGCAACTCGGGCGGGTAATGATAGGTCTGATCGAGCGAGATTTTGAGCCTAGTGTTCATGGTCGTCTCAGATCGCAATCCGCTCCACCTCATCCAAGCTCAAATCGTCGCTGCACCGGTCGTAGAGCCCCGTGGTGCACGCGGACTCGTGCGCGGCCAGGTGCTGGGCGGTCTCCAGCCAGCCCGTTCTTGAGATACACGGTGAT
Organism: uncultured Gemmatimonadales bacterium; assembly: GCA_963838855.1. GTDB lineage: Bacteria > Gemmatimonadota > Gemmatimonadetes > Gemmatimonadales > Gemmatimonadaceae > FEN-1251. Next base: position 247,241 of record CAWISX010000020.1, on the reverse strand, counting down.
CCCGGTCGCGCGGAAGGTGTGGCAGCGGTTTTCGTGCCAATTCCGGCGGCTATCGCGCGGCGGCGGATAATGGGGTAGGCGTCCACCTGGCTCATGGGCCGCGCCGGGAGCGCGCCTGTTTTCCCGGCCGCGGTGCGAAAGAGCGGCCTTTTGGGATCGGCTTCCAATCCCGCGCCCTTGATCTGGGCCGCGAGATACGCATTGAGATTGTAATTCGCCGGCACGTCGTGGCACCGGCCGCCTTTTTCGTGGAGGCGCACCCAACCCCGGCGTCCCTGGATGAAGTAGTCCCTGACTTCATGCCGGTCGCCGCGCCGATGCGCGCGAACGTGTAGGCTACGAGCCCGATGAGCGCCCGGTCGCGGAGCTTACCGAACTATCAGCGTCGCCGGGTGGGAGACGACTCCGTGAGCATCTCGCGCCGCTGCATTGATCGAGTCGCGATCCCATGCCGCCATCACTACGCGGTCGTGCCCGGCCGCAAAGGTCGCGAGATCCGTAGAAGAAAGGACCGGCTCCTTGAGCGCGTGTCCATCTGGAGCGGCACGATAGGGATGTGTGTGCCACGTGCCGATCAAGCGTTGCACGTGATCGCACGTTCCCGCCACCGCGAATTGGAATTGCTTTAGCCCCCGCGCTGGTTGCCACCCGGTGACCCAGACAGTGTCTCCCGTCGCGTGCCCGACCAAACACCCTAGGTACTCGCGCTGCGTCGGTTTTCCGGTACCCAGCATCTCGGGTAAGCGTGTTTTGGTCACTCAGCTCATCCCAGTGTTGATTGTTTCGCAGGAAAATCGCGTTGATGGAATCGCGCACTTCGACCGCCATCACGACGACCGCCGGCGGCAGCGGCGGGAGCCACATCATGCGGGAATCACCATCGGTTTCGTCATTCCGCGGTTTCCTTCACGTTCGGCAAAAGACGCACGACTGACCCATCATGTATGTCGTCCGACGGGTTCACCACCAACGTCGCCCCATCGTCTATACCATCCGTAATCTCGACCGAGCTCCCGAAGTCACGCCCAAGGTCCACCTTCTGGAAGTGCACGCGATTGTCCCGGCCGACGACGGCGACCTGAGGACCATCGGCGCGAATGACTAGCGCGTTGGCCGGAATGATGAGCGGTGGATTGTCGCGTCGGATGACGAACCGCACCGTTGCGTACATCCCTGGCAACAGCCTCGCCTTCGGGTTGGGAATCTGGACCTCGGTCAGCAACGTTCGCGAAGCGGCGTCCACGGCGCGGGCGTTGCGCACGACAAGCCCGTGAAAGCTCTCTTTGGGAAAGCTCTGGACGAGGACCTCAGCGCCGCCTCCCGGTTGCGCCAGAGCTATGGCGTCTTCGGGCACGTTCACGTACACGCGGACGGTGTCGGTCCGCGCCACGGAGAACAGAGGACGCGCCGAGCTTGTCCCAGTCGCGCCCATTGTCGCGCCATCGGTGACGAGCATGCCGACATCCAAGCTCCGTGAGGTCACGACTCCCGTAAACGGCGCGGTCACGCGTTCGTACTGCTGCAGGTCTTGCAGGCGATGGTAGTCAGCCTCGCCCGCGGCGAGATTGGCCGCCGCGGCGTCGTATGCGGTCTGGTGCTGCTCGAGCTCCTGAGCCGTAACCACGCTGTCCCTTGCCAGCTCTTTCCATTTGCGGAGGTCAGAGCTCGCTTGCGCAAGGTTTGCCCGCAGCTGGCCTAGCGCAGAACGCGCCTGGTCTGTCTGGCGGTCCAGCTCCGGCGCCTCGATCCGCGCCATGAGCTGCCCGGCCTGCACTCGGGCGCCGATGTCAGGCACCCAGCGCACCACGTACCCGGCAGTGCGGGCGTAGATCGCAGCTTCATGCAGTGCCTCGAGCGAGCCAGGGAGCGCTAGGTCGGTCGTGGCTTCTGCGCGCTTAACCGTGATGACGGCCACTGCCGGCGTGCTGTAGGCTGCGCTTTGCTCTGCCTTGAGCTCTCGCATCTGTCGGAGCCGCGGGACGAGTCCGACCGTCAGCAGGCCGGCGAAGATGAGCAGTACGGCTATGATCGCGGCCTTCATGCGGCGCCTCCCGGCCCATTACCGGGCGCCGCTTCGGCGCGTGCCTCGGCCCGCCCGTGAACGACCGAGTACACGACCGGAACGAAGAACAGCGTGAAGAACGTCGCGATGACTAGGCCTCCGATGACTGCTCGGCCGAGCGGCGCATTTTGCTCCCCGCCCTCGCCGAGCCCCAAAGCCATTGGCAGCATACCGATGATCATCGCGAGTGCGGTCATGATAACGGGCCGCAGTCGCGTGAACCCTGCGTCGGAAGCGGCCTCAAGGGGAGTCCGGCCCTCGTTGCGACGGTCGTTCGCGAACACGACCACGAGGATGCTATTGGCCGTCGCCACACCGATCGCCATGATAGCGCCCATCATCGATGGCACGCTGAACGTTGTGTGGGTGGCGAACAGCGCCCAGAGGACCCCCGAGAGGGCGCCCGGGAGCGCCATGATGATGATGAACGGATCGGCCCACGACTGAAAGTTGACTACCATCAGGAAATAGACCAGGAGTATGGCGAAGGCCAGTCCGGACAACAGGCCCGCGAACGACTGCTGCATGCTCAGCACCTGGCCGCGACTTATGACGGACGAGCCGCGCGGCAGCGTCGGCTTGACGTCGCGCATGACGCGATCGACACCGTGCGCCACGCTCCCAAGATCGGTTCCCTGGACGTCGGCGTAGACATCGAACACCGGCTGAACATTGAAGTGACTGATGACGGCCGGCGTGGTCGCACGGCCGGATGTAGCCAGATTGCGGAGAAGCTGCGATGCGGGCGCTGACTCGGTGGGGACTGTGCGCGAGGGCGCATCGAGATCCGCCGTTGCCGGCTCGGACCCACCAGCGGGCGTCGGTGAAAGAGGTGTCGCGTCGAGTGCGTCGAGGGTGGCGAGCTCGAATTGCGGCGTCTGGACCACGAGCGGGTAGGCCACCCCGTTCTGTGGACTCACCCAGAAATTCGGTGACGTCTGAATCGATGAGCTGAGCGACGTCAGCACGCTGTTGACGACGCTCTGTTGTGTCAGCCCGAGTTGCGATGCTCGCGTGCGATCGATGTCATAGGTGAGCTGAGGTGCATGGACCACTTGCTGGACCCGCACGTCCGCCGCGCCGGGTATCGTGGACACCTTGCGCGCGATGTCGCGCGCGATTCCGTAGTTGCGCGGGTCGGCTCCGACGACCTGTACGTCGATGGGTGCCGGCAGCCCGAAGTTGAGAATCTGGCTCACGATATCCGCCGCGCCAAACGAGAACTCGGCGCCTGCGTACGAGTTGTGCAAAGCCCGACTCAATCGCCGGATGTATTCCGTCGTCGATGTCGAATGATCCGGTTTGAGCGAGATCTGTACTTCGGCGTCCGCCGCACTGATCGTGGGGCTGTCGGTGAGGGAAAGATTCATCCCGCTGTACGGCAGGCCGATGTTGTCGACTATCACGGCCAAGTCGCGCGGCGCGATCACCGAGCGGATGGTGCGCTCGACCTGCGCCACGAACTGCTCCGTCTCTTCGATCCGCGTACCCGGTGGCGCACGGACGTGGAGCCGCATTTGCCCGGCATCGACCGTGGGAAAGAAATCCTCGCCGATGAACGGAATGAGACACAGCGAGACGCCGCAGAATAACGCCGCCGCCACCGTCGTCAGACTGCGATGATGCAGCGCGCGCTCCAACAACGCGTGATACCGATCCCGGATGCGCTCGAAGGCGCCGTTCACATGCCGGAATGCCCACCAGAACGGACCAGACCCGCTTTGCGCGTGTCCGCTTTCACCGCCTTCCTCGTACAGGTGCGCCTCCGACCGCAGTAGAAATTGCACCATCGTCGGCACGACCGTTCGCGAGAGAAGGTACGATGCCATCATCGCGAAGATGACAGCCATCGCGAGTGGCGCGAACAGCGAGCCAGCGATACCACCGAGGAAGAAGATGGGAACGAACACGATGCAGATGGACAGCGTGGACACGAACGCGGGAACGGCGATCTGCGACGCGCCGTCCAGAATTGCGTGCGTCAACTCCTTCTTCTGCCCGAGATTGCGGTGGATGTTCTCGATTTCCACCGTGGCGTCATCCACCAGGATCCCGACCGCCAGGGCCAGGCCGCCCAGCGTCATGACGTTCATCGTCTGGCCGAGCGAGCCCAGGCAGATTATCGAGCAGAGAATCGCGAGCGGAATAGACGTGGCGACGATGAGCGTGCTGCGCCAACTACCGAGGAACAGCAGGATCATGGTCGCGGTCAGGACAGCGGCGATGACCGCCTCGCGCAGCACGCCAACGAGCGCCGCACGCACGAAGAGGGACTGATCGATGACGTAGTTCAGGCGCAATGACTTCGGGAGTGACGCGGCGACCTGCGGAATTACCGCCTTGACGCGGTTCACGATGTCCAGTGTTGACGCACGTCCCGCCTTCAGGATCGTGATGAGGACACCGCGCGTTCCATTTTGTCGCACCACGTTGGTTTGGACCGCATAGCCGTCGTGCACGTGAGCGACATCGCGGATGTACACCATCGCGCCGTTGACCTGGCGGATCGGGAGGTCGTTGAGCTGGTCCAGGACGAGTGGGCTTCCGTTCAGCCCCACCTCATACTCGCGCGTCCCGATCTTGGCCGTGCCAGCCGGAAGGAGAAGGTTCTGCACATTGATCGCGTTGACGACGTCGTTCGGTGAGATCCCCTTGGCTGTCAGCGCGTGGGGATCGAGATCCACCATGACTTGGCGCATCCGGCCCCCGTAGGGGTAAGGGATCTGCGCACCCTGCACTGTCGCCAGCTGCGTGCGTATGAAGTTGTTGGCGAGATCCCACATGTCCTGCTCGGACAGCGTGGTGCTGCTCATCCCGATCTGGAGGATCGGGACGTTGGTCGCGCTATACTGGACCACCAGCGGTGCCGTGGTGCCCGGCGGTAGCGCTTTCAGGATCGTCTGCGCGATCGCAGTGATCTGAGCGACGCCTCCCTCAATGCGGGCTTGGGGCTGGAAATACACACGCACCACGCCTACGCCATAAAACGACTGGGACTCGATGTGCTCGATGTTGTTGACCGTGGTCGTTGCCGCGCGCTCGAACACGGAGACCATGCGGCGTTCCATGTCGATCGGCGCCGTTCCCGTGTACTGCCAGACGACGCTGACGACCGGGATGTTGATACTCGGGAAAATGTCCGTCGGCGTCCGCCGTAACGTGACAATCCCAAATATCAATATCAGAAGCGATGCGACGACGAACGTGTACGGCCGCCGCAGTGCGAGTCGTACTATCCACATGAGAGATTACTCAATCCCCGGGCGCGCCCCAGGGTTCCGAGGTTCCGAGGGAACGCGACAGCTCCGTCGACGACTACGGAATAGCCCCGATGGTCGCTGGAAGCTCTTCATGGACCGAGTATTCCGTCCACGAACCGTCGTACACGCGTACATGCGGGTACCGTAGGAGATCGTGCAGCACGAAGTACACATGGCTGGATTCCAGCCCGCCATTGCAGTAGGCGATGATGTCCTTGTCGGGAGTGACGTTCTGCGTCACGTAGCTCGCGCGAATCATGTCGAGCGGCCTGAAGACATGCGTGAGGCCGTCGGTCAGGTCCGTTGCCCATGGATGGCTGATGGCGCCGGGGATGTGGCCATGTCGCATTTGCGCGCCGGCCTGTCCGGCATACTGATCTGGCGGGCGCGCATCGACCAGCACGACATTGCCCGGACGAGCACCGCCGAGTCCCAAGAAGTGACGGATGTCCTGCAACGTGGCGCGAGCGGGCGCGAATGCACGCGCCGGAAAAGAGCCACGGATGGCGGGCGGATACGTGCGCAGGGTCGGCCGCGACTCGAGCTCCCATTTCGCGAATCCGCCGTCCAGAATCGTCACGGATGGCACGCCGAATCCGGAAAGAATCCACGACAGATACGTGGCGTCGATGTTGCGCGTCTCGCCCGCGCTGTAGATCACGACGGGCCGGCCCACGCGGATCCCGAGCCGGCTGAATAAGGTGACGTAGCTGGCCGATGGCAGGAGCAGATTGGGCACGCCGTCCGCCATCGAGCGTAGCGACTCGGAGTTGAGATACACGGCGCCCGGGATGTGCGACTTTAGATAGTACGAGATATCGGTGCGCACATCGACAATGGAGACAGCGCCAGACGGAATGAGCGCGGCGAGCGAGTCGGTAGAGATGAGCCCCGGACGAGCCGCGGGCCTGCCGTTGATTTTCGACACCGGCGCGCCAGTATCCCGCGTCTCCGAGCGCGCGGCACCTGAGCCCGGATTGGGGTTGGGAGGGGGAGCGGCAGGTTGCTCGTCACCAACACCCATCAGCTGCCTTTCCATCTCCAGGTACACTCGCTCGGCGTTGCGCTGCCTGCGGGAGGCGACGGATACCGGCCGGCCGCTGTCGGGCGGCGGAAACGTCGCCAGCACGCGAGTCATGGGCGTGCCGCGCTCGACCGCCTGCCGCATACCAGTGCGCAGCGAATCGATGTAGGCGCGCGTCAGAGCTATCTGAGAGTGCGGGTCGCGCGCGATCCGGCCGTGCCCCGGGACAACCGTGCGCGCGGCAAGACTGTCGAGGTGGTCGAGCGCCTGACCGTAACACGCCGGAGTTTCCGTCGACCACCATCGTGACGCCGTCCTCGATGAGGAGATCACCGGCGAACAACACGCGGGCGTCGGGGATCCAGATGGCCAGGTCAGACGGCGAGTGAGCCGCACCCGGCGGGTGGTACAGCACGATGCGACGGCCACCCAGTGAGACCGTCGTGTCGTGCGTGATGGGTACGTCCGGCTTGTCGGCAAAGGTGAAGCCTTGCAGCTCGTGGAGGCCCACGACCCCGTCCCAATCGGCGAGCAGCGCGTCGTCACCGTTCTCGCCCGCCAGCATCGAGCGGTCCGGGTGCGCCAGTACTCGCGCGCCGTCCCGGACGAAGACGACGGCGCCCATCATGTGATCGGGGTGGTGGTGGGTGAGAATGAGCCACCGCACCGGCGCACGGGTGACCGCCGCGATCACGGCACGAAGCTGCTTGGCTTGCCACGGGCTCCCCAGTGCCTCGATCACGGCGACGCCGCTGTCCGTGATCACGAACCCGGCGTTCGGACGCCCTTCCGATCCTCTACCGGTGTCACCCGGTACAGCGTAAACGCCAGGCGCTAGCTGCCGAGCATGATACGGCGCGGTGGAAAACGGCGGGCCGACAGTCGGCGGATTGGAAGGCGCTCGACCGGAGACCGCCGCGCCAACCAGTACCGCCAGCCACGCGCTACGGATCAGGGGTCAGTGGTCAGGGGTCAGGACGCCGTGAATTTGACGTCGGCGGTGTTCTGGTAGACCGCGCCCTTGTTGTCTTTCCAGACGACCGTGACCGGCGCCTCGCGCGACGCAGTCAGCGGAAACGTGACGAACGGATCGCGACTGATACCCGACGTCCAGGTGAAGTGGGCGATCCGCTCGCTACCGTAAGTCACGGTGACGTCATTGACGAAGTACGCCGGAATCGGAGTACCGTCGGCAGTACGGAAGAACCCGGTGTCCATCGGATGCGCGAGCAACGCGCGCACGTAAATCATGCTGCCGCGTTCCACCGACGCGGGTACGACAACCTTAGCCTCTCCCACACCCGGCGCTTCCTCGCTCGCGGGGATGCCAAGTGTGATCGTGGGCACGTAAGGGCTGACCAATCGCGTTGTCATTGTCACCCACACCCGTTCAGGCCAACGAATACCTTGGTCGCAGCCGTCCACAGCTCGCCACTATTGGTCTCCGCGATGGCACGCACGTACGAGGTCCGACGCATCTTGATGCGCGTGTCTATTGAAGCGGCGCCCATGCCAGGGGACAGCTCGTACCCAGCCAGGTCAGATGTCTGGGTTGTGGTCGACGATCAGATGCAGCGCTTTGACGTACGAAGACGGAGTAAAGGGCAGGTCGCTCTCGATGAACACGGGTACCGCGCGTCCGTCGGGCGCGTCGGCAGGGACATCCAGCTTCACGTGACCGTACTGGATCTGCCGATCGCCGAAATGGTCTTTGAGGACACGCTTGACCTCGTCGGTCAATTCATCCTCGGGACCGATCGCTCGGGGAGCGATCTCGCCCCTCGCCGGCTCGGCGAGCCCCGTCTGTGCGAGCGCCAAGGCCGCTACTGCTAGCGCCCCGGTGCGTAGAAATGACCGGCGATCCACTTGGTCGTGCTCACCCATTGCCGCTCCTGACCAATCTTGGGAACCTATCCGCATGAGCCTCCCCCGTAAACCCCGATCAATGCCGCACATCCGGCTCAGGTCCGGTTATTGCGCGGGTATTACCTGCATCCATTACGCAATTAGAAATCGCGCCACTTAACGGGGGATCCCCTTCATGCGGAACGTCATCCACTATGCTGCTGCAGCTGTCCTAGTCGGGCTGACAGTGGCCTGCAACACCAAACCCAGCAGTAACACCAGCAACGGCGCCGTTGACACGAGCTCGGCGAACGCGCCGCCTCCGGCAGCACAGCCAAGCCCTTCCGCATCGACGAACCCGTCGACCAATCCGTCGGCGACCAATCCGTCGGAAACGAGTCCGTCAGCTAGCCCCAGCGCGCAGGGTATGAGTAGCTCCTCCGACAGCGGGATGTCCACCAAGAAGACTCGCAAGCACAAGAAGAGCGCGATGACTGACAGCTCGGCGCAGTCTGGGACCACGACGACTCCGTAAGGACAACGATTTCGGAGGCTCATCGAACGCGAATGGCAAATCGGTAGGGGGCTTGCCCCCCTACCGTCGCCGCGCGGCGCTATAGATTATGGCGCGTGCGGCTACTAGTTAGCGTGGCCAATGCCGCCGAAGCACACGCGGCAATCGCTGGCGGCGCGGACATAATCGATGCGAAAGACCCTACGCGCGGCGCCCTAGGCGCCGTCGCGCCAGAGGCGCTGGGCGACATTGTGGGCGAGGTGCATGACGCTTGCCCGGTGAGTGCGGCTCTGGGAGATCTCGGCGACTCGGAAACATGCGCCGCGGCGGAACGCTCGGCGTACCTCGCGTCCGCAACCGGCCTCGCCTTCGTAAAGGTGGGGTTTGCGGGTGTTTCCCGTGCCGCGGATGGACTCAGACTCGCGACCGCAACAGCACGGGGGGCAGCTCGCGCTGACCGGCCGGCGGCCGTGGTCTGCGTTGCGTACGCAGACGTCTCGCCCCCGAGTGGCCTAGGCCGCTGCAGCGTGCTAGACATCGCCGCCGCATGCGGCGCACTAGGCGTTCTTCTCGACACCGCGAACAAGACTGGCGGCACGTTGTTCGATCGCGTGTCTCTCGAAGCCGTTGACGGGTGGGTCGCCGCCGCGCATGCCGTTGGCCTCTCGGTTGCCCTCGCCGGTTCGCTCCGAGCCGAAGACCTGCACACCGCCTATTGCATCGGCGCCGACATCGTCGGCGTCCGCAGCGCCGCCTGTGACGGCGGTCGCACGGGGCGCGTTGCTGCCCATTGCGTGCGCACGCTCGCAGACGCCGCTCACACCACGAGGCGCAACTACGGTGACGTCTACGCCTAGCGGGATAGCGCTGGCGAAGTAAGGGTCAACGTAGCCGTTCACATTCGAGTCTGAGCCTCCCTCGCTGGCGACTTCCGCTTTCACCAGCGCCAGCGCACGAGCGCCAACGCGCCCGGCAACCCACGCGGCAATACTGTCGCTCGTGACATCCCACGAATGCGGTAGAGGATCATTCGCCCGAAGCCAGGCGGACGGGGCGAGCACGGGCATCTCGGGCTGCCGCGAACGCGAGATCGATTTCGGTGGGGCTTCTGACCACCACGGCCTGAGGAATCCGACTCGCCAGCAGGTGGGCATGTTGGTCCATTGCCTGGATCGCCAGCCAATGAGCCTCGTCGGCGCCAACCATGAGATGGCGATCCACATCGCGCACCGCGTCTGCGAATGGGCCGCCGCCGGGCACCACCAGTACGCGCGCCCCCGTAGGGCACGCGCGCAATGCATCCACGACGCGCGCATACGCGACCGCGTCGCGCAAGAGCGACCCGCCGACCTTGATCACCACATCGACCGCCGCGGGCGGCGCCATTAACAGCGCCACCGCGGCGGCGGGCGCACAGCGGGCTGCGGCGGCGCCGATCATGTCGGCCAGTCGGTGTACTGTCATGCCCACACACGTGGCCGCCTCAGCCGCTATGAAGTCGCCCACGCCGGTGACGACCGCGATGTCGAGCGATGGGTGGCGCGCGCGCACGAGCGCGATCGCGTGTGCCGTGCGGCGCACCTGAGCGGCGGCGACGTCGTTCGCGATGCTATCGATCGCCGACTCGTCGAGCATCTCGCGGTCGGCGCACACTACTCGCGCGAGCCGCTCTGCCGCGAACTCTCGGCTCACCGGCCGGCCGTCCGGCGTACGCTCGGTGTAGTCCGCCGGCGCCAGCGTACCGCGCCACAGGTGCACATCGCCGCTCAGCGCAAAGCCTTCAGCGCTGACGCCGATAGCACAACCAGCTACCTGAACCTCGTGCGTGACTGCCTCGACCGGCGTGCGGACCGCCCCCAAGTACACTAGCTCGCCCGATCGCAGCCGGGCGGTGTCCGTAAGACCGCTGGAGACAACGGCGCCGCCCACAATGGGGATGATGTCGGTCGTGGTTGTCCCAACGTCGATGAAAATGGCATTGCCCACAGTACGGCCAACGAGAGTCGCTGCGGCATGCCAGTTAGCGGCGGCGACGGTCAGCGGACTTCGCCGAGCGACCGCAAGGTCGACGAACGTCCCGGCAGTGGTGTATGCGCGAATCCGCGCGTCGGGAAACGCGGCCTCGAAGGCGTCCAGCACGAAGGCCACGCCCTCGCGCTTCGTTCGGAAATATTGTGACAGCTCCGCGGTCATCGTGACCGCATGCGAGTCCTCCGGGCTGCCGCCCGCTTCTCGAGCCAATTCGCCGAGCAACGGCGCCAAGGCTGCTGGATGGTGCTGGAGCTCGTATGGGCGCGCGCGTACGCTCGCCACTCGGCCCGCGACGACGCGAGCCACCTTGGTGTTGACGCCACCAACATCCCAGCCGCATGTGTTGTTCGTGCGCATATTCGGCGTGATCGACCTCAAGGCGGGGCGCGCGGTCCACGCACAGGGCGGAGCACGTGAAGCTTACGCGCCAGTGCGTTCCACCCTCCTAGGCGCGGCTGAGCCGGGGGAGGCAGTTGCCTTGGCCCGGGCTTACCGTGCACACGGTAGCGTCGGGGGAATATATGTAGCCGATCTCGACGCGATCCACGGTGCCGAACCATGCGACCTCACCGGGATTGCCGACGTTGGACTCCCTCTAGTGGTCGATGCGGGTGTGAATACAGTAGAGAAAGCGCATGTTGCTGTGGCTCTAGCGGCGCCAGCCACGCGAATTGTTGTCGGGCTCGAAACCCTGGTTTCCTTTGGGGATCTGGCGGGCATTGTGACCGCCCTTCGCCCCGGCCGGACGGTTTTCAGCCTCGACCTCAAGGACGGAATTCCGGTGGGCGCACCGGGAACCGATCATGCGGGGCAGTCACCGGTGGATCTGGCGTGCCGAGCGGCAGCGTATGGTGTACGGAGCGTAATACTGCTCGACCTGTCGCGGGTGGGGCGAAACACGGGGGTAGATCTGTCGTTGGTGGCTGAAATCCGGAATGCGCTACCCCCTCATGAGGTCGAGCTCATTGTGGGCGGCGGGATCCGGGGCGATGATGATATTCGGCGGCTCGACGCAGTTGGCTGCGACGGCGCGCTGATTGCGACTGCCATCCTGGCACGCCCGGGCGCGGTCCAGGCGTTGGTTACGGGAGCACTAGGTAAAAGGTCAGGATAAAAAGTCACGAGGATCGAGCGAATGCGACGGAGTGTATCGGGTCGTGCGCGGATTGCCGGGACGATGACCGCACTGCTCATGGGAGTGTGCGCGGCTTCCGCGCGTCCTGCTGGGGCGCAGGCCGTGCGGCTTGGAGTCGTCATGGATCTGCCGAGGCAAACGCTCGAGAAGCTGTGGACCGACGACACGCGTCAGATGGAGCGCGCGTACTGTGTGACGGACTGGTCGTACGGGGTATACCACGTGTCGCGTACCGCGCCCGTTCAGGACGATACGGTCTTTCGCGTGTTCGATATCAAGGAAGCCGAGACCAACTCAGCCACGCCTGTCTCGGCGGATTTCGAATGTCCCGAAGGGATGCCCGAGCTGCACGTGCATACGCCGACCACCTGCATGGGCGACGACGTCAACACTTGTGTCGCCGGTGGTCTCAATGCATTCAGCTGCCAGCCCAGCCGAGGAGACCTGGAAAAGATCGTGCAGCGGCACGACGAGTTTGCCGTGATTCAGTGCGACAAGCGGGCGTTCCGGTTCTACTACCCTAGCGACTATGGCCCGGCCCCTCCGGACTATGCGTCTGCCAAGTCCGATATCCGGCGCGAGGCGGGCAACTTGACGCCCGCAATGAAGGCTGAAGGCCAGCTCGGCCTGCCGCCGACGGACCCAGGTAGCGGATCGCGCGTGAAGCCGTAAGGGTCTATGCGCGCTTGGCCCGCCCTTTTGTACTCTCGAAGATCAGCCGAGTTTGACTCCGTAAGGACGTATCGCGTCCGGCCCAGCTGGCGAGAGCTATTGTGGCTAGACTCCAAAGCGAGTTGTTTCGGGTCAGCCGTGCCTAGGTCTGACGATACACATTACTTCGGCTAATCACCGAAGCTAATAACTGTATTCGACGCGACGCGGGCGACGCGATTGGCCCGGCGCGCTACAGCGATCCGCCCGCCGGCTCACTCACAGGCGGCCGATGACGCCTGCCTGACAGCAATCCCATAGTCCGACGCACGCGTCTGCACCACGTGCGAAGCACCGTTGACATTACGTACATACGTAATTATGTTGATTTTCACTTGGGATCCTGTCAAGGCCGCCGCGAACGTCGCCAAGCATCAGGTCTCTTTCGATGAGGCTGCGACGGCATTCGACGATCCTGCAGGACTCGACCTAGCCGACACGGCACATTCGGCAATTGAGGCGCAGCGTCTGCGGATTGCGATTTCGGCGAGGACCCGAGCTCTAACGATTGCCTACACGACACGGAGTCAGAATGGCGAAATCCGTTACCGTCTCATTAGCGCGCGCCCGGCGAGCCGTCGCGACCGAAGGAGGTATGGGACGGCAGCCCCCTGACGCGGAACTGGACTTCTCCGACATTCCCGAGCTCACCAACGAAGAGCTCCGTCAGGCTCGGCGCGTCGGGCGCCCCCCGGTCGGCGGGATCACGAAGCGACCGATCGCCATTCGCATCAGGCCTGACGTTCTGCGGGCGTTACGGCGCCAGGCAGCGCGGCTCGGCAAGCCGTACCAAACTCACATCCACGACATTCTGGAGCGCGCCGCCAAGCGGCGGTGAATCGCGACGGCAATGACAAACAGCGGGCTCCGGGGGCTAGGGGCCAGGCTGGTTGCGCGTAGATTCCCCGCAGTGCCGCCCAATGCCTCGCCGGGTGCCCAGCTATCCGGACTCACCGTGCTCGTCACTGGCGCGTCGAGTGGTATTGGACGCGCGATCGCGGTGGCGGCGGCTCGGGCGGGGGCTGACGTGGGCCTCACCTACTCGGCAAATAAAGACGGAGCCCAAGAGACTGCCGCCGCGGTGACTGCGCTCGGGCGACGAGCGGAGGTCTTTCGACTCGATCTCGCCGAGCGATCGTCAATCGCTGCTATCGCGCGCGACGCGGCGAAGAGCTTCGGGCGCGTCGATGTTTGGATCAACAATGCCGGCGCCGACATTCTCACGGGTGCCGGGGCCAAGCTGCCTCGTGAGGCCAAGCTGGAGCGCCTGCTCACTGTCGATCTACGAGGGACGATTATCGCTTCGTGGGCGGCAGCCGAGCTCCTGGGCGCCCAGGAGGCCGGCGGCGCAATCATCAATATGAGTTGGGATCACGCGGTCACCGGGATGGAAGGCCGCAATCCGCAGATGTTCGCTGCGGTAAAGGGCGGCGTGCTGGCATTCAGCAAATCGCTGGCGCGCTCAGTCGGCCCCAAAGTGCGCGTGAACGTGCTCGCGCCGGGCTGGATCGAGACGGCATTCGCGCACGGTGCGATGGATCCTACCCGCCACAAAGCGGTCGCCGAATCGACCCCGCTGAAACGCTGGGGCACGCCGGAGGATGTCGCGGGCGTAGCCGTGTTTCTCGCCTCGCCGGCAGCCGCTTTCCTGACGGGCCAAACTATCTTTGTAAACGGGGGGGTGGTAATGCCATGACGACAAAAGAAGCGACGTACAGCGAGACGGAGCTCGCGGCAAAGCTCGCGGAGCTCCCGGGATGGTACTACGAGGACAAGTGGATCCGTCGGTGGTACAAGACGGATGGTTGGCCGATCACACTCATGCTCGTCAACGCGATCGGATTTCTCGCCGAGGCGGCCAATCACCATCCGGACCTGAGTGTGACGTGGGCTAGGGTCGGCGTGAAGCTGGCGACGCACAGCGCCGGCGGCATTACGGGGAAGGATTTGGCGCTCGCGCGGCAGATCGAGGACGTGGTGCTCTGGCGTCCGCAGCCTGGCGGCGCGCTGGAGGGCAATCCGAAGAAGTTCGTGCAGAGCGGGGACAGACGGTAGACTCGCCCCGCCACATTCTCTTCGTTACCGGCACGCTCGCGGAGCCCGCGCTCGTTTCGACGCTGGCGGGCATGTCGCCGCCGTGGGCATACACGGTGAAGGCTCTCAAGATCACGGTGGCGGCGCTCATGACGACGCCGTGGATCGCACGGTTCCTCGAGGTGCCGGACGGCGTGGAGCTCGTGATGATCCCGGGTCTGTGCGAAGGCGACCCGTCCGTGATTGCCGATAAGGTGGGGGTGCACGTCGTGCGCGGTCCGAAGGACCTGCGCGAGATACCCGAGTATTTCGGGCACGCCGCGGTGCGCCGCGACTACGGCGCGTGGGACATCGAGATTGTCGCCGAAATCAATAACGCGCCTCGCCTCAGTCGCGATGCAATCCGACGAGAGGCGGACTATTTCCGCTCGTCCGGCGCAGATGTGATCGACATCGGGTGCACTCCCGGCCTCGCGTTTCCAGAGTTGAGCGACGTTGTGCACGAGTTGGTCGGCGCGGGGATGCGGGTGAGTGTTGACACATTTGATCCTGACGAGATCAGGACGGCGGTCGAGGCCGGCGCGCGCCTAGTCTTCAGCGTGAACAGCTCCAATCTCGACGTGGCCCGCGGCTTCGCCGGCACCGGCACGTGGGTCGTGGCAATCCCCGATTTCGGCGCGGGTATCGAGACCCTCGACGCGACGCTTTCGGCGCTCGATGCGTGGGGCGTGTCGTACTACATCGACCCGGTGATCGAGCCCATTGGCTTCGGGTTCATGCGCTCGCTGGAGCGCTATGCCAATGCGCGAACGCGCTATCCCGAAGCCCAGCTCCTCATGGGCATCGGCAACATCACCGAGCTCACGGCGGCCGACTCGACTGGCATCCACGCAGTGCTCATCGCCATATGCCAAGAAGTAGGCGTGCGGGCCGTCCTCACGACCGAGGTGATCCCATGGGCGCGCGGAGCCGTGCGCGAGATCGATATCGCTCGGCGGCTCATGCACTACTCGATCTCGCAGCGGCAGCTGCCCAAGCACGTGGACGATCGACTAGTGACGGTCAAGGACCCGGCGATTCTCGAATACAGCGAAGCAGAGCTCCGCCGACTGCAGGCTTCGATCACCGACGCGAACTACCGCATCTTCACCGATCGCCACACGATCACCGTGTTCAACGCTGAGCGATTCGTGCGTGGCACCGACATCCAGGAGATCTTCGCGCAACTGGACGTCGACGAGGCGACGCACGCGTTCTACCTCGGCAAGGAACTCGCCAAGGCCAAGCTGGCGATCCAGCTTGGCAAGACGTACAGGCAGGAAGGCTCGCTCAACTGGGGCTATCTCACGCCGCCCGACGATCCCGTCCGGGAGCACCTGCGCGTCACGGCTCGCCGCTCGCAGCGACGAGCTTCGGCTACCCCGACGTCTGATGGAGGTTGAGGAGCTCGCGTCACCCGCCGATCCGCTGTCTTTTTTCTCCCGGATCCGGGATCAGCCCTACGCGCTGCTGCTCGACTCCGGCACCGACCCCCACCGCCTCGGCCGACACTCGTTTGCCGCGGCCAATCCCTGGGCCGTCGTGCGAAGCAAGGGGCGTCTGACCGAAGTTCTCGACTGGCGCGATGGTAGTACTAAGGTTGTAGAAGATGACCCGCTGCGCGTCGCGCGGGAGCTGGCTTCGCCGTGGGCCGCCGATCCCGTAGCCGACATCCCACCGTTTCAGGGCGGCGTGGCCGGCTACATTGGGTACGACTATGGCGCAACGTTGGAGCGGCTGCCCTCGCCCAGATACGATGATCTCGCCGTATTCGACGTCGTGCTGGGCCTGTACGACGAGGTGACGGCCTGGGACCATGTAAGTGGGCGGGCGTGGCGCGTCACGCACGACGTGCCGCGTCGAGGCCAGCCGCGGACAGAAGACGGATCTCTGTTCGCGAGAAGGACACCGACGCCGGCGCCGTCGTACATCGTTCCCGATCATCCGCAGCTCCGATCGTCGTTCACGCACGACGGGTATCTCCAAGCTGTACAGCGCGTGCGCGAGTACATAGTTGCCGGCGACATCTACCAGGCCAACCTGTCGCAGCGGTTGGAGGCGCCGTTCACGGGAGACCCGTGGACACTCTACACTAGGCTCAGATCCATCAACCCGGCCCCGTTTGCCGCGTATTTCAACGCCGGCGACACGGTGGTCGTGAGCGCGTCACCCGAGCGCTTTCTCCGCGTCACTCCTGGCGGCGCGGTTGAGACTCGGCCTATCAAAGGGACGAATCCGCGCGGGTTCGGCCCCGAGCACGACGCCGCCCTTGGCCAGGCGCTCACCGAGAGTGAGAAGGACCGCGCGGAGCACGTGATGATCGTAGACCTCCTGCGGAACGACCTGTCGCGCGTGTGCGCACTCCACTCGGTGAGTGTGCCCGAGCTGTTCACTCTGGAGCGATACGCGACGGTACACCACCTGGTGTCAACAGTGGTCGGCCAGCTGCGTCCAGGCACCGACGCCGTCGATCTGTTGCACGCCGCGTTTCCAGGCGGCTCGATCACTGGCGCTCCCAAAATCCGCGCTATGGAGATAATCGCCGAACTGGAGCCGTCTCGGCGGGGAGTCTACTGCGGTGCAGTGGGCTACTGGAGCGTCACCGGCGCGCTCGATACGAGCATTGTCATTCGCACCTACGTCATCCGACACGGCCGGGCGTATTTCTCGGTTGGCGGCGGCATCGTAGCCGACTCGGATCCGGAGTCCGAGTATCGCGAGACTCTCGATAAAGCGCGTGCCCTGATAGCCGCCCTGACCTAAGAGGGCCGCCTGTGGCGAGAGGGGCCGTCCGTGGCGACCCCTCTCCCGATCCCGCATTGGACACGGTCAAACCCGGTACTGCTTACCGCCAATATCCCCCGGTCCAATACCATCCACGCCGCTCATACGCCCAGCGGCCTGGCACCCAAACCGTGCGACCGCGCGGGGGCAGCCCCCAATATCCAGGCGCCCACACGTAGCGGCGACCGTCCCATCGGTGGTAGCCGCCAATCCAGACGTATGCTGCGCCGGGGCGCACAGGCACCGTCTCCACGATAGCCGCGGGTGGTGCAGCCACCGTGATGTAGGCGCGCGCCACTACGGCCTGGGCCGACGCTGAGCTAGTTGGCACGGCCAGCAGTGCGGTCGCGAGCGCGGCCGGCACGAGCATTGGCACAATCAATTTGCGAAACATGACGTCCTCCGTTCTGTGTATCCGTTTGACGCTGCGAGCGGAGGATCGTTAGGGCGGCATTCTTCGATGCGCCTAGGCACCGGGCTCAGCGGTGGCCCCGAGCGCCCCGAACGACGATTATATGACCGTGCCGCCAACCGCCGGGACGGAAACTCTCGCATGGCTCAACGGCCGCCCGATCGACCCCCATGCCCCCGCGCTGTCCGCACTGGATCGCGGTTTCACGTTGGCCGATGGTGTGTTCGAAACGATGCGAGTCGCGCGCGGAGTAATCATCCAACTTGATGCGCATCTCGCTCGACTGACGTCCGCCCTTGCGCGCCTGCGTATCCCGTCTCCTCCACACATGGAGGAGACGGTTGCCGACGCGGCGCGCGTGCTCGCCGAGCGCGGTGACGACGCGGCGGTGCGATTGACGGTCAGCCGTGGCATCGGCGCGGGGGTCGCGCCGATCCCGAACATCGAGCCGACGTGCGTGCTCATCATCTCGCCGCTCCCATCGAATCAAGCCGCGACGTACGAGAAGGGACTCGTCACGATCGTCGCAAGCGGGCGTCGCAACGAGTTCGCGGCCACTTCGGGGCTCAAGACGCTGTCGTACACGGACGCCGTAGTCACGCTCGCCGAGGCGCGCGCGGCAGGTGCAGACGATGCCATCATGCTGGACACGAGCGGCCACGTGGCGGAAGCGGTATCGAGCAATCTCTTCGTCGTCTCGCATGGCGACGTGCGAACCCCGCCTCCAACGTGCGGCATTCTCCCCGGGATCACGCGTGCCACGGTCATGTCGCTGATCGCGGTACAAGAGGGGATCGTCGTCCCATCCGATTTAGCCGCGGCAGACGAGCTATTTCTGACCAGCTCCCTGCGCGGGATTGCGCCAGTGCGATCCGTGGATGGCGTCGTGGTGGGCGCCTCGGCACCGGGGCCTATCACGCGGCGGCTTATGGCCGCGTACGGGCGGTGGATCGACGACGCCGTCGCCGACTATATGCGCGACGAGTGATG
This sequence comes from uncultured Gemmatimonadales bacterium, assembly GCA_963838855.1. Classification (GTDB taxonomy): domain Bacteria; phylum Gemmatimonadota; class Gemmatimonadetes; order Gemmatimonadales; family Gemmatimonadaceae; genus FEN-1251. Next base: position 228,400 of record CAWISX010000020.1, on the reverse strand, counting down.
TGCGCATGATAATTGAGAGCATCATCACGACAATGGACCTCGCCGGCGCCATCAACTTTGCGCCGATGGGTGTGGAGTGGGGCGACGACGTGATCGTCGTGAAGCCCTTTCTCGAGACGACCACGTATCGAAACATCAGCGCCACGGGCGTCGCTGTCGTTAACCTGACGGACGACGTCATGCTTTTCGCACAGGCGGCGATCTCCAGCCCGCAATACCCTTCCGGTCCTGCCGAAGTCGTGCGCGGTGCCGTCCTCGACGCTGCTTGCTCGTGGCGCGAGCTCGAGGTCACATTGCTCGACGCCACATCTCCACGCTCCCGCATCACGACGCGGGTCGTGCACCACGGCACGAGGCGCGAATTCATAGGGTTCAATCGGGCTCGCCACGCCGTGCTCGAAGCCGCGATTCTTGCCACACGCCTGCATCTGATACCGCGCGCGGAAATCGACGCGGAGTACGCTAAGCTGCAGATCATCGTCGACAAGACGGCCGGACCGCGCGAGCGCGACGCCATGGCGCTATTGACGGATTTCGTGCGGCGATGACGGTTTTCGTAGAAGCGCCCGCCAGACTGCACTTCGGCATGCTCGACTTGAGCGGCTCGCTTGGCCGACGATATGGTGGCGTGGGGGCCGGTCTGCCAACGCCGTCGGTGTCGGTGTCGGCCACGCTGTCCAAGACCCTCACGGTGAGTGGCGAACCAGGCGCAGTCGACGCCGCGACCCAAGCTGCACGCCGTTTTCTCGCCCGATACGGACCGGATTGCGGCGCAGAGCTGACGATACATAGAACGCTCCCCGCGCATCGCGGACTTGGCTCCGGCACGCAGCTGGCCCTGGCGACCGCGAGGGCGTTGGCGGAGTTGTACCAGCTACCGGTGCCCGTGGCCGATCTCGCGCAGGTAGTTGGGCGCGCCCAACGTTCCGCGATTGGGACTTACGTGTTCGGGCTAGGTGGGTGTGTCCTCGAGGGTGGCCGGCGGACCGACACGCATGATCCTAGGCCGGCGCCGCTTGTGTCCAGGCTACCTATCCCGCCTGCATGGCGGTGCGTTCTTGCGTTGCCGGCCGCCAGCCCTGGCGTGAGCGGCGCCGACGAGGCTCGGGCGTTCGCGACGCTACCGCCGCCGCCCAAGCGCGACGCCGAGCGTGTTGCGCACTTGGTGCTTATGGGGCTATGGCCGGCGCTTGCGGATGCGGAGTTTGACGCCTTCGGAGCCCACCTAACCGAGCTCCAGCGGATCAACGGTCGCTGGTTCGCGGCCGCTCAGGGCGGCACGTACGCGCCGGGTCCGAGCACGGAGCTCATTGCGGCGCTGACGGCCTGGGGAGCGACGGGGATTGGCCAGAGCTCCTGGGGCCCGGCTGTATACGCCCTCGCGCCAGACGAGGCCGCGGGCAAGACGTTGGCGAATCAGGTACGTGAGTGGCTGGGGGCCCGCGGGGGCAGCGGGGACGGGGAGGGGGGCGGCAGGTATACGAGGGCCCATTCAGCCACTCCGGTGCGATGATCTCGCGAGATGGATAAACGCGACTAATCGGTAACAACGAGTGTTTCTGTAAGCTGCGAAACGTTCATCGTCTGACCGATAAACGGCCAGCGCGTGAACGTCAAACGGCGGCAATCCTGCCATGCGAAATGACGTTACGTCAAATATCACAATCGGGCGCTCAGGCTGAGGCTGAAGCTCCGGGGGAACGAAGGGGTAAAGAAAGGAACCACGGTGGGCGATGCCGGCGGGCTATTGGCGCCGTAGGGACCCAGTGAGTTCGCCGCCTCGATGCCGAAGGTGTAGTACTGGCGATTGAAGAGGTTGTCGATCACGAACTCCACCGTATATCGATCGTAGTTCACGCGGCCCACGTAGCCCCGCCACGGTGTAGCCCGGAATTTCGGGACGCTGATTCGACTCATCGCCTCGGAGGAACTCGCCCGAATAGCCTTTGATGTCGAACTCAGCGTCCAACACCAGCGGCCCGACTAGGCGCCCAATTCCCGCTCCAACGCGACCGCGATGCAGCGGCAATGTAGGGAACACGTCGCCCGGGAGTGCCGGGCGGGGCGTCGTGTCGGACGTAGCGATCTGTACGGCGGTCTGGTACGTCGCGGCGACGTAGCTATACGATGCGAAGACACGTGCGCCTGCCGGCAGTCCCGACCTGTCCTGAGGCCTCGATCCCAGCTCGCCGAGTCTTGGCAACGTTGATGAAGTAAACCTGGGTGAGATTGGGCGAGGCGAGTTGAATGTCGTTCGTGACGTCGGTCCAGAACCCGTCGATGTCTAGGCTGGACCGGCGCGATAGCTCGACATTGATGCCGCCCTCGTAATCCTGCGAAGAGACAGGCTTGAGCGACGGGTCCGCGCTGAGCGCCGATGGCAGCGAGCACGGCGCACTGGGGCTGGCGCATGCCAGCTCGAGCGGGGCGGGGGCTCGGAAGCCATTCTTGTACGCGACGTAGGCTTTGAGATCATCCGTGATGCGGTACGTGAGCCCGATCTCAGGTGAGACGCGGTCGTAGGTATTTGTCCCGTTGTTCGCCGGGATGAGATTGTCGCGGAAGGGAACGCGGACGTAGTCGTAGCGGAGTCCGCCGGTCACGTCGATGGAAGGCGTGACCGAGACGATCGCTTGCGTGTATGCCGCTGCATTCTCCTGGTTAACACTCGCGAGTGTTGCGACCGAGTCCGGCTTTCCAGCCGCCAACGTTGAGGAGACGGAAGCCGACGTTGTCGCGCTCGTACTCCGTGCCGAACGTAAAGCCGACCGGCACCGAGCCTACCTTGAGCGGTCGAGTCCATTCGGCGGCGCCCCCGCCGGACAGGTTGTGGATGAATTCGTCCGTGTTCGGTGGCGGGACGTTAGCGTTGAACTGCTCATAGTTGTTACGGCGGACGAATACCGTTCCGCGGAATAACCCACCCGCTACGGCTGCGTGCCGCGCAAAGTCGCGTCAATGACTTCTGGAAAGAAAAAGTCACCGGGCGTGTAGTTGATCCGCGGATCGATCGCCAGATAGCTCTCCGGGAGCGAGCCGGCTTCGTATATCTTGTCGTGTCCGTACAAGACGCTGAGGGCGACGTCGCCGCTGTCGTGGGACGGTCCCCATTGATGACCTATGGTCGCAAATACGTTGCGCGTGTTGGCGCTGGTGGCCTGGCGCCAGCCGTCCTCGTTCAACCCCGTCGCGGCGATGAACCCGTCCACACCGGCGAGCTTTCCGCCCGCGGTGACCGTTGCGGTCTGTTGGCCGAACGATCCTGCGCCAAGCTCCAATTCCGCCTCGGGCTCGTCGCCGCCTCGTCGAGTGGTGAGCAAGATCGTTCCGCCTAGCGAGTTGCGGCCGAACAGGACGTTGGATCCTCGAACCAATGATGCTTGGTCAACTGCCGCCGTGGGCAGCAGGTCGAAATTGACCTCCTGGGCATCGGGCTCGTTGACGCGCACACCATCCAAGAAGACGCTGACCCCTTGTGGAGAGCCAACTATCGGCGACACAGTGAAGCCACGGATCTGCAGTTCTGGCTGCAACCGAGCCCCGAAGTCGTCGAAGGAGTTGACGCCCGGCAGGTCCTCGAGCGCCCGAATTGCCGCATCGGGGCCAGGAATCGTGTTGCGCAGGTCGAGTTGCTCGACCTGAACCGGCGTCCGCTCGTCAACCGTGCTTAAACGGGTGCTCGTGACAACCACAGTAGCGAGTGCGTGCGCGCTGATCCGTCCGGAGTCCGCGCGAGCGCCCATGGCCCGCAGGCTATCAGCGCGAAGGCTGTCGGCATGCGTCGAGTCGCGCGCCGAGGAGGAACTGTCGGCTGCTGCGCCGACGCAGCGTGACCTGTCGGGCCTACGGTGAGAGCGACTGCGACGACTAATGCACGGGCTGACTGAGGCCTGACGCTATCGCCGATCACATTCCGGAGGGCCTTACGGAATCCCCGCTACCCACGACGGCGACGAGAGCGCCTGCATCGCACCCTTCGGGCTGCGACACAAAGCGAACGGGGTCTCGGGTGGAGAAAGCCCGGGTACCAGCCCGGTCCTCGTACAACACGACGCAATCGACTACCTGACCTGCACGGCTCACCGTCAGCATCCCATCGTCCCGCTGGGCGCCACCATCGAGATTGAAGCAACAGACGTCATGTACGCTTGCGCCGCCCGTGGTCCGCGAATGGGTCGCGGGCAACCGATACACGGCGAGCGTCAGGACTGCGCCGATTGCGCTAGCGGCGGCGAGGCTCGCAGTAGTGCGGAACGCCGGACGGCGGCGCGTAGCTGCGGACCTTGCCCTCGCGAGGGATAGCAGATCGGCGACGTGATCGCTCTGCTTGCGAATCCCATCCAATGCACGTTGGCAGGTGGCGCAGCGGCGCAAATGAATTTTGGCCGTGGCCCGACGGGCGGCCCCTAGCTCTCCGTCCAGGTAAGCCCGAATGGCACCGTCGCTAAGGTGTCGGTCAGGCGTCCGCGTGTCGCGCGGAGTGATGTCCGTCTCGTCCATTGGAGGCCTCAGAGGGAGTTCCGTATCGAGTCTCGTAGTGTGTCAGGAATCGGCGATGTGCGCGGGTCAAAAGCGATCCAACGGAGGCGGGTGCCACGCCAAGGCGGCTGGCGATCTCGCGGTAGGGGAAACCGTCATGGTGCAGCATAAGCAAGTCGCGATCGCGCGCAGCCAGCATGCGCAGCACTGCGCGCACGGCGAGCACGCGCTCCGTGCGCAGCATCTGCTCGTCGGCTTCGAAATCCCCCGCGCCATTTTCAGAAGGGCGTAGCAGAGTGTGCGGCCTCTCGGCTGCCTCTCTCCTGCGCGTCGTCGCTCGGTGCTGATCGATCGCTAGCCGCCCGGCGACGGCGAACAACCACGCTGGCGCGTCGTTAGGAGTCTCACGCAGCAGCCTGACAAACGCCTCCTGGGCTACATCTTCTGCATCGTCCGCACTGCCGAGCCGCCGCCGGATGGATCGCACTAGACGGGGGTACCAGGTCTCGAACAGCCGATCGAAGGCGGAAAGTGTGTGGGGCATTTCCAAGCGAGTATCGGGCGCGCGATTGGTCGCGAGTCCCCATACACGGAGACGTTCGAGAGCCCCGGAATCGGACGGGGGGCCGCCGTCAGGGGACGATCAACACCCCGTACGGGCGTTCGCCGACTTTGACCGTCGTGACGACCTTCTTGTGCACGACATCCACGACCGACACTTGGTTGGAGCGACCGTCGGCGCTGTACAGTGTGCTGCCGTCCTCGGTGAGCGCGACACCCCACGGCCGTTGGCCGACGGGGATGGTATCAGTCATTTTCATCGCGGCGACGCTGAAGATCGAGATCCGGTTTGCGCGGCCGTTGGCGAAATAGACGGTGCGCCCATCGGGGGACACGGCGACACCGGTCGGTTTCGTGCTGTCGCCCACGGGCACGGTCTTGAGTGGCGAGTCTTTCGGAAGATCGATCACCGTGATCGAACCTCCCGCTTCCGACGTCACGAACGCGTAGGCGCCGTTGCGCGAAAAGGCGACGAATCGTGGTCGAGCGCCCACGGGAAAGTGCGTTTTCTCTTTGCCCGTCGTTGCGTCGAGTACTGTTACGGTACTCGAGCTCTCGTTCGTCACGTAGACCTTGGAGCCGTCGGGGGTCACGAGGACGCCCTCAGGCTCTTTGCCGACGGGGACCGAGAATACGGTGCGTTTGGTCGCGACATCGACGGCGGTCGCGAGTCCCGGGTCTTCATTCGAGACGTATATCGTCTTGCCGTCTTTGCTAACCGCGACCTGCTCCGGGTCCACGCCCACGGGGATCCGGTCAGTGACGACACCTTTGGCGATGTCAATAACACCCACCGCGTTGTCTCGGCCCAGGGCGACATACACGGTTTTCTTGTCGGGCGAGAGCGCCGTGCCGCGGGGCCTATTGCCTACGTGGATTGTTGCTATGACGGAATCTGCCTTGAGGTCAACGACCGAGATGGAATTCCCGCCTTCGTTCGACACATACAAGTGCCCTTGGGCTGACGCGGCGGCGGGGACCGCCGCCACGCACAACGCTAGGCCTCCTAGCGATCTTGCGAGGCATTTCGGGAGGCGATTCAATCCGGTCACGACTTCAAAAATGGAGGGATGAACGTCGTGTCGTTCCCCTCATTCGGGGGAAACGCGGTCGAGTCCTTCTTTGCGCTCGACGCCAACTTAGGCCGGCCCCTTTTCATGCCGCCCACAGCGCGTGCCCGGAGATAGTTCCAGATGTCTTCCTTCTGTTCCGGGGTCAACTGGTTGCCCCAAGTCGGCATCCCCAGCCCTGGTCGTCCATTGGTAACGGTTAGCCAAAACGCCTTGTGGTCGATCCGGCCGTCGGGCCCCACTGAATGCACGAGAGCCGGCGCAAAGGTGGTGCCGACCGCATCCTCGCCATGACACCGAGTGCAGTACACCTCGAACATCTTCCAGCCATTGTATACGACGGCATTGACCTGCGAGGGTCCGCTATCGTTCTTGCCACTCGGCATCACACCTGTGGCCGCCTGATTTGCCGGAGGTGGTTCCGGGTTTCCCCCAACTGATTGCGGTTTTGCTGGAGCAGCAGGGGGCGGCGGCGAGTCATTTGCGACAGCGCCACTGCCAGCGGAACGAGAATCACCGCACCGAGGCGTTGCTGCCGCCGCAACCCCGGCCGAACCGACAACGGATGCAATGATTGCGATGCGGCGGAGCCGATCGCGAGCGTGGGATTGCGAATACGACATAGGGCTGATGAGGTCTCCGTTCAGGTTACCAGCGCTACGTGGACGGGCAGCTTGGTGCGCTACGGCTCAGCGTCCTGCAGTTCAGCGGGCAGCTCACCTAGTTGAAGCGGGGGGCGCCACGGCCGCCGTCGCGGGCGCCGTCGCTGACGCCAGCGGAAGCGTAGGGACGCCGTAATCCCGCAGCACGGAGTCGATGTCGGCTTTTCGCCGTTGAATTACTTGGTTCAGCAAATCGCGGAAGCTGTTATCGCCGCGCCGCACCCCCATGCTTATGTCATATGCAAAAGGAAAGCCCGTGACACGATCGGTATCCGGAAGCGGCACGAGATTCAGGGGCACAGACGAGTGTTTGGCATAGTATCCCGCGATCGGACCCCAAGCGAGGGCCACGTCGATCGTGCCTTTGCTTACGGCATCGATGATGTCGCTCGGCTTAACGTGGCCCTCCTCGTCGTAGAACGTTGAGAACCCGGTCACGTTCTTTACGATGCCGCGCTTGCCGAGGGCCTCCGCGGGCGGCGTATTCTCGTAGTTGTCTCCGAGCTGGTTGACCCCAATCCGCAATGTTTTGAGCAACGAATCATCAAGTGAGGTCAGCTTGATGTTTCGATCACTGCGCGTCACGATGTAATAGGTAGAGCGGTAATACGGGTTGGTCTCGATGACCAGGTCGTAGCCTTTGGGCGCTGCCATCATGAGATCGCATCGACGCATGCCCAGCGTATTGCGCACGAATCCTCGGCGCGTGGGCCACCAGACGAAGGTCAAGCTGTCGCCCAGGTCCTTCGCGACGATCGCCGCGATTTTGTTCTCAAAGCCTTCCTGCTTTTGGGTCGAGAACGGCAAGTCACCCGGATCGGCGCACACGCGAAGCAAATGCACTGGCCGCTGCTGCCCGAGGGCGGGGTTCGTGATGCCGAGAGCCCCGGCAGTCACGCACAGCGCGCCGCCAATCCGTCTCAGCAACCCTGCTGACTGGCCAAACCAACCGCCCATCAGACGCATGTGGAAGTGTCTACCCTCGACAAGAGGCCGGGTGCCGCGGGACCTTCCCACGACACCCGGCCGAACAGTACTGGTACGACTGCTACGCTGTACTGCGAACTGCTTATTGCCCTGCGCTCATCTTGCCGCCCTGGTCCAGCGCGAAGTCCGTCAACACTCCACCTTGCGTGCTGAACGAGCCTGCATCGCCGAACGCACCGAGCGCTCCGAGCCCGGCCGTCGGGTCTTCCGCGCCGATCCCGGCCGCGACCCCGATGCCTGCCCAGCCGCCGATCCCCGAGAGGACAGCGACGTGCTGCTTGCCATCAGGCGCCGTGTAGGTCATCGGGTTGCCGATGATGCCCGACGGAGTCTTGTACTTCCACAGGAGCTTGCCGGTCTTGGAGTCTACGGCCTTGAGCCAGCCTTCCATCGTGCCGTAGAAAACCACGTCGCCGGCAGTCGCTAGTGCGCCGCCGTACGAAGCGAGGTCCTCCTTGTCCGACCACACGATCTTGCCGACCGACGGGTCCCACGCGATGAACGCACCGCGGTTGCCGCCGGGGCCAGGGAACATGCGGACGATCGCGCCAACGTACGGCTGACCGGCCGTGTACTTCACCTCGACGCCCTCGTAGTCCATGCAGATGTTGTTCGTCGGCACGTAGTTGAGGTGCGTCTTGGGCGAGTACGCAGACGGCTGTTGATCCTTGAAGCCAATGGCGGCGGGGCAGATTCCTTCAGTGTTCCCCTTCGCCGTCGTCCGCTTGGTGGCATCTTCCACCGGGCGGCCAGTCGTCAGGTCAATGCTCTTGGCCCAGTTGACCGGTCCGTATGGCTGCGCCACCAGAACCTTTCCGTTCGTCCGGTCGAGCGTGTAGCCGAAGCCGTTCCGGTCGAAGTGCATCAGTGCCTTGACCGTCTTGCCACCGATCGGCAGGTCGGCGAGCACCATTCTCGTTTACACCGTCATAGTCCCACGCATCGTGCGGGGTCATTTGGTAAACCCACTTGACCTCGCCCGTTTCCGGGTTGCGCGCCCAAATGCTCATCGACCACTTGTTGTCGCCTGGGCGCTGGTCCGGGTTCCAAGTGCCTGGGTTGCCCGAGCCGTAGTAGAACAGGTTGAGCTCGGGGTCATAGGAATACCAACCCCACGTGGTGCCACCACCGCGCGTCCACTCGTCACCCTGCCACGTGGATACGCCGAGGTCTTTGCCCTGCATCGACGGATAGTTCGGGTTGGGCACGCCGGTGATAAGCACTTCCTTGTCCGGCCCAGTGCTCCAACCGCGCCAGAGCTCGTGACCGTCGAGGGCGTTGTATGCCGTCACGCGCCCGCGCACGCCGAACTCACCGCCCGAGATTCCCGCGATGACAACGTCCTTCACCACGAGCGGGCAGTTGGTCATCGTCGAGCCCGTCTTGAAATCGGCATTCTTTACTTGGAAAACCTTCTTCCCTGTCTTCGCATCGAGAGCAAGCAGGTCGCCCTGCAGGAGCTCGATGTAGAGGATACCGGCCGAGTGGTCACCGGTGGCCGGGTGAAATGCCAGTCCCCGGTTCACGAGGTCACAACACGCGATCGGGATCGCCGCCGCATCCTGCTCCGGCGTGTACTGCCAAAGCTGCGGCGCGCCTTCCTTTGTCAGGTCGAGCGCATACACCTTGTTCGGGAAGGACGACTGCACGTACATCACGTTCTTGATCACGAGGGGATTTCCCTCGTGTCCGCGCAACGTACCGGTGGAGAAACTCCAGTCCGGGTGGAGATGGGCGACATTGGTCGTGTTGATCTGAGTTAGCGGGCTGTACCGCTGCAGATCGTACGTGCGACCAGTCATCACCCACTCGTTTTGGTTCTGAGTCATGCTCGACAGGTCTTGCGCCGCTACATTGGCGCCGACCATGGCGAGTGACCCTGCGACGAGCGCACCGATTTGCATCGGGCGATGGAGACGATTCATGAACGCTGCCTCTGGTGTGTGATTGAAGATAGAAACGTGAAACCACACGGCACTCGTAACCCGCAAGCTCTGGCGGTCACGCCGATGCCGAGTCGCGGTCCAACGGTGGAGGACTCCGTTCGTTGCCGACCATCGCACAGCCCCTCGATTTCAGTGTCCGAGGTGGGTCCTGGCTAACGGGGGTAAATACGCGCGCAATCACTGATCGGATCTACTGCATCTGCGCGACGCGCCCCGAAGGTCAGAGCGAAACCGAATTTGTCCACGAGCCTGTTGATGGTGACAAGAGTTACACGAGTTGTCAAGCATGCCCCTCACCGAGCCAAATCAATCCAAGCCCCCCTGTCCAAGCTGTTCTGTGTGCGTTCTGTGCCCGTTCTAAGCTCTGTGACCGGCTAACGACTTCGGACCGCGATTCGTTCCCTCCGGTCTCTCCGAGCTCCCAAACGCCTACTGCGCATTCGTGCTCGTTCCCGCAGCTTGGAGTGCTAGACCCTTGCTGCGTCGCGCTGCCGCTCGAACAACTGGCGTAATACTGTCGCTCAACTGCAATTCGGATCTGGTGGTTCCTAGCACCGGGGCGGGGGGCATTGTGCGAGCGTCCCCGCCCCGGTCGCGATCGTTGGCTTAGAAGAACACCATCATGCCAAGGGCTGCCTGATCCACCGTGTTTTTCCCGCCGTTGTGGTCAGATGACTGGACCCAATCGTACTCTCCCACGACCTTGAGTGACTTGGTCGCCTGGTACACGATCGTGCCCGTGCCCATCGAGTTTGCCTTGAGCAGTGATCCCGCCGCGCCGTCCGCCTTGTCGGCGTCAGTTGCGTCGAGGAGGCTCTGGCCCCAGCTGGCACCGACACTCCACTTGGGGTCAAGCTTGTAAACAAGCTGGCCTATGTAGCCGTATGACTTGCGACCCTCTCCGGTGGCGTCCACCGGCAGAACCGTGAACATGAGGGTCGTGCCGATTCCCTTTCCGTAGTATCCCGAGCCGACGATCGAGAGGCTGGAGATATCGACTTTCACACCAGCGTCGGCACCTTCCGAATTGATTGACGTGCCCGTGTCGTTAGGGTTGGCATAGGCCTTCTGCCACGCGCCGCCGACCCAGAACAAAGCCGCGTTGGTGCTCGGACCACCTGCTGCGGCCTGCCCGAATTTCGACGTGTAGGACAGCTCAGTCTCCACGCGCGGAATCGGGGTGTATGGGAACAGCGCCGACGCGGCCCCGGTAGCGCCGGGTGCAACCGCGCTCGGATCGAACAGCCCGATCGACCACTGTACTCGGCGTCGTTGCCGGGGTGCTATAGGTGATCTGGGCGTTGAAGTTCGGATAGATGTAGCCGAATCCGATACGGCCGAGCGTCGTACCGCCGGCGCCGAGCGAACCGCCAAATGCGCCGGTGCCGAACAGCGTCATGTCAGTGAGGATGTTCTCCCGCTGAAACAGCCCCAGCTCGCGTCCGGCCAGAATCGACCCCCACGTCCCACCGACTTGCAGGTAGACCTGCCGCATGTCGATTTGGGCGCCGAACTGGTCATGCACGCCTGCCGATTGGATTTGCGGCGCAAATCCGAAGTGCACCGTGATGTCCTGGCCGAGCTCCTTGCCTTTGGCCTCGAACACCGCGAAGGCCGGGAGGAGCCCCGTACGAATACGTGCGAAATCACCCTGGCCAGTCGGAGTGGCACCGCCGACTACAACTGCGGTGTCGGTGTTGTTCGAGAATTGATACGTAAGGAACGCATTCACGTTACCTGAGAACGTGAAACTCCAGCCGTTAGTCATCTGCATGGTCAGCTGGGCCTGCGCCGTATTCGCGGCGCCGACTGCTGCGGCGAAGCACAAGACAGCGATTCGTTTCATAGTCGCTCCTGCCTGTGTGAAAGGGAGAATCTGCTCCGTCCAGCTAAAGACATTCCGCTGCTTACGGGCGAGAATTCTGCTTGCCCCGCCCCCGGTCGTTCCCTCTCAAGGGGATCGAGAAATTGTCGACTTTGGATTTATCGTGCGAGCATCTCCTTGTTGATGGCGGCCAGTGCGTCGGCGATCGGGACAGCTACGTGATCGCTGTACCAGTAGTAATCATCCAGTTGGGATGAGTACACGGACGGAGTAAACCGAAATCGAAGCTCGGGCGGCGCTTGCGCCGAATCGGCGGCAGCGCCAGCCAAAAACCCGGCCACGTAGATCTGCTTCTCCGCAGCCGAAAGCCGCGTCCAATCTGCGCCAGCCAATGGCTCCGGCCGCGAGGCCCCACGCATGCGCTGGCGATGCGCAGAATCTTGCCTGATTGCGGGTATCCAGTGCATTGGTGCACGTGGGGCTGCACCCGTGATTGCGGTCGCCACCCCGGCGCCTAGCGCGGCGACCACCGCCTGTGCGCGAACGGTCATCATTGTTCGTATGGCCGCGGTCGAGAGCCGGTGTCCTATTGACCAGCCGAAGGCTTGGACGCGCCAGCGCCCGTCGCCGCGCTCGCACCCGCCATGCGAGGAACCGAGAACACCAGAACGGCATCGCCCAGCGGATATCCGAGCTGGAAGTTGCCGCCGCACGCAACCGCGATGTACTGCGTCCCGTCCAACATATAGGTCATGGGCGCCGAATTGCAGCCGGCGCCACCGACGAAGTGCCAGAGCAGCTTGCCCGTCTTGGCGTCGAACGCGTCGAACCGCCCGTTGCCTTCGCCCGTGAACACAAGGTTGCCAGCCGTGGCCAACGAACCGCCCATCATGGGCTGATCGATTTTGTTTTGCCAGGCGACCTTGCCGGTATTGAGGTCGATAGCCGTGAACGTGCCGTATTGGGCTTCGCCCGGTACGGCCTTGAAAGCCGACCCCAGCCACAGTTTGCCCTTTTCGAGCGGCGCGCTGTGCGTGATGTAATGCATCGGCTGCTCGAGACCGGCCACATATGCGTAACCCAGATTCGGGTTGACCGAAATCGGTGACCACTCGGAGCCGCCGTTCGCCCCGGGGAGCATGCGGGTCCCTTCGGCTGTCGGCTGCGCGAACATGTTCTCCAGTCGATCGAACGGCTCAGACTTGCGAATCAGCTTCCCGGTCTGGGCATCGAGGATATAGACCCACGCGGTCTTCCCAGCCTCCGCCACCGCCGTGCGACCGTTCTTCAGCTTGACCACTACCGGCGGACTCGTGGCGTCCAAGTCCCAAACGTCGTGCGGCACTTCCTGGTAGTACCATTTGATTGCGCCGGTATTGATGTCGAGCGCGATCAGACAGTCGGTGTATAGGTTGTCGCCCGGGCGCACGCCGCCATCGAGATCGGGTGACGGGTTGCCGCTCGCGACGAACATCGTCTTCGACTGCTCGTCCACCGCGGAGTTCATCCAGACCGACCCGCCGCCACGCTGCCACGCGTCGCTATGCGGGGCCAGATCGGCCTTCTCCTGTGTGATGTTGCGGTTGAGGGAGTAATCCCCTTCCCAGGTCTTCTCGGCGACAGTTCCTTCCCACCCCTTTTCGGGAATGGTGTAAGTGGTCCACGCGACGTCGCCGGTTTCCTTGTTGTACGCGCGGACAAATCCGCGGATACCGTACTCGGCGCCCGATATCCCGACGAGGAGCTTGTCTCCAACGATTATCGGGGCCTGTGTCTCGCTGTAGCCGGCCTCGGGATCGGCGATCTCGACATCGAATTTGACTTTTCCGGTTTGCGCGTCGAGCGCCACGAGGCGGGCGTCGAGCGTGACCATGTAAACGAGGTTGCCGGAGACCGCGACGCCACGATTGTTGGGGCCGCAACAAAATATGGTTGTCCCCAGCTTGTGCTCGTAACGCCAAATTTCTTTCCCGGTGCGGGCGTCGACGGCCATCGCGATGTTGTACGGGGTCGTCACGTACATGATGCCGTTGACGACCACCGGGGTAGTCTCGAATGAGCCTAGGCGCGAGATGCCGGTCTGGTACATCCAACTCACGCGCAAATTTCGGACAGTCGTCGAACTGACCTGTGTGAGCGGCGACCAGCGTTGATTCGAGTAGTCCCGCCCGTACATCAGCCAGTTCTTGCCCCCGTCGCTCCTGGCGTTCTTGAGCATTTCATCCGACACGGGCGTGAATTGGGGGCCCGCGTCCTTCTTCATATTGGATTCGTCCTGCGCCCGAGCCGCGCTAATACAGAGCGCTGTCCCCAGGGTCGTCGCCATCCCGCCTGCCACCAACAGCCGGGTGAAACGCATGTTACCTCCAGAGGAACAGTGCCACGAGGTCCGTCTAACCTTGCCCGAAGCACCGCATACGACCCTTCGGCACGGAGCCTCGGGTCAGCGCAAACCGCGAAAAAGTTTGTCAGGGTCGACGCAAAACGCAAGAGGGAGATCGTGAAGGCGGTAGCGTTGGCCGCGTTCTGGTTTCCCATTGGCCAACAATTCGATTATCGGTCATTGTCCAGAGAGTTATGCACAAATACCCAAGTGATTGGGACCTTTACGGACTCCGAGAGGACATATCTCCAAGCGGCTTCGGGACGCGCGGATATGGGGCTCGTGCGCGTCGGCGACGTGTACGCGACAATACCAAAGCGGTCAGCCAGCAGCCTCAGCCTCAGCATATGGAACGGGTCGCTCACGAGCACCGCATCTGCCGCGCCACGCGCGCGCAACAGCGCCGCCACTGCCCGCATCGATTCGACGGTCGTCCGGCTGTGCGTTTCAGTGAGCAGCGCGCGGGCCGGAACGCCATCTCGCTGCGCGAACGCGGCGCCCACTTCGGCTTCACTCGTGGTATCTCCCGCCCCGCGGCCGCCCGTGAGCACGAGCACCGGGGCGAGACCCGCCCGCCAGAGCGCTATACCGTGATCCAGCCGCGCGCGGAGCACGGGCGACGGATGGCCGGCATACTGAGCGGCCCCCAGCACAACGATGGCCGCCGCGGGACGGGCCTCGTCTCGATGACTCCATACGACGACGGCGGCCGCCGACGCTGCCCATACGGACAACACGAGCGCGCTCAGCGCGCCCAGCGCGCGCCCCGCCCGCCGCAGCATGAGGGCAAGCCTCGGCTAACGCTCTCCGGTCGTCACGCGCTGAAACACGACCGTGAGCCGATCGCCACTGGCCCCGCCCCCCCCCCCCCCGCCCCCGCCCCGGCTCGCCCCGCGGCGGTGCCCCCGCCTTGCGCGATCAGCGCCGGCTCCCATCCCGCGCGACTGCGCTCGTTCAACAGGTCGGTCAGAGCGTCCTCGTCGTCCCGCGGGTGATGCGTGAGTCGCAGCATGACCGCCTGGTACTCTTTCATTGCGGCGAAGATACGGAGATCTCAGGACGGTGACCAGAGCGGGAGACGGCGGCCGCATCACCTACATCGGTCACGCGACACTGCTTATCGAGATCGGCAGTCTGCAGATATTGACCGACCCGAATTTCGATGCGCGCCTAGCGCGTGTGCTGCGACGCGTGCGTGCGCCAGGAGTCGCCCTCCGCGACCTGCCCGCCCTAGACGCAATCCTGATCACGCACGCCCATGCAGACCACCTATCCCTAGCCTCCCTCGCCGGCCTGAGGCGCGCCGGCGCCAGCGCACCCATCTTTGCTCCGCTGCCAGTCGCAAGCTGGCTTCGCGCGAGGGGACACGACGCCACGCCGATCGGCGCTGGCACAACTATATCTATTGGGGACGTCCGCATCGCGGCCGGTCCGGCCGCCCATGCGGGCACCAGATACGGGGTCGATTGGTGGCGACGAGCCGCCGTGACATATCTCATCGAGTCGCCGTCCACATCGGTTTTCTTCGCCGGCGACACCGGGTTGGTTGCCGACAGTCACAAACTGGCGCACGCCTGGCTCGAGCCCCAATGTCGGCGGCTCGATGTCGCATTGCTGCCGATAGGCCACGCGCCCTGGTGGAAACCGCGATTTCGGCGCGGTCATCTGTCGAGCGCCGACGCGCTTACACTGTTCGAGCGGCTCGGCGCTCGCTATATGATCCCGTATCATTGGGGCACGTTTCATCACCTGACGTCAGGCCCCTACGACGCGATGTCCGCTTTGCGCGACCTATTGGCCGATCACCCGCGACGGTCGGACGTGCGGATCATCGAGCCCGGTGACACGTTTGATTTCCATGCCGCCGCGACCGGAACCTCGCCTGGAGCCCTCTCTCCAGAACGACACGCCAGCCGGCATCGCGGGCTCTGACGACACGATCGTCGCCATAGCCACGGCAGGTGGACGGAGCGCCATCGCTGTCGTGCGCGTCAGCGGACCGCGTGCGCAAGAGATGGCCAGTGCGGTGGTTCAGCCCTGGCCGATCGCCCCTCGGCGCGCGCGCCTGTGCACGGCGGTCGATGCAGACGGGCGTGTCCTGGACCGGCCCGTCGTGACAGTGTACGACGGCACACGGTCGTACACTGGGGAGCCCGTCGTCGAGCTCAGCTCCCATGGCGGAGCCGTCGTGCCGGCTTCTCTTGTGGCGGCGTTCGTCGCCGCCGGCGCGCGCGAGGCACTCCCGGGTGAGTTTACCCGCCGAGCTCTGCTCAATGGGAAATTGGACCTGGCCCAGGCGGAGGCCGTTGCCGACCTGGTAGATGCCCGCACCCCAGCGATGCAACGGGCCGCCCTGGCGCAGCTAGATGGCGGCCTATCGCGACGAGTGGATGCGCTGCGCGACATGCTGCTGGGGCTCGAGGCACTCGTAGCCTACGATATCGATTTCCCCGAGGAGGACGATGGGCCGGTGCCACGGGCCCGAGTCACCGAAGCCGCAGCTCTCGCCGCGAGCAGTCTGGCGGGGCTGGCCGCCACGGCAGATATCGGTGAGTGCGTGCGCGACGGCGCGGTGACCGTGATCGCCGGTCCGCCCAACGCCGGTAAGTCCTCACTGTTCAACGCGCTCCTGGGCCGCGCCCGAGCCCTCGTAACAGACGTGCCGGGCACGACCCGGGATGCCATTGAGGCCATCGTCGAGCCGCCAAACGCTCCATTTCCCCTCCGCCTAGTAGACACGGCCGGGTTGCGTGAGGGCGCCGAATCAGTCGAGCGACTGGGTATCGAGCTGAGCCTGAGGTACGTGGAAGCTGCGCACGTAGTGCTGGCCTGCGCCGAATCGGCAGCCAAGCTGCTAGACACCGTCCACACCGTACAATCCCTGACCGACGCGCCCATCGTCGCGGTGCAGACCAAGGCCGATCTCACGTGTACTAAGAAAATAGTAGATTGCTATCCAAAGCCCGAACTGCCCCTTCCGCCAGGCGTCGGAGCGATCACGGTCAGCACCGAGTCGGGTATAGGCTTGCCCCAGCTCTTGGGGTTAGTCGTGGACGCCGTCGCAGAGCGCTTCGGTGGCGTCGATCCGGAGACACCATTGGTTACTCGTGCGCGCCACCGCGAGGCCCTAGGGCGAGCGGTAACCGAATTGGCTCTGTTTCGTGAGGCGTGGGCTTCGGGGTCCGTGCCAGCCATTGTGGCAGCCGTGCACCTCCGCTCGGCCGTCGGCGCTCTGGATGGAATTGTAGGCGCCATCGGCATCGAGGACGTGCTTGAGCGCGTCTTTCGAGAGTTCTGCGTGGGAAAATGATCGGTCTGGAACGGATGGCCTTGTCGGACATCCCCGGTATCCGTATCTTCTCGCGTCCGCGACCAGGCCGGGAATGCTCATTAATCTGTTACCCGATTTCTTGGCCATACTCGAGAGTGCCGATCGGGTCGCCGCCTACTACCAATATTTCGAAGCCCGACGCTCTCTGCTCGACGCCTACTGGCACAACTACGTTCTCGATCCAGATGGGCCCCACTTTCCTGATGTGGTCCGCGCGACGGCACTGGCGGAGCGGAGTGACTTGCGCGCGGTTCTCGATCGCGTGGACGTCGTGGCGCTGGCGCGCAACGCAGAGGCCCGCTGCGCCGAGCTGTTGGAGCAGGACGTCGACGTGGACGTCGTGCTCATGGTCGGTGTCGGCGCGGCAAATGCGGGCGAGCTTGTCGTTAGAGGACGCGGAACTGCCTTCGTCTGCCTAGAGCACTTCACGAGCGTCCAAAACCCAGACACGCAGGGCCTCGGTCTCGACCCGGAGCTCATACCGCTCTGGATCGGACACGAGATGGCACACGCTGTCCGCTACACGTCGCCCACCTCCCGCAGCGCCATGGCACAGCTGGTTCGCGAGGAAGAGGGATATTACTCGTATTGGGAGACGGGTCGCCGAGCCTCGCTGCGTGAGTTGGTGCTGAACGAAGGGCTCGCGGTCCACGTGTCGCGGGCCGTAAGCCCAGGGCATGCAGCGTGGGAGTATTTTGGCTACGGCCGGAGACAGTACGCGCGAGTCCGCGAGCTCGAACCCGTAATCCAACGCGTCGCGACCGCCGATCTCGACCGCAACGGTCTTGGCTTACGGCTCAAATACCTCTCGGGTGGTGTAAGCGACGACGCGCGCACCGTCGAGCGCTTTGTGTTGCCCGAACGCTGCGGCTACTTTTTGGGCGCCAAAATGGCCGAGCCCGCAATTGCGTCCCGCGGGCTGGCTTGGAGCGTCCGAGCCGATGCCGATGAGATCTCGCTGATCGCTAGATCAGCCGCGGCTACGGCATAACGGCCCCTCCTCCAGGGGACGGGGAGGGGAGGGGGAGGGGAGGGGGAGGGGGGAGGGGGAGGAATAGACGACGCCTACGCTTTCTTGCGCGCTCTAGCCAGCAGCCACTGTTGGGGCAGTGCCGCAATGTTTTGAACCGCGTAGTACAAATTGAGCCCCGCTGCAACGTTAGCCAGAAGAACGGTCATCATTAGCGGAAACATGTAACCCATCATTTTGGCCTGCGGATTGGGCGGCGAGTTGCGAAGTCCAATCCACGACAGCACGAAAGCCGATGCCCCCATTATCAGCGGAAGGATGTAATAGGGGTCCTTGACCGATATGTCGTGCAGCCACAGGAAAGGGACGCCGCGGAACTCGATCGTGTTCTGGAACACGAACAGCAGCGTAAAAAAGATTGGCATGGGTAGCAACATGGGAAGACACCCAGCGACCGGACTGAAGGGACTCATCCCGTGCTCCCGATACACGCGCATCATCTCGGCCTGCAGCTTCGTCTGGTCGTTGGCGTAGCGTTTCTGCACCACGGCCAGCTCGGGCTGAATCGCTTGCATCTTGAGGCTGGTCTTCATCGCGCGTTGGTTCAGCGGCCACAGCGCAAAACGCACGACGACGCCGAATATGATGAGCACCCACCCGTAGTTGAGCTTGAGCTCGGCCCGCATCCATAGGATCGTCTGCATCACCAGAGTCGCAAAAGGCTGCAGCAGAGGATGCAAAAAGCCGCCGTAAGGATTCACATCCTCAAAATCGCGGCCGATTGCCCTGAGCCGTCGCCATTCCTGCGGGCCGGTGTATAGATCGAACGCAAAGGAGCGCTCGCCGGTCCCGCTTCCGAGCGGCAGCACGGCGGTGGCAGCTGCTCGCGATGCAAGCTTCGACGTGCGCGGCCCGCCTGTCATGTCCACTTCGGCGAACTGATGCGACGAAGATGTATCGGCCCCCAAGACGCCGACCAGGAAATACTTGTTCTTGGCAGCCGCCCAGCTGATCGGCCCAGGCTGGAGCTTCTGCTCCCCCGGGTCAAGCTTGCCGAACAAGGTGCTGGTTGCGTCCCCGCGCGCCGGCTTGACGGCATACGCCAGATGCCGCTGATCGTCAAGCGTGTCCGCTTCGAACGACGCAAGCCCGGTCGGCAGGTCTATCAGGAGATATGCGGGCCCTTGGGCTTCGGTTGACGACGTCCCCGCCGTTGCGTACCCGAAATCGTGCCCTGGACATGTGATACATAGCCGTCAGGGGAGATCGCATAGCGGATGACTACCGACGTGTTGCCGCCAACCGTCGCCCGGAAAGTGACGAGCGGTGAGCCGTCGGGTGCGCGCGTCGCCGTTCCCTGAAACACGATCCGATCCAGAGGCAGCGTGTCGCTGCCTAGGATGACGTGATATCGCAGTAATGGCTGGCCCGGTTCGACCAGCTCGGCTTGCGCCCGAGGTTCCAGGCGCGCGCGAAGGGTAGTCGCGCATTATCACGGACACCAGCGAGGCGCCTACGTTGGAGAATCGATAGACAGCGTGTGCGGTACTGACGGTCAGCGTTTCCGGAGCCGTCGACAGCGCGGCCGCCGCCGCGCCACGTCCGCCTGGGGCGTTCGCCGCTCCAGCACGTTGAGTCGCTGCGGGCGGCTTACCCTGCGCTACAGGCTGCCGGCTGCGGGACGCGCGCCCCGGTGTCCGACGACGCTGCCGCACCGGGTGCCAACCCGGATGGTACGGGCGCCACGTGCGACGACGAAGTGTCAGCTGTCCCGCCCGGTTGAGTCGGGTGAGGCGACGGAAACAGCCACTGCGCTATCACTATCACCAGCGCTGAGAGTGCCAGCGCCAGCAGCATTCGTCGGTCCATCACGGCACAGGGTCATAGCCGCCCGCGTGAAACGGGTGGCATCTAAGGAGTCGGCGAATCGCTAGCCAGCCGCCGCGCAGCGCGCCGTGGCGCTCGAGTGCTTCAATTGCGTACGCGGAACAGCTTGGAACATAACGGCACGACGCGGGAAGCAGCGGTGAGAGTCCAACCTGATACAGTCGGACGCCGGCGATCAAGACGCGCCGCATTCGGCCGCTACCAAGCCAGCTGCGCGCTGGATCTGCTGCTCAAGAGCCGAGAACGACGCACCGTACGCGGATGGCAACGCGCGGATGACGACATCGACAGCCGGGATGGCCGGAATCAGGCGAGTGCGGGCCAATTCACGGAGCCGACGCTTGAGCCGATTACGCGCCACTGCGTCGTGCACGTAGCGCGGGACGACTATTCCGATCCGCGGATACGCGTTAGCGGACTGCGCGGCACGCACGTCCACGTATTCCACCCTGACCCTTGTGCCCCGCTCTCGAATGGCCCGCAATTCATTGCCCCGAGTGAGCCGGTAGCGGCGCGGAAAAGGCTGTGTAGGCGTGCGAGCGCGGGCGACGCCCTACGCCCCGGCGTATTTGGACGGCAGCCGCACTGTCAGGCGCTTGCGTCCTTTCTTGCGGCGGCGGCTCAAAACTTCGCGGCCCCACCGAGTTGCCATGCGGGCGCGAAAACCGTGCGTGCGGATGCGGCGCTTATTGCGCGGGCGATAAGTTGGTTTGCCCATAGCCCACAAACTTAGGCCTGAAGCGGAGTTGGATCAAGCGTTCCCCAGTAAGCACGACCGCACGCTGATTGACTTTCCCGTCAGGCGATCCTAGCTTCGCCCGCCCGGCACTTTTCCACATGGCCAACCCCGCGATGGCCGAAAACGCTTCCGAGACATCCGCGACACTCAGTCCAGCCGAAGCGTGGTCGCGTATTCTCGAGCGCGCTCGCCATGACTTGCCGAGGGACACGTTTCGTTCCTTTCTCGAGCCGACTGAAGCACTGCGCTTCGACGGAAGCACGATCGTAGTGGCCGCGCCAGACCAGTTCGCCGTCGACTGGAACGATCGCAAGCACGCCGAATTACTGGCACAGTACGCGCCCGTGGCGCTCGGACATCCCCTCACCGTCGTGTTCGAAGTCAATCAAGATCGCCGCACGCGGCCACAGATGGATTTGTTCGTCGCCCCACCTGCAACTAACACGACCACCAACACAAGCCCGGGCGGTCACTCCGGCGCTCCGCTAAGCGAGCGCTACACATTCGACCATTTCGTCATCGGGAAATCGAACGAGCTCGCCGCCGCAGCTGCGCAAGCAGCTGCGCAAGCGCCGGGCAAGCAGTACAACCCATTGTTTCTGTACGGAGGAACGGGGCTCGGCAAGACGCATCTCATGCAGGCCGTTGCCCACGACATCCTCGAGCGACTCCCGCAAATCCGCATCACGTACGTCGGGACCGAGCAGTTCACCAACGAAATGATACTGGCGATCGAACACAGGACTAACTACGAGTTTCGACGTCGATATCGGGAAACGGACATCCTGCTCGTGGACGACGTGCAATTCCTCAGGGGAAAAGCGGGCGTCCAGGAGGAATTCTTCCACACATTCAACGCGCTGTACGAGGCGAATCGCCAGATCGTGCTCACGTGCGACCGACCGCCGTCAGAGATCCCAGGTTTGGAAAGTCGGCTCGTCAGCCGGTTCCAGTGCGGCATGGTCGCCGACATCGAGGCACCCGGGCTCGAGCACCGGATCGCCATCTTGCACCACAAGGCCAAGCTGGATCACCTGGAGCTGACAATTCCGGAGGATGTCATCGGATTCATTGCAGAGCACGTCCGCTCCAACGTGCGCGAGCTCGAGGGCGCTCTCATCAAGCTCCTGGCCTACGCCTCGCTCAAGCACCGCGAGATAACTATGGACGTCGCCCAAGATGCCCTGCGCGACAAGCTCCGGACATCGACCGGCGGGGTAGGCGGCAACGGCACCGAGGCAGGGTCACAAGCAGTCACCGAGCCAAAGGTCACCATCGACGTGATCCAGGATCTCGTCGCAAGGGAGTGGGGGGTCACACCGGATGGGCTGAAATCCAAAACCCGGACCAAGACGCTTACCACGCCACGCCAGGTAGCCATGTTCCTCTGTCGCGAGCTGCTCGGCGTCCAGCTTGTGGAAATCGGCCATGCCTTCGGCGGTCGCGACCACTCCACAGTGATTCACAGCCTCGAACGCGTCAACGTGGAATGCCGGGCGGAAGAGGCATTCCGTTCGCGTGTGGAAAAGTTACGCACCACGCTGCAGAGCCAGCGTGGATAGCCGCTACCTAGGCAACTACGTTGTAAAGCCATACCTTACCACGGTTTTACACGTATACACATGATTCCACACGCTCTACTACTACTACTAGTTTCTTCTACAATACAGAAGAGATAGCCTAGCACATGCGGTTCACCATCTCTCGGGAAAAGCTGCAGGAGGGACTAGCAGCTGTAGCGTCAAGTGTTCCCACTAAAACGACGCTTCCGGTACTATCCAATATCCTGATTGAGACTACGGACCGCGGCATCAGACTATCCGGTACGGATCTCGACATTGCCGTGAGCACCGAGGTACTGGCGGATGTCGAAATGAGCGGGGCGGTAACCGTTCCCGCCAAGAAGCTGAGCGAGATCTCGCGGGAGCTGTTGCCAGCGCCGGTGCATATTGCCGCGGCGAATGAACAGCGGGTGACGCTGGAGTGCGGCCGGTCGAAGTTCAAGCTCCTTGGTATACCGCGTGATGAGTTTCCCACGTTCCCGGTCGTGCGGTTCAATGAAAGCTGGCGAGTTCGATCGGGGGAGCTGCATAAGCTGATTTCGCATACGTCCTTTGCCGTCTCGACGGAGGAAAGCAGGCCGATTTTGAATGGTGTGCTCTGGGAGCTTCGTGCTGATTACATGCGCATGGTTGCTACCAATGGGCATCGGCTGGCGAAGATGCAGGTACCCATCGACGGCGCCACTGCTCCGGCGAGCGAATTCATCGTTCCCCCGAAGGCGCTTGACCAGGTCAAGCGCCTTTTTCCGGCCGAGGAGGATCTCGAGATCGCGCGGGGAGACAACCACCTGGGATTTCGCTCGCCGTTCACGGCGGTTTACACTCGTCTTATTGAGGGACCATATCCCAATTACGAACAGGTCATTCCGCGCGACAACGACCGGATTGCCATTGCCGACAAAGCGGCGCTGGCCGGTGCGCTCAGGCGAATGGCCATAGTGGCATCCGATCAGACGCATCGGATTCGTATGTCGTTCAACAGCGGCATGGTGCGCTTCAGCGTGCAAACGCCGGACCTCGGCGAAGCGCAGGACGAGCTTGCTGTGCGCTATACGGGCGATCCACTCGATATTGGCTTCAACGCGTCGTACTTGCTGGAGATTCTGCGGTACATCCCCACGGAAGAGGTCAAGCTCACGTTCAAGGCCCCAGAACGTGCGGCGACGCTCGAACCCGAAGGCTGGTCGGATCCGGCGATCTACGTGTGTCTCGTCATGCCTCTTCGTCTCGTGGACTGACGTTGCTAGACGTTGCCAGCTGGCGTTGCCCGTTTCACCGCCCAAAAAGGCCTTTGACGCGTGACATGATGCCTGCGCTCTGAGCTGCTGACGGGGCTACCAGCGCCGATCGGAGCGCGTCGGCGAAGGCCATCACGTTGGGGTATCGCGCCGACGGCTGTTTCGATAGGGCACGCATGATCACGTGCTCTACAACGGGCGGAAACGTAAGTCCGGGCTTCGCTTTATTCAGAGGAGCCGGCGGCTGCGTGAGCAGTTGGGTGAACATTTCACGCTGACTCTTAGCCGGATAGGGCAAGGTTCCCGTCAACAGAAAATAGGCAATCGTCGCGAGACTGAATTGATCAGCCGCGGGCGTGACGACTTCTCCGGACAGTGTCTCCGGCGCGACGTACATCAATGTGCCAACGAAAAAGCCTGCACGCGTCAGACGCTCTTCTGGAGACATGTCGGTGTCGGCGGCTATGCCGAAATCGAGCAGCTTAACCCCCCGTGTTACTGGATCGAACATGACGTTGTCGGGCTTGAGGTCACGATGCACTATGCCAGCCACATGGGCCGCGTGCACTGCGCTCGCGATCTGCCCGATGATGTCCGCCACCACGTCTGCGGGCATTGGCGCGTTTCGCTTCGCGTACCGTTCGAGCAGCTCGCCGGTTGCCCACTCAGTCGCGAGGAAGTGCATGCCGCCCGAGGCGTCGCCCAACTCGAGAGTTCGCACGACATTGGGGTGCTGCACGCGCTCGCCAAAAGCTGCCTCGCGAAGAAATCGCGCGACGGCAGTTTTGTCGTTCCGCAGCTTTTCGCGCAGTACCTTCACTGCGCACACACCGTAAGTCGGATGCTCGGCGCGGTACACGGTCGAAGTTCCACCCTCGCCTATCAGGTCGAGGATCTTGAATCCGGCAAGAGTGGTTCCGACGAGCTGTTCGTGTGGCACGCCGCGAAGCTAGGGTGCTCCGGGTGACGATGCAACAACGGTCACCTCCGCGTGTTGATGGAACTGGCGCAGCCGGGCAGAGCTGCCGACGTGACTGATCACGTTGATGTCGAGATCAACCGTGGTGTGCTCACGGACGAGACGCCCGGACGCGGAGTCATACTCGGCTCTAGTGACACCGCCGCCAGCACCAGTGAGCGAGACCATTTGGTCTAGATGAACCGCCGCGCCGAGCAGGACGGCCTGGCTCGTGTGAGATACCATTATTGGCCCGGTCGTGCCCGAGCGCGAAGCCGTGAACGTCCGTACGACCGTGGCGGTGACTGGAATCTCGCCGCGGCAGGCTGTGGAGACGGCTGTGTCCTGCCATTGGGTCTCACCTGTGGTGGGGCGCTGCAGCGAAGGGAAGAACTCACGCACCTGATCGAGAGCCGCCGCGCCGGGAGCAGAACATTTCGTGCGGCCGGCTGAGTCCGTCGAGAGCGTGACCAGCCTCGAGGCCGTATCGATCGTGGCAACGAACGGAATCGCGTCTGTCATCACGCCTGAAATCCTGGCGGGCGGCGCGGGCGCGGCCTTCACTTGCATTTGTACGACTCCCGTCGCGCGTACCATCCGGGCCACCGAGTCCCAACGCGTTGTGTATCGAATCAAAGTCGAAGTCGACACGGTATCCGCGGCCGCGGTCGAGTCGCCGACCCGCGCAATCGTGCCGGTTGCTGTGATCCGATACGCCGCGCTTCCAAGCGCGTACGCCAATGCCGCTCTTGGCAGCTTCGCCGAGTCGGGACGAGGAGGTAGTACCGGGGGTGCCTTGGAGACCGGAGGGGGTGACGCGGGCGTCCGTTCCGGCGGCGTGCGAGGCGTGCAGGAGGGCGCCAACGCCATCAGCAGAATGCACGGCACGGCGCCGCCCAGCACGGCCGGCAACGTGCCCGAGCGGGGTGCTCGGGCGCGTCGTGGAGCCGTCGGTCTATAAGCCGGGTTCTGTCGGCACGAATGCCGGACGGTCATTTCTCTCGGGGTACGGTCGCCCGGACCCTCTAGCAGCCTACCCGCGGCGTTTTGATCGGGGCGGGCCACCCCTCGCCGCCTATTTGGCCTTGCTCCAGCTGAGGTTTACCATGCCGCCCGCGTTGCCGCGAGCGCGGTGGGCTCTTACCCCACCATTTCACCCTTACCTGATCCCCGTTCTAGGGGCCATCGGCGGTTTGATTTCTGTGGCACTATCTGTCGCGCTTCGGCACTCACGTACTTCGGCGCGCCCAGGCGTTACCTGGCAGCTCGCCCTTTGGAGCCCGGACTTTCCTCGGGATGCGGCTAGGCCGTCATTCTGCCCAACCGCCCCGCGACCGTCCGACCGACGGCGTCGCACGTCCGCCTAGGGAATATAGTGACCTTGGCGATGACGATCGACTGACATGCTGGCCATATCTGTCGTTCCATGCGCGCGCGCTTGGCCGTATCGACAATGCTGACGTGTTACGAACGCCAGCGCCTCGACGCCGTCGGGCTCGGCTTGTACGAGCCGCTGCATCGGGACTCCATTGACGAGGTAATGCGCGACGTACGCGAACGCAGCGTTGCCACGGTGGTGGTCTCGGTGTCTCGCTGCGGAACGGAGGAGGCGCGCTGGGTCGGTCACATGATGCGTGAGCGACCTCGCCTCCGTGCGGTCGCTGTGCTCACGGAAGTAGATCGCCGAGCACCGCACGCGGTATTATCGCTTGGGCAATGTGGGCTTCGGCATCTCGTCGATGCACGACAGCCCGACGGATGGCAGACGCTTCGGAATGCTCTACTGAGTGATGACCCAGACGATGTTCAACGAATCGCGATGGCCACCCTGGCCGTGGATCTCGCGCCGGGGTCTGCGCCCGGTGTGGCGGAGGGCGCCTCGTCGCGCGTGGGGTCTTCCGAGGCGTGGCACTTTTTCGAGACTCTTTTCTCGGTGCCACCGTGCGTTCGTACGGTGGCCGAGCTCACACGGGTGCTGCAGGTTGCGCAGACGACTTTCATGAGTCGCTTCTATCGTCTCGGTCTACCACGTCCGAAGCAATACCTCGCCATGGCGCGGCTCACGCGCGCGGCACGTCTGTTCGAGGATCGGTCAATGTCCGTAGCACGCGTGGCGTATTGTCTCGAGTATTCCTCGCCGCAGAGCTTTGGACGGCATCTGCGATCGACGCTCCGTCTCACGCCGACCGAGTTCAGGAAGGCCTACGATTCCGATGGCATGCTGCAGCTGTTCCGGCAACGGCTAGTGCTGCCGTATCTAGACCGATTTCGGAGATTCCCGCCGCTGCCGCGGAGGTTTACGAGCTCGCCGGAAGCCAGAGCGTAAACGTAGATCCCTTTCCGGGCTCGCTTTCCAGCGTGATATCGCCGTCCATGAGTCTTGCCAGGCGGCGTGAGATGGTGAGGCCCAGGCCGGTGCCGCGGCTGGCGCTGTCTCCTCGAGGCCCTGGATTGACTTGCTCAAATTCCTCGAAGATCCGCTCGCAATCTTCCTCGGCAACGCCGATTCCGGTGTCGCTCACCTGTACGGCCACCCATGCCGGCGCCATGACATCCGTCTCTCTTGGCAACGGGCCGTCTCGCTCGATTCTGGCGCGAACGGCAATTCCGCCGGCTGTGGTGTACTTGACTGCGTTCCCCAACAGGTTGACGAGAATCTGCCTGAGATGCGAAGGGTCGGTCCGGAGTCTCGGCAGCGTCGCACCGACTGCGAGCGACAGCGTAAGTCCTTTCTCTACCGCGAGCGGCTCTACCTCGGTCGCGACGTCGAGCACGAACAGCCTGAGGTCGACCGACTCCGGTTGAAATTCGAGTCGGCCGGCGGCGATCTTGGCCAAGTCGAGCACCTGATCAACCAAGTGCCGCAGGTGGTTAGCCGACGATTCGATCCGCTGTACCGGGCCAATCTGACGGGGCCCGAGTTCGCCGTACACTCCGTCCCGCAACAGGTCCACGAACCCGACGATCGCGTTGAGTGGTGTTCGCAGCTCATGCGAGACGTTGGCGAGAAACTCGCTCTTGGCGCGGTTGGCTCTCAGCAGCTCCGCCGACAGGCGCTCAAGCTCAGCCGACCGCTCGGCGATGCGACGGGCAAGCCGCCGTTCATGCAGGAGCGACGCCGCGAGTGCGGTCAGCGTGACCACGAGCGTGATCACGAACACGATTACAGCGACGACTACCGCTGTCGAAAATCGGATAGGAAGTTGCATCTTTGGAACTATGCCGTCCGCCCGTAACGTTGCCACACTCGCCGACGAAACGAAGGCGCTCACGCGGCTTCTTGCCCAACGCTCCGCTCGGCGCGGCCAGTTTACACTTTCCTCCGGAAAGTCCTCCACCTTATACATCGATGCGCGACTCACGACAATGCACCCCGATGGCCTAGTGCTGATAGGGCCTTTGGGCGTCCGCACGCTACGGGCGACGGAATGGGGTCGCGACGTCGTTGCGATTGGCGGTTTGACCTTGGGCGCGGACCCCATTGCTTACGCAATGAGTTACGCCAGCCGGGCGAACGGATCCACTGGCGCCAGCGGGTCTCTGCGGGCATTCACGGTGCGCAAGGCGCTCAAGACGCACGGCACGGGGAAGCTGGTCGAGGGCCCGCTCGAAGCTGGTGATCGGGTGGCGATCGTTGAAGACGTTATCACGACCGGGGGGTCCGCGCTCAGGGCGGTCGAGGGCGCGCGCGCCGTCGGGGCAGTAGTGGCAGGGGTGTTGGCGCTGGTAGACAGGGAGGAGGGAGGCCGCGAAGCCATCGAAGCGGCTGGGCTTCCCGTAATCTCATTAACTCGGGCGAGTGAAATCCTGGCCCACATGGAGTGAACATGACGGTCGGACTGTGGCGGGCGCACGCGGCGTGCTTGGCCGGCGCGGTGACCGCGTTGGTGCTTGCTGCCTGCGCCGGACAGCTGGGCGGCCGGTCGGCCGGTGGGGCGTCGCCTGAGCGATCTGGCAGAGCTGACACGTCGCGACAGGGAGGATCGGCTCAGGGAGGGCCATCTGCGGAGTCGATCAAGGCCTACCAGCAAGCCGGGCTGATCGCCGAGGCGGGCGCATTCCCGTTCGTAGGCCGCGTCGTCTACTTCGCTGGCGCTTCGCCGGATTCGACGATCCTCCTTTTCACAGCTTCGTTCGCAAACCGAGTGCTGACCTTTAGGCGCGAGAACGGCGCATACCAAGCAACGTACGACACTCGCCTTGATCTCACGACACCTGACGGGTCAACCGTACGGCATACTGAAGGCTCGCAAGTCGTGCTCGTCGCGACGAACGCGGAGACGTCCCGGCAGACCGAGAGCGTGATCTTCCAGGGTGCGCTGCACGCGCCGCCGGGCACCTACCAGCTGTCGATATTCCTGCACGACGAGGGCAGCGCGCGTGCCGTGACGAAACAGGTTTCCGTTACGGTGCCGCGCCTGGGTCCGGCCTCGCTCTCGTCGCCCGTCACCGTGTACGAAGCGACTCCGCGCACCGACGTAGACTCCGCGCCGCATCTCGTCGTAAGCCCACGCTCGACGGTCACGTTTGGCCGCGATTCGGCGGTCGATGTGTACATCGAAGGCTACGGCGATGGCACGGAGCTCCCCATCGACGTCACGATTCGTAGCGACACCGCGACGACGTTGTGGACCGAGTCGGTCAGCCTTCCGCGCCACGGCATGCTGTTCAGCGGCGTGGCCGTCGTCCCGGTGTCGCGCATCGGGATCGGCATGGCCTCACTCGTCTTCCGACGGTCTGCATCGAGCGCGGGCGCCAGTGGAAGTGATAGCGTGCGCACTCCGGTCTTCGTTGGGTTCGGAGAAGACCTGCCGGTCTCGTCGTTTGAGGAGATGCTGAACTACCTCAAGTATTTCCCGAATCGTGCGGCCGTGGATTCCTTGAGACACGCACCCCCGGATCAGCGCGCCGCCGCCTGGGCGCGGTTCATGCGCGAGACCGACCCTGTTCCATCGACACCGCAAAACGAGGCGCTCGAGAGCTACTTCAACCGATTGCGCCAGGCGAATGAACGCTTTAAAGACGAGGGCATACCCGGTTGGCTGACAGATCGCGGGATGGTCTTCATTACCATCGGTGAGCCTGAGCAGGTCTACATGCAGGGCAGCCTCAACGTGAATGTGCGCGGCCGCGAGCAAGTGTGGGTCTATCGCCAATACAACGTGCAGCTGGTGTTCGTCGATCAGACGGGGCGCGGCCGGTACAAACTCACGCCACACAGCATGGCGGACTACCAGTCGATTCTCCGTCGTATCGAACGGGAGCAAGCGAAGGCCTCGACATCGCCGCCGCCGCCGCCACCGTCCCCGCCACCACCGTCCCCGCCACCACCGTCCCCACAAGGGCGGTAGGGCGCGGCCCTCAGGCGTGCATGGCTGAGCCGCAGCGGCCGGCGAGCCCGCGGCTTTTTCTCGTCGACGGGTATGCGCTGATCTACCGCGCGTTCTTCGCGCTTCTCTCGCGACCCCTGACCACGAGCCGCGGGGAGAACACTTCTGCTGCGTGGGGCATCGTCAACTTTCTGCAGCGCCTTCAGTCGCAGCATCGTCCGGAGTATCTCGCCTGGGTGAACGACTCCGGCACGTCGTTCCGGCATGAACGCTTCCCTGCCTACAAGGCGACTCGGCAGAAGCTCACGGAGGAGTTGCAGTCAGCGTTCGACCGGGGCATGGAACGCATCTGCGCCATACTCGAAGCCAGTCGCGTTGCAATCATCACGCTCGATGGATTCGAGGCGGACGACGTCATTGGCGCGTTGGCCCGGCAGGCTTCCGAGCGAAACGTGAACGTCGTGATCGTCTCCGGCGACAAGGATTTTCAGCAGCTCGTTCGGCCGGGCGTGTGGCTGCTCAATCCCGGCCGAGGCGGGCCAGCAGGTGTCGATGAGCAGTGGGTCAGTGGCGAGAATGCTTCCGATCGGCTTGGCGTCCCACCGGAGCGAGTCACGGATTACCTGGCGATGGTTGGCGACAGCTCTGACAATGTGCCAGGCGTTCCCGGAATCGGCGAGAAGACGGCCCGCGAGCTCGTGGCCACATACGGCGGCCTTGAGGACATTCTCGCGCACGCCAGCGAGATCACGAAAAAACGTCCGCGCGAGGCACTGCTCGCACATGGTGATCGCGCCCGCTTGTCCAAGGAGCTGGTCACCATTCGCGATGATCTACCCGTCACGCTCGATCTTGATGCCGTACGTGTGAGGGAGCCCGACTCCGCTCGGCTTCGGGATATTTACGTCGAGCTCGAGTTTCATTCTCTGGCCATGGCACTGCCGACGCCGGCGCCGGTCTTGGAAAAACGCGAGCGTGAGGTAGTGGACTACCGCACAGTCGACACGGTTGAGGATTTGAGCCGGCTTGTAGCAGAGATGAGGACCGCCGGTCACTTCGCGATCAATGTCGAGACAATCATCGATCCCGAGGCGCCAATAAAAGTCGATCCCCTCCGCTCGACGCTAGTCGGCATCTCGATCGCCTCGGCCCCGGGCAAGGCGTACTACCTGCCGCTACAGCATCGTGCCTGGAACGAAGCCCCACCTCTCCCCCCTAACTCCCCTCCCCTCCCTTTGGGAGGGAAGGAGGGAATAGATCTTTTCGGGGGAGGCCCCCCCGCCGACAACGCAAACGCCGGGGCGGAAGGAGGGCATCCACCCGGGCGCGAAGTGGCACGCGAGGGCGAGGGGTTGGAGGGGGCAAAGCGGTTGGGGGGGGACCCCCCAACAAAAACCGATTCTTCCCCCTCCCCGCTTGCGGGGAGGGGGTCGGGGGAGGGGGACGTCGAGGGGGAGGGGGAGGGGGAAGTGGCCGCCTGGTAGCCGGGGCGCGGACGGAAGAGGGACGTGAGGAGATTCAACAGGAACAAGTCACGCTCGACGGCGACCTCTCCGCGGCGCCCCTCCCTACTGGTGATTCCATCGCGGCGCGGACGATCGCGGCCGGAGATGTCCCGCCGGTGAAAAACCTGCCGCCGCTCGATGCACCTGAGATGCGCGAGCTGCGCGAGTTGTTGGAAGATCCGGCAATCAAGAAGACGGCGCATCATGCGAAGTACGACGTGCTAGCGCTCCGCCGCGCCGGCGTGCAGTTGCGCGGCGTCGACTTCGATACGATGGTGGCCAGCTACGTGCTCGATCCCGGGCGCCGGTCACACGGACTCGACGTGCTGGCATTCGAGCTCCTCAACCACACGATGACCACGTTCGATGAGCTGTGCGGCAAAGGAAAGTCGCAGCTCTCGTTCGAGATGGTCCCGGTATCCTGCGCCCGCGACTACGCCTGTGAGGACGCGGACATGACCATGAGGCTGCGGGCGGTATTCGAACCGCAGCTCGACGTGCACGAGATGACCCCGCTCTTCCGCAACATTGAGATGCCCTTGGTCGAGGTGCTGACGGACATGGAGTTGGCTGGAATCTCGATCGACGTACCGTGGTTTCGTTCGCTCAAGGAGCGATTCCAGCGGGAGCGCGAGCGCGTAGAGCAGGAGATCTACGCGGAAGCAGGACAGGAGTTCAACATCAACTCCAACCCTCAGCTGCGCCTGATTCTCTTCGAGAAATTGCAGCTTCCCGTTCGTAAGCGGACGGCGACCGGGCCCTCGACTGATGCGAGCGTTCTCCAAGAGCTAGCGGAGGCGGGGCACGTGCTGCCACAGCTTCTTCTCGAGTATCGAGAGCTGTTCAAGCTCGAGGGCACGTACCTCGATGCGCTACCGCAGCTTCTAAATCCTTCCGACGGTCGGTTGCACACGTCGTTCAATCAAACCGTCGCTTCAACTGGGCGGCTCTCTTCGAGCGACCCGAACCTGCAAAACATCCCGATTCGTCGCGAGCTGGGGCGCGATATACGGCGCGGTTTCGTGCCGCGTGCGGGCTGGATGCTGCTAGCCGCAGACTACTCCCAGATCGAGTTGCGCCTGCTGGCGCATCTCTCGCACGACGAGGCATTCGTACAGGCTTTCACGGCAGGCGGCGACATTCATCGCCAGACGGCGTCGATCATTTTTGATGTCCCCCCAGCCGATGTCACGCCAGTGATGCGGGCACGCGCGAAGACGATCAACTTCGCCACGATTTACGGGCAGGGCGCTCACGCCTTATCACGCCAGCTCAAGATCGAGCATGCAGAAGCCCGCGAATTCATCGCGCGGTACTTCGAGCGCTTTCAAGGCGTGCGCAGATATCTCGATGCCACTATCGAGTCTGCGCGGGAGCTGGGGTACGTGCAAACCATTTTCGGGCGTCGTCGCTACATTCCCGAGCTTCGTGACCGCAACTACAACATGCGAGCCTTCGGCGAGCGAACCGCGCAGAACTCGCCCATCCAGGGCTCAGCGGCTGACCTAATCAAGATTGCAATGATTCGAATCCATCATCAACTGCGTGCCGAGGGCCTTGAGACGAAAATGCTGCTACAAGTTCACGACGAGCTCGTGTTTGACTCCCCAATGCAGGAGCTCGATGCGATCCGTGCCCTCGTGATCCATGAAATGGAGCACGCGGCGGAACTGTCTGTCCCCCTGGTCGTCGATGTAGGGGTGGGGCGAGATTGGCTGGAAACGAAAATCAGCTAGAAATCGGTCAGAGTATCCCATTCCGGTCGTAGCGGAGAAACGTTGTCGCATTGTGCGACAGTCTTGCACCGTGCGAGATATGCGGCGATTCGACGGACGCGCATGGCCGAACGCCACTTGGCTCTAGCGGGTTAACCAACTGTCTGACCATAACTTATGACCGGGGTAGAGCGGCGGTATCGGCATTGCCTTAGACGCGAGCATGACTCAGCCCCGCTGCAGTCGCGCGAGGCCTTTGGCCTCAGCCGATCTGGGCCGCCGCGGTCCCGCGAGACGGCCGGTCGCCGGGTCCGCCGGGTCCGCCGGATTCACCTTGATCGAGCTGTTGATTGTGGTGGTGATAATTGCCATTCTCGCCGCGATCGCGATTCCCAAGTTCGCGAATACCAAGGGATCGGCGTATGCGGCCACGCTCAAGAGCGATCTACGGAACCTGGTGACCGCACAGGAAGCGTATTTCTACACCAACTCGGTATACACGACCAGCACAGCTGGCCTGAGCTACAACGTGTCCCCAGGCGTGACGGTAGGCATCTCGACGGGGACAGCGACAGGTTGGGCAGCGACTGCGACGCACCCCGCGGCTACCCCCGGCACGTGCGGGATCTTCATCGGCGACGCGCCTCCGCCGCTGGCCGCCACGACATCCGAAGGAACGGTGGGCTGCCAATAGCCCTCGGACTTCTCCTCGCGGCCATGGGCGCACTCGTCGGCTGTAAGGGTGGCACGAATAAGTTGGATCAGTCTTCAACCGGACAACCCCCGGCTGCCTCATCCGACGTGTCGTCGCGCGCATTCGGCAGGGCCGAATTGGGATGACGCCGCCGCCGGCCCAAGCCTGTTCGTGGTCGGTAGCAATCCGAGCGAGGCGGTAATGGTCCTGCCGCACTACACTGACAGCACGCTCAGCAATGCTGCGAGCGGCGAAGCCGAGCTTTCCCACGGCCTCACCGTGGACCTCTTCGCTCGCAACGGCCTGGTAGGATCAGCGCTCCTCACGGCTGGCTCGCCGGGCTCGTACTCAGGTAGCTGCACTTCGTGGCCTACCGCTGCAGTCGCTCCCCGAACATCCCCGCAATCTGGCGCGACTGCTGGCGCGGGACCCCCGCCAAGTTGGGCCATTGCATTCGTGGTCGGACACGCTGTCTCGCTCCCGATGGACTCCGTGGCAATGCTGTCGCCCATCGACTCGGCGCGCCGCGCGGCCGAAGTGGTGCGCGTGGCGTCGGCGCTCCGCGGCGATACTGCTGCGGCATTTCGTGGGCTCCCGTTCACCGTCCGCGACGCCCACCGGTTCGTGCTGCCTGACGGCACGGAGGGGATCGCGGCCGAGCTGGTCCGGCGGATCAACGAAGAGGCCAATCCGCGGGAGCAGCACATTCTCCTCATCATCGAGCGCGACACGACGCCATCGGTCGGCGGGCCGCCACAGTACCTGGCTAGCTACGTGGAACGTGCTTCCGGACCGGAAGATGACCTCGAAGCGTCCGAGGTCCTTGCCGGTGTTCTGCTCGGTCCGCACCGGACTCCTACGATCGTAGTAGGTCGTGACGATGGCGACGGCGGATCCTATACGCTCCTTACCCGGGTATCACGGGGCCGCTGGGTCGGGACGTGGAATAGTGCATATACCGGCTGCTGACGGCCTCGGCGACCAAGCGGCGAAATTCGCGACTCGCTCTCGCATAGGGCACGCCGTAAACGACTAGCCAGAGCAGCCCGATCAGATTCAGCAGGGATGTCCGGGGCCAGTGGAAGCCGAACCGGACCAGCAGTGCCGTGAGAAGCACCGTGACGAGCCACAGCAACGAGAACCGTAGCTCGTAACGTACGCGCCAAGGTTCTCCCGAGCCGGCGCCGATGGTGACTCGTCCCGAGCTCACGGCATGCAGGAATCCAAGCGCGCGGGTTCGCCACGCGAACGGCATGCGGAACCGGAATCCACCCACAATGTCGTGCTCTACCCGCGCGCCAAGGGTCGTGAGCTCGTGACCCAAGCGAAATAGAATCTCGCGGGTCTCGCGCGCGGTCGGCTGCGGATTGAGCGGGAGAGTGCGAATCATCGCGCGCGCTTCGCGGTTACGCTCAAGGTCTCGGCCACACCTGTCTCACAAGTCGCGGCGCCCGAGGGCAGCCGGCGCTCGCCGGCGGCGCGCCGCACCGGCGAGCACGAAGAGCGTGACGACATACGGTAGCGCAAGAAAGAGCTGATATGGCGCCGGCCATCCCATGGATTGAAACAGGAACTGCAGCGCGATCGCCGCACCGAATATGAGGGCCGCAGTGGCCGCTCCGAGCGGATGCCAACGCCCCAACGCTACTACGGCGATCGCGATGAACCCACGTCCTGCGGACATTCCTTCGGCGAAGGTTCCTGCTTGCGCCAGCACGAGCGTGGCGCCGCCTATGCCCCCGAGGACACCGCCTATGACTACGGCCCACCATTGAACGATTCGCGGGGCCACGCCCGCCGCACGCGCGGCGTCGGGATTTTCGCCAACGGCCCTCAGCGCCAGCCCGGCGTGCGTGCGATACGTCCACCACCATAGCGCCGGTGCGATCACGTACACAGCATAAGTCAGCGCTGACTGATCGAAGAGCGCCTGACCGATGACGGGGATCCGTGCAAACCCCGGCAGCGGGCTCGGATGCATCGTCGGAATCGACAGTGCCGCGCCGCCCGAGCCGTACAGCCAGTGGTAGAGAGTGCCGGTGAGTCCCAACCCAAATAGCGTAACGGCCGTGCCCGCGATGATCTGATCGGTGCGAAGCACGACGGCGAAGATGCCAAAGAGAGCCGCGATTGCGGCGCCGGCCAACGCGGCCAGCGCGACGCCGGCAGCTAGGCCAGCCACGCCCGCGCCCACGAGTGCAGCGAATGCGCCCGCAATGATGACGCCCTCGAGGCCGATGTTGATCACGCCCGACTGCTCGGAAAGTGTCTCCCCAAGCGCCGCGAACGCCAAAGGCGTCGCCGTGCGTACGGTGGCGCTAATGAAGCCTGTGATCGTACCCGTTATTGCGCCGGCAGTGGCGCCGCCCCTCTGAGCCAGGTGGTGCCGACCACAGCACCCAATGGCGCGATCATGCGGCGCGGGGCCGCCGCTGCTGTATGAGCAGCACCGCCAAAATCACGCAGGCCTCTACGATCGACACGACGGCCGCCGGTACGCCGGCATCCCGCTGCATGGCGGCCGCTCCTGCAGAGAGGGCGCCGAACAGTATGCCAGTCACGATCACGCCCAGCGGGTTGAGATTCGCGAGCAGAGCCACGGCAATTGCGGTATAGCCGTAACCGGGAGAGATGTTGTCGTAGAGTGCATAGGTGACGCCTGTGACTTCGATGGCTCCGGCCAACCCTGCCAGGGCGCCGCTCGCAAGGAAGGCGCGCGTGGTCGTTGCACCCACATCGATCATTCCGGCAGTCGCGGCCGCGAACGGATTCGCGCCGGTAGCGCGAAGGCGAAAGCCTGATGCCGTCGCCCGAAGCACCCACCACGACGCCAGCGAAGCTGCCAGCGCGATCGCGAAGCCAACGTGCAGGCGCGTGCCCGGAACAAGCATTGGCAGGTGCAGCCCAGTTGGTAGCGAAGGCGTTTGAGGATAGATGTGCAGCGGTTCCTGCAGCGGGCCACGTACCAAGTACGCAACCGCGTCGAGGGCGATGAAGTTGAGCATGATCGTGCTGATTACATCCAGCACGCCAAACCGGCGCCGCAGCCAGGCTGCGATCCCGGCCCACGCCGAGCCGAGGACGGCCCCCGCGAAAAGTGCGAGCGGCAGCGCGACGAGCTCCTGCGCGTGGCGGGTCCACGATGCGATCAAAAGACCCATGCCCGCGGCAGCTGTTGCTCCGGCGAGAAACTGGCCTTCGGCGCCAATGTTCAGTACTCCGGCCCGGAACGCGACTGCCACGGCGAGCCCGGTGAGCGTGAGCGGCACGGCACGCACGAGAGTCGCGGAGAAAATCACGTACCTGGACCCGAATGCCCCGCGCCACAATGCGTCCAGGGCGCCCGCTACGTCCGGAGCGTTCATGCAGCGCCGAGCATTGCGCGTCCCACCGCGTCACGGTCGGGTACGACTCCGCGCACTCGGCCTTTTACGATGACGAGCACCCGGTCGGCCAGCGCCAACATCTCATCGATATCACTGGTGTACAGCACGACGGCGGCGCCGCTGTCACGGGCTGAGCGGAGGCGCGTGTGCACGGCGGCCGAAGCTTGGATATCCAGTCCCCGCGTGGGGTTGTCGGCGACGACGGCACTGGGGTCGTCATCGAGCTCTCGGGCCAAGACGAGTTTTTGCTGGTTGCCGCCGGAGAGCGCCGACGCCGGGGCCCGGACGTTGCCGGGGCGAATATCGTGGGTCGCGACCATGCTCGCCGTATGTGCGCGCACGAGATGCCACCGCACGAGGCCACGGCGTCGGCCGGCGCCCCGCAAGGCGACGTTTTCGTACAACGGGAAGCTCAGCACGAGTGCATCGCGCTGACGGTCTTCGGGAATGAATCCGACGCGGTCGGGAGTTGCCAGCGTTCCGGCAATTGGCCGAGCGCGCCCAGCCAGCGCGCGAAGAAGCTCGTGTTGTCCCGCTCCCTCTACGGCGGCGATGCCGACGATCTCGCCGCCGCGCACGGTGAACGACGCGTCCCGGATCATGACCACCCCGCGATTGTCAGCGATCGATATGTGGTCGGCGACAAAGACGGGGGCATCTGATTGATCGCCCCTCCCCCTAGCCCCCTCCCCTAAAGGGGAGGGGGAACTTCCTCTTTCTAAGCTTCGCTTAGATGACGAGGGGCTCCGCCCCTCGACCCCGGACGCACGAGAGATTGGGTTTGCGGGGTGTGGGGGCGAAGCCCCCACCGAAGAAAAAAAGGAAATTTCCCCCTCCCCTTTAGGGGAGGGGGTTAGGGGGAGGGGAACCTCCTCGCGCAACTCTCCGAGCATAGCCGCTGCCAAGCGGTCCGCGTCAACCTTTCGGGCAGCCGCTTCCAGTACCGTGCGCCCATGGCGCAAGACGGTGACGTCGTCGGCCACCGACAGCGCCTCTCGAAGATTGTGAGTGATGAGGACTACGGCCCGCCCGCCATCCGCGAATCGCCGGAGCCATTGCAACAGCTCTGCAGCACGTGGGGGCGAGAGAACTGCCGTGGGCTCGTCGAGAATCAGGATCCGGGCATCTCGCGCGAGCGCCTTCATGACCTCGACGCGCTGCTGTTCTTCGATCGACAACGCATCAACTCGTGCAGCCGGGTCGAGCGAGAGTCCCGTATCGGCACTGAGCCTGCGCACGCGCGCAGCTGCTGCTGACGCGTCGTATCGACCGCGCGACCCCAGCGCCACATTCTCGGCGACCGTCATGGCGCCCACCAGCGCAAAGTGCTGGTGGACCATGCCAATTCCAGCGCGGATAGCATCCGTCGGCGAGCCAAACCGTCGAGCGATGCCGTCGACCTTGATCGTACCAGATTCGGGGCGGATCATTCCGAACGCGACCCGCATTAGTGTCGTCTTGCCCGCGCCATTCTCTCCCAGGAGCGCGTGTACCGTGCCCCATACCGCCGACAGCGACGCGTGATCGAGCGCTATCAGCGTGCCGAATCGCTTGGTGATGTCGCTGAGCGCGAGCGCTGGCGGGATCACAGTCCCGTAGGCGCGGCGATGAAGGTCCACGGGATGCCGAACTGCTGCGAGACGTGTTCGGCTAACGCCGTGACTCCGAGCGTCTCGGTCGCGTAATGGCCTGCGTATACAATGACCAATCCCCGCTCCGGAGCGTCCACCGCGGTCCAGTGCGGCCCTTCGCCGACGATCAGGGTATCGACACCCAAGTCTACTGCCTCCTTCAGCGTCTCGGCGGACGCACCCCCTCCGGTGCATATCGCCCAGTGCCGAGTACGTCTTTCAGGCTCGAATGCCGACGCGATCGCATCGCCGCCGTGCGTGCGCGCGAACCCCTTTGCGCGCGCGAGCAGAGCGGCGGTAGGGACATCGGTCTTTCCTCGAACACCGACCATGATCGATTCAAATCGCGCAAATGTGCCTTCGGGGTCGAGCTCGAGGGCGCGCGCGAGGAGCACATTGTTGCCGAGCGACGGATGCCGATCAAGAGGCAGGTGTGCAGAGTACACAGCCACATCATGCGCGAACAGCGGCGCCAGCCGGTTGTACAGCGAGCCGGCGATCGGTTGCACGCCTGCCCACCAAAGTCCGTGATGCACTAGTAAGAGATTCGCGTGCTCGGCGATCGCGGCCGTGATCGCCCGCTCAGATGCGTCCACTGCGCCGGCGACTTTAGTGATGGACCCTCGATTCGCGACCTGCACGCCGTTCACGGCGTTGGGATAATCCGGTGTGTCACGCGTGCCCAAGAGCTGGTCGAGATGCTCCGAGATCGCGGCGAGCGTAGAGGGCACGAGGTAAACCTACGAAGGAAACCCCACCCCCCAACCCCCTCCCCTTGTAGGGGAGGGGGCTTTCTTGCTTTCAAGCTTCGCTTGGATGACGAGGGGCTCCGCCCCTCGACTCCGCAAGGACATTCCTTCGCAAGAGCGACCGTCTCTATTCGCGGTGCGATCCCGCATGGTTGCCCGACGCGGACGGCGTAGAGCTCTGCGTCGAACCGCGGTCCCATCGTGCCTAGGGGGTCGAGGGGGCGAAGCCCCCTCGTCATTCAAGCGAAGCTTGAAAACAGAAAGATTCCCCTCCCCTGAAAGGGGAGGGGTTAGGGGCGGGGTTGCTCGCCGTCCAGACGAAGCTTGAAAAACAAAAAGCTCCGGTCCCCGTTAGGGGCGGGGCGCATTCGCGAAGACATTCGAAGCTGCCACTCACAGAGTAGGAGTGAAGCCCTCGGGAGCGCGCTCTACGAAGTGGGCGGAACGAACGCGCCGGTCTCTAGCTGATGCTCGACCGAATCGACGGCGCCACGGATGCGCGGTGGGATGCGCGACGACAGAACGGGGTTGAGCACGAGCTTCACGACCTGATTCTGTGCGCCAAGCGTGATGACTCGAGGAACGAAGAGCCCGGCCTGCACTTCGCGCGCAACCGTCAGAAAGGCGTGAGGAAGGTCGATGACCACGCTGCCGAGTGTGACGGCCGGGGCTACGGCGTTCTGGTTCGAGTTTGCACCAAAGATGTAGACGCCGTTCGACTGCTTCACTGCTTGAAAGACCCCGAGGCCGGCCGCGTCCGCATTTTGAAAGAGCACATCGGCGCCCTGGTTGATCTGCGCGAGCGCTTGTTCCTGTCCCGCGCTTACGTCATCCCAATTGCCGATATAAGAGATCAGCGTTTTGACCTTTGGGTTGACCGAGCGTGCGCCCGCCGCGAACGCGGCAAAGCTTGCCTTGACCGGCGGAAGCTCCGTGCCGCCTATCGCGCCGATCGTGTTCGACTTCGTCATCGCACCCGCTACGATGCCCGCGAGATAGGACGCATCTTGGAAATTGAAAGTGATGCCGGCGAGGTTCGGTCCGGTTCTATCGCCCGAGGTAGTGACGTAGATCGTTTTGGGGAATTCCGGGGCCACGCGCTGTGCCGCGTCCTGAAACTCGAAGCCGTGCCCGAACACGAGGTTGTAACCCTGCGCTCCGTACTGGCGAAAATTGTCGTCGAACTCCGCCGGCGTTTTAGTCTCGATGTTGCTAATCTGGGCGTGCAGGCTGTCGCGGATTCGAAGCAGCCCCTGGTAGGCTCCTCCGTTCCACGCCTGATCCGATACGGGTCCGGGAGTCAGAAGCGCGACGCGGAACGGCTTGGCTGCCGGGACAGCCTCTTCGGACTGCAGCTTATGCTGGTGATGACTTGGATCTTCTCCACATCCGAACAGAGTTGTGCACAGTGCAATGTGGAGAACTGTGGAGAAGCGCAACGCTCTGGACTGGATCTGGGGCAGAGAATGGGAGCGTAGCCCCATCAGCAAACGTCAGCGTACGACGGCAACGGGCATAGGCTTGGCATCGGTCTTCGCGACACGGGCTGCTGAGTCATCCATTCGGACGGTGCCGTTGATCCTTCCGCCTTCGAGTACAACGATCGACTTGGTGTAGATGTCGCCGGTTACGGATGACGTTCCCTGTACTTCTACGCGTTCGGCTGCGGTGATCGTACCGTCCACCTTTCCCCCGACCACTACTTCGCGTGCGTGGACATCGCCTTTGACTTCGCCCTGGCGGCCCACGAGCACTTGGCGCGCTCCGCGCACCGTGCCTTCGACAGTCCCTTCGATCTTGAGCACACCATTGGTTTCGATGTCGCCCATTACGCGCATGCCTGCGGCGACGATGGAGAGCGCCGCCTCGGTCGCAGCGCCAGTCTTGGGATCTGATTTCTCGGTCGCTTCTTTGTTGAACATGGCCATGGCCCGGTATCGGGTGAGTCGCCCCGCTGGACTGAGAGGACTTGGCTTCTAAGACTGAGCGGTGGCGGCGGTGGCGGCGGCGGTGGGCGGCGGTGGGCGGCGGTGGGCGGCGGTGGGCGGCGGTGGGCGGGCGTGAGTTAGTCTGTGGGCAAAGACGACTTGGCCAAAGAATCGGGCACGTCGGAGGAAGGGAGGCCCGGCGTCTCTGTCGTCGGTGCTACGGTCGAAGCGCTCGAGTCCGTCGCCACAGAGGTTGCTGCCTTATGCCGCGGGCCTCGGTTGATTGCCCGCACCGGCATAGTCGATATCCGTCGCACGACCGTCGGCGCAGCGGGAGTGAGAGCGATCTGCGGTGTCGCGCCCAACATGTGCTGGACCTGATCGTATCGCCTTTGGAGCTCGGCCAGGGAACGCTCGAGAGTGTCGAGACGCACGACCGTGTGCTTCATGCTCGCGATGCGATAAGTAAGAGTGGGAACCCGCGCCGCCTGCGCAGCGAGGATGACGAGGACAGCGAGTGCGATCGCTGCAAATATTTTTCCCGAACGGGAAGTGAGAAAGCGCAGTATCTGCACCTGCCGCTGGCTGAGCACGATCGTCCGATTTTGCAAACCGCTTTCGCGTTGCACCTGGATGATCATCGAGCCGGCGTGTGGCGTGTAAATGTTTCCGTAGCCCTCCGACTTTCTCGACTCGGTTTGGCTCGCCATCAAAGCGCCTCGCGGGACATGGACAAATGAGAGCGAGATGTGCCGAGGATTAGCTCCAAAACCCGCTCGAGGTCGTCGTTCGAATAGAAGAGTATCGAGAGCTGGCCTCGGTCACGCGACGTGAGCTTGATGCGCACGTCCGTTTGCAGATGTTTGCGCAGCCGGTCCTCAGCTTGCTGGATTGCCACGTTGCTGGCCGCATTTGCGCCAGTGGCTTTACTGTGGCGCGTCGCTGCTGCCTTGGCGTCGCGCGACATGCGCTCCGCGTCACGCACCGTGAGTCCTTGCCCAACGATGCGTCGAGCGGCACCGAGGATCTCCCGCTCGGTACGAAGCGCCAGCAGGGCGCGTGCGTGACCAAGGGTCAACTCACCGTTGCGCAGTAGAGTACGAACCGCGGCCGGCAGATGCAGGAGTCTCAGCGAGTTCGCAATGGTAGAGCGATTCTTCCCGACGGCGTCGGCGATTTGCTGCTGGGTGAGGGCGAAGTCGTCGGCGAGCCGAGCGTAGCCCTCGGCCTCTTCCATAGGATTGAGGTCAGTGCGCTGGAGGTTCTCGACGAGCGCGACCGTGAGCGTAGTGAGGTCATCCACCGGTTTGACGATCGCGGATATGTCTCGCCAACCCAGCTGAGTGGCAGCGCGAAGGCGGCGTTCCCCGGCGATCACCTCGTAGCCACTCGGGGCCGGACGGACCGTGATAGGCTGAAGCAGCCCGCTGGCGCGTAGGCTTGTCGTCAGGTCGTGCAGGTCGGCGGCCGAAAATTCCTTTCTGGGTTGAAATGGGTTGGGCCGGATCTGCGCAATCGGGATGAGTTGCAGTCCGCCGCTCGGGCCAGGTGCGGCACTGGTGGCGAGGGTGGGGGTGGGGGCGGCGGTCGGGGTGAGAGTGGTTGACGAGGCGCTTGGAGCTGGGCCGATTAGGGCTTCTAGTCCACGCCCAAGCCGGCGGGGCTGATCGGCCGGCCGAGTCACGGAGCAGTCGGGCCGGTCAATGTTTCACGTGGAACATCGGCGGCGGCGGCGGCGGCGTGAGCAGCGACATCGTGCGGCCCGTCGGATGTGACTTGCGCGCCGGGAGGAGGCTCGCCATCCGAATGGACGCGCTCGCTGGCAACCAGGTGATCGCTCGACACGAGCTGTTCCGCCAGCGCTTCGCCCGCCTCGGCTGCGGCATGCGCGGTATCTTCGACTCCATGTCGTTGCAGGAGCTCCTTGGCCACCTTCATGTATGCCTGCGCACCGACCGAAGTGATGTCGTACAGAATGATTGGCTTGCCGAAGCCCGGCGCTTCGGCGAGTCGGACGTTCCTCGGGATGACGTTCTCGAAAACCTTCGGACCGAAGTATTCTCGTGCGTCGGCCGCGACCTGGCGCGAGAGATTGAGCCGCGCGTCGTACATGGTAAGCAACACGCCATCGATACCTAGGCGCTCGTTCACGCTGCGTTGCACGAGGTGCACCGTGTTGAGCAGCTGCGAGAGTCCCTCCAGCGCATAGTACTCACATTGGAGAGGTATCAGGAGCGCGTCGGCCGCAGCGAGCATGTTGACGGTAATGAGGCCAAGGGAAGGCGGGCAATCGATAAGGATGTATTCGTACTCGTGGGCGACGCGGCGCAGGGCGTCTCGCATCGCCTGATCACGGTGGGGCCGATTGATGAGCTCCACTTCGGCGCCGGCGAGATCGGGAGTGGCCGGCAAAACATCGAGGTGTTTGAACTGCACGCCGGGATGCCGCGCCATCTCGATAGTCGCCGCGCCCAGCAGCACGTCATAGACGGTAGTGGACAGCGCGTCGCGCGGGATACCAATGCCGCTGGTCGCATTTCCTTGCGGGTCGCCATCAACGAGGAGCGTTCGATGCTCGCCGACCGCGAGGCTCGCGGCCAGATTGACGGCTGTAGTCGTCTTGCCGACTCCGCCCTTCTGGTTCGCGACGGCCAGGATGCGCGGCACGCCTCAATATACGCAATCGTCAACGACACGCCGCGTTCGACGAACCGATGCTCGACGTCGCCGCCAATCAGTTTTGCCGCCAATCGATTTTCGAAATGTTCCACGTGGAACACAGCGCGATCTCATCCCCGCACGGCTACATTCTAACGCGATCAGTCCACGTACTCCCTTAAGAAGCGGCGAGCTGCGTACACACCGACGCCGCTGCCGACGCCGCTGAGGATCACCGCGGTCATGATGCCGACGAGGGCGCCGAGCCACCAGCCCAGCCATCCGCCTACCGACGCAAAGACGGTAACCACGAGTCCCTTCACCGCAGCACCTCGAATGTCTTCCCTGGGAGGGGGACGAGCACAGTCACCCGATGGCACGCGCGGGGTGCGGTCGCTTGCGCGCCTCGGGACGCTATATCTTTGCGGGCGCGCAAACGCGCGCGCAGACCGCTCTATATCGCTACTAACCAGTCACTAGCGCGTCACTGGCGTTATGCTGTCCCTATCTGACAATCAATTCGACGTTCTCGTGGTCGGCGCCGGGCATGCGGGGACAGAGGCCGCGGTCGCGGCGGCGCGACTGGGCGCCCGGGTCGCGCTGGTTACGAGCGCGTTGGAAACCATTGGCCAGATGTCCTGCAACCCGGCCATCGGTGGCGTCGCGAAGGGCACCGTGGTGCGTGAGGT
Organism: uncultured Gemmatimonadales bacterium; assembly: GCA_963838855.1. Lineage (GTDB taxonomy): Bacteria > Gemmatimonadota > Gemmatimonadetes > Gemmatimonadales > Gemmatimonadaceae > FEN-1251. Next base: position 183,517 of record CAWISX010000020.1, on the reverse strand, counting down.
CGATGCGCTTGGCGGCGTCATGGGGCGAGCGACCGATCTCGCGACGTTGCAGTTTCGAATGCTCAACCGCAGCAAAGGGCCGGCCGTATGGGCTCCCCGCGCGCAGTGCGATCGTGGCCTTTATCGTCGGGCGGTGCGGGCGCTCGTCGAGAGGCTGCCCACCCTGTGGCCCATTCAGGGAACGGTCGCTCGACTGATATTCGACGACGGCAGTCGCCGCGTCGCAGGTGTCGAGACTGTCGAGGGCCGCCGTTTCGGCGCGCGTGCGATCGTGATCACTTCTGGCACGTTTGGGCGCGGGACGATTCACATCGGCACGGACCGCCGAGTGCCGGGTGGTCGCGCCGGTGAGGCGCCTTCAACGCACCTCGCCGAGCAGCTGGAGGCGATTGGGCTCGAGGTGGGGCGATTCAAGACTGGAACGCCTCCGCGCATTGACGGGCGCAGCGTGGACTATTCCGGATTGCAGGCGCAGGACAGCGAGATCGAGGCGTTCGATTTTTCGTGGTCGCACTTCTGGCCCACACCACGGCGCACGGCGAGCGGCGCACGCCACCCGGTGCAGTTGCCCTGCTGGATCACGTTTCTCGAAGCGGCAGGAAAGCAATTGATCGCAGACCATATAGGCGAGTCGGCAATGTACGGCGGTGCGATCGCCTCGCGCGGTCCACGGTATTGCCCGTCGGTCGAGGACAAGATCGTGAAATTTCCGGCGGCTGACCGGCATCAACTGTTCCTCGAGCCGGAAGGCCACGACACACACGAACTGTACGTCAATGGGCTCTCGACGTCGCTGCCAGCGGTCGTGCAGCTCGACGTGCTGCGCTCGATTCCGGGACTCGAACGCGTGCACATGACGCGCGCAGGCTACGCCATCGAGTACGACTACTACCCGCCCACGCAGCTCTACCCGACACTCGGCGTCCGAGCCGTAGAAGGCTTGTACTTCGCCGGCCAAGTGAACGGCACCACGGGCTACGAGGAGGCTGCGGGGCAGGGAATCGTCGCCGGCATCAATGCCGGCCTGGCCGTGCAGGATCGCCCGCCGCTCATTCTCGGCCGCGAAACATCCTACCTGGGTGTGCTCATCGATGACCTCGTGACTCGGGGCGTCGACGAGCCATACCGGCTGTTCACCTCCCGCTCCGAGTTTCGGCTCACTGTCCGGCAGGACAACGCGCTCAGGCGGCTCGCACCGGTCGCGCGTGAGCTCGGGCTCTACGATCACGCAGAGCACGACGCGGCTGATCGCCGTCTCGCCGCCGAAGATCGGGCGCGGGTGCTCGCCACAGACACTACTATCGACCCTGACAGCGCGGCGCCTTTACTGGCCGCTGCGCTCAGTGCTCCGCTCGCGCGCCCCACGCGCATCATCGATCTGGCGCGGCGCCAGCACGTGTCGCTCGATGCGCTGTTTTCCGTCGCCGGTGTTGGCGCTGACATTCCGCGTGACGCCCTGGTGTCCGCCGAGCTGGAAATCAAGTATGCTGGCTACTTCGCCCGCGAGCGCGTGCAGGCAGACCGCATGAAGCGCATGGGCGAGCTCAGGCTCGCGCGCGATCTCCCGTATTCCGACATGCAGTCCCTGACGTACGAAGCCCGCGGCAAGCTCGCCGCCATTCGCCCCGCGACGCTCGCGCAGGCGTCCCGCATACCTGGCGTGAGCCCAAGCGATGTGCAGAACCTGGTGATCGAGGTTGAACGATCGCGGCAAAAGCGTGCACCAGGCGGTTGAGCTGCACTGACGCGCATTGACGCGCGCGGCGCGCCACTCGTCTCTAATCGACATGGGGCGCCAGGAGCCGGAGTCAATCTCACGCGGCGGTCTCGTGGTCGCCGCCTTCATCGCGATCTTCGGGTTTCTGCCGATCGTCAATTGGATCCCTCTCGGCTTCGATCTTCCTAGTTACTCCAACCAAGTGGCCGAATGGGTGAGCGGCAGCGCGCTCGCTCTGGGCTCGGGCATCGTGCTCACCGTGTTGGCGAAGCATCTCGCCCTGGCTCTGGCCCGCACGCGCCGTGCGGCGAGCGGGCTCAGTGGTTGAACGGCACGCCGTGGCGTTCGTCGTCGTCGTCGCGGTCATCGCAGGATCATGCTACTTGCTCGTGGCGCTGCACACATTCAACGGGCGGCCGATTCTGCTCGACGAAATTGCCCAGGTGCGCCAAGCGGAGATCTTCGCGCGCGGCCATCTCTGGCTGCCGCGGCCCGCACACCCGGAGTTCTTCAGCTCCGACCTCATGGTCGATCTCGGTGGGCGCTTGTACTCGCAGTTCCCACCCGGCGGACCGGCCATGCTGACGTTCGGCGTGCTCGCTGGCGCACCGTGGGCGGTGGATCCGGCGTGCGCGATCGTCGCCGTCATACTCTTCGCATGGCTTCTGCGCGTCGTCGAACCGGATCGTCGCGTCGCCGCCGCTGCGACCGCGCTCTTCGCGCTCGCCCCATTCACGGTGTTCATGTCCGGCTCTCACATGAACCACGTGACGGCTCTCATGTGGATCCTGCTCGGTGCCGGCGCTCTCTTCCACGGCATGGCGTCGCCGACGCCGAGGCCCATGCTGGCATTTGTCGGCGGCCTGGGATTCGGCATCGCGGCGACGATTCGACCCGTCGACGCGCTCGCGTTCGCTGCTCCGGCGGCGGCTTGGTATGTCTGGCGTGCACTGCGCGACAGCGCGCGGTGGCATGACGCGGTGGCTGCACTGGCGGGCGTCGCGCTCCCGATTGCCGGCATGATGTGGGTCAACGCTCAGACCACAGGCGCCGCGCTCCGCTTCGGATACGAGGCGCTCTGGGGACCGGGCCACGATCTTGGTTTCCACCAAGCGCCGTGGGGTCTCACGCACACTCCGGCGCGCGGCGTGGAGCTGGTGAATCTGAATTTCCTGCGCCTGCAGTTCTATCTGTTCGAGACTTTGCTCCCGTCGCTCGTGCCGGCGATGGCTGCGCTTGCGCTTGCCCGCCCGCTCCGCGCTCCCGACCGATATCTCATCGCAAGCGGCGCGCTCCTCGTCGCGCTGTATTTCGCGTACTGGCACGACGGGTTTTACTTGGGGCCCCGTTTCATGTACGGTCTCGCGCCCGCGCTTGCCCTCTGGACGGCGCGGTGCCCCGGATTCGTGGCGGACCGGCTTCGCAGCGTGCGGTGGGGCGAGCGGGCGCGCATCGTGGTCTTTCGCACGACGGTGTTCACGTTGGCGACGAGCACCATAGGCGCGCTGGCGTACACGATCCCTCTTCGGGCTTCGAGCTACCGGCTGCACTTCGTCACTGAACGATGGGCCACGCCAGGCGTGGCCGCCGAGGCCGGCGTGCACAAGGCGCTGGTGTTCGTGCGCGAAGGGTGGGACGAGCAGCTCGTTGCGCGGATGTGGGCGCTTGGCGTGCCCCGCGCCGCGGCCGAAGCGCTCCGCAGAAACGTCGATATCTGCCGCCTGGACTCGGCTGTGTTGGCTCTCGAATCACTGGGCGACGCTGGTGCACCGGACCCCAGTCCGTTCGACCGGCTGCGGCCGATGCTCGCTGACTCGCTGTCTGTTGGCGTGGCGCGGATCAGTCAGTCAGTGACGCTCCACGCTGGACGCGGCGTGAACTATTCGGCGCAATGCCTGGCACGGGTTCAGGAGACCGCGGCCGGCGTGTCGGCGTTGGCGCCGATGCTCGCCATGTCCGGTGCCCGCTCGGGTGATGACAATATCTATGCCCGGGACCTCGGGCGACGAGACACACTGCTCCTGGCAGAATATCCGTCGCGCCCAGTTTACGTCCTCCGCCCGACCTCATCGCTGCCCACTGCACTGCCCGCCTTCTATCCCGTCTCACGCGATTCGCTGGAGTACGCGTGGGCCGACGAGCGCCATGGGGAATAGCGAACCGGCGGAAAGCGTCTTTGCGCCGCGGGTGGCGGCCATCGCTCTGGCGGTCCTTGGATGTCTGCCGCTCGCCAACTGGATACACACTGAGGTTGCCTTTCCCGGCTACGCCGAACGCCTCGCAGACTGGGCCAATGGGTCCGTAATCGCGATTGGCGCAGGCATCGTGCTAGCGCTGTGTTCTCGCCACTGGCAGTGGCTCTGGCCGAGCAGACGAGCCGAAAGGATGGGACGCTGGGTCGGCCGTCATCGCTGGCGTTGGGTGCTTGCCGTGACTGCGGCAGCCGCTGTTGTCTACGCGGCCGTCGCTGTGTTGCTCTTTCACGGGCGCGCGGTGCTGATCGACGAGATGGTGCAGGTACGGCAGGCCCAGATTTTCGTCGCCGGTCGTCTCTGGCTGCCCGAGCCTCCGCATCCCGAGTTCTTCAGTTCACTCAACATGGTGGACGCGCACGGCCGCGTGTTCGCCCAGTTCCCTCCCGGGGGCCCCGCATTTCTCGCCCTTGGCGAGGCGATCGGTGCCGGGTGGATCGTGAATCCGCTCTTCGGAGCCTTATCCGTGGTCGCGTTCGCGGCGATGCTCGGAGTCGCTGAGCCAAACCCGCGCACGGCGGCACTCGCGACACTGCTCTTTGCGCTTGCTCCGTTCACGGTATTCATGGCCGGTTCGCACATGAATCACGTGACGACGTTGACCTGCCTGCTCGTAGCGACGGCTGCACTGTTTCGCGTGACGGCAGCAAGCGGCCCGCGACCTTGGCTGGCCCTCGTGAGCGGACTTGGATTCGGTGTGGCGGCGACGGTACGGCCAACCGATGCGATCGCGTTCGCCATTCCCGCGGCGGTGTGGTATCTCGCGCGCGCCATACGTGATCGCCGCCGGTGGGTCGACGTCGCCGCGGCCGGAGTAGGCGTGGCCTTGCCCGTCGCGGCAATGCTCTACTTCAATAGCCAAACAACCGGCGCGCCATTGCTATTCGGATACGAGGTCGTGTGGGGCAAAGGGCACGATCTTGGGTTCCATCGCTCGCCGCTTGGCATCGAGCACACCCCGGCGCGGGGGCTTGCGATCGTCAATCTGTATTTTCTGCGCCTGCAGGATGCGCTCTTCGAGACGCCAATACCGTCACTCGCTCCCGCGGTTGGCGCATTGCTGCTCACGCCACGGTTACGCGCGCCGGACCGGTACCTCCTTGTCAGCGCGGCGCTGCTCGTAGGCGTCTACTTCACGTACTGGCATGACGGCAATTTCCTCGGGCCGCGTTTCGTCTACCCGCTCACGCCGGTACTCGCGCTGTGGACCGCGCGCTTTCCGCGGCTTTTCCACGAGTGGGCGCTTCGGCGATCGGCATGGAGATCGCACCCGACCCGCGGGGTCGTGGCGTACCGAACGGTGCTGTATGCATTGCTCACCAGCGCGGCAATCGCGGTCGCGGTGGACATACCGGGGCGCGCATTCGCGTACTCGCGCTGGCTGGATGTGGACCAAATCGCCCGCCCGCGTAGCCCGGACGGACGAGAGGTACGCAATGCGCTCATTTTCGTGCGCGAGAGCTGGGAATCCCAGCTCGTAGTGCGCATGTGGGCGCAGGGGATATCGCACCCCGACGCCGAGCTATTCTATCGATGGGTCAATGCGTGCCGACTGGATTCTGCCCTCGCGGCGTTGGAGCAAGCAGGCGGCCGCGGCTCGCCCGTTCCTGACGCGACGGCCGAGCTATGGCCACTGCTTGCCGACTCGCTGCACGTCAGCACTGTCGCACTCACCAACGGCTCGCGCCTGCGAGTCGACTCCCGCGTTGGCTACTCTGGGCGCTGCTCCGCACGGCTGGCGGAGACTCAGGCCGGTGTACTCCCTCTGAGCCCGTATACTCTGTTTCCCAAAGACGGTAACGTCTACGCCCGCGACCTGCACGAGCGGGACACGCTCCTGCTCGCGGCTTACCCGAAACGGTCCGTCTTCCTGCTGCGTCCAGAAACCCCCGATCACGCCGCCATGCCGCGCATCTATCCGGTGTCGGTCGATTCTTTGCGGCGGGCGTGGGAGGCGGAGCGAACGATGTAGTCGCGACGATCGCTCGCATCGCGGGCTACTTGATCTTGGTTAGTTCGGTCGGCTTGGCTTGCGGGGGTACGTGGCTTGGATTGCGGAGGAGCCCTTCCCATCCGCAGCTGACGCACCAGCTCGATCGCAGGAATGGAACGAGTCGGTTCCACCCGGCGGGTTGGAGTCGTATCGTGGTCGCGTCGCAGTTGGGGCAGCGGTCGTCACGCGGCAGGATGTAATAGAAGAACACCGTCGCGGCGATGATCCGGAGGACGAACAGCCCGCCGAGCACTACAACGAAGATCGTTCCATCGACTGCCGCGTCTGACATATCCGGCCCGCCTTAAATCGTTGGGCGCACCTCGGAGTCGCGCCTTAGAGGCGCGCCTCGATTCGCGCCCAGGGCTCGACGTATGTTATTCCGTCCTCCACACGCTCGATCGCCACGTCGGTTCCAACGTCAAGATGTGCGCCGTCCAGCGCCCGCGCCTGGGCTGTACGCGTGATTCCGTCTATCGTGTACTCCACGGTCCCCTCGGAGCCGCCCTCGTGCACCGCGGTGACCCGAGCGAGGCACCCCTGCAGGACATATCGCGCGTCGACTACCTCTGCCTTGGCTCCTGGAATGGCCCACGCCGCCACCAGGACAAGTGCCGCCGCCGCACCGGCGATCCCCGCCCCTCCGGCAATTGCCAAGACAGCGATGGTGCTCAACTCAGTTGACCGCAGCAGCAGGTATCCCACCGCGCCGAACATGGTGGCGAACCCTGCGATTGTCGGGAGATCAACCCGAAAGCCGGCTCGCCGCTCGACTCCGTGCAACATGGCGAAGACTGCCAGGAGTAGGCCGCCGAGGAATGCCGCGAGAAAGAGAACCAACATATGACATTGAAGTTAGGCATCTTATCGTCCGTGCGCACGGTGTCTCTCGCGTTCCGGATCGCCATGGCAGCGGTGGCCGGCGCCGGCTTCGTCCGACCTGCGCGTTCCCAGCGCCCGGCCGATTCCCTGCACGCGCCGCGGCGTCGCTCTGCCGAAACCGGTCTACGATTTCGACGTGGAGCGTGGGTGGTTGACGATGCGGGACGGCGTGCGGCTCGCTGTGACCTACTTCAGGCCACGGCCGACCAAGCCAGACGAGACGTTTCCAGTGTTGTTCGAGATGATCCCGTACCGGAAGGAGGACTCATTCTACTTTCGCGACTACGGGATCTACAGCTACCTCGTTCGCTTCGGCTTCATACTCGCCAAGGTTGATGTTCGAGGGACTGGATCCTCTGAGGGCGAGTTGCCGCCGCGCGAGTATTCGGATATCGAGATAGCGGATGCCGTGGAGATCATCGACCAGCTGTCGCACGCGCACGGCTCCAACGGCAAGGTCGGGATGTGGGGGAAATCGTGGGGCGGCTTCAACTCGCTGCAAGTGGCCATGCGGCGGCCGCCCGCGCTGGCGGCGGTGATGGCCTTGCATGCGTCCGACGATCTGTATCACGACGACGTGCATTTCATCGACGGCGTGCTCCACGTGGACCCTTACGCTCTCGAGATCGATCACGAGAATGGGTTGCCCCGCCCGCCGGACTACCCGCTCGACAGCGCTTACTTCCACGACCGCTTCGACACGCGGCCCTGGATCTTCACCTACCTGGAGCACGCGGTAGAGGATGACTGGTGGCGCGCCGGATCATTGCGATTCCACCCGGATGCAGCTCGCGTCCCCATGTATCTCATCGGTGGCATGCTCGACGGCTATCGTGACACCCCGATCCGGTTGCTCGCCGCGCACGCGGCGCGGGCAAAAGGGCAGGCAGGGGCCCCGGTGAAAGTGGACATGGGCCCTTGGGAGCACGCATATCCCGATGACGGCGCACCGGGCCCGACGTACGAGTGGCGCGAGCGCGCGGCGCGCTGGTTCGCCTACTGGCTGAAGGGCGAATCGACGGGCATCATGGACGAGCCACCCCTTCTGGTGTTCGAACGTGCCGGGCAGCTGCCGGACGCAAACCAGACGATGACGGCCGGTGAGTGGCGCCAGGAGGATTGGCCGATACGAGGCTCGCGGTGGACGGCAGTCGGCGCCGGCCGCGATCATCGCCTAGTTGACCCGTTTCCCGCTGTGCCGCGCGAAGTCGCGTATGACACGGCGCGGGACGCACTGCGATACAAGGCAGGCTATGGAGTGGAAGCCGGCGACTGGTGGGGCGACCCGACTGGAGACATGCGAGCCGATGATGCCGGGAGCCTAGTCTACGACGGGGATCCACTTACTCACGCGATGCGCATCATCGGGTGTCCTCGGGCCGAGCTCGGGATCGACGCGAGCGTGCCGCTGGCCAACTGGTCCGTGCGACTCGAGGATGTCGCGCCCACGGGTGAGGTAGCGCTCGTGACGGGAGCGGCGCTGAACGGCACACAGATCGCATCGCCATTGGCTCCAGTGCGGCTGGTGCCCGGGCGACACTATGCTGCGACCATCGATCTGCATTTCACGACGTGGACTTTTCAGCCCGGCCACCGCATACGGCTCGCCGTGACGAACACGCAATTCCCCATGCTTTGGCCGACTCCGTACCCGATGATCACGGAACTCTCCCTCGGCAGTGCACACACGTTTCTCCGGCTCCCGGTTGTTCCGACCGCCAAGCATCGTGTGCCGACCTTACCGCCGTCGGTGCCGCGTAGTGTGCCGCCCGACGGACGCGAGTTGGACAATGCGCCGCCGACCACTCGCCGGGTGACGAGGGACCTCCTCACCGGCTCGACGACCGTCGAGCTGCACACGGGTCTCGCCTACGAGATCGCTGGCCGCCGCTATCGCGTCGACGAGGCGGAGACTTACGAAACGAGTTCAGTCGATCCGTCGCGATCGCAGTACTCCGGCGACGAATCGCACCGGATCGACATGGCCGGCGGCCGTGCGCTGCTCCTGCGCACTCTCATGGAGATCCGCTCAGACTCGTCATGGTTCCACGTCACCGTCACGCGCCGACTGTCGGAAAACAACAGCGTCGTGCGGGAGCGCACCTGGACAGATTCAGTTGCGCGCGTGTTTCACTAGGCGGAGTCCGCGCTCCGATTGGGGATGCGCGCGAGTCGCTAGGGCTCGTGTTTTTGCGGAGACTGCCGCACCCCTAACCCCTCCCCTAAAGGGGAGGGGAATATTTCTTCTTTCAAGCTTCGCTTGGATGACGAGGGGGCTTCGCCCCCTCGACCCCCTTTGCGTGTGGCGACCCGTGGGATGAATGCACGGGGCCGGGGGGAATGAATGCCGTGGGGCGGCATGAATGCCGCCCCGACGGGTGCGACGACGCGTGCAATAACGTTGGGCGGGACGCGTTGTCGCGGTTTGTCGGCGACATACCGCGTGCGACACGGCCCGCGCATTCATCCCCCGGCCAATGCATTCATGCCCGCGAACGCATTCGACCGTAGGGGCGGCATTCACGCCGGCCCCGCCGTATTCATGCCGCCCGCCCCACGCATTCATGCCACCCGCCCCACGCATTCATGCCACCCGCACCGTGCATTCAAGCATGCGCGCCAGCCGCGCCAGCCGCGCCATCACGTGCCGTGGGGTCGAGGGGGCGAAGCCCCCTCGTCATTTCAAGCGAAGCTTGAGGACAAAAAATCCCCCCTCCCCTTTAGGGGAGGGGGCCAGGGGGTGGGGCGTCTTTAGACGCTTACCGACTTCCCAATCGATTCGATTTCTGCGGTTGCGCGATCCAACGCGTCCCGGATTCGCTTGAGTGCTTCGGGATCCTGCAGATGCGTCGCGGTTCCGTAGGTTGCTCGCGCGACGTTCTTGAACGCGCGATGAACCTCGACCATCGGTCCGCCGAAAAAGCTCGTGGCGAATTCACCGATCCGATCGAAGATTTCCTCGACGGCCGACTTATTCTGCTCCAGGTAGGCCCGCCCCTCGGGCGTGATCTCGTAGATTCTCTTCCCGCCCTCCTCAGTCGTCGAGCGCGCGTAGCCCATTTCCTCGAGCATCGTGAGCGTCGGGTATACCGCGCCCGGACTTGGCGAGTACGCGCCGCCGAAACGCTCTTCCAGGGCCTTGATCACCTCGTAACCGTGCCTTGGCTTCTCGCTGAGAAGCTGCAGGATCACGTACTTGAGGTCGCCCTGCTCGAACATGCGCCCGCCGCGAAATCCGCCGCGACGGCCGCCCGGCCCTCCCCACGATCCCCACCAAGGTCCCTCAGCACCCCATCCACCCCATCCGCCCCACGACCCGCGGGCACCTCGCGACGGGCAGGGTCCACGTCCCGCCCAATGCCTGTAGCCAAACACCGCCGCCTCCTTCTCTCAGTGGTAACGTTAAAGATATGACTTGAGATATATCGTAGCTAAAGATATATCGCAAGCCTGCGGCGGATGCCTAGTTTTGGGCCGATGCTCGCCGCGCTCGCCCTGTCCGTCGCTCTTGCCGATACGGTACGCGACACCACGTACACGACTGAGGCACTGCGGCAACTCGTGGCCGATGCTGCGATCGAAAACCGTCGTGTGCCACCCTCCTTGAAGTCATACCGAGCGCGGGTGGAAAGCGAGCTCTCGATTCTTGTGCGTCGCGCCGATGGCAGCAATGTCGCTCTGCAGATCGAGCAAGTTGAATCCACAGTCGGGTGGCAACGCACAGGCGCGCTGACGCAGCATGTCGTCGGCTATCGCGCGCGTCTCGCGGGGCCCAACCTGTCCGCGCTCGGGATAATCCACCAGGCGTGGATCGTTCCGGTGCTCTACGGCAACCGACTCGAGCTACTCGCCGGTCGCGACACCACTCGCCGCGCGCGCCGCCGGCAAGCCAGGCGGGACACTCTGATTGCCGTGGTGCATCCGCTGGCCGATGATCGCGAGAGCGTGTATCGCTTCAGCGGCGGCGATACGGTGGTCACCATCCGTGCGGCCGGTCGGGTGATTCCCGTAGCTATCGTCCACGTCGTCGCGCGACCGGCTCCTCGGCGGCGGGTAGCCGTTTTTCAGGGCGACCTGTACATCGATGCTCTGCGCAAGCACATCGTCCGCATGCGCGGCCGGTTCGACATCATCGGCGGTCACCCGAGTCTCCGGGCCCGGATCACCTCCGCCGTGATCCAAGGTGTCGCATTCGTCGATCTAACGAACAGCGAGATCGAGGGCGCATACTGGCTGCCAGCGACCCAACGAATCGAGGGGGAAGTCGGGTCACCATTGTCAGGCGACACACGATCAGCGTTCCGGGTCGTCTCGCGTTTCGACGACTACGAGCTGAACGACACCACGCCAATTATCGCCGTGGACAGCATGCGGCTCCTGCCACACCGCCTCACATTTGCGCCGTCGGACAGCCTCTCCGGCTTCCATGCGTGGGCCGCACCGCTGGGGAGCGCCACGGAGTCGGTACGTACGGACGATTTTCAGGATCTGCTGCCCGACCGTTGGCGAGCCACAGGGCCTCCTCGCTTGGATTTTCGGACCGAGCATTTTTCCGACGCGCTGCACTTCGACCGCGTCGAAGGCCTCTATACCGGCTTCGGGGCGAGCCTGAGATTTCGGGATGCGGCACCGGGACTCGTCGCCCGCGCGAACGCGGGGTATGCGTGGACGGAGCAAACGCTGCGCGGCGGGACCGAGCTCTCGTGGATCCACGAACGATGGACGTTAGGCGTGCGCGCAGCCCGCACGCTCGACAACACGAACGACTTCGTGACGCCTTTCACATCTGGCCCGGGGGTGGAGGCGCTCGTGGTCCAAGATGACTACGACTACGTCGATCGTCGCCGAGCGACGGTATCCCTGCTCCGCGCATGGGGTCCAGCATCGTCGCTGACGCCCCTTCTCACGCGTTGGGAATTCGGTGTCGGCCGAGACGATGGAGAGCGGGCGCGTCTGACCCGAGGAATCTTTCCGCCCAGCCTTTTCCTGAATGACTCGCTGCTCCGGCCCAACCGGGGCGTAGCTCCCGGCGAGTACGTTCGTGGCGCGTTCACGGTCGACTACAACCCGGGGGTCGACGCCGGCTACGTCAGGGCTGGCTTCGGGGCTCGCCTGCGATATGAGGGTGCTGGCGGACAGCTCGCATGGCAGCGAGTCGAAGGCCGGGTCGCCGGGAACCAGATCTACGGTCCGTTTCTACTGGGCGCGCGATTGGACGGCGGCATAGTGGCCGGCACCCGCATTCCGCCGCAGCAGATCTTCGAGATCGGGTACGGCGAAGGGCTGCTCGCCTACGATTACAAGGAATTCGGAGGGGACCGCGCCGCCGTCATGCAGGAAGAAGCGCTGTACGCGCTGCCTCTCTGGCGTCGCCCTCTCAGGATCGGCGCGTTCATTCTACCCAGTCCCTCGCCAGCGGTCGCGCTGGGCGCTCAGCACGGGTGGGCCGACGCTTCGACGCGTGCCGCGCGCCTTGCCCTCATCGGGCTCGGCCCGCGTGTCGATCCAGCTACCAACGCTCCCATAATCGACCCGGCCACCGGACTTCCCGTGCCGGCATCGCGTCCGACAGATGGCGTCCGGACATCGATCGATCTCACGCTTCGCTTCTTCGGCAACTCCATCGCACTGGGCGTCGCGCAAGCGCTCGAGCCGGGGGCGAAACCGGGCTTGGTGTTCCGTTTAGGGTCCACCCTATGAGTAGATCCAAACGCATTTGGCGCCGAATGTCGTTGCTCGAACTGTGGGCCGTCGCTTTGGCGCCAAGCTGCCTAACTGGGCAAGGCGTGAGTGCCGCGGATACCGTCGCAGCCCCGCGCACTTTGTTGGCTGCGGTCCGGGATGCGGGCAGTTACGGGCGCATAAATCCCTCGATTGTCGCCGCGAGCGACACGTCGGAGCGATACGCCGCGTATATCCCCTCCGCATACACTCCCAAGCGGCCTTGGCCGATCCTCTTGATAATGGATCCAGGTGGGAACGCGCTTCCAGCGCTTCACAGATTCCGCGATGGCGCCGAACGCAACGGATACGTGGTGCTCAGCTCGTACAACACCGCGAGCGATGGGCCGGTCCAGCCCAACTTACGCGCGCTGAACGCGATGCTGGCCGACGTACAGTCGGCCGTCGCCGTCGATACGCTGCGCATCTACCTCGCCGGGTATTCTGGTACCGCGCGAGTTGCATGGGCGGCGGCGCCATCACTCGCTCCACATGTCGCGGGAATCATCGGATTCGCGGCAGGACTGCCTGCGCGCCCATTCGCCTTGTGGCTGCGTTTGCACGACTTGGGGCGCGCCGCTTTCTACGGCGGCGCCGGAACGACGGATTTCAACTACGATGAAGTCCGAGAGCTCGCGAGCGTGCTCGATACATTACCGACCCGCCACCACGTGGCTTTCTACGCCGGCCGCCATGCCTGGGCGCCGGCGGTCACATGCGGGCAGGCGCTCGACTGGATGGAGCTGGACGCAATGCGTCGAGGACTCCGGCCACGCGACGACAGCACGATCGGGCGATGGCGAGCCGCGCGAACCGCGGACGCGTGGTTGCTGGCGGAGCAGGGGCGCGTGGCTGCAGCGGGGGAAGCCCTTCGAGCTCTGGCGGCGGACCTCCGTGGGCTGGACGAGGTTCGGGACCTGATCCGTCTCGGCGACTCGTTGGCGGCCACGGCCGCCGCCCGACGTGAGATGAAGGGGGAGGAGCAGGCAGTCCAATGGGAGGAGCGCGAGCGAGATCGATACGAATCCTTCGCTGCCCGCGCACGAGCGGCCAACGCGCTACCCGGTCTCGCCCAGTCGCTTGACGCGCTCGACCTCCGCGCGGTGCAGCGTCAAGCCGCGGATAGCACCGATCTACAACGTTCGCTCGCGGCGCAACGAGTGCTCGCCTTCATCGTGTCGGCGACGGGTTTCTACGAGCCCCGCGCTGCGATCGCCGCGCGCAATCCGAAGCTCGCCCTGGCTTGGCTTGATGTCGCAAACGTGATCCGTCCCGACGGGACTGCCGTGTGCTGGGAGCGAGCGCAGGCGTACGCGCAACTCCAGCGCCCCACAGACGCCCTGGCCGCACTTCGTTGCGCCGTAGCCTCGGGCGGCGTGAACGCTCAGGACCTCACCGGGGAGTCAGCGCTCGACCCGATCCGCACGGACTCGGCGTTTACCGCTCTTGTCGCCGAGCTCCGAACCAAGCCCCCGCCAGTCGATTCCGACTGAGCTGCCGCCATTTTGGGGCGAATCGCGGGGGGAGGAGGAGCGCGGCTTTCCGCGAATGCGTCTATGCGAACTCGCCGACGAAACTGATTTCTGGCTCCAAGTGCACGCCGAACTTTTCCTGCACGGCTTCCTGCGCGATCGCGATCAGCTCTCTGACATCCTTCGCCGTGGCGTGGCCGAGGTTGACTATGATGTTCGCGTGGATGAAGGAGATTTGCGCGTCTCCATGACGAAATCCCTTCAGCCCGCACTGGTCGACGAGACGACCCGCACCTACGCCTTCGATTTTCTTGAAGATCGAGCCGACACTCGGGTGATACTCCAGCCACGGGTGCTTCGCACCCCGCCAACTGAGGTTCTCCTGCATCACTCGCTGCATCGCCGTTGGATCGCCACGCGAAAGGGCGAACTTCACCGATAGAACCACGTCCGGCCGGTGATGCAGCACACTCGTGTCGTATCCGAATTGCATCTCTGCGCGATCGGCCGTTACACGGGTGCCTTTCTCCGTTAGCAACTCACAGGAGTGAAACACCTCTTCGATGAACATGGTTCGCTCGCGCGCCGGCGCGGGGGAGAGAAAATGGAGGTTTTGCCAGATCGCGCCTCCGACCGTGCTTGGGATGCCCACGTAGTGCTCCAAGCCCGGACCATCCGCGCGCGACAGCCTCGCGAATGATGCGGCCCACAACCGCCCCGCTCTCGACCCAGAGGTTGCCATCTCCGTCGAATCGAAAGTGATCGGCGACATTGCGAATCACGAGTCCGCGAAATCCCCGGTCCCCCACGAGTATGTTTGCCCCTAGGCCCAACACGAAATACGGCACGTTCGCCGAGCGGGCCGCCAGCACCGCATTTGCGAGATCGTCGGCCGTCGTGGCATCGTACAGCGCATCCGCCGGGCCCGCCGATACGAAACGTCGTGTATGGCGCCAGCGGTTCGTTGCGCCGGAGTCGTGCGGGGCCCAGTCGCGTCGCGAGCGCGTCGAGCCCGTCCGCTGGGAGAATGGTCGCTGCCATGGGTCGAAGAAGGTACGCGGTCTCGCCGACCGCCGTGATGGGCGCGTGTCTCTTTGCTCTGGCCTTGGCCGGGTGGCCGGCGCTTGGACGCAAGGCCATTGCCCAACAGACGACCGAGCGGGCCATCCTGGAGAAATCGATCCGCCGCAAGGTGCTCGACAATGGCTTAGAGCTCATCGTCGTGGAGAACCACGGCGTGCCCTTGGCCACGATCGAGGTCAATGTCAAAAATGGCTCGTTCACGCAGACCGCGTCCATGGTCGGCCTCGCGCACATGTACGAGCACATGTTCTTCCGCGCGAACGCTCGCGATAGCGAGGCCGACGCTTTCGCCGACCGCGCGGCCGACCTCGGCGCCGTGTTCAACGGCACGACCACGGAAGAGCGGGTCAACTACTACATCACCCTTCCGTCGGACAGCTTGGCGGCCGGGCTGCAGGCGATAGCGGCGGCGCTCCGGACGCCGCTTTTTCTGCCGGACGAGCTCGCACGAGAAAAGGAGGTCGTCCTGGGCGAGTATGATCGGCAGGAAGCCAGCCCGGTGTTCAGGCTCTCGACCGAAATGGGGCAAAAGCTGTGGACCGATAGCTGGGACCGAAAAAACGTGATAGGCGACCGGTCGGTAGTCCGAGCAGTCACGCCTGACCAGAATGCGCGACATCCAGCGCACCTACTACGTGCCCAACAACTCGGCGCTGCTCATCACCGGTGACATCGACCCCAACCGCGCGTTTGCCCTCGCTGAATCGGCGTTCGGCGACTGGCCGCGCGCTCCCGACCCGTTCCTCGCGCATCCCGTCCCGCCGGTGGCGCCGCTCACGCAAAGCGTCGCCGTGATCTCGGAGGCGCCCGTCGGCGCCGTCACGGTGCTTGTCCAGTGGCAAGGTCCGAGCGTCGGGGCGGATCCAGCGTCTACGTACTGCGGCGGACGTGTTCTCCGACGCGCTCAACGCGCCCGGCTCGCGCATGCAGCGGCGGCTCGTCGACAGCGGGCTGTGGCAGGGCGTGCTGGTCAACTATTACACGCTCAACCACGTGGGCCCCATCACCATCAGCGGGCAGACGACCGCCAACAAGCTTCGCCAAGCGCTCGCGGCGCTGGACCGGGAAGTGGCGGCCTTCGACAGCGCAGGATACGTGACGCAGCAAGAGCTCGCCCAAATAACGAAGCAACGCGCGGTCAACTCGGCCTTTGGGCGTGAGCGGACGTCGGGGTATACGCACACGATTGGATTCTGGTGGAGCGTCGCTAGCCTGGAGTACTACATGGGCTATGTCGACAACATGAGTGCTCAGACAACCGCTGACCTTGAGGCGTACGCTCGGCGCTACATTGTCGGTAAGCCGCACATTACCGGCGTGCTCATCGCGCCGGAGGATCGACGCGAGCTCGGCTTGACCGAGCAGGAGCTCGTGGCGAGCCCTCAGGGAGCGACGCCATGACCAGCGCGGCCACCACGGCCACCACGGTCGCCGTATCGTGATATCGCTGCTTGCGCGGGCTCTCTTGGCCGCGGGCGCCACCATCCCGGCGACCCCTGCGTCGCGAGCGCAGATCGTCGATACCGCGACCATGAAATTCGCCGTCGCCGGGATCCCCGTACTGCTACGACGAGTGACGTCAAATGAGGTCGTGACGGCGAACGTGTATCTCCTCGGAGGCGTACGGCAGGTCACGGACGCGACGGAGGGAATCGAGCCGTTTCTGCTTGATGTATCGGAGCACGGCACGCAACACGCGTCGACGGATGCCCTCCGACGGGCCATGGCGCAGCTGGGGACGCAGATCGATATCGATCCAGACGTGGACTGGACGGCGTTCGGTGTGCGTGCGACAACCCAGACGTTCGAGCGCACGTGGGCCGTGATGGCCGACCGTTTGATGTTTCCGAAGCTGGACAGCGCCGACGTGGAACTGGTTCGCCAGCAATACCTCTCGGCCGTCCGGCAGCGAGGTGACAGCCCCGACGCATTGGTGGAGTACTTGGCCGACAGCGTCGCGTACGCCGGCCACCCCTATGGCCGTTCGCTGATCGGTACGGAGCGGTCGCTGCGGGGCTTCACGCCCGCCATGCTCAAGCGATACGAGACAACTCAGGTCGTTCGCAGCCGCGTCCTCGTGGTAGTTGTCGGCAATGTGAGCCGAGCGCGCGTCGAGAAGCTTATTGCAGGGACGCTCGGCCGACTGCCCGTTGGCACATACCATTGGACGATTCCGCCGGAGCCCGCCGACCGCGAGTCGTCCTCGCCGGTCGAGGTCGCCGCGAGACTTGCCAACCAACTACATCCTTGGTTACTACCGCGGGCCCGCCCGCGAGCAGCGGCGACTATCAAGTGCTGCGCATAGCCGCGGCGGCCCTGTCTGGTCGCTTTTTCACCGAGGTACGCTCCCGTCGAAATCTTTCGTACGCCGTGAGCGCTCCGTTCGTGGATCACGCCGTTTCGGCGGGCGGATTGTACGTGACGACGGAGTCGCCGGACACGACGCTCCGCATCATGCGGCACGAAGTAGAGGCGCTGCAGTCGGGATTTCTCGATCCGGCCGCCCTCGGGCGACTCGTACAGGCATTCATCACCGAGTACTTCCTCGACAACGAAACCAACGCCGATCAGGCGAATTTCCTGGCCCGGGCTCAACTCTATCGCGGCGACTATCGAGCGGCCGACCACTTCGTGGACGAGCTGCGGAAAGTGACGCCTTCGGACGTGCGTCGCGTGGCCGAGCGGTACATGAATCATGTGGCGTTCGCCTACGTAGGAGACACGGCCAAGGTCTCGCGAGAGTTGCTCTCGGGATTCTAGCCGTCGCTGGTGGCGATGCGCTCAAGCGTAACCAGCGTGTATCGATATCGGCGCGCGGTCCGCATGTAATCGTACTGTCAGCTTTTCGGCCTAGTTTCTCGCCCGTGGGCTGATGGTGCGTGGCCCTCGGCAGCTCTCACCCTTCCGCCACACCCGAAATGCGCATTCAGGGCCACCCGCTTTGCTCGCTGCGGCTGTCCGCACTCCTGCTGGCTGCTGTTCCATGGACCGCGCTCGCCGCGCAAGCGTCATCGTATACCGTGTCGCAACGCTTCACGCTGGGTGGCGACGGCGGGTGGGACTACCTGGCATTCGACACCACGGGGCATCGGCTTTTCATAACCCGGGGCACGCACGTGATTGTGGTCGACCCGGACAAGGGTGCCCAGATCGGCGACATCCCCAACACGCCACACGCACACGGCGTGGCGCTCGCGACCGAGTTCGGTCGCGGATTCGTCACGGATGCGGGCGATACGTCGGTCACGATCTTCGACCTGAAAACGCTTGCGGTTCTCGGCAAGGTCAAAGTAGACGTTGACGACGACGCGATTCTGTATGAGCCCGCCACCCGCCGCGTGGTGACGATGAACGGCGACGCGAACAGCGCAACCGTCATCGATCCTGCGGCTGGCAAAGTCGTGACCACTGTCAAGCTGCCGGGCGGCCCGGAGTTCGCCGTGTCGGATTTTCACGGCACCGTCTTCGCGAATCTCGAGGACAAGAGCGCGGTCGTGCAGATCGACGTTGCCGAGGGCAAGGTTGTGAGGCAGTGGCCGCTGGCGCCGTGCGAGAAGCCGTCGGGCCTCGGGATCGACCGCGCGCATCATCGCCTGTTCAGTGGATGCCACAACAACGTCATGGCAATCTCGGACTACGATGCCGGCAAAGTGATTGCCACGGTGCCGATTGGGCCTGGCGTGGACGCTAACCTGTTCGACCCGGGCACTCAGCTTGCTTTCAGCTCCAACGGTGGCGACGGCACTCTGACGGTCGTCCGCGAAATCAGCCCTTCCGCGTTTTCTGTCGCGGCCAATGTGTCCACGCAGCGTGGCGCTCGGACCATGGCGCTCGATCCGGCGAGTCACCGGATTTATCTCGTCACCGCCGACTTTGGTCCTCCGCCGCCCGAAGGCGGCAGACCCAAGCCCCTGCCGGGGACGTTCGTGCTCTTGGTGGTCTCGCCGACGAAATAGCTCGGGGAAAGGCCCCTCCCCCTAACCCCCTCCCCGCAAGCGGGGAGGGGGAATTTCTTGTCTTCAAGCTTCGCTTGAATGACGAGGGGCTCCGCCCCTCGACCCCACCGCACGGACGGGAGGTGATTCTTTCTCTCAAGCTTGCTTGAATGACGAGGGGCTCCGCCCCTCGACCGCGCGGACACGGGTGGCGAGCGGAGATTTTTTCTCTCAAGCTTCGCTTAGATGACGAGGGGCTTCGCCGCTCGACCCCGTAAACGCCGAACAGCGGAGTGCTTTCATTCCCGGGGCTTCGGACCTCGACCCACTGGCCACGCCTGGCGGCTTGAAATGATGAGGGGCTACGCCCTCGATCCCGTAAAGGCGACCAGCAGAATTCTTTCATTCCGCGGGCTTCGCCCCACGCCCGAGCAAAGCGCCGCGTGGACTTGCCGCAGCTCTACGTGGCGCGCGTTCCAACGGATCAGCACGCCCACGCAAGAGGCCTCGCGCCGCCGAGGGGGTCGAGGGGGCGAAGTCCCCTCGTCATCTAAGCGAAGCTTAAAAAACAGAATCCCCCTCCCCTTTAGGGGAGGGGGTTAGGGGGTAGGGCGGTCGTGCGCGCAGCGAGCGCCCGTTGAATCGCGGACAAGTCCGATCCCACGGCGTGCAAGGCGACCAGGACGTGATACACTAGGTCGGCAGCCTCGTCGGCCGCGCGGGCCGCTCTGCCATCTGCGCACGCCGTGACCAACTCCGCCGTCTCCTCGCCGAGCTTCTTGAGCCTGTAGTTGCGGTCTGCGAGAAGCCGGCGCGTGTAGCTTGGAGGCGCATTGACTGTCGTCGGCCCCGATTTCGCTCGCTGCGCGATGGTCTGGTCGAGCGACGCGAGCGCGTCGCTCGCGAGCGCCACTTCGCCAAAACAGGAGACCATGCCCGTGTGACACGCGGGCCCCATCGGCTCCACGCGGGCGAGCACGGCGTCGCCGTCGCAGTCGGCGGTGAGAGAGACAACCCGCTGCCTATTGCCACTCGTGGCACCCTTGTGCCACAGGCCGCGAGTTCGAGAGGTGTAGTGCATTTCGCCGGTTTCGATCGTGCGCGCGAGCGCGACTCGATCAGCATGCGCGACCATCAGCACGACACCAGTGATTGCGTCCTGCGTCACGATCGTCACGCGCCCACCTCCCTTCCCGAAGTCGAGCGCGTCGAGGTCCAATGTCATGGGCACAACAACTCGCGCACCACGCGCGCAAGCGACCGATTGGTCGCTACTGCGCTGCCACCGAGTGCCGTTGCCCGACCCGCCCAATCCGTGAATACGCCGCCAGCCTCGGTGACGATCGGCCCAAGCGCCGCCGAATCCCAGGGCGCCATCACCGGATCGACCATTACCTCGGCGCGCCCGGTCGCAACCAGTAAGTACCCGTAGCAGTCGCCCCAGGTGCGCGACAAGCCAGAGCGCTCGGCAAGGGCCCGCCATGCATCGCGGCGCACTTGTCGGTGGTTGTCATCGCGTGGAAACCGTTCGTCCGTCGTCAGCACAGTCGCGATGTCCAGCGACGACACGTCCGACACAGTACACCGCGTGCCATTCCACCAGCACCCCTCGCCGCGCGCGGCGCTGGCGAGCTCGCCAGCGGCGGCGCAATAAATCGCGCCTGCTATGACATCGTAGCCTTCTGCCACACCGACGAGAGTGCCCCAGAGCGGTACCCCTCGCACGAAGCTCTTCGTGCCGTCGATAGGGTCCACGAGCCATCTTCGCGGCGCGTCCGGACGAACGCTTCCCAGCTCCTCCCCTACAATCCCGTCCCCGGGGAATCGGTGCTCCAACCACTCTCTCGCGGCTATCTCGGCGGCGCGGTCCGCGATCGTGACCGGCGAGCCGTCGGACTTGGTCTCGACGGAAAGGCTCGTGCGAAAGTGTCGAAGCGCCACGTCGCCCGCATGCCTAGCCAGCTCGGTTACGGCGTCTAGCAGCGTCGGCGCTGAAACTGTGGCGCTCATGTCGCCTTGCTCATGCGACCCTCCGTACCGGCAACCCCTCCGCTGCCATGGCGTCCTTTAGCGCGCCCACGGTCGTGACCCCGTCGTGGAGGATGCCAGCCACGAGGGCGGCGTCGGCCGCGCCGTCGCGAAGAATCTCACAGACGTCTGCCGCGTTGCCCGCACCACCCGACGCGATAACCGGCACGGGCACGGCGCTCGCGACGGCACGCGTGAGCGCGACGTCGTAACCGGAGCGTGCCCCGTCGCGATCGATGCTCGTGAGCAGGATCTCACCGGCCCCACGGGCTACGCACTCGCACGCCCACGCCAGCACGTCGAGCTCGGTCGCCGTCCGCCCACCGCGGACGTACACCCGCCACCCCGACGGTGTATCGTCGTCACGCTTTGCATCAATACTTGCGACGACGCATTGCGCACCGAACCGCTGTGACGCCTCGGTAAGCAACGCGGGACGGGCGACCGCGGCGGAGTTGACGCTCACCTTGTCGGCGCCGCTCCGCAACGCGTGCCCCATTTCGTCAGCCGACCGAACTCCCCCACCGATCGTAAGTGGAATGAACAGCCGCTCGGCGGTCCGCCGCGCCACGTCTAGCAGCGTCGCACGCGACTCTGCGCTCGCGGCTATATCGAGAAATACGATTTCGTCAGCTCCTTCCAACTCGTACCGCTCTGCCAGAGCCGCGGGATCACCGACATCGCGCAGTGCCACGAACTGCGTGCCCTTTACCACGCGCGCGCCCGCGACATCAAGACATACAATCAATCGACGTGACAGCATCACGATTTTGAGCGGACCGGGCCCTTCGTGCTGAAGACCGCGCCTGTCTCGGTCAGCGCATCCCGTAGGGCCAACCCCAAGGCTTTGAACGCCGCCTCCACGACGTGATGGCGATCGAGACCGCGGAACACACGAATGTGCAGCGTCATTCGAGCGTGATCAGCGAACGAACGCATCCAATGGTCGTACAGAGCGCTAGGCAGCGGGCCATCGTAGTATGGGCGCCCGCCGAGGTCGAGCGTGACGCTAACCAAGGCGTCGTCCATGGGAATGACGCGGTGCCCGTATCGAGCCACCGCAGGCGGCGCGAACTGGGCGATGGCAGCACCAACGGTTATGGCGACATCCTCGATGAGGTGATGCTTGAGGTCGCCCTGTGCCCGAACGGTGAGATCCAGCCCGGCGTATCGGGCAAGCGTCGTAAGCATGTGGTCGAGAAACCGCTGACCCGTGTCCACGTCGGCGTCTCCCGGACCGCGCTCAATCTCAACTCGCACCGTCGTCTCTCGAGTAGCCCGCTCCACCACGGTCACTCGGCGAACTCCTCCGCGGCAACCCGCGGGTCAATCGTGCCCGTGTAAAAGGCCATACCCACAATCGCCGCAGTGACTCCGCGGTCCGCCAGAGCCCGGAGGTCGTTAGTGGTAGTGATTCCGCCCGCCGCGTACACCGGAAACTCCGCTACATCGGCCACGTCTTCCATGAGCGGAAGATCCGTCCCACGAAGCTGGCCCTCACGGTGTACAGCGGTCACCAAGACACCGGCAAGCTGGAACGCGTTCAGCTCCTCCACGACGTCGAGCACATCGCGAGGCAGCGTGCGGACCCAACCGCGCGTCACGACGCGCCGCTCACGCACGTCGGCAGCCACCACGAGTCGGCGCGGAAAGCGATCCGCCGCCGACTCGAGCCACCCCGGGTCCTCTAGCGCGCGCGTGCCGACAATCACTCGCTGAGCGCCGTCGTCAAGCATGCGCTCTACATCATCCTCATCACGCACGCCACCGCCAACCTGTGCCTCGGCGCGCGTGGAGGCGAGGATGTCCGTCACGACCTCGGCATTCGATCCACGGCCGAGCGCCGCGTCAAGGTCTACGATATGTAGGTGCCGGAACCCTAGCTGCTCCCATGCCTGTGCGACTCTCACCGGGTTGTCGATCCGGACGCGCTCCTGCGCATATGATCCACCGACCAGCTGTACGCACGCCCCGTCGCGAAGGTCAATGGCTGGGATCGCGATCACCGGCCGGCTCCCTCGACGAACGCGCGCAGAAAGCGGACCCCGGCCGCCGAGCTCTTCTCGGGGTGAAACTGCACTCCAACAGTGTTTCGCCACCGAATTGCCGCCGGAAAGCGATCGGCTTCCACGGATGTCCATCCGGTCACGTTGTCGACGCGCTCGGGGCGGCACGCATAGCTATGGGCGTAGTAGGTATCTGTCAGCCGGGCGGCGGCCAGCGCGGGATCCGTCTGCTCGGTGACCGTGTTCCAGCCTATGTGGGGTACGCGCGCCGCACGAAGCCGCGTGACGCGGCCAGAAATGAGACCGAGCCCCACACCGGGCCCCTCCTCGCTCTCCTGGAAGAAGAGCTGCATGCCAAGGCAAATGCCAAGGCATGGGAGCCCGCAAGCCAATGCGTCGCGAATACTGTCGCGACCCGGCGCCAGACGCTGTGCCGCGGTCGAGAATGCGCCCACTCCCGGCAGGACTAGCGCGTCCGTTTCTATCGCGACCGCAGCGTCTGTCTCGACGCGGACGAGGGCGTCCGGGCTCGCGAGCGCCTTGATCAGAGAGTGCAGATTTCCGGCACCGTAATCGAACACGGTCACCCGCAGCTTGCGCTTCATGCCGTCTCCGCGAGCGCGCGGCGCAGAGCGTCGAGAAAGGTCTGCATCAGGATCCACGGGCCCACCGTAACGCGCAGCGCATCACCGACGCCCAGAAGTCCCATATATGGCCGCACTCCAACGCCCAGCTCGCGCAGTCGCGGCGCTAGAGCCGCCGCGCGCGGCGTGGGCACAAGCAGGAAATTCGCCGCCGAAGGTAGCGGAGGCAGACCCATAGCCGTGAGCTCCGCGGCCAGCCGCTCGCGATTGGCAATGGCTTCGTCCACGCGGGAACGCACCCACTGCATGTCGTCGGTCAGCGCGGCTCGCGCCGCGCGCTCGGCGATCACATTGACCTTGTAGGGCCCACGCGACTTCTCCACTTCGCGGATAAGCGCCGACGCGCCGGTCGCGTATCCGATCCGGAGACCAGCAAGACCGAACGCCTTGGACATGGTTCGAGTCACCAGCAGCCGATCGCTGAGCGCCGCGAGATCTATCGCCGTCGTCCCGGCATACTCGGCGTACGCCTCGTCGATGATCACGAGTCCGGGGGCATGCTCGACCACATACTCGATCGCCGCACGAGACATTACCGTGCCGGTGGGGTTGTTGGGCGCACAGAGATATATGACGCGCGCGCGTGTCGCGACGAATGCTTCAGGATCTGCGTCCCACGAGTGGTCCAGCGGGACCGCTACCGGGACGAGTCCGTTCATCCGACCGAACGTCACCGCCATGTGGAACGTGGGCTCAGGGTGCGCGATGCGGTCGCGAGGCTCGGCAAAAGCCCGGATCGCCGAGTCGATTACGTCGTCCGAACCGCACCCGGTTACGATCGTGTCCGACGATACCCCGGCGTACGCCGCAAGCAGTGTCTTGAGACCCGAGGCATACACGGCTGGGTAGCGCGTTACGGTTGCCGCGGCGTCCGCGATCGCGCGGGCGGCCGCGGGCGGCACACCCCACAGGTTTGTATTGTCGCTGAGGTCCACGGCCACCGGCGTTTGATTGACCGTATACAGCGGGATGTCGCGATACGACGCCCGGGCGATCTCCAGGACTGCTTCGCGGTCGGCAGCGGAGACGCTCACGTTTCGCCTCCGTCTTCTGCCGAGCTCCGCTCCGCTACGGACGACGCCCAATGCGATGCGGCGCCCGCGTGTGCGGCCAGCCCCTCGGCGTACGCAAAGGTCGCCACGTCACGCGCCAGGCGAGCGGCGGCGGTGCGCTCGACGCGCTGGTAGGTCGTCCAGCGCACGAAGTCGAGAGTCGAGAGTCCCGAGTACGAACGCGCGAGCCCGCCGGTCGGCAGCACGTGATTCGCGCCAGTCATGTAGTCGCCGAACGCGATCGAGCTCGATTCGCCCAAGCATACGGTGCCCGCGTTGCGGACCTGAGTGAATGCCGCAGCCGGATCGGCGACCGAGAGAAGCAGATGCTCTGGGGCCCACTTGTTTGCGAACTCGATCGCATCGGGCAGCGAATCAACCGTGAGCACGCCACCACGTGCGGCCAGTGCCGCCTGAATTATCGCGCGCCGAGTGGCTTCCGGCAGGAGATTCGAGACAGCCGATACCACCGCTGCTGCTGTCGCGCTCCCAATCGCCACGACCACTACGGCCGTGTCCGGGTCGTGTTCCGCCTGGGCAAGTACTTCGCGGGCGACGATGTCAGGCGTGGCGGTTGCATTGGCCACTATGAGCAATTCGCTCGGGCCGGCAGGGCAGTCGATGCCCACGATACTTGCGACTTGCAGCTTTGCCTCGGTGACGTAGGCGTTTCCTGGGCCCACGATCCGGTCCACCCGCGGCACTGTCGCTGTCCCGTACGCCATGGCGGCGATCGCGCCGGCACCGCCTGCGGCGAACACCCGGTCGACGCCCGCCAGCTCAGCAGCGGCGAGCACTGTAGGCGACGGCATCCCTCGCGCTGTTGGTGGAGAGCAAACGATAATCTCGTGCACCTGGGCAACCCGGGCCGGAATGGCGGCCATGAGAAGACTGCTCGGATATGCTGCCCGGCCGCCGGGCGCGTACAATCCGACGCGGCGAAGCGGGTCAGGGCGTCGGCCGACGACGACGCCCGGCTCTACCTCTACCTCCGAGGGACTGGGCCGTTGCGCTTCGTGGGCCGCACGGATATTTCGCGCCGCGCGCTGCATGGCGCGCACCAACTGCGCGTCGAGCTCCGCGAGGGCGGCGCGCCACACGGGCCGCTGGATCTCCAGCGCGGGCAGCGATACCCCGTCCAGCTCGCGTGCGAGAGCGAGCAACGCAGAGTCGCCGTCGGCACGCACTCGTCGCAGGATGGCGGCGGTTCGCTCGCGGATGCGCGTGTCCGGGGCTCGAGACCGCTCCACCAGGAGCCGCAGGTCGCCAGCGCTCAGGTCGCGCAACGGGCCGCAGAACCGAAACAGTGCAGTCACGGCATCAATCGCTCGATGCGCGCCACGAGGATCCCCTCCGCTCCCAGCGACTTGAGCGATGCGATGGTTCGATAGATGGACGCGGCGGGCACAACGACATGCACAGCTACGAAGGATCCACCATCCAGGATGTCGATGACCGTAGGCCCGTTGAGTCCTGGGACGATCTCTTTGACGCGATCGAGCGCATTTCGGGGCACGTTCGCCATCAAATAGCGCTGCCCGCGCGCCCGCAACACCGATCCCAGGCCCATCACCAGCTCGTCAAGCGCACACCGCTGGCCGGCGGACAGCGAGGATGTTGCGCGCGGGGCGGCCACCAGCTGCGCCGTCGACTCCAGCACGGTCGCGATCTCGCGGAGTCCGTTCATCTTGAGGGTCGATCCGGTGGACGTCAGATCCACCACGATGTCAGCAATGCCCAGATGGGGCGCGATCTCAGTGGCGCCCGACATCGGCACGATATCAACCGGCCGCCCCATGCTCGCGAAAAACCGCTGAGTCAGCCGTGGGAACGCGGTGGCCACACGTGGCGGACCGCGTCCAATATCGACCAACCCATCCAGCGACATGATCCCGCTGTCGTCTCTGGCCGCGACCACTAGGCGACAGCGACCGAATTCCAAATCGAGCAACTCATCGAGAGCGCGTCCTGACTCAGCTACGAGATCACGTCCAGTTACCCCAGCGTCGGCCGCTCCGTCGGCCACGAATTCGGGGACGTCCTGCGCGCGGACGAATAGTGCTTCGAACTCACCACCCAGCGAAGCCGTCAGAGCGCGCTCTCCGCGCGCTCTGACTTCGAGCCCGGCATCAGCGAACACGTCCCGTGCATCCTCGGAGAGGCGGCCCTTGTTGGGAAGCGCGATGCGGAGCATCAGTGAGCTCGGAGGCTAGGAGAAACAAAAAAGGCCCATCCATTCGGACGGGCCTCGGAGACTGTCACGCTTGGTCGGATCGCTATTTGATCCCAGAAACGCGCGCCAGGCCGCGACCCGCCAGCGGGCCGTAGTGAACGTGAGTGTGATGCTGCCAAATGCGACGCGTTCTGAGCATGAGCGTGGCAAGGTACCGGCCTTCGATGCGTCCGTCAACCGCCGTCAGCGCGCGTCGAATGTCAGCCGTCTCACATACAATGCGACCCCCGGTCATTTGATGCGGGCATAGCTTGTGAATAAGTTCACAAGGCGAAATGGAACACGCGGCACGATTCTCTCTCACGATTCTCGACACTTCCCTTGAACATTTGGAGGCGCGATAGCATGCGGCGCAACGGATTAGCGCTCACGGTCGGTGCTGCGGCGAGCGTGGCATTTCTCGTCGCGTGCGGCGGCGGTGACAAGGGCGCAAGCGGGGCGGCGGATACCACGAAGACGGCTTCCGCACCGCCCGTCAACACGAACACGGCCCCGCCCCCGTCTGGCGCGCCTGCCACGCCAGCCACGCCGACCTCAGGCGGAGGCACGGCCAAGCCGATCACGGGAAAGACGTGGGACGTGAAAATGCTCGGCGACGAAAAGGGATACAGGTTCGAACCCGCCAATCTTACGATCAAAGTCGGTGACGGCGTGAAATGGACCAACGTGTCGGGCGGGCCACACAACGTCGCGTTCAGCGCGGAGCCACCGGCGTCCAAGAGCCAGTTGGATGCCAACATGCCCGCCCAGACAGCCGGTGGAACGGGCCCGAAGTCGGGTGAGCTCAGCAGCCCGCTGCTTGTGACGCCGAACGACACGTACACGATCTCGTTCGCCGGTCTAGCGCCCGGGAAGTACGACTATTTCTGCACTCCGCATCAAGCGCTGGGGATGAAGGGGGAGATCACAGTCCAGTAGTCTCGCGTGTCCGGTTCCCCATCTAGGAGACACGCGGGGGGCCCGGTTGCGCGGTGGCTGGCGGCGAGGGCGCGGAATGCGCTCCGCCGCCCGCTTGGCATCATAGGGGTCACCATCGCCGGGTTCCTTGTGGCGTTGCTGATGCTCGTCCTGATGCCGCGCGAAGCGACGCGAGCCGCCAATGTGCCTCCATTTGCTCTCCTCGCGGCGGCGCTCGTACTCGGTGCGGCACTGGGTTTTGCGATCACGTTGGGGCGGGAGCTGTGGCGCCCACGAGTGGCTGATCCAGAGGAGGCAGCGCGCGTGGCCGACACGCGATCGCTGGCAGTCATCATCCCTGGACGAGCGCGTCCCGATCGAATGCGCAGGAGCGCCGACCATACAACATCGCCGCTCCTGAATGCAAGCGCGCCCGGCTACAGGGTTGCCTATCTGCAATTGGCGAGCGACTGGGCGGGGACCAAAAGATTGCCGATGGTAGCTGTTACAGGCGACGAGCCGGACGTGGTCGCGACCGTCGCAGCCAATGTGGCGGTCGCGGCAGCGTACGACTCGCGGACCACCTTGCTGATCGACGCGGATCGTATAACGGGCGGCGCGTCTGCGATCTTCGGCGTGCCGCGCGCACCTGGCGTGGAGGAAGTGATCTCTGGTCGAGTTGCTTGGGCCGAGGCAATCGTCGCGGCGACGGTCGGGCGCGGACGCACAATTGACGTAATTCCGCCGGGTGATTCATCGACACCGCCAGCGGACCAATCAGCCAGCGGGGGCGCCGAGGACCATCGTGACGATGAACGGCGTGCGGGGCTCGAACGTTTGGCGCGACGGTACGACGTCAGCGTTGTTGCGGCACCCTTGGGTATCGCGGACCTAGGTGTGGCGGGCCCCCTCCTGGCACCGGATGCGGTCGTATGCGCACGCGTGGCGTACACTACGCTCGCTCGGCTCGGCGAGTCCGCTGAGACGTTGCGGCTCTCAGGACTTCGCCTCCAGGGCGTTGTACTGTGGGATGCTGACGTGCCGTCGCGTGCCGTTCACGTCCGTGGCCCAGCTCATAGCATCACGCGCGCTCCGCCATGATCGCGCTGGCAGTCGACTGAGGCCGTATATATTCACTCGCGTATGGTGAACTCTCGCGTCGTCGGCTATTCAGACCGTGTCAACCATGCCCTCGCGTTCGCTGCGAAGCACCACGATCGGCAAGTGCGCAAGGGCATCGCCCTGCCGTACCTCACACACCCCGCGAACGTCGCCATAATTCTCACCCGGTACGAGTGCGCCGAGGACATAGTCATTGCTGGAATCCTTCACGATGTCGTGGAAGACAACGTGCGGGACGGCATGTCGCGAGGCGATCTCGAGGAGCGCATCGGGACAAAATTCGGCTCGAGCGTGCTGGCGACCGACCTCACGGTGACGGAACGGCGGACTGCAGAACGAGGAGTCGAGCTCTCCTGGGAAGAGCGCAAGGCCGATTGCTTGGAGCGGCTTGCCGAGGCCGACGACGCCGCTCGATGGGTATGCGCTGCCGACAAAGTCCACAATGGCAGCACGATTCTCGCCGATCTCAAGCGGACCGCCTTCCCTGAGGCCGTGTGGGGTCGCTTCGCCAGGGGACCTGAAGTCACGGTGCAGTGGTACCGGCGCGTCTACGATCGACTACTACAGGTGGGGTTTGGAGCGCCGATAATGGACGAACTGCGCAGCGTGGTCGAATCGCTCGAGAGCGCCCTCGTCGCGACCTAGCGACCGCGCGGCCGGCGGGTTAGGAGTTCGGGGCCCCGCGACCAGCGCTTGCCGCGCCGTACCGCAACTCATCGAGCCAGGTATGCAGGAGCGGCAGCGAGTCTGCGATGTGGGGCACGTGCAATGTCACGGTGCCAGCGGGCCAGCGTAACTGAAGTCCGTAGCGAGGGCCGCCCAAGCGCGCCGCGCCGGTACGTGGCAGCTCAACGGGAGAGACCACGACCTCGCGCACCGGTCCCACATCGAATGCCTTAGCCGTTGTCGGGCGCTTCGGTTCGAAGCGTAGGCCTGCCCGCCCTGCGTAGAGTACTCCGGGAGTGATCTCACGTACGCGCACAACCCGATCGGGCGACGACGCGAGCAGCGCACATGGCAGGTGATACGCGTAACCCGGTCCGGGCGGTGGCGCCGTCTCGGGCGTCGCCGTGACTACTCGGTCACTCGCTTCCTGGAGGCGCTGGCGCAGCGAGTTGAAGTTCACCCGCCCAAGCCACAGACCGATTGCGGTGCCGCCGCATACAGCGATCTCGGCGCGGAGGAGGCCAGTATTTTGAGCGAGATCCAACAGCGGTTGCACGGTCAAGAGACGGATGAAGGCCTCGAGCCGCAACGAAACATCGTCTGCTACGCTAGGCTTGCGACGGCGGACAGAAGGTCGGCTGCTTCGAATGGCTTGCGGACGAGAGGGCATCCCGTTGCCGCGATCGTGGCTTCGGCTTCCTCGGTAATGTCCCCCGTTATGAAAATCGATCTGCGAGCCAAATGCGGCTGACGTGCGACGGCAATCGCGTAGAACAGGTCGCCCCGCGTGTCAGGCATGCGGTAGTCCAGAACGAGCATGTCAATGTGACGCGTGGCGATTGCTTCCTCGGCGGCCGCACTGGTCCGCGCCGTCTCCACCGAGTACCCGGCACGGGTGAGCATCTGGGACAGAGCGCGACAGACAGATTCCTCGTCGTCCACAACCAGCACCCTCAACGGCGCAGTCGCCGCCTCTGGCGTGACGCATCGGTCGTGTGATTGATTACCCAACTCGGCTAACCATGCCACTTGGCGCGCAAGCCCGTGGGCAGAGGCGAGGGGGTCCGGCGGGCGCGTACGTCGCTCGTGAGCGACCGACCGGCGGGCAGAGCGGCTACAGCGCTAGTGCGCCACATACGGTCAGCGATACGGGCTAGGAAGTCCTCAGGGTCAAGCTCGCGGGCGAGGGAGGACGGGAGAAAGCCCGTCATGAGGCACACTTCGCTGGTCAACCCTCGCGGAGTCACGTAACCCAACGTGCCGGCGATGGCTTTGAGTGGGATGCGGCTGCCGCGCAAGTACTGGTAGACGCGCACCACACGCGCGGCGCGCACGAGCGTACCCGCAGGCGCGATGCCGCACCTCTCGAGAGTGCGGTCGAGTGTGCGGCGCCCGATGCCAGCCGACCGCGCCAGGTCATCCACGTCCGGCATTCGGCGGGGGTCGCGGAAAAGCTCCTCGACGGCCCTGCCGAGTGGCGACGGCAGGCGAGCTAGCAGCGGTTCGGCCATGCGTAGGAGAATCTGCGATAGCGTGTCGCCGGGCACCGAAGCTAGCAGGGCTCGAATTCGCTCCGGCGCGTCATCGACACCGCGAAGCATGAGAATGCCGCACTCCGTGCGAGGCGAGAAGTCCGTACCCTCGCATGGCGGCTGGCGACAGGGTGGCGTAAGCGATGACCTGCACGGCGGCGTGTCGCTCGAAAATCGGGAGGAGGGCAGTCGGGTCGCGGAGCCCGGGCACCTGCGGGTCGACCACGGCAATGGACGCCGGATGCAGCGTCAGCAGTGCGTCGAATTCTCGCGTCCCGGTCGCGGCGTGCACGGTCGCGGCGCTGCGTGCTGCGGCGCGCAAACTGTACAGAAGAGGATCGGACAGGTAGGCGATGACGTCCACTGGCATCCTGCTCGGCCGCGAGAAAGCCAGAATCGTGGGGGCTAGAGGTCCGGGGCCGTACGTGTCGCGGAGGTCGACGTGCGCGGCGTGCTTGGCGCATTTCACACGCGGCACACCGAAGAGAAGTTCGAATCAGGCGCAGTTAGTCACGTTGGCATTCACTTCTCCGAGGTCCCAATGTCCGGTACTCGTCTACTTACGCTCGCAGCCACGATCGCAGCGCTCATGCTTGCCGCCTGTTCCAGCCCGACCGCTCCTTCACAAGCGCGTGCAAGCGGCATCGCAGCTGACGGGGTGACTGCGGGCAGCGGCACCTGATCCGAGTTCCCATCGGTATCGCAGGGTTGGCGCGCACCGGAACGCTAGGGCGCGCCTGCCCATATTCGTTCTCGTAACTCCCGGATTACACGAACGGGCTCTGCCAGCACAGCCGGAGTCTGCGCGAGCTGCGCGACCGGCTCGGGGACCTGTCCCTGTTCCAGGCGCTTGAGCATCGCTTCAGCGCGAATAATAACCTCGTTCATCTGGCGCTCGGTGGCCACGACTATGGCCTTGTCGAGCGCGACGCGGGCGCACTGCGAACGTCTGAACCGATAACACCCTTCGCCGACATACAAGTGATAATATGGTAAGAGGGCGGGTGGCAAACTTACCTCGGCAAGCTCGCGTCGGTACTCTTGGAAGACAGTCTCTTGACCGTCGAGGGAGGCCAACTCCATGAGGTTGATACCTGCGAGCAAGCGAATGAACGGCGCGCGCGCCGCCACATAATTCACCAGGTGCGCGTCCCGTGCCGCGTCGCGCATGCCAAGGCTGGCGAAGTTTGTCGCAATATCCGCCAGCGACGCTCGCGACGCAACTCGTCCTGATAGTTCTCGAACGCATCGTCATACAAGAGCGCCGCTCGCTCGAAGTGTCCTCGATGGTAGGCGATTGCCCCGCTGTCGTGCTTGGCCCGCGCCAGCACGTCGGCTAGCGCCGGGCTCGGAGATTCGCCAGTCATGTGCGCGACCTCAGCGATCACCAAATCCAGTGCTGCGGCCGCGCCGGGTAGATTTCCGCGGTGTTGCAGCACAGCAGCGACCCGATTCGGCTCAGTAAGTCGGCTCGAATATCTCCCGTCACGTCAGCGAACATCGCAGCTGACTCATATGCAACAGCGGCAGCATCAAGTCGCCCGATCACGCGAAGGCAAAAGCCCAAGCGATGGTAAGCGTCCGGAAGAAGCTCGAGCGTCCGAGGTCACGTCCGCGTGCGAGAGAAAAGTCTGGTACGCGTCGGCTGCGATCCCGTACTCTTCGTCGTGCTGAAGCAGGTGTGCGTAGGCGAGAAGCGCGATCGTGACGCTGCCGGTCCGCGTACCGGACGAATCGGCGACGGCGGAGACCAGTCGGAGTAGCGCTTCGCGGATCGGTCCTGCCGGCGCCTCGCACACGGCGTTGCGCACTGCAGATAGCTCGCGGGGCGAAAGTACCGTGCGATCGTCGCAGGAATCCGCCCAGCGATCTACCAAGCGGAGGGCCAAAAACCCGGCGACGGCCGGCCGCCAGGGCGGCTCGGACTCATCGACGGAGGCCATGACCTCCACGAACGCGAGGTGTGCACGTGGATCTGTAGGGAGGGCCGCCGGCGGAAATGCAGCTGGCATGTCGGCCCTAAGGATGGCGTTCGGCGTCGCAGCCGCAAGTGTCTGAATCACACAGTGTGACGCCCCACGTCCCGCGACAGGCACAATCTCCGTCGGGCGCTTGCCTCGCAGGCACGGGGAACCGCACGTACATTGGACTTGCGCCTGCACATCCTTGGGATGTTCCCTCCAGCGCGGAGATGCCGATGGCCGGTCCAAACGACGACATTATTGCAGTGCTGAACGACTTGATCGAGACGTGCGAGGACGGAGCGAACGGATTTAGTACTGCCGCCGAGGCGATCACGGACCCGGAGGCAAAGCTGCTTCTGCAGTCCCGCCTCGCGCAGATCCTGAACGCTGAGTCTCAGTTGCGAGCGGCCGTGCGGGAGCTCGGCGGCACGCCTGTGGACCACGGACACGCGAGCGCTTCGTTGCACCGCGGCTGGATCAACCTGAAGTCGGTTGTCACCCGGGGGAATGATGAGGTGATACTCGACGAGGTGGTGCGCGGTGAGGAGACGGCGGCGAAATGGTATCGCGACGCCCTGAAAAGGCCCCTGCCGCCGACCATCAAGTTACTGGTCGAGGCACAGGCACGCGGCGTGGAGGACAATCTTGAGCGAGTCAAGTGGCGCCGCAGTATGCTGTCGGCACGCACGCCCCCGAGACGTCCGGCGCCAGAGTCGAGGCCATCGCCCTAGTAGGGCCGGGCGGCCGCGAATTTCGAGCGCCCGATGATCACCGGGCGACTACTTGAGGAGACTCCGAGTCAAATGCCGGGCGCCGTGGCGCATGAAGCACCCAGGGAGCCGTAAGTGCGCGCGACGTAATCCTCGAGAATCGCCAGGAACTCGCTAACGATAGCATTGCCGCGCAAGGTCACGGCAAGTGCCCCGTCGACGTACACGGGCGCCACCGGTTCCTCGAAGGTTCCCGGGAGTGAGATACCGATGTTCGCGTGCTTCGACTCTCCCGGGCCATTCACCACGCACCCCATGACGGCCACCCGCATGTCCTCGACACCCACGTACCGCGCCCGCCAAACCGGCATTTGCTGGCGCAGGTACGCCTGAATGTCTTCCGCCATCTGCTGGAAAAAAGTCGACGTCGTGCGTCCGCAGCCGGGACACGCTGTCACCTGCGGTGCAAAGCTGCGCACGCCCAACGACTGAAGGATCTGTTGTGCGACCTGCACTTCCTCCGTGCGGTCGCCTCCGGGGCGAGGGGTCAGCGACACTCGGATGGTGTCACCTATGCCTTCGGCGAGCAGGATGGCCAGTCCGGCCGTGCTGGCAACTATGCCTTTAGTACCCAGGCCTGCCTCGGTCAAGCCGAGATGAAGCGGAAAGTCGCATCGTGCCGCGAGCCGACGGTACACGTCGACCAAGTCCGGCACGAGCGACACCTTGGCGGACAATATGATCTGGTCGTGCCCGAGTCCGACCTCTTCGGCAAGATCCGCCGACCGCAAGGCGCTTTCCAGCATTGCCTCGATGTATACGTCGCGCGCATCCCGCTGCTCGGGAGAGCGCCGCGTTCTCGTCCATCATCCTGGTCAACAGATCCTGGTCGAGCGAACCCCAATTGACGCCGATCCGCACGGGCTTGTCGTACTCGACCGCAATGCGCACAATGGCGCGAAAGTTCTCATCTCGGCGCTTACCACCGACGTTCCCAGGGTTGATTCGATACTTGGCCAACGTGCGCGCGCACGGCGTGTGCCTGGCCAGCAGGAGATGGCCGTTGTAGTGAAAGTCGCCGACAAGCGGCACCGAGACACCGATGTCGGCCAGGCGTGACGCTATTTCGGGGACTGCTGCCGCCGCGGCATCCGTGTTCACTGTCACGCGCACGAGCTGTGATCCGGCCCGGGCGAGGGCGGCAACCTGGTCGGCGGTCGCCGCGGGGTCCGCCGTGTCGGTATTGGTCATCGACTGCACCACTACCGGGTGCGTCGATCCCACGGCCACCCCGCCAACGACGGCGGTCGTCGAGCGGCGGCGCGATGGCGAAGTGGGCGGCATACGCGCAATCTATCACGAGCCGATCAGTGCGCGTATATGTTTCGGCTCCCCGTTTCGCGCAGCCGAATGGCCAAAACACAACCGCAACCCGCGCCCTCGACGGCGCCAACAATGCCGGTGAAGCGCCGTCGCCCTTGGCGCCTGATAGCGTTCTTGTGCCTTGTCGTCCTGCCGGTCGGCGGGTTCGTGCTGTACACGATGGGCACGCTGAGCTTCGTGTATTCCCGCGGCGAGCGCGCAGGATTCGTGCAGAAATTCTCGCGCAAGGGCTGGCTGTGTAAGACCTGGGAAGGCCAGCTCGCAATGGTCAATCTGCCGGGTGCGATGCCGGAAATGTTCTATTTCACCGTGCGCAACGATTCGATCGCGCGGTTGATCAACGCCAACATCGGCAAGCGCGTGGCGCTGACCTACGAGCAGCATTCCGGCCTCCCGACCTCCTGCTTCGGCGACACCGAGTACTTCGTCGTAGGGGCCGGTCCCAGCACTCAGTAGGCCCTCGAGGAGGCGCTTAAGTCGCTCCTGCCGAGAGCGCCATGCTTGCTTTTTGGCCTGGGCTACCTATATTCGCGCGTGTATCCCACGAATCTGTCTATAAGCGTGGGACACGGGTCCAGCGCGGGGGACCCATAGGTCTCGCGATCATTAGGTTTTGTCAGGGCACGGCGCGTTCCGCTCCCTAGACAAATTTCTTTCCAGGAGTTGGAATGCGTACGACCGGCAAAGTAAAGTGGTTCAACGATGCGAAGGGGTTCGGCTTCATTACACCCGACAACGGGCAAAAGGACTGCTTCGTCCACTACAGCGCGATCCAAGGAAGCGGCTTCAAGTCGCTGGCCGAAGGTGACGCGGTAGAGTTCGACATCGTGCAGGGGCAGAAAGGCCCTGCCGCCGAGAACGTGACGAAGGCTGGCGCGCGCTAAGGCGCGCACGACCCCGACACAGTTGTTGAGTCAGCTAGCGGGGCGCTCCACAAGGGGCGCCCCGCTGTTTTTTGTCACCGGGGACCGCGTGTGGCTGGGGTCTTGATTCGGTCGGGCACCTTTGCCCACTGCTCCGGTGTCAACTCGTGCTGAGCCTCGTCGACGGCCTGGCGAACCATGTCGCGCACGGCGCCGAGTTGCCGACGCATGATTCCCATCATCGACGTCGCGTCCAGATTCGCGCCCAGGTTCTTGAGCTGGGCGCGAATGTTTTCCGCTACCGAGTCCACACGCGCGTGAAATGCCTGTGAAGAGCTTTGAAGCTTTGTGACCTCGTCGGGCGAGAGCGCCAGCGAATCGGTCAACGCGAGAATCTGATCGAACGGATTGGGCATCCGCTGAGCAAATCGATCGGCGATATCGTCTGCGAGGCTCTGTGGCGGCGAAGCGCGCACCAGCCCCTCCTCCTCCCGCCTCCGCCGCCTCCCCCACCGGCCCCACCGCCCCCCGGCCCCCACCCCCACCCCCACCCCCACCGCCCCCGGGGACGCCGCCGCCTTCACGTCCGCCGCCGCCGAACAGTCCGCGCAGCTGCTGTGCGGCGTCGCTCGCCCCAACGTTGAGCCGGCCTGCCAGGACGAACTGGAAGGGCTGGCCGTACGCCTGGACGGAGCTCGGCCTTCCCGAAGTGAGTGTTGACTACGTACCTGTACTCCAGTGAGCTGGGATTGAAGCCGGTGATTGTCAGCAGAGTGGGATCCGGAGCGGCAGGCTGTCCCCATCCCTCGAGGTGATTCGGCCCATGAAACAGCAGGTCGAGTCCAGTGAGCGTGTTCAGTATCTGGACCGAGATCGTGAGGCGGCGGTCGAGTCCCCACGAGTTCGGCCTGATGTTGAGCTGCCAGTTGAGCGACGTAGTCCAAGGGCCATCGCAGCTGTTGCGCTCGGCTACCTGGCCGAGCTGAGAGCGCAGGCAATCGCGGATGCGCGCGGACCCCGAATTGAGAAGCGTCCGCATGGCTGCGGCGACTGCTGGGTCGGTGGCCGGGTTCGACGGATCGAAGATGAATGCACGGTCGTTTCGCGAGACGCCGTCTGCGTTCACATCGCCATTGACTAGCGGGCTGTAGGGAGTCCCAGAGCTGACTTGCGCGACGGCCGTGATCTCTATGAGCGCGGTCAGCGGATAGGTCATCGTTCCGACGATCTGGTGCTCGCGTTGCAGGTCGCTGGTGCCGAATGTGACGACGTTGGGGTTGCCGCCAGTCGTAGGCGAGGCGAACCCGTAAGCCGCCGACCCGCCGGCGAACGATGACTGGTCGCGGACGTGCGATAACGTGTACGAGAGCTGATAGATCAGGCCATGATCGGTGAAGCCGCTCGCGCTGGCCGTGAGCTGCCTCGTATCCGACTGCAGGTTCGAGTTGAGCGACAGAACCTGACCATACTGCGGGTAGAGGCGCGACGCGCCGAACGCTGCGGTGCCCGTCCCAGGATCGATTGCGCCCGGGGGGACGTATACGGGCCGGTTGGCCTCGTTCGCGAGAGTGAATCCGGGCGTTGTCTTCAAGTTGAGATCTGTCACGCCGAACAGCGCCACGCCTCGGGCGTACGTGCCGTCGAGTGAAAGGTTGACCCGGTTGCTCAGCACGCGGCGCGAAATGCCAAGCGAGCCACGCCAGGCGCGCGGCGCCTCGAAATCGGGCGCCAAGGTCGTAACCGCGCTGCGCGCGCCGATCCCAAGAGAGTCGATCGGGAAGATCGGCACCGATGATGGGATTGCATTCCGTCGGGGGCTGGGCTGTGCCATTGTAGTACCCGGCCCACTGCGGAGTGGGCACCTGCGGGCCTACGCACACCAGCTGCGCTTCCGCATTGGCCGCGCCCGTAGCCGACTGCAAAGAAGGAAAAAGTGTCTGAGGAACTGGCGCCCTGAACTCGCCAAACCCTCCGCGCACGATCGCGATCGGCGTTCGGAACCCCCCCCGCCGCCCCCACCCCCCCCGCCCCCACCCCCGCCCCCCCCCGCCACCACCACCCCCGCCGCCACCCCCCCCGCCACCGCCGCCGCCACCGCCACCGACAAACCACGTGAATCCCACCCGAGGGCTGGCGTGAATCTCAGACGGCCAATCATCGGTTCGGCGATGGAATAGCGAGTCGATCTCGGGATTGAAGGCGGGGGCTCCGCTGTACTCCGATCCTTCGATGCGAGCGCCGTACGTCAGCTGCAACTGGCCGCTACGCCACGCGTCGCCAAGATATACGGCGCCGGCGAGACTGTGGGCCTCGGTGTTCTGGACGTTCAGCTCGCGAGTGTAGGTCGCGGGCGAGTCCGCCTCGAACGCGGCGAGCGATTGGTAGGTGAACACGCCTTCCTGGTTCGGCGAGAGGTTCTGGCCGAATCGCGCCACGTGGAGCAGTCCGCCGAGCTTGATGCGATGAGTGCCCTCGCCGGGCAGAAGCGAGATCTCGTTCGTGGCTTCGACGTAGTCGTTGAACGTGCGTTGTGACACGGCGGGGCTGCCCGCCAAACTGAGCGACGAGACGCCGAAGCCAAGCGGCTCGGTGCTTTCCGTGTCGGGTGCCTCCGGGACGACAGTCACTCGTCCGGCGGGGATACGAAGGTACGGGTCGATGCTGGTCTGGGTGTGCGACACATAGGCGCGGAAGTCGTTGATGGTCGCTTCTCCAAAGTGCGACGTCAGGGCCAACAGCACCCCTCCGCCTGCGTTCGAATTGGCGGTGCCCGACGTGGGTAGGGAGAACACCGAGATGCGGCTGCCGTCTTGCGCGGAAGCTCGGAAGTCCCCGCGCAGCGTCAACGTTTGATCGTCGCTCAGCAAGTAGTCGAAACGCTGAAAGGCGACGATCGAACTCAGCCCTCGATCACTCGGCACCACGGCGCTCGTAACCGGCAGGCCGAGGGCGCGGACGTGCGAGATGAACGCGGCCGCCGTGTCGCGCGTGATCCCTAGTTGGCCTAGCGTCGTTGGATCGGCGTTCAGGAGTGAGATCAAGTCGTCCGAGCGCCTGCTGAACTGGACGGCGCTGAACGTGAAAAGCCGGTCATGAATGATGGGGCCGCCGAACCCGCCGCTCGCTTGGAACTGGTCGCGAAGCTGACCAAATGCCGCCGGCCCCTGCGTGCCGAACGAGAAGGCAGTGTTGCGCCCCGTCACGCCGAACGAGCCGGCCGCGTCGTTGGTCCCACCGCGCGTGGTCGTCGCGATTTGGCCGCCGGTGAACTGGCCGCGCGAGATATCGTAACTATTCGTCACGACGCGGATGTTACGGACGGCTTCGGTCGGCACCGACGTGCCGGCGAACGTGACTCCATCGACCGTGGTCGCGTTGAGCGACTGCCGCTGTCCAGCCACGGAAAACGCTGATGCGGTGGTATCGGTCGCGCCGATTCCGACGACGCCTGGCGCGAGGGTCGCGATCGTCGCGAGGTCGCTCGCATCGACCGGCAGGCGCTCGAGCTGAGAGGCCGTGATGGTGACGCCTGTCCCTCCCGCGTTCGCCGCGTCGCGCCCGGGATTGGCGCGGGCCCGCGTCGTTACTGTGGCAAGGGTGGGAATGGTGCTGTTCATCGCGATGTTCGCGACGAGCCGGTCCTCGTCTGCCTGTCTCGATAGAATGACCTGGGCGGGGGCGTAGCCCACGTAGCGTACCTCGATCCGGTATTGCCCGCCGCCATCGGGGAAGACCACGGTGTAGCGCCCGTCGTTGTTCGTGGTCCGCGACCGACTTATGTGCGTGTCTATGGAAGTCACGGTGACCGTTGCCCCGGCGATCGGCTGCGACGCGGGTGGTGGTCCAGTCACTTTCCCGGTGATGATGTCCGTGGTCGAGCCCACCTGGGCGGAGAGCACGGCAGGAGCACTGAGCGCCGCGGCCCAGAAGGCTATGCGTCGCAGCTTCATTGTTCCGTAAATACGGAGTGCTAGCAGCTGGTGTTGCGGCTGACGCATTGCCGCGATGCTCGAAGTTACGGGGTCACCAGTCGCCACGACGGTCGCTCTTCCGTAACGAAAAGTGGCGCACGCGCGTCATGTCCCAGAGTACATCGCGAACTCGGCTGAATTGTGCCGTCGCTCACATCTAACCGAAAAGGGCGCGACATGCTTTTGCGTACGCGTAGGGCCTTCACGCTAATCGAGCTTTTAATAGTGGTCGTGATCATCGGCATTTTGGCCGCGATCGCGATCCCGAAGTTCGCGAACACCAAGCAGAAAGCCTATCTCGCGACCGTTGAGGAGGATCTTCGTAACCTCGTGACGGCCGAGGAAGCGTACTTCTCGACCTATGCTACCTACACCACCAGCACGACCGCCATGAACGCGACACAGTCGCCCGGGGTTAAGATCGGCATCACCGCCGCTACGATTGTCGGCTGGGGCGCTACGGCGACCCACACCGGCCTAGTCGGCGCCACGCCCGATGGCTGTCACGTTGCGGTAGGTGCGACCGAGACGACGGCGACCAACAACGAAGGCGCCCCGTACTGCCCGTAATAAGGCGCCCCGTAGTGTCCGTAAATACCGGGGGCGAGGGGGCGGGGGAGGGGGGCGCGAGCCGCGCCGGTCGCGTTGGCCTTCGCAGCCTACCCCGCGGCCTAGCCCGCAGCCTCCGCGGTAATTCCGGGCTCCCGGTCGTGAGTAGGCGCACCTGAAGGCAGCGGGCCGGCCTCAGGCGCGAGCGCGGCTCGCGCCGCCTCCAGCTGCGCTCGGACGGCCGCCGGTCCGGTGCCGCCTGGCAGTTCTCGCCGCTCGACCGAGCGGCGAGGCGACAGCGCCTCGAATACGTCGACCGCGAAAAGCGCATGCGCGCTCGCGAATAGCGCGAATGGCAACTCTTGCAGCTCGCAGCGCACTTCTTCGGCGGCCCGCACCAGCTGCCCGACGGCGCGGTGCGCGTCCCGAAACGTCGCGCCCTTGTTGACGAGATAGTCGGCGAGATCGGTTGCCATCATCGCGCTCGTCACGGCTCGCTGCATTCGATCCCTTCGGAACGTCACTTCGGCGACCGCGCCGGCCACAGCCGGCAGCACGAGCTGCATGGCATCTACCGCGTCGAACAGCGCCCGCTTGTCGTCCTGCATGTCCTTGTTGTAGCCACTCGGCAAACCCTTGAGCGTGGCGATCAAGGCCGTCAGGTCGCCCAGGATTCGGCCGCTCGACGCCCGCGCAAGCTCCAGCGCATCCGGGTTGCGCTTCTGCGGCATCATGCTCGAACCGGTCGTGAATGCTTCGCCGAATTGCACGAATCCGAATTCGGCCGACCCAAACAAGATGAAGTCCTCGGCCAGACGCGACACGTGTGTGGCCAGGAGGGTCAGCGCAAAGAGAAGCTCGGCCACGAAATCGCGATCGCCCACGCCGTCTATGCTGTTGGCGGTGAGCGCCGCGAACCCGAGGCGCTCGCGCAGAAGCTCGCGTGACACCGGATACGCCGAGCCAGCGACGGCGCCGGAGCCCAACGGCAACGCCGCAACCGCGCTGCGGCCGGCGGCGGCAATCCGCGCGCGGTCGCGCTCGAGCGGCCAGAAATGACCCAGCAGCCAGTGCGCGGCCGCGACGGGTTGGGCACGCTGCAGGTGCGTGTATGCCGGCATCAGCGCGTCCTCTGCCGCATCAGCGTGATCGAGCAGCGCCTGTTGCAGAGTCCGGACTGACGAATCGAGCCTGTGCGCGGCGTCGGCGCACCACAGACGTGTGGCCGTCGCGACCTGATCGTTGCGGCTTCGCCCGGTATGCAGCTTGGCCGCGAGATCGCCAACCTCGTCGTGCAGCATGCGGTCGATCATCGTGTGAACGTCTTCGTCCGCGGGCTCGGGGGGCGCGCCACCGGCCAGTCGGCGGGCAACGCCGTCCAGTCCCTGCTCGACGCGACGACCTTCCTCCACGCTCAGCACGCCCGCCTGCGCCAGCGCAGCCGCCCACGCCTGAGACAGGCGCACGTCGAACGGCCACAGGCGCAGATCGGTCCCAATCGACCGATTGATCGCTTCGAGCGCGGGAGCACTGTCGGCCGCGAAGCGGCCGCCCCACAAACGATGGGCACGATTGACCGCAGAGTCGTGCGGTCGCGGATTGCCAGGCACGCCGGAGCTCATGCTACGGCGAGTTCCTCGAGCGACGACCGCTCGCGCTCCTTGAGCGCCTGCACTCGCTGCGACAGGCCGTACAGTCGGATGAATCCGGCCGCGTCGGCCTGACGGTAAACGTCGTCGGCGCCGAAGGTCACGAACCGCTCGTCGTACAGCGCGAATTCGCTCGCGCGCCCTGCGATCGTCACGTTCCCCTTGAACAGCCGCAGCGACACCGTTCCGGTGACTCGCGCCTGCGTCACCGCGACAAACGCGTCGTACGCCTCGCGCTCGGTGGTCCACCAGCGGCCTTCGTAGACCAACTCGGCATATCGCGGCGCGAGGAGATCCTTCGCCGCCAACGTACGGCGATCGAGTGTCAACTGCTCGAGCTCGCTGTGAGCCGCGTACAGCAGCGTGCCGCCCGGCGTCTCGTAAATGCCCCGCGACTTCATTCCCACCAGTCGGTCTTCGACGAGATCGACGCGCCCGACGCCGTGCCGCCCGCCGATCGCGTTCAAGGTGGCGACGAGTGCCACCGGGTCGAGCGTCCGGCCGTTGACCGATACGGGCGTGCCCTGTGCGAATCCGACTGTGACTGTCTCGGGATCGTCTGGCGCATCCTCGGGCGACGCGCTGAGCTGGAACACATCCTCGCTGGGTGCCCAGTCGGGGTCCTCCAGCGCGCCTCCCTCGTGCGATAAATGCCACAGGTTGCGGTCGCGGGAGTAGATCTTCTCGACCGAAGCGGCCACGGGCACTCCGTGGGCAGCCGCATAGAGCAGTGCATCCTCCCTGCTGCGGATGTGCCACTCGCGCCAGGGCGCGATCACTGCGAGCTCTGGCGCGAACGCGGCATACGTGAGCTCGAAGCGCACCTGATCGTTCCCCTTCCCCGTACACCCGTGAGCGAGCGCGTCCGCGCCGACCCGTCGGGCGACCTCGACCTGCCGGCGGGCAATGAGCGGCCGCGCCATCGACGTCCCGAGCAGATACTTTCGGCCGTAGACGGCACCGGCGCGCAGCGTCGGCCAAATGAAGTCCTCCACCAACTCGCGGCGCAGGTCTTCGACGTAGCACTCGTCGGCGCCTGACGCGAGCGCCTTCTCTCGAACGCCCGCCAGCTCTTCGCCCTGGCCCACGTCCGCGGCGCAACGAGATGACCCGGGCGCCTACATAATTCTCCTTGAGCCATGGAACGATGACAGACGTGTCGAGCCCGCCCGAATAGGCGAGTACGATCGTCGAGACAGGGGGTGTGGCCAACGCGCCTCCGGGGTCCGG
The DNA here is from genome assembly GCA_963838855.1 of uncultured Gemmatimonadales bacterium. GTDB lineage: Bacteria > Gemmatimonadota > Gemmatimonadetes > Gemmatimonadales > Gemmatimonadaceae > FEN-1251. The sequence continues at coordinate 139,963 of CAWISX010000020.1, read as the reverse complement.
GAATCTATGCAGTAACACCGCATAATTACACGGACCGCGCCGCCAGTCAACCTTGGCCGCGCTCGCCTCCGCTTCCGGGTCGTCCTGGGCGCGTGCGCGCCAGCGAGCGCAGCCGACGCGCGAGACGCTCGCGGGCGACCACCGATCGGCACACCACCAGAATCGTGTCGTCCCCTGCTACGGTGCCGATCACGTCGGGTGGTAGCTCCGCGTCCATCGCGAGGGCGACCGTATGCGCGCTGCCCGGCGAGGTGCGCAGCAACAACAGCTCACCCACGCCGTCAATGGTTCGCAGCAGTTGCGGCACCACAGTCTCCAGTGCCGGCCGTGGGTCGTCTCCAGCAGTATGGCCGTCGGCGCGGACGTATCTGACGCCCTCGGCCGTCGGCACGCGTGCCAGCCGTAGCTCGTGCACATCGCGGGAAAGCGTGGACTGAGTCACGTCCCACCCACGCTGCAGAAGCAGGCGTCGCAACTCTTCCTGGCTGGCGACCACGCGGTCGTCGATCAGTTCGAGGATGGTGGTGTGACGGTCCCGTTTCGTCGGCACTGCACCCCACGCGAGGTCGAGGGCCAGACACCAGCGGCTGCGCGAGAGTCCTTGACAGCCGAGCGCTGACAATGTATCCCTCAGCCCCTCATGCTGCACTCGACGCACCTGCCGATTCCGCGCCCGACGCCGCCGCGACCGTTCGCGGCGGGCGCGGCTGTCGTGCAGGATGTCCCGAGGGAGATCGCGAGCTAGACCGCGCCCTTGTCCGCCCACCGCCGACCGCCCCGCCTGCGCAGAACTGCCAGGCGGGGCGGTTTGCTTTTCCCGCAACTTTTCCATTGACCCACCCACACTGCAACGTTATGCATTACCAATGCATAAAATCCCTGCCGGCGTGCTAGGCGCGAGTGGTTACGCCGGGCGAGAGCTGTGCATGCTGCTCGCCCGGCACCCGCGGCTCGAGCTCGCGTGGGCGGCAGCGCACGACCGGCGGGGCGAACAGCTTGCCGTAGCCGGGGGCTCGAGCATCACGCTCCTGGCGGATGAGGATGCTCCGCTTGGGGACGCTGAGGTGGTGTTCAGCGCTCTTCCGCACGGAGCTTCCGCACCCTGGGTTTCGCGCGCGCTGAGCGCCGGCGCCCGGGTCGTGGACCTGTCGGCGGACCTCCGGCCGGGGCAGCCTGCGGGGACGGGGTGCTCAGAGTTGACCGCCGACGCGTACGGACTGCCGGAGCTCGATCGTGACGCGGTCCGCACCGCCGCGGTTGTCGCCAACCCCGGGTGCTACGCAACCGCGGTGCTGCTGGCGATTCTGCCGGTGATGCTGCGTGGCAAGATTGCCGCGGATGGCACCCTGGCTGTCGCTGCCGCGAGCGGAGTTACGGGTGCCGGGAATGCACCTCGTGGGGAGCTGTTGTTCGCCGAAGTCACCGAGAACTTTCGCGCATACGCGGTTGGCAACGCTCACCGCCATCTCGGGGAAATGCGCGCCGTGCTGGATCGATTTGACACCGGCGCCGATCTCGTCTTCACCCCGCATCTCCTGCCCGTGGCGCGCGGCATCGTGGCGACCGCGACCGTGCCCCTGGCGGACCCGATCTCCGATCCTCTGGCTCTCTGGTGCGCGCATTACGCTGGCGAACCGTTCATCCGCGTCTCAAACGAGCCGCCCGCGCTGCGCGATGTCGTCCATCGGAACACAGCTCGGCTCTTCGTCACCGCAGCCGCCGGCACGCGCCGCCCGACGCTCGTGGTGATCGTTGCGATCGACAATCTTGTCAAAGGCGCGGCTGGGCAGGCCATCCAGAACGCCAATCTCCTGTTGGGGCTGGAAGAGTCCGCGGGTCTGCCAGCATGAACACTCCCGCGAAGACGCCTGCCATCAGCCCGGGTCCCACCGGCGTTCGACTGCCCGAGGGCGCGCGGGTCATCAAGATCGGCGGCAGAGTGCAACGCGACGAGCATCTCGGGCCCGCGCTCTCCGCGTGGTGGCGAGTGCACACGCGCGCTCTCTGCATCGTGCACGGCGGAGGAGAGGACGTCTCGACGCTGCAGCGCGCCCTGGGGATCGAACCGACGTTCATCGGGGGACGGCGCGTTACGGCGCCGGGGGATATCGATCTTGTTCGCATGGCATTGTCCGGAGCCGCCAACAAGCGACTTGTAGAAACGATCATCCAGGCCGGAGTGCCAGCGGTCGGGATCTCCGGGGAGGATGCCACGCTTCTCACCGCGGAGCCGATCGAATGGCGGCGCGTTGGGCGCCGTCGGTCGCGTGCGGGGCGTGAACACGCACTTCATCGCAACGCTGTGGGCAGCCGGATACCTGCCAGTTATCTCGCCGCTCGCATCGCCTGGATTGAACGTGAATGGCGATGACGCTGCCGCCGCGATTGCGGTCGCGCTCAGGGCTGAAGAGCTCCTTCTCATAGCCGATGTGCCCGGCGTGCGGCTCGGTGGGGAGAGCGGCGACGGCGGTCGGTGCGTGACGGCGCTGGACGAGACGCGAGCGCGCGACGGACTCGCATCCGGAGAAATCGCCGGCGGCATGGAGGTCAAAGTGCGCGCCGCGCTCGCGGCGCTCGATGGCGGAGTGCGGCGCGTGCGAATCGGCGGGCTCGGGATGCTGATCGGCTCGGAGGCAGGGACCAAGATTCGTTCCGGGCCGCGCGCGGGAGTCGCCGCGTGAGCTCGGCCATCGGTCTTCCCGTGTTGCCGGCGGCCGCTTCGGACGCCGGCGCAAGCACCGCTCCCGAGCCGGTGTCAGCGCTTGCCGGCACGTACGCACGCGCGCCCATCACGCTCGTCGGCGGCTGGGGCGTCGACGTTTTCGACGATGCCGGACGGAGCTACTTGGACTTCGCGAGCGGCATCGCGGTCAATGCGCTTGGCTACGGCGATCGGGGTTTGCAGGCTGCCATGCATGCGGCAGTCGATGTAGGCCTCATCCACGCATCGAATCTGTATCACACGTGTCCTGGCGAAGCTCTCGCGCAATGGCTGACCGATCATTCGTTCGCCGCTCGAGTCTTCTTGTGCAACTCAGGCGCGGAAGCCAATGAGGGTGCGTTCAAGTTCGCCCGCCGCTGGGCCCGCACGCTCGCCGGCGTCGCGGACCCAGGTACGGCCAGCGCGAAGCACGAGATCATCGCACTTCGGGGCGCATTTCACGGGCGCCTGTTCGCGTCGCTCGCCGCGACGGACCGCCCCGCGTACCGGGCGCCGTTCCGTCCCTTGGCCGGCGGCGTCTCTGTCATCGAGCGCGACATGCACGATCTCGATTCGGCAGTCAGCAGCGACACGGTAGCCGCCGTGATTGTCGAGCCGGTGCAGGGCGAGGGCGGCGTCCGTGTGCTGGACCCTGGATTCCTGCGTGAACTGCGAACTCTCACGCGCGATCGGCGCGTGGCGCTCATTTTCGACGAGATACAGTGCGGGCTCGGCCGGACCGGCTATCTCTTCGCGTATGAGCGCGTCCAGGTAGAGCCAGATATTCTCACGCTCGCCAAACCGCTGGCCGGCGGCCTGCCGATGGGAGCGGTTCTGATGTCAGCCGACATCGCGAACACCATCCAAACCGGGGATCACGGATCGACTTTTGGCGGGAGCCCATTTGTCTCGTCAGTCGCCCGGTACGTCGTGGAGCGACTGGCAGATCCTTCGTTGCTTGCGGCCGTACGCGAGAATGGGCAGTGGCTAGGCGCGGAGTTGGGTGCCTTGGCGGATGCCGGCCGCGCGGTCCGCGCGGTCCGTGGCGTTGGACTCATGTGGGGAATCGACGTTCGCGATCGCGCGGCCGACATCGTGCGTGCGGCGCGCGAGCGGGGGCTGTTGATCCTGACCGCCGGCGACCACACGGTGCGACTGGTGCCGCCGCTCACGATCACGCGCGGCGATCTCGAACGTGGCGTCGGAATGCTGCGGGAGATACTCGCGTGACCGCCGCCAAGCCGGCCGTATTGTACCGGGCCGCCCGACTCGCCGACGTGCCCGCGATCACGACGTTGATCAACGAGTTCGCCGCGGAGCGGATCATGCTCCCCAAGACACTCGAGTCCGTGACGTTGAGCGTCGATGACTTCATCGTCGCGACCGATCGGCACGCACACGTCCTCGGTTGCGCAGCGGTCAAGGAGTATTCGCCTTCGCTGGCCGAAGTGGCTTCCGTGGCAGTCGTGCGCGAGGCCCACGGTCTCGGAATCGGGACGGAGCTCGTGCGGCGCATCGAGGACCTCGCTTCGCGACGAGGCGTATCCGACCTCATTGCGTTCACCGTCTCGCCGACTTTCTTCGAGGGGCTGGGATACAGCGTCCGAGACCAAGCGCTGTTTCCGGAGAAGGCGAGTCGGGACTGTGCGATTTGCCCGCGCAGGACGTGCTGTAACGAGATCTGCGTATATCGGGCGCTCGACCAGTTGGCGGCTGGCGCGAGGGTTCAAGCCGCGGCGTAAATTATCCGCCGTGCCACGGCGGTCGGGCAACAGCGGCGCACGCCGCGGCAAGCGGGGTGCGGGCAGTTCCGGGAAGAGCGGACGACGGCCCCGCGCGCGGTCTGAGCGCGGGCTATCAATAGAGCGTGGCTTCGACGAGGTACGGTTCGGACCTGACCGGACACTGAATCTCCGCGCGGGTCTCCCCACTGTCGCGCAGGCATTGCACCGCGCGGAGGTGTGGCTCCGCGAACGCCAAGTTGTGCAGGCGGGTGACGTATTGGTCATCACCGGGCGAGGCGCAGGGAGCCCCGGCGGCATTCCGGCCATACGCGAGGCGATCGAGCGACTGTTTCCCGCGCTGCGGCGGCAAGGGGTAATCACGGAAGTGCGCCAACACACCGCGGGATCGTTCGCCGTTCGCCTCGCATCACTCCGCACCCTCGTCGAAGCGCCTCGCCGGCGCCGGCATCCTATGCCCCGTCCGGTCCACGATCCCCAGGCGCTTCGGGCGCTACAGGCCAATACGCGCGCGCTTCTGCGGCGACTCGCGAACGTGTCGCTCGAAGCGTTGGGCGTGCGCACGCCCACCGAGGCGTTCATCGGGGATGAGATGCTTCGGCAGTTCGATCGGATCGCTCCGAGCGTGCCAAATGGCCCCGTTAGAGAGGCAGCGCTGCGCGCCGCTCTGGAGCGCGCAATCGAGGAATACGGGTGAGGTTCGGATCGTGAGCGGCTACCTGCAATTTGCTCTGATCACTTTCACGTCGGTCCTGTTCATCGTCGATCCGATCGCGGTGGTGCCGACGTACCTCGTCATCACGCAAAACGAGACGCCCGCCCAGCGGGCACGCACGGCGCGTCGTGCGTGCATCGCGGCGGCGCTGCTGCTCACGGTTTTTGCCGCGGGCGGCAGGTTCATTTTCCAGATATTTGGCATAACGCTGCCCGCATTCCGAATTGCTGGCGGGTTCATCCTGTGGCTCGTCGCCATGGACATGCTTCGCGCTCAAAGGTCTACGCAGGAGACACCGGCCGAGATCGTGGAAGGGCAGGAAAAGGATGACGTGGCGCTGACGCCCTTGGCGATGCCCATGCTGGCCGGTCCTGGCGCTATCTCTACGGTGATGGTGCTTGCGGGACAGGCGCACGGGGCCGCCCAGGTGGCTGCTGTATACGGGGCGATCGTGCTCACGGCCGTGGCTTGCTGGATGACGTTGCGGATAGGCGAGCGCGTGATGACCCGCCTTGGCCGCACGGGGATACGCATCGTGACGCGACTCATGGGCCTTTTGCTGGCAGCCGTTGCCGTTCAGTTCGTCGTCACAGGGGTTCGAGATGCCATGGCAAAGTGACCCCGGGCGCATGACGCGGGTGTTCGTGATCGGGGCGTGGCTGCTAAGCGCGACGCTGCTCGGGGCGCAGCAGCCTGCCCTCGTGGGGTACGCGCCGGCTGATGCCGTCGCCGAACACGCGGCAGAGTCACGAGTGATTGCTCGCCCCTCTGGGGTGTCCGCGAGCGCGCATTCCCGCGCCCTGAGCCGCGAGCCGCACATGGCGGGTACTCCTGCTCAAGCTCGCACGCGCGATTACGTGGTAGCCCAGATGCGTCATTGGGGCCTCGAGACTCACGTCCGCGCGTACGACGTGTACCTCCCGCAACCGCGTGCGGTCCACGTGTGGCTGCTCGCGGATTCGGCCTCCCACGACTCGACCGAACTGGCGTTGGTGGAAGGTCCGGTCTCCGGCGATACCACATCGAGCGCATACGCCCAGGTGCCCACCTTCAATGCCTACAGCGCGGTCGGCACCGGCGCGGGAGAGGTGGTATACGTCAACTATGGACTGATCGAGGACTATGCCCACCTCGACTCGGTTGGCATCTCTGTCGCGGGCAAGGTCGTTATCGCCCGATACGGGCGGTCTTTTCGCGGAATCAAGGCGCGCGAGGCCGAACGTCACGGCGCGGCCGCACTGATCATCTACAGCGATCCGGCCGAGGACGGCTACGTGCGAGGCGATGTGTACCCGGATGGACCCATGCGCCCGGAGCAGGGAGTACAGCGTGGAAGCGTGCAGGAAGCGAACGGAGATCCCAGCACCCCCGGTTACCCGAGCAACCCCGGTGTGCCGCGACTCGCGCCAGCCGACATGGCGCTTCCTCACATTCCGATCGTGCCCATGTCGTATCGCAACGCGGCCGAGCTTCTGCGGGAGTTACGTGGCGCCGGGTCGGCACGAGGGAATCCCGCCGCAGGCCTGGCACGCAGCGCTGCTCCCCTTCCTCAGAGTTGGCAAGGCGGACTTCCGTTCCGCTACCACATTGGTCCCGGACCGACGCGCGCTCGCGTGAGCTTCGCGGCCGACACCGGACAGGCGGCATACCACACGATCTGGGACACGTTCGGCATCGTGCGCGGGTCCACGTGGCCCGAGGAGCTTGTTCTGATAGGTGCCCATCGCGACGCCTGGGGCCCGGGCGCGGCGGACAACATTAGTGGAGTGGTAAGTGTGCTCGAGGCAGCGCACGCTGTGGCGGACGAGCTGCGCGCGGGCCATCGTCCCAAACGCACGATCGTATTCGCGACGTGGGACGCTGAAGAATGGGGACTGGAAGGTTCAACCGAGTACGTCGAGGATGACTCGGTTCGCCTCGCCCAGCACGCCGTCGCATACGTTAATCAAGACATCTCGGCCGAGGGGCCTAATTTCGCTGCGACGGGGTCGCCCACGCTGCGAGCCCTATTGCGTGATGTCACGCAGCTTGTCCCAGATCCGAGCCCCGATACCAACGCGACCGTCTACACTGGGTGGCGGCGGTCTGCAGGCGTCTCAGAGGACACGGCTGAGCCGACAGTCGCCAACCCGGGCGGAGGATCCGACTTCGCAGGCTTCGCCAATCACCTGGGAATCCCGATTCTCGAGTGGGGATTCGATGGTCCCCAGGGCATCTACCACTCGGCATACGACGACTATAGTTGGCTGTCCCGGTTCGGTGATCCGGGCTTTCGCCGCCAGGCCGCTTCCGCGAGCATGGCAGCCGCGGTCGTTCTCCGCTTGGCAAACGCCGACATTCTGCCCTACGACTACGCGGAGGAAGCGAGAACTCTTCGCGCGGAGGTCGCGCCGCTCGACTCCGCGATGCGCGTCCGCCGCTGGTCCATCTCGACCGCTCCACTCACGGCGGCGATCGGCCGGATGGGTCAGGCAGCCGATACGTTTGCGGCGGCTCGAGACCGTGTGTTGGGGAGCGAGGTTGGGACATCTACACGGGCTGCGGGATCGGGCGGCGCTCGGCTCCCACGGTCGAGCATCGACAGTGCCAATCGCGAGCTCGTGCGCGTCGAGCGCGCTCTCACGCGACCCGAAGGCCTTCGCACGCGGCCGTGGTTTCGCAGCCTGACCTACGCATCGGACGAAGACAACGGGTATGCCGACATCGCCCTCCCCTCGGTGGCGGAGGCCGTCCGCGCCGGCGATCAGCTCCTCACGGCGCGCGAGCTGGCGGACCTGGCGTCGCGGTTCGACGCCGCGGCTGCTGCGTTACACAGCGCCGCGCGGGCGCTCGTCCCCGAGGGCTAGATCGCCGGCAAAATCGACTTCGACGCCGTCCGCAGCCTCATTTTCGCCGCCAGCTGGCGCGAACAGCGCGGATATCGCGGAGGCATACGTGGCCGCCGGAAGCACGCCGGACTGCGCGACATTCGTGGCGTCGGCTTCTCCCGACTCGCCTGCGGGTACGAGCTCCACGTGCACGTCTTGCTCCACGATCGGTGTGGGTGAGCGAGGCGGTTCGGCCCCGGTCACGGTCGTCCGTGCTCGCGAAGGGGCGATCCCTGCGACTGCACCACTGCACGCGCAACCGAGGCGTGGCCCGAGATCGATCAGGACGGGCTCGTACTGAATCAGGTGCTGCGCGACATCTGCCGCATAATCCTCGCTCGCGATCTCGACGAGGGAGCGCGGAACGAGCGGCTCCGGCACGTTCGCCGCTTGAAGCAGCGCGCCGACGCCCCGAAGCAATCCTTCCACCGGTACCCCACCAGGCAAGGAAAAACATCGGCGCCGGTCAGGGGGCAACACTGAATCGAAGACGAGCGGCTTGCGCGCGGCGACGATTCCTCTGTCCGCAAGATCGGCCAGGAATGCGTCGGGCGTAATCTGGCGATCGATCGCCGGGTCGGCCGCCGACGGGCATTCGCCGACGTATGTGATCGTGAGCACCGTGTCGCCCGCGATCGCACGGAGGTAGCGGGCGGCCGCGACTGGCGGAGCAACTAGCGACACCAGGAACGGCAAGAGGTCGGCGCCGGGTGCGAGCAGGCGGTCGCGGACATGCTGGCACGCGCAGAAAATCGCCGGGGGCAGCGAGCGGCCGGAAAGCCGGCGCGCGCACTCGGTGGCAATCAACTCGTCACCCCAAGTGGCTGGGATGGCAGCAGCATAGCCGGCTTCGCTGCAGGCGTGCGCGAGCTGCACCGCCGTGGCGGGACGCGCAGCCAGGTACGCGTCGGCACCCAATAGCAGGAATGACGGGACCGCGGCACCGCCTGAGGCAACACTCGCCACGTCCAAAAAAAGCTACCTCAACTGTGAAAGTCCAGACGGCCCAGACATTGCGACACGAGTGAGGCGTTTGGTCGGTATGCGCTTGGGTGTGGACGACTGGCGCCGCCGTGCGTAAGTCTCTACAGCACTTGCCGACATCGGTTCCCGGCGAAGGGACGTAGAGGGGAAATGTAGGGCGGTGGAGCGGTGCTGCGACGGGCTGTCGTGTGACGGCCTGACGTATGAGGATCGTCGGTATTGCGAGGAGGATGTTCGTGGTTGCGACCGTGGGTGTGTTCGAGACTGCGCGCCTAGCGCAGAGCGAGCTGGAGGCGATCGCGCGCTACGCGGCGCGAGCCGTGTGGCCGGACGGGTTCAACGTGTATCAACGTGGCGCGAACGCCGAGGGCATCTTCATCGTCGCGCGCGGTCGGGTCGTGCTGCGCTGCCGCGTGAAGTCCGGCCGCGGTTTCATTCCGGCGGTCATCACTCCGGGCGGCACCTTTGGCGGCGAAGGACTAGCGACCACTGGATCAGACGCGACGGGCATCCCGCATGGCGCCGTGTACATGACCGAAGCCCGGGCCGACGATGAGACGGAGACGCTGCACCTGAGCGGCGCGCGCTTCCGGGCCCTCGTTCGTGAGCAGCCGCAACACGCGCTGGCGCTCGTTGGACAGGCGATGGCGGAGCACGCTGCGCTGCTGGAGCGCGTGCGTGAGCTGGCAACGCTGAGCGTGGAACACCGGCTGATCGCCGTGCTCACGCGCATGGCGCGGCAGCGCACCTTTTTGGGTGACGACGGCCGCCTCGCTCTTGATGCCGCCGGCTATCGCGTGCTTTGTGAGCTGGTCGGGGCGACGCGCGAGTCGGTGTCGCTGGTGCTGAACCGCCTCATTGCTGACGGCGCCGCCGAGCGGCGCGACAACGGTATAACCATCGACCCGCAGGCCGTGGCGCTGCTGCGAGAGTCGGAGTGGGCCTCGGAGACACCGATCGCTGTGGTTGACGAGCGCGGGAGTACGCGAGCGACGGCATAGGAGCTATATTCGCGGCCGTGCCTGCTATTGCACTCGTGGCGACGATCGGCGTCGTGCTGGGATGGGCGGCCAGTTACCGGATCGCCCGGCGGCGCACAGAGTTGAGAAGCGCCACCATGCGTCCGCTGGGCGCGGACGGCATCGTGGTCGGAGCGCAGCCAATCGAGTGGGAGGGAGTAGGTCCTAACGCCGCGCTTTTGCTTCACGGGTTTGGCGACACTCCACAAACACTGGCGTACCTCGCGGCAGATCTGCACGCTCGCGGATGGTCCGTCCGTGTACCTCTTCTCCCGGGGCACGGGCGCACGATTCGCCAGTTCGCCCGGTCGCGGGCGCAGGACTGGATCGTGGCGGCGCGGACCGAATTGGCCTACGTGCGGGCGCGCTCGAACGTGGTAGCCGTCGTGGGCCTGTCCATGGGCGGTGCCCTCGCGACAATCCTCGCGGCCGAGTCGGATGGAATCACGGCCCTGGTGCTCGTGGCGCCTTACGTCGGCATGCCGGCATGGATGCGTGCCGCCGCGCGCGCGCACTGGCTGATTGGCGCGGTGGCGCCTTACGTGAGCGGTGGCGATGTGCAATCGATCCATGACCCCGCGGAGCGGCAGCGAAATCTCGCTTACGACGCCACGACGCCGCGGTTGGTGGCCGAGCTACGCCGGATTGTGCGCGCGGCCGATGCCGCGCTGCCGCGCGTCACCGCGCCTACGCTGGTGCTGCAGTCCCGAGCTGACAACCGCGTGGCCTCATCGGTCGCCGAGCGCGCGTTCGCGCGCCTCGGTGCCCGTGACAAGCGGCTGGTGTGGACCACCCGTGGCGGCCACGTTGTCACGGTGGATCACGGGCGCGAAGAAGTGGCCCGGCAGGTGGGGGAGTGGCTTGAAGCGCACGTGCCCACGGAGCGCATGATGCTACGCCCCGCATGACGTCGTGACGCTGCGGGTCGGCGTCCCGACGGAGTCGGTGGCTGACGAACGGCGAGTGGCGCTCGTACCGGACGGTGCTCGCGCTCTTGTACGCCTCGGGCTCGAGGTCTGCGTTCAGGCCGGAGCTGGCAAATCCGCTTATTTCCCCGACCCAGCGTACCGCGATGCCGGGGCCACAGTCGCTGATGGCGACGAGGCATGGACCGCGAGTAACATCGTGGTCAAGGTACAGCGCCCCAGCGTGCGCGAGGTCGGACTGCTCCGCTCGGGCGCCGTGCTGGTGAGCCTCGTGTCGTCGGGCGCAGGCGCCTCTGCGGAGAAGACACGCGATGAGCTGCTTGCCGCACTGGCGGCACGGGGCGTGACGACGCTGGCGCTGGAGCGGGTCCCACGCATCTCTCGCGCCCAGTCGATGGACGTGCTCTCGTCCCAGAGCACAGTCGCCGGCTACAAGGCGGCGCTACTGGCCGCCGCCGAGTCTCCAAAACTGCTGCCGATGCTCACGACCGCGGCCGGGTCTCTGGCGCCGTCCCGGGCATTCGTGGTTGGCGCGGGTGTCGCCGGCCTGCAGGCAATCGCGACTGCGCGCAGGATAGGCGCGGTCGTGAGCGCGTTCGACGTGCGCCTGGCCGCACGCGAGCAGGTGCAAAGCCTGGGCGCAACGTTCGTTGCCGCGGAGGCGGTGAGCGCGGACGCGGAAACTGCTGGCGGCTACGCGCGGGCACAGACGGAAGAGGAGCAGCGGCAGACTGCGGCCCTCCTGGCTGAGCACATCAAGGCCATGGACCTTGTGATTACGACGGCACAGATCCCGGGCCAGCTCGCGCCCCGAATCATTACGGCCGACATGGTGCGCTCGATGCGCCCGGGGTCCGTCATTGTGGACCTCGCGGCTGAAACGGGCGGCAATTGCGAACTGACGCGCGCTGGCGAGACGGTGGAGTGCAACAGCGTGCGCATCATCGGGCCCGTCAATCTCGCAAGCACCGTCCCTCTTCACGCCAGTCAGATGTTCAGCAAGAACGTTGTCACGCTGGTGCAGCACTTGGTCAAGGATGCCGCGCTCGCGCTCGACCTGGCAGATGAAATCACTGGCGCCATGGCGGTCACGCATGCCGGCGCCGTTCGCACGCCGGCTTAACCCGAGGAACCCCGCATGTCCTTTTCGCTCGTAACGGAGCTGTATGTGTTCGTGCTCGCGTGTTTCGTCGGTTACCTGGTGGTCACGCGTGTGCCGCCGCTGCTGCATACGCCGCTCATGTCCGCGACGAACGCAATCTCGGCGATCTCACTCGTGGGATCACTGGTAGCGGCCGGCTCGCACCAGGGTGTTGTTAGCACGATCCTCGGCACTATCGCGGTTGCGTGCGCGATGACCAACGTCGTAGGGGGCTTTCTCATTACGGACCGGATGCTCAGGATGTTCAAGGGATCGGAGCCGAACGCCCAACCACCCGACTCCGACACTAAACCGAAGTCGCGGTAGCGCCCGTGGGACGAGAGCTCTTCACGCAGGCGAGCTACCTCGCCGCTTCAATTCTCTTCATCCTCGGGCTCAAGAGCCTAACACGTCCCGATAAGGCACGTCGCGGAATGCAGCAGGCTGCGGTCGGCATGTTGCTCGCGGTCATCGGGACGTTGGTCAATCACGAGATCGTGGACTATCGATGGATCGCGCTCGGTCTCGTGATTGGCACGGTCGTCGGATACCCGCTTGGGCAATTCGTGCCGATGACAGCCATGCCGCAACGGATCGCGATCTCACACATGTTCGGTGCGATGGCCGCTACCCTCGTCGGCGTCGCCGAATATCACCATTTGGCTGGGCACGTTTCTCCGGGCATCATGGCGGCGCTCGGATTCGAAGTGCTGTTCGGTGCACTGACGGTGACCGGCAGCTTCATGGCATTCAGCAAGCTGCAGGAAATCATCGCGGGACGGCCCATCACTTTCCGTGGCCAGAATGCCGTGAACGCGGTTCTGTTCACCGCCGCGCTTGGCATGTTCGGGTATCTCGTCGCACGTCCGGACTCGCCGATCGTGTTTTACGCGATGATCGGCCTTGCGCTCCTCATCGGGCTGTCCATGGTGCTCCCGATCGGCGGCGCGGACATGCCCGTTGTGGTGTCGCTGCTCAACTCGTATGCCGGGCTCGCGTCCGCCGCAACAGGATTCGCGATCGGCAACAACGTGCTCATAATCTGCGGAGCCCTTGATGGTGGATCGGGGTTCCTGCTGTCGATTCTCATGAGCAAGGCGATGAACCGCTCGTTCGCCAACGTGCTGTTCGGGGCCTTTGGCAGCCCCGTCGCGTCAGGTAAGAAGACGGCAGAGGGTCTCACAGTTCGTTCGATCTCCGCGGAAGACGCGGCAATGCAGCTCGCGTACGCGAGCCTGGTCATCGTCGTGCCGGGCTACGGCCTCGCCGTGGCGCAGGCTCAACATCAGGTTCGCGAGCTCGCCGACCAGATCGAGAAGCGCGGAGGCACGGTCAAGTACGCAATCCATCCGGTGGCTGGCCGCATGCCTGGGCACATGAACGTGCTCCTTGCCGAGGCGAACGTGCCATACGATGCGCTGCATGACATGGACGAGATCAACGGCGAGTTCGAGCGTGCGGACGTCGCCCTCGTCGTTGGCGCTAACGACGTTGTGAACCCGGCGGCGCGTAGCGACCCTTCCAGTCCGATCTACGGCATGCCCATCCTCGACGTCGACCACGCCAAGCACGTGATCGTGCTCAAACGCAGCATGAATCCGGGGTTCGCCGGAATTGAGAACGAACTGTTTTACGCGCCGACCACAAGCATGCTTTTCGGTGACGCCAAAGCGTCGCTAGGGAAGCTCGTGAGCGAAGTTAAAGCGGTTTAGCTGACGGACCGTGGCGGTGCGTTACCGGAGGCTGGCGGCCCGGATGGCGGCGTTGTCCCCGTGTGAGTCGTGCCCGTGACGCGATCGACCAACCCGACGGCTGCGTCTCCGAGATGCTCAACGCCCGTCTTGGCCTGCTCGACAAGCGTCGTAGCTACCCGCGCTACACGAGCCACGGACGACTTGGCTGCTGCTGCTGCACGCGCCGGCACGGCCTTGCGCGCGGCCGATTTTTTTGCGGCAGCTTTGCGCGCAACCGACTTCTTCGCGACTGCCTTTCGGGCCGAAACTTTTTTCTTCGCGCGAGTGGCTGCAGTGCGGGCGCGACGCGCAGCTGGACGAGCGGTGCGCCGCGACTTGGTCCCGCGTGATGACTTGCGAGAGGAAGACTTTTTCTTGGCCATGGCGAATGCCCCAGGTGGGGAGGAATGATCTAGCAGGGTCAACAATGAAGATTGATTGCGACGCCCCGATGGGCAACCCCGTCTTCCCTGAATCGCCTCGCGAGACGGCTAGACCTCACGCGTTTCGCCGTGTCGAGGGATCCAGATTTTGTCTTCGGGGTGCCCGGCCGCGATCCATGCGCTGCGCGCGCGCTCGGGAGGCTCATCCATAGGCTCGCTCGTCAGCTTGAACGTGCCCCAGTGCATGCCGACCATGAGCGGCGGCGGAACTCCGCCGGATAGCTCCCCATAGGCGGTGACAGCGTCCTCCGGGGTGACGTGGACCGGGCGCATGAACCACTGGGGGTCATACGCGCCGATCGGCATGAGCACGGCATTGAACGGGCCGAGGCGACTTCCTATCTCGGCAAAAAGCGGGTGGTAGCCCGTGTCGCCCACGAAATAGACCGCGCGTGCGCCGGCGCGGACGACCCACCCGCACCAAAGCGTGCGATTTCGGTCGCTAAATCGCCGGCCGGAGAAGTGCTGTGCGGGCGCGCAGGTGACGCTCAATGGCGTCCGTCCATCGCTGGGCCACTCGTCTGATTGCCACCAGCCGCGCTCGGCGACGTTGCGTGCACCGCGCTTGGCGAGCCACGCCCCAACGCCAGTTGCGCACCACCAACGGAGATCGGGCCAGCGGGTGATGAGGCGGCGGACCGTGGGTAGGTCTAGATGGTCGTAGTGGTCGTGCGAAATGAGCACCCCGTCGATTGGCGGAAGCGCGCCGAAATCGATGCCTGGCGGAATCCAGCGTCGTGGGCCCAACCACGGGATCGGCGATGCGCGCTGCCCCCAAACCGGGTCGGTCAGCAGGTTGCGCCCGCCGATCTGGATCAAAAACGCCGAATGTCCAACCCAGGTGACGACCAGCTCATTCTCCGCAGCTCGCGGGGAGGGAAAGCGCGGCGTGGCGAGCGGGTGCTCGGCCGCGAACACATCGCGGCGCGACGGTCGCTGTCGCTCCGCTCGCGGACGGTCAATGAGCACCCACTTCAGAAACCCGCGCCACCGCCCATCGGCGCCGTCGACTTGCCACGGGTTATGGAATTGTCCGTTCGCGTCGTGCTGCTCGGGCGGCATCGTGAAAATTTACAGCCCGTGAGCTAGACTCTTTGACATGAACCGATGTACGATGATCCAGACGATGGGGCGGGCGACGCTGTTTTCGACAGCGTTGTCCGTCGTAGGGGCCGCACACCGTGCGGCTTGCCAGGATTCCGTCCAGCCTCCCGCCACCGCCCCGCAATCGGCGCGCCCGGCGCCATACAACGAAACGACCGACGACCCGTTCTATACGACCGATCGCATTGACTGGCCGGGTCCCAATGAATACAGGTCGGCCACGGGAGCGGCCGGTCCAAAGTACTGGCAGCAGCGAGCCGACTATTCGATAACCGCGACGCTCGACACGACCGCGCGCAGCATTACCGGCGTCGTTCACGTGACGTATACGAACAACTCGCCAGACACATTGCGATTCGTCTGGATGCAGCTCGACCAGAACCTATTCCGCCCAGGCAGCGAGGGCGCCGAGATGTATCAGCCCGACTCGCGCTTTGGATCGCGCCTGTTTCACGGCGGCTACCAGCTCGCCGACGTGACTGTGAACGGAACCCGCGTGGTGCCAAAGGTAGACGACACCATGATGCGACTCGATCTGCCTGCACCTCTGCCCGCGAGGGGCGGAAAGGCCATGATAGTCGTGCAATACTCGTTCGCCATTCCGGATCATGGCGCCGATCGCATGGGACGCGACAGCGTGCTGTACGAGATAGCCCAATGGTATCCGCGGATGGCGGTATACGACGATGTGCGCGGCTGGAACACAGACCAATATCTGGGGCAGGGAGAGTTCTACCTGGAGTACGGTGACATCGACTACTCGGTCACGGTGCCGGCGGGATATACGGTGGCCGGGTCGGGCGTGCTGCAGAACCCGGATGAGGTACTGACGGTCACCGAGCGTAATCGGCTCGCGCGGGCGCTGAAGAGCACCGAGGTGGTAGCGGTGATATCTGACAGCGAAGCAACGGCGCATCGTCATGGCGCGCACCCTGGCACGAAGACGTGGAAGTTTCGAGCGCGCTCGGTCCGCGACGTAGCATGGGCCGCGGCGCCCGATTTTCGCTGGGACGCGACGAGCACCGGTCCAATCGAGGGGAACGCCGCTGGCGTGCTATGTCAGGCGTATTACGAGGAGCCGAGGGCGGGGAAAGCGTGGGAGGACGGCGCCGAGCAGACACAGTGGACAGTTCGCCAGTACTCCGAGCTGTTCTTTCCGTTTCCCTACCCGCAGGCGACCTCGGTCGCCGGTCCGGTGGGCGGAATGGAGTATCCGATGTTCGTCATGGTGCACTACGGAAAGGATGATCCAAAATCGATCTTCGGCACCCTGAATCACGAGCATGGCCACGAGTGGTTCCCGATGATCGTAGGATCTAATGAACGCCGCTACGCGTGGATGGACGAGGGTCTGAATACCTACATGAATGCGTTCGCGGCAGAGGCCCGATACCCGGACACGGCAGTGTGGTCAGGTTACATGGCCAATTGGCGCGCGGTCGTGGACAATCACACGCAGGCTCCGATCATGGCCATGCCTGACCACATTGCGCACGAAGCGCTCGGAGCGATCGGATACAGAAAGCCGGCCGTCGTGTTGCTGACGTTGCGCGACGCAGTCGTTGGACGAGAGACCTTCGACCGCGCTTTCCGCGAGTATGTTCGTCGTTGGGCGTTCAAGCACCCGACGCCGGCCGACTTCTTTCGCACGATCGAGAACGCTTCGGGCCGCGACCTCTCCTGGTTCTGGCGCGGATTCTTTTATTCGACCGACGTGCTGGACATAGGTATCGACAGTGTCGTGTCGAGTGATTCGCAGGCTGTGATCTCGCTCAGACGCAATACGACCATAGTTTTCCCCGTGACGCTGCGTCTAGCTCTGAGCGACGGGTCCACACAGGACGTTTCGCTGCCCGTGGACATATGGGCGCACGGCGACCAATACGACGCAGTTGTCGAGGTGAAGGCTCGAGTGACGGGTGCCCGACTGTGGGTGGATCCCTTCGTACCCGATTGGAACCCGAGCAACAATGTTTGGGGCACGCCTCCTCCGGGCGCCGATCTCGCCGGGACAGCGACCGCAGGTGGGCTCACCGCGACCAAACCGAGCGCCCCCTAGCCTGAGCGGGTAATGGGCCCAACACGGGAGGCGGCTCCGCCGGCTGCCGCACAGGCGTCTCCCGCCCCGCCAGTCGGGTCGGTGGAAAATCCGCTTGCTGCCGCCAACGTCCGGCCCGAGCCGAGGTGGGCGGCGATCACGGCGGTGCTGGCCGTAGGCGGCTTGCAACTGGCGCTCCCGCGATCGTTCACCATCGGGCCGGAATGGCTTCCGTTGGCGATGGTCCTGGGGCTGATGGGCCCCACGATTGTCTTTCGCAGGCTGGGCTACTACCGCGCGAATCAATTCTTGGGATCGCTCATTTCCATGGTCCTCACGGCCGCGCTCGTGGCGGGAGTGATTGCGCTTGTGGCCGAGTTGCCTAGGCACCTGGAGTCGCCCGTGGCGCTCATGCGGTCAGGGGCGATACTCTGGGTCACGAACGTTGTTGTGTTCGCGACCTGGTATTGGCGGCTGGATGCTGGAGGGCCCAATGCGCGCGATCGCCGAGGGGCTCACACCGATGGTGCATTCTTGTTTCCACAGATGACCATTCGCCCGCCGGTGCGCACATGGCGTCCGGGATTCGTCGACTACCTGTTTCTCTCCTTCACCACATGCACCGCCTTTTCGCCCACCGACACACCAGTGCTGTCGCGCTGGGCCAAGCTGATGATGATGCTGCAGGCGATCACGTCGTTCGTGATCGCCGCTGTCCTGCTCGCGCGCAGCGTAAACATCCTGTAGGTCGAGCGGTAAACGTCGGTAAGTACCTGCAGCGGGGCCCGGGCACCGTGCCGGTATCCGCGGCGCCCGTCGCCGTGTACCTTTGTCAATTGAATCGTCCTACGATGGGGTGCTAGACATGCTTCGTTTTGGTAGTTGGGCTTCACACTGGTGGATCCCGGTTGTCTTCGTGGTCGTGGCCGGGCCACCTGACCAACGTGTGCGTAACCTTGTTCCTACATCGTGCTCAGACGCACCGCGGCGTTTCCTTTTCGTCGCTCGTCACGATTCCGATGCGCGTGTGGCTCTGGCTTTCCACGTCAATCGTCACCAAAGAGTGGGTGGCCTGCCACCGCAAGCATCACGCGTTCGCGGACCGCGAGGGCGATCCGCATAGCCCTCTACTCGAGGGCCTGCGCAACATTGTCGTCAAGGGCGCTTTCTACTACCGTCGTGCGCTGCAGCAGCCGGGCGTACTCGAGAAGTACGGCAAGGGGACGCCCAACGACTGGCTCGAGCGGCACATATTCACCAAGCGCGCATTCCTTGGCATCGTACTGATGCTCGGCATCGACGTGTATCTGTTCGGGTTCTTCGTCGGCCCGGTGGTCTGGGGAATCCGAATGATTTGGATTCCTTTCTGGGCCGCGGGGATAGTGAACGGCGTCGGCCATGCGCTTGGCTACCGCAACTTCGACGTCAAAGACGAGAGCAGGAACATCGCGCCCATCGCCGTTTGGCTCGGTGGTGAAGAGCTTCACAACAACCACCACCACGACCCGCATTCCGCGAAGTTCCGGGCCAAATGGTACGAGCTGGACATTGGGTGGGTGTACATCCGGCTGCTCTCTCTGCTTGGCCTCGCCCACATCAATTACGCGAGATCGTAGCTCGAGCGGGTCTGGCACGGACGAGTTGCTGAACGATGGCTGACGTTACCTGCACCCGCTGTGGTGTCACTCGCGCTGGCTTCGCGCGGGCTCCGTTCCCAGGCACGATTGGCGCGCGCATCATGCGCGAGATCTGCACCGACTGTTGGGGACTGTGGCTGAAGCAGCAAACGATGCTGATCAACCACTACGGGCTCGACGTGATGGACCCGAAGGCGCGCCAGTTTCTCACCAAGAATCTCGAAGCGTTTCTCTTCAAGGCAGGCCGAGAGGAGAACGTCGACACGTCGAAGCAGGGGACCATCACCTGGTGAACTCGCGGGCGGCGGCTGTGGTAGTTAGTCTCGCCGCCTGCATGATTGCTTGCAGCACCGCCAATCCGACCGGAGCGCATCCAGCCCCCTTCGCGGGCGGAGCGCTCGCGGACCGCTGGGTGGATTCAGCTCTCGCCACTCTGTCGATCCGCGACAAGGCGGCGCAGATGGTGTGGCCGACCGCGATCGGCGACTACGCGCCGCTCGATTCTCGCGAGTGGCGAACCTTGCTGCACGATGTCGTCGTGGAGCACGTTGGCGGATTCAGCGCGTCCGTGGGTTCGCCCATCGACATCGCGAGCAAGCTGAACGCGTTGCAGCGTGCCTCAGCGCTGCCGCTTCTCATCGGGGCCGATTTCGAGTTCGGTGCTGGACAGCGGGCCCGCGCGGGCACGTTTCTGCCGAACGGGATAGATCTGGGTGGGGCAACCGTGTTTCCGCCCGAGATGGCGTTTGGAGCCACTCGTGACACTACGCTCGTCTACGAGGAAGGGCGCATAACAGCGGTCGAAGGACGCGCGCTGGGCGTGCACATTGACTACGCCCCCGTGCTCGATGTCAACAACAACGCGAATAATCCGGTCATCAACACGCGGTCTTACGGCGAGTCCCCCGCGCTCGACGCGGCGTTTGGCCGCGCGTTCATTCGCGGCGTGCAGGACAATGGCATGGTGGCGACGGGCAAGCACTTTCCCGGCCACGGCGATACTGAAACCAACTCGCACCTCGCCCTGCCAGTAGTGCGAGTCACACGTGCGCGACTTGACAGCGTAGAGCTCGTCCCCTTTCACGCGGCGATCTCCGCCGGAGTAGGCGCCATCATGTCGTTCCACGGCTCGATGCCGGCCCTGGATACGAGCGGCACACCTGGCACGCTCTCAGCGCCAGTGCTCACGGGACTCTTGCGCGGCGAGCTGCATTTCAACGGCGTCATCATCTCCGACGCCATGGACATGCGCGGCGTGCTCGATCGCTACGGCGAAGTTGAGGCGGCAAAGCGCGCAGTCGCGGCCGGCGCCGATGTGCTGATTCAACCACAGGACGTCAGCCAAACCATCGATGCCATCGTGGCGGGCGTGCAGGAAGGCCGCTACGCTGAGAGCCGGCTCGACGCCTCGGTGCGGCGACTGCTCGCGCTCAAGCGGGCGATGAAGCTCGATCGCGAGCGCGTCGTCGATCTCGATTCGTTGCGGGCAATCGTTGGCGACTCGCTGCACATGGCGCTTGCAGCGCAGGTGGCGGAGCGGTCCATGACGCTCGTCAAAGACTCGCTCCACTCGGTCCCGCTGGGACGACTCGCCCACAGCGCGCGGATCTTGGTGGTTACGGTCGCGCGCCGCGCGGACTTGGCGGCGGGGGTGATCTTCGCCAGCGAGCTGCGACAGACGTTTTCCAACGTGCGCTCCGAGTACGTCGATGCCGACGAGCCCGGAGACGAGCCGTGGCGTTTGCTGCAAACCGCCGACTCGGCGGACGTCACGATCGTGGGGTCCTACGTTGGCCAGAGCTGGGACGCTGCGACCGTGGACGCTCCGGCCGCGATCGCCGCGTTCATCCAGGCTCTTGCCCAGCGCGGGGCTCGGCCCATTCTCGTTTCTTTTGGAAACCCCTACCTGCTGCAGCAGGTGCCAGGGGTCAGCGCGTACCTGGTTGCCTGGGGGGGGTTCCCCATGTCTCAGCGGGCTGCTGCGCGAGCGCTCGTGGGAGTGGCGGCGATAACCGGCACGTTGCCCATCTCCATCCCGCCCTACGCGACCTTCGGCGCCGGCATCCAACTCCTTCCGCTGCACCCTCCTACGTCGTAAGGCGGGGCTGCCCGCCCGAGTCCCCGACGTGACCTGCCGACGGCCCGCGCGTCGTACACCAGATGCGGTGTAACGCAATGTGGCGTACCGTGTTTGGAACAGGCGTGCTGAGCCTCGCAGCGCCGGCGATTGCGCACGCCCAGGCTGCTCGCGCGGCGATGATTGGCGGCGGACGCTGGGTCCGTCGCTCGTGGCGGAGCGTGTACGGGTAGACGGTCCCGACGTGGTGCGCACCGCGCGCCAATACGTCGGCGTGCCGTACAGCATGGGCGGTGTGACGCCACGGGCGTTCGACTGCTCGGGATTCATACGCTACGTGTTCGCCGAGCACGGAATCGCGCTACCGCGTACGGCGCACGAGCAAGCTGCTCTCGGCGAGGCGCCGGCGGCCGGCGATACGCTGAGGCCCGGCGATCTTCTGTTCTTCTACGGTGGGCGCGGCGCGCAGCACGTGGCGATGTACGTTGGCGCCGACACGATCATTCACGCATCCAGCGCCGCACATCAGATTCGCTACGACCGCTTGAGCGGAAACGGCGTGCGTCGCACCTGGTTTCACCAGCGTCTGATTGCCGTGCGTCGCGTGCTGCCGCTCGAGGGACTGCGCTACGCGTCAATCGAGCCGTCGTCGGCATATTCGGGCATCGCCGCGGAAGCGAACACCGAATGGTGACTCCCGAGTACGACCCCGTGTATACACGTCCACTGCCCGGAGGCGGCTACGTGAAAATCGAGGTTGCGCCCAGAGTTGCTACGAGCAGCGCAGGCGAAGGTGAGACGGAAGCGTGCGCTCGTCTGCTCGTCGAGCGACGCGCCGATCCGGTCCGCCGCGCGGGACACCTGCCGCCGATAGTCGCCCACTCGGTCGCACCGACCATACAACGTGCGCTAGACGAGCTGTACGACATCGCGGCCGACAATGTCGAAGTCGCGCGCGCCATTCAGCGTTGGCAGTCGCTCCACGGAGCGCCGTAGCCGGAGCGCCGCACTAGAAGCGCCGCACTAGAGCGCCGCACTAGAGCACCAGTTCAATCTGCTCGCAGGAATGTTCCCCCGATTCCGTGGCATTCGGGGTCGCGCGGTGTTCCGACTCGGTGAGCTGCAGCGTTTGGTAGTAGTACCGCAGCGTGTGTATGGGTGCACGCAGCGTGGCGGGCCCAGCTCGCGATAGCGCCAGCGCTTCATCCCGGACGACGCGCGGCAGTGTTTGCGCGAGAGGCTGCGCCAGCAGCCTGTGGACGGTGGTCGCGTCGTGGGAGAGCAGGGCCGAACACAGCTCTTCGAGATACGACAGCATACGCGACGCTCCGGCAGGTTCTTACTAGCAGAGTGCATCTGAAGCTGACACCCCGCAAGGGCGCGACCTGTGTGAAACAGGGACGTTACAGGACCCTCCGGGTCACTCGTCTGGACGCCTGCAGCCGTCCGCCGCGGCGGGCCAGCCCCTTACGCCTTCATGACTTCCGATGCCTGCGGCCCCTTCTGTCCTTGAACAATCTCAAACTCCACTCGATCACCCTCGGCGAGCGACTTGAACCCCGACCCCTGGATCGCGCTGAAATGAACGAATACGTCCGGGCCGCCCTCCCGAGAAATGAAGCCATACCCCTTCGCGTCGTTGAACCACTTTACCGTACCTTGAAGCCGTGCCATTGGAGCGTTTCCTCTTCCCCGTATCGGGGCTGACGGTGATCCCCTTGCATCCGGCAATTCTTGATAAACGGATGTAGGGCCAACTGACAATCTGGCAATTTCCATGCGCAAAATCTGCTGTGCCAACCCGCCTTGACGGAGCGGCGCTGGACGCAAACGCCTGATTCTGCAATCGACTAAGGGACCGCTTGATGGTCGCCTGGCGATTAGGCGATCGCTACGAGACGGGGAGCGGCGCGACCCGCGGTTATTGTGGGGTAACGTGCTCCGACTCCCTAGACATTGGGATCACGGCGATCTCGCCATTGCCCTCCAGAATCGCTAGCCTGATTTGGCTCACGTCAGTGAGCCCCGCCAGATGCGCGGCGGACTCGATGTCGTCTTGCGTGATGCGCTCTCGGTTGCACGCGTCCTCGAGCATCACGCCGTTCCGCACAAGCACGGTAGGTTCGGCCTTCAAGAGGACAGCGACTCCGCGGCTGCGAAAGCTCAGGAGCGAGGTCGCGAACACGAGAAGGAACAGCGTGGTAGAGCTGACGATGGCCGACAGCATCGAGTCGTCGTTACGCACGATGGCGTTTCGAAAAAGCTGCGGAATGAAAAACAACGTGACAATCTCGAACGGGCTCATGTGGCTGAGCTCTCGCTTGCCCAGCAAGCGGAACCACAGCAATACGAAGACGTAGACGAATGCCATGCGCAGTGCCGCGCCGGCGCGCGATGGCCCGAAGACTCCGGCCAAAGCCAACGCTGGGAGGCCAATCATGAAAGGAATCGCCAACCACTGACGCCACGTCAGGACGACGCGGCGCCGGTCCTGTAGGGGCCCCATGGCCTGCCGCTAGCGCAAACGGCGTACCGGAGGGGGTCGATTTCTGAGCGGCCGGCACGGCAGACGGTTGCCCTTAGGCGGTGCGCAAAGCCTCGCGGACTGTCTGGATCCGATTATCGAGTGCCGGATTTCCTCGACGAGCGGCATCAATGCGGGCAAGACTATTGATCACGGTTGTGTGATCGCGTCCGCCAAATGCCTCGCCCGTGCTGCTCAACGTCATGCCTAGCATCTGGCGGCAAAGAAGCATGGCGACCTGACGCGGCTCGAGCAGCTCCCGCGACCGGCGCTTGGATATCAGCGCTTCGGGGGTGACTCCCCACTCCGCGGCGACAAGATCCTGCACGCGAACTGCACCGTGACGCGCCCGGCGAGCCGCTTCGGCATCGATCTGCAACGCCTCTCGCGCGAGCGATGGTGTCACGGGCCGTTCCCGCAGGCGAGCGTAGGCTAGCAAGCGAATCAACGCTCCTTCGAGCGCGCGCACGTTGTCTCGCACGGCATCGGCGACGAGAGCGATCACGTCCTCTGCAATTGCGTCAGCAAGTCCCTCGGCGAGCACCTTCGACCGCAGTATCGCCGCTCGATGCTCCGCGTCAGGCAGTGAGATGTCGGCCACCTTGCCGAGGCGGAACCGTCCCGCGAGCATCTCGGAGCCCACCGACGGCCTCGGGCGGTCTGTCGCTGGCCACCACTATCTGCACGCCAGCCTCATAGCGCGCGGCGAACAGCTCGGCAAATGCATCCCGTGCTGCCTGCTGGGCATCAAGAAAGTGGAGGTCGTCTACGAGTAGGACCTCCGCGCGCCGGTAGTGGTCGCGAAACGCGTCGAGCGCCCCTGCTTGCATGGAGGCTACAAGCTCCACGGAGAATTGCTCGGCGGTCAGGTAAGAGATCCGCGCCACCGGATTCCGCTCCAGCGCCGCGTGGGCGACCGCTTGCATCAAGTGCGTCTTCCCGAGTCCGGAGTTGCCATATACAAAGAGCGGGTTATACGCGCGGCCAGGCATCGCTGCGACTGCCGACGCAATCGCAGTCGCGTCCTCATTGGACCGCCCGATCACGAAGCGGGCAAACGTGTACCGTGGGTTTAGCACGCCGGCCACCGAGCCCCCAAGGCTGGACTCCTAAGATATCACAAAATGTGCACAAGTTGTGGATATCCACAACGGTCTTGGGCTTGCTCCATTCAAGTGCTTCATGGCCTCTGTCTGGAAAGGCTCGATTTCGTTTGGACTGGTCAACATTCCTGTCCGGCTGTATCCCGCCGTCAGGGCCGGGGAGGGCGAGATCCATTTCCGCCAGCTACACCGTCGGGATTTGGCGCCTATTCGCTACGAGCGCGTGTGCACGGCCGACGGCAAGGAGGTGCCCTGGTCGGAGATCGTGAAAGGCTACGAGTATGCGAAAGGGAAGTACGTCGCGCTGACGGATGCCGAAGTGAAAGCGGCTGCGATAGAGACGTCAGAGTCGATCGAGATGCTGGACTTCGTCAAGGAACAGGAGATCGACCCCCGCTTTTTCGATACACCGTACTACGTCGTTCCGGCGAAGGGCGGCGAAAAAGCGTATGCTCTTTTCCGCGAAGCCATCCGCGCGACCGGGATGGTGGGGATCGGCAAATTCACGCTGCGACAGAAGCAGCAGCTGGCGAGCGTGAAGGCGGTAGGCGACGCACTCGTTCTGGAGGTGATGCGATTTGCCGACCACTTGGTCGATCCGTCGGAGTACTCCTTCCCAAGCGACGACGGCGTGCGCCAGCAAGAGCTGGCCATGGCGCAGCAGCTAATTCAGAACCTCTCCACGCCGTTCGACCCGAGTAAGTACACCGACGACTACCGCGCCAAGCTCATGCGGGTCATTCGGGCGAAGCTCAAGGGCAAGAAAATCGAAGTACCCGAGCCGCGCCCAGCTTCGGACACGAAGGTGCTGGACCTGATGTCGAAGCTGCGCGCTAGTCTGGAAAACGGAAGAGGCGCCGGCGAGGCCACCGACGGGAAGCAGCGCGCCCCCCGCGCCAAGTCGCGCAACGGCGCGCGCGCCGTGCGCAAGCGGAAGTCGGCTTAGCCCCGCTTGGGGGCGCTAAGCGGCCCCAGCGATGTAGCGCGCAAATCGCCCGCAGCGCGTGCAGCGCAGTGTCACGTGCGACTTCGGTGGCGGAGGCACACGCGTGGGGTCGCGCTCGATGGGACCTGAGCACGACGGACAACTGAGTGCCGATCCCGTGCGGTCGCTCGCGATCAAATGCAGAGCTTGCGCCGGGTTATAAGTATTAGGACGTGGCTTTCGCATATGAACCTCCAGATCTCCACAAAAAGCTCCCGGCCGCGTGCGACTCTCACGCGCCGGACGAGATTAGTAACCTTTGAAACCGACGACGACAGTTACGCCAATGGGTACATAGCGGCGTCTACAAGTAATACCTGCTACGATCAAATTCGTTCCGCCTGGCATAGACCCCAGAAATGCCGCAACGCGTTACCTGGCACAGACAAAGTCCGCGGCCGGCGCGGCCAACGCGGCCCTCAGGAGTCCCACCCGCGGCCTAACGCTGCGCCGCCGCGACCTGCTGGGCTTCTACGAAGAGGTCGCGCTGCGACTGGCCGCGGCTCAGCAGATCTATGGCGTGCTTGAGCTGCACGTCGTCTTCCAGATCGCGACGTTTGGCCGTCGAGTCGCCAAATGCCACGCGCGACACGCGCGCTGCAATCAGGCGATCAAGGTACGGCGTCAGTGAATCATATTGCGCCCGGGGAACCTGCACATCGGCGTTCTGCAGCCGCGTGTACAGCTCGTCCCGCCACGCCTGCTGCACGGTGAAATCAGGCTTCACTTTCCCTTTGAGATCCAGCGCCACGTTGGACAGGGCCTGAATCACCTGCTGCGTCTTGGGCGCGACCTCCTTGTTGAAATTCTGCTCCTGGGTGGTGAGAGTGTCGGGTTTGACCACGACGTCGGGCGTGATGGCTCCGCCGCCGTAGACGACACGTCCGGCATCGGACTTGTACGCCGGTCGTGCCCTCCGACTCGAGTCGGTCTCCAGCGAATCGGGATGAACTTCAACGAATTCACCGTCGGCCAGCAGTCTGCGCTCCTTCTGAATGGAGCGGCCGCTCGGCGTATACCACTTTGCTGTGGTCATCTTGAGGGCGTAGCCGCCGTCCAGCGGGAAGAGAGTCTGCACGAGCCCCTTGCCGAACGAAGTCGTCCCCACGATGAGCGCCCGGTCGTGGTCCTGCAGAGCGCCCGCCACGATCTCTGAGGCGGACGCGCTAAGCCCGTCGATCAGAACCACCAGCGGAATGGTCGGGAGCACGGCGTGTTCCTTCGCGACGTACACCTGCGGTGCAGCGTTTCGGCCGCGAACGCTGACGATCTCCTGGCCTTCGTGGAGGAAAAGATTGGTCACCGCCAGAGCCTGATCCAGAATCCCGCCGGGATCGCCCCGTAAGTCGAGGATCACGCCACGCGCACCTTCGCGTGTGACGAGCCGGTGCAGCGCCGCCTCCAGGTCGTCGCTGGCGCTCTCGTTAAACTGCTGCAGAGGGATGTAGGCGATCTTGTTATCGAGCATCATCGCGTACGGCACAGCCGGCACATGGATGACGGCGCGCGTGAAATGCAGCGTGATGGGATCGGGGACGCCAGGACGAGCAAACCTCACCAGGACCTTGGTTCCAGGTGTGCCGATCAGATAGTCGGATACCTGCGTGACCTTCCAACCGCGTGTGACTGCCGTGTCGATCCCAACGATGCGGTCTCCCTCGATCACACCCGCGTCGTCCGCTGGCGTGTGAGGGAAGACTCGATTGACGACGATGCTGCCGCCAATGTCCTGGATCTCCATTCCGATTCCGCCGTAACGGCCGCCGGTGCGCCGCGAGAAATCCGTCAACCTCTTGGGAGGCAGCAGCTCGGTATACGGGTCGTCCAGCTCGTGAACCAGACCCTCGGCCGCCTTCTCATACAAGGCCGACGCATCGAGCGTGTCCACAAACCGGTCCGACACTAGGCTCAAGACCTGGTCGAACACACGCGGCCCGTCGTGTCCTCCTCCGCTGCCTGTCCGAGCTTGCAGCATGAAGCCGCCCGCGACGAAGGGCAGAACGGCAAGAGTGGCGATCGCGGTCTTGCGGGCGCGTGAGGGCATGCGGCGGCCGGGTAGCGGGGAAATCCTGCGGGGAAAGCGACTTGTTACGAGCGCGCGCGAGGGCGCGAGCTACATACTCGCGTGCGAGGGCGGAGTTCCGGTCGCGACGCCACCGGATCCGGACGACTCCTCCTGCCCGCTAGCCCAGAGCGCGCGCCACGTCAGCTCGCGACCTTTGCGAAAGCCCTTCTGCGTCATCTTGACGCCGTCGGGCGAGATGGCGACGGTATAGGCCTGCCCGTCGAGTTCGAGTTCCCGCTTGATCGTCTTGTCGAGTTTCGTAGCCATGAAAGCTCCTTATCGTTGGGCAAGCACATAATCGACGACCCAAGTGCGCTGATGTTGCCGGACGGCGGCATCACGAACGACCCCAGCGCCCACAAGCATCTCGTGTGCCGGCTGCAACACGCGTTGCAAGTGGGAGGGATAGCGCTGGCTGAGGGGAAGCTGTTCCGCCAAGGCGTCTAGCGCAACACGCCACGTAACATGGCCTTCGGCACGGGCCACTTCGAGCAGCCGGTACAGCCGGCGGGCAGTCGGTGATGGCAGGGCAAAATACTGGGACGGCGACAGGCTGATCGTGTGGTGCGCGGCAATGTTGCCGCGAATCAGCGGTGAAAGCGTGATTCGGGCATCCCCTGGTTCGGTCGATGCAAGTGTCGGAAACAGGCCGAGTTGCTCTCGGTCAGCTGACCTGCGACGGTCGATGGCTATCGCCGTGAGGATGGTGAATCGCTCGTCGACGAACGATCCCGCGCCTGAAGGCGACGCGGCGGCAGAGTAGTACGCTCCGGCGGATTCCAGCACCGTGCGCTCCAGCCGCGTCAAAGCGCCACGCAGCTGTTCGTACGTGCGCCCATCGACGCGCCGACCCATCGAGCGTAAGAACGCGTGCAGCGTGAACGTGAGCGCGCCATCGCCCGGGGAGCCGGCCTCGTGGTATCGGTGAAAGAGCTCAACGTACACGTCCTGGTCGAACGTGCCTGGAAGTCTGTCGCCGGGCGCGGGGAACACCCGCCACCGGCCGCCGTCGGCGGGCGCATAAGTGATCGCGCCGTCCTCGGTGGAATCGCTCAGTCGGAAGATGGGGAGAGATTCGAGCGCGCGGTCCAGTAAGACGTGTCGAGTGGCCACACGCCGAAGAGTGGCCACCCTACCGCACGTCCTCCCGTCCGAGAGCGGCGCGGACCGCTTCGCGCATCGCCACGATTGCGTCCTCGCGGGCCGCGGATATGTCGTCGCGAACATGAAGTTCGATGCCCTCCGCGACCGCCACGCGCTGCCACCGGTGCGGCGGCTCTCCATCATGAACGACCGCCGCCGGGGTCCCCGCCATCAAGGCGGGCGCTAAACTCTGCGCGACGCGCCGCTCAAGCGCGTCGCCACTCACGTCGACGAGCTCCTTCTTGATTACGTCGAGAGTTTGGCCCTCACGCTGACGAATCTTGATGGCGAGAAGCTGAAGCAGGTGCCTGTAGTTGTACGTAGCGGCCGTTCCAGTGCCTTCGGGCCGGTCAAGCAATCCGCTTGCCACGTAAAATCGAACCGCTCGTGCGCTCGGCGCCGCCCGCGCCGAGGCGTTTGTCGGACGCATGCCAGCTGCATCGACTAGCGCCGTGGCGTGCAATGCCAAACCCCGTGCGTTCCACGGGGCGTGGTTCGCGTGGGCTCGCAAGAGGGCGACCGGCGACTCTGCCATATATGTACGATAATGGAGTGGCGCGCCTATGTCGTGATAGTGGCCTGCTTAGCCGCGCCCGGTTTCCCCGGGGCCGGTCAACTCAACAATTAAGCGAGCCCAGCCGGGTATAGGGCAGACGAGACGCCGTGCTCAGCCGCGAGAGCGGCGAGGGCGAACAGATCGACCGGCTTATCTAGAAAGTGCGTGGCTCCGAGCCAATGCGACGCGTTCCGATCGTCGGGGCTGGGCTCGGCCGCAAGTACGATTGTAGCCGAGTAGGGCGAGAGGAGCCCCGCTGCCGCCAGGACCAGCAGCCCGCTGTCGCGCGCGCAGCCGATTCGGAGGTCTACGATTATCAGGTCAAAGGATCGGGCGTGCAGGGCCGCTGTGGCGTCCTCGACAGTACTGACCGCCACGCCTTGGTTGCCGTCCACCTCGAAGAGGCCCACGAGGGCATCCCGAGCGGCGGGATCAGGATCTACGACGAGGACGCTTCGGGCCACCTATACATACGTAGGCAGCCCGCAAGCCGATTCGCGCTACCGCTTTTTGGACTTCTTTTTCTTCTTCTTGTCGTGCTTGCGCGATTTCCCGTGTGATTTACCGTGGGACTTGCCGCGCGATTTCTTGGATTTTTTCTTGGAGCTTTGCGCCACGGTCCTTTGGGCTGTCTTCTTCTTCGCTCCCCCCTTCTTGGCGGAGCGCTTAGCCTTGGACTTCTTGGCGGCCGGCTTCTTAGCGGCCGGCTTCTTAGCGGCCGGCTTCTTGGCGGAATGCCTTCTTGGCGGCCGCTTTCTTTGCGACGGCCTTTTTGGGAGCAGCGGTCTTTGCTGCTGCCGTCTTTGGTGCGGCGCCGGGGCGGGCAGGCACTGCTGGCGAGGGGCTCGCTTGCACCGGGGTCGCCGGCCGGGCGGCTAAACCGGTCTCGCGGGCACGCGCTGCCGCACCAGAGCCTGCCGGTCGGCCGCGGCGGGCCGGTCGAGGCGCTCCGAAAAGGTCGCCTTCCTCGTCGTCCTCTTCTTCGACGACTTCGGCGATGACAGCACCTTCCTCGCCTTCTTCGTCGCCCTCTTCGTCGCCCTCGTCCGTGCTATCCCACAGCTCTTCGGAATGGTCCTTCGTGATCGCCCACCCGCCGTCCTCCTCGTCATCATCTTCGTAGGGCGTGGCGCCACCCGTGCCTCCGCCATAGCCGCCGAGGTCCTCTCCCTCGTCGTCGCGATCCGAGAAATGCAGCTCGTCGCTCATCCCGCCCATCCCATCACCGCGCGGCATGACCGCCTCCTGAGAGAGTGTGTTGCCATCGTTCGAAACGCGTCACGCGCGTCAGGTAACGCGGCACGGAGATCAATTCGGGGGCATCTGCACGGCCCGTGCCCCGAGCGCACACGGAATAATGGGATGCAACAGCGGAGTCAAGGAGCGGCGCCCATAGGCCATCGCGCGCGAGCCTCGTCCTACTCTGCTTTGCTCAGGTGTTTTCGATGAAAGAGAACACCAGCGATTTCCGCCCGGCGATCACCGTTGAGAGAGCCCGGTAGATCTTGGGATCGAGCAGCGTTCCTACCTGGGTGCCCAGGTATTGGATCGTGTCGTCACGCGCCATCGGCTGCCGGTACGCGCGCTGAGAGGTGAGAGAGTCGAATGCATCGGTGGCGGCGAGGATCCGCCCGCCTACCGAGATGGCGTCACCGACCTTGCCTTTAGGGTAGCCGCTGCCGTCGTAATGCTCGTGGTGGTCCTGCACGTACATGAGCGCGGGCGCAATGTGCTTGAGCGGCGCGAGGATCTCCATGCCGATGCGCACGTGGTCCTTGACGTGCTCGAACTCGGCGGGCGTCAGCGGGCCGGGCTTGTTGAGCACGGCCTCGCGGATCCCGATTTTCCCAACGTCGTGCACGCGGCCCGCAATGCGAATATTCTCGACGGTGTCCTCGTTGAGGGAAAGCTGGGCGGCAATGGACGCACCCAGCTCCGCGATACGCTGAGAGTGACCGCGAAGGTAAATGTCCTTCGCCTCCATGGCGTTGATCAGTGTCTCCACGACACTGACGGAGAGATCACGCAAAGCGTGCTTTTCCCGCTCTACCTCTTCGGTGCGGGCCGCTACTTCCTCCCGGATGATGCGCTCGATATTTCGCCGGTCGATCAGGAGCTCGCGCTTGTGGAGCGCCCG
The DNA here is from genome assembly GCA_963838855.1 of uncultured Gemmatimonadales bacterium. Taxonomy (GTDB): domain Bacteria; phylum Gemmatimonadota; class Gemmatimonadetes; order Gemmatimonadales; family Gemmatimonadaceae; genus FEN-1251. The sequence continues at coordinate 108,323 of CAWISX010000020.1, read as the reverse complement.
TTCAATGGCGTGGTGTAGATCGGCCAGCTCGACAGGCTTGAGCAGGTAGTCCATCGCACCGTTTGACAGCGCGTCAGTGGCCGTTGGAGCATCGTTGACGCCCGTAAGCATTATGATGGCGAGGTCAGCGTCGATCGCGAGAGCGCGGGGAACGAGCTCGACGCCAGATAGCCCCGGCATCCGGACATCGCAGAGTGCCAGCATGAACCGCGAGCCACCCGAAAGAATCTCGAGTGCCTCCTGCCCCGACCCTGCCGTCTGCACATCGTATCCTCGCGACCGGAGAAATTTTGCGAGGGCCTGAACGATCGTGGGCTCGTCGTCCACGACCAAGATTCGCCTCGCCGGCGGCTCGGCACCTGCTTTGAATAGCCGGGTCACGCGCGGCGCAGAGCCGTGCGCCGTGGGCGGCACGGTTTCCGAGGGCAATGGCGCCACAGGGGCGGACAGTTCACGCTGCATACGTACCGGACGACGAGGAGGGCGTCGGCACAACACGGGCCGAGGTGGAGATTGACGCCACGGGGGTTGGCAGCACGATGACGAACGTCGTCCCGGTGCCAGGAGTGCTGCGCACATCGATTGTGCCGCCGTGCGTTTGAATGATTCCGTAGCTGACACTCAAGCCCAGCCCGGTGCCTACCCCGGCCGGCTTAGTCGTGAAGAACGGCTCGAAAACGTGTTTGGTCACGTCGCTCGGAATACCCGTGCCTGTGTCTACGACCTCGACTACCACGACTTCCCTGCCGTGCCGATCAGCCGTCGAAGGAGCCTGTCCGTTCGCTGCAGCGACGGTCCGCCGAGAATGTGCGCACGATTAACCGCCGCACCGCGGATCGGTGCATCGCATACTCGGCGTTCACTACCAGGTTGAGTAAGACCTGTTGGAGCTTCTGGTCGTCACCCGCGATTGGCGGCAACGCTGGATCGAGCTCCGTGCGCACGTCTATTCCCGCCGATTGCAGCGCGTAGGCGCGAAGCCGAAGCGTCTGCTGTACGACGGAATTCAAGTCGACCGTAACCTGGCGCGGCCCACTCTTGCGCGCGAAGAGCAGGAGGTCGCGGATCACGGCGACCGCGCGGTCGGATTCGCGCTTGATCGTGCGCACTGACTCGAGCTGCTCCTCGTTCAGCTTTTCATCCAGCAGCAACTGCGCAAACGCGGATATGCCGGTGAGCGGGTTGTTCAACTCGTGCGCTACGCCCGCTACCAGCTCGCCCACCGCCGCCAGCTTTTCCGTCTGGTGCATCGCCTCGGTTAACGTCTTTTCACGCTCGCGCGCCAAGCCGTCTGCTTCCATCAGCTGCGCGTTCCGCAGCGCAAGCGCGACCTGCGTGGCGAAATCCTCCAGCAGCTGTCGCTCGTGCTCCTCGAACCGCCGACGAGTGGCAAACCGCAATGTCAAGAGTCCGCGCGGCTGGCCTTCGCCGACGAGCGGCAATAGCGCGAGTGAGCGGACGTCCGACACGCGAAGCTCGCGGGCTGCGTCCTCGCGAATGCCCGCCAGTACATCCTCCGCTCGCGAGGCATAATTCGGTTCGCCCGTCGCCACGACTTTGCCGCCCGGCGTCTCCCAGAATTGCTCCCACGTAGCCTTGACCAGCCCCGCGCCAACTCCGGCGGTATGCGCAAGCTGGACCTGCCTGGTGTCCGGGTCCACTACGACGACGCTGAATCCGTCCGCGACGAGCGTGTCGCGAACCAGGGTCGCGAGCGCTTCGTAAACCGAGGCGGGGTCTGGGTGGAACGCGAGAGCACGAGCAGTGCTAGCGAGAATGCTTGCGTGCCGGGCAGTGTGCGCCGCGGCACGATAGAGTCGAGCGTTTTCGATGGCGATAGCGGCGTGATTGCCAAGGGCGAGAAGCAGCGCCTCGTCGTGTTCCGTGAAATCGCGGGCTTCGTTGCCAAACACCGTAAGAGCACCGATAGCTCGGCCGCCGATAAGAAGCGGGGCAGCAACGCCGTTTGCGCGGCCTTCGCCAAGCGTGGCGCCCCTGCCCGTGCGGGCCCACTGGTCGCCGTATGCCCGTAAATCGGCTGTGCGGACGCACTGCCGACATCGAACCGCCTCCCCGGCCAGGACACTGCCCAACTCGGCGGACGAGCCAATGGTGTCCGTCGCGTCGCCGAACACGGCCGAAGTCACAAGGCGGTCGTTGTCGAGCATGGCTAGCCGCGCCCCGCGCCCTCCGAGAAGCTGTGCTCCATGGCGAGCCATCAGCGTCACGACCCGCTCGAGCTCGAGAGATTGATTTACCTGACGAACGACTTCCGCGAGCGCCGTTGCCTCTCGCGCCCCCTGCTCGGCGCGCTGATACAGCTCGGCGTGACGCACGGCGATCGCCCCGTGATCGGCAAGACGCTGCAGAAGGGCGCCGTCGGCGGGCGTGAACTCCTCGGCCACGGTATTCAAGGCGAGCAGAAAGCCGCGAGGTTCGTTCTGAACCATCATCGGCGCGACGGCGAGTTGCCGTGGGTCGAACGCGCCGAGAAAATGGGCCTCCACACGCGGGTCGCTCAATGTTCCGTTCAATGTCACGCACTGCCCTAGCGAGATCGCTTCGGCAGCCAGCGAGCCCGTAACGGGCGCGTGGAACCCGATCATCGGGCCGAGCGAGCCAGCGGCGGCGTCCACGCGAAACGACCCGTCGCCAATGCGAGCCGCGATCGCGCCCTCTGCTCCAAGCAAAGTCACGGCGCCGTTGACCAGGATATCGAGCGACGCGGGCAGGTCACTGCCGGAGCCGGCCAGTCCCCGCGCGATCTGAGTCAACATCTCACTCACCGCGACTTGATCGTAGCGGCGACTATTGGCGAGTGAGTGCATCACTAGGAGACGCCGCGGAACGGCGGGCTGTAACCGCTATACGGGACCGGTTTTCCGGGGGATCATTCGACGAACTCGACGGTGACGGCGTGCGGTATGATGCCGCGCTCTACGCCGCGACCAAGAAGTCGCCGTACTGCCTCGCGCCCCCGCTCTCCGTAGTCCAATGTCCAGTCGTTCACGTACATGCCCACGAACGCGTCCGCAAGCGGCCGGTCGAGTCCCCGCGCATACTGCATGGCGTGGTCAAGGGCCGGCTTTCTGTGCTCCAGCGAGTAAGCAATGCTGGCGCGCAACTGTCTTGATATAGCCGCTTGTATGGCGCCATCGAGCGCCTTATTGACCACGTTGCCACCTAATGGAAGCGGAAGTCCCGTTTCGTCGCGCCACCACTCCCCCATGTCGGCGACTAGGTGCAGTCCGCGCGCGGCGTACGTCAGTTGGCTCTCGTGAATCAGGAGACCGAAGTCGACGTCGCCTCGCACAACCGCGTCTTCTATCTCGTCGAATCGTGTATGAACGGCGGTGAAGTCTGGCTCGTACAGTTTGAGCGTCAGATAAGCCGTCGTGAGCGGACCAGGCACGGCCACGCGCTTGCCACGCACGTCAGCGCGATCCATTTGGGTGCGGGCCACCAATCGTGGGCCGTACCCGTCGCCGAAAGACGCTCCGTGAGGTAACAACGCGTACTGTCGCGTGAGGTAAGCGTACGCATGGATCGACACCGCAGTTACGTCGAGTTCGCCGCGCAGCGCCCGTTGATTCAATGTTTCGATGTCCTGCAATTCGTGGACGTAGCGCAGCCCCTCGGTGTCCACCTTGCCCTCGGCGAGCGCGTAGAACATGAACGCGTCATCCGAGTCCGGGCTGTGGGCCAGGCGGATGGTGCGTGGCATTCAGTTCACGCCCATTCGCTTGGCCGCGGCCACGGCGATCTCTATGTCGGTGCGATGCCGACTGTACTCAGGCAGCCCCTTGCGTAGCTCGGCCGGCTCTGCGGCGAGGAGTCGTTTGTAAAACTGACGCGCCAATTGCGGGCGGTTGGCCGCTTGGGCAGCTTCAGCTTCGAGGGTGAGCCCAAGGAGATGCGTGGGGTGTGCTCCCAGTATCGTATCGGCCTCCGCTTTGGCGAGACCTGGCACGCCGGTCACCTGCCCCAGACGGCCCAGATCGTAGTGCTGGTCGTCGTCAAGCGGCGCGGCCATGACATACGCAGAGAACACCATGGGCGCGAAGAACTCGACGCTGTCGCGCTTCCCTTCCGTATTGAGTCGCATCACTCGATCGTACAAGCGGTCGGCGCGGTCTCTCGCCGACATCCCCGATATGTCTGGCGCCCTCACCGGCGCCATGGTCGGAGACTCCGCTGCGCCCGAGTCCTCACTGCCTCCGGCGGACGCGACCGACTGCGGCGTCGGCTCGGCGTCGCTGACGCGCTCGCCCCCGCCGCCAGCGCCACCGCCAGCTCGATAGTTCCGGGCGACAGCCAAGCCGATGAGTGCGAGAAGAGCGCCTGACGTGATTGCCCACGGTAGCAGGCTGCCGCGCGTGCCGGGGCTGCCTGCGCGCCCGGTACGTGGTATCGCAGCGCCCACAGCCGTGCCGCACCGGTGGCAGAACTGGGCGCCCGCGGTGAGCGCCGACCGACACGAGGCGCAGAGAGCTCCTGCGTGTGGAGCACCACAATTTGAGCAAAAGTGCCCACCAGTCGACAGTGAATCGCATGATGGACAGCGAGCGGGCGTCGAGGGTGGAGGTGACGTCATAACCCTTAACGTACACTCGCTGCCTGGGCTTCGACCCGAGCGCTAGGACCTCTGGAGGTAGCGATCAGTTATTCGGCCGCCTTCCGGGCGAGTGGCCGTTTCAGGTACATTCGCCTGACATGAATCCGCGGGCTCAGCCTCCTGCGTACAACCCGCAAGGGGGTGATCAGGGTGCGTTCCCGGGGGATCGCGAGCTGGTCGCCCGCATGAGCGCGGGAGATGACCGGGCGCTGGCGCAGTTCTACGACCGATGGTGCCGACCTGTGTACGCACTGGTCGCGCATCTGGTCCGCGACGCGGACGACGCCGAGGACGTAGTCGAGGACACGTTCTGGCAAGCGTGGCGCCAGGCTTCGCGTTACGACTCTTCGCGGGGCGAGGTCCCGACGTGGATCCTGACCATTGCGCGCAGTCGAGCGCTCGACCGCGTTCGCTCGCGGCGCCGCCTGCGTGAGGAGCCGCTTACGCCTGTGCCTCTCGCCGATGATGTCGTGATTGCCGCGGGGAGCACGACCGATCCATTGCGAGACGCCGAGGCTGCTGAGCGGCGCGCGCTGGTGGCTGACGCTCTTCGGTCGCTCCCTGCAGAACAACGCCAGGTCCTCGAGCTTGCGTATTTCGGGGGGATGAGTCAGACGGAAATCGCCGAACGCACGGGCCAGCCGCTTGGCACAGTCAAAACGCGAACACGACTAGCAGCGCAGAAACTGCGGACAGCGTTGTCGGTCTTGCGCGACGAGGCACACGGGGGAGCAAGCAGCTGGGAAAAGGGTGGGGGAACGACGTCGGCTGGGAAGGCAGCTGGTGGTACGGCCGGAGGCGCCCCACAGTGACGCCGGCAGCGATGTCACACGACGAGGCAGCCGAGCTGCTCGAGGCCGCGGCACTGGATACGCTTCCCGCAGATGAACAGGAGCGCGTGCTGGCGCACGCCGCGACGTGCTCTATCTGCGGCCCCGAGCTCGCGAGACTCCGCGACGCCGTCGCGCTGCTCGCCTTTGCTGTACCCGCGGTACCCGGTGATCCCGCGCGCCTAGAGCGCGTGCGCACTCGCCTTCTGGCCCGCGCCCGTGGCGACGTCGCGGTTGCTGAGTCGCCGTCCCATGGGGTGTCCGGGAGCCACGACGATGGCGGTCAAGGCGTCGCCGCCCCGGCGGTCGTTCGCGGCGGCGCTCCACGCGATTCCACTGGCGTCGGTCGTGGGCGCCAGCGCGCTGGTACCATGGCCGTGGTGGGCTGGGCACTGGCAGCCGCAGCGACGATCGCCGCGATCGTCGTGATTGGGCGTGATCGGGCGCGGTTCACGCATCAGCTGCTGGTCGAGCGGCATGAAGCGTCGGCCGCGGTCGACTCGATGCGCAGCTTGCTGGACGCACGGGATCGCATGCTCGCGCAGCTCACCGGCCCGCAGGTGGCGGTGGTCGAGCTCACCGCGAGTGGCGCCCGCGCGCCGTCGGCCCGGATGTTCTGGGATCGTGCTACAAACGGGTGGACCTTCGTTGCGCATGATCTCCCGGCCCCGCCAGCTGGGCGCACATATCAGCTGTGGCTGGTCACTCCAGCGAGCAAGGTCAGCGCGGGCACTTTTGCCCCCGCGCCCAACGGGGACGCTCTCGTCCGCGCCACGTATGCGCTGCCGGCTGATTCGCTACGTGCGGTCGCGGTCACCGAGGAGCCGGCGGGCGGCTCGCCTCAACCGACCGGCCCGTTGGTTATCGCGGGCACCCCGGGTAACCGGCCCGGGAAGTAGCGCGATCGGGCGAGGACGATCGGCCTGACAAGCTGGGGGTGGCGATGAGCGCCGGCCGGACACTTCGGCTTGGCGTCGCGGTGCTGATACTTGCCGGCGGTCTCGCGGTTTCCGCACGCCCGACCGGACCAGTGCCACCCCTCGGGCCGTTCCTGGATCCAGTGCACGGTGTGTGGGCGGTCGCGACATCCGCGGAATTGCCACTGTGGCACCGGGCGCGCATTCCCTCCCTCCATGCCGCTGTAGATGTGCGCTATGATCGACTCGGGGTACCGCACATCTTCGCCACGACGGAAAAGGACGCGTACCTAGCGCTGGGTTATGTCGTAGCGCGCGATCGGCTCTTCCAGATGGAGCTGCAGGCGCGTGCAGCGAGTGGAACCCTATCCGAGATGGTGGGCGAGGTCGGACTCGACCGCGATCGGCAAATGCGCCGACTGGGCCTTCCGCGCGCTGCGGAACAAGCGTTGGCAGCAGTCGAAGCGTCAGCATCACACTTCGAAATGGCGCGCGCGTACGCGGACGGCGTGAACGCGTGGATCGATGCCATGCCGGCGACGGCCTTACCGCTCGAGTATCGACTGTTGGGCCGCAGGCCCGCTCACTGGGCGCCCATCAATTCGCTGCATCTGCTCAACTACATGTCGTGGCTGCTGGCGAGAGACGATGAGGAATTGCTTCGCGTGCGAGTTGCAGCGCGCGTTGGCCGAGCGGCCGCCGACGCGCTTTTCCCGGTCCACACGCAGCTGCAGGAGCCCATCGTTCCGTCCGGGCGCCACGCGGTCATGACGGATGTTCCGATTCCGCCGCCAGGCCCGCCCGACACTCTGCTGGCAGGAATCGCGCGCGATGTCGCGGTTGCAGACGGGCCGGCGCGAAACCAAGCCGACGAGCCAGACCGCGACGACGCGGCCATCCTCGGGTCCAACAACTGGGCGGTTGCGCCTCGTCGAGCGGCGACCGGTCGCGCACTTTTGGCCGGCGACCCGCACCTCGACTTGTCGATCCCGTCGATCTGGTACCAGGCACACCTGGTCGTTCCAGGTACGCTCGACGTCCAGGGTGTCACGATTCCAGGCGCTCCGGCCATCATCATTGGCTTCAACCAGGATGTCGCCTGGACGTTTACGAACGTCGGGGCCGACGTGCTCGATCACTTCGCGGAAGTGGTCGATGACTCCGCCAGTCCTACGCGATACCGACTCGACGGTGCGTGGCAACCGCTGGCTCAGCGCATCGAGCACTACGTTGGGCCGGCTGGCGAGGAGTTCGCCGTCGACACTGTGCGGTACACGCATCGAGGACCGCTGCACAATGTCGGCAGCCTGTGGCTTTCGATTCGGTGGACCGCTCTCGACCCATCGCCTACCGTGGACGCCTTTCTTCAGGTCGCTCACGCCAAAAGCATCGCCGAGTTCGAGGAGGCCATGGCGGCGTACTTGGTGCCCGCGCAGAACATGCTCGTCGCCGATCGAGCCGGCTCTATTGCGATTCGCTCAACCGGGCACTTCCCCATCCGAGCGGGCGATGGGCTCGGCACCGAGATTCGCGACGGAACGACGAGCGCGAGCGATTGGCGCGGTTATCTCGCACTGGCCGATTACCCGCACTCGGTCGATCCCAGCCAGGGTTTTCTCGCCTCGACAAACCAAGAGCCGACGGACCCCGCGACCGCGCGCGGGCATGCTCCGCCCCCTTATCTGGGCAACGACTGGCCGGGTGCATGGCGCGCCGTCCGCATAAATGAGCTGCTCCGCAACGATTCCACGGTGACGCCTGAGGCAATGCGCCGATTCCAGACGGACCGGGGCAGTGCGCGCGCGGACTATTTCGTGCCGTTCTTTCTTGCGGCGGCGCGCCGCACCGACATCGCGCATACCGACACACCGTTGGTGCGCGATGCGATCCTGCGCCTAGCGGCATGGGATCGACGGTACATCTCGGGCGATACGCTTGGCGGCGCAGCCCTGTTTGAGGCGGCCATGTCGGAGCTGACCGATCGAGTGTGGGCTAGGCTCGAGCCCGGGCCCGGCGAGCCGCGGGTCGCGACGCCCAGCAGCCTAACGCTGGCCGCTCTCATGCGCCAACCGCGGAGCCCGTGGTGGGATGACCCACGTACCACATCGGTCGTAGAGACGCGTGATGATGTATTGGTTACGAGCCTAGTAGCTGCGTATGACAGTCTCGTGCACGAGCTGGGGCCGCCCAAGCGGGGTGCATGGCGGTGGGATCGCGTGCAGCAGGTGAACATCTACCACCAGTTCCGGTACGCCTCGCTTTCGAGAATCGGCCTCCCGCCGCAGGGCGGTCCTCACACATTGAGTCCAACGAGCGGGACCGGGGTCCACGGCTCGAGCTGGCGAATGGTGGTGGAGCTGGGCGACAGGGTTCGCGCCTGGGCAACGTATCCCGGCGGCCAGTCTGGCAATCCACTAAGTCGTCACTACGATGACAAGCTCGCGCGGTGGATCGCGGGCGAGCTCGATTCGGTTATGACGCCATCGCGCCCGAGCGACCTGTCGGCGGCCGACACGGAATCTCGCCTAACGCTGGAGCCGGGGCGATGATGAATCGCGGGCGGTGGGCAGCTCGGCTGGGCAGCTCGGTGGGCAGCTCGGTTCGTGCTCTTGACGGCGGCGTTTGCCGGGGCGACGATCGCGCTCGGCTGGTGGGGCGTGCCGGCCGCCGCGCTCGTGTGGGGATTGCTCTCGGCTGACAGGCTTGACGACAGACAGCTTAATCGCGCCGCGCGGTTAGCCGGGATCGCGGGGGGATTGGCTTGGAGCGCGCTTCTCTGTGCGGGAGCATGGCGAGCCCCGGTAGCCAATCTGCTTCACATCCTCGTGGATGTGACGCGAGTGCCGGCCCCGGGGCTCCTAGCTGTGACGTTCTTGCTGCCTAGCGCCCTCGCATGGAGCGCCGCAACGGTTGGCGCAACGATCGCGCTATCCGTTACGCGGGTGTTCGTCGCCCGGTGATCAGTCGCACAATTGCGACCAGCAGGCAGGCACCGATGATTGCGACCACGATCGTGTAAAGCAGTCCGCCCTGCCCGGCGAAGCCGAGCGATTGCATTATGTAACCGCCGATCACGGCACCGACGATCCCGATCACGATGTCCATGAGGGCACCGTACCCCGAGCCCTTCATGATCTTACCCGTCGCCCATCCAGCGATAAGCCCAACGACAATCCACCAGACCCAAACCATGGCTAACCTCCTTCGCGCCACACCCCATGAGACCCCCACGCGTGTGCACGCGCGGCGCACACTAGATAGGCAAGCGGCGTGCCGGAGCAGGGACCGCTTGACTTCGCGCTTAGCGCGGGCCTTGCGCGAGAGCGTTAGCGTCGTAGCGCAGCACTGGACCGCCCCAGATAAGCAGCGAGCGCCGCGTCTGCGGCGGCCGACTCGCTTGGCGGGCAGCGTAGGTGATACCGTGACGCGCCGCCCGCGACTTTCCGAGGCCAGAACTACCTTGCCACGGTACGTCACGATTACGGCACCGCGTCCTCTGGGGCGCGAAAGCGGGTCACGCTCGACTTGCGGCAGCTGTAACGAATACGGATTCGCCGGATCGCTCGTCGCGAGAACCACGTAGGGCGCGTCCGTGTCATCCCGCACGGCGCGCAAACGGTCGACGGCGTCGGGGTGTGCGAACTGCGCTCCATTCAAGCCTGAGACGAAGTAGCCTCGCCGCACATCTCCGCGATATTCCATCCGCTTTAGCTCGCGGTAGATCGCGCGCCACGCTACAGGAGGGCGCTCGCGCCGCCACCAATCGCGAGTCACGATTCCGTACCGCGCTATCCACTGGCGCGCGACGATCGCGGCGTGCTCCTCTTCATCGGGTCGCAGCCCGACGGTGCCCGGTGACGACAACAGTGACCAGCGACCCACCCACCCGCTCGTCGGAAATGCTCCTGGTCGGTCGGGGCGGCGCCACCTTGGCAATCCACGAGCGCTCAGTCGCCGCTGCACGATGCGATTCGCCTGGCGCATCCGATCACGGTCTGGCGTCGGGACGAAATCGGCCGGCAGCCAGCGTGCGGGATCCGGCTCGATCCGACGACGCCGCGCTGGCAGGGCCCGGGTTCTCACGACTTCACGCATCGCTTCTATCGTGTCGTTGGTGACCAGACCGGCCGCCACCAGTTCGCGCAGTGCGTCGTGCAGCGCCAGCGTACCGAGCCCCGTAAGCGCCTGAAGGTCATTGAGGAACGCGGCTCCGCCCCGAACGAGTGCGTCGCGCACGGCGACCGCCGCCTCGCTCAACGGCACATCGTCCGGCGGCTCAGCCAGCCAGATTGATCCTTCGCCGCGCTGGAAGAATCGAACGGTGCGCCAAGGCCGACGCACGCTCGGCACCAGCCTCGCCGTGCGCAGCCGGCCCACACGATCGTGCCGGTCGCGGCGAGTCTGGCGAGCCACGCAGGGTCGTAGTGCTCCACTCGCGCTGGCAGGTAGTCTCGCTCCCACGCTTCGGCAGGCCGAGCTATTCCATCAAGCTGCTCGAGCGCGGCGGCCACGCCGGCTTCGCCCGATAGTCGGTCGCGCGGATCGACATGCTGCCAGCGTTGTAGAAAGGCGGCGAACGTGGCGAGGTCCGTGGGCTCGATTTCGGCGCGAAGGGCCGCGAGCGCTCGCCGCCGCGCCGCGTCCGCCAGTTTTCTCGGCGCACCACTCTGGCGTCTCGCTCGACGCCGGGCGAAATGCCCCGCGCACCAGCCTGCCCGCGCGCTGCCAGTCGACCAGCCGCGCGTCGATCCATTCGGCGGCCACCGGTACCGCGCGACGATCTCGCCGACCGTCACGGGGCCAGAGAGCTGGAGAAACCGGGCCAGGATCTCGCGGCGAGCCGCGCGGTCGCCCGCAGCCGCCGCCTCGTAGCGCCCGCGGTCCTCAACCAGCACATATCGGGTGCTCCGCTCCGAATGGAAACGGCACTGCGCCCGCCGCCACGAGTTGCGTCGAGCGGATCCTCCGCCGATCGGCGCGGCGCCGCGGGGTGCGATCGCGCGCACGTAACTCCTCCAGCGTCAGATCGCCCGCGCGCCCCAAGTGAACGGCAAGCTCGTCCGCCGACCGTGCCTGGCGCCGAGCCGACGTACCGTGGCGATCGCGCGACTAGCGGCGCCATCGCCTGCGCGGTCTCGTCGTCGCCCGCCTCGGCGCCCATCACGTCGTCGAGCATGACTCGCGGTCGATCGCGAGCAGCGCCGCCGCGCGCTCGGCGCGCGGCGTGTCGTCGGCGTACAGCCAGTCCATCACGAACCCGAACTGCAGGCCGGCGGCGAACGGTGACGGCCGCTCGGTCTCGACCACGCGCACGGCGATGCGCCCGTCTGCCCACCGCGCGCAAGATCGCGCCGAGCGCCTCCAGGTCGAACGCGTCCTGCGAGCACCTCGCGGTAGGTCTCCACGAGGATCGGAAAGCCTGGGAACTGGCGCACGGCATCGAGCAGGTCGAGCGCCTTCAGCCGCTGCAGCCAGAGCGGCATGCGCCGGTCGCGGCGCCCCGCGAGGCAGGAGCAGCGCCCGGGCGGCGTTCATGCGAAACCGCGCACCGAAGAGCGGCGTCGTCCCGACCTCCTCGATCACCCGCCGTCGGCGTCGCCGGGCGAGAGATCCAGCAGTGCGTGCAGCGGCGGGCCTCGCGCCGAGATCCGGCAGGCGCAGCATGATGCCGTCGTCGCTCGTCTGCACCTGCACGTCGGCGGTACCACCGAGCAGGGCGCCGCGCCCGCTGCGCGAGCGCCATCCCCCACGGCGCGTTGACGCGGCCCCGAAGATCGAGTGCACGATCACGCGCACCGCGCCCAGCTCATCGCGAAAATGCTCGACGACCAGCGTCTGGTCATCGGGCACGACGCCCGTCGCGGCCCGCTGCTCGGCGATGTAGCGCCGCAGGGTGCGCACGCACGCGTGCGTCGCAGTGATAGCGCGTCCATCGATGGAAGCGGCTCCGTCGTGGCGCGTCGAGGTCAGCGCGGCTCATCGTCCAGCTCGCGACGGCCGCGAGCCGTCGCCCAGGCCGACCCGGCGTGAGAGCTCGACGCTGCGCGACAGAAACTCGCCGTGCCAGAAGGGCATGCGCGCGGGCGCTCCTGGCGCGGGCGTCCACGATCACGCGGTCGTGCTCGATCGCTGCCATGCGCCAGGTCGCCGAGCCGAGCTGAAAGACATCGCCGACCCGCGACTCGTGGACGAACTCTTCGTCCAGCTCGCCGAGCCGTGTACGGTCGGGGAGGTTGACCGTGTACAGTCCCCGGTCCGGGATCGTGCCGCCGGAGATGACGGCCGTCATTCGGCTGCCCGCGGAGCCCGGCGACCCGCCCGGTCGCGCGGTCCCACGTCGAGCCGCGGCTCCAGCTCCGCGGCGAGGTCCGACGGATACTTGCCGGCCAGCATGGCGAGCGTCTCGTCGAACGCGGAACGCGTGAGCCGGTGGTACGGGTAGGCGCGCCGGACGAGCGCGAACGCCGCATCGGCCGTCGTCTCTTCCACGGATGCCATGGCGACGAGGGTCTGCGCCAGCACGTCGAGGGCGTTCTGCGGCACGCGCGTCGGCTCGACCTCGCCCGCGATCATCGCGGCCACGATCGCGGCCGCTCTCCAGAGATCGTCGCGAAACGTGGGCACGAAGATTCCGCGGCTCACGTCGCGCAGCGAGTGGCCGGCGCGGCCGACCCGCTGCAACGCCGAGGCGACCCGTTTCGGACTCTGGAGCTGGAGGACGAGGTCGACCGACCCGATGTCGATCCCGAGCTCCAGTGAGCTCGTCGTGACGAGCGCCGGTACCTCGCCGGCCTTGAGCGCGCGCTCGAGCCGAGGCGCCGCTCGCGCGAGAGCGAGCCGTGGTACGGTTGGGCGCGATTCCTCGCCCGCGACCTCATTCAGGCGTGCGGCGATCTTCTCGGCCTGGGCGCGGTTGTTCACGAATACGAGCGTCGTGCGCGCCGAGCGGATGGCGCCGAGCACGAGCTGATCGACAGCCGGCCAGACGGTGCCGCCGACGTGGGCGAGATCGGGGACGGGCGACCGCACGGTGAGCGTCCATTGGCTTGACCATTCCGCAGTCGACGACGGCGACCGGCCGGAACCGCGGCGCCGCATCGGCGTCGCGCGCGCATCGGGACCGACGACGTCGCACCCGCCGAGGTATCGCGCGATCTCATCGAGCGGCCGCTGCGTGGCCGAGAGGCCGATGTCGCTGTGGGCGCGTCCGCGCCGGTGGCGACGCGCAGCGCGTCGAGCCGCTCGAGCGTCAGCGCGAGGTGGACGCCGCGTTTGCTGCCCGCGACCGCGTGGATCTCGTCGACGATCACGGCGCGCGACGCCGGGGAAGATCGTGCGGCCGCGCTCGCGTCGTCGAGCAGGATGTTGAGTGACTCCGGAGTGGTGATCAGAATGTGCGGCGTCTCGCGCAGCATCCGCGCGCGCGCCGACGGCTTCGTGTCGCCCCTGCGCACGGCGACGCGGATTTCCGGGAACGGCTCGCCGGCCAGCGCGAATCGCTTGGCCAGCTCCGCGAGCGGCCGCGCGAGGTTGCGCTCGATGTCGTTACCGAGCGCCTTGAGCGGCGAGACGTAGAGGATCTGGACCGCGTTGGGGAGCGGGGCGCGCTGGCCGTCGGTGATGAGCGCGTTGAGCTCCCAGAGAAAAGCCGCGAGCGTCTTCCCGGTGCCGGTCGGAGCGAGGATCAGCGTGTCGTCTCCCGAGGCTATCGCCGGCCACCCGTCAGTCTGCGGAGCGCTGGGCTCGCCAAGCGTCTCTCGGAACCACTGCCGCACGATCCCGTGAAACCGAGCGAGGGGGTCGTGGGCTACGGCGGTTCGGCGGTCGGTCGTGCTCGCGGCGTGCATACGGGAATGCTAGCTTTTTGCGCTTCGCCTCGCGGACTATAGCTCGATCGTGGCTATGCAATCATCGCTGCACGAAAGTGGCGACCGCGACTTATGCGTGACCGCGGACCCCGATGCCGGGGCGGCACGGAAGGCGCGGCAAGAATTTCTAGCCGACGTGTCGCATCAATTGCGCACTCCGTTAACGGTCGTGTTGGGCTATACGGAGCTGTTGGCGGACGGCATAGCTGGACCGCTAACCCCGCTGCAACGCGAGTACCTCACGCGCGTGCAGGCGAGCGGCGCCGACTTGTTGCAGCTCATCGACAGCCTATTTCGCACCGCAGAAGCGTCATCGCCGTAAAAAATCGTGCAGTCGCTGCCTGTGTTCGCTAGATTCGTCGCGGGCTCGAACCGTTCGGGCTCCCCGCATCCGGATATGGCCGGGCTGCGGGCCGACGCGAGCGAACAGTAGGAGGAGGGGCGCTATGTCGGTCAGCGGAGGTCCCATCGTGTCGCGGTCTCTGGTGGATCGGGTGAAGGGGATTCTGACGTCACCGAGTGCTGAGTGGCGGGTGATCGAGCCGGAGCCTGCGACTGTGCGCGGATTGTATATGGGTTACATCGTTCCCCTCTCAGCGATCGGGCCGATCGCGGGGGCGTTGGGACTAAGCCTGTTCGGTATATCAGTTCCGTTTGTCGGACGGATCCATAGCTCACTGATGTGGGTGCTCGAAGGCGCAGTACTGGGATACGTGCTCGGATTGTTGGGTGTGTATGCGACCGCGTTCGTCGTGGATGCACTGGCGCCGACGTTCGGTGGCGAGAAGAACATGGTGCAGTCCCTAAAGGTCGTTGCATATTCGTTCACCGCGGCATGGGTCGCGGGAATTCTCAGGATCGTGCCGGCGCTCGGGATCCTTGTACTCATCGCATCACTGTACAGTCTGTACGTGTTCTACCTCGGTCTGCCGATTCTCAAAAAGTCACCTCCCGACAAGGCGTTGGGGTACACGGTGGTCGCGATCGTCTGTGCGATCATCGTCAACATCGTGATTGGCGCCGTGACAGCCGCGATCATCGGCGGCGCGGTGTATTCGACGGGGGCGGCGAGCCCGCACTGAGTTTTGTCTCCACCGGCGATCCTTGAGCACGCCGAGGGCCGAGAATAAGTTAGAAGGCTCTACCGGCACGGTAGCCAAGTGGTAAGGCAGCGGTCTGCAAAACCGCTACTCGCCGGTTCGATTCCGGCCCGTGCCTCTCCGGGGCCATTTCGCGCGGCGCGGGGAGCGGCTCCCGCAATCGCCGCCGCTCACGGCATGCCCGATAGCCGGAGCTCCAGCGCCGCGACCTGGTGGCGCAGCGCCTTTGTCTCTGCTCGCGCAAACGCCAACGCCGCGTCGTCCGCGAGCGACCCGAGCATGTCGCGCTCGTCGGTCGCCAGATCGGCGCCGGTGACGTGCGGCCCGTAGAGTGCGATGGCAAAGCAGTCCATTCTGTCTCTCACCGGCACTACGACCGTCGGCGCCTCCAACCCTGCGGGAAAGCCGAGTCGTTTGGCGTCGGTCGGATCGATCGGGAACGGCGCATCGGTTGCCACGCCGGCCAGCGCTGGATCGGACGCGTTAAGCGCGTCGGCGGCACTCGCTGGCCAGCCGAGACCCCGGGTGTGCCGGCGAAAGGCGCCGCCCTCTTCATGGCGAAAGACCGCCGCCGATGCGAGGCCCAACTGGTGTCGTGGTGCGCCGGCTAGAAGCCCCTCGATCGCTTCGGGCGTATTGGCCTGCAGAATTTCGCTACCGATCGTTGCTAGTTGCGCCGTCTGCCGGTGGAAGGAGCGATTGAACACGTGATCCGCGAGCTCTGCCGAGAGCTCGTGCAGTCGGCTCATGAGAAATAGCAATAGGGCGGCGAACGCGATCCAAGCCCAGTCCGACAGGTGGAGTAGCGTGCGCAGGTGCTCGGTCTGTTCTTGCACCAGTAGCGCCGGAAAGCTGAGTATCAGGCCAAACACGGTGATCCGCCGCAGTGGGATCGACACGCTTACTACCCGCGGCCGCCGTACCGCTTCGAACACAAACCAACCGAGAATGCCATACACGAGCAGCAGGACGCCGACCAGGTTGTGCGGGACCGACTCCTTTCCCGACAGCGTGTGCCACAGAGAAGTGGATTGGAGGATGCCAGACAGGATGTAGGCAGGCAGGCCTATCAGGCAGCCCCAGATTACCCAGCGCATGCGTTGGTACTCTTGCGGCGGGTGGCCGAGCCGCCGGCGCAGCAGGATTCCGACGGCGAGAGCATCGACGCCGTAGTCGGCGAGGAAAGTCGCCCGCCCGATGCCCTCGGTGAGATAGCCGAAGATGTTCGCGTAGCTTGCGAGCTGCATGCCCGCGACGGCGACGCCAACCGCTGGTATCGCGCGCGCGACAAGGCGCCACCGCGGCTCGGAACGGTCGCCTGGAACGCGGAGCGCGAACAACAGGAAACCCGCGCAGGCAGCGCCGTGCACCAACGACGAGAGCCCTTCCTCCGCGAGCGCGAGGACCGGTCGCTCCTGTAGGAACAGGTAGTAAACGAAATTCTGCCCTGGGTTGAACCACATCGCGTACAGCCAGAAGCCCAAGGTCATCGCCCCCGGCCGCGACCACGCCAGCCAGGCGGCCGCCAGGATGAACGCGATGCCCGCGATCTCGTTGAGCAGCAGGATGAAGCGGCTCACCCAGCTTACTGGCGGCCGCTTCGCCGCCACGGTCGCCAGGCGCTCACGGCCGCCGTCCGCTGGCAGGATGCTTAGCGCAAGCACCCTCCCGGGCCGAACGAGTTGCGTCCCGCCCATCCCGCCCAGCACGGAAAGAAGGTTCGTGCAAGCCGAGCCGCGGGGCGGCGCACACCGCATCGCCATGAGATCGAGGCGGTCGCCGATTCGCAATCCCGCGTTCCAAGCCGGGGAGTCCGTGTCTCGTGCGAAAGGCCCGCGGACGTCGTAGATGCGGCCATCGTTGTCAGCGGCGAATCCGGCCGAGTCGAGTGGAGTCACGACTCGGTACAGATCCGGAACAATCATCAGCAGGCTCCACGCCGTGAGCCCGACGATCAGTATGCGCCAGGCCAACCGGGGCTTGTGCGACGCTCGCATTGGGCGCGCCTGCTCACTTTTGCGCCCGCGACTTCAGCTCCTCGAACCAGTGCTCGCTGACCACGAGCAGTCCCGACTCGCCAGCCGACGTCTCGCGCAGCATCAGAAAGCGCTTGTCATCGGGAGAAACCGCGTAGGCCTGAATCAGGTCGGTGAACGTGAAAGGCCTGAGCGAGAAGAGGGGCTTCTGCGCGCCGACCGTGAAGGAGGGTGTCGTGCTCACCTCGGCCGCCACGAGGTCACCATGGTGGTTCCGGAAGAAGAGCTCCTTCCCATTGTGTGACCAGAGCGGCGCGCTGCCTCCAGCGGTCGAGATCTGCCAGCGCGCCGCGGCGACGTTCGGGAAAGGGCGCACGTAGACCTCGAACGTCCCCGATTCATCGGACGCGTACGCGAGCCACTTCCCGTCGGAAGACAGCGCAGGGGACACCTCGCGCGCCGGCGACGCCACGAGGGGAACCAGCGCCGTGTCGCCGGCACGGACGCCCAAGATGTCGCCGTTCCCAGCGTCAGAGAGGACCCGTCGGAGAATGATCCAGTGCCCATCCGGCGATTCCAACGCCTGCCCGAACGCTATCTTCGGCGGCAAGAGCCGCGTGGCTGCACCGATCCCGTCCGCGCGCCGGACGAATGGGACACCACCCCCGTCGCCGCGATCGCCTAGGAACATTACCTGGCTGCCGTCCGGCGCCCACGAGGGACGGGTGTAGCCCGTGTCACCAAACGTGATGCGCGAGAACGGACCGCCCGGCAGCTGTTTCACCCAGATGTCCGGTTTCGCGTTCCGCGCCAGCTCGACGGCGATCGCCCGCCCGTTCGGCGAGAGCGCGAGGGCGTTGATTGTTCCGTCGACTTTCCACGACGAGTCGGCCGCGCTCGCCAGTCCCTCGCGCGTCACCCAGACGATCTCGCGTGCCGACGCCTGGCTCGCCGTCTGATAGATGAGGGTGCCGGCGTCCGAGAGGGCTACGGCCGCGGCGAAGGGATTTGCCTCGAGCCCTTCATAGAGCGCCGCCGGCGCTCCGGAGAGCGCGAGCTTCCCGAGGTCGAACGGGACGACGAGCAGCTTGCCATCGGAGGTGACGACGACCAGGTGACCGGTGGGCGAATAGCGCGCGTAAATGCCGTGGAGGAGCACGCGCGCCTCACCCTTCGGCAACGGCATCACCATGATTTCGAAGTCCGCCGGACCCTGCCCTTCATGACGGACGCGGAATAGGAGCCCGCGCGCGCCGGGAAGTACCACTGGCCATTCAGAGCCAAGCACGTGTTGGCCGGGGGCGAACTTGTAGACAGGTTCCGAACGGCCGCCGGTAGCCCGAATGCGGCTGATGCCCGAGTCCACCTCGAAATAGACATAGCCGTCGCTCCCCCAGTCGGCGGCGGTCGCGTTCGCGCTGTCTGTGAGGGTGAGCGCCGAGCCTCCCTCGAGGGGGAGGATGCGCACGGTCTTCCCATCCTTCACGAAACCGAGCTGGCGGCCGTCGGGGGAGAAAAACGGACTTGTTGCGCCATCGGTGCCAGGCAGCACGCTGGGGCCGATCTGGCCGGCATCCTTGACCCAGAGCCGCGGCGTCCCCCCGCCGCGTCCCACGTATACGATTCGGCGTCCGTCGGGCGAGATAGCGACGTGCCCGCCGAGCGAGGCGGCGGCGACCGCTTCGCTGTCGCGCAGAAAGAGCGCGTAGCGGTTCATGAAGGTATCCGCGCGCGGGCGGGCCCAGCCCCACGCGGCGAGCGCGCCGAGGAGCAACAGCGCCGCAGACACGACCGCCAGGCGCCTTTTCGACGGCGCCGTCGGCACGGCAGGCGCGAGGCTGCTCGCCGGGGCCATCGACGCTGGGGCCGGCTCGCTCAGCGCCTTCGCGAAGGCTTCCGCGCTTGCGAAGCGATCGGCCGGGAGCTTGGCGAGCGCCTTGTGCACGGCCGCGTCCACGTTCGCCGGAACCGAGCGCCGCCGCGCGCCGAGCCGCTCGGGCTCCTTCGTCACGACGGCCGCGATCACCGCTTGCACTGTTGGTCCTGTGAGCGGCGGCTCGCCGACGAGCATCTCGTACAGCAGACAGCCGAGGCTGTAAACGTCGGAGCGCGCATTGAGTACGCGCTCGCCGGTAGCCTGCTCGGGGCTCATGTAGCTCGGGGTGCCGAGGGAAAGGCCGGTCTCGGTCATCCTGTTGCCGCCGGCCTGGCTGACCGCGAGCGCGATCCCGAAGTCGGCTACGAGCGCCTGCCCGTCGTGCAGCAACACATTCTCGGGCTTGATGTCGCGATGGATCACGCCGTGGCGATGCGCGTAATCGAGCGCCGAGGCGACTTCCGTCGCGATGCGCACCGCGTCGTCCACCGGGAGCTCGTGGTCGCGCGACAGCCGGTCGCGCAAGCTCTCTCCCTCGATGAGCGGCATCACGTAGAAGAGAAAACCATCCGCGTGCCCCGAATCGAAAAGGGGCACGATGTGCGGATGCTGCAGTGCGGCGGTGGTCTTGATCTCGGCGAGGAACCGTTCCGCGCCGATGACGGCGGCGAGTTCGGGACGCAGCACCTTGAGCGCCACCTTACGATCGTGGCGCAGGTCGTACGCGACATAGACTGTCGCCATGCCGCCGGCGCCGAGTTCGCGTTCGATGCGATACCGATCGGCGAGCGCGGCGACGAGGCGAGGAGGGGCGTCGAGCATTCGGCTCCGTCGAGTGAGCTGGCGCTACGAAAGTAACGGAGCGACCGCGGGAACGGGGAGTAGGATTGCCCCCGCGTCCAAACCAGACCTATGCAGTTTTTTTGTGGCGGCTTGAGCGGAGGGTGCCCATTATTGGCGTTGGCACGGTCCGGGGGCTCGCAACCTGACAGCCTGTGTGCCGACCTACAACTCCACCCTCGGTGGCTCCAGCGGCCGGTCGCGATGCAGCAAGACCCAATCCGCGTGCTCGGCCAGCGCTTCTTTCCCTAGCTCCAGCACCAGTCCGCGCACGACGTGCGGCGGGTCGCCGCGCAGCAATTGGGCGCCGAGGTGTGAATACGCGCGCTCGAACACCTCGCCCATCCTACGATACTGCCGCGCGTGGCCCGCGTACGCGCGCTTGTCGGCGTACACGTGCATCAGTGTGCCCGCGAGCGCCGTGAGTACAAGACTCGTCACGAACCAGGCGTGAGGGGCCGCGGCAAAGTGCAGCCAAGCCATCCAGCCGGAATCCGGAAGCCCCGCCGCGATCCGCCGGGCCAATTGCGGCCCGCCGATCGACAACGCGCCAATGGCGATGGCGCCGAGCGCGAAGCCCACGACGGCCTGTTGGGTGCCCAATGTCCACACAAGCGACCCAGCCGTCGGCTCATAGTCGACCGCCTCATCTTCTACGCGAAAAAACGAGATGCCATGCGAACGTGAGACCGGCCAGTGCCGGTATCAGCCACAGCAGCAGCCAGATTGGAAAGGGCATGATGTCGACCTGGCTCAGGTGACACCGAGTGCAAATTGGCACGAGTCTGTGCCACGCGGCGAGGACGCACCACGCACCGGCCGCGGCAATGCTGGCGCCGATTACGCCGCTCCCCCGTTCCCGGAAGCGCGCCAGCTCCGCGAGATCGCGCGGGCGCGCGCGCGTGACGTAGTAGCGATGTTGCGCTTCAACCCAAAGCTGATCGGCCGCGTGCGGGTCGGCGTGCTGCGGCGGTGTAGTGCTCAGCCCCCAGGCCCGAATCGCGTTCCGGATCCATGTGAGCTCGTCACGTTGCTTTCGCAGGTAATAGTCCGACGCGGCGTGGCTAAGCCCGGCCAGCCTCCAGTAAAACTGAACGCGCAGTCCCTCGGCCAATGCTCGGTAATCCTGAAAGCGGTTTTGGATATCGTGTGCGCGAACCCAGACGTATACCCAATCGGCCGACCCAAGAAAGAGAACGTAGGCCATTAGCCCCAAGAGCCGATCGCCTTCAGAGTTGTCTACCCCTTGGTACAACTCCGCGTACATCTCGAACATGAGCACTGCAACGAACCCGAGCCACAACACCCGCTTGAACGCTCTATAAGTGCGCCGCTGGTATTGGATCGCCAGTGTGTCGGCGAGCGCGAAAGCTCGGCGTAACCGGGCGAGTGGCTCGCTGAGCGTTCCTAACGGTGGTTGCGCGGGAGTCGCATCGAGCGAGCCCGTCGAAACATCGGCAGTGGGATACAGGCTTTGAGCGTTCTGTGAGATCGTGGGCGCGCATCGGTCACGCACCGCGAGCGCCTCATGATTGAATGTGTGGATTTGGCGCTCAACACGAGTCA
Source organism: uncultured Gemmatimonadales bacterium (assembly GCA_963838855.1). Taxonomy (GTDB): domain Bacteria; phylum Gemmatimonadota; class Gemmatimonadetes; order Gemmatimonadales; family Gemmatimonadaceae; genus FEN-1251. The sequence goes on along the minus strand of CAWISX010000020.1, from coordinate 86,735 downwards.
ATTGGGCGAAATAGCGTCGCCGCGAATGCGCATGATGATCGTACTCGGCGGGCGCGAGGAGGCGCTCTCCGAATGGTCGCAGCGCGGTTGGCAGATCACGGTCCTTCCGCGGTGTGACGAGGTGGTGCACCGCGCCGGTATCAGGCGGGTCGAGCGGGCTGTCATAGATCCTGAACGGCTCTGGAACCCGAGCGAGATGCGCGAGCAGACTCTCGGGCAGCGCGGAAAATTTTCCCGTGCGTCGAAACGCCACGATGTCCGCTGTTCCTCCGGGCTTGTCGTCCTCCGGTGGATTGCCGTCCCAGAGCGCAATCAGTACCTGAGCCTGTCGGGCCACATACGCGCCAACGAGCGCGTACTGAAGATTTCGACGCGTGTGTGCGTCCAGCGTGTGATGACCCCCGGCCACTGCCGGCACTTGAGGAAGGTCGATCACGCGCACCGTGTGGTCAGAAGACATGAGCTCGTGGAAGTCGGCGAGTGACTCCGCGTTCACGTCTGGCGACCGGCCTTGTGGTGTGAAATCCTTTTCGTATTCGTCGCGCGGCAGCGGAAGTGGAACTACCAGCTTGGCGCCGAACTCGATCGCCACCCGCGCAACTAGCCTGTCAGCTCCTTCAGCCAACGGGGTGAGGAGCAACAGCGGTGTCGGTGAACGGCTGAGGTGAACGTGTCGGGAAGGAGGGAAAGGAAACGGCCGCGCCGGGGACCACGCTGTCAGATGGCGAAAGAGCCTCTCCAGAGACTTGCCGAGCGCGTCGCGATCTTCGTCGCGGAGGTCGCGGTGGCCTGTGACACCGACTACTAACGGGATGAGCCCGGGATCTTCGGCCGCGACGGGTTCGCGAGGGCGAGGCGTCATCAGATCATCGTGCTGACGTACTTCGTCTCCAGGAAAGCATCCAATCCTTCCAGTCCGCCCTCGCGCCCCAGCCCCGATTCCTTGAAGCCCCCGAAAGGCGCCTGTGCGACCGACGGCATGCTGTCGTTGACTCCGACAATGCCGTAATCGAGGCGTTCCGACACACGCCACGCACGAGACAAGTCGCGAGTATAGAAGTAAGCGGCCAGCCCATACGGGCCCGCGTTGGCGCGTCGAATCACTTCGTCCTCAGTGTCGAAAGCGGCGACGGGAGCGACCGGGCCAAATGTCTCCTCGCGCATCACCCGCATCGTATCGGTCACGTTCGCGAGGATGGTTGGCGCGAAGAAGTTACCGCTAGGCAGCTCTGACGGCCGCCGCCCTCCGACGACCACGCGCGCCCCGCCCGCTAGCGCGTCGTCCACGTGCGAGCGCACCTTCGCGACGGCCGCCGCGTCGATTAGTGGGCCGACCTGAACTCCCGGCTGGGTCCCATCTCCGACGGTGAGTGCCCGGACAAGCGGTGCGAGAGCATCGAGAAACGGCGCGACGACTGATTCATGCACAAAAAAACGGTTCGCGCACACGCACGTCTGCCCGGCGTTGCGAAACTTGGACGCGATCGCGCCCTGAGCGGCCGCTTCGATGTCCGCGTCCTCGAACACAATGAAAGGCGCGTGTCCGCCTAGCTCGAGCGAAACGCGCTTCACAGTGGCCGCGGCTTCGCGAGCCAGATATTTCCCCACCTCCGTCGAGCCCGTGAACGTGATCTTGCGCACGAGTGGATTCTCGAGCAGCTCCGCACCCACATCCCGCGGATCGCTTGTCGTCACCACGTTCCAGACGCCGGCCGGAAGGCCGGCCTCGACGAAGATTCGCGCCGAGCGCGAGGGCCGTAAGAGGCGTCTGCTCCGCGGGCTTTAGCACGACCGTGCAACCTGCCGCGATCGCCGGCGCGACCTTTCGCGTGACCATTGCCGCGGGGAAGTTCCACGGGAGTGATCGCGCCGACCACACCGACTGGCTGTCGAAGCGCCATCAGGCGCTTGGCCGGAGTGGACGCCGGAATCACTCGGCCGTACATGCGCTCTGCCTCCCCGGCAAACCACCCGACGAAACTCGCGGCGTACGCGATTTCACCACGTGCTTCGGCGACTGGCTTGCCACCCTCGCGAGTGAGCGTCAGCGCCAGCGCATCCGCCCGCTGCAGCATGAGCGCCTCTGCACGGCGCAAGACCCGCGCACGCTCGATAGCAGGAGTCGCCGCCCATGCCGTGAAGGCCGCCTGCGCGGCCTCTACCGCCTCGCGCGCATCTGCACGTGTCGCATCAGCCACGTGCGCGATCACCTCGCCGGTAGCCGGGTTGACGACCGGAAACGTGCGGGAAGTGGAGCGCCAGGCGCCGCCAATCAGGAGCGGCTCGGTAGCCTTTGGCGTCGCGACTGTCGTGGAAGCAAGCGTCGCGGTCACGAAGGGGAAGCTAATGCCGCTGGGCGAGGCGAGTTACCTTTCCCCCAATGACAGAGCCAAACTCTCACTTCGAGGAACGCCAGCGGGATTTGGACCCCCACCGCTTGCAGGAGCGTCGCGATGCCGCGACGGAAGTGGACGCACGACTGCGCGACCTCGGCGTCGTGCTGACTGGACGAGAGACGAGCGAGGAACTGGTCGACATGCTCGAGGCGGTCGAGGCATTTGAGGCGGCGGTCGAGGCAAAGGGCGGTGACCTCTTTGTGAACTCCATCCAGTCGACGCAGCCCGAAAATCCGGAATTCGTGCTGCCCCGCCGGAGCGCGCACGAATCGCCCGAAGAGTACATCTTGAAGGTCAGCGCGGCGACCGACCGCATTCGCCACACGGGGTAGCTGGCCGCGAGCGTTGCCCGCTTCCTTCTCGGAGACCGCTGGCGTGGAGATGGCCACAATAACCAAGCGTCCCTGGATCGATCCAGTGTTGACGCGACATGAATCACTCGCGCTGGCTGACGCGCCAATGGTCCCGGCCGACGTGGATTTGCTGCGCGAAGACGACATCGTGGCCCAGGTGGGATCAGGGATTCCGTGTGGGCCAAGCGTGTGCGGCTCGAGCGGCATGGTGATCGAAATGATCGAGGGGCGATAGCCACGTCAGGCATCGACCTCGGGTTCGAGCTCTCGAACCTCTGTAACCTCCACTGTACTCACTGCATCCGCGGGTCGCATCAGACGCAGATCGACACGCTCACGGCGTCGTTCGTCCATCGCGTGCTCGACCAGGCCGCAGCCCAGTTCGAGCGCGTCAGCGTTGTCTTCACCGGGGGCGAGCCATTGAGCGCCCCATTGTTTCCAGAGGCGGTGGCGGCCGTCGCAGGCCGCGGAATCCCCTATCGTGTCGTCACAAATGGGTGGCTGATTCCGCGTCACATTGCCGTGCTCGCCCGGCATCGGCCGCTGCTTGTGCGCGTCAGCTTGAGTGGTGCAACCGAAGCGACGCACGACGCACAACGTGGGCGGGGGAGCTTCCGCCGCGCACTCCTTGGTGTCGCAACGTTGCGGGCACACGACATCCGCGCTGAACTGTCTCTCGTGCTCACGCGTGATTCGGTGGCTGACGTCGAGAAGGCCGTGGGAATTGCCGCCGCGCTCGGTGCCGCGGAACTGCACGCAATCCTGCCGCAGCCTACACCCGAGACGGCACTCGCTGGCAGCGACCTCTCGCCAGCGGAGTGGCACGAGGCGAGCACCCGGGTCCGCGGAATAGCTCGACGGGGTCGCGTGCCCGTCGTGCTCGATTACGGCTCATATCTCCCGATGCCGCATGGCCGCTGTGACACCATGCTTCTTCGCCACCTGTACATCGACGCGCGGGGCCGTGCGGCCTTCTGCTGCCAGCTCTCGCGATACGGCAGCGGAGAGGAACCCCTGCTGGGTGACCTCACCAGAGAATCATTGTCCGACGTGGTGGCTCGGGCGCGCACCGTGTATGACTCGTTTCACGCCGAGACCCAACGTCTACATCAAATCGGGCAACGTGATGCGCTGGACGACTACCCGTGCGTCAGTTGCGCCCGACGTCACGGACGCACGGAATTTTTGTCTGATTTCCCGGAGCATCCATGGTCCGGACTCGCCAATATGCCCGGCGAGTCGCCCCACGCGAACATGACAACGGGCGGTGCGACATGCGCGTAAGCGTGACGTAATGGCACGGTCGTCCTTGGCTTGGGCGTGGGGCGGCGTGGAGGCCCAAACGGTAGGCGATGCTACCGTGGTCCGCCCTGCGCTGGCGCGCCGACCCGTCGAATTGATCGTGCGACAGGGGCGGCTTGCGCGAGGGTTCGGGCTACGCCAGCGCGCCGCCTGCTCTCCGCCGCGGTCTCGCACGCATGGGAGCCGTCCTCCGACTTCGCGAGCGCGGCCGGTACTTCGTGCACGCGGCGGGCGCCGTCGATCCGCGCGGACGAGCATGGCTTCTCACTGGCGACAGTGGATCGGGGAAATCGACACTCACGTACGCGCTCGCGCGGGCAGGCTGGAAGGCGCTGGGTGACGACGGGATAGTGCTCGAGGTGGCGTCTATCTCGGGACGCGCCGGCTCGGTGGCGCAAGCGGTTACGTGTGCCAAGAGCGATCGGCTGTCTGACGCGCGAGACGCGGTGTGGGTGCACGCATGGCGTGAGCCGCTTCGGGTCAGCCTGGATCTCGAGGCGCACTTTCCCGACCTCGCGGCCCGGGCTTCTAGCGACGGTTGCGCGAGCATGCCTGGCGACCTGCGTCGCCGGGTCGCGGTCTCGGTGCCATTTGCGCGTCGCGCTCCGCTCGCTGCCCTTGTGTTTCTCGTGCGTGGCGAGCGAGACGTGACGACGCCACTCACACCCACCGCCGCCCTCAGCGCATTGATTCCACAGTCGCCGTGGGTGCTCCTCGCCGACGAGCACGCGTCCGCGCACCTCGCTGCATTGAGCCATGTAGCCGCCAGCGTTCGGGCATTCCAACTGGAGCATTCCTCCGAACTGCTGTCTACGCGCGATGGAATCGCCCGCACACTTGGCGACTTACTCTAAACCGCCCGTGACAGGCGAGCGGTACACTGTGTCGCCCGACGCCGCTTTCGCGGCGGTGCCGGGTGGTGGTGTAGTCCTCCACATGGATACCAAGCGATACTATTCGCTCAACGAAACCGGTGCCGAGATATGGGCATTGATGGCCGCCGGTGACGACTCCACGGCCATTGCCGATCGACTCACCGACCTTTACGACATCTCGATCGATGACGCGCAGGCCGCCGTAGACAAGGTTGCTACCGAACTCGCTTCGGAAGGTCTCATCACTTTCGCGCTGAGTGGCCGAGAGTGAGCATATTTGCGCAGCTGCAGCAGGTGCGGCAGGTGCAGTGGGCGGCCGTCGTATACGATGTCGTGGCGGACGGAGTGTTGGGTCTGTCTCCACATCCGTTCGCCCTCGCACGCGCGTCGCGTTCCCCTCTCGGCGTCTGGGCGCGAGTTCTCTGCGCCGAAGGGTGTGGCGCTCGGGTGTCGTTCGCGGCACGGCGCGATGGCTGGTTTGGTACGCTTCCGCCGGGCGTGCGCGCGCTGCTCGATAAAGAACGAGCCGCCGCGTTGTGGGGTGTCAGCGTGGCACAGCGCCAAGTGACCGAAATCGCGGATCTGGACGTCCGTGTCATGGTACTCAAAGGGACCGCGCGCGCGATGGCGCGCATAGACAAGCCGAGCGAGCGCGGATTCGCCGACGTCGACGTGCTCGTGAGCGCTGCCGACGCGCAACGGCTGCATAAGCAGCTGCGCGACCGCCTGGGGTATGTCTCTCGATATGGCGCATGCCGCCGACACTTCGCCCCGCTCCAACGCGCGGGGTATCTTCCAGTCGAGCTGCACGTCAGATTGGGGAACGGTCAGCGAGAAGAGGCGGCGCTTACGAACGGGATATGGGAGCAAGCGACGGGCGAGCGTGTGGCAGTCCCGTCTGCAACGCACTTGCTTCTTCATACGCTGGTGCATGCGACCGACGTGGATTGGGCGATGCCATATCGCCTGCGCGACGTAGCGGATGTCGCGACCGCGATTGCCGCCGGAGCGGACCTCGATGTGGTTGAGCGCTTTGCGGCTGTTTCGTCTGCGCGGGCCGTAATGACCACTCTCGTCGCCGCCGCGCTTTCGACCCACGCCCCAAGTCGCGAGCTCGCCAGAGTGCGTCGAGTCGGCCGGGCCCGGGCCATGGGCGCTGTGGCGGCCGACCGCCCGGACGTAGCCAATCGACTGCTCTGTTACGCTGGACTTGCCGCCGCGGCCTCGCCCCGAGAGTTACGCCGCGTCGTGTCGTCATTTTGCGACAGGCACTGCCGCCAAAATGCCACGTGGCGGGCGCGCACGCCACGCCCGACCTACGGTATAGAGGCTAACCTGCGCTCAATCGACGGTTGGCAGGGCAAGCCCTTTGCTTAAATTCAGGGGGCAGAATCTTCCTGACCAGGAATTCGTAAACGCATGAATTGCTTTGGCATCCGTAGGGCTGCCGCCCACAGGCTACCGTGCACGGCGGCAATAGCACTTTTCGTCCTCACCGTCGGGTGCCGCGAAGAGGCTCCGCTCGCGCCGAGCCGACACGCGGTCACGCCGGCTTATCTCGCCGTCGCGCTCGATTGCGTGGGCACTCGTGCCCAGCCGCAGTTCAGTTGCGGCCAGCGTGCCGTCGGAAAAGCGCACAGCATGCACGACGCGCTGACAATCGCGCAGCGGGCGGCGGCTTTGGCGCCTCATGCAACTGTGAGGAGCGGCTCGGGCACCGCAGGGAACGCGATCGTGGGAGGCGAAGGCTTGTACGTGAATGTCGCGACGACGAACACCACGTATAACTCCGGTACTCAGATTCTGCAGGGAACCGTGACGGTGCAGGATTTGACCACGCAGCCGTTTGGAACAGGCGATGGTGAAACACCCTCGCCAAACGGGATTCAAATCTTCTTTGACGAGCTTCCCACGGTCACCGCTGGGTCAGGCGTTGTGACCGTGGCCAACCCGAGCGGAACAGGGACGTTCACGCAAACCGGGGAGCCGTACTTCCAGTACCCGGGGCTCTTGCCGAGCAATGCAACGTCGCCTGGCGTGGCATGGCAGTTCTCAATGCCAACCACGGTGTCGAACTTCACGTCTCTCGTGTACGTAGCCACCGAGCTTCCGAATGACAACGCCGCCGTCATCACAAATATTCCGCCGCATCAATTCGATGAACTTTCCGCAGGTCAGGCACACGCATGCGCGGTACGGCCCGGGAATCATCTCTACTGCTGGGGAGCCAACATATACGCCGCCGTAGGCGTCGTGCAGACCGCGCCCGTGACGGTGCCCGAGGGCGTTCTTGGCCTTACGTCATTCGGCTCGGTAGCTGGCGGGACCGAATTCAGCTGCGGTCTCGCGTCGAACGTGCCGTACTGCTGGGGAGACAATGCGCGCGGCGAAGACGGCGACGGCACCCAGACCGATCACCAATTTCCGACGGCGGTCGCGGGCGGCGTGACGTTCAGCTACATCGTTGCTGGCACCGAGTTCGCATGCGCGTTGGACGGCGGCGGCTCGGCATACTGCTGGGGTGCAAACAGCTTGGGCCAGTTGGGCGACGGGAGCACGGCTGACCGCGCTTCTCCGTCCGTCAACAAGACCGTTGGGAACGGCCAAAAATTCGTCGCCATCACGACCGGCGCGTACCATGCCTGCGGACTCGATCAGACCGGGGCTGCGTATTGCTGGGGCGGAAATGTCGAGGGCGCACTAGGCCAGAGCCCGGATAGCGTCCCACACGCCGCGCCCGTCGTCGTTGGAGGAACCCAATTCACCAGCATCGCGGCAGGCGACAACTTCACGTGTGGCGTCGGAGTGGACACGCACGTGTATTGCTGGGGAGCGAATACTTACGGCGCGCTGGGTGACGGCACGACCAATGACCACGCGACGCCCGCGCCGGTTATTGGCGTCAGCGCGCAGCAGTTCGTCACCGTCGCCGCGGGAGCGTACCACGCGTGTGCCGCCACCGCCGCTGGCGTGGCGTATTGCTGGGGCGACAACAGCAGCGGTCAGCTCGGCACCGGGGCGCCCACGAGCACGGACCAATCCACACCGACAGTCGTTAGCGGCCCGTACGCGTTTACTGGGCTGACAGCAGGATTCGCGCATAGTTGCGGTTTGACCGGCAGCGGCGCCACATACTGCTGGGGCGATGACAGCGTAGGTGAGCTCGGCAACGGGAACACGACGGCGAGCAATGTGCCGGTTGCTGTCTCTCTTCCCTAGCGGTCGGTGTGCGCGCCGTGCGGAGAGTTGCCGGTGGTTTGGGCACCGGTTTATGCGTCGCTGCAGCCGCGATCTGCGAGAGCTCCTGCGGGTCGAGCCATGTCACGGCGCCAGCGTCGCCGCCAGCGCCGCCAAAGCCGCGTACCGCGAGCATCGTGGTAACCGGACGCATCGAGCGAAGCAGCACAGTGCTGGTGCAGCTGGATGACACGACTGGAACGCCTGTGACGACCCAGGTCACTTGGCAGGTATCGCCCGCTTCAGACGCGACGCTGACAGCCGCCAGTCCGGGAGCGGATAGCGTCTTGTTGCTTCGCGACACAGTCATCGCTCTCACGGCACGGGCTCTTGTCGGAAGCGATAGCCTGATCGTGACACGCTCGCTGACGGTGCCGCGCCCGCCGCGGGTCGCGTTCGACGGCGCGCAGTCGGGATTGAACACTAGCATTTACACGGTTTCGCTCGATGGTGGCGAGCTTACTCAAGTCACCGCCGGCACGGGCGTAGACACCCGCCCAACTGAGTTCAACGGCACGGTCGTGTATGTCAGCACGATGAACGGAGGTCGGGCGCTTTTCAGCGTCCCCGTGACAGGCGGCACGGGTTCGGAGATCACGGGCACCGGCACCTCCGTGGATGAACCAGCGTTCTCGCCGAACGGTGCGCGTCTGGCTTATGTCAACACGACGTCGCTGCCCCGCGTATGGATCGCAAACGCGAATGGCAGCAGCGCGGCGCGCATGACTGCTGCCGACAGCGGCTCGGGCGACCAGGGTAACTTCACGGCGGCCATTGAGCACCGGCCGAGCTGGTCGCCCAAGGGGGATCAGATCGCCTACATGTCCACGCGGAGTGGCCCGGCCGCAATCTTTACGGCGCCTGTCGCGGGCGCGGCGGGGTCGGCCATACAGGTCGTCGGTGGTAGCGGGCTGGGAAACAATGTAGAACCTGCATGGAGTCCAGATGGCACCGAGCTCGCGTTTTCATCCAATCGCGCGGGTCCGACGGACATTTATGTGCAGCTGTTGTCCAGTGGCGCGGTCACTCGTCTGACAACCGTCGGCAATGTAGGACAGCCAGCCTGGCTGCCCGACGGCCGCCTGCTGTTTACTCAAACTACGAACGGTGCCTCCGCAATCCTGTGGCTGGATCCATCGGCGCCGGCAGTCGTGCATTCCATTTCGACGGGTCTCATGACGGCCGAACATGCCGCGCCAGCGCCATAGGCACTAACTCTCTTCAGCCTGTACAGCTCCTTATTCATTCTATCGTGTTCATGCCCAGACTGTCCTACCGCCGTCTTCGCCGCAATTTCGCTGCAATCGCGCTGACCTTTGTGGTCACGGCAGGCGTTGCGGGGGCCGCCAGCCGCGCGGCCGGCACACCGAATCTCTCTGAGGTAAAACTGTCCTACACTTGCGGGAACTACTTCCGCATTCGCAACACCAACATGTCGGAGGTCGATCTCACCTACACGGTTTACCGGACGGGTGAGCATGGCAGCGTGTCGCTGCCCGCGAAGCCCAGCTCATATCCGTATAGCGAGACCTACCTGCGCACGAATACCAAGGGGGCTCTGCAGCTATTCTCCGGCAGCAGTCGAGTCGCGGTCAAGCCGAACGGCGGGCTGGCCTGCCCCGCGATCGCTTCGCAGGGCTTCTTCACGAATCCCTTCATCTGGAAGAGCCCGACGCGGGCTGACGGAATCGTCGCGATCCACATAGCGCTGTTGCCCAATGGGAAAGTGATCTCGTGGGGGCGGGCAGAGGTCTCGCCGGCGGAGTGGCCGCAAATCTGGGATCCACACGCCGACTCGATGGCGGCGCAACCGCAGACCCAGTACCCTGTGCCCCCCAACCAGTTTCCGGACTCCAGCAACTGGTTCCAGACGCTGGCAGACCTTTTTTGCAGCGGTCACAACTTGCTGCCTGACGGGCGCTTGTTAGTCGCCGGTGGACACCACGCTGGAACCGCGTCGAACTTTGGGATGAGCTTCGCGTACACGTTCGATTATCGGACTAACACATGGACCCAATTGCCCGACATGAGCCAGGCGCGGTGGTATCCCACCGTGGTGATCATGCCGAACGGCGAAGCCTTGGTCAATGGCGGGCAAAACACGGCCATCGACAGCGCCGGCGACAGCACGGTAGTCTCCGACAGCATCCCCGAAGTGCTGCAGCTGAACGGCACGTGGCGGGAGCTGACTAACGCGAAGAACAAGGTTGGCTACTGGTCGTGGCTCATGGTCGCGCCAAATGGCAAAGCGTTCCAGTCTGGTGACACGCAGGGATCGGCCTTCTTCACAACTGCTGGGACGGGATCCTACGGTGGCTACATACCCCGCGCCGTCCCCGTGGATCGCAACTACGGCTCGGCGATCATGTACGACGCCGGTAAAGTCATGGACGTCGGGGGCGGCCACACCGAGGCCTCGGCCGAGATCATCAACCTCAATGTCGCGAATCCACAATGGACTGTCACGTCGCCAATGGTCTACCCGCGGCGTCAGATGAGCGCCCTGGTCGAAGCCGATGGGACAATCCTCGTTACCGGTGGCTCAGCGGGCCCGGAGGCGAATCCGCCGGAGAACATTGTGTACGTGGCCGAATCCTGGAACCCCAACACTGGTCAATGGACCGAGCTCGCGTCGATGCACAAGGAGCGGCTGTACCACTCCAACAATATCTTGCTGCCCGACGGGCGGGTGCTGGTGCTGGGTGGCGGAGAGCCGGCGGCGACAGGGCTCACGGATGAGCGGAACGGCGAATTCTTTTACCCGCCCTATCTCTATAATCCCGACGGGACGCCGGTCACGGCGTCGCGCCCAATCATCAATGCCGCCCCGACGGCGGTGACATACGGACAAACATTCCCGCTGCAGACGGAAAACGTCATTGCGTCCAAGGTGATATGGATCAGCCTTGGCTCCGTGACGCACTCCTCCAGTCAGGGCCAGCGGGCGAATATTCTTCAGTTCACGCAGAACGGTGGCGTGGTCTCGGTCACCGCCCCGGCCAATGCCAACCTCGCGCCCCCGGGCTTCTACCTCCTCTTCGTGCTGAACGCCAACAACGTTCCGTCGGCAGGGAGCATTATTCAGATCCAGTAGCATCATAACTTGACGGGTACGGGCATTAACACCCATGTTGGCCCGGTGCGCTCCCTGCATCGCGTAACATTTGCGCTCCTGGTCGTGCTCGCCGTTGGCTTCGGCCCCTCGGCGTGCGTCGATTCTGCGCCAGTAGGTCCCGTTCGGTCAATCAAGCCCGCTGCGACCGGCAGCGGAATTGTGGATGGCGCGCGGTTGCTCATTGTGCTCACGACGGCGGGGCCACCGAGCAGTGATCTGCTCGCGGCAATCAAAGCCGCAGGGGGGCGGGTAGAGCGAGTGCACGCATCCATTGGCGTGCTCATCGTCAGCGGCATGCGGGCCGCGACCGCGCGCGCCCTCGCCCAACGGCCCGACGTGAAGGCTGTTGTGGCCGATCGCCGCATACCAATGCTGCCGCCGCACTGGCGGTATGACGCCGGCATGCGCAGGGGGTCGCTTGCGGTCGGGGCCGGCCCCGGCGCGCGTGGCGATCCGCACCTGGCGCAGTTCTACGCTGACAGCACCCAATGGAACATGCGCGTCATAAAAGCCGATCAGGCGTGGAGCGTCGCGAACCAAGGGTCGGGAGCTCGTGTGTGCATTCTGGATACCGGGGTCGATCCCGGGCACATCGATTTGCAAGGAAAAATTGACGCTACGCGCGACACGTCATTCGTCACGGCCGCCGATGGAACGCTTGAGCCAGTCGCGAACGACAGCGTTGGCCACGGCACTTTCGTTGCGGCGATCGTCTCGTCCAACGGAATCGGGGTCGCGTCTGTTGCGCCGCAAGCGACGTTGTGCGCAGTGAAGGTACTGGACAATACGGGCTCGGGCAGCTTCGCCGACATTCTGACCGGCATTGTGTACGCGGCAGACGTGAGCGCGGACGCAATTAACATGAGCTTCGGCGGGTACGTCCCCGCGGACGATCCGGATGCGATCGCGCTGGTAAGTGTGCTACAACAAGGGGTCGACTACGCCGCCGGCCGAGGTGCAGCGCTCTTCGCCGCGGCAGGCAATGATGCGGTCAATACCAACACCGGTGTTGGGCCTTCTACAAACGTTCTTGACTCGATCAACTTGCCCGTTGCCCTCCGGCACGTAGTGAGCGTGGGCGCGACCGGCCCGATTGACCAGGCAAATTTCGATCGCGTAGCGAGTTACTCGGAATACGGCAGCGCCGGGGTGGACGTCTTTGCTCCCGGCGGCGACTTCGTCGATACGGCACAGACCAAAGATCTCATTATCTCGGCGTGCAGCCGGTTCTCGGATACTGTTTGCTCAGACGGCCTTCACTACGCGATAGGTGACGGCACGAGCTTCGCCGCGCCGCACGTTTCCGGCGAAGCCGCTGTCGTCGCGGCACAATCTGGATTCACGGTGCGCGCGCATGTGCTCGACCAGTGCCTGCTCAACTCGGCAGATGAGTTGACCGGCGTGCGCATCGATCCTGTATACGGCTACGGCCGAATCGACGTGCTCACGGCTGCGCGCGGATGTCGCACGCCTTGGAGCTTTGTGCCGTAGTTGAACCAGCGGCGCGGAATTGCTCTTCCGCGCGGACTCGCCGATCCAGCTTGAGAAGGGCGCAGCCCAGATCTTCGTGGGCGTATCGATTAGTCGGCGCTAGCTCAACGGCACGCAGGAAGAACCGCCGCGCCAATTCGTAGTTGCCAGAGCGGTATGCTCTGCCGCCCACGCTTCGGAGCTCCGGCACGCTCAGTCCTTTGCCATCACCGCTCTCGGCGGCTGCGGCGCCCGCGGCCGCTCGCCAGTGCGCGGCGCCAATCCCGACAAGTGCAATTCCCGCCAGGGCTACAGTGCCGACGACCAGCTTGGAGACCCACCGGGAGGTCCCCCGTCTCGGGCGCCCCCGAGGCGTACGCTTCGAATGCCGCCCAGGGATCGTTCGGGCGACAACGGTCGCGATCGGCGTCTCTGGAGAAGAGGAAGGCGCTGCTTGCGACACTGGCTGTTTTGGCGATGCCGGCGGACTCGTGGACTGAAAAGCAGGATGAGGTACCGCCGGGGTCGGCGACAGCGGTGGGCCGGCCGCCGCGGCAACCATTGCCCGCAACGTTGCCTCGCCGTCAGCGCGATCTGCCTCGGTGAACGGGATCGCATCGAGTGCGCGTGTCAGGTCGTGCGTGGAGTGAAATCGTTGCAAAGGGTCCTTGGTCAACAGCCGTAGAACGGTGGCGGTCAGCGCGGCCGGGCTGTCAGGACGTATGAGGCTCGCATCGGGCGGCGGCGTGAACCAATGGTGCTGCAGGATTTCCGGCAACGAATCGCCGTCGAATGGTACGTCGCCCGTCAGCAGCTGAAACGCTAGGATGCCCAGGGAATATTGGTCGGATTGCGGTCCAACGCCCTTGCCCGCACACTGTTCCGGACTCATGTAGTGTGGTGTGCCGACCATCGTACCGGTCGCGGTCAGCGTGGAAGCCTCGACCGCGCGCGCAATGCCGAAGTCAGACACCACGACTCGGCCCGCGCGATCTACAAGGATGTTGGCAGGCTTGATGTCGCGATGGATGATCCCGCTGTCGTGCGCGAACGCGACCGCGCGGGCCGATGCCCGCAGCACGGTGAGGACGACGGGAAGAGGAAGCGCGCCGTGACGGCCCAGGATGGCGTCGAGACCGCACCCGTCCATGAGCTTCATTGCCATGTACAACACCCCGCCCGATTGCCCAACTCGATACACGGGAATGATGTTTGGGTGGTCGAGAGAAGCGGCGAGCCGCGCCTCACGTTTGAACCGCTCCGCGACTGACGCAACTGGCACCAGCTCGGGGGGCAATACTTTGAGTGCCACTCGGCGATCCAGCTCCATGTCCCGCGCGCGAAAGACGACCGCCATACCGCCCCGGCCGATCTCGCGGTCGACGTCGTAGTCGGCAGCCAAGGCCTGGCGCACGGACTCGAGCAGTGCGGCCTCACTGTCGCGCGTGAGCGTAGACGTGCCCGCCGCCGGACCGGAAATCTGGTTTCCGCAGTTGGCGCAGAACGTGGAACCCGCAGACACTGACGTGCCGCATCGGGCGCAATACATGGCACTCAGGGGACGGGACGATGCGAGACTACGTCACGTCCGCCGCGCGGCGATTGCCCGAGTCACAGTCCAAGCGGTTCGTAGGATCAAGACGAGCCCCAACATGGCTGCGACATCGGCGAGGTTGAAGACCAATTCGTTGCCAGTGTGGCTGCGCACGGCGACGAAATCAATGACGCCGCCGCGCGAAAAAACGAGGCTTATCAGGTTGCCCGTTGCAGCACCCGCTATGAGACCCAGGACGATGGGAGCCAATCCGTCAAGCGCGGAGAGCGCGCGACACAGGCTCACCGAGAGCACGATCGCGAGGAAGGTGAACGCGAGATTCAGGTGCCACGTATAAGGCCCGAGAGAGACGCCAAAAGCCGATTGGTCGTTCAGCACCACCGCCAGCCGAATCGAGTCTCCTAGCATGCGAATCGGAAGCACCCTGTCGCCGATCAGAGTCACGGCGAGCTGTTTTGTGATCAGGTCGGCGGTGGCCACAGCCAAGGCGCAGGCTGCGAAGGCAGTGCCCGGGGAGAGCCGTCGTCGTGCGGTGGCAGCAGCGGGCACGCCGATCCAAGAAGCAACCTGCGTACCGCCGGTCGCCCCGCGTAAATTGCGTGGCCCGAAGGGGTTCCGCTGGGCCGGCGGACTCTGCGTGGCGTCAACGCGACAATTCTGTTTGGGATGTTCGCGGTAACTCACACTGTACATCTGTACCGGAGGAGCGCCAGTTGGCGATCAAGAAACGAGTCCCGTCCGTGCAGCCGTTCCAAGTACGCCCCTCGCCGGTCGCGGGGATGGGCGCGTTCGCCACTCGCCGAATTCGCAAGGGCGAGCGCATTATCGAGTACGTGGGAGAGCGCATCTCGGCGAAGCTGGCCGACGAACGCTACGACGATGAGGCCATGGCACGCGTGGGCACGCACTACACACTGCTCTTCACGGTCAACAAATCTGTCGTGGTCGATGCCACTTACGGCGGGAACGACTCCAAATTCATCAATCATTCTTGCGCACCGAACTGCGAAGCAGTGGTCGAGGACAAGCGCGTGTTCATCGACTCGGCGCGCGACATCGCTCCGGGTGAGGAGCTGTCTTACGACTATGCGTACGACCGCGAGCCAGATGCGAGTCCCGGTGCAGAGCAACTGTATCCGTGCAACTGTGGTGCGCCGAAGTGTCGTGGGACAATACTCGCTCCCATGAGAAAAAAACGCAGAAACGCCGCGAAGCGATCCTCGAAGACAGCGGCGAAGCGTAGCACAAGCAGGTCTTTGCAGCGCCGGGTGCGTCGAAAATCGCGAGCGTGAGTGCCGATCGCCATATTACGCCGATGCTGTTGACTACGGTGTCACGTGCGCGACATCTGGCGCTTGCAATTGGGTTGGGCGGCGGCGCCGTCGTTGGAGCCGCATGCACACCTCACCGAAGCTCGTCGCCCGCCTCGCAGACTCCTGCTCCGCAACAGTCTCGCGACTCCTTGCCGCCGCCACGGACGCAGGGGCCACCGCCGTCGTCGCTCGCCTCGCTGCCTGTGATCGATGCTGCTAGCAGTCCATTCTACACGACCAATCGGGTTGATTGGCCGGGCCCGAACGAATATCGCGCAGCGTCGGGGGCTCCCGGCCCAGCATATTGGCAACAGCGCGCGGACTATAACATCGAGGCAACGCTCGACACCGCCAATCACGTGCTTGCTGGCACGGTCACGGTAGCATACACAAACAACTCGCCTGACACGTTGCGATTCGTCTGGATGCAGGTCGATCAGAACGTCTACGAGCCGGGCAGTGCGGGTTCGGTGATGTATGGCGCCGAGTCTCGGAATGGCGGCGGCAGCATCCAGGGTGGGTATCAGCTGGCGGAGGCCCGCGTGAATGGGACGCGAGTCACGCCGGACGTCCAGGGCACCATGATGCGGCTTGATCTGCCAACGCCGCTCCCCGCACACGGTGGTAAGGCCACGATCGTGGTCCGCTATTCCTTTGCGGTTCCGGAGCACGGGTCGGACCGCATGGGACGCGACGGCCCATTGTACGAAATGGCGCAGTGGTACCCGCGAATGGCGGTGTACGACGATGTGCGCGGTTGGAACACTGACCAGTACCTTGGACAAGGCGAGTTCTACCTCGAATACGGCGACATCGACTACGCCGTGACCGTGCCGGCTGGCTACACGGTGGCAGGGAGCGGCGTGTTGCAAAACCCGGCCGAGGTATTGAGCGACGTCACGCGTCGCCGCCTGGCGCGAGCGATCACGTCGGCCAATGTCGTGGCGATCATCGCCGTAGATGAAGTCGCCGCACGGGCAGTTCCGACAGCGGGCACGAAGACATGGCGGTTTCGCGCGCGAAATGTGCGCGACGTGGCGTGGGCGGGCGCGCCGGACTTTCGTTGGGACGCGACGAGCGCGCGCGGGGTTCTCTGCCAGGCATTCTATGAATGGCCCAAGGCTGGTCCCGAATGGCCGCAGGTGGCCGAGAATACCCAGTGGACAATCAAGACGTATTCCGATCTGCTGGAGCCATTCCCGTACCCCCAGGCCACTTCTGTCGCCGGCCCAGTCTCAGGAATGGAGTATCCGATGTTCGTGATGGTCGGGTACAGCAACCCCAATCTCGCCGGCGACGTGTTCCGCACGAACGACCATGAACATGGGCACGAATGGTTCCCCATGACGGTGGGGTCAAACGAGCGCCGCTATGCGTGGATGGACGAGGGGTTCAACACGTACATCAACGCGTTCTCGCAAGAGAGGCGCTACGGACCCGATGTTACAAAATGGCCGCGAGCGATGGACAACTGGTACTATTTTCTGAGCGTTTGGGCTGGGCCGATTCTGGCCGGTGTTGATCAGCCCGTCATGACCATGCCGGACCATATGGAGGAAGCCGCGCTCCCGAGCGTCGGGTATGACAAGCCCGCGGCAGTGCTGCTGGCTCTTCGCGATCACGTGGTTGGTCGCGAAGCCATGGACGCAGCATTCAAGGAATACGTGCGGCGTTGGTCATTCAAGCACCCGACTCCGGCCGACTTTTTCCGGACCGTCGAAAACGTGACGGGACGTGATCTGTCGTGGTTCTGGCGGGAATTTTTCTATACCACCGGCTTGCTCGACATCGGGATCGACAGCGTCGCCAATATGGGCGCGCCCGCTCCGGCAGCTGGGTCAGCGTCCAACGATCCCTCGACCGCAGTGGTATTCTTGCGTCGGCACAGCGCGGTGGTTTTTCCGGTGGAGATCCGGCTGAAGTTCGATGACGGGTCAATCCTGGACGTATCGCTCCCAGTGGACATCTGGGCACTGGGCGACACGTACGCCGCGCGGATTCCGGTATCCAAGCGTGTGATCGGGGCTCGACTCTGGCCCAATCGGACCGCCGTGCCAGATGTGGATGCGCGCAACGATGTCTGGGGTGATGCACCGGCGGGGGATTCGCCTACCGTGGCGACAGGCGGCGGGCTGGCCTCACCAATTTCAGCCGCGGTGCAGTAGGGCTTTCTACTCCTTGGAGAACGTCGTGGATTCAACTGATCAGCAGACTCGGACTGACGGCCAGCACGTTGCATACGCTGGCCCTCAGGGTTGGGGCGTGGCGATCTTCATCGTGTCGTTGGCGGCGGTTCTGGTGTTCTCTGCATATTCGATCCATCGCGCGACATACAAGAGTCCGCGCGACCCAACCAACGTTGATCCGCCCACTGCGCCCACTGCGCCCACTGCGCCCAGCGCGCCACCTGCTGCGGACACGAGGGCCCAGCCCACTTCATAGCGTTCAGCAACCATGTAGCCCCGCGACTTTGGTCGTGCGGACTCATGGCATCAGCGTCAGCCCCGAGGCCTTCGTCGCGGAGCGCTCCGCAGGCTTGATGTCCAGGACGATGCGGTGCTCAAACGCGATGGCGGAGAGTGCATCCTTCATGCGCCCAACTTCGCCCGCGGCGCGAAGCGAGACTGTCATCTTGAGCTCGAACATTTGCGAGCCGTCGGGCACGGCCTGATACGTAGTGGTGTCGAGCTCTACGATGTTACCACCGATGGCACGCACCGCATCCGCTATGTCCACGATGAGGCCTTCGCGATCGACCGCGCTCGCGGTCACGCTCCACAGGGCACCCACGCCGTGGATGCCTTTGCTGGCCGGCTCGTGGGCCCCTTGGATCAGGACACGAACCGCGGCTTCACGCTCGAGTTCCTCGGCGTCCCGAACCAGGCTTTTCGCGGACGCGGCGTCTGCAGACACGAGCAGCATGAGTCCGCAGACCCCGCCGAGGGACACCATGCGGCTGTCCTCTATGTTTCCCCGCCTGGCCGCGACATAGCGCGAGACGACCCGGACAAGTCCGGGCTGGTCGGTGCCGAGCGCCGCCATGGTCAAATACGTGCGCTCCGCCATAGGCATATCATACGACCGTCCCGCGAGATCGGGAATCAGCGATCAGCGGCCAGGCGCAGCTCGAACCACGCACGCGGCGGGTGAGGGTCGTCGGTCTTCGAGATGACGAATCGGTCGATCACCGCGGGCTCGCACACACGCGTCGCGAGCAAAGCGCGCGCCGCCTTGGCGGTGAGCTCCGGATACAGGCTCAGAGTCACGTGCGGCGTGAAAGTGAAGCGGGAAGGCCCGAACGAAAGGCCACTACGTGCGATGCGGTCATGCAGCTCCCGTAGCGGGCCGTGCGGGTCGAGCGGGAGACTCACGATGTTGGTCTGCATGAATCGGTGCGGGCGCCCGAAGGACAGTCTGAGCGGCGGGGTCGCGGCCGCTATTGGCGCGAGCGCCTTTCGGATTGCCTGTGCGGAGGTCCCCGGGAGGATCGGGCCTATTCCTGATGACCCGGCCAACGTCACGTGTGGCCCGTTCGCTGCCGCCAGCTTCGGATCGTACAGCTGCCGCGTTGCGGCGACGCGTGCCCCAGCCGGTCCTGTGATCGGGGCCAGGACGAACAGACCGGCGGGCCGGCGCCAGTCCGCACTCTCGGCAAGCTCGTCGAGATCAGCTTCGTTCACGGCCGCCAAAGGTGATCTCCCGCGACCGTTGCAGGTCGGCCTCGAACATCGCCTCGGCTTCCGCGCCGACCGTCGAGTCCTCGATTACCGCGTCGAGCTCGTAGTTGATGGCGACACCCAGGGGATTGAAGTCGGTGGAGCCGACCCGCAGCCATCGGCCATCGACCACACTCATCTTCGCGTGCATCATCTCGCCCGCCCACTCCCATATGCGCACGCCGTTCATGAGCAGACGACGGTACTCTCGCGTCGCGATGGAGCGAATGAAGAAGTGGTCATACCGGCTCGGTACGAGGACGCGTACATCAACGCCATCGCGGGCGGCGCCAGCCAGGGCCTCTATCTCCGAGTACGACGGTATGAAGTAAGCGCTCGCAATCCAAATTGACCGTTCCGCCGATACAGCCTGAATCTGCAGTGCGCGGGAAATGCGGAAGCGGCCCGGCTCGCCCTCGATGATGCCCACGAGCGCCGGCGCGTCGGTGGCCGGGTCCAAGTGCGCTCCGTGCGGGGCTCGCGCGATGCGGCGGTCGCCAATGCGCCGCTCGCCGCTCGCCGCGCGCTTCCACATCCGGTCGAACGCCAGCGCCATGTCGGCCGCGGCTGCCCCTTCGATCCGAACGGCGGTGTCGCGCCATGGAGAGCCGCGCTTGAGCACGCCCGTGCGCCACTCGTTCCCAATGCCTATGCCGCCCGTGACGCCGCACCGTCCGTCCACCACCAACAGCTTTCGGTGGTCACGCGGGATCAGCCCCAGCCAGCGACGCGTCAGTGACGGAGGGCTGAATATCTCCACTTGTGCGCCGCGCGCCCGCAGGCGCCGAAAAAATTTGTACGGGGTACCCAGGCGGCCGAACCAGTCCACCAGGACTCGCACCGCTGCGCCGCGTTCCGCGGCCGCACCTAACGCTTCGGCGAATCGCTGGCCCGTCTCATCGTTCCGAAAGATGTAGCCCTCGAGCTCGACACTCTCAGAGGCCCCATCGATCAGCTCCTGCATTGCCGCAAACGTCGGCTGTCCGTCGCGAAGCAAGCGCACGCGGTTTCCGCTCGACACATCGGCGGCAGCGACTCGCCAGAGCCCCCGGGCGAACGATGGGCCCGGCCGGCCTTCGGCAGCGGCCAGTCGCGCAACGTCTGCTCCGCCTTGCGGCGCACTTGCAACGGCGCGTGTGGCCTGCATCATCTCCGCCATGCTAGAGATTAACTTGGCCGGCCGCAGGGCGCTCGTCGCAGGGGTCGCGGACGACGGTGGCTACGGATTCGCCATCGCCAAGGCACTCGCCGAGGCAGGGGCGACAGTGTGCGTGGCGACGTGGCCGCCCGCGCTCACGATTTTCCTGAACCTGCTCGAGCGTGGCAAGATGGACGCATCGCGGCTCATGCGTGACGGATCGCTGCTGACGTTCGAGCGGATCTATCCGTTCGACGCGGCCTACGACACGCTGGCCGAAGCACCCGAGGAGGTGCGCGCGAGCAAACGATACAAGGGCGTCGGCGACTTTTCGGTCGCCGGGCTCGCCGAGCGGCTGCAGTCTGATTTCGGCGAGAAGCCGCTCGATATTCTTGTGCATTCGCTCGCCAACGGTCCCGATGTCAGAAAGCCGTTGCTGGACACCAGTCGCTCGGGATATCTGGCCGCGGTGAACGTGAGCGCCTATTCCATGGTCGCGCTCGTGGCCCGTCTCGGGCCGCTGCTACGTCCGGGTGCGGCTTGCGTCTCTCTGACCTACATGGCGAGCGAGCGCACAATCCCTGGCTACGGCGGCGGCATGTCGTCGGCAAAGGCCGCACTGGAGAGCGATACCCGAGTTCTTGCCTACGAGGCCGGCCGGGCTTTTGGCGTGCGCGTCAACACGATTTCGGCGGGTCCGTTAGCATCACGCGCGGCGAGCGCGATCGGCATTATCGATGCGATGGTCGAGTACTGCGCGGCGAACTCCCCACTGCCCGAGCCGATCCGGCCAGAAGAGGTAGGGGCCACCGCCGCCTTTCTCGTGAGCCCTCTGGCGAGCGGCATTACAGGGTCGACAGTCTATGTCGACAAAGGTTACCACAGTATGGGGATGGCAATCACAGCGCCCGCGCGATCGCCTTAGCTACGTCCTGGTCGCCGCCCGCACCAACGTAGACCACCGTACCAGAGTGGTCCAGGATCACGACGAAGGACGTGCCAGGGGCGCCGTACGCGTCAACCGCTGCGCCAGTGGCGTCAAAGACGACGTCGGGCGGGAAGCCATGCTCACGCGCGTACTGCGCCACCTCGGCCGGCGTCTGGTCCACTGATACGGCGATGGTGACGAACGTGACCCGATCGCCGAACTGTTCGTGCGCCGCGGTCAGACCGGGTTCCAGCGCACGACAATTCCCGCACCATTTTCCCCAGAACTCCAATACGGCCGCGCCGTGTCCGACGTAGCGTGCCAGGTCGGTAGGCTTGCCGTCCAATGTCTGCACGGCTGCTGATCGCCCGTGCTGACCAACAGCGATTGTCGGGTTCGGCTTTGCCTGAGCGCTAGCGGATGCGGCGCCCGCCCCGGCCAGATGCGCGACGACAGTCGCGCGCGCGATCAGGATCACGCGCCTCGCAGCCCTGCTTTTCATGGGATCCACCTCGCTCAGGCTAGCTGTCAGAGCCGTGATTGTCACGGCCAGTGGGCAAGTATATTACGAGGCTGTCCTCTTACGTTGGCAGACGCGTGCCAACCTCGCTCTCTCTTCATCTATCTCGCACGTGGCGCCGCAATTCATCTATGTCATGAAGGGCCTCCGCAAGGTCGTCCCGCCGTCGCGGGAGATCTTGCGTGACATTTACCTGTCGTTCTACCCCGGCGCCAAGATCGGCGTTCTCGGCGCCAACGGCGCCGGGAAGTCGTCGCTGCTAAACATCATGGCCGGGGTCGACCAGGACTTCCAGGGCGAAGCGTGGCCGCATGCCGGAACCCGGATCGGCTATCTGCCCCAAGAGCCGTCGCTGGACACCGCGAAAACGGTGCGCGGAAACGTCGATTCGGCGGTCGAGCCCGCACGGCAGCTGTTACGCCGATTCGAAGACATCTCGGCTCGGTTTGCCGAGCCAATGTCCGACGATGAAATGACGAAGCTGCTGGACGAGCAAGCCAGTGTTCAGGCGACGATCGAAGCAACGAACGCGTGGGACATCGATCGCAAGGTAGAGATAGCGATGGACGCCTTACGGCTTCCGCCGGGCGATGCCGATGTCGAGCACCTGTCCGGTGGCGAGCGGCGGCGCGTAGCACTCTGTCGCGTGCTGCTCGAGGAGCCCGATATGCTATTGCTCGACGAGCCGACCAATCATCTCGATGCCGAAAGCGTTGCATGGCTCGAGCGCCACCTTGCCGACTTTCCCGGCACGGTAGTGGCGGTCACGCACGATCGGTATTTCCTGGATAACGTCGCGGGGTGGATTCTCGAACTCGATCGCGGGCACGGGATACCCTACGAGGGAAACTACAGCGCGTGGCTGGACCAAAAGCGGCAGCGGCTAGCCCAGGAGGAAAAACAGGCGTCGGCGCGCCAGCGTACTCTGGAGCGCGAACTCGAATGGGTGCGCATGGCCCCTCGCGCTCGGCAGGCCAAATCCAAAGCCCGCGTCCAGCGCTACGAAGAACTCGCAACAGCGGGCACCGCCGACCGCGTGATGCAAAACGAGATCGTCATCCCACCCCCTCCTCGCCTGGGCAACGACGTAGTCATCGCGGACGATATCAAGAAGAGCTATGGGGACACCCTACTCTTCGAGGGCCTTTCCTTTGCCCTTCCCCGCGGCGGGATCGTGGGAGTGATAGGCCCTAACGGGGCCGGCAAGACGACGCTCTTTCGGATGATCGTCGGTCTCGAGCCGCCAGACTCTGGGATGCTGACAATCGGTGAGACTGTGCAGCTCGCCTACGTTGATCAAGGCCGTGAGCTCAATGGCGCCGAGACGGTGTGGCAGCACGTGAGCGGCGGTCGCGAGACGATTCAGGTAGGCAAGCGCGAAATGAATTCACGCGCATATCTGGCCAGCTTCAACTTTCGCGGCGCCGACCAACAAAAGAAAATCCAACTGCTTTCCGGTGGAGAGCGCAACCGCCTGCACCTCGCAACGCTACTAAAGAGCGGCGGGAACGTGCTCCTGCTCGACGAACCCACGAACGATCTCGATGTTGATACGCTTCGTGCACTCGAGGACGCGCTGCTGGATTTCGCGGGATGTGCGGTTGTGATTTCCCACGACAGGTGGTTCCTCGATCGTATTGCAACGCATATCTTGGCGTTCGAAGGCAACAGCGACGTCGTGTGGTTCGAAGGGAACTATCGCGACTACGCCGACGACTTCCACAAACGCAAAGGCGTCGATGCCGACCGACCGCACCGGATTGCGTACAAGAAACTGGTGCGCGCTTAGCCGGCAGCCGGCAGCCGGCAGTGTGTTCGTGTTTGGGGTGTAGCTCAATTGGCAGAGCGCCGCACTGTTAATGCGGAAGTTGCAGGTTCGAGTCCTGCCGCCCCAGTGCTTGCCCTTAGGCGATAGTCGGACTATGTCGATGTTGACCCAAAGGGGCTAGCCTCAGTCGCCCAGAGCTTCGTAAAGCGTCGATCCGCGCAGCATGTAGCGCTTGCCGGCCTTCAGCCTGACTGTCTGGCCACCATCCAATTCGATTGTCGCGTAACTGGGGCCGGCAGATGCCGCCTGGCTCGCCGCCCGAGGCGGACGTCCCGGGCCACGGCGCACCGTCGCACCCGACGGTTGCCCGACAGTTCCTGCGGACGCGGCCACACTGCCAGTCTTGGCCATCCATCGGAGCAACCGGCTCCTCGCGATGCGTCTAGTCTTGCCCGCTCCGAGCCGCTCAATCGTCATAACCACGTCGGGGCTCACGCCTATCTCGTCAGCTATCTTGGCTCGCGAGATTTTTTCTTTTCGCATGGCCAGTACCCGACGCGTAGCCTGAGTAAGAGTCTGTTCCTGTTCCCCAGCCATGAAAATCCTCCGCCTTCCGTTTTGAGCCACGCCGAGTCGTTATCCCACGCCTAACCGCGAAGCATATCCCGTTCGGCAGTAGCACGCCAGGGCACGGCCATCGGCCTGTAAGGCCGCATAGCCGCTACTGTGCCGCTGTCCGGGCTCCCATGAGTGGCTCGACCGTTGACCGAATCATTTGCTTGATGGGCGCGCCTTCGCCGGTTTCGGCCATCGACATCTCGGATTTGATTGTTCTGGGTAGCGTTTCCGCCGAGGTATGTCCCGCCCATACTGAAGAATCGCACGGATCTGATGCTTTCATCGCCCGTCAGTTGAATCGGAGTACCAGCCTGCTTTCCTTCTCCGGTCATGGTGACGGAGCCATCACCTTCGACACGCCATGCCCGCTGGCCCACGACGGTCGTGTCACCCGTGACTTTCCAGTTGACTGTCCTGACCGAGGTAATCTTGAACGGGTCTCGATTAATGGTGTCGGTTGCGCTATCCGTCCAGGTCACGCCCGGGGCGATGCGGGTATCCGGAAACGCGACGAGAAATAGCCGGAACGCGCGATACAGCGCTGTGACCTTTCCGGGCGGCGTCCCGCTCGGCGGGTCGAAGGCATATAGACGACCGCGCGGGGATATCTTGCCCTGCAACTTCACGCCACGAAACCCTTCCGTGTCCGGCGGAAGCGCATCGAGCGTCGAGTTGACGCCGACGGAATCGACGGTCAGGGTCAGGTCGAGCGTGTCGTGTGAGCCGCGCGCGAGACTGAGCGTTACGTACTGGGTGGTAGTGACTGCGAACTCAAATGGCGCACGGCCACCTGCCTGATCCTGTGTGCGGTTGACCACCGTGGTTACGCGATAGCGCTGCGTACCGGGCGCATACGTGAACGCGCCCTGCTGAGCCTGTGCAGCGCCGGCCGCCATGCCAATGCCTGCTGCGACGGCCAACCCGGCCGCGCGTACCAACGAAATCATGATGCCCCCTCTGGGTTATAGTCGACTTCGCCCGCTACTCAATGTACGCGGCTGTCGCGGAAAGGGTTCTTAGCCCCCTTTTGTCCGGACTCGGATATGCGCACCCCCCTCGCTGCTTATCCCGCGACGCTGGACCGTCATCCGCATGCCGAACTTCGGCCTAAGAGTGACGATGGCCTGAGGCACCACTGGATGGCCTGGAACGAGACGCAGCTGCCAGCGCCCTGCCAACGTCGCAAGCACCAATACGCCCTCCATCCACGCGAATTGCTCGCCGATGCACACGCGCGGGCCAGCGCCGAAAGGGTAGTAGGAGAATTTCGGACGCGCGGCTGCGGCTTCCTGCGTCCACCGCTCGGGGTCGAATCGCTCGGGGTCGACAAAAAAGCGGGGGTCCCGGTGCGTGACCCATTGCGACACGAATACCAGCGCGCCGGACGGAACCGCATGACTGCCCACCTCGCAGTCAACGATCGCCCTGCGACCCACGACCCAGGCCGGCGGGTATAGACGCATGGCCTCACTCAGGACGCGGCGAGTGTACGGCAAATCGCCTAGGTCATCCGCGGTCGGCGCTCGGCCGCCCAGCGTGCGGTCGAGCTCCCCGTGCAGCTCGCGCTCGACGGCTGGATGCTGACTTACGAGATACCAGGTCCAAGTCAGCGCGTTCGCCGTGGTCTCATGTCCAGCGAGCAGCAGGGTCATAGCCTCGTCTCGTAGCTGCAGATCCGTCATTCCCATACCGTCGCCCTCGGCATCCTGAGCCAGCAGAAGCAGCGACAGCAAGTCGCCGCGATCGCCTCCGGCGCGCCGCTCTTGGATCAGCCGGTAGATGATGCCGTCGAGTTGCGCCCTGGCGCGGCGGAATCGCAGCATGTGCGGAAGCGGCAGCCAGTCGAGCCGCTCCGCGAACGGCAGCGTCGCGACGGTCAGCGTCTTGAGCGCGATCTCGATGGCCGTACGCACTGTGTCGGCGTCACGCTCGACTTCGGCGCCAAAAAGCGTTCGCCCAACTACCGCAAGTGTCAGCGCCATCATCTCATGCAGGACATCGATCGTGGCACCGTCCTGCCACGCGCTCGTCCGTTTCTCGGCCGCTTGCACCATCGTCGATCCGTAAGCAGCCATGCGGTCGCGGTGGAATGCTGGCTGCACCAATCGGCGTTGGCGCAGATGCAGCGTTCCTTCGCTCGTGAGCAGTCCCTCGCCCAATAAGAGCTTGGTCCGTTCGAGGCCACGCCCCTTGGCGAACGACCGGGCGCGCGTCACGAGCACGTCGCGAATGAGATCCGGATGATTGAACAGAATTACCAGCTGCCCCGGAAGCCGGAAGCCCACGGCGTCGCCGTGGTCGCGTGCAAGCCGCGCCAAGAACCCCGGCGGGTCCCGCCGAAATTCGACCAGCGTAGCCCCCGGATACTTACTTTTGTACGTGTGCACGTGCATTCACTCCTGCCACGAATCGTCGTGCGGATCGTATGCGCGACAGTTGTCGCCGTAGGTATCGCCGCGCGCGCGGCGCACGCGCAAGGCATACCGGCCCGCGAAATCTCGTTGGCGGACGCCACTGAGCTCGCGCTCGGTGGAAGCGAGGCTGTCACAATCGCCAAGGCCGGCCTGGAGCGCGCGCGCGGCGAGGTCGAGCAGGCCGAGTCGGGCTGGTGGCCGCAATTGCTTGCCAACGCTAGCTATGTGCGAACGCTCAAGACGCAATACAGCGCGCTCGCCAACGCCTTTATAACTGGTGGCGGGCCGTCTACCAACCCTCGAAACGTCTCACTATGCACGGTCCAACTTGATTCCAACGCCACCCCGGCGCAGCGCACGTCCGCGCTGGCCCAGGTGCAAAGTTGCCAGACCGGGTCAGGGTTGACCGGGATCAATTTCAGCCAGATCGGATTCGGGTCGCCAAACGCGTACAGCCTGGGGCTGACATTCTCGCAAACCTTGTTTAGCGGGCAAGTGCTCGCTGCCTCCCAGGCGGCATCGGCGCCCCGCCGGTCGGCCCAGGTCGAGCTAACTGCGCAGCGAGCGCAGGTGGTATACGATGTCGCGCAAGCCTATTACGACGCAGCGCTGGCCGACGAGCTCGTAACGATCGCCGATTCCACATTCGCCCAGTCGCAGCGTACGTACGAGCAGGCGAGCCTCGCCCGACATGTCGGTACACAGTCCGATTTCGACTTGCTGCAAGCGCAGGTCACTCGTGACAACCAGGTGCCAACCGTTCTGCAACGCCGTAACGATCGAGACCTCGCGTACTACAGGCTCAAGCAGCTCATCAAAGTGCCTCTCGATGCACCGCTGCGATTGACGACTGGCATCACCGACGCAAGCGCGTTGCCGGGCGGCGTGCGGGTAGTATCGCTCACCGACTCGGCGCACGCCGTGCCCTCGCCCGCTCCAGAGGCCGACACAGCCGTCGAGAACCGCTCGTCCGTCCGCGAGCAGCGACTCACGGTTATCGAATACGAAGCGCTCCGCCGAGAGTCGATCTACGAATACCTGCCCACCCTGTTTCTGCAGTCGGGGTATAGCCGGGTCGCATATCCCACGGGGGGCATTCCCGCCTGGAACGACTTTCTGACCAACTGGACGATCGGCGTATACGCCTCGGTGCCGATATTCAATGGGTTTCGCACCCGCGGTGACGTCGCCGTCGCCAACGCGAATCTTATCGAGCAGCGGGCGCGCCTAGATCAGGAGCGCGAGCTCGCTGCGCTTGACGGGCGCACGGCTGTGGCCAACCTGCGCCAAGCCGAAGCCGCTTGGGCTGCGACATTGAGCTCAGTAGGTCAAGCGACCCGCGCTTACCAGATAGCCGAGTTGCGGTACCGACAAGGGCTGTCGACGCTGCTGGAGTTGAACCAGTCGCGGATCTCGGAGCAGCAGGCGCTCGCGAACCGCGCACAAGCCGCCCGCAATCTGCAGGTCGCACGAGTGCGCCTCGCGTTGATCCGCGACCTGCCGCTGTCTACGACGAGCGCGTCGGCCGGTGCTAGCGCGCAACAGAGCGCGTCGCAGGGCAGCGCGGCAGGTCTGACAGCCCCGCAGAGCCCATACCCAACCGCCGCCACGGCTCCGACTAGCACGACCACCAGCCCAGGCACGTACGGCCCTCCCACCGGGACGGCGACGACCGCACCCCCGATGGGCACCGGCCAAACAGGATACCCTACACCATGACAGCAAGTGCGCGCTTGGTCGGGTTCCTGGTGGCGGGAACTGTCTCACTCGCGGGAGCCGGCTGCCAGCGCGGCGCAGGGCGCGCAGCGCCGGCGGGCGATCCCCAGGAAATACGGCTCGGCGCCGAAAACGTGACCATCGTGTCCACCGGCGTGGTCGAGAGCGGCCCGCTCGTGTCGGGGGACCTTGCCCCCGTTCGAATCGCGCAGATCCGGGCACAAGTATCGGGCCCCGTCCTGGCGACATTTGCTGAGCAAGGGCAGCACGTCACGGAAGGGCAGGTATTGGCTCGCATGGATGCGTCCGCGATCCGTGCCGCGTACGAGGCTGCGCGCGCGGCGTTGGCGTCCGCGACAGTCGCCGCCGATCTAGCCGAACGGCAGGCTGCGCGGTACGACACACTGCTGGCCGCCGGAGCTGTATCACCCCGCGACCGTGAGACGGTGGTCGAACAGCGCTCGTCGGCGCAGGCATCACTCGACAATGCGCGGTCGCAAATGGCATCGGCCCAAAAGCAGCTAGCGTACACGGAAGCGCGTGCGCCGTTCACAGGCATCGTGAGCGAGCGGGACGTCAGTGCGGGCGACGTGGTGCAGCCAGGTTCCGCGCTCTTCTCGGTCGTCGATCCTTCGCGCTTGCAGCTGCAAGCGGCGGTACCCGCAGAGCAGATCGCCAGCGTCACTGTGGGCGCTCCGGTTTCGTTCTCCCTCAACGGATACGGCGGGCGAACGTTCACCGGCCGCGTCACGCGCATCAACCCGATGGCTGACCCGTCAACGCGCCAGGTCGAGGTCTATTCCGAGATCGCCAATCCCGGTAATACGCTTGTCGGGGGCCTGTTTGCCACCGGTCGCATCGTGACCCGACGGGATACCGGGCTCGTGCTGCCAAGCGAGGCGATCGACACCCGCAATCTCCGCCCGGCGGTCGAGCGCGTCCGGCAGGGCAAGGTGGAGAGAGTAGACATTACCCTTGGCGTTCACGACCAGCGGACAGACCGCGTGCAGGTCATCGCGGGAGTCGCACCTGGTGACACGGTTCTCCTGGGCACCGCGCAGGGGATCACCGCTGGGACGCCGGTACGAGTGACGCCAGTAACCGACTCGTCGTTAGGCGGCTCGGTGACCCGCTAGCTCGCATCGTCCACCGCGACCGTGTTCATCTCAGATTTTGCCATCAAGCGTCCGATCGTCACCGTCGTCGTGATGATCGCCCTTGTGGTCTTCGGCATCTTCGCTCTGCTGAAGACGGACGTCGATGAGTACCCCGACGTCCAGCAGCCGATTGTCTTCGTGGCCGTTCCGTATCCCGGTGCCGGGCCCAGCCAGGTTGAGCGGGAGGTAGTGGACCGGATGGAGGAGCAGTTCAACGCCATCAGCGGGATCGATCAGATCTCCTCCACGTCAACCGATGGGTTTGCGCAGATCATCGTGCAGTTCGTCTTTACCAAGAATCCCGATCAGGCGGCGCAGGATATCCGCGATGCCATCTCGGAGATACGGGACAACCTGCCGACCGAGATGAAAGAGCCCATCATCAAGAAGGTCGATCCGAGCGAGCTGCCGATCGTCTCCCTGGCGCTCACCTCGCAGACGATGAGTCCGCCCGAGCTCACGATTCTCGCGGATCCTGGCATCACCAAGGAAATGCGGTCGATCAGCGGCGTCGCGCAGGTTTCCGTATCGGGAGGCGTCGACCGAACCATTGCGGTCAATGCCCGGCCAGCCGACCTGGAAGCCGCGCACGTGAGCGTCGCTGACCTGGTCAGCGCGCTCAACTCCCAGAATCTCGCCGCGCCGGTCGGCAGCCTGAACGGAGAGCTGAGCGAGCAGCAAATCCGGCTGCGCGGTCGCCTGGAGCGACCACAGGATTTCGTGCAGCTCGTGGTGGCAAACCGCAATGGCCGGCTGGTTCGACTAGGACAGGTCGCCGATGTGAAGGACACGTCCGTCGAGGCCCGCTCGCTCGCTTTGCTCGACGGGCAGCTGGGCGTCGGGTTGGACATCACGAAATCGAAAGGCATCAGCACGACGCGCGTCGCGAGCGACATCAGGGCTCGGGTGGCTGCCCTGGAAAAGACGCTACCTCCGGGGGTGCGTCTCTCGATCGTCCGTGACGCCGGCGTCCGGGTGCGCAATTCGGTGCGCAACGTAGAGGAGGCGCTCGTCGAGGGCGCCATGCTTACGGTGCTGGTCGTGTTCCTGTTCCTCAACTCGTGGCGCTCAACCATCATAACCGGCCTTGCTCTACCGGTCTCGACGATAGCGGCATTCATCGCCGTATGGGCGTGCGGGTTCACGCTCAACACCATGTCGCTGCTCGGGCTCTCGTTGGCGATTGGCATCCTGATCGACGACGCGATCGTCGTGCGCGAGAACATCGTGCGTCACATTGAGCTCGGCGAAGATCACGTCGCGGCGTCACACAGCGGGACGGATGAGATCGGCTTGGCCGTTGCGGCAACCACGTTCTCAATCGTGGCCGTGTTCGTGCCGGTTGCGTTCATGAATGGCGAAGCGGGGCAGTGGTTCAAGCCGTTCGCGCTCACGATCGCGTGCGCCGTTCTCGTGTCGCTGTTCGTGTCGTTCTCGCTCGATCCGATGCTGTCGGCCTACTGGCCGGATCCACAGCTGGAGGCTCACCAGCAGCGCAATCCCATCGCTCGGGCACTGGATCGGTTCAACAGATGGTTCGATCGCCAGGCGAATCGCTACCGTGGAGTCATTGCTTGGGCGCTCGATCATTGGTGGACGATGGTAGCGTTGGCGGCGATCGCGTTCGTCGGCGCCATTGTCCTACAAGCAACCGTCGGCGGCAGCGATTTCATCCCTGAGAGCGACCGCTCCGAGTTCGACATCGATGTACAAACACCGCCAGGATCAAATCTCGATTACATGCGGCTCAAGCTAGAGGAGATCGGTCGCGCGGTGCGTGCGCACCGAGAGGTTGCCTACACCTACGCGACGGTTGGGGATTTTGCGGGCTCGGGCCGTGTGGATGACGCCGATATGTACGTGCGGCTGGTGCCGAAATCCGCGCGCCACATCTCGCAGAAACAGTTCGCGCAGATTGTTCGTGGCGAGATCGCGCACATTGGCGGCGTGACGCCATACGTGTTTTCCAATGGATTCGGCGACAAGCGAAAGCAGATCGAGATCCAACTGCATGGCTCGAGTGAGGCGGTGCTGGCGCGATTTGCCGACCAGGTCGTCGCTGCCGTGCGAGCCGTGCCCGGTGCGACTGACGTCGGCCTCTCGAGCGAGGGTCAGCGCCCGGAGCTCCAGGTCGACGTGAATCGCGGGCTGGCTGGCGTACTGGGCGTGACCGTGGGGGAGATCGCACAGTCCTTGCGGCCGGCTTTCGCGGGAGTGCACGCCGGCGACTGGGTCGATCCGACCGGGAAGACGCGAGACGTCACGGTCCGATTGGCGCCCGAGGCGCGCACCAGTGTCAGCGACTTGGCCCAGCTGCCGCTCGTGGTCCAATCGGCGTCGCCGTCCGGAGCCAGCGCCCAGGGTGGCGCCCAAGGAGGCGGCCTCGCGACAGTGCCTCTCGGCCAGCTGGCGAGTATCAGTACGACGCTGGGGCCAGCCGAGATCGATCATCTCGACAGGGACGAGATCATCACCGTCGGCGCCAATGCCAGCGGCAAGTCCCTCGGCGCGATTTCAGCCGCGATCAATGCGAAGGTCGCCACGTTGCCACTGCCGCCAGGAGTTCACATCACTCAAGGTGGACAGGTAAGGGATCAAGCAACGGTGTTCGGAGACATCTTTGCCGCACTCGGGCTTGCGGTAATGCTCATGTATCTGATCCTGGTCATCCAATTCGGATCGTTTCTCGACCCGATCGCGATCATGATTTCTTTGCCCCTTTCGCTAATCGGCGTCGTGATCGCACTCATCCTGACGGGTGATACGCTCAACATCATGAGTTTGATCGGGGTGATCCTTCTCATGGGCATCGTCGCGAAAAACGCCATCCTGCTGATCGACTTCGCAAAATGGGCCAAGGAGAAGAAGCACCTTTCGACCCGCGACGCATTGATTGAAGCAGGAAGGATCCGACTGCGCCCTATCATGATGACCACTCTAGCCCTCATTGCCGGCATGGTTCCGGTGGCTCTGGGTTTTGGCGAGGGAGCGGATTTCCGCTCTCCGCTTGGCCGTGCCGTCATAGGCGGCGTGATTACGTCCACGCTGTTGACGCTGCTCGTCATCCCGACGTTCTACGAGATTCTCGACGAGTGGCGCCACTGGCTCGGAGCGCGCTTCCGATCTACGCCGCGTGCCACGCACGCCGCAGCAGCGCCGCTCGCGGAGCCTGCCGTGGGCGACTGAGGCTAAGTTCCGGACGTGCCGTCTTGGCTCGACCAGGTGAACGCGCTGTGGGCGTACGTGGTGCTCGGCGCAATGAGCTACATCACCGAGGAGTTTGCGCCTGTTACCGGCGGATTTGCGGCCCACGAGGGGCACCTGAACCTCGCCTGGGTGGCGTTCAGCTGCGCGGCTGGCAGCTGGGTGGCCGACATTGCCTTGTACTACCTCGGTCGCGGGCGAGGGGCGTGGGCGCGACGCCGGTGGCCGTCGCTGGGACGTGCATTTACGCGTGGGCTAATGGGCGTTCGGCGGCGGCCTTGGCGCTCGTCCCTCGCCGTACGATATGCATATGGACTGCGCCTGACCTTGCCGATTGCCTGCGGCGTGGCGCACGTCCCCCTGTACGAGTACGCCGCGGGAAGTGCGATCAGCGCGGTTACTTGGGCGAGTCTCTTCACGGTGGTCGGCTGGGCATTCGGCCGCACCGCCTTGATAGTCTACCACCATGCGCGGCGCTACGAGGACGTGATCGCTCTCGCGCTCGCGGGCTTGGTCGGCGTCCTCGTGCTGCTTTACGTGCGGCGCACGTCAGCCGAAGATGCGGAGGCCGATCGCGAAGCGCGGGACTTCGAGCGTAATCTCGATGTCCTCAGCGGAGATCATCCTGTGGTAGAGGAGGAGCAGGATCAGCCTTGAATATCCCAAACAGGTAGGCAAGTGACGGAAAGAGGAGCGCGGCTCCGACCGCCAACGCCACCATGATCGCCCGCAGCGTCGCCGCCGGCGACGCTGCGTCAGTCACCGTGAGTGTGGGAGGGATAACGTACGGATACTGCGCCAGTAGCCAGCCCCAGAGAATCAGCGTAACCTGGGCCGCGGCGGCTACGCGAGCGAGCCGGTAGCGCCGACGGATCAGGGCCCATATGGCGGTGATGGCAGCCGTCGCCGTCGCCGCTTGAAACAGCAACGCCTCGGGCGACGACAGCAGGTAAATGCGTAGTCTTGGAACCGCGCGCTGTCCAAGCATGAGCGTAACCAGAGCGACCACGAACACCACGATCGCACTGCCCAACGCGCGCCGGCGGAAATCTTCCTGGAGAGCTGTATCGCGCTCGGCTTCCACCGTGAGGTACACGGCGGCCAAGAACGCGAACAGCGCAAGCGCAAACACCCCGACTGCAACGGAGAATGGTGTCAGCCACGGGGTGAGGTACGCGCTCTCGAACGATGCGCCCGGCGCCGGCAGTGCGACACGCTCGGAGGCAATCGCTCCGGCGCTTACGCCGAGCAGCAGCGGCGTGACGACGCTCGTCACCGCGAACACACGCGACCAGCGCTCGTCTGCAGCCGAATGGGTATCGTAGCTGCGGAATGTGAACGACGAGCCCCGCAGCACGATCCCGATCAATGCGATCGACAGTGGCACGTGCAGTGCCGTGCCCATGAGCGCGAACGCCGGTGGGAAACAAGTAAACAAAAGCACGACGGCGATTATGAGCCAAACGTGATTGGCCTCCCAGATTGGGCCGATGGCTCGCGCGATCAGAGCCTCCTGCGCGTCGCGGCGGGGTCCCGACGCGAGCGCGTCCCAAACCCCGCCGCCGAAGTCGGCCCCACCGAGGAGCACATACCCGTTGAGTGCGACAGCGACCGCGCCCGCCGCCGCAGTCGCGAGTGGGAGTGTCACGCGCTGCGGACCACCTGCCGATACAGCAACACCGCCACTATGACTCCGAGTCCGCAATACAGCGCCGTGAAGGTCAAAAACGGCACGATGAGACCCGGCATTGGCGTAACCGCCTCCGCTGTACGCATGATCCCGTAGATGATCCATGGCTGGCGCCCGAGTTCCGTAACCGTCCACCCGGCCTCAATCGCGGCGAATCCCATCGGCGCCGCAATGCACAGCGCCCACAGAAGCGCGCGACTATCTGCGGGCTCCCGCCGCCGAAATAGGTACCACAGAGCCCAGAGCGAGACGAGGGCCATGTACACGCCGAGCGCGATCATACTCTGGAAGGCGAGGTGCACGATCGTGACTGGCGGCCATCGGTCGGTGGGAAAAGCGTCGAGCCCTTGCACGCGCGCGTTGGGATCGTGAAAGGCTAGCAGGGAAAGGGCGTTGGGTATCTCGATCGCGTAGCGTGTTTCTCGGCGAGAGACGTCAGGGATGCCCCCGATTCGGAGTGGCGCGCCGTTCTCGGTATGAAAGTCGCCCTCAGCCGCGGCGAGCTTGGCCGGCTGCCATCGGGCCAAGTACTCTCCACAGATATCACCGGAGAGCGGCTGCAGGGCGGCAGCGGGCGCGCCCAATAGCAGCGCCACGCCGAGCGCAGCGCGATTGAAGTGACTCCCAGGGCGGCGGAGCAGCAGCACGCCGTGCACGCCCGCCACCGCGAGACCCGTGGCCGCGTACGCGGCAATAATCATGTGCAGGACTTCAGGCGGCGTGGCCGGGCTCATCATCGCTTGGATGGGATTGATATCCACCAGCTTGCCGTTCACTAGCCTGAACCCAGTCGGGGCGTTCATCCAAGCATTGGCGGTGACGACGAACAGTGCGGACGCGGCGCCGCTCATGGCCACGATGACGCCCGCCGCAAGATGCGCGGGGCGGGAGACGCGGTCCCATCCGTAAAGGTACACGCCCAGGAAGATCGCTTCCGTGAAAAAGGCGAATCCTTCGAGCGAGAACGGCATGCCGATGATGGACCCCGCGTACCGCATGAAACCGGGCCACAGCAGCCCGAGCTCGAAAGACAGCACGGTGCCGGACACGGCCCCCACGGCAAACAAAATGGCCGTTCCCTTGGCCCATTGCTTCGCGAGCTCGCGATAAACGGTGTCGCCAGTCGTGTGCCAGCGGCGCTCGGCGATCACCATGAGCATTGGCATGCCAATGCCCACGACGGCGAAGATTATGTGAAAGGCGAGTGACATCGCCATCTGCGAGCGAGCGGCCAGCAAGTCACTCACGTGCGCAAATGTAACCGGCTCTGCGTGCGGGCCGTCGTGTGGTTATTCCATCTCTATATTTCGTCCTATGCGACGCACGATGTGCAAGTCGAAAATTCACCGCGGTGTTCTCACCGGCGCGGACCTCAACTACGAGGGAAGCCTCACGCTCGACCGCGATCTGATGGACGCCGCCGACGTGCTGGAATACGAGCGGGTGCAGGTGGTGAACGTGAACACAGGATCGCGTTTGGAAACGTACGTGATTGCTGGCGACCGGGGGAGCGGCACGATCCAGCTCAACGGGGCCGCAGCGCGCTTGGGCGCGGCAGGCGATCACGTGATCGTGATCAGCTACGCAGAATACGATGAGGCCGAGTTGCCAGCCGGGGCGTTCGAGCCAAAGCTCGTGTTCGTAGACGCAAACAACCGGATCGCCGGGCCGAAGATCAAGCGCGCCTAGCGTGGCCGCGCATTGAAGATCGCGTCCGGCTGGCTGGCGTCACGCACTCGCGCGCGTGACGCGGTCGGCCCTCGCACCGTCCCCGGACGTGGATCTCGGCCGCCGACCATCGCGACCATTTCCCGAGCCGCTCACGCCACTCGGGCATAACCGGCGTACCCAGACGTATGCGGAAGTACTCGTCTGGCAAGCCACCTTTCGGGCTGGTTTCGCCTTTGTCCTCTGGGCGTTGAAGCTAGGGCTTGGCGGGCTAGGCGTTACCTCCGAAACGTCCCTCGCGGCGGAAACGTGGGGCGCCCGGGCTGCCATGCTCGGGCTCACAGCCGTGGTCTTCACCTATGCGGCTGGCACCGCCGCTTTGGCGGCCGTGTTGCGGCGCACGCGTCACGCATCGCGGGCGGTGGTGTTGGCCATGACGATAGCGGACATCCTCGCGATCAATGCGAGCGCGTATCTCGCGAGCGCGCCGGCGTACTACGACCGTACATTGTTGCTCGCATTCCTTGCGCTGCAGCTCACCCAGATCTATTTCGGTCGTGTTGCTTCCTTGACGACGCTCCTCACGGTGGTCGGGGCGTACCTCACCCTCACAGCCGTGGCAGTCGCCCATGGCACCGCGCTCGATTGGGGCGAGCAGGTGTGCACGCTGGTTCTCTTCGCGGCCGGCTCGGCAATGTTCGTCGTGCTGTACGGCGACCACAGTGCGCGACTCGACAGCCTAGCGGGGATGTTCGAGCGGGCAGAAGCCGGGGATTTCTCGCATGCTTACGACGTGGCGGGCGACAGCCGTCCGGACAATATCACGCTCTTGGGACGAGCCTACAATCGCATGCGCGAGCAGCTGAGCACCATAATGCTCACCGACCCGCTGAGCGGCTGCCTCAACCGGAGGGGCTTCGACCAAGAGCTCACGCGTGAGGTGGTGCGCGCTGCACGGCAAGGCACGGTCCTGGGGATCGTGGCTGTAGATGTCGACTACTTCAAGCGTATCAACGACACGTTTGGCCACCTCGCAGGCGACGTCGTGATCCGCGAAGTGGGCCAGCTGTTGCGCGACACGGCGCGAGGCGGCGACGTCGTGTCGCGAACCGGCGGGGACGAGTTCATGGTGATCGCGACCGAGACGACGGAGGGCGGCGTCGTGCATCTCGCGAATCGAATCGCCGAGGCGTTTCGCGCCCGCGCTTTCGGCGGCGTACAAGGCCGGCTGCCGATCACGGCGAGCATTGGCGTCGTTGCCGAGCCGCCGAAAAACGCCAACGTCATCGAGGACCTCAAAGCCCGCGCCGACGAGGCGCTGTACGCATCCAAGCGCGCCGGACGGAACCGTGTCGTGATCTGGCACGAAGGCCTCAACAGGACGGGCGCGTTCGCAATTCCAATCGGCGTCGGAGTGCCCGGCTAGACAAGACCGGACCGCGTCCGCCCGTGTTTGTCCTAGTCGGTATCCATGAATGGATACCGATGCTCGTGTGGCGGTACGAACGTTTCCTTGATCGTTCGAGGGCTGATCCAGCGCATCAGATTCAGCTTGGATCCTGCCTTGTCGTTGGTGCCTGACGCCCGAGCCCCGCCGAACGGCTGTTGGCCCACCATTGCGCCGGTGGGTTTGTCATTGATGTAGAAATTCCCGGCGGCGTATCTGAGGACTCGGGATGCCTCGGCGATTGCCGATCGGTCGCGACTGAAAACGGCGCCGGTTAGGGCGTACGGAGACGTGTGATCGATGATATCCAGCGTCTCTCGCCAGCGCGTGTCGGGATACACGTGGACCGTAACGACGGGACCAAAAATCTCCTCGCAGAGAAGACGCGAGCCCGGGTCGTCCGCGCGTACGAGCGTGGGCTCGATGAAATAGCCGTCATCGCCGTGCGTGCCTCCGCCCTGCACGATCGTTGCGCCGCGCCGGGCTTCGGCGAGGTAGCCGCCTATACGCTCGAAGGCGCGCGCGTCGATCACCGCGCCCATGAAATGCCGGAAGTCGGCGACGTCGCCCACCGTGATTTCCCGCATCATTGTGACCGTCCGCTCCTCGATCTCGGGCCACAGTGACGCGGGCACGTAGACACGGCTCGCCGCCGAGCATTTCTGACCCTGGTACTCGAATCCTCCGCGCACGATGGCGACCGACGTAGCCCGCGCGTCGGCGGATGGGTGAGCGACAATGAAATCCTTGCCGCCGGTCTCGCCGACGATCCGCGGGTAGGACCGGTAGCGGCCGACGTTCAATGCCACGGTCTGCCACATGTTGTTGAAGACATCCGTGCCGCCGGTGAAGTGCACGCCGGCCAGGTTGCGGTGCCCAAGTAATTCGGCCGTGATCGCGACCGGGTTGCCAGGTACGAAGTTGATCACGCCAGGCGGCAGGCCCGCGGCTTCGAGCAGCCGCATGATGTAATACGATGACAGGATAGCCCCGGCGGACGGCTTCCATACGACCGTGTTGCCCATGAGCGCAGGTGCGGTCGGAAGGTTGCCCCCGATCGCCGTGAAGTTGAACGGCGTGACCGCGTAGACGAACCCTTCGAGGGGCCGGTGATCCATCGTGTTCCACGCTCCGCTGCCCGTGGGGCTCAGCGGCTGTTCTGCATACAGCTCCTGCGCGTAATGCGGATTGAATCGCCAGAAATCGGTCAGCTCCGCTGCGGAGTCGATCTCCGCCTGATGCACGGTCTTGGACTGACCGAGCATTGTCGCCGCGTTGAGCGTATCGCGCCACGTGGTAGCGAGCAGCTCCGCGGCGCGGAGGAAGACCGCGGCACGCTCCTCCCAGGGCCACAGGCTCCATTCCCCGTGCGCGGCGGCCGCAGCCTCGATAGCCTGCGCCACGTGCTCCGGGCCGGCCCTATGCCAATCGGCGAGCACGTGTCGGTGATCGTGGGGCATGACGGCGTGGGCCACATCGCCCGTGCGCACATCGTCCCCGCCAATGATGAGCGGAACGTCTGCCCTTTCCGCCGCCATCGACGCGAGCCGAGCCTGCAGCGACCGGCGCTCCGGCGAGCCGGGCGCATACGTCTTCACCGGCTCGTTTACCGGCGGCGGCACGCGACGAATTCCAGAAAAAGCGGACATTCAACGGGAATATACCGTTCTGGTCTACCCTGACCTCTCCACCCCAGCTTGCGCGTCTCCAGGCGGCAGCATGTTTCACTGTCGATAGGGAATCGTCTAACGCTGTAGCCCCTGAAGGCGATCCAGAGGAGAACGATGCGAGTGCTCATAGCGGATGACGACGAGGCGATGCGTGGATTGATCGCAGCTGTCATCGGCGACGCGGGGCATGAGATTATCACGGCCGAGGACGGCGCGGAAGCTTGGGAACTGTACGAGCAGGAGCGGCCGTCTCTCGTGTTGCTGGACTGGCAGATGCCGGCACTCAGCGGCATCGAGGTTTGCGAGCGGATACGAACGAGCGGACTCGGTCGGGACACGTTCATCATCGTTGTCACGGCGCGGGGCGCGAGCAACGATCTGCACCGCGTGTTGGATGCCGGCGCCGATGACTATCTCTCCAAGCCCGTTAGTCCGGGTGCCATTCGCACTCGAGTGACGATTGCCGAGCGGCGAATGGCGATTGACCGCGCCAAACGTGCGGCCGAGGACGCGCTTGCCCGGGCGCAGTGGCTGGCCGGGATCGGCGAGACGGCGCTCGCGCTGCAGCACGAGATAAACAATCCTCTGACGGCACTACTCGGCAACATCTCGCTGCTCACAAGCGGCCTGGCGGCCCCCGCCGAGGAGCGTGAGTTCATAAGAGTCATCGCTGAGCAAGGAACTCGCATCGGAGCCGTGGTGAAACGACTCGCCAGCCTGCGTGACCCCCGCTCGGTGGAATATGTCCACGGATCGCGAATGCTAGATCTGTCGGGCAACGGCTCAGAGGGCAGCACAGAGGGCAGCGCCGCCTAGCACTCGGGTCATCGCAAGGCGTGGGGAGTCCTTGCGTCTGCGATCGTGGGCTGTACTTTGCACCGCGACGCCCCCGGGACGTCGCGTGGCGCTCTTGGGGTGCGTGTCGGAGCACGCTGCTTCCGTCTCACTTCTAGGAGCGACACTCGATGGCCACGACGAAGAAGAAGGCCGCCAGGAAAGCTGGTGCGAAACGACGGGCCGCAAAGTCGGCGAAGAGGCCCGCGAAAAAGGCCGGCGCCAAGCGGAAACCGAATGCCGCCTTCATGAAACCAGTGCAGCCGGACTCGAGCCTGTCGGTCGTGGTCGGGTCGTCGCCGCTGCCGCGCACCGAGCTCACGAAAAAGCTCTGGGCGTACATCAAGCGGAAGGGGCTTCAGGACGCCAAGGAACGTCGCATGATCAACGCCGACGACGCGCTGCGTCCGGTCTTCAACGGCAGGACGAAGGTTTCGATGTTCGACATGACGAAGCTGGTGAACAAACACGTGAGAGATGCGTAGTACCCCTTGTGATTAGGCACTTACAAGAGGCGTAAGACCGTTCCCTTGGGGGCAGCGGCACGTGGGGGAGGCGCGACCGCGGACGCGTCCGCGCCCTCCCCCGCGCGGTCCGCGTGGGACAACGTCAAGTCGCTCGCCGGGGCGCTACTCATCTTTCTGTGCGTCCGGGCGTTCCTGATCGAGGCGTTCCGCATCCCGTCGGGGAGCATGACGCCGACGCTGCTCGTTGGCGATTGGCTGTTCGTGAATAAGCTCATTTATGGCCCGCACGTGCCCCTGCTGGACGTGCAGCTGCCCGGGTACGCGGATCCACATCGCCGCGATGTCGTCGTGTTTGTCTCCCCGCCCCAAGTGGATCAACCGCAAGACCCAACACCGACGCTGGTGAAGCGGCTGTGGGGGATGCCGGGCGACACGATCTACATGCGCAGCGGGGTGCTGTACATCAACGGCGCCCCAACCCCTCAGGGGCCGGGGTTTTCGTCGTACGATCCGATGGACTCTGCATCGTCGCGCCCGGACGAAACGAATTCTCTCTTCGATTGGCAGAAGGCGGTGGCCCTCAAGAACTCTCGTTTCGGCGAGCCCCCTGCGCAGCCGACGCACGACAACTGGGGCCCGCTCGTCGTCCAGCCGAAGTCGTACTTCATGATGGGGGACAACCGTTACAACTCGAAGGACAGCCGCTACTGGGGATTCGTCCCGCGCAAGAATCTCCGCGGGCGACCGTTATTCGTGTACTACTCTTATGATCCCGACGCGGGGCTCGACTACTTTCGGGCGATTACGGAAATCCGTTGGGGACGGATTGGGCATTGGATCCATTAGCCGCGATGCTCACGGGAGTGGAGATACGAGTGGATCGCGGCCGCGGCATCGCGACCCTCGCGGATCGCCCAAACGATCAATGACGCACCGCGGCGTGCGTCGCCCGCCGCGAATACCCCATCGACCGCCGTCGCGTAGTCAGGGTCCGTCGCGAACGTTTGGCGGGGCGTCGTCGCGATGCCAAATGCGTCGGCCAACGGGCGCTCGGGGCCGATAAAACCGAGCGCGAACAGCACGAGATCCACGTCCAAAGTGAAGTGCGTCCCTGGCATCTCAACGAATGCTGGCGCGCCATCGCGGCCGCTGCCTCGGTCGACGCGATGCGCGTGTAGTCGATCCACCCGCCCGTCTCGGCCGGTGAACTCCCGGGTCGACACGCTCCATTCGCGGCGTCCGCCTTCCTCGTGCGCGTGCGACGTGCGAAGCTGCATTGGCCACAGCGGCCACGGTGTTGCCTCGGCGCGCTCGCGCGGCGGCTCCGGCAAGAGCTCGAATTGCCACACCTCGCGCGCTCCCTGGCGGTGACACGTGCCAAGGCAGTCCGAGCCGGTGTCGCCACCGCCGATTACGACGACGCGCTTGCCAGCTGCCGTAATGCGCGCACCGGCATCTACGACGTCGCCCGCCCCCACGCGGTTCTGCTGGGTGAGGAATTCCATCGCGGGGTGGACGCCGGCGAGATCGGCCCCGGGTACCGCCAATACCCGCGGCATGGTTGCTCCCGTAGCCAGCAACACTGCGTCGAACGCGCCACGCAGCTCCGCTGCCGAAATGTCGCTCCCTACAGCGACGCCAGTACGGAACGTGACGCCCTCGGCCTCGAGCTGCTCGACCCGCCGATCCAATACCGCCTTCTCCATCTTGAAATCAGGGATGCCGTATCTCAGCAACCCTCCGACGCGGTCGGCCCGCTCGAACACGACCACGGAATGGCCAGCGCGGCGGAGCTGCTGTGCAGCCGCCAGACCCGCTGGCCCGGACCCCACGACCGCAACGCAGTGCCCACTCGCGCGGTGCGGTGGGCGCGGCACGACCCAGCCCTCATCGAACCCACGGTCCACTATTGCCTGTTCGAGAGTCCGGATGGCGACGGGGCGATCAATGAGAGCCAGAACGCACGCCGACTCGCACGGGGCCGGGCATAGGCGCCCCGTGAACTCGGGGAAATTGTTCGTCGCATGCAGCGAGGTCAGCGCATCCCGCCAGCGCCCGCGATATACGAGGTCGTTCCAGTCAGGAATCGCGTTCCGAACAGGGCAACCAGTGTCGCCCTGGCAGAAGGGCACCCCGCAGTCCATGCATCTCGCGCCCTGTTCGCGCAACCCGTCCTCCGGGAGCGGCGCGTACATCTCGCGCCAGTCCCGTGTGCGCTCGCCGACCGGACGTCTCGTTGGCTCGGCGCGGCGCAGGGTCAGGAATCCGCGAACGTCACCCAAGACGCGGGCCCGTCATCCGGTCGCGGTGCGTTGCCGCGTCAGTACCTGCTCATACTCGCGTGGCATCACCCGAAGGAATTCGCGTGCGGCCGCGCGCCAGCGACGGAGAACCCGCCGCGCGCGGCCACTTCCTGTCAGTTCCGCGTGGGTCGCAAGCAACTGCTCCAGCAGCTGCCGGTCTTCCGCGTCGTCCAGCTGTTGGAGCCCCACCAGCATTGTGTTGCACCGCTGGCGGAAACTGCCGTCCGGGTCGAGAACGAATGCAATCCCGCCGCTCATGCCCGCCGCGAAGTTGCGTCCCGTGCGACCCAGGACGACCACGACGCCGCCCGTCATGTATTCGCAGCCGTGGTCGCCAATCCCCTCGACTACCGCCGTTGCGCCGCTATTGCGCACCGCAAACCGTTCGCCGGCGACTCCATGGATGTAGGCCTCGCCCGAGGTGGCGCCGTACAGGGCAGTATTTCCGATGATCGTCGTGTCTTCAGGGATGTAGCCGGCCCCCCGCGGCGGCACGATCACTAGGCGGCCGCCCGACAATCCCTTTCCGACGTAGTCGTTCGCCTCG
Source organism: uncultured Gemmatimonadales bacterium (assembly GCA_963838855.1). Classification (GTDB taxonomy): domain Bacteria; phylum Gemmatimonadota; class Gemmatimonadetes; order Gemmatimonadales; family Gemmatimonadaceae; genus FEN-1251. Next base: position 43,314 of record CAWISX010000020.1, on the reverse strand, counting down.
CCGACGAGCCGGAGAGTCAGGCCTCGAACGGCGAAAGCGCCAAAACTCTGGCCGGCGGAGCCCGTGTACTCGATCCGAACGGTGTCGTCCCGCAGGTCGTCGCCAAGCGGGCGGCTGCGGGCGATTTCCCCGGAAAGCATCGCCCCAACGGCCCGGTGCGCGGTACGAATTGGTACGCGCACGTCGACCCGCTCGCCGCGCGACAGCGCCGCCAGAATGTCAGGCGTCATCGTCGAGTCGAGTGCGGCATCTAGTCCATGATCCTGGTCCTGCGTGCAGTGAAGGGTGTTTGGACCCTGAGCCACACCTGGCAGGGCGACGGGCGCGGGACGATACAGTAGCGCGCTAACGTCTAGCGCCTTCGCCTTCCAGTGGTCAGCCCGGACGGCTCGCAGTAGTTCGGTCTGTCCTACGAGATCGTCCACGGTGCGCACGCCCAGCCGTGCCATCAAAGCGCGAACCTCTTCGGCCAGCAGGAAGAAGAAATTCACTACCTGCTCTGGCTCACCGGCGAACTTCGCGCGAAGCACCGGGTCCTGAGTGGCAATCCCAACGGGACACGTGTTCAGGTGGCACTTCCGCATCATCACACAACCTTCCACGATGAGCGGGGCGGTCGAGAAGCCGAACTCCTCGGCGCCAAGGATCGCCGCCACTACCACGTCGCGTGCCGTCTTGAGCTGCCCGTCCGTTTGGAGCCGCACGCGCGAGCGGAGCCCGTTCAACACCAGCGTTTGGTGCGTTTCTGCGAGCCCGATCTCCCACGGAATACCGGCGCGTTTGATCGATGACAGCGGAGACGCCCCCGTGCCTCCCGAGTCGCCGGAGATCACGATCAGATCAGCGTGCGCCTTCGCGACACCAGCGGCGACCGTGCCCACGCCAGCTTCGGCGACCAACTTCACCGACACCGCAGCCGCCGGGTTTACGTTCTTCAAATCGAAGATCAGCTGAGCCAGATCCTCGATCGAGTAAATGTCGTGGTGCGGGGGCGGCGAAATGAGAGTGACGCCGGGGATGGCATACCGCACGGCCGCAATGGCCTCATCGACCTTGTGTCCGGGAAGCTGACCGCCCTCGCCTGGCTTTGCGCCTTGGGCGATCTTGATCTGCAGCTCGCGTGCGTTCACGAGGTACTGGGTCGTGACGCCGAAACGGGCAGAGGCGACCTGCTTGATCGCACTGTTGCGCTCAGTGCCGAACCGCCTTGGGTCCTCGCCGCCCTCGCCGGTGTTACTGCGCCCGCCGAGTCGGTTCATCGCGATTGCCAGGGTCTCGTGGGCTTCGATGCTCAGCGCGCCGAAGGACATCGCACCGGTCGTAAAACGTCGCACGATCGCTGACGCAAGCTCGACCTCTTCGATCGGCACCGGAGTGCGTTCTGAAAATTCAAACAGGCCGCGCAGGGTGAAGCGGCTGCTCTCGGCATCGGCCAGCCGGCTGAATTCCGCGAAGGTCGGAGCGTCGTTCCCGCGCGCTGCGCGCTGCAGCGTAGCGATCGTGCTGGGATTCCACGCGTGGTGGTCCGAGTCTACACGGTAGTGATACTCGCCCCCGGGGTCGAGCGCGGGCACATCGGGCACGTTATCGACGCGTCCGTCCTCGAGACACCATGCCGAGCGATGCCTGCGCAGAGTTTCCTCCGCCACCGTCGCAATGTCGATTCCATTGATGCGCGAGACCGTGCCAGTGAAGTGGCGGTCCACTAGCGCGCGTGCGAGTCCGAGGACTTCGAACACCTGCGCCCCGCAGTAACTCTGCAGCGTCGAGATTCCCATCTTCGAAAGGATCTTCAACAAGCCCTTTTTCACGGCAGCGACGTAGCGGTCCTGCGCTTCAGCCGCACCAACGCCGTCTGGGAGCCAGCCGTCACGCGCGAGCATGGCGACCGTTTCGAGGGCGAGATACGGCGAGACTGCTCCAGCTCCATATCCGATCAGCAGCGCCAGATGCGTCACGTCGCGAGCCTCGCCGGTTTCCACGATGAGCCCGACATCGGCACGTAGCCGCTCCCGAATCAGGTGTTGGTGGACCGCGCTCGTGGCGAGGAGCACCGGAATCGCCGCACGGTGCTTCCCGACGTCCCGGTCGCTCAATACGAGAAGCGGCGAGCCATCGCAAACGGCGCGGGACGCCGAGTCGCAAATGGCCTCAATCGCCGGCCCGAGCCCAAGCGGGCCATCGCGAGTGTCCCAGGTCGTCGAGAGCGTCGCCACTCGCAATCCCCTCGCGCCGCCGGCCGCGCGCAGTCGGTCCAGGTGGGCGCGAGCCAGTACGGGATGCGGCAGTCGCAGATAGGGCGGTGGCGCGGCCCGTTCGTCGAGTAACGGCGGGCGCGGACCGAGGATCATGGCGAGCGACATGACCAGCTGCTCGCGGATCGGGTCTATCGCTGGGTTGGTGACCTGGGCGAACAGCTGTCGAAAATACGCGAACAACAACTGCGGCTGGTCTGACAGTACGGCAAGCGGCGCGTCGTTTCCCATCGATCCAACGGCTTCCTCGCCCGTCGCGGCCATTGGAGCCAGCACCACGCGCAGCTCCTCCGCGGTGTAGCCGAAAGCCCGGAGCAAGAGCGGGTCGGCAATCGTGGTCTCAGGGGCGGACGGCGGAGCTGTCGCCTCGGCGTTTGTCGGGTTCGTGCCGGCCGTAGGTGTTTCAATGCGCGGCGCTGGGTCCGCCGCGTCCGCCAGCAGGCGGTCCAGTGTAATCCGCGACGCATCGACCCATTCGCGGTACGGCCTCCGTGCCGCGACCTCGTTCTTCAGCTCGTCGTCATCGAGGATGCGCCCCTTCGCCGTGTCGATGAGCAGCATGCGGCCGGGGTGCAGGCGCCCCTTGGTCCGAATTGCTTCGGGCGGCACACTGAGCGCCCCGGCTTCGGAGGCAAGCACCACAAAGTCGTCATGCGTGACGATGTAGCGTGCCGGGCGAAGGCCGTTACGATCGAGCGTCGCGCCGATCTGAATGCCGTCGGTGAACGCTATCGCTGCCGGCCCGTCCCAGGGCTCCATGATCGCGGCATGGTGCTCGTAGAATGCGCGCCGGTCAGGGTCCGTCTCGGGATTCGACTCCCACGCCTCGGGGATCATCATCATGATCGCCTGCGCGAGAGAGTATCCCCCCATTACCAAGAACTCGAGCGCGTTGTCGAAGCATGCAGAGTCGCTCTGGTCCTCGTTGATTATCGGCACGAGGCGCTCGATGTCGCGGCCGAACAGATGCGACGCAATGCGCGGCTCCCGTACCCGCATCCACGCAAGGTTCCCGCGCAGCGTGTTGATCTCGCCGTTGTGGCAGACCAAGCGATATGGATGCGCGCGTGACCAAGTGGGAAACGTGTTGGTCGAGAAGCGCGAGTGTACCAGCGCGAATCCAGTCGCGAGATCGGGGTCCGCGAGGTCTGGGAAATACTGTGGCAGCTGGTCAGGCCGCAGGAGACCCTTGTACACCATCGTGCGACTCGACATGCTGGGCACGTAGCACGCGCTGCTGCCGTACGCTCGAGCGGCGTGCTCTACGCGCTTGCGTATGAGGTACAGCCTGCGTTCCAGAGCGCGGCCGCGCAGCGTGCCGGCGCCGAGAGCGACATGACGAATCGCCGGCATTGTGACTCGCGCGAGGTCGCCGGGCGCGCTGGGATCGACGGGGACGTCGCGCCAGCCCAGAACGCTGAGCCCTTCCTCCGTGGCAATGCGCTCGATGAGCGAGCACTGCTCGGCCACGGTTGCGCGGTCGCCCCTCGGTAGGAAGACCACGCCGACGCCGTACTCCCCGTCGTCCGGCAGCGCGATGCCTGCGCCGCGGAACGCGCGCGCGAGAAAATAGTGCGGCATCTGTAACAGGATGCCCGACCCGTCGCCCGTGCAGGGATCGCAGCCCACGGCGCTCCAATGCGACAGGTTGCGCAGCAGCGTGAGGCTGCGCGCAACGATGCCATGCGATCGTGCGCCGCTTAGGTGCGCGATCAGCCCGACGCCGCAGGCGTCATGCTCGAACCGGGGGTCGTACAGCATGTGGGAATTCGCATGATGTGACCGACTTCTGGCAGGCGCAAGCCTTGGTGCGCAACTCGGCGCCGGGTCAAGCGTCTGTTTATCGTGCGGACACGCTCGGAGTGGCTTGGCTTGGGGTGGTTCGGTGGGGTCGCACACGCGGCGGCTGTCGCGTGGGCGGCATGCGCGCTCGCGCCGGCTTCGATGCCCGCCTTCGGGCCCGCCGGTCAACTTACGCGGATCGCCCGAGCTCTCGCCCTGGCGTTCCTGGCCATTACGGCGGTCGAGGCTACGGGACGGGCACGCGGAGCCAGGCGGGCCCTCTTCGGTGGAATCCTGGCGGCGGCAGGCTGTGCATTAGCGGATTGCGTCGCTGTCGCGGTATCGCCTGGCGGTCATTGGTCGATCATCCTGCCGGGCGCAGCCCAAGTCAGTCTGCTCGTCGGCGTGGCTGCGGCGCTCGGCTGGCGCAGCCGTGCCGCGCGGGCGGATCTGGCGCTCGACGCGGTCCTACTCATCGTCGCCGCAGGAGTCGTCGGGCTTGCACTCTCGGTGCCCCTCGGCACGGAGTTGCTCGGCGCTGGCCGGCCCGGCGTCGGCGGAGCCGGAGGGATCTGGCGCGGGCTACCCGTCGCGCTGCTGATCCTGGTCGGGTTGCTCGTCGCTTCGCGCTCCGCGCTGCTCGGCCGACGCACAGCATGGGCGGCCGAGGTTGCGGCCCTGGCTGCGACGCTGGCGAGCGAGCTTCCTTGGAGCACGCTGCTGAGTCCCCTCCTTTGGGCCGCCGCGGTCATCGGCGCGACGCTTGCGATGGAGGGCCGGCCGGGGGCGGCAGATCGAGTGGAACGACTCCACACCAGCACGAGCGGTGGATCAGCCAGAGTGCGCGCGCACTTCATCGTCGCGTCCGCTGCAATAGTGTCGTTTGCGTGCCTGTTATTGGCGGTTCACGGAGCGCCGAACCCCGCGCTCGCCGCCGGCGTGGCGATCTTCGTCGCGCTGCTTGCCGTCCGTGTAAGCAGGTCGCTCGCCGTGCAGGAGCGCCAAGCGCAGCGCTTGGCGCAAAGCATCGAGGCAGAGCGCACGATGACATCGACGCTGGAGCGACACGCGCGTTTGATGGAGACAGAACGGCTGGCAGCTGTGGGCGAGCTGGTGGCTGGCGTGGCCCACGAGGTCAACAACCCGCTCAGCAGCATCAGTGCGTTCGCTCAGCTCCTGCTGCGAGACGATACCTTGACAGCCGAGCAGCGCGACTCGGTCAAGGTGATTCGCTCGGAGACGGGACGCGCGAGTCAGGTCGTGCAAGATCTGTTGGCATTTGCCCGGCGCAGCGAGCCGCAGCGTGAGCCCGTGGACGTGAACCATCTTGTTGAGCGTACGGTGCGGCTGCGGAACTATCAGCTCACTTCCTCCAACGTGCAGGCGAATCTGGCTCTGCGCGATGACGTGCCGGCGGTGACCGGCGATGCCCGACAGCTTCAACAGGTGGTTCTCAATCTGGTCACCAATGCGATTCAGGCCATGGCTCCCATGGGGGGTGGCATGCTCGGGGTATCGACGCGGCCCGATGCCGGCGAGGTGGTACTGGAGATAACGGACACAGGCCCCGGCGTGCTCCCCGAGGCGCGCGCGCGAGTGTTCGAACCCTTCTTCACGACGAAACAGGAAGGCGAAGGAACCGGTCTTGGCCTCAGCGTGAGCTACGGGATCATAGCCTCGCACGGCGGCACCATCACCGTGACCGATGGTCTGAAGTCGCCGATGCATAATGGCAACTCGCACGGACCGGGAGCGACGTTTGTCGTGCGGCTGCCGGCGTCGGACGCACCGGCTGCGCGGTCGCGCCACGTGAGCGCCGACCTCCCGGCGTTTCCCGCCCGATCACCGCTGTGCGGGCTTCGCATCTTATTCGTGGATGACGAGGCGTCGCTGCGACAGGGCTTCTCGGCGTTCGGCCGCTTGCGCGGATTCAGTGTGGTGTCAGCGGAGGATGGACGTGCTGCCCTCGGGTTACTCGATGGAACGAGCGTGGATGCTGTCGTGACCGATCTCCGGATGCCGGTCATGGACGGCGCATCGCTCTACGAAGCGTTGCGGGCCGATCGCCCGGGGCTCGCGGCGCGGACTGTGTTCATTACTGGCGATGTGATAGGACTAGGGCGCTTCACCAACAGTGCGGGCGGCGTCGCACGGCAGCCGACACTCACGAAGCCGTTTACTTTCGAGCGGCTAGAGGAGACAATTGTTGGCGTCGTGCGCGGTCGGTCCGTAGGTTAGCACGGCGCGCAAACGGGAATCGCCTATGGTCCTCCCCATATTCCCGCGGCGAACGATAGCCTGGAAGATCGAGGAGCCGGCCGCATTTCGCCGGCTAACCCTGTCGGCGGCAGAGATCGGGCTGCTGACGGGCGTGGCCCTGCGATTGGCTCATTCGCTCGTCATGACGCGTTCAGCGGCGTCAAGCCTCACCTGGGTCGTTTGGTGGTATATCCTGTTCGCGCTCATCCTGTTTGGCGCAGCGGCCGCCCATTTGGGGAACTACCCTGTGCGGCACTGGGGCTGGCGGGCGCCCCTGTTTGCACTCTACGAGTCGGCCGGCGAAGTCGTTACGAGCCTGGCGCTCATTGCCGCGCATCGCGAGCTGTGGGGATCGGCGCGAGCCGGTTTCGACGATTGGCCGTCGATCGCGATATCTATCCTTCTGTGGCGAATGCTCACCATTTGCTCCTTCACGCTGGTTCTGGCTGGCGTCGTCCAGCTCGTGCGACGCATCCTGGATCGCCACGATCGGCAAACGGAGGCGGTGCACCCGTCCGCTTCCGCGTAAGACAGCTCGACGGTGCCAAGTCCTCCTAACGACCTGGCGCCCGGGGCCGGCTGGGTGCGCGTGCCCGCGAGCACGTCGAATCTGGGCTCGGGTTTCGACTGCATTGGCCTCGCGTTGGCTCGCTACCTCACGGCGGAATTCGTACCTGGGGGCACAGCGGGTACGACCCGATTGGAGCGACGGGGAACATTGCGTGCCATTGATCGGGTCATTGACCACGACGACATCTTTTTTCGCGCGTTCAGGAAGCGGCTCCATACACTCGGCATCGAGCACCCAGGGGGAACGGTCACAGTCGACTCGGAGATCCCCGTCGGTCGAGGATTGGGATCTTCGGCCGCGGCGGTCGTTGGCGGACTGGCACTCGCATCGGTCGTTGCGGGTGAGCCAGTGCCGCGCGAGCCAGCCGCCGTACGCGCCTTCCTTGCAGACGCGCTCGAATGGGAATCACACCTCGACAACGTTGCCCCCGCACTCATGGGAGGCCTCGTAGGCGTTGCACATGACGGATCGGGCGATCCACGCGCCTTTCGCTTGCCATTGGCCGCCAGTATCGCGTTCGCCTATGCGGCGCCGGGAGTGGAGCTCGAGACGACCAAGGCGCGCATCTCGCTGCCGCGTACAGTTCCATTCGGCGATGCAGTTCACAACCTCGGTGCTTTGGCTGCCCTTACCACCGCGCTGGCAACAGGAAACGCGGAACTGATTCCGCTCGGCCTCGCAGACAAGCTTCACGTCCCATATCGACTGTCCCTGATCCCGGGCGCCCTGGAGGCATTCGCTGCCGCCCGCCGGGCGGGCGCGTGGGGAGCGACGATATCGGGTGCAGGATCCGGCGTGATCGCGCTCGCGCCCGCTGACCGAGCGTTCGACGTAGCCGACGCCATGGCCGCGGCTTTCCGCACGGCGGCGGGCCCCGCTGGGGTCGTGTTCTTCGCTGTGCAGCCTGACCTAATGGGTGTTACTGGCGGGCACGGGGCGCGGAGAACTCTGTAACCGAGCAATGGCCGCCGTCGTGGATTACGTCGTCCGTGTGAGACGGAGGCCGCGGTCGCGCTACCGGTTCGGCAAAGCCGGGCCCGCGTGTTAGAACCCGAGGGCCTTTGCGACTGCGTCCACGGTGGCCTCGGTAGGAGCAGCACTTTCGTCCAACTTGGGCGCGCACGCCGGGTCTTTGAGTCCGTGACCGGTGCACACGCACACGCAACGACTCGCGGCCTCGACGCTACCTGCTGCGACGCTCGCCCGAAGGCCAGCGATGCCAGCCGCCGATGCGGGCTCGCAAAAAATGCCCTCTCGCTGCGCGATCTCCCGGTAGGCCTCGAGAATCACCTCGTCGGTGACGGCGAGAAACTCGCCGCCGGACTCGTGAGCCGCGGCAACTGCCGAGTCCCAGCTCGCGGGGCGACCGATCCGGATGGCGCTCGCAATGGTCTCCGGCGAATCTACCGGATGACCGAGGACAAGCGGCGCGGCGCCGGCCGCCTGCGCGCCGAGCATCACGGGCAGGGTTGAGATGTGTCCGGCTTGCGCATAGCGCCGAAAGCCCAGCCAGTATGCGGAGATGTTACCACCGTTGCCGACTGGAAGCGCCAACACGTCGGGGGCCGTGCCCAACGCATCGCATATCTCGTAAGCAGCTGTCGCCTGACCAGCGATCCGATGCGGATTTACCGAGTTCACCAGCTCTACGGGATACCGCTCTCCCAGGACGCGGGCGACATCCAAGGCTGCATCGAATCCGGCGTCGACCACGACGGCCTTCGCGCCATAAGCCAACGCCTGCGCGATCTTGGCCGCTGAAACGCGCCCGTGTGGTAGCAGCACGACTGCCGTCAGTCCCGCACGCGCGGCGTACGCAGCCGCACTTGCCGCGGTATTTCCTGTCGAAGCGCACACGATCGTCCGTGCTCCGCGCTCGAGCGCCTTGGCAACCGCGACTACCATCCCGCGATCCTTGAATGATCCCGTGGGATTGGCGCCTTCAAATTTTACGTACAGCTCTTCGACCCCGACCCAATCCGCCAACCGCGGGACCGGGATGAGCGGTGTGTCGCCCTCGCCAAGCGCGAGCGAGGGCGTGGCCGCGGTCACCGGAAGGAAGCGGGCGTAGCGCGCGAGCACTCCACGCACCGCCGGGGACAGTTCTGTCGTCACCTGGCCCAAAACAAACGCGATCAGCCCCGCTCGCGTCAAGCTTAGGTGAGCAACGCCGCCCACGCTTGGCAGGCCGCTGGCCAGGCCTGCAGCGGACCGGGGACAGGTCCGATCATCCGCTGCGCTTGAAGAACTGAACGGCGCGCTCGTGCTTTTCGGCCGCCGCGCGCGTCGCGAACGTTCCGAGATTGCGGCGCTTACCAGTCTTGGGGTCTTTCTTTCTCGAATACAGCCGAAACTGGCCCGATCTGAGCTTCCGAATCATGCGATCCTCCAGTCGTGTTCCAGATGCCTCGTCGTATCACGCAGCCGTAGATGCATATCCAACGCCCGGCAGCCGCCAAGGGGCGCTCGCGATTCGAACAGAGCCGTAGATTTGGCTGTTGTGAACGACTCGCGCGCTGTCCTGATCACAGGGGCTGCGGGCTTCATCGGAGCCCGGTTCGTAGAATCGTGCGCGGCCAGGGGGATTCCACGCATCTCGGTCGATGCGCGCCGCCATTTTGCGGAACGCCCGGAGCACCGGGGCGTGGACTTCCGCGAAATCGTCGATCGAGACGAGCTGTTCCACTGGCTGGACAGGGAACGACCGAAGCTGAGAGCGATCGTTCACCTCGGTGCTTGCACCGACACTCGCCAGATGGACGTCGCCTACCTGTCTCGTGTGAACGTCGAGTACTCGCGCAAGCTATGGCAATACGCGACGAGTGCGGGTGTGCCGCTCGTGTACGCGAGCAGCGCCGCGACGTATGGCGACGGCGGGCTGGGCTACGCCGACGACGAGTCGGTGATTCCGCGCCTGCACCCGCTGAATCCATACGGGGACTCCAAGCAGCAGTTCGACCTGTGGGCGCTTGCCGAGGAACGTGCTGGTAGGAACCCTCCCGCGTGGTGCGGGTTCAAGTTCTTCAACGTGTATGGATTTGGCGAGCGCCACAAAGGTCCCATGGCTAGCGTCGTGCTGCACGCCTTCGACCAGATTCGAAGCACGGGCGTAGTCCGGCTCTTCCGCAGTCACCGCCCGGATTTCGCCGACGGCCATCAGGTGCGCGATTTCATCGATGTCGGCGACGTAGTCGACGCGCTTCACTTCGGCGTGGACGCGGGTGTGCCGCGCGGCATCATCAATCTGGGTACCGGCGAGCGCCGGACATTTCTGGACGTCGCGCACGCTACGTTCGCCGCACTCGGCGCACCAGTACGCATCGAATTCATCGACACGCCGCTGGACCTGCGCGAGCGTTATCAGTACTTCACACAGGCTACGACGGCGAGGCTCCGGGCGACCGGCTATGCCACGCCTTTCACGCCCGTGGAGCGCGGCGTTCGCGCCTATGTGCGGCGGCTCACCGAAACAGCAGACTAAGGACGTTTCATGCGGCGCTTTGTGCTCGGCGCGGTCTCCCTGGTCGTCATCGCCGGTGCGGTTATCGGGATGACTGCGCGAGAGCGAGCCATCGCTCGCCGCCGGCGCGCGACAGCGTACGTGGGTTACGTAGTCAATCCCCCACGTCCCCTCCCGCCCGTGACTCTGCTGGACAGCGCGGGCAAGCCCGTGGCACTGTCCAGAGTCGGCGCTCCCGGTGTTGCAATTGTGTACTTCGGGTACAGCCACTGCCCGGACGCATGCCCCACTACGCTCGCAGATTGGCGCAAGGTAAAACGGCAGCTGGGCGCGGATGCGCGGCGCGTGAGATTCGTCTTCATCACGGTTGACCCCCAGCACGACACGCGCCAGGTGCTGCGAGACTACCTCAATCAGTTCGACCCTGAGATCATTGGGCTGACGGGCACGAAGGCGGCTCTGGATTCGGCGCAAAACGCGCTTCTCGTACAAGAGCTGGAAGACAACCCGATGAGCCTCGATTCCCACGCCGAGGGGTTCGCGCACCAGGTGTCTCTGTCTCTCGTTGACGCGGCTGGTCGTCTGCGAGTGGCGCTGCCTGTCCACTCGTCCGCTCATATCGCCGTGGAAGACGTGCGACTGTTATTGTCCGACTCTCCGCCCTGAGTCGTCCCGTCTGGTCGCTCTGCAGCAGGCGCCGCGTGGTCTGATCGTCCGCGCAGGCAACCTTTACCGCGATGGCCGCATGTAATAGCGCAACAGTGCTCATAGCCTGGGCGCTGTGTACCGCACCAAGGCGTACACTGTCTGCGATTGACCGGGCGTGACCTGGCCGCCCGCCTCGAGCTCGCGGTAGCGGACATCGAGCAAGTTACGGATGCCGATCAGAATCTCCGTCTGGTGGAACACTCGCACGCCACCTCCAAGGCTGAACAACACGTACCCCGGCCGCAGGATCCCCTTTTCCTCGAATGGTGTGTACGGGCCCAGGAAATTCGTCCCCAACTGCGCGACCCACGGTTGCCGCGGCAGGTCAAGGTCGATGGTTGCCGCACCGACGTACTTCGACGTGTTGAAGATGGGCGTGTGTGAGTAGTCGACGCCGTCATCCGGGTCGATGAAGTGGGTGTAAAACGCGTGGAGAATCGTGAAATCGGTGCTGGCCGTGACACCCGGCGCAAGCGCAGCGTGCGCCGCGACATCGAGGCCGTCGCGTTGGCTCTGACCGCCGCCGATCGACTTGTTCAGCGCGGGATCGAAGCTTTGCTCATTGCTCACATCCATGCGGAAGAGCGACGCATCGATCGTCGCGGGCCCTTCGTCGATCTTGATACCCGTTTCGTAGTCCCAGATCGTGATGAATGGGAGCGTGGGATCACTGATCACGCCATCGGTTTGCCGGAATCCGCGTGAGATGTTCGCGAACAGCCCGATTCCCTGTTGCCCCACGCCCGCAAACGGGCGCAGCAGCAAACCAGTCTTTGGCGAGAAGATGCCTTTGCTGTGTTGCGCATCGACCAGCTCACTGACAATCAGGTTGCCGGCCGAATCGGTCACGGGTTGGCGAACGGCGCTCGAGAGCTGATCGAACCGGCCGCCCAGCTCGACTCGGGCGTAGCGGGAGACATTGACGCCGGTCTGGAGGTAGATCCCGCCCGACGTCTGACGGGCGGGCTCGGCGAGCACGAGCGGCGACGAGTCGACGCGGAATCCCGTCGCCGCCTCCGCGTAGTTCTCATAGTGCGCATGTGTGTATCGCGCATCAGCGCCGAGTGTAACGTCGGCGCCTCCCGTCGCGTACGTGAGCGCCGTCGTGGCGCCGACACCGTAGCGCCCATCGTACTCGCGCGTTTCGGCGCCGGTCCCTTCGGTCAATCCCCCCAGACCCGGCGGGCTGCTGAGCCAAAAATTCCACGTACCCTGTTGCGAATACGCCGTCGTCCGCCACTCGAGGTCGGGACGCAGAAACGTGCGAAGACTGATGCGTTCTTGCGCGTGTCGCTTGAATCCGCCGTCGCCGAAGTTGGAGACAAAGTTGTAACGCCCCTGGTTGTACAGCGTCGTGTCGAGAAAGCCGGGCGAATCGTACTGCGTGAGGTATCCATTGGCCGCAGCGCTCACCGTGGTGTTCGAGTCGAGATCGTGTGTCAGTGCGGCATGCACATGGCCATAGTCGTTCGCGGAGTGAGTGCGCCAGCCGTCTTCGCGGTAACCCTGAATTGCGAACACGCCGCCGGTCGTGCCATGGTCGAAGCCCGCGAGCGCATATCCTTGGCCGTTGCCGAAGGAGCCGCCGCCCGCGGCAGCCTCGATCCCATCGTACTTCTCCAGGGTCCGGACATTGACAGTGCCTCCGAAAGCAAAATTCCCGTACAGTGCGCTCGTCGGTCCTTTGACCACGTCCACGCCAGTGATCACCTGGGGGAAGAGCAAATTGAGATCGTTGTATCCCTCGGCGTGGCCGTTCACTGGCTCGTTGTTCGGGACGCCGTCGATGTACAGGGCAAGATCCGTCGAGTGGTCGGAGCTGAAGCCCCGAATCGAGAGATCGGAGGCAAACCCCGGGCCCTGCCCTTGCTCGTGCGCCTCGAGTCCGGCCGCTTCTCGGAACAATTCCCAGGGAGAGTTGGCTGGGGTGAGCGCAATCTGCAGGGTATCGACGTGTATGACAGTGAGCGGCTCGCTGCGTTCGACGGGCGTCGCCGTGATCGTGACCGTCGTGAGGCGCGCCGTGCGTCGGCTACGAGCGAGCGAATCTCTGGCGAGCGAGTCGCGGCGCGTAGAATCCGCTGGCGGCGTCGCCTGCGCGAATGCGACCCGCGGGGGCAAGGCGCCAAGTACGAGCAGCAGCGCGCCCCGGAATACCGAGCGCTGAACAAGCATGATGGTCTCCGCGTCAGGTGGGTTGGCGGAGACGTGCTGATACGCTCCGCCGGTCGCGACGCAGTCCGCGTCGCTTTCCGCCTCACCCCAAACCGCCCTAGGCGGCGGGGGGGCACGTCAGACGCGAAGCGAAGGCGGGCCGAGCGGGGGCGGGAGGACGAGGTCGGGTCGTGCCGGGCGCAGTGTGTCATCGGTCGACAAAACCGATGGTCCTGCCACCTCGACCGGGACGACCGGGAGCGCAACGAGGCGCTCGCGGCTGACCATGAGTGCGGCCGTGCCGCAGCACGTGCCGAGGCACAAGCATTGATGACGCGAGTGGTCGGACGGATGCCCGGGTCCATGATGGCATTCATCGTCGTGCGATGCGTGCGCGGGCGAGAGCTGCGGGGCGCCGGCGCCGTGGGCAGCCTCCGGCGGGTTCACCAAGGGGCCGTCGTGCATGGGACAGTAGACGTGCAGGCCGAGCGGATCCGCGGTATTGAATGCCAGCCACGCGGCCACTACCGCGATTCCAGCGCGCTCCCATGCGGACCGGCGCATGCCGGACAATGTAACCCGTGGGTGGCGCCGCGCCACCGTGGGGGCAGGACCGAACAGGCAGGCCGAGCTGCGCGGGACCCAGGTCCACGCCACGCCTGCCGCGGAGCACCACCAGCGCAGCGCGTTCGTCATGGCGCGGTCGCCGTGTCGACGTCAGCATATGTGATCACCGCGGCTCTCCCGTTGATCGGGCCCGCGCGCGCGAAGCGGAGCAGCACCGTGATGGAGTCGCCGGGCGCGAACCCCGGTCGGAGGCCAGTCAGCATCCCGTGGTATCCGCCGGGCGACAGTACGAGCGTCCCATGCGCCGGGACGGCGAGGCGCTCGACCGGTGCCATCGACATCGCGCCGGCGCCGATCGTCTCTCGCGTCATCGACGCATGGATCTCCGCCTCGCGTGCCGCCTCGGTCCTGATTCCGAGCAAGGTGTCGGGACGGTCGGTGTCGTTGATGATCCGGGCGTAGAGCGCGGCTGGGGATCCGACGATCGGAAGGACCACGTAGGCGCGGGACCAATGCACGGACGGAGCGGTTGGCCGGCACGCCAACGCACCGAGAAGCGGCATCGCGATAGCGAGTCTCATCGGCCGCGCGCCGTGGATGTGTGCAGCAGGAGCGGCAGATCGTGCGCCCAATCCTGTTGCCGGGTTCCTAACGGATAGGCGATACGGGCGGAATCATCCGGTGTGAACACGAGTATTTCAGCGGTATGACCCACGATGTAATTCCCATTGCGGTCGCGGGCGCCGGCCGCCGCCACCGGTAGGCCGAGCGCCGCTTGTGTGTGATTGATCTCATCCAGTGGCCCCCGCAGCCCGACGATGGCCGGGTCGAACTGGTCGAGCCAGGCGCGCAGCCGGCCCGCCGAGTCGCGTGCCGGATCGATGGTGACGAAGACCACGGTGACGCGTTGGCGGTCGTCGTATGGCAAACGGTGGAGGACGGCCGACAGGTTGGCGAGCTGCACCGGACACACATCGGGACAGGACGTGTATCCGAAGTACAGGAAGGTGAGGCGGCCAGCGGTGCGTGCGCGGAACGGATACGCCTGTCCATCGGTCGCGGTCAGCGTGAAGTCCGGACGGGCGAGGCCAGGCACCAGCGGCACACCGCGTAGATCCGAGAATGTCCCCCGACCAGTTGCCGCGACCGCAGGCTGTTTCCAGGGTAACGGTCGAGACGGCCCAGAAGGCGAGTCGCGCGACGGTCACCGTGCGCAGCATCGTCATCGGTCCTCCCGGAGCAGAGTGTCGAGCCTCTCGCGCAGTGTGTTGTCGTCATCGGCCCGGGCGTCGTTGCGTGGCGACACGACGGAATACGCCTTGTCGGGTTGGGTGCTGGTCCCCGCACTCCGGCGGATCCAGGCGCCAAGCGCAAGTGTGCCAAGCACGATCAGCATGCCGGGCAGCACCAAGGCGAGCACGCCGAGACCACGAGCGGGAGGCGTGCCATCGAGCAGTGCACCGAAGCGGGCATGCAATGCCTCGCGTACCTGGGATTCGGTCCACCCGGCAGCCAGCTCGCGGCGGATCTCCGCCCGCAGCACAGTCGCTTCCTCACTTGGGCAGGCCGCGAGCGTGAGCTCGGGACAGTAGGGACTCATCATGCTCTCGTAGATCCACTCCGCGCGCCGGCTGACGGCGGCATGGTCGCCGCCCGACCCGCCGCAGGCGCTCAGCGCAAGCGGCAGTACGATCGCGGCAAGGATGCGGGACGCGATCGCCCGGCAGCGTTCGTCGATGCTCGATGACACCAGTGGAATCTCCAGTGCGGACGTACCGTCAGATGACAGTTGGATGCCGCGATACCCCATGTTGCGCGGCGCTGCACGGCGGCGTGGGAAAATGCGCGTAGAACGGGTCGCGCCAACGCCGGGTGCGCGGATGGAACAGCTATCCGCAGCCGATCAACGGGGCGCGCTACGTCCGGCCCGGAGGAGCTGTCGCGAACGGGATGAGGTAGTCGATTCGCCGCGGCCCCACGGAGAGCGCCGCAGCAGGTGGTAGGGGCGCATCGGCCCGTGAGGTACCACGGCGAAGGCCAACCGGCGAGACGGGCACGCCGATTGGATCACCCATGACGCACTGCCCGAAACAGGCACAGGGATGGGGTGGCATGCCGAATGGTTTATCGTTGTGCGCCGGGTGCGAATCAGCGCTGCGGCGGCCGTGATCGACGAGCTGGTGCCCTTCAGCCGTCGGCGCGGCCGCGGCGGGCATCGGCATCGCCGGCTCGAGCACGAGCCCACCCCTCATCGGGCACAGCGGGACGGGCGTGGGCTGCGCCGTCGTGATGGCGAGCCAAGCCATGAGCGTGGTCGCGCCAACCCGCTGCACCAACCGCACGCTGTGCCAATTCGCCATCGTGAGCAATCTCACCCGATGATACACGCCGGTCCGCTACGGCGGATGCACCGAAGCTAGCCGACTGACAGCCGGGCACCAATCCTCGGCATTCCTTCGGATGAGCCGCGCCGCACATGACCCGCGCTCGCCGCGCGCATGCCATACTGCACCGCGCTGCGCGAGACCATGCGGACAGGCCTTGCTACAGTGCGCGCGACGTGTACGATACCGGCATGACCGTTGGCCGGCGCATCGCGCGCGTTCTACTCGCACTCTGGGCCATGACCGCCACGAGCTCGCCGGCGTGGCGGCACGTGTGCCCGATGCACGATCACGCCGCGGCGGCCACGACGCATGGCACGTCGGCGCACGAGCATCGTCCGTGCCATGACCCGCATCCGGGTACCGATCCCGGCGGCCCGACGCATGACGACTGTTGCTGCCTCGGTGCCTGCGCCGCGACGACCGCGCTCCACCTGCCCGCGAGTCGGATCGCCGCAGTGCCGGTGCAGCTGGTGGCGCCGGCCAGCGACCCGCGCCATGCGCGGGGACGCACTAACACTCCGCTCGTTCGGACAGCCGATCGATCCCTGCCGTATCCGAACGGCCCCCCGCGCTCGGCAGCCTGACATCTCGCAAAACGACGCGTCCGCATCGGGCGCGTCGAGTACCCGGGCGCGTTGCGGCTACCACGCCGCCGGGCGGCCGGGGACACCTCTAGAGCGGGGAGCACCCTATATGAGCGAGCACTTCGTCTCCAAGCGGGACGAGTCGGTCCGCATGTTTCGGCGTGAGTGGCTCGAGCGACTCTCACACGTACATCCAGCGGTACCGCACATCATTTACGCGCCTTTGATCGTCGGACTACTCTGGTGGGCGCCGACTCCTCCGATGACCAGCGGGCTGCTGCTCCTGATCGGCATCGCGATGTGGAGCGCGATCGAGTACGTGCTGCATCGACACCTGTTCCACCCACCGGACCATGTCATGCGCGAGACGCACGACATCGTCGCCCGGCTCGCGCCCGGCGATGCGGTCATCCCGGCGCTGCCGGGGTGGCGCCATGTCGTGTACTTCATCATGCACGGCGTCCACCACGAGTATCCGAGCGATTCGTCGCGCCTGGTGATGCCGCCCGGCGCAAGTATTCCGCTGGCCGTGGTCTTCTTTGTGATCTTTCGCCTGGCGGTCGGCCCGCATCTCGCGCCGGCGCTCTTCGCCGGCTTCGTGACGGGCTACCTGACGTATGACACGGTGCACTATGCGATACACCATAGGACGATGCCGACGGCACTGGGCCGCTACACGAAGTGGCGCCACTACCGACACCACTTCATCGATCCCGGCCGAGACTACGGGGTGAGCTCTCCACTCTGGGACCTCCTGTTGGGAACGCTCTCCCGGCGATCGGAAGCCAATGCGTCGATGCCGACGTGAGCACACGCGAACTAGATCGAAACCGCGCGATGTATATTCCTCTGAGTGGTTTCGGATTGTCTTCACAACGGAGTTTTGACGCATGTACGATGAACGCTTGGTAGCGCCGATGCGGCAGGATCTGACGCGGTTGGGAATTGAAGAGCTTCGCACGCCAGAGGTGGTGGACTCGAAGCTGCGTGATAGCGAAGGGACGACGCTCGTGGTCGTGAATTCCGTGTGCGGCTGTGCAGCCCGCAATGCCCGCCCGGCTGTCGCACTGGCACTTCGTCATGCGACCAAGCCCGATCATCTCACCACGGTGTTCGCCGGTCAGGACGTGGCTGCGACTCAGCGCGCCCGGTCGTACTTCACCGGATACGCGCCGTCATCGCCTCAGATAGGGCTGCTCAAGGACGGCCGGTTGGTGTTCATGCTCGAACGACATGACATCGAAGGGCGCTCTGCCGAAGAGATCGCGCGGGATCTGGTGGGCGCTTTCGATAAACATTGTGCGGGAGCAACGCGCGCCGTCGCCTGAGCCACACGAGCTAGCGCGGCGCGGCAGTCGAGCCTTAACGGACGCCCACTTCGTCCAGGTGGTTCAACAGATCGGCCGGGTCCTGATAGACCCGGTATGCGCCGGCCCGCTCGAGCTCGTCAGCGCCATAGCCGCCAGACAGTACCCCGACGCCGAGCGTCGGAGCGCGCCGCGCGGCGAGCATGTCCCACACGCTATCGCCCACAACTACCGTGGCGACGATCGGGACACCAAGCCATTCCGCAGCGGTGCGAAAAAGGTCGGGGTCTGGCTTGGCGTGGGCGACGTCATCTCCGTGAGACAACGGTCGCGGTGGCCGGCAGGTCTAGGAGTGTGAGTGTCGGACCAGCGCTCTTCCGGCGACCGCTCGTAGCGATTGCCCAAGGGACTCCGGCCACGGTCAGCGCAGCGAGCAACTCCCGCGCGCCTGGCAGCGGCCGCACATCTGGAAGCAGGCGTGCATAAGCCTCGGCATGCTTCCGGGTGGCTTCCGTTACCTCTTCGGGCGCCAGCCGGCGGCCCATCTCCACGCGCGAGGCCGTCAGCCAGGAGGGCGCCACTCATACCGACGCGCCTGTGGATACGCCATGTTGAGAGCTCTATCCCGATCGACGCGAGGCCTTCCCGCCAGGCGAGCACGTGCTGGTACACGCTGTCAACCAGAGTGCCATCGAGGTCGAACGCGAATGCTATGGGGTCGGCCATAGTCACCGAAGTATGGGCGTGCCGCGCGTGCAGGTGAACTGCCAGGCTGGGCGCTCGACGCTGTGGACCGTTGGCCACTCGACCCTGGCCATCGACGTGTTGCTGGCGAGTGAGCCCTCATCCTTTCACCGCAGCCGCCCGGAACGCGGGCGGCCGACTCTCATATCAGGAGGACGGCGAGACCTTGCCCCTCTTCTGACCTACGGCGCGCGTACCCACCGAATGACCTCTCGCAGCGTGGGCCGCTTTCCATACATGAGAAGCCCGACGCGATACACTCGTGACGCGAACCAGATTGCTGCCACGCACGAGGCCGCGAGACCTGCCACCGTGAGCCCGACCTCGGGCCAGGGGACCTGTATCACGCTGAGCCGAAGCGGCATCAGGATCGGCGCCGAGAATGGCACCCACGATGCCACCCGGGCCACGGGCTCGTCGGGGCTCAGCAGCACCGGGATCACCAGCGCGACAGTGCTCACGAGCAGAAGCATCACCGGGAGCGTCGCCTGCTGGGCGTCCTCGGGGTTGTTTACGGCCGCTCCCACGGCCGCGAACAACGCCGCGTAGAAGAAAAATCCAAGAAGAAAAAACAGAAGCAGCAGAATCCCGGCGCCGATCGTCACACCCGGCAGCGAGACGGGCACGTCTGCGACGCCAGCAGCGCGCAGAATCGGACCGCGCGCGGCGAACAAAGCCACCGATGCGGTCATCCGAGATGATCTCCTGCGTCACGGCGACGCTTCCGACCCCGAGCACCTTGCCGGCCAAAAGCGTCTCGGCCCGCACGCTCGATATGATCACCTCGGCCACGCGCGTGGTCTTTTCCTCCATTACGCCTCGAAGCACGGCCTGTCCGTAAAGCACAATCATCATGTACAGCACGAAGGCGACTACGTAGCCGAGCACGGCGCTGGAGGTACCGGACGCGCCCATCCCACGATCGGTCACCCGGTCGGCCTTCACGGTCAACGGCAGCGTTGTCAGCGCACGAATCCTGCGTGGATCGAGTCCCGCACGCTCGAGGCGAACGGTGAGCACGGCGTCCCGCACAGCTGTGGTGATACGATCGATATCGGGGGGCGACGAGGCGTTCCGGCCTGCATAACGGGCTCGGATGCCCGCCATCGCGCTGTCATCGAGCACGAGGTAGCCCACGCGATCGTGGTGCGTGACTCTCGCGAGCGCAGCGCGTTCTGCCGGCTCGAGCGAATCGGGCGAGAGGACTTGCACTTCCGTGATTGCGGTGTCCCCGGCGATTCCGCCTCCCAGGTTCTCGGCAACGCGACGCCCCAGTCCGACCGACGTGGCGTCGAGCACGATCACGTCGGACACATTTGGCGACGTTTGCGCGCGCTGCGTCAGCACGACTTGGCCAATCGCGATGCCACCGAATACGATTGGACCCGCCACGGTGGCGAAGAGAAACCATTTCGAGCGGACGCGCTCCAAGTATTCGCGTCCGAACACGACCCAAAACTTGCGCACGTGGCCCGGCTACCCGTGACCGGAGACGCCGGCCTCGACCCCCGTCGCGCCAACCTGTTCCAAGAATATGTCGTAAAGAGACGCTTGCTCCCTCACCACACGCTCGATCGGGGGGCCGCCGTACCGCGCCTTCACGTCGGCGACGGTGCCGTCTAGGACTTTTTCCCCTCGCGCAATGATGCACACTGCGTCACACATCTTCTCCGCGTTCTCAATGATGTGTGTGCTGAAAATCACCGTCTTCCCGCGTGCGCGAAGCTCCTCGACAGAATCCTTCAAGGCTTGCGCGTTCACGGGGTCGAGCCCGCTGAACGGCTCATCGAGCACGATCAGCTCCGGGTCATGCAAGAGAGTCGCAATGAATTGCACCTTCTGTTGCATGCCGCGTGAGAGCTCATCGACCTTTGCGAGCCCCCAATCCCGCTCTGGCGTTCTCAGCGCCAGCCGCTCGAGCCATTCGTCGATGCGCCGGTCGGCGTTTCGTGCGGACAGACCCTTGAGCTGCCCCAGAAAGCGGAGCACGCGGCGCACTGGCATCTTCTTGTACAGCCCTCGCTCCTCGGGCAGATATCCCACGCGATCCATGAGCCTGGGCGCGGTGTTGGGTTCGCCCAGGAGACGTATGCTCCCCGCGTCGGGCGCTATGATGTTGAGTAGCATTCTGATCGTCGTCGTCTTCCCGGCGCCGTTGGGCCCGAGGAGCCCATACACGGTTCCGGCGGCGATGCAGAGCGACAAGTCGCGTACGGCGACGTGACCGTCGTACCGCTTGACGACGTGCATGACCTCGACGGCGGGCGTTGGCACGCCGTAAGTTGTCGCGTGCGCAGCGGCCTGGCGAGCGTTCTCCGGAGAAGCGGGCTATGGGCATAGACGGGCTGTCGGCCCAGGACGCTCTCGTCATTGGTTCCGGGCCCAATGGGCTTGCGGCCGCCGTGGCTCTCGCCCAGGCGGGCAAGAAGGTCACTGTCCTCGAGGCTCAGCCCACGATCGGCGGCGGCGTCAGATCCGCGGCGCTGACGCGGCCTGGATTCGTGCACGACCTCTGCTCCTCGGTTTATCCGTTGGCGGCGGGCTCGCCGTATTTTCGGACCCTGCCGCTCGACCGCTTTGGCCTGCAATGGATTCAGCCGGGCGCAGCGCTGGCGCATCCGTTCGACGATGGGACTGCCGTCGTCTTGACGCGGTCGATCGATGAAAGTGCCGCGCAGTTCGGACCGGACGAAAAGGCCGTCAAGAAATTGATCGGTCCGTTGGCTCGATCCTGGGACGAGCTGTCCGAGATGCTTCTCGCGCCGCCGCGAGTGCCGCGCCAGCCACTCGCGATGATGCGCTTTGGCTGGACCGCGTTGCGTCCCGCGACGCTGTTGGCACGCGGGATATTCAGGACGCAGCGCGCCCGCGCGGTCCTCGCTGGTATGGCGGCGCATTCGATCGTTCCCCTCGAGTGGGTATCGTCGTCGGCTGCTGGGCTCGTACTCTGGGCGTCCTGCCACAGCTGCGGGTGGCCATTCGCGGCCGGTGGGTCGCAATTCCTGACTGATGCGCTCGTCGGGCTCTTGCGATCGCTCGGTGGCGACGTCGTTCCGAACTATCCAGTCACGAGTCTGGACCAGCTGCCTCCAGTGCGTGCTGTTCTTTGTGACATCACTCCACGGCAGCTCGTGTCCATCGCTGGCGGCCGAATAACTGGTCGGGACCGTCGAGCGCTCACGCGATATCGCTACGGCCCGGGCGTGTTCAAGGTGGATTGGGCGCTGGACGCACCGGTCCCCTGGAACGCCCCCGAGTGTGCGCGTGCCGGCACCTTGCACCTGGGTGGCACGCTAGAGGAAATAGCCCGCGCCGAGCGGGCGCCGTGGCAGGGCAGGTACGCCGAGCGCCCCTTCGTCCTTTTTGCGCAGCCGTCGCTGTTCGATCACGCGCGTGCTCCGGCGGGACAACACACAGCGTGGGGTTATTGCCACGTGAGTAGCGGCTCGACAGTGGACATGCTAGAACGCATCGAGCGCCAGGTGGAGCGGTTCGCTCGCGGTTTCCGGCGACGCATCCTGGGCCGCTCCGTGATGACTCCGGCGGATCTGGAGGCGCACGACGCGAACCTGATCGGAGGTGACATTGCAGGCGGCGCTCTAAATCTGCGGCAATTGTTCACGCGCCCGACCGCGCGCCTTTACGCAACGAGCGCCGATGGCGTGATTCTCTGCTCGTCCTCGACGCCGCCAGGACCGGGCGTTCACGGCATGTGCGGCTATTTCGCCGCGCAGTACGCACTGGGAAAGCAATTCAAGACGACCCAGCCACGCTGAGGAGAGTGGTACCGCCTATGTCCAATGATGGTTATCGTTAGCGCCCGGTAAACCTGCTTGGAGGTTGCATGGCCCGTACGGCGTTACGCATTGGTGGTACCGTACTCGCGTCCGTTGTGGCGGTCATCTCATTTGTGGTCGCCGTTGTCTACGCGGTGAGCGCCGTAAAGCTGCATCACCGATACGCGCTACCGACACACTCGCCGTTCGTTGCGCCGACCGACTCGGTCGCCATCGCTCGCGGCCAGCACTTAGCCAAGGCGATCAGCAAATGCGCCAAATGTCATGGCTCTGACCTGTCGGGAGCCGTCTTCATCGACGGCGGGGAGGCATTCGGCGTGTTCGTTGCCCCGAACCTCACGCGCGGTGCGGGCGGCCTGCCGTCGGACTGGACAGACGCCGACTACGAGCTAGCGCTGCGTCACGGAATTACTCGTGATGGTCGTGGGCTCGTATTCATGCCGTCGAGGGAAATGGGTCCCTACGGCGATGAGGACCTAGGCGCGCTGGTCGCGTATCTCAAGAGCGTGCCGCCGGTCGACCACAGGCCTCCAGCGACTCGTTTAGGGCCCATTGCCCGTATGCTCTTTGTGACCGGCCAGCTGCCCCTGATGGATGCCGACGAGATTGACCAGAGCGCTCCTCATAAACCGGCGCCGCCGCCGGGGCCGACCGCCACGTACGGCGCCTATCTTGCCAATATCGGTGGCTGCACGGGCTGTCACGGGCCCGGGCTCTCTGGTGGGCACATTCCCGGAACGCCGGCGAACTTCAAATCCCCGGCCAATCTCACCCCGGCGGGCATTGGATCGTGGAGCGCGGCTGATTTCACGCGCGCACTGCGCGAAGGTGTCCGGCCAACTGGCGTCCAGATCGACACATTCATGCCGTGGCAATACACGCGGTCGATGACGGACGACGAAATCAACGCGGTGTTCGCATATCTGAAGACAGTGCCATCCCGCCCGTTCGGGCAGCGCTGACTCCCCGCAGCGGCGCAGCCGGCCTGAGTATCCAAGTAGTCAGTGACGGGACGGATACTGCTATAAGTATCCATTTAGTCACTGATGATCTTGTCACTAATGCAGCGCTATTTCCCCAAGGCGTCTGTGAGCGCTCGCCACGAGAGGAGAGCGCAGGGGATCCGGATCGGGATACGGGCTACTCCGGAGAGCGCGCGGAGGTCGCCGAGCGTGGGATCGCGGGCGGCCTCCACATCGCCGCGCAGGAGCTCTGCCAGCCGCGCCAAGAGAACCGATACTTCTTCGCCGGTCTTGCCTCGCACCAGATCCGTCATCATCGAGGCTGATGCTTGGGAAATCGCGCACGACTGGCCGGTGAACATGGCGTCGCGTACGCGGCCGCCTTCGATTGTCGCGGCGACGGTCATGGTCTCGCCGCACACGGGGTTCGCCACCGTGGCGGACACGGCCGGCGGCCCGAGAACACCCTTGTGACGCGGCCGCCGATAGTGATCGAGAATCAGCTCCTGGTACAGCGCCTCAACCGCCGAGCTCCCGCCCGACTCAGGAGGGGACGGCATGAGACGTATGCGAAACACCGGGCGCACCGGGCGCACCGGGCGCACCGGCAAATAACGCGATGGCCTGGCGAACGCCGGCTACCAACGCGTCGACGTCAGATGGATCGTTGTAAACGAAAAAGGAGGCGCGCGCCGTCGCCGGCACGCCGAGGGCTCGCATGAGCGGCTGCGCGCAATGGTGGCCCGCACGGATGCATACGCCGCTGTGGTCGAGCACCGTCGCAAGATCGTGCGGATGAACGTGCTCCACGGTGAACCCAACCACGCCGCTTCTCTCGCTCGGTGGCGGACCGTACACCCGCACCCCATTGATGGCTGCCAACTGCTCGGATGCAAGCGATGTCAGCGCGCGCTCATGGCGCCGCACATTGCCCATGCCGATCCCCGTCAGGTACTCAATGGCCGCCGCTAGGCCCACGGCGTCGCCCACGTTCGGCGTGCCCGCCTCGAACTTGCGGGGCAGCACATTCCACGTCGTTCTGTCGTCGTGGACAAATTCGATCATGTCGCCGCCCGTTTGGTAGGGCGGCATTGCCTCCAGGATCGGTCGGCGGCCAATGAGCCCGCCGATACCCGTCGGACCGCCCATCTTGTGCCCACTAAAAGCATAGAAGTCGACGTCTAGAGCGTCGAACGACACCGGCAGGTGCGGCGCGCTTTGCGCGCCGTCCACCACTACCAGCGCGCCCACACGTCGGGCAATCGCGGCAACCTCATCGATCGGAGTAATCGTTCCGAGAGCGTTCGACACGTGCGTGACGGCCACGACGCGGGTTCGCGCGCGTGACCAGGATGCGCGAGGTGATCGAGATCGATGCGCTGGTCGCTCGTGAGCTCGGCGATGCGAAGGGTCGCGCCCTGGTCGAGTGCCAGTTGCTGCCACGGAACGAAGTTCGCGTGGTGCTCCAGCCGCGTGATGACGATCTCATCGCCGCGCCCTACATTGGCACGACCCCACGCCGTTGCGACAAGATTTAACGCCTCGGTGGTCCCCCGTGTCAGGATCAAGCACGGTTCATCCGAGACGCCGAGGAATCGCGCAATCGTCGCGCGTGCGGCGTGGTAGCGCTCAGTTGCGCGGGCCGCGAGCGAATACGCACCACGGTGCGGGTTTGCGTAGCTCGTTTCATAGAACTCGCGCATCGCGTCCAACACGACGGCGGGTTTCTGAGCCGAAGCGGCCGAGTCGAGGTAGTGCAGCCCCGGCTGCCGTGCCAGCAGCGGAAAGTCTAGGCGGCGGTTTTGGGACATATCGCCTGGAACGCGGCGGCGGTCAGGCAGCCGCCGGGGCTCCTTCGACTCCGACGAAGCGAGCCCGCGTGAGCGCCTGTAGCTCGGCTCGCACGGATTCCACCTCTATGTGCTCGAGCACGTCCGCGGCGAACGCGTAGGTTAGCAACGTCCGCGCGGCATCCGCACTGATGCCACGACTCTTGAGATAGAACAACGCGACTGCGTCGAGTCGCCCGACGGTCGCGCCGTGCGTGCACTTGACGTCATCGGCGAAGATCTCGAGCTGGGGCTTGGTATCCACGCGCGCGTCGGGCGAGAGCAGCAGGTTGTTGTTGGTCTGCTTGCCATCAGTCTTCTGCGCCTCGGGGTGCACATACACCTTGCCGTTGAACACGCCATGCGAGGCGCCGTCGAGTACCCCCTTGTAGACCTCTCGGCTCGCGCAATTCGGCGCGACGTGGGTGATGACGGTCTGATGGTCAACGTGCTGCGTCCCGTCCACCATGTACAAGCCATTGAGCGTTGCCACGGCCCCAGGACGGTCGAGAGAAGTGTAGATATTCTGGCGCGACAATGCACCGCCCGTCGCAAAGGAGAACGACGTGTAGCGACTATCCCGACCCTGTCGAGTCTGCGACGTGCCGACGTGGAACGCACGCTCACTTTCGCGCTGCACTCGGTAATGGGCAACCTGGGCGCCGTCCCCGAGCGCGATCTCGGTCACGGCATTGGTGAAGTACGGGGCATCGCCAATGCCCACGTAGCTCTCGACCAGCGGCCGCTCGCGCGAACCGCTCGACGACCACCAGCACACGCGGGTGCATGATGCCTCGCGCCGCCTCGGCGTCGGAGACGAACAGCAAATGGATCGGCCGCGTGAGCTCCGTGTCCGCGGGCACGTGCACGAGCGCCCCATCCACGAAGGAGGCCGTGTTGAGGGCCGTGAAGGCGTCATCCGTGCGCGAGGCGATTGTCGTGAGGTACTCGCTCGGCGAGTGCGCGGGTCGGTGACGCGTCGTCAGTCAACGCAGACCTCATCGTCGTGACCCGCGCACCTGAGGCCAGAGCCCCACTCGACGATAGCGACTCCGCGTACCACCCGTTCACGAACACCAACTGCGTCCAATCGTCCTGGCCGAACGTGAACGGCACGAGGTCGCTCGCGCGAGCCTGTCCGGACGGGCCAACGATCGGAGTGAAATTGGCTTCCGCTATCGGCGCGACACTCGTGAAGTGCCAATCCTCGTTGCGCATGGTCGGGTACCCCAGCGCGCGAAAGCGATCAAGGGCTGCCCGCCGAGTCGGCGCCAGCCACTCAGGCGGCGGAATACGCGGTGGCATTGGCCGTGAGCCAATCGTAACCGCGCGCTTCCAGCTCGAGCGCGAGATCCTTGCCGCCAGACCTCGCGATGCGGCCCTGCACGAGCACGTGCACTGCGTCGGGGATGATGTAGTTGAGCAGTCGCTGATAGTGCGTGACCACGATCGTCGCGTTGTCGGGACGCTTGAGCGAATTCACTCCATGCGCGACTACGCGAAGCGCGTCGATGTCGAGCCCGGAGTCAGTCTCGTCCAGGATCGCCAGCCTGGGCTCCAGCACAGCCATCTGCAGAATCTCGTTGCGCTTTTTCTCGCCCCCCGAGAACCCGGCGTTGACGGACCGACTGAGCATCGCGGGCTCCATGTCCACCAGCGCGAGCCGGCGTTCCATGAGGTCGTGAAATTCCAGCGGGTCGATCTCCTCGAGACCACGAGCCTTGCGGATCTCGTTGTACGCGGCGCGCAGGAAATACGCGTTGGTGACGCCCGGGATCTCCACCGGGTATTGGAACGCCAGAAAGAGCCCTTTCTGCGCGCGCTCCTCGGGATCCATGGCGAGCAGATCCTCGCCGTCGTAAAGCACTCGCCCCTCGGTAACGTCGTACGCGGGGTGTCCGGCCAGAACCTGCGCGAGCGTGCTCTTGCCTGAGCCGTTGGGTCCCATCACGGCGTGGATCTCGCCTGAGCCTACCGAGAGCGAGACCCCGCGGAGAATCTCGGTGCCGTCGACCGAGGCGTGGAGGTCGTGGATCTCGAGTAAGGCCATGTGATTTTAGAGCGGAAACCGTCAATGCGTGAGCCGCCGAGGGACCGATCGAGATCGGCGCTTATCCAACGCTGCCCTCTAGCGTGATTCCCAGCAGTTGCTGCGCTTCGAGCGCGAATTCCATCGGGAGGTTTTGGAACACCTCCTTGCAGAATCCGCTCACGATCAGCGAGATCGCGTGCTCGGCGTTTAGGCCGCGCTGCTTGCAGTAGAAGATCTGGTCCTCGCCGATCTTCGACGTGGACGCCTCGTGCTCGAGCGTGGCCGTGTCGTTCTGGACCTCGATGTACGGAAACGTGTGGGCCCCGCACTGGTTCCCGATCAGCATCGAGTCGCACTGCGTGTAATTGCGCGCGTGCTCCGCCTTGGGCAGCACCTTCACCCGTCCGCGATAGCTGTTGTTGCCGTGGCCGGCCGAGATCCCCTTCGAGATGATCGTGGACTTCGTGTTCTTGCCGATGTGGATCATCTTCGTCCCGGTGTCGGCCTGCTGGTGATTGTTGACCACCGCGACAGAGTAGAACTCTCCCGTCGAGTTGTCTCCTTGCAGGATCACGCTTGGGTATTTCCACGTGATCGCGGACCCGGTCTCAACCTGGGTCCACGAGATCTTCGAGTTGACGCCGGCCGCCTTCCCCGCTTCGTCACGAAGTTGATAGATCCCGCCCTTCCCTCGGAGTCGCCTGCGTACCAGTTCTGCACGGTCGAGTACTTCACTGTCGCGTTGTCCAGCGCCACGAGCTCGACGACGGCAGCGTGCAGCTGGTTCGTGTCGCGGCGCGGCGCGGTGCAGCCTTCGAGGTAGCTCACGTAAGCTCCCTCGTCAGCGATTATGAGCGTTCGCTCGAACTGCCCGGTGCTTTCGCTGTTGATGCGGAAGTACGTCGACAGCTCCATCGGGCAGGTGACGCCCTTGGGCACGTAGCAGAACGATCCGTCGCTGAAAACCGCGGCATTGAGCGCTGCAAAGAAGTTGTCGCTGTGAGGCACGACCGTGCCGAGGTACTTCTCCACGAGCTCGGATGCTCCCGAACGGCCTCGCCGAACGAGCAGAATATGATGCCCAGCTTACCAAGCTCGGCCTTCATGGTGGTGCCGACCGACACGCTGTCGAAGATCGCATCGACCGCGACGCCCGAGATCCGCTTTTGCTCGTTGAGCGAAATGCCGAGCCGCTCGTACGTGCGCAGAAGCTCCGGATCGACCTCTGCGAGGCTCCCGAGCGACTTCACGCTCTTCGGTGCAGAGTAGTAGATGACGTCCTGGTAATCGATCGGGGGGTACTTCACGTTTGCCCAGTGCGGCTCCGTCATTGTGAGCCACCGGCGGTATGCCTTGAGCCGCCAATCGAGCAGGAAATCTGGCTCTCCCTTTTTCGCCGATATGAGCCTGCACAACGTCCTCGTTCAGGCCCGCGCGGAATCGTGTCGGACTCGATGTCCGTGACGAAGCCGTACGGGTATTCGCGGTTGACGAGGGTCTCTATGGAAGCGCTCATGGGGGATGCGAATCCTAAGTGAAATTGTCGGCTTTGTCAAATCTAACACTGCACGTTTATCTCGTTGATTCGCATTGATTTACACGATGGCAATCCGGCAGCGGCCTCGCCGCGCCGTGTGGTCGGTGTAGCTGACCGGCGTAAGTGCTCGTCGAACTATTGGATGCCCTACATTGAATTCGAGGGCCAGGCGCGGGCTCTGGGGCCTGGCGTCTTGACCATTGGTAGCGCGCCGGAAGCCGGGTGGCGCATAGGAGGGCGCGGTCTCGACCCCCTTCATGCGGTCCTTGCGCTCGAGTCGGGGACGCGGGCCATGCTGACGCGCGGTGCGGCTACCTCCGCCATTGCCGTCAACGGAAGCGAGCTGGAGGGGCCCAGAACGCTCCTGGCGTTTGGCGACCGCCTGCGCCTGGGCACAGCAGAACTGCATTATCGCCAACTGCCTCCGCACGGTGAACTGCAGCGTGCTTACTTGCGCGATACGCGGCGAGGCCGGCTGTACCAGCTGCGCGACCGCAATACAATCGGCCGACACCTGGCGAGCTCCGTAATCGTCCAGGAGCCCGACGTATCGCGCACCCACGCTGAGATACTACGACGCGAGGACGACTATTTGCTGGTGCCGCAGCACGCAACGGTAACATCCGTGAATGGTGCGCGGCTGCTTGCGCCGGCCCTGCTTCGGGAGGGCGACGAGATCACCGTCGGCCGCACGGTGCTGCGTTTCACATCGGCGCCGCCGACAAGATCGTCCGTGTCCGGCGAGCCTCGGCGGGATGGCTTCGGTCACGACGCTCGCCAGTCGCGGGCCCAAACCATGTTCATTGGGCGAATCGAGGCGGATGAGCTGCGAAGCAGGGACACACGACGCAGGTTGCACCGGTTCGTCGCGATTACCGTGGCGGCGCTCGCGATCGCCGCCGCGCTCCTCACCATGTACTCCGGGAGCGCGGGCTCCCGCTGCCGGCACGGGTACAAGGAGACATCAGCGCGCACATATTTGAGCCCACATATGCACCGAGTGGCCCGCGCGGTCGCAATTTCTACGGCATTGGCGACGGTGGGGTTTGCAGTCAGCTGCTCATCGCGTGCAAACCCATCCAGGCCGCGCCGCCGCCGCCGCCGCCCAACGTCGACGATGCAGCGGCGTCCGCGCCTGACTCGCTGGAGCACCGCGCCGAGATCGCGGTCGACCACCGCCCACGATACGACCGCCACAGCCCAGCGGTCGCGGTCCGCTCTCGCCGCTGGCGGATTCGATAGCGCAATATCTCGTACTCGACCCTTCGATCGAGACATGGTTCCTTGCGGCGGGCCGCGGGAAACGTCTCCTGGTTGACATAGGCCGCACGGACACCGACGCTACGCACAGACCGCCGCCGAACCGCCTACCGACGAGGCCGTAGCGGCGCTCTCGCCGGTCTCAATCGGGGACCACCTTCGCGTTCGCGGCGCATGGGGTGCCGAGGATGTGCTGGTCACGGGCTTCGATGCCTGGAACGGTCGCATCGTGGCGACCATCAAGGGGTCGCCGGTCCTGGACTCGGTGGTCGCTGCGTCCGTGCGCGCGCACGCGCCCCTCATTGCATCGGCGCAACGAACTGATTCGACCGCCGAGTCTGCGCGAGATACCTGCGTGCGTGACAGCCTGTCCGACGACCTCCGCGAGCGCGCGGCCTTTGTCCGCGACTCCTTGGAGCAGGCCCTGCGCGATCGCGAGCTGCCGGCGTACGAGCGTCTAGTGAACACACTGCACGCAGTATCAACTCAGGTCGTCGGGTGCTTTGGCAACGGACGTCGCCTCGCACTCGCCGTGGACCTACGTGCCGGCGCCAACGAGTGGATTCGAGAGCGCGCGGTGCTGCTGGACACTCTGGGCGACGTCACGCCGCTCCGGGTAGATGACTACCGCTTCAAGGGGCATGACTTTTTGGCCGCGCTGGATGCCGACGGCGACGGCGTCGACGACATCGCGGCCGCGAGGCCTCACCGACTTCGCCGGCGGCACCGTCGATTCTCAAGCTCGCCGCCGGCAATCGGCTCCAGCGATTGGTCAGCGGGTTTGCCTGGGAGAGCCGGTGAATACGTAGGGGCCGCATTCATGCGGCCGTACGACGCGACACCGGCGCCGATGCGGAATTAGGTTTCCCGCCATGGAGAGCCGCACGCAGATGGCCGCGGCACGACGCGGCGAGACGACTCGCGCGATGCAGGTGGTGGCCGAGCGGGAGGCGTTGCCGGTCGAGACGGTTCGCGCGGAGGTCGCACGCGGCCGCCTCGTGATTCCGGCCAACGTTCATCATCTCCACGGGCGCGCTCGTGCCAATGGGCATAGGCGCGGTCGCCCGGGTCAAGATCAACGCCAATATCGGGACATCTGCTGTCACCTCAAACTTCGATGAGGAAGTCGGCAAGCTCCGGCTTGCCGAGCAGTATGGGGCGGACACCGTGATGGATCTCTCGACAGGGCGCGAGATCGATGCCGTGCGCGAAGCGATCATTGCAGCGTCAACCGTACCCGTCGGCACGGTTCCCATTTATCAATCGGTGCTGATGGGCAAGGAGCTCGAGGAGCTAACTGCGAACGATCTGCTCGACGTGATTGAACACCAGGCGCGACAAGGCGTGGACTACATGACCATTCACGCCGGCATCCTGCTGCAGCACCTGCCTCTCGTGTACGGCCGGATCACGGGCATCGTCAGTCGTGGCGGATCTCTGCTCGCCGTCTGGATGATGCACCACCGGCGGCAGAACCCCCTCTTCGAGCGCTACGACGACGTGCTGGACATACTACGCTGTTACGACGTCACCATCTCGCTCGGGGACTCGCTTCGGCCGGGGTGCCTGCACGACGCCAGCGACCGCGCCCAATTCGCCGAGCTGGATACTCTGGGCGACCTCACCCGTCGAGCGTGGGAGCGGGACGTGCAAGTCATGGTGGAGGGCCCCGGACACGTCCCGATGGACCAGATAGAAATGAACGTCCGCCGCATGAAGGAGATTTGCCATGAGGCGCCGTTCTACACTCTCGGCCCGTTGGTCGTCGACATCGCGCCGGGCTACGACCATATCTCGAGCGCCATTGGCGCGGCGATGATCGGCTGGTACGGCGCCGACATGCTGTGCTACGTCACACCGAAAGAGCACCTTGGCTTGCCGAACGCGGAAGACGTCCGACAGGGCGTGATAGCGTACAAGATCGCGGCGCACGCGGCCGACATCGCGCGGGGCCGCCGCGGGGCGCGTGAGCGCGACGATGAGCTCTCGCGAGCCCGATATGCGTTCGACTGGCACGAGCAATTCCGCCTTGCGCTCGACCCCGAGCGTGCGCAGGAGTACCACGACGAAGCACTTCCGGCGGAGTACTTCAAGAGCGCGGAGTTCTGCGCGATGTGCGGACCCAAGTTCTGCTCGATGCACCACTCGCGGACGATCGACGAGGGCATTGCAGCGCTCGCGCGTGAGGTAGTAGCGGGCTAACCGAAGGCCAGCGCCAGCTGGGCGTTGTTTTCGCCCCCGCCCCGCGGGGCCTGGCGATTGCGATCCCGGTCTGTTGGGCCGAGTGGTATTTGGTGCGCGTGGCAGACGCGTGACAGAAATCGGTGCAGACCGTCGCGATAACGCGCGCTCACGTCACTGTCACTCGCGTACGCGGCGCGGTAGCGCGCGGCCAGCCGAGGGAACTCCTGTTCGATGAACGGGAGATAGCGCTTTCGGGCCTCGGCCTGCAGCCTGAGGGTGCCCGCGTTCACGTGGGTGGCACCGAGCGCGGCGATTCGGGCGACGAGCGCATCGAGCCCGGTGGCTCCGTCGGTGATTCCTGGCAATACCGGCATCACGTTGATACCGACATCCAGCCCAGCGCCACGCAGGCGAGCCAGGGCGCGAAGCCGCGCCTCGGGTGTCGGCGCACGGGGCTCGAGTCGGCGCGCTAGCTCGCGGTCCAGCGTTATGAGGGACAAATGGATGCTCAACGTCGAGTGGCGCGTTATCCGCGTCAGCACGTCGACATCGCGCGTGATTAGTGGGCTCTTCGTGATGACCACTATGCGAAGTCCAGGGTGCTCGGCGAGAACCTCGAGAACCCCGCGCGTCAGGCGAAAGCGTCGCTCCGCCGGCTGATAGGGATCGGTCGCGGTGCCGATCACGAGCGCTTCACCTCTGACCAACCCAACATGGCGCGCGCTTCCCTGACGAAGGGATTGGCGCAGCCTGGCCGGCGCGTTGTGTTTGACGAAGATTCGGCGTTCGAAGGCAAGCCACGGCGGCATTGCGGAGGCATCGTGCACGAGCGAGTCGTCCAGCGTCGAATTGGCGATGGACCGCTCCATGACATATCGGTGGGCGTAGCGCGCGTAGCAGTAGGCGCACCCGAACGCGCACCCGATGTATGGATTGATGGACCAATAGCCCATCCCGGTCGCTTCGGGATTGTTCAGGATGTTGCGCGCGGTGGATTCGTAGTACGCGATGTCGCTCTGCGCTCCTACGTTGGGGAGCACATGCGTCGCGCGCTGTTCGAATAGGACTAGCTCTCGCGAATCCACACTCGTAGCCTACCGAACGAATACCGAAGACGCAAACTCTGCCGTTTGCAGGGCCTCGCCAACCGGGCATTGCGCGAATAGCCTTTCCGGTTCCGCCTTCTTGCTGTGGTCCCCCGCTCCCCCTCCTCCTCCCCCTGCCCCCCGGGGCCCGAGATCGATCCCGTGCTGGTATCGCGACATCAGATTGTGATCATTGCAGCGACCAGCTTCGCCGCGGTTGGTTCTGCCTGCGCGAGCGGCGGGGCTTTTCCCTCGAACATTGGTGATTCAGCCAGCGCGATCGGTGCCGCGCAGCAGGCCATTGCCGAAGCGGTGGTCGCGGGCGCAGACTCCAGCGCCTCCGACGTGATGCAGGTGGCGCGGCAGCACTTAGCGGTCGCCCAAAACGAGGAGAACGCGAAGAAAAGCGATCTCGCCGCCATTCACGCTCGCCAGGCCGCGGCGGACGCGAACTACGCCAAGGCTGCGGCACTGCGCGTCAAGGCCGATCAAGCTCGCGCTTCCGAGGCGGCACAGTTGCAGGCGCTTCCCTCCCGGGGGAGCAACTGATGCGGAGCACGATGTGGCGCCTCGCCGTTGCGATTGTTACCGTCGCGTGTGCATCGACACAGCAGCCGGCGTCACTCGGTCAGGCGCAGTCGATCTACGCGTCGCTCCAGAAAGAGGACGCAGAGCAGCATGTGGAGGGCGACATGATCCGCACGCGCGCCGTGATCGACACGGCCAATCGCGCCGTGTCGCAGGGAATGAATCAGGATTACGTGAATGCCATGGGCGACATCGCACTACGCATGGCGCAGATGACGCAGGAAGACAACGAGCGCGTCATTGCCGAACGCGCGGCCGACAGCCTTCGGCGTGTTCGGGTTAGCCGACTCAGCAAACAGCTCGCGCTGGCGCAAGTGCAGCAGGAATCGCTGCAGGCGCAGAATGCGGCTACGATGGCGCGCAATGACTCGTTGCGGCGCGCCGCGGACTCGGCGAACGCTCAGCTTAGTCAGGCGATGTCGCAGCTGCAATCGCTCGTGGTCGAGATAACGAACCTAAAGGAGACGTCGCGGGGACTCGTGATCAGTTTGAGCGACATCCTGTTTGATGTCGGCAAGGCGACGCTCAAACCCGGAGCAGAACAGAACGTGCGAAAGATCTCGACTGTCCTCAAGCAATATCCCGATCACAAGATCTCGGTCGAGGGATATACTGACGCAACGGGTAGCGATGTATTCAACCAGACGTTGTCGGAGGATCGGGCCGCGGCGGTTCGCGCGGTGCTAGTCTCCGGAGGCGTCGATCCATCTCTGATTACGTCCAAGGGACTTGGCAAGGCCAACCCGGTCGCCACAAACGCGACCGCGGCCGGCCGCCAGGCGAATCGCAGAGTAGAGATCGTCGTGCTGGGCGCGGGCAAACTGGCCGACACAGCTGCAGCGAATGGCGGCCAAGCGGTGCGCGATACGACCGCGCCAGCGCCGCCGGACACGACGCGCAGACCCTGACGCGCCGGCGGGTCATCTCGCCGACGGCGTGCTACGCGTGCGTCGCGGCCCTGGTCTTGAGCGCCGTCGTCGCTCGCGGCACAAGTGCGCCCGGACCTGGGCTCGATCCCGACGCCCTGTCATACGTCGGCGCGGCTGAATCGCTCGTGCGGGCGGGCACGTACCGCGTTCCGACGAGCAACTGGACGGCAGCCGACTCGACCGAGGCGCTCGCCCACTTCCCACCTGGGTTCTCGACGGCGATCGCGATACCGGTGGCCGCAGGCCTCGCGCCTCTGAAGGCGGCGCGGCTAGTGGTGGTTGTGTGCGCTGCGATGGGCGCCGCGATCCTCTTCACAACCGTAGCGAGTGCGCTGGGCGTAGTCTGGGCTGCGGTGGCCGTCGTCAGCGTTTTCGCGACCCCTGCGGTACTAAGCCAATATCTGTCGCTCCTCAGCGAGCCGATGTACTTCGTGGCCGTCTTACTCGTGATAGCTGGCATGACCGAGTTGCGGGTGCGGTCTAGGCCGTGGACGGCGCTGCTGACGGGGCTGGCTGCGTCGGCGGCTGTGCTGACACGTTACGCTGGCGCCGCTGTCCTGGTCGTGGCTGTGCTCTGGGCGCTGGCGATTCACGGCTCGCTTCGCCAACGAGTCGTCATGGCGCTGTTGGTTGCCGCGCCGAGCACTGTCGTCTGTGGCTGGTGGGTCATTCGAACAATGCGTCAGGCAGGAGCGCATGGCATCCGCACATTCAGCGTCTACGGCGGACTGTGGCCGGGGGTTGCCGAAGGCGCTGCGACCGTACGGGATGCCGTCGTACCGGGCACGGGGGGATTTGCGTGGAGATCAGCGGCCGCTCTCGTCGGAGTCGTCGCGCTTGCATCCGTGGTGTGGAAAGCTGCGAATCGATTACAGCGGGATCCCGATCAGGCTAGCGACGCACCGGCTCGTGCCCTGCTAGCCGCGACGGGATGGACCGCGGCCGGAAGCGCCGCGCTCCTCCTTGTAGCCAAAATGATCGCCGACCCCGGAATACCGGCGGATGAGCGAATGCTCTCACCCCTTATCATTCTCGCGGAGCTTGCTGTTTTGGTCAGCGTCGCCACGCGGTGGCGAGCGTGGAGCCGCGGTCTCCGGTCAGCCGTGGCCGTCGTCTTTGGCGCCTGGCTCGCTGCCTCTGCCGCGTGGAGCGCGAATCGCGTGGCGTCGGCGCTGGCGGAAGGCAATGACCTCGCAAGTGTGGAGTGGCGCGAATCGCCGACGATCGCCTGGGTCCGCACGGCAGGGGTGGGGCGGGTGCTGTTCACCAACTGGCCGGCGCCCCTGTATTTCCACGCTCACCGCGCTACACACACGCTGCCTGAGGTCCTGGACGCACTCACGCTACATCGATTTCGCGATCGCCTCGAACGCCAGCACGGCGTCGTGGTGGCATTCAATGCGCCTAGCGTCGATGTGGCCTCGCCGGACTCACTCGCCGCGCGACTGCAACTCCGTGCAATCGCGCGGCTCAGCGATGGGATTATCTGGGAAGCTCCCTGATACGGACAGAGCGCGCCTGGCCGCGCGCTCCTTGCCTACGACGACCGGCGGAAAGCGAGAGAGTACACTAGCGGAATCGGCAGCCGATCGGCCCACAGGATGACATGCATACGCATTTCGGCGCCCCCTTCGAGAAATACGAATTCGTTATTTCGGCCGCCATCGTCCGTCACAATGGTTTGCCGCAGGGTATCCCCGGCCTGTCTTATGTGGACGGTGTAGCGTTCGATATGCGTGTCGCGTGTGGCAGCCCTGGTCCACGCGACGGAGTCGCCATTTCGCGGTGTCACGATCGGATTCGTCCCGTCGAACGTCACGGTGATGGTGTCGGCACTGACCGCGAACGTCACGTGCTGGGGGAGGCGGTTGTTTCGCGTGAGCCGCCGTCGGACGATTGGCCGAATTATGAAGTTCGTGTGCGACGCCGTGCGGTCGATCGCGGCCTTGACGTCGTCACTCTCTTCGGGCTCGAGCGTGTAGACCGTGGTACCCGTGTCAGCGAGCATGGAAGCTCGCGTGGCTGAAGCCTTGACGCTGTCGCTGGGCGGCGCGCTCGCCCCGGTCGGCATTCCGGCAGCGCCTCCTACGTCCGCCGTATCGCTGGTGGGGGGTGGCGCTCCCGCTGTTGTCTGCGGCAGCAGGATTCGCGGCTGCGCCCAACACACGAGGCTCGTCGCGAAGACCGCTGTCGAAACGCGCAGGCTCGATTTCAGGCTGTGGTCCTGTGGTGCGCGCCCGAATTGGACGTTGTTGATTGGCCTCGAGCTGCTAACTAGCCCCTACGACCGCCGCCCGCGAGAATGCGCAGGAGGGCGAGAAACATATTCAGCAGGTCGAGATAAATGTTGATGGCCGCGGGCACGTAGTCATCGGGGCCATACACGTTACGAAGGCGCCACGTATCGAAAACGAGCAGCCCGCTAAACACCAACACTGTGGCCCCAGCGAGCCACAGACCGATACTCGCTCCCTGGAAGAAAAAGGCGCTCAATATCGACGTGAGCAGAACGACGATAAGCCCGACGAAGAAAAAGCTTCCCCAGGCGCTGAAGTCCCGTCGGCTGACGAAGGCATAGCAAGTCAGTGCCGCGAATGCGGTGCCGGTCAGTAGCGCGGCGTCACCCACAACGCCCGGCTGGCTGCGCTCGACGAACGCTAGGATTGGGGCAATCCACACGCCCATGAGGAACGTGTAGAGGAATGTGAAGCCGACGTTGGCCGGAAAGGTGCGCGCCGAACGCTGCGCCATGAGCAAAGGCGCGAACGCGACGAGGAACAGTATGAAAGGGTGTTGTGCAGCGAAAGCGAAGACCTGAGGCTGCGTTAGCGTGACGAACGCGCCCAACATCGTCACGAGAATGCCAGCGAAGACGACCGCGTACGTACGGCGGACGAGCGTCGCGCGCTCGACGCCGGTACGGATCAGGGTTCCCGCAGTATACGAGACGCCCATTTGAGGCAACTCCGGTGTCAATTGTGATTGCCGTAATATAACGACGGCACCCGGAGCCAAGGGTCACGTGCGCGAAGCGCTACGGCGCGCGCTCGATCGATATGTCGCCGCTGAACGTCTCAACGCGCAACTCTGCGCCCCCGCCCCCCGAACTTCGTGTCTATGTGGTGCCCGAAGTGAGCGTGATGACGGTACTCATCGTCGCTGCCAACGTTGACGTTCAGCGGGAAGGCGGATTCGATGGAGCCGCTGAACGTCTCGAGCGACACGGTAGCCTGCGTGGCCGCGGGTATATGCAGCGTGACATCGCCCGAATGCGACCTGAAATTGTAGTTGCCGGTAGGGTCGATCAGTCCTCGGTAACTGAGATCACCGTTCACGGACTCCGTGCGCACGATCTTCGAATTGGCCTCTTGGATGCTGATGTCGCCACTCACGGTCGAAACTTCGATATCGCCTGTCACGCCGGTCAATTCGGCAGTTCCACTTATGGACTGCATGCGGACCGGGCCGGAGAGAGAGCGCGCCGTCACGTCACCCGACACACTTTCTAGGACCGTTGGCCCTCCCACGTCTTGGACCTGTACGCTGCCGCTGGTAGTACGCGCCTCGACCTCGCTTTTGACGCCACGTGCAGTGAGGTCGCCAGATATGCTGTGCATGAGCACGTGAGTTCCCTGTGGCACCATCAGATTGAACGAAACATCCTCTCCTCAATGCTCTCCGCGGTCGACTTCGCGGGATTCAAGCGACACGCGATTCGCGCCGGCCTCGAATCGAATGGGCATGTTCTCGCTCGCCGCGTGAATCTTTACTTCCGGTCGATCCCAGCCGGTGACGGTGATCTCGCCGGAGACGAGTCTGAGGTCCACAACCCCTCCCGACGCCGCAAACGCCACTGTCGTGTCGATCGTTTTCGCCTCGACAACTTGTGCCTGAGCCGCCTGCCTACGAGTCGCTGGCGATGCAACGCAGGCCCCGGGGTGTTCGGCCGCTATAGCGGCCGGAAACCGAACCTCGGTGGGCGCACTACCCGTTACTCCACCCGCGATCGTCCACGGGAGCCACCAGGGCATTATCCGCAGCAGCATAGAACGAACGTCCTCAGGTTACGTGTGGGTGGGTAGAAGCGCCACGGTACGCAGCAAGTCGACCTCGGTGTCGAGCGATTGATTCAATTGATCGACCAGAAATCCACTGTTCGGATCCTTCGCGAGCGCCGCGCGACTCTCCGCTACCGCCTGGTCGATCACGGCCAAATTCTTCCGAATCACCTCGCGTGTGCGAGGGTCCAGCTTCGATTGCCGTTGCGAGACGATCGCGCGCAAGGCTGCGATCTCTTGGTCGTACGTAGCTTCCACGTTGGGCTTGGCAACGAACCGAGCGGGCACGCCGACAGTCGGCTCGCCGGATCCGGGATTGCGGGCAACAGCAGTCGTATTCTGCGTTGCTGATCGCGCTGCCATCGACCGCCGCGTGGCGACGTACGTTCCGCCCGCCACGACAACCACTACCGCAGCAATCGCTGCTGGACGGGCGAACGATCGGTCGAACCATCCACTCCACACAGGCCGCACGCGCTTTCCATCCCCGTCTCTCGCGCCGCGACCGCCACGCACGACACCTAGCGCATTACCACCTTCACGTGCCGCGCCAAGACGGGCTTCGATCCCAGGCCATAGATCGCGCGAGGGTCGCAGCGTTGGCAGGGCCGCCGCCTGGATCGCGATCTCATCAGCTCGCTCTTCCGCGTCGTCGTCGTATTTACCAGTCATTAGGCTAGCGCCTCCCTCAGCAACTGCCGAGCGCGGTGCAACTGCGCTTTGCTTCCTCCGGAGGTGATTCCCAACATCGAACCGATTTCCTCGTGACGGTACCCCTCGACGTCATGCAGGACGAATACGCGTCGGGCCCCGCCGGGAAGCTTCGCGATCGCCCCCTCCAGATCGCCTGCCTCACCAGGCTGGTGTCCGACGCGGGCCGCCAAGTCGTCGGGCTCCTCATCGCTCGCTATCCACGACGCGCCGCGGCGATCGCGCTTACGGGCGCCCAAGATTACGTTGACCGCGAGCCAATGCAGCCACGTGCCGAACGCGCTCTCGCCGCGAAACTGCCCCAGCTTCTCCCATGCTCTCACAAACACGTCCTGCGTTAGTTCCTCGGCCGTCACCCGGTCCGCCGTCATGCGTGCGCACAGTGAAAACACTCGATCCGCGTGCGCCCGGTAGAGCCGCTCGAATGCTCGCGCGTCTCCGGCGGCGGCCAGGTCGACATCGGTTGCGACGCCACCATCCGGCCGCGATTCCGCGTCAGACGCGGCCACGAGCATTACCCGGTCGCCATCTGCATCGCACGAGGATGAGATACCGCAATGGCCGCAAAGGTTTGAGCCGCATTTGCTCCCCCGCGTCTCGACTTCCCGCACTACGAGAGAGGGGGGCTTCTTTCTTCAAAGCGGAGGCGCCGACTAATAAGGCCCTACGAGTGGCGGTGGGCGATTGTCTTTGTACGCCACCTGCCCCGCCCCCTAACCCCCTCCCCTAAAGGGGAGGGGGAAATCTCTTTTTTCAAGCTTCGCTTGGATGACGAGGGGCTCCGCCCCTCGACCCCGTTTGCATGCGGGCTTACCTGGCGCCGCGCATCGGACGGCGTGGCCTTCGCCCTCTCGATCCCACGGACGGGCGTCCGCCATCCCGAAGCGATCGCACGCCGAAAATCGTTGCGAATTGGTTCCGGCGCCGCGGTATATCGCCGGCAATCCGCGACAATCGGCCCAGCCCAACATTGTTGCGCCCACGCGTCGTCGCACCATGCCGCCCGCCCCACGCATTCATGGGCGCCCGCCAACGCATTCATGCCGCCCGCGCCCCGCATTTCATGCCGCGCGCCCACGCATTCATGGGCCCCCCAACGCACTCAGGCATCCGCGCCAGCCACGCGACCACGCGCCGTGGGGGTCGAGGGGCGGAGCCCCTCGTCATCCAAGCGAAGCTTGAGAGCAAAAAATCCCCCTCCCCGCTTGCGGGGAGGGGGTCAGGGGGAGGGGCGTACTTGATCCTACGCGGCTGCGCGAACTGGGATCCGACCGAGAAGCTCGGGCAACAGGTCAATGTGCTCCAGCACGTAGCGCGGGGACGCGGCCTCTAGTGCAGCGCGACTGAATGGCCCCCATAGGGCCGCGATTGTAGTGACCCCGGCGGCGTTGCCGGCGGCGATGTCGTGCGGAGAGTCACCCACGAACACTGCTTCTTCAGCGCGCGCGCCCAGTCGAGTGAGCGCGAACTGCACGGGGTCGGGGTCTGGTTTGTGTCGCTGCGTGGATTCGAGCGCGACGACCACGTCCATAAACGGCAAGAGCCCGACGTAGCGCAGCGTTCGCTCCGCGATGTCGGCCGCCTTGGAGGTAACGACGGCCAGAGGGTGCCCCAAGTCGGAAAGCTGTCTCACCACCGGCACCACGCCATCAAGCAGCGGGTGAGTCGGTCGTGATGTGCGCGCTGAAATGCCCGGTAAGACTGAATCAGGTTGTGCAAATCACGCTCGTCGGTCGCGTACGGCCTTAGCTGCGTGGCGAGCGGCGTACCGATTCCGGCAATCCATTCGGCGGTCGTGGGGGCGCCTACCGGTCTGCCTTCGAATGCGTGCCGCACAGAGCTCAACAGCAGCTCGATCGTATCGACGAGAGTGCCATCCAGATCGAACAAAATCGCGCGCGTCCCTGAAGTCGACATCGTACTGCGGGGAATTTACGTCGTGTGACACGCGTCGGCGGCCGACTGAGGGCCTCACCAGCGCAGAGATGACGTTCGGCAAACGCGCAGTCTCCAGCGTGTCACTGTGCGGACATTGCGATCTGCCGGAGCGCTGCTCGCCGCCGCCGGCACTGTAGACGGCCTTACATCCTTGGTCGCGGCACTGGGCTTTGCTACGCCACCCGCGCCGCTCGACGATGACGACCGCAGGGCGCTGGGCATTGCCGCCATGGCACAGGCGGCCTACGTGGCGCGCGGGCCGGGCGGTCTCCGAGCCCTGCTCGTCACCGTGGATGGCACGGGGCCGTCGTTTCGCGAATGCATTGCGCGGATCGCGGCGCGGCTGGCTCCGCGAGCGTTGCACCTGTACTGGCTTGTCGGAGCTGTCGAGCACCACGGAACCCACGTTGCGCTTGCCACGTGGGCCACGGACCAGGTCCCGCCGAGGACGGCAGCACTTGTTGTCGATCGCGCGCGCATCGTGGACAGCGACGCCGAAACGTTTTGTGCGCTCGAGGCGGCCGTACATGGCGACGACGGCTTGACGCACTCGCGTTGGCTCGACGTGCTTGGACGCGAGTCGCTCACTCGTCGCTTTTACTCGTGCTCTCGAGCACAACATCGCGGTCCTGAGCACGGCGGCCACAGGGTGCGACCGCGCGTCAATGGCCGACCGCCGCGCGCTGGCGCTGCTGTACGCGTCGCGCCTCCTCTTCCTGTCGTTCCTCGAGGCTAAGGGATGGCTCAACGGCGACCGCGCATTCATCGCGCGGTCGTTCTCGGAGTGCGTGGCTGGCGCGGGGCGGTACCACGATCGGGTGCTGCTGCCGCTTTTTTTCGGAACGCTCAACACGCCCTCGAGCAGGCGCGCCAGGACCGCACGGGCGTTCGGCCGCGTGCCATTTCTCAATGGCGGACTTTTTGCCCGCACGGCGAGTGAGCGACAGTATCGAGATGCTCGTTTTACCGACGAGCACTTGGGCGCTCTGGTAGGAGAGCTGCTGGGGCGCTACAGGTTCACGGCGCGTGAGGACCGTAGCACCTGGTCGGAAGCGGCGAATCGATCCCGAAATGCTGGGCAAGGCGTTCGAGTCGCTCATGCAGCCGCGCGAGCGGCACAGCAGCGGGGCGTATTACACACCTCAGACGCTGGTCGAGCATGTAACGCACGAGGCTTTGGCCGAGGCTCTCACGTCGCCTGCCTCTGACGCGTCTGACGTGGCAGCGCTTTTGGCCGGCGAATCACTGGCCGCGGGCGCTGTGCCCGCGCTGCGCGACCGTGTGCGGCAGCTGCGGATCCTTGATCCCGCGTGCGGATCGGGGGCGTTCCTGGTGTATGCGCTGGAGTCGCTCGCTGCTCTTCTCGGTCGGCTCGGTGATTCACGCGGCGTAGCGGAATGCCGGCGCGCAGTGCTCACGCGATCGATCTTTGGCGTCGATCGAATCCCACGGCAGTCTGGCTGTGCGAGCTGCGGCTCTGGCTGTCCGTGGTGATCGAGGGCGGCGAGGGCGGCGAGGGCGGCGAGGGCAGCGAGGGCCAGGGCGACGCAGTGCGCATAGTCCCCCTGCCCAACCTCGATCGCCACGTGCATGTCGGCAATTCGCTCTCTGGCGGGGCGTTCGAAG
>CAWISX010000019.1:0-136531 GCA_963838855.1 uncultured Gemmatimonadales bacterium | reverse complement strand
GTATCCGTTCGTCACGTACTACCAACCATGCAAGGACATCCGCTTTTCCGGGGGCTTCGGCGCCGCCGTCAGCGATGGCGACGCAGTGACGGTCGTTCCCGCGGTCGCGGGGGGCTGATAGGGTGTCGACGACAGAAGTGCGCGAGGATGTGAAATCTCGCTCGCACGATCTGCCAGATCTCGGCAGCTCGGAGATTCTGCGGTACAGCCGACACCTGATTCTTCCCGATGTCGGCCTCGATGGTCAGAAAAAGCTCAAGGCCGCGCGGGTGCTTGTGGTCGGCGCGGGCGGTCTTGGGTCGCCGCTGGCGCTTTACCTCGCTGCCGCCGGCGTTGGGACGCTGGGCATAGTCGATTTCAATGTCGTGGACTTGACGAATCTTCAGCGGCAGGTGCTGCATGGCACAAAGGACGTCGGGCGCTCGAAGCTGCAGTCGGCGATCGACCGGCTGCGG
Organism: uncultured Gemmatimonadales bacterium; assembly: GCA_963838855.1. Lineage (GTDB taxonomy): Bacteria > Gemmatimonadota > Gemmatimonadetes > Gemmatimonadales > Gemmatimonadaceae > FEN-1251. The sequence continues at coordinate 136,076 of CAWISX010000019.1, read as the reverse complement.
GACGTCAACCCGCACGTCACCGTCGAGCCGTTCGAGGTTCGTCTTACGAGCGACAATGCACTTGAGATCGTCGAGGCCTTCGACATCGTAGTGGACGGAACAGACAACTTCGCCACCCGCTACCTGGTCAACGACGCGTGCGTGTTGACGGGACGGCCGAATGTGTACGGCAGCATCTTCCGTTTTGAGGGACAGGCGTCGGTATTTTCGACCGCGGACGGCCCCTGCTATCAATGTCTGTTTCGCGAGCCGCCGCCTCCGGGGCTGGTGCCGAGTTGCGCCGAAGGCGGCGTGCTAGGTGTGTTGCCCGGGCTGATCGGCACGATTCAGGCGACAGAGGCCATCAAGTTGGTCCTCGGGATCGGCGAGCCACTGATCGGCCGGTTGCTACTGGTGGATGCGCTACGCATGCAGATCCGTACTGTGCGACTTCGTCGTGATCCGGAGTGTCCGGCGTGCGGCACGCGCGAGATACGCGCATTGATCGATTACGAGGAATTTTGCGGGCTGCGTCGCGCGGCTGCCGACGAGCTCGCCGCTCCTGTCATTCGCACAATCACGCCGGCGGAGCTCGCGGCCAAGCGGGCGCGGGGCGACGACTTTGACCTCATCGACGTTCGCGAGCCGCACGAGTACGAAATCGCCAGGTTGGAAGGTGCGCGTCTCATCCCGCTTGCGTCTCTGGGAGCTACCGCGCCAACGCTGAATCGCGATCGTGAGATCATTGTCCACTGTAAGAGCGGCGTGCGCAGTGCGGCGGCTGTCAGGGAGCTCCAGGCTGCTGGCTTCAGAAACGTCTGGAACCTCGCCGGCGGAATCACGAGGTGGAGCGAAGAGGTCGACCCGGCGGTTCCAACGTATTGATTTTTTGGGAGGCCCCACCCCCTAACCCCCTCCCCGCAAGCGGGGAGGGGGAATTTTTTTCTTCAAGCTTCGCTTGGATGACGAGGGGGCTTTGCCCCCTCGACCCCCTTCGTACGCGGTGCGCTCTTGTGTGGTCGCTCCGGCATGTGCGCAAGGCCGCCTGACACAAGAGAAGCTCGAGAAGCGCTTTGCGGGGTCGAGGGGCGGAGCCCCTCGTCATCCAAGCGAAGCTTGAAACAACACGGAGGGGGTCAGGGGGTGGGGGGTAGGGAAGCTTACGAAACCTTGCGAGTCTTCCTCTTGAGAAAGTCCATCAGAATGAACTGACCCAGGGTCATCGTATTCGTGAAATAGGCTTTCCCGCGCGATATCTCGGAGACGCGCTTCACGAATTCCACCAGCGCACGGTCGCGGGCAAGCATGAAGGTGTTGATCATGACACCCGCCTTACGACACGCCGCGACCTCTTTGAGCGTCTGCGCAATGACCGTCGCGTCGAGCCCCATGGAATTCTTGTAGATCTGCCCGTTGGGCATCGTGAGCGCGCTGGGCTTGCCATCGGTGATCATCACGATCTGGCGCATGTCTTTCTTCTGAGCCAGTAGTAGTCGCCGCGCGAGCTTGAACCCTTCCGCCGTGTTGGTGTGGTACGGCCCAACCTGAGCGTGCGCTAGGCGACCGAGAGGAATCTCTTCGGCCGAGTCGTGAAACAGCACGACCTTGATCGTGTCGCCAGGAAATTGCGTCCGGATAGAGATGAGTCAGCGCGAGCGCCACCTTTTTTGCCGGCGTGAACCGGTCCTCGCCGTACAGGATCATCGAATGTGATGTGTCGAGCATCAACACCGTCGCGCACGACGACCGGTACTCGGCCTGCCGAACCATGAGATCGACGTACTCGAGGTCCAGGGGTACGCCGATGTGGCCCGTGCGCGCCAAAGCGTTCTTGAGAGTCTCGTTCACGTCGAGATTCAGCAGATCGCCGAACTCGTACGGTTTGCTGAATGCGTCCGCCTCGATTCCGGTTGCGAGATACGGGGTATCGTGATTTCCGAAGCTCGACTTGCCGAGCGACCCGAGGATGTGACGCAGGGTTTTGAACCCCAAGAAGTCAATTCCCTTCTCGGTCAAGTTGAACTGCACGTCCTTGGAGGCTGCGTGCGCGAGCCCCCCAGGGCCAACTACTGGCTGCTGCGAGCCGGGCATCTGCGGAGGGGCGGAGACATTGAGATATCCCTCCGCGGCGAGTCGCTGGATCAGATCGTCGAGCAGCTGCGCAAGCTTCGCCTGGGCTTCCTCGTCACCCTCTCCACGTAGCGCCTCGAGCATCTCGGGCGTGAACTGCCCGCTCTCGACCAGCGCATTGAGAATTGCTTCTCGCAGCGCGTCGAGCGACCGGTCCTGCTCGCCTCCGAACTCTCCCCAGTACGGATTATAGTGTTTGCCGCCGGCGAATCCCGACTGCAGGAGAAAGTCCGCGAGCTTGTCGAGCAAGGACTGCAGATCGACGGCGTCTGCCGACTCGGGGCTGAACTTCGAATACGTGTGGACGCGCATGGGCGGGCTAGGGAGGTATCGACCGCAGTCGCAGGTTCTCGACCAAATCGAAGCCTAATGCGTCCCACGCGGCATTGGCTGCTTTGCTGTCCGCGACACAGTGAAGGCGCATCTCTGACAAGCCGCGCTCGCGACTCCACTTTGTGGCTTCGGCCAGGAGCGCGCGCAGTACGCCGCTGCGGCGTGCCGTTGGGATCACGTATACTGATGACACGTAGGCATACCGTGATGGCTCCAGCAGCGGCGACCCCCATGATTCCACGCATCGGAGGACGCCGACCGCCTGGCAAGCGGCATTGCCACCGGTGGGCCGTTCGGCGAGGAACACCACCTCGTCCTCCGCCTCCAGCTGCGAGCGAAATAGCAGGCGTGCCTGGCGCTCCGCGTCGGGCCGCAGTTGCTTGTAGATCGGATTGTGTCTCGCTTCGCGCAGCAGCGCGAGCCGCAGCGCGACGATCGTATCCAGATCCGCCGGTCCGGCACGGCGCACCGCTAGGCGGACAGGCCGCCCCCGAACATGTCCTGTCCCGGCCGCCGACGCTGTTCCTGGACCGCCCGCCCGTACTGACCTGCGTCAGAGCGGGAGATTTTTTTTCGCGCCACCAGCGATTCGAGTACGAGCTCGCAGGCAGCCGCTGCCACAGGCAGATCGCCCCGCTTCGCGAGTCCGGCGTGCCGCACGACCTGCAGAAGGCCGGGCACGTTCTCGAAGCCCTTGTGCACGGCTTCTGACGAAACATCATCGCTGACCTGAAGCGCACCGCCGGCGTCGAACCACATCACTATCTCGTCCGTGTTCACACCGGCCGCGCGTTCCTTGAACGTCGCGTCAGCAGCGCGACGGATGAGCTCCCGCGCGATCGCGTGGCCACCCACCAACTCGCCTTCGTACTCCAACTCCATCTTGCCTGTGATGGCGGGAAGTGCCGCGTACACGTCCGATATACGCGGAACGATTTCGCCCTCTTCGGTCCCGATGGCGCGGCGTTCAGCGTTGGAGATGACGTTCTCGAGCACGGTGATCGGCATGCGTTGCGACACGCCTGACCGGCGGTCCACCCGCTTGTCGATTCGCGCCTCGAATGCGACGCGCTCCACGACTTCGGCGACGAAGTCCGGGATCCGCACGGTTGGACCGCCATTTCGCTCGGTCCACGCTTCCTGCCGCGTGATCGCCATCCCAAGGTCTACCGTCTCGGGGTAATGCGTCGCGACTTCGCTCCCGATGCGGTCCTTTAGCGGAGTGATGATCTTTCCACGGGCCGTGTAGTCCTCGGGGTTTGCCGTAAAGCAAAGCATGACGTCGAGCGGAAGGCGCACCGGATACCCTTTGATCTGGACGTCGCCTTCCTGCATGATGTTGAATAGGCCGACCTGCACCTTGCCCGAAAGATCTGGCAGCTCGTTGAGCGCAAAGATCCCGCGATTGGCGCGCGGAAGCATGCCATACTGGATCGTGAGCTCGTCGGACAGCAAGTGCCCGCCGCGGGCAGCCTTGATGGGATCCAGGTCGCCAATGATATCCGCCATGGTCACATCGGGCGTGGCGAGTTTCTCGACGTAGCGAGTAGTTCGGTCGAGCCAGGCGATGGGCGTATCGTCTCCTGCCTCGGACACCAGTGTCTTGCCGAACTTGGAGATCGGTGCGAAGGGGTTGTCGTTTACCTCGCTCCCTGCCACGATGGGCATCGCCTCGTCGAGGAGCGTTGTAAGTGCGCGCAGGATGCGGGATTTCGCCTGACCGCGCAGCCCCAGGAGTATGAAGTTGTGCCGCGAGAGGACGGCGTTGACGAGCTGTGGCAACACCGTATCGTCGTATCCGATAACGCCCGGGAAGAGCGGGCCCGTGCATTGCAAGCGCGCGAGCAGATTGAGCCGCAGCTCATCCTTCACGGTTCGCCGGGCGCGCGCTGCCGCGCCGTAGGGCGATGACTTGAGTGCGCCGAGCGTATCAGGATATGAAGTCAAAGGCCGTCTCCGGAAGTACAGTGAAACACCGAACGTGGGGCAGAAGTTCTTGACACCCCTGTCGACCCAAGTATCTTCCCGCTCATGGGTACCTCGTACTGTTGAGGCGTGACGGGACCACGCCGCAATATTGACCCTCTCCTCGGGAGACTGTTGATGAAGCGCCTGGCCGCCATCGCCGCTGCGAGCTTGCTCGTCGTCGCCTGCAAGACGAAAGACACGAAGTCCGACATGGCCGATTCGACATCGGCAGCCACGACCCCGCCTCCGGCTGCTACCATGGGCGACTCAGGGGGCGCCTCCAAGCACGACACCTCAATGAACAGCATGAAGATGTCGGACACCGGCATGAAGGCAGGCATGTCGAAAGATACGGGCATGGCAATGCAGAAGGACTCTACCGGAATGCACAAGAAGAAAAAGAAATCGACCATGTAAGAACGGGTCGCCACGAGGCCCTGCCAAAGTCTCACCAATGTCCCCCCTCTCGGCGAGGGGGGATTTTTTTGGCCGCCTGCACGGTGGCGGCGTTGGAACAAGGGCTACGCAAATGGGAGCGGAGCGATGGCGGCTGTACTTGGCGTCGCCGCCTCGGCCGAGGTCTCGAGCGCCCCGGCGGTAACCAGCGTGCCCGGTGCCAGGTCGCGTCGGATCATCGCAAGGCCGATCGGCCCATACCTCGGAGACATCGCGGTCGATCTGACATCGCCGACCACGGCTCCGCCTTCGCCGACGAGTTGAGTGCGTGCCGGAGGCAGAGCTGGTGACTGAAAAAGGAGCCCGCGCAAATGGCGGTTCACGTGACCGCGAAAGTGGATCCTGGCGACTATCTCCTGTCCGGTATAGCAGCCTTTCGTGTGCGATATAGCATCAAGCTTGTCGAGGTTGGCTTCCTGCGGGAGCGTCGAGTCATCCATGTCAATGCCCCACTCCGGACGGCCTGCCTCTACCCGGGCTGTCGTCCACGTGGCAGGCGAGCCAGGAACGGCGCCCGCGGCCGAGAGGCGCTCGATTAGCCGGACGCGCGAATCTGGCTCGACGAACACGTCGAACCCCAGCACCTCCGTTCCCAGGTCCAGTGCCCGCGCCACGATGGCGGCGTCCGCCAGCCCCACATGCTGGTATGGCTCGAGCGCGGCCAAGCCCGACGGGTCTGCTCCGAAGGCGCGCGCAAGAGTGTCCGCCGCTCGGGGCCCGAAAACCCCGACGTCCGAGAGCGCGCCGCTCTCATCGATGTACTTGGAGAGTCGAGGATTGACATACTTGCGCACTAGCGACTGCCATCCCGGGGCAGCGGCGGGCACAAGGTCGACCAGGATCGACCCATCGAACACGAAAACGCGGAGGTCTGCGACGATCTTGCCCTTTGGGGTGAGCGCGGCCGCATACTGGCCCTGGCCGGGGCTCAAGGCCGTCACATCATTCGTGACCAACCCAGTCAGAACTTCGGCTGCCTTGGGGCCGGTGAATCTCGTTCGTGTCCGCGCGCTGCGATCGAACCAAACCGCGCCGCCGCGCAGCGACGAGTAATCAGGCTGGGGAACTGGCAGCATAGGAAGCGTCGAGAAGATCGACAGGATGTACGGTGCGCGTGCGACTGCCCGCGCGAATGAGGCCAGCACCGATTTGCATGAGGCACCCTGGGTTGCCCGTCGCGACGATAGACGCGGCGGTTTCCACGATGCGCGCGACTTTAGGCGCGAGGATCGCGGCAGACAGCTGTGGCTCGGCCAGGTTATAAATCCCCGCGCTTCCGCAGCACTGGTCCGCATCGGCAAGCGGCACAAGATCAATTCCAGGCACTGCGTCCAGCAGCGCAAGCGGTGCGCTCGTGACCCGCTGTGCGTGCATCAGGTGACAGGGAGGGTCATAGGTGACTGTGACGCGCTCAGCGAACGGCGGCGATCTGCCGCGGGCCGGCCCCGCATCAGCCAGGAGCTCCGTCACGTCTCTCGCGCGCTCGGCGATGCTGGCGGCGCGGTCGGCAAACGCCGGCTCATCGCCCAGCAAGGCGCCGTACGCCTTGATCATGGCTCCGCACCCAGCCGCATTAATGGCGACGAAGTCAGCCCCTGACGCTTCGAGCGCGGCCACGTTTGCGCGCGCGAGGCTACGGGCGGTCTCGAGGGCGCCGGCGTGGGCATGCAATGCGCCGCAGCACTGCTGTCCCGGCGCATGGACGACTGCGTAATCGTTCGCTATCAGAGTGCGTTCCGTTGCCCGGTTCGTGCCACGATACAGGCCGTGCATCACGCATCCGCGTAGCACGGCAACCGTACCTCGTGCGCCGGTGCCCTCGGGCCGGTACGCCCGGGACCGCACCGGGGAGCGTGTGGCCGCGAGCATTGCCATGGCGAACCCGACTTGCCCCGGCAGGCGAGACAAGAGCGCCGGTATTCCGCTGGCGCGAAGCAGCCTTGCTGCGAACAGGGCCGCCAAGAGCCACGCGTCGCGGGCAAACAGCCATAGCACGAGCCGCGCAGCGAGCGAGCGGCGGGGATCGGCGGGCAGCGTGGCGCGCGTGGCTTCCAGCAACTCGCCGTACGGCACACCCGATGGACACGCCGTCTCGCACGCGCGGCATCCCAAGCAGCGGTCAATGTGCGTGTGCACGTCTTCGTCCCATGGCGAGAGCGTGCCGGCCACCAGCCCCCGCATGATGACCAAACGGCCTCGCGGACTGTCGTTCTCGTCGCCGAGCGCCAGGTACGTGGGGCAGGCCTGGAGGCAGAATCCGCAGTGCACGCACGCGTCTAGGCCATGTCGCGCGTGAGCGAGTGGCGAGCCGGCCAGCGGCGATCCGAGTTCAGCGGAGCTCCTCATTGCGACAGCGATTCTCCGAGGATCCCCGGATTGAACAGACCGTATGGGTCATAGGCCCGCTTGACGCGGCGCGACAGTTTGTCGGCGACAGCAGTCCGGGCCAGCGGGCCCCACAGTACCCCCGGCAGTCTCTCCGCGACCGTCATGCCTTCGAAACGATGCTTCGTGAAAGCCGTAGCGAGCGCCGTCGGGTCGGGTTCCGGGATTATGCAGCGGACGACGCCGCGCCCGGGCGACCCGTGCACCAAGGCGCGCGGAAAATGCGCGGTGAGGGCAGCCGCGTACGCCCACGTCTCGCCGATACGCGTGGCGGCGCTGGAGAAGCGCACCACTGCGGCATTGGTAGGCTCACACGCACGGAGCCAGTACCACGCGTCCGCGGGCGCAGTGACGGTGTCCGTGGCGGCATCAAGGGCGGCTCGCTGCGCGCGAACGAGCTTCTCATTGCCGGTCAACCGGATGAGCAGTACCGCGCTGCTGCCTGGCAGCGCGAGGTGCCGGGCAAGCCCAACGTTCAGCAGCTCGACTGCGGATGCGGTGAGGGCGAGGAACGGCTCGCCGGTGAGCCAGCGCGCCAGGCTCGACGCGTTGCGCGCGTCGGGCACCGCCACGGCCACCGTCTCGTCGGTCTCGGGTCGAGCGCGCAAGCGCACGGTGACCTCAGTGATCACGCCCAGCGTGCCCCACGCGCCCGTAATGAGGCGGGTGAGGTCGAATCCGGCGACGTTCTTGACGACTCGGCCGCCCGCGCGAACGGTTTCTCCCTCACCGGTTACAAATTCGACGCCTACAATCACGTCGCGCGGATGGCCACATGCGTGGGCTAGCGGCCCGGCGGACGCCGTGGCGATCGTCGCGCCGATCGTTCCCGCCTCCGCACCGAACGGATCGAGTGCCAACCACTGCCCCTCGGCGCGCGTCGCGAGGTCGATCTCGCCGAGCGCCGTTCCAGCCCGCGCGGTCAGCGTGAGGTCGCCCGGAGTGTACTCCGCGATCCCGGAAAGCTGGGCGACGGACAGCGGGTTGGCGCCAAGCAGCACTGGGCGGCCCGCTGCGAGCCACGTGCCCGCTCCCGCGATGCGGAGTGGCTGACGAGTCGCAATTGCCTGGCGCACGATCTCTCGAACATTGTTGACGGTCACCGCCCCTTCGCTGCCCATTCGCGACAGGCGCGCACCGGCACGACCTTGCCAGGATTGGACCTGCGGTCTGGGTCGAACACGTCGCGGAGCCTGCATTGCGCGTTGAGCGATTCTGCGGAGAAGATCTGGTCCATGTATTCCAGCTTGTCGATTCCGATTCCGTGCTCACCGGTGATTGTGCCACCCACGTCGATGCAGACACGCATGATCGCTCGCATTGCACGGCCCACGCGCGCCGACTCGTCGGGATCATTGGCATTGTAGCCGATGTTGGGGTGGAGATTGCCATTGCCGGCGTGAAACACGTTGCACACGGTGACACGTTCCTGCGCGGCGATCTCCCGAATCCGTGCCAAGACGTTGGGCAGCTGCGTGCGCGGTACGACAGCGTCCTGCACCACCAGATGGGATGATATACGCCCCATTGCCCCAAACGCCTTCTTCCGGCCCAGCCACAATCGCGCACGCTCGTTGGGGTCGGCCGCGACCTGCACGGTGCGGGCGCCATGGGCGCGGCAGATGTCAGCCACGGCCCGCGCCTCATCATCCAATCCGGCGACCGGCCCATCGAGCTCGACGAGCAGCACCGCATCGGCATCGGTTGGATATCCGGCGGCGTACACGGATGCTTCCACGGCGCGCACAGTGGGCCCATCCATCATTTCGAGTGCTGCGGGAAGGATACCCGACGCTATGATTGCCGACGTGGCGCGGGCCGCGTCCGTAAGCGAGAGGAAATCGGCCATGAGAGTGCGGACGGCCGGGGGGTCTCGCGTGAGACGCACTGAGACATTGATGGCGATTCCGAAGCATCCCTCCGACCCCACGAAAGCCCCCAGCAGATCGTATCCGTCGCACTCGCCATAAGGGTTGCCCAGAGTGACAATGTCCCCGTCTGGGAGCACCACGGTGAGCGCGACCACGTGATTGAGCGTGACCCCATACTTCAGGCAGTGCGGTCCGCCTGCGTTCTCGGCGACGTTGCCTCCGATCGTGCACGCCGTTTGACTCGAAGGGTCAGGGGCGTAGTGCAGGCCGTACGGGGCGGCCGCGCGTGACAGCGCCGCGTTGATTACCCCTGGCTCGACGACGGCCAGCCGATTTTCAGGATCGATCGTCAGAATGCGCGTCAGTCGATTGAGCCCGAGCAGCACGACGCCATTGGCCAACGCGCCGCCCGACAGCCCGGTTCCTGCGCCCCGAGGAACGAACGGTATGCGACGCTCGGCGAGGAGGCGCACAGTGGCGATTGCCTGATCGCGCGTGGATGGGAAGACTGCGAGCGTCGGTTGCTTATGGTATCCCGGCAGCCCGTCGGATGTGTAAACCTCCAGCTCTGTCGGCCGCTGCAGCACGCCGCGCGGACCGACGATCTCCGCCAGGGCGTCCTCGAGACTGTCGTCCAGCGCGGCGGCCAGGTGGCTCGCCCAGGCCTCGCCGTTAAGTCGGCGGGGAGGGCGGGGCGTTCGGCGGCGAGGAATGAGACGAGGGGCCATGGCCGTTGGACTTCGCGCGGTCGTGAACCACGGCGCGCTGCTCCAAAGTATCGACGGCCGGCGACAGGAGCGCGTCCACATCGCGTAAGCGCTCGGCTGGCGAGCGAGACGACAACAGTCGTTGTCGCGCAGGCGCGTCCATGTCGATGACCGCGGCTATGGCAAACGCCAGGTGCGTAGGGTCGTCGGGCAGCGGTGGCAGCGCGTCGGCATCGTCGGCGAGAGCTCGCGCGGCTGTTCCGACGCGGTGGAACAGCTCGCGCAACCGGTCTGCGGCCGGGGCGAGCTGCTCTGGTGCCTCGACCGCATCATCGAATCCGGAGATCTCGCCCACGTGGTACAAGCGATCGACCTCGACGAATCGCTCGAGCCGAAAGCGGCGAGTACCGGTGACGAATACGTTTGCGCGTCCATTGGGCAATCGCTCGCTTCTGTCCACGTGCGCCACGCAGCCAATGTGACCCGTCGGGATGTCGCGCTCGGCAACGCCATTGGGGCGAAATACGATCCCGAACTCGTGCGAGCCGCTCTCGCCGAGTATGTCGCCGAGCATTTGGCGGTAGCGCGGCTCGAAGATGTGGAGCGGCAGGCGGGCGCCAGGGAGTAGGACGAGCGGCAGAGGGAACAGCGGAATCTGCATTGTCACGATCGACAATTTAACACGGGGGGGAGAGACCCCACTCCCTAACCCCCTCCCCTAAAGGGGAGGGGGAATTCTTTTGCTTTCAAGCTTCGCTTGCATGACGAGGGGCTCCGCCCCTCGACCCCGGTCCACGCTGGCTCTGCAGCGTGGTGCGTAACTTTTCCACACGCGCCAACGCTGGGACTGTGGTCAGAGGCGTGCCTCCTGAGATACCTGCGCTCCGGCCGTCGGGGGTCCAGGGGGCGAAGCCCCCTCGTCATCCAAGCGAGGCTTGAAAGAAAAAATCCCGCTCGCCTGAAAGGGGAGCGCTACCCGGCGAAGTCAATAGGGGTCGAGGGGGCGAAGCCCCCTCGTCATCCAAGCGAAGCTTGAAAAGAAGGATTCCCCTCCCCTTTAGGGGAGGGGGGAAGGGGGAGGGGGCAGGGGGAGGGGCCGCATAGTGTGCTCTAAGACGCGATGGGAAGTTGAACGGTCGCCTTGCGCTCCAACTTGCCCCAGCCTACGCCCCGGCCCTGGAATGCGGTCTTGAACGACCGTACCACGACCCAGTACATGATCTGCCGGTAGGCGAAGCGCTGGATGAGTATGAGCCATGTGAGCGACTTGTCCTCGCCTGGCTCCATCAAAAACGCCAGAGCCGAGCCTAGCCAGTCCACGAACAAGAAGATCGCGTAATACGTGAAGACGTGCTCCAGGCTCATTAGCGCGTAGGTCGCGCCGTGCTGATATCGAGTCATCACGATAGACAGCAGACTGTACATGAACGCCAGGTCGGCGAGCGGCGAGAGGGCGGGGAGCAGCAACTGGAATAGCCAGACGTTCGGTAGCGCGGCCCATCCCAACGATCCATACCGCCGGCGAAAGAGCGTATCGCGGTGCTTCCACGCACACTGCAATGTGCCAAACGACCACCGGAAGCGCTGGCGGGCGAGCGAGCGAAGGGTGTCTGGAGCTTCCGTGTAGCCGATTGCGCCGTCCGCATACGCGATCGAATGCCCAGCGCGGCGGATGCTCAGCGTTAGATCCTGGTCCTCGGCGAGGGTGTCACTGCGGAATCCTCCTACTTCCGCCACGAGATTCTTGCGCCAGGCGCCCACGGCTCCGGGTACTACGGTTATGCCGTCGAGCAGGGAGAATGCTCTACGGTCGAGATTCTGGCTCGTGACGTATTCCAACGCCTGCCAGCGAGTCACGAGATTCACGCGATTGCCTACCTTCGCATTCCCCGCCACGGCGCCGATACGTGGGTCTGCGAGCGGTTGCACTAGCTCCGCCACCGTGTCCGTGGCAAATAGCGTGTCGGCGTCGAGCGCGATGACGATATCGTACTTGGCGTATCCGATGCCGAGATTGAGCGCGCTTGCCTTGCCGCCATTCTCTTTGCGGTACACCGAGACTGCACGGTCGCCGGCGAAGGCCGTGCGCACGATCTGGTAAGTATTGTCGGCCGACCCGTCGTCTACGACGACGATCTCAATTGGTCCTGCGTACTCCTGGGAGAGAAGAGTTCGCACAGTCCGTGTAATGACCTTGCTCTCGTTGTAGGCGGGGACGATGACACTCACCGGCGGTGCGAAGGTCAGCGGCGCACCACGTCGCTGGTGTCGCAACGCGCGCTGGATCAGCGCAAGCGTGGCGATTATCAGCAGGCGCGCGATGCCGAGCACCACGGCCGCCATAAAGACCCAGTACAGCGTGATCTCACCCGCACCGAGCGTAGCCCAGCCCGCGAGGCGAAGGATGCGGCCGGCTTCGTTCACCCTGGGGAGCGGGGGCATGGCCTCGTTGCGCGAGAGCCCCACGAGCTCTGATAGCAGAACCAGCGTGTCGTCGTTGGCGCGAAGCGAATCAATGATGGGACCGAGCGCCGCGACCGTGCGCGATCGGTCGCCGCCTCCGTCGTGCATCAGGATGACGTTGCCGGTATCGCGTCCGGATAGCGTGAGCTTGATGATCGAATCAACGGATATCGTCTGCCAGTCCTCCGAGTCGTCGCGCAGTCCGACTATGTAGTAGCCGCGTTGATTCGCAATCCAGGCAGGTTCCAGCTCGTCGGGCGTCGTGGGCGTGGCATCGCCGAAGTAGGGCGGGCGGAAGAACGCCGTGCGCCTAGCCAGCACCGATTCGAGCAGACTCTCGTTCGCGTCGAGCTCGAATCGCACGCGCTGGTCGGATACCAAGGCGAGATTCGGATGCGAGTACGTGTGATTCCCGATCTCGTGTCCGTCGGCGTAGATCTGGTGTGTGAGCAAGATGTGTGTATCGACATTCTCGCCGATCAAGAAGAACGTGGCCGGGGCATGGTACGCCCGCAGCGTGTCCAGAATCATTGGCGTCCAGCGTCCGTCCGGCCCGTCGTCGAACGTGAGCGCGACCTTGTGCTCACTTTGCCCATAGCGATCGACGATGAATGGAGAAGGGAGGGAGGTCAGGGAATCCCGTGTGAGGAGTCCGCTCACAGGGTCGACCTGCACCACGCGCGTGCCGAGGGTCGGGCGCTCGCGGATCCGCAGAATGTCGCCGCCCGAGTCGGGCTGTTCGCCACTGACCGCGCACGGCCGCTCGCCACGCAGCGCGACTCGCGGTGTTCGACTCAGCGCGCACACGACATCGTTCACGAATTCCACGTCGTAGCCGGGCGGAACGCGCGTGAGGCTGTCTGGCCCGCCATCGAGCCCATCGCGGCCGAGTATCTGCCACACCGTCGGGTCTTCCTCACCCAGGCGCCAAATGGCGGTGCCGGCGACGCCGAGGTCTCGACCGACGTGCAGCTGGTTGTACGCGGTGGCCGCGTCGAGGTACCACACCACGTGGTCCACGGAGTCGGGATCCGTCCACGATATGTAGGGATTCAAGGACGCGCGGTCGAATTGCGTGCTGACGCCGTGGTCCCGTGCTGCTTGGATCGTCTCCTGAAAGGTCATCGCTTCGGCCTCGGTGCCGTCGTCATGCCAGTCGTAGCCGTATTGACCCACCATGAGGATGACCTTCCCTCGCGGGACGGCGCCGACTACTGCGCGGGCGTGCCTCGTGTAGAACTGCTGACTCGCTACTGGCCCCGGATCGCCGCGGCCGTAATGCTCATCGAAGAGCATGGCGAAGATGTAGTCGTTGACGTCGGCGAGCCGCTGCAGCTCACGCGTCGTCGCGTACGATGGTACCGCCGTGGTGACCACGCGCTTGAGCGGCGCAAGAGCGGCGTGCAACGCGCCGACGAATTCGACTAGTGGGCGCTCCAAGTCCTCCGGAACGTCCTCGAAATCGATTGTCACTCCGGCGAGCGAATCTCGGACGATGAAGTCGCGTAGCTGCGCGACCGCGCGCGCGCGCGCGGCCGGAGAGCTCAAGAAGACTCGCAATGCGGGTACGCTGAATTCTTTCGTGCGCCTGTCGAAATTGCTCAGCATGACCAGAATTGCCGGTGGTGTCTTGTCCGATGGTTTGCGGACGACATCGAACACCTGCCGCTTGACCTCGAAGTCGACGGAGTCGCCGGCCGGCGACAAGAACGACCATTCGCAAACGACCCAGTCGAGGTCGTTGATGTGTTGGTTGAGCGATGCCAACGAGTTGTCCTGCCAATTGACGAAGAACCCGGCGACGATCGGATTCGATGACGTGCCGGGCGTGACCTCGATTCGCGAACCGCCAGGCGGGGCGAAGCGGCCGTGGCGGGCTGGGGGCGTGGGGCTGCGAAAGACCTGGTTGAGGCTGCGGCGGATTGCGATGCGCTCGCGCTGATTGCGCGTGAGAGCCACCGGCGGCGCGATCCGGTGGTTGATAGGAAGCGATGGCACGAGTGGGGGGATGGCCACCCCGATCACGAGCAACGCGGCGAACGCGGTCGCGAAAGCGCCAACTACGATCCAGAACCGCCGCCACCCCCGCGCTCGGTGGCCTAACGGGTCTAGAAAGACCGGTTGCGTGGCTGCGCTTGGCGTCGGGACGGATGGCGGCATGGTGCCAAGTGGGAATTTACGTGGTGCTGCCCCCGCTGGTTCTCGCCATTTGTTGCAGGAGCAGGCGAAGCTCTTTCAGCTCAAACGGCTTCTGTAGCACCGGGCACGTAGTGCGCCGAACGAACTCGGCGACCTCGGCCGATAGGGAATCGCCGGTTGCAAGAATCATGTGGGACAAGCGCTCCGGCTGAGAAACCCTCAAGCGCTCATACAGCTCGGGCCCCGTGCATCCGGGCATTCCGAAGATCGCAAATGATGGCGTCGAAATGCGGGGCCGGGCCATGCGCCGGCACAAGCTTGTCCAGCGCTACGCGCCCGTCGTGCGCTTCCTCAACCTCCCACCCATCTCGCACAAAAAAACGACGGAGGGCCAGACGTATCGATGGCTCGTCGTCAACCACAAGGACTCGCACTGCGTTCAGCCCGCTGCGTACTGCATGCTACTGCGTGGGTGCGGCGTGTGTCAGCTGGCGTTTAGCCTGTGGGCAGGGCGGACCGGCCGGCAGGTGCAGGCGTAGTTGCGTTCGCAAGGCAGCGCCACGACGGCCAGCGCGAAGATCGACTTACGCGACGTTCCAAAAACCGGCCAAGGCAGACCCGTCCGGGGACTCGCGGAGCTTTTCGAACGCGCGCTCGCGAATCTGGCGAATCCGCTCGCGAGTGACGCCCAGCAGCGCACCGATCTTTTCGAGGGTCATTGCTTCTGAACCCTCTTCCAGCCCGTAATAAAGATAGAGAATCTTTCGCTCGCGGGGTGTCAGGTACTTCCGGAAGACGCGGTCAATGAACTCGCGCATCAGCTTGAAATCCGTCACGTCCTCGATCTCGCCTCCGTCGACGCCCGCAAAGCGCTCGCCGAGCGTGCACGCCTCGCGGTCGGAGCGGTCGATAGGCGCGTCGAGCGACACTTCCGTGGACGACATCTGGCGCGCTGAACGAACGGATTCCGGAGTCTCTTCGATCAGCCGGCCGATCTCGTGATCCGTGGGATCGCGCTTAAGCACCTGCGCAAGGACAGTCTCGGCTCGCGCGAGCTTGATGAGTTGAGAGTTCTGGTTGAGCGGAATTCGCACAGAGCGCGTCTGTTCCGCCAGCGCCTTGAGCACGGCTTGGCGAACCCACCACACGGCGTAGGAAATGAATTTCACGCCCTGGTCGGGATCGAACTTTCGCACCGCCTTGAGAAGCCCTTCATTCCCGATCGCGACGAGCTCGCTCAGGTCCAGTCCGTGTCCCTGGTATTTCTTGACGTACGAGATCACGAATCGGAGGTTGGCCGTCACCAGCCGTTCGGCGGCTTTCTCGTCACCCCGCTGCACCCGGCGTGCGAGCCGGCGCTCTTCTTCGGCATTCTGGATCAGCGGGAGCTTCTGTATATCCTGCAGGTACTGGTCGAAAGCGGTTGAAGGGGAATTTCGGAAAAACCCTTTGGACCTGCTTTCGGCCAGCGGCTGCATACGCGCCCCTCACTCACCTAGGGATGTCACACAAGGGCGCGTGCGCCAGGTACTGGCGGCGGCTGCAACCCCATGAATTCTTCTTGAAGACACGCGAGAACCGACCCGCACGGCTCAGTGCTGGACGCGTTCTGGTATAGTCGCAGCAGTGTAACAGGGAGAGCCGATTCGGTCAACCGCCAATTTCTACACTAGTGCCTCTCGTACGAACGCATCCGGTAGCACAATCCCCCACGCGTTCTCTGCACCGGCCATGACGCCGATGGCCTTTGGCAGGGCGTACTCGACCGCTCCGGCTCGCATCTTCTTGTCCGTATGCGTGCGCCGCACGATGTCATCCGCATCGAGACCGACGGGTATCCTGGTTGGCAGCGTCGCGCGCTCGAGCGCGGCGATTACGTCGTCCGTGATGCCGCAATCAGCCACGCCCGCGAGCTCCGCGAGTCGGGATTCGACTGCCATCCCGATTGCGACTGCCTCGCCGTGGAGTAGCGCATAGCCACTCGCTGCTTCGATCGCGTGGCCGACCGTGTGGCCAAAGTTCAGGATTTTCCTAAGGCCGACTTCGCGCGAATCGCGCGCGACGACGGCCGATTTGATCTCGATGCTGCGTGCAACGAGAGCGGCCAGTGGAAGGGAACCCAGCGAAGCGAAATACGCGGCGTCGGCGATAACCCCGTGTTTCACGGCTTCAGCCATCCCGGAGGCGAGTTGTCGCGGTGGAAGGGTGTCGAGTACTGTGGGGTCGACGATTATCGCTGCGGGTGTATGAAACGCTCCAACCAGATTCTTCCCCGCGGGCGTATCCACTCCCGTCTTCCCTCCGATGGCGGCGTCGATCATGGCGAGCAGGGTGGTCGGCACCTGCACGATTGGGACACCTCGCAGATACGTCGCCGCCACGAACCCCGCGAGGTCGCCGACCACTCCGCCGCCAAGCGCGACTACCGTGGTGTCCCGGCCGAGCCCACGAGCCAGCATCGCATCGGTCAGCGCAGCCCATGTCTCTCGCGTCTTTGCCGTCTCCCCTCCACTAATGGTGAAGAGCTCAGTCGCGCCGGCGTCTTCAAACGACGCGACGAGGCGAGAAGCGTACAGAGAACCCACCGTTTCGTCGGTAATTATTGCGTACCGATACGCTGGCGCCGCGGCGCGCGCGTGCGAGCCCGCCGCATCCAGTGCGCCGGGCGCCACGATTATTCCGGCGAGCGACGGGTCGGACGTCACCACGTGACTTCGCCCGCTCCGGCTACGCGATTGGCGACGCGGGCAAGGACGAACAGCAGATCCGACAGACGGTTGAGGTACACGGGCACCACTGGCGGCAGCTCCGCCGTGCTGGCCAGGTGGATCACGCGCCGCTCGGCCCGGCGGCAGACTGTCCGAGCCACGTGCAGGGCCGCGGCTTTGGGCGTGCCACCAGGCACGATGAAAGCCCGGAGCGGCTCGAGCTCGGCTTCGCCATCGTCTATCGCGCGCTCCAGCTCTGCAATGCGCGTGTCGTCGATGCGCGCCTTGGCAAGGTGCGCCTGCATCTTATCGCGCTCCGGCGTGGCGAGCAGGGCGCCGAGGCTGAACAGGTCGCGTTGCACGGGAACCAGCACTTCATCGATACGCGGCATTAGTTCCACGGCCCGCGCCCATCCGAATACCGCATTGAGCTCGTCTACGTCGCCATACGCCTCTACCCGCGGATCGTCCTTGGGCGCCCGTTCGCCGCCGAAGAGTGCGGTGGTTCCTGTGTCCCCGGTGCGCGTGTAGATCCGGGTCACTCTGACTGTCCGAAGATGGCCATGTTGGAGCTGTGCCCGGGTTCGACCTTCTTCTGGGGATACATCCAATGGACGGCCTGATTGACGGCGATCGCCGCCTCGCCAAATCCGGTTGCGATGAGCTTCAGCTTTCCGGGATAAGTCGTGACATTGCCCGCGGCGTATATGCCCGGACGTCCCGTTTCCATCGTCGGCGAGACGACGATCTCATCGTTGACGAGAACGATTCCCCAGTCCGCGAGCGGGCTCATGTCGCTCACGTAGCCGAGCATGGGCAGCACGACGTCGGCATCCAGGTGGCGCGTCGTCTTGTGCTTGATGTCCCGCACCACGATGCCGCTAATGCGATCGGCTCCGTCATGACTGGTGACGTCTGCAAGCTCGTGGAATGGCAGGACCTGGGCGCGACCTGCGGCGGCGGCGGACTCGAGCTCGCGCACGGTTGCCGCATGCGCGCGATAGCGGTCGCTTCGGTGGACCAGGGTGACCGAAGCCGCGCGTCCCACAAGCTGGGTGGCCCAGTCGAACGCCGAGTCGCCGCCGCCTATGATCACCACGCGTTGACCGCGAAAATCATCGGGATTGGTCACGACGTCGTAGATCCCGCGGCCGTACCACTTGTCTGCGCAGGGTTGAGGCAGCCGGCGCGGTGTGAAGGCGCCGATGCCAGCCGCAATCACGACGGAGCGCGAGACGAAACGATCGCTGTCAGTGACGAGCGTGAAGTGGCCGCCGTCATGTTCTAGGCTGCGGACCTCTTGGTTGAGGTACGATGGCTGATTGAACTGGGCCGCTTGGTCTACGAGCTGCCGGACGAGTTCCTTGGCCAGCACTTTTGGGTAACCGCCGACGTCAAAAATGTATTTCTCCGGATACAACGCAGTTAGTTGCCCACCGAGTTGCGGCAGGGCGTCGACGATTCGGGCCGTCGCGCCCCGCATACCGGCATAGAACATGGCGAAAAGTCCAGTCGGACCACCGCCGATGATCGTGATGTCGCGCGTACTGTCTGTCATCGTCGAAAGTTCGACTTGGCCGCCCACGGCGGCAAGACATGAGAGAGCGAGGGCTACCCTGTGACCGCTGAACGCTACCTCGAATACGGTGGCTCGTTTCGGCTTGTACGCAAAGTCGCCGTGGGAGGCATGGCCACGGTATATGAGGCCGAACAGCTCGGGCCCGCGGGGTTTGCCAAGCGCATCGCGCTCAAGGTCATCCACCCGCAGTACGCGGAGCAGCGCGAGTGGCTGCAGCTATTCATAGACGAGGCGAAACTCTCGGCCAACTTGATGCACGGCAACGTCGTCCAGATTTATCAATTGGGCGAGGTCTCCGGCGAATTCTTCATCGCCATGGAGTTCATTCAAGGTCCGACGGTGCGGTCGATTATCGATCGACATTGGGAACTGGGGCAACCAATTCCCGCGCATTTGGCGGCGTATATCGCAAGCCGTGTATGTCGAGCTCTGGATTTCGCGCACAATTTTGTCGGCCCAGACAAGCGTCGGCTCGACATCGTACATCGCGACGTGTCGCCGGGAAACATCATGGCAAGCTGGGATGGCCACATTCAAGCTTGCCGATTTCGGCATTGCGAAAGCCCGTACATTGATCGACCCGGCCGCGGGCCGGTCGTTGTTGATGGGGAAGAAGCACTACATGAGTCCCGAGCAGATCCTTGGACTTCCCCTCGACGCGCGCAGCGACGTATTCGCGATGGGGTTGGTTCTATACGAGCTGCTAGCCCTCGAGCCGCTCTTCACAGAAGACGTGACACAGTTGGCAATCGATGAGGTCACGATCAATCCCATACCGGAAATCCGCACACGCATTCCGGGAATCGATCCCGAGCTGGAGCAGATCATTTCACTGGCGCTGGCCAAGGACCCGGCCCGCCGCCCAACGGCGGCCGCAATGGGATATGACTTGGATCGCTGGTGCTCCGTGCATCGCCATCCGGGATCGCCGGACGTGCTGCAGCATCATCTTGCGCGGCTGTTTCCGACGGCCTACCAGCCGCTCACGGATCGGGCTTCAGAGCAGACGTCTTTCTCCAATCTCAAGCGATCGGCGAGACGGGCCTCAGGGCCGCCGAACGCCCGCGGCCCGCGACGGGGGCTACTGGCGAGGTTCTTCGGGAACTAACGCGGAGAGCAGTCTGAGAGCGACTCGCCAGCGGCATCGTGCGCTGCGGACCCACCGCCTTTACAGCGTCACGCGGGGATCGGCCTTGGCGTAGGCCAGGTCAGTGAGAAGGTTAACGACCACGAACACCACGCTCAGGAATAGCACGGAACCCTGAATCGCCGGAAGATCGCGGCGCGAAATTGCGTTCACCACGTAGCGCCCGAGCCCGGGCCAGCTGAAGATGGTCTCGGTCAGAATGCTTCCGGTGAGGTAGTAGCCAACATCCAGCCCCAAGACTGTAAGAATGGGGATTAGCGCATTGCGCAGCGCATGGTGGAGCACGACCGCCCGTTCGGACAACCCTTTCGCTCGTGCGGTGCGGACGAAATCGCTGCCCAGTACCTCCAGCATTGCGGAGCGCGTCACCCGAGACAGGAAAGCGACGGAGCGAGAGCCCAAGGCCAGAGCAGGCAGCACTAGATAGCGCAGTCCGCCGTAGCCGGAGGGCGGAAGCCAGCGGAGCATGACGGACACCACGAGTATGAGCACCAACCCGACCCAGTACACCGGGAACGATACGCCCAGATATGCCACCAGCGAGGCCATCCGGTCGATCCAGCCGCCCGGGTAACGGGCGCTGAGAACACCCAGCGGAATACCGGTCGCGACCGCGAAAGCCATTGCTGCGACGGCCAACAGCATAGTCTTGGGAAATCGCTCTGCGATGTCGGCCGAGATCGCCCGGCCGGTGATGTACGACCGGCCGAGATCTCCCCGCAAGACCCCTCCGGCATAGTGCGCGAATTGCAACGGGAGCGGATCGTCCAGATGCAGCTCGGCTCGGAGTCTTGCAATGGTGGCCGAGTCAGCGCGCTCGCCAACCATTCTCGAGCACAGGATCCCCCGGGGCAACGTACAACAGGAGAAACGTTACGATGAGCACGCCAGCCAAGGTCGGCACGGCAAGGGCCAATCGTCGCGCAAAGAACACGGTCGTGAGCGCTCAGCCGCTACTGAGCACCGGGATTTCCGCCAAAGCTGACGTCGATCCAGCGCTGTGCGTTGAAAACCGCGGGAACCTGAAATCCGGTGATCCACGGCTGCACGGCATACAACTCATTGTAGAAGAACAAGTAGACCATCGGCGCGTCGTGAAATTCGATCTCGTCCGCCTGCCGATACAGCGCCCTGCGCCGTGCCTCGTCGGTCTGGCTGCGGGCAGCGCTGACGAGCCGGTCGAATTCAGTATTGGCGTAAAACGATACGTTGCCGCCGACGCCGGCGTTCGCCGAGTGCAGTAGCGGGTAGAGAAAGTTCTCCGCATCCGGGTAATCGGCGTACCAGTCCTTGAGCACCAGGTCGGTCTTCCCGTTGCGTGCGGCTTCTCGCATGGACGAGGCATTGCGCTGGACGATTCGCGCCCGGATGCCCACGGCTTGCAGGTATCCTTGCAGAGTTTCGGCGAGGCGGGGCCAGGGTGGCTCTTGCGAGACCCACAGCTCGACGTTGATGCCGCCCGCGTGTCCTGCGGCGGCGAGGAGCCGTTTGGCGTCCGCGGGGTCATACGGGTAGGCTCTCCGCGCTGAATCGGCGCCCGGGAGCGAGGGCGGAATCACTCCTGCGGCGAGAGCTCCTCTTCCAGAAAGCATTCGATCGAGAATCGTCCGTCGGTCGATTGCCTCGTTCATTGCTCGCCGTACGCGCGCATCCGCCAGCGGACCATGTGTCGTGTTGATGGCCATGTACCAGAGCCGCAGCGGGGGTGTCGATTGAATCAGCGCTTTTTTTTCGTCCGTCTGGATCCAGTCCCGCGTTTCCGACTCCGGGATGTACAGCACATTGACGTTGCCGCTCTCGAATTCGGCAACGGCGGTACTCTTCTCCGGGATTATTCGCGCCTCCAGCGAATCAATCTTCGGCGCGCCGCCGAAGTAGTCAGCGTTGCGTGCGAGGCGGACGTAGTCATCATGTTTCCACGACGCGAGCCGCCAGGGTCCGGTGCCAATCGGGTGCTCGCTGAGCGCGCTGCCGTCGCCGGGCGGTACGGAGGGCGGAACGATGGACGCTACGGGCATGGCGAGCAGCTTGGGAAACACGCCAAGTGGCTCACCGAGGGTGATCGTCACGGTGCTGTCATCCTGCGCGACGACGCCGGATAGCTTGCTCGCGGCCCCTGCGGCGAATTCACGGGCGCCGGCAATGGGGAGCAGCGGCCACAGGGGGACGCCGTGAGTTTCCGGCGCGAGCGCGCGGGCGAAGCTGTGGACCACGGCGTCTGCGTTGAACTGCGTGCCATTGTGGAACTTTACGCCGTGCCGCAGGTGAAACGTGTAGGTTCGGCCATTGGCCGATGTCTCCCAGCGTGATGCCAGGTCGGGTTGGAGCGAGCCGTCGGGGTCAAATCGCAGGAGCCCGTCGTACAGGTAGGCGACCAGGCGGCCGCTGGGGATATCGTTCGCGTGCGCGGGGTCCAGCGAGCGAGGGTCGTACGTATCGCGCGAGTCGATTATCGTATGCCGTTGGGGGCCGGCATCCCCGCCCCGGCAAGAGCCGGCGGCGAGACCCAACAAGCCCCCGAGAGCGACGGCAGCCGGGGCGCCGGCCAGCCGCGCTGTTGTCTCACGCGTTCTGAGTAGTTTTCTGGTTGACATTCCGAAGGGCGGGCGGGAGAACTTAGAATCCTTGTACACGACGCGTCAATCGTGAGCTACATCGCTCTACGCAGACGATCACCGGGAGATGCGCGATATGGTGCGCGCCCTTCTGGGATCGTCGGGCCATGAAGTAGAATCCGTTGCGGACGGCCGTGCTGCCCTTGCCGCTATGCAGGCGCGCGAGCCGGACCTGCTCATTCTTGACATAATGATGCCAGGAATGAACGGGCTCGACGCTTGTAGAGTAGTCAAGTCAAACCCGTTCACGGCTCGGGTCCCCGTGCTCATGCTCACTGCCGAGGGGCAGATCGAGAGCAAGGTCGAGGGGTTCGAAGCGGGCGCGGACGACTACCTCGCCAAGCCGTTTGATCCACGCGAGCTACGGGCGCGCGTGACGGCGCTGCTGCGACTCGTGCGTCGGGAGGCCGATCGGAACCCCACCAGCGGGCTGCCAGGCGGGCGCGCCATCGAGGAAGAGATTCTGCGCCGCATAGAGCGGGACGACACGTTCGCGGTCTGCTATCTGGACATCGACCATTTCAAGCCCTTCGCCGACACTTTTGGATTCGCGGCTGCCGATGCGGTCATCAAGGGCACGGGGTCGGCAATCCTGGACGCCGTCGCGACCGGCACGAACGAGCCCGAGATCCCAGGTGAGGCGCTGGATTTTGTCGGGCACGTGGGCGGCGACGATTTTCTCGTCGTTACGAGGACGACCCGTGCCGAGCTCGTTGTGCGCAACAGCACCGAACGCTTTCGCGAGGTCATCGCCCGGGTTGTCGGGTACGAAGCGCTCGAGCGCGGAGCCTTCGCCGGCGTTGATCGAGACGGCGTGATCCGGTGCTTTCCAATCGCGCAGATGTCGGCCGCCGTCGTAGCAGTGCGCCCCGAGCATTGGGTCTCGATCAGCCATTTAGGGGCATTGGCGGCCGACGCCAAGCGGCGTGCGAAGCGCGAGGGCGCGGGGACGGTCCTCGTCAACGCGATGTGAAGTAATCCGCGCCGGGCGCCCGCTCACCAAACTCTACCTCGCTCTCGCACTCGCGGCCGCTGCGAGTGCCGCCGCGACCGCGGCTCCATTGTTCGCACAAGCGACGAGGTGTGGGCCAGGCGATACAGAAGTGCGCAGGGTGCGGTTCCGAGGCAACCGCTCTTTCAGTGACGACGACCTCGAGAACGCCATTGTTACGAGCCCGTCGAGCTGGGCGAGGCGCGTATTCGGCTTTATCGGCACGCGGCGGTGCATCGATCGAACCGAGTTCGCGCGGGATAGACTGCGCCTGATCATTTTTTACCGTAACCACGGCTTTGCGCGCGTGGCTGTCGATACGTCCACGCGCAGCGTGCGCTCCCTGGTAGCCGACCTCACGTTTCGCATACGAGAAGGGCCGCCGACGCTGATCGACTCGCTCACGATAGCAGGTCTTAGCTCCGTGCCGCTCGACGACAGGGCCCGGCTGACGAAAGGCCTCCCCGTTCGACTGGGCGGTCGGTTCGACAAATACGCGATCGACGCGACGCGCGACACGCTGCGCCTTCGGCTTCGAAACAATGGATACCCCTACGCCGATGTGCTGCGCACGTTTTCCAGTGATTCGGCCCGTCGAGTGGCCACCGTGGAGTTTGTCGCGGTGACCGGACCCCGCGCCCGCATCGGGAAGATCGACGTCGCGGTCACGCCCCGCCGGGGCGAGACTCAGCAGATTCCAGACAACGTCGTGCGGCGACTCATGCGCCTCAAGGAAGGCGCCCCCTTTCGCCTCAACGATCTGGCATCCGCTCAGCGCAATTTGAATCAGACCCAGAATTACGAGCATGTAGCGGTCGGCGCGATTGCCGACTCTGCAGTGCTTGCGGACGTGGCGCGTGGCGACACGACGGCTGCCAACTCGCGACCGGACACTACCGTCGATCTTGCCGCGCAGCTGGTAGAGGGATACACGCATTCGGCGCGCGTCGGCGCTGGGTGGGGCACTCTCGATTGCTTTCGCACCCAAGCGCAATACACGGATCGCAATTTCCTGCACGAGGCCCGCGAGCTTCGCCTGAACGGGACCGTTACCAAGATTGGAATAGGCTACCCGTTCAACTTTGCGCCGGGGCTATGTCCGGAGGCGCGGACCGATCTATACAGCGACACGCTCAACTACGGTGTGAGCGCGTCGTTGCGGTCACCTTTGTTGTTCGGCCTGCCCTTGGCGCCAACGCTCACTCTGTTCAGCGCGCGGCAGTCGGAATTCAATGCCTACGTGCGGTCCACGCCCATCGGCGCCACGGCCACTCTCACAAGGCAGCTTAGCCGTACCGTGACCTTCACTCCCGGGTATCGACTGGAGTTCGGAAAGACCACGGCGCAGCCGGCGTTCTTCTGCGTCGTCTTCAGTCTGTGTACTCAAGACGACCGAGATGCGGGCGGAGCAAGAGCGGCGGCTCGCGGTCTTGAGCGGAACGATTGTGCGCGACGGGCGGCGCGATTTCGAGAACCCCGATCAGGGATCCCTGGCGAGCATCGAGCTGCGGCACGCATCGACGATAATCGGGTCCGATCCCCAACAGCAGTTCAATAAGGGGGTTGGCGATGCTGCAGTGTACGTTCCGGCTGGTGGCACGGGTGTGCTCGCGGCGCGACTTCGGATCGGCGCGGTCGTGGGTACCCGGGTCGCCGGATCGAGCTTGTTCATTCCGCCGGAGGAGCGTCTGTACGCCGGCGGCCCGACAACTGTTCGTGGATTTCCCCAGAACGAGCTGGGTCCCGTTGCCTACTTGCCGAATGTCGTGGACAGCGTGAAAGGACAGGGGTACGTGGCCAACGCTGCGCACGGCGAGCACGTCATTCCCGAAGGCGGCAATTCTTCGATCGTCGCTAATATCGAGTATCGCGTGCGCAGCCCATTTCTCTCGCGACTGCTCCAATGGACGCTGTTTTACGACGGGGGAGAGGTCTGGAACGACACGACAGGCGGGGTCCGGTTCGTCCTGCATGAGCTCAAGTGGACGCCGGGACTTGGTCTACGAGCGTTCTCGCCCGTCGGTCCCATTCGCGTGGATGTCGGTTACGATCCCTACGGCAGGCCAGGCGGGCCGGCGTATTACAACCCTCCTGTTGGACCCGACCGCAAGGCCAACCTGTATTGCGTGAGCCCTGGCGTGCCGCCGGCCGATCAACTGCAGAGTAATACAAGCCCACCCTGTCCGGCGACCTATCACCCGCTGCCATTTTCGGGATTTTTTCAACGCCTGACTCTGAACCTGTCCATCGGTCAGGCGTTCTGATGAAACAGCCAACTCAATGAGCCGTCGGCGCGTCGTCGCAAGTGTCAGCGCGATCGTGCTACTTGCGATCGGTGTCGCCATCATCGGCGGCGTGGCGGCGTTTACGCAGACCGCAATTGGACGCGAGCGCCTTCGTACGCTGGCAATGACCGAGCTTGGCCATCTGATCCATGGCCATCTGTACATCGGGCGGCTGTCCGGCAATCTGTTCACCAACATCAGCATCGACTCGCTGGAGGTCGTCGACCCGCAGGGCTTCGTATTGCTCGCGAGCGGTCCTATCAGCGCGCGATATGACCCGCGCGACATTCTCGACCGCCGCATCCTGGTCCAGCGCGTGTCGATCGAGCACCCGTACGTCCAGCTCATCCACCACCGAGATGACACGTGGAACCTCAACCACGTCGTGAGCCTGGGGCCGCGCAGCCACTCGGCCGCACGCGGGTTGGGCGATTACGTCGTGCTCGACTCGGTAGATGTGAGAGGCGCTGCGCTGCAGTACAGCGCTCCGTGGGATCCCGATGACACGCTGCGGATTGCTCAACGGGATAGCCAGATAGCCGTCGTCATGCGCGATCCGAATCGCGGCGTCAGCCGCTGGACCGAAGGCCTCATGCGGACCCTGAGCTTCACTAACGTGAACTTGCGCAGCCCGTTCGTGCGAATTGCGGATCCTGACAGCGTGGGGATCGGTCTTCAGCTGGCGCACATGGATGTGGACATCTCCGATCCGCCTTTCCGGTTTCGCGCGGCGCGTGGCAATGTGCACATCATTGGTGACACGGCATTTGCCGCGCTGCCACACGTGGAAATGCCCGGGTCGGCGGCGCACGGTGGCGGAAAGGTTTGGTGGGGACGAGGCCGGCCTCTCGCCTATGCGCTGCATTTCGTTGGGGACACCGTATCGCTGGCCGACATCGCGTGGGTGTACCCGACGCTGCCCCGCACTGGCGGAGGACGAGCGACCATTGATATCCGAAGCCAGCGCAATCCTCACGTTATCGACTATCGACTCACCAACATCGACGTACGGACGACCGATTCCCGACTACGTGGGACGATGATGTTCACGGTAGGTGGCCCGACGCTCGCCATTCGCGATGTGGCGGTGCAGGCCGACCCGGTTGATTTCGCCCTCATCCGAACGCTCAGCGGAAAGCCATTTCCGTACGACTGGGCGGGCCATTTCACGGGGTTTGTGCGAGGTCCCGGCGGACCGCTTCCGAGATTTCGCACCGACACGGTCGATCTCACACTGCACGACGCGCACGTACCCGGAGCAGTGTCCCGCGCCGCCGGCTCGGGTGAGCTCGATGTCCTCAATCCCGGCGAGACGCAGTTCCACAGCTTTCACTTGACGCTGCACCGGCTGGACCTCCGGACACCGGAGTACGTCAACCCTGATCTCGGTCATCTCCAGGGGACCGTTGCGGGCACGGCCACCCTCGACTCGACATGGGACGACGTGCGCATTCGGGACGCCGACCTCTCGCACTACGACGGGGACGGCGACCCGACGCGACTTATAGGAAGCGGACACATCACGCTGGGCGACAACGGGACCACGTACGACATCAACGCACGCGCAGATCCCGTAGCGTTCAGCACGCTCGCTCGGTCGTATCCCGACTTGTGGCTGCGCGGCTCTTTCAGCGGGCCGGTGGCGGTTAGTGGGACGCTTGCCGACATGGATGTCTCCACAGATCTGGACGGCGACGCTGGGACGATCGGCTTTGACGGAAAGGCGAGCTTGGAAGGACCGTGGCATTACGCAAGCGGAACAGTGACTCTGGCTCACGCGGACGTGCGTGCGGTAACCGGCCATTCCACGCTCCCGCAATCTGATCTCACGGCGCGTTTGACCGGCGACTATCGCGGGACCTCGCTTTCAACGTTCACCGGACACGCTGCGATATCCGTGGATTCGTCTTCGGTCCACGGAATTGGCGTGACGAGCGCGCGGGCACGCTTGCAGTTCGGCGGAGGACGCGTAACCGTCGATACGATGCGCGTCGAGTCCGCGGTTGGATCCTTTGACGTGACATCTGGCGGCGGCCTGGGACTGGTCACGGGGACGAACGATTCGCTCGCATTCACGCTCGTGGCGGATTCGTTGGGCGGCCTACGCCACCTCTTGATGATCGACACGCTGGCCCGCGACACGCTGAGCGGCACGCTACGAGTGGCCGCAACCGCAGGTGGCAGGCTCGATTCCTTGTCGCTGTCGGGCACGCTCGATGGCGCCAACCTGCGCAGCGGTGGCACCCGCGTACGCACACTCGCGTCGACGTTCAACGTGGCGGACATCCTGGGTGACGCGCGCGGTAGCGCGCGCGCGGATCTCGACGCCGCCGCATTCGCGCACGGAGTTGCCTTCGACAGCGCGTCCATAACCGCGCTTTTTCAAGGCCGTGGCCGCGCGCAATTCAGCGTGACCGCGACAAGCCCGAACGAAGGGCCGCGTCTGGCCGCAACAGGCGGCATGGTGCTTGGCCCGGGCACGCGAGATGTAACGCTCGACACGTTCGCTCTGTACACACCGACCAACGCCTGGCATCTGGTTGGACCCGGACGCGTGCACAGTGACTCGGCCGGTGTCGTCATTGAGCCGCTGACGATTCGTGCGGCGGTCAGCGGCGTCGTGACCGTTCGCGGGACCATCCCCGTGCTTGGGTCCTCGCTCGTGCGCCTCTTTGCCGACAGCGTGCCGCTCGCGGATGTCGGAAGGCTCGTGCAATCGGGCTCGCCGTGGGGCGGACTCGCGTCGCTCGATTGGACCATCGCCGGTGCGCGCGAGTCGCCATCAATGCGAATGGAGGGACGGCTCTCCGGCGCGCAATTCGGTGATGTGCGCCTCGAGACCGTCCTGGCCCATGGGGCCTACGACCGGCAGCGCCTTCAACTGCACGGCGATCTCCTGCAGCGCGGCGACACCACGATTCATGCCCTGGTCGTTATCCCGATAGACCTTACGCTCGTGTCAATGCCGCGTGCGGCGCTGGACGACTCGCTCTCGGGAAATGTGCACGCAGACAGCACCGAGTTTGGCGCGCTCGCGACGATCTTCCCGACGCTGCGCAATCCCAAAGGCCGTTTCTTCGCGAATGTGGACATTGGCGGCACGCCTAAACATCCGGCCCTCGCGGGCGACATCCGCGTGAGCAACGCCGAGGCGGGCTTTTCCGGATTGGGGGTTCGGCTGGTGAAAATGAACGCGGATCTGCATCTCACGGGAGACAGTCTCGCCATCCGAAATCTCTCTGCGGCGACGGTTACGCAAGACCGTCAGGGGCAGGCCGTGCTCCACGGGTGGCTGACGTTCGCCGATCCGTCCGACCCGCGGTTTGATGTGACGCTGACGGCCTCGGCGTTTCACGCGCTGAACAAGGCCCGGCTCGCGGACCTGGAAGTATCTGTGCCCGCCGACGCGCCACTGCATCTCAGTGGGACAGGAGAGTCGGTCCAGGCTGACCGGCGTCCGTCGAGGTGGTGCGCGGGAGCATTTTCATCCCGGACATCTCGCAGAAGCAGGTGATCAATCTCGACGATCCTGAATTTTTCAACGTCGTAGACACCTCGCTCTTGATCAATCGCGAGTTGTTGCCCGCGGCGCCCCCTCGACTCGTGCAAGGCCTGACGCTCGACAACGTGAGCGTGACACTAGGACAGGATGTGTGGCTGAAGTCGTCTGAAGCGAACATCAATCTTTCGACCGCCTTGGGTCCGCTAACGGTCACGACGGCGCCGACCGGGCGGGATTCCAGCCGCGCGCTAACCCTGGCGGGCACGCTCGTCGCGACTCGGGGCGACTACCGGCTCGATCTGGGAATCGTTCAGCGGACGTTCATCGTCGATCAACCGGGAACGCTGCGGTTCACGGGGAGTCCGAACTCAACCCGAGCTCAACATCTCGGCGATACACACGGTGCGGCAGCCCCAAAGCAACGCGGCTGACGTCAAGCCGGAACTCAGCATCCGCGTCCTGCTTGGCGGTACGCTGGAACGTCCGACCGTTACGCTGTCGAGCGCCGACAGCTTGCAGCAGCTCTCGCAGTCCGATCTCGTCAGCTATCTGGTCACGGGCCAGCAGTCATTCGACGTCGGCAATGGGACCAACACATCGGCGCTGACCTCCGTGTTCCTTCCCACGCTGGGGACGGCGATCGGGTCACAGCTATCTGGCGGGCTTTTCGACTACGTACAGGTGCAGACCGGCGGATACTCGCAGCTCACGCCGACGGCGAATACGACGCTGTTGAGCTCTTTGAGCGGGTCGCGCATCGGTGCCGGAAAGCAAATTGGCGACCGGACCTTCGTGAGTGCTGACCTCGGCGTGTGTAATCTGGGCGGCGGCGGCGCGTCGACTCCGACGTTTGCCGACCAGATAGGGGTGAGAGTAGAGCACCAGCTTACGTCTCACTTCTCGATCGCCGGCGCCTCTGAGCCAGCCACCACGGCATTGTACTGCGGCAACGCGATCTCGCGCAGCTTCGTTGCCACCCCACGGCAGTGGGGGCTCGATCTCTTTCACACCTGGCAGTTCTGAGCGCGCTCTGACCGGCTCACGTCGGCGGGCCCTTCTGGTGGTCAACCCGGCCTCGCGAAGCGGGGCGCGATACCGACGCGCTGCAATGGCCGCCTTTCGGGCTGGTGGGGTGCAATGTGACGCCGTGCTCACGGAGCATCCGGGGCACGGGGCGGACCTGGCCGACGCGCTTGCCCCCCGCTACGACGCCGTATTCACGTTAGGCGGCGATGGGACGGCTATGGAGGTGGTTGGTGCCTTGGCCGGCACGGGGCGGGCAGTGGGCATTTTGCCCGGTGGCACCGGCAACATGCTCGCCCGCACGCTCGGCATACCTCTCAGCGTTGGGCGTGCGGTCCGGGCCCTGCTCGACGGCGGCGAGGCGCACGTCGATCTGGGCCGGCTCTCGACCAATGGCCGCGGGACAGTACGTCACTTTGCCTTCGCGGCCGGGGCGGGGATCGACGCTGCCATGATCGCCGAGGCATCTCGTGGCGCTGAAGCGACACGCCGGAGTCCTCGCCTACGTGCTCAGTTGGACCAGGGCGGTCATGCGGCGAGACGCATTCCATGTGCGGGCAGTCGTGGATGGCGAGGTTCTCGAAGGCGAGGCGACCGCGGTCATGGTGGCCAATTTTGGCGCTGTGCTGAACAACCTGATAAAACTCGGCCCCGGAATCAGCGAAGATGACGGACGACTGGACTTGTGCGTCTTCTCCGGAGGGACGGCGCGGGATGCCTTGCGCGTGGCGGCGAAGCTGCTGCGCAAGGACTTTCGGGCCGACCCCTGCATGATATATCGGGCGGGCCGTCACATCCGTGTGGAGACTGACCCGCCTCGTCCGGCTCAAGCGGACGGGGAGCTGCTCGGACCGACACCGTTCGAGGTGACGGTCGAGCCGCTCGCCGCTCGCCTTCTGGTTCCACGGTTCACGTCGTGAGGAAATCGGTCCCGCCTACATGGCATCAGTTCTCATTGTCGACGACGAACCCGCGATCACGTCGGCGCTCGGTCTGTACTTCGAGCGCTCCGGCGGACATACCGTCGTGGCAGCGCACACCGGAACCGAGGGACTACACGCCGTCAAGCGCGCCCGCCCAGACCTCGTGCTGCTGGACGTGAGACTGCCCGACATGACCGGGTTCGACGTGCTCGACGAGATCTGTCACGGACACGCTGCCGTCGTCATGATGACGGCGTATGGCGACGTGCCCCTCGCGGTGCAGGCGATCCAGCGCGGGGCCGAAAACTTCCTGATAAAGCCGATCGAGCTGCCACATCTCGGCGCGGTGGCCGAGCGTGCCTTCGAGAAGGCCCGCCTTCGGCAAATGAACGCATACCTGGCCTCGCGGCTCGGCCATGCGACCGCTCCGGTGCTGCTCGGGTCCTCTGCTCCGATGCGCGAGTTGCTGTCCCAGATAGAGATGCTGGCGGCAGCGGACAAGACGACCGTTCTATTGATCGGGGAGAGCGGGTCGGGGAAAAGGCGAGTGGCGGAGCTCATTCACGCGCACTCGGCGAGGGCGCCCAATCCGCTCGTGGACGTGAATTGCGCGAAATCATCCAATGGCTTGCTGGATGCCGAGCTGTTCGGCACGGATCGTGGTGAGGCGGGGGAGACGACGGGCCTGCTCGATGTCGCGCTCGGGGGAACGCTTTTCGTCGACGAAATAGCGGACCTCGACACCCACTTGCAACCCAAGCTGTTGCGCGTGCTCGAGGGGAAAGGCTTTCGACGAGCTGGCGGCACTCGAGATATCGCGGCCAATGTGCGCGTCATCGCAGCCACGGGCCGAGACCTCGTGAACGAAGTAACCGCGGGTGCGTTCCGGGAGGACCTATACTACCGGCTGAACATCATGCCGGTGTATCTCCCGCCCCTCCGCGCGCGCTCGCGCGAAGACCTGGTCGAGCTGGTTGCACACGTGCTCGACGAGCTGCAACCGATGCTTCCGGACGCGCCGGTCAAGGTCAGCGACGATGCGCTCGATCGGATTCTGCACTACCCGTGGCCAGGAAACATCCGCGAATTGCGAAACGTGCTCGAGCGCGCCATGATGATGGCGCGCGGCCAGCCGACAATTGGACTATCGCATCTGCCACAGGATGTACGCGAGGCGACCAGTACGAGCGTGGACCATCACATCCCCAAGTCGCTAGTAGAGGTCGAGCGTCTGCACATCGAACGAACATTGCACGTGCACGAAGGAAACCGCACTCACGCCGCGCGCGAGCTGGCAATCTCGCGCGCGACGCTAATCAAGAAGATTAGACAATATGGCCTGTGAGCGAGACTGAGCTTCACGAACGCGACGCGATGGTGTGTCGCAGATGCGGGAAAGAAGAGCGCGCCTCCGAAGGCTACCCCTGCGCGAGGTGCGGGACCTTTCTCTGCCTGATTTGCAGCTTTCGGGGGTTTCAGCTGTGCGCGCGCTGCGAGGAGGAAGTACCGCCCGGCTGACGGTCCGCGCCGCAATCGCGCCGCTGCATGCCGAACCTTCGCCAGCCACACCGCTCGTGTCGCAGCGCGTGGCTGGGCAAACCCTCGACACGCTGGAGGACGACGCCCAAGACGAAGCCTCGGGTAAGGCATGGCTGCACGTGGCCGGGGACGACGCGTATCCGGGCTGGGTGCATCGCGGCTATCTAACGGCGGGGTCGCGGCCGGTGGAGGCGACCGCGCTCGTGTCGCTTGGATGTGTAGTAGCGCGCGGCGGAGATTCGATCCACGGGCACCGCGCACTTCCTCTCCGCGCGCTGTTGGCGCCGGGCGATTCCTGCGTTGCCGGGCGAACCGTGGCTTTCGGCGAGCTACCTCGCAGGTTTCCACTCGATGCGCGCGCAATCGTCCATTCGGCGCAGGAGTTGTTTGCCGGTGCCAGTTACATGTGGGGGGGCGTGACGCCCTGGGGCGCCGATTGCTCGGGGTTCGTGCAGACGGTGTTCGCCCTCCACGGAATCCCACTGCCGCGCGACGCGTGGCAACAAGCTGGTGTCGGGTCGGATGCGGGCTGCGACCCCGCGGCGGCCGAGCCCGGGGATCTACTTTTCTTCTCGGAAGCGGCCGATGGCCGCATAACGCATGTAGGAATCGGCCTTGGGGACGCCTCGCTTGTGCACGTCGCGCTGGGCCGCGGTGGCCATGCGGTTGACCGACTCACGGCGACTCGCGATCCCTACGTGAATCGGCTTCGTGAGTTTTTTCGCTTCGCCCGGCGGGTGCTGTAACCAGCATACATTTCGCCGCTGTGCGGCTCGCCGCGGTGCGACTTGTGTTGTTCGACATTGATGGCACGCTGCTGTCGGCCGCCGGCGCAGGCCGGCGGGCGATTCACTCTGCGCTGATGGAGATATTCGGGACGACAGGACCGGCCGACTACTGGTTCGATGGGAAGACGGATAAACAGATCGTCCGTGAACTGATGCAGGCGGAGGGCCACGCCGATGCCGTGATTGACGCGCGCATGGCTGGGCTACTGGCCCGATATGTGGAGTGCTTGCACGAGGAGTTACGAGATCCCGAGCACGTGGCCCACGTGTATCCGGGTGTTCAAGAGCTGCTGGCCGCGTTGGCCAAGCGCAGCGGGGTCGTGCTGGGATTGCTCACTGGAAACCTCGCAGCCGGCGCGAATGCGAAGCTTTCCGCAGCCGGAATCGATCCAGCGCTCTTTACGGTTGGCGCATTCGGGTCAGACCACGAGTGTCGGCCGGATCTGCCAGCCGTGGCGCGGCGTCGCGCACGAGAAATGCTCGGCGTCGATGTTACGGGCCAGGCGCTCGTGGTCGTGGGCGATACGCCGGCGGACATTGAGTGTGGACGAGGTGTCGGCGCCCGAACGATTGGTGTCGCGACCGGGCGCTATTCCGTGACTGATCTCATGCGCCACGGGGCAAACGCGGTGTTTGACGATTTCCGCGATACGGCGGTCGTCGTGAATGGAATCCTGGGAGAGTGAGCGCAATGCGCGAGGTGGAGGTCAAGTCCGTTGTTCATGATGAGCACCTCGTTCGCGGCCGGGTCGAAGAGGCTGGCGCGCGCTTGGTCTTTGCGGGCAGGCTCGAGGATCGGCGGTACGACTGCCCGCGCCGAGCACTCACCAAGCGGGACGAGGTCCTACGGCTTCGCGCGTACCATGGCGCTCCTGGCTCGACGCTGCGTGCGGAGCTCGACTGGAAAGGTGCGACGGCATACGAGCAGGGGTACAAGGTTCGCGAGGAGCTGTCGACCGGTGCGTCCGACCCTGACGCGCTTGCCGGCATCCTCTCCCGTATCGGATTCGAGGTTACTCGAGAGATCGACCGCGAGATTGTCCAGTTCGTGCTTGATGGCGCAACCCTGCGATTCGAGCACTACCCGAGGATGGACACGTTGCTCGAGATCGAAGGTTCGCCGGAGGCGATCGAGCGCGCGATTGCGGCGACGGGTCTGCCACGAGACGGGTTCACGGCCGACCGCTTGCCGGACTTTGTGACGCGGTACGAAGCGCGCACGGGTGAGCGCGCGGCGTTATGCGCGCGCGAGCTCGAGGGTGACTTCCGCTACGGCGTTGCGGACGCCTGACGCGTGGCAGCGTTATCTGTCGCTGCGTGGGGGCTCCTGCGGGGGGAGGAGGTCGCGGGCCCGGCCACAATAGACTTCGTCGACGAAGGCGTACGGGTCGCGGTTGAAGGCCAGGCCATTACCGTGTTTCCGGTGGCGACACTCGATGGCCTTCGAGCCGCGCCGGGCGCGCTGACGCTGTATCTCGACACGGGCGACGTCGTCGAGCTGACCGACAACGACGCGCTGCCAGATCTCGGAAGACGAATCAAGTCCGCAGCGTGCGATGTTCCGGAGCTGACGCTGGCATTGCGTGCGCTTGGCTCCACGAGAGGCAGCCCGGGAGCTGAGCACGACCGATTCTATGCGCCATTCCTTGCCGCGCGCCGCGGGGCTCAGCGTGCGAGCGATGCGGCAGCGCGGCTGACGGCTCTCGATGCGGCGCGGCTGCGCGGGCAGCTCGAAGGCGTGCTGCAGGCGCTGGCTGCGGACCACCATCCGCGGCGCGCGCCGGAGCGACGGGCTCTCGAAACCAAACTGGGTGAGCTAGCCGCTCCCGCGTTTGCCGCGTTGGACAGACTGCACGAAGCAGCGCGCACGTTCGCGGAGCAGGGCGACGACGCGTCATTCGTACGCTGGCGCGAGTGGGCTGCGGCGTGCCGCGCGATGTTCGCAGAGGTGGACAGCTGCTGGGCGGCCGCGGCTTTGGCGCTGGCGGACGAGCAGGAAGAGCACGTGGGATTTTGGCGACGGCTCTGGCGGCGTCGCGCGTGATCGTCGGGCTGGGCATCGATCTCGTGGATGTTTCCCGCGTCGAGCGTCTGATAGCGCGTCACGCCGACCGTGCGCTCAGGCGCTTATTCACACCGGGCGAAATACAGTACGCCCGGGCCCGCGCTCGACCGGCGATGCATTACGCAGTTCGACTGGCGGCGAAGGAAGCTGCCTACAAGGCATTGGCCGGCAACGAGCTCGCCCGCGCTATTGGTTGGACGGAGCTGGAAGTCGTGGCGCAGGAGGGTTCACGTCCGTCGATCGAGCTTCACGGCGTCGCCTTCACTCGGGTTCAGCAACTTGGCGCGCGCACAGTCCACCTCTCGCTAACACACACCGACACCACGGCCGCCGCGGTGGTCGTGCTGGAAGCGCCCTAACGGCGCCTACGGTCGCGGTTGGAGACCGCGATGCGTGCGCGGCGCGGACGGGACCGATCCGACGCTCTGGTGGCGAGACCCGTCCGGCTGCTTCGGCCCGGACAGCACTTCCGCGAGCGTCTGCTTCGCCGCGCGCCGCCAAGACGCACTGACTCCCTCACGGACCACCTGCGCAATAACGGGGTGCGCGCACTGATAACCATTGTCGATTTCGGCAACAAGCCCGCGGTCCAGCAGCCCCTCGGCCAACGCGGCAGCACGCAATCGCGACATGCCGTGGACGTGCGACAGCACGTCGGGATCGCACCGCTCGCCGTCTGCCATTGCAATCGTAACGAGAATGGCGCGTGCGTCGTCTCGAAGGCGCTCAACGCGCTCCAAAATTGGTGCGCGCACCACAGCCAAGTCTCCTGGCGCCAGCGACCCCTCGAAGCTGTCCCCGTCGGCGGCCGGGGAGAGTGCCCACTGCCCATCCGGGGTCCGCACGATCCCGCCGCGTGCGATCAGGGCCTCCGCGAGGGCGGTGACATAGCCAGGGTTGCCGGCGCTCTGCTCGTGAATGCGTCGAGCGAGGCGCTGCAGCCCAGCCGTTGCGGATACGCACACGAGTTCCTCGAGCATTGCCGCGACGTCGGCTTCGCCGAGCCGTGCGGGACGGAGCACTTGGGCGTGCGGTGCCTCCCGAAGCGCGCGAGTCAGCCGTCCGGTGCGCGAGCCGCGATCGTCCGTGCCAGGTGTCAACGTGGCGCACCACAGGACGGGTGTCTGAGCCAAGCGGTCAACCAGAAATTGCAGCAACGCCGCACTGTCGCCGTCCGACCAGCGAAGATCATCGAGCAGAACGAATACGGGCTGCTCGCTCGCGATTGCCCCGAGCATTTGCGCAACGCTCTCGAATAGGCGCCAAGCCTCTGCGGGCGCAGGCGGGGCTGCTGCCGGCACTCCGGGTAGGCGCTGACGAAGCTCGGGGACGAATCGCGCGATCTCGGCGAGCCACTGGCCATCCGTGCCAGCAACCCCCGGAGCATCGAGGCCAGAGCGCAGGGTTTCGGATATGAGGGCGAATGGAATTGCCGCGCCGGCCTCAGTCCCACGACCCTTGAGCACGCACCCGCCGTGCGACGTCACCCACGCGGCGAAGTCACTGGCCAATCGCGTCTTTCCGGCACCGAGCTCGCCCTCAACCAGCACCACGCGCGCGGTCCCGATCGCGGTGGCGCGCCATGCGGATTGCAGCGCAGCCCACTCACGTTCGCGGCACCGCAATCGGGCGCGAAGCGGGCGGGTGGCCTCAGCCGCAGGCAGATTGCGTGCGTCACCGCCGCCGGGGCCTTGCCGTCGCACCTGTTCGGCCAGGGCCTGCACTGCACGACCTGGACGTCGACCTTCGTCGGTCAGGCCAGCGACGTGCTCCTGGAAGATCCTGAGCGGGCCATCGTAGTCTCCGGAGAGGAGGCGCGCTTCCATTGCCGCGAGTGCTGCCTCGTCTGACAGCGGGTCAGCAGAGCGCCAACGGTCGGCCGCACTTGCGGCCGCCTGCCAATCGAGTTGCGCCAGCCCATTACTGGCCATTTCGGCTAGAGCCGCCGTGTAACCCCGGACAAGTGTGCGTCTCGTTGCGGCCGCCCATTCGTCGAACGCTGAGCACTGCCGGATCGGCAGGCCTTCCAGAAAACGGTGGACGTCCACGCGTAGTGCATACTGCACGTCGCTTGGTCCAGCCTGGCCTGATGCAGGGCTGACGAAGGGAGCTACGTCGCAATCAACTGGGGCGACGAGCGCCACGGAGTTTCGGCTGATCTCCAGTGCGTCGCCAAGCACCTGACGGAGGCGCGTGAGAGCTTGACGAAGGGAAGCTTTGGCTTGCGGCTCGGGGAAGTCCCCCCACAGTAGCGCTGTTAGCGCGTCACGCCCGTGCGGCCCTGGCTCCAGCACC
Organism: uncultured Gemmatimonadales bacterium; assembly: GCA_963838855.1. GTDB lineage: Bacteria > Gemmatimonadota > Gemmatimonadetes > Gemmatimonadales > Gemmatimonadaceae > FEN-1251. Next base: position 98,185 of record CAWISX010000019.1, on the reverse strand, counting down.
AGGTACGCCAATAAAGCGAGCGCCTTGGCGCCGACGGGAACGGCCGGAACGGCGCCATCCACGGTCAAAGTCAGACGACCGCAAAGCGTCAAGCCGAAGCGCGGCACGAACCCCCGACCAATTGGACCCGGCCAAAGATAAGTTTGCTTCCTCAATCCCAACAGACCATGACAGATCCTTGATGATTTATTGACAGACAGGCGGGCGGGACCAGTATTGCCGCATGGTTGCCGACACGGCACCTTCACACCCCGCGAATCGGTGAGGCACCTCGAGTGGCGGCTCGGAGCGACGGCATAGCGGTCGGCAACTGGGTCGATCGACTCACAACGCTTGGAACGGTCATCGGTGAGCTCGCGGGCGTTGTGGAGCCTGACGAGCTCTCGTCAGCGGCGCTTGGAGGCGCGTTGACCGCCGTACAGGCAGACGCAGGATCGCTGTGGCTGCGCACCGCAGGCGGAATGGTGTGCCAGGTCGCGGCCGGCCGTGACGCAAAGCATCTAGCGGGGGTGACACTTCCGGCGGCCGAGGTGACGGCATTGCCAAATGGCGACGGCACGACCCTCGTGGTCGCATTGCCGGATCGCGGGGAGTCGATCGGTGCACTCCGCGTCGCGCGCGAGGAAGATGGCGCTGCACCGTTTGACGCGGCGGACGAGGCGATACTCGCTTCGTTTGCAGCGAGTGCTGGCCTTGCTTTCGGCACGGCCAATCGCATGCGCGACGCCGACAGGTCGGCGGACTTCGCGCTGCTTGCGGAGATGGGTCGCGAGATCACGTCTACGCTCGACCTCGACCGAGTGTTGCGCGCGGCCGTCAACTTAGCCGCGCGCGCAATGGCCTTCGACCGCGCCGCCATAGGTTTGTACGACGGCGGTGTCTGCGATATACGCGCAGTTGCGGGTGCCGACACTGTGGACGCGGCAGATCCGGCGGTGCAGGACCTTGCGGCACGCGGTGCGTGGGCGGCTGGAACCGGCGAGGCATTCTATCTCTCAGACCGCACCGAGGCGGCGTCCGATGCCGAGCGCATCTTCCTTCAGATCTTCGGCGACGACCTGGCCCGCGCGGGCGTCGAAAGCGGATTGTACATGCCGCTCAAGGACGAAGAAGGGATTGTCGGCATTTTGTTTTTCGAGGCGGCGCGCGTCGATTTCGCTGCCCCGCGGCAGAGAGAGGTCGCGGCCATTCTCGCAGCGCAGGCCGCGGTCGCAATTCGCAATGCGCAGCTATACGAACAAGTCCCTCTCGCCAACACGCTTGGGGCCTTCAGCCTCAAGTGGAGGGCGCTGCTTGGCGTGCCGCGCCGTCGCCGCACTGCGTATGGTGTGGCTGCCGTTGTCGTTTTGGGCGCGGTCACGCTGCTGCAATGGCCGCTGCGTGTTGACGGTAAGCACGCAACGTTCCGGCAATTGGGCGGTGCGGAGGCGCGCGCGCAAGTCGGCGGGGTGATTCAACGGATCTTCGTCGATGAGGGCCAACGCGTGGCGCGGGGTGCGCCGCTCGCACAGCTATCGGACGCGGAGCTACGGGCCCAGCGCGACGCCGCCTTGGCCGATGCGGGCGCCGATGACCGTGAGGCGGAGTTGGCGGCCAGCCACGGCGACGCTGCGCAGGAGCGCGTCGCGCGGTTGCGCGGAGAATCCAGGCGTCGCGTGGCCGCGTTGGCAGATGACCAGCTTCGCTTCACTCTCGTTCGATCTCCGGTCGACGGCGTTGTTCTGACACCTCGGCCCGAGGAGCGCGTGGGCATGCGGGTCGAGGCTGGCGATCCGGTGGTATTGGTGGGACGCACAGATACGCTGGAACTGGATTTCGGAGTCGACGAGCAAGATCTCGCCCGCGTCCGGTTGGGGCAGGAAGTGCACGCGCGCGCGGATGCGGCGCCGCAGCGCACGCTCGTCGGACATGTCGTTGCCATAGGCAGCTTACCGTCGGATTCCGCTGCCGACGTCGCGGGGAACGTCGCATTTCCGGTTCGAGCGCGCGTGCCGAACATTGATGGTGGGCTGCGTCCAGGAATGGCGGCGGCGGCGCGGGTGTTGACCGCGCCAGCCTCGTTGGCCGGGCGCCTGCTGCGCGCGCCGGTGCGTACGGCTCGACTTCTGTGGTGGAGGCTATCATCCTGACGCGAATGCCAGCCGCATCCATAATGGCAGCCGCCGTTCGCGCATTCGCGGTCGCAGGCATGTTGGCCGCACTCGGCAGCAGGTGCCGCGAGGGCGCGGCCCGAACGCCGGCGGAACAGAGCAAGCCGTCCGTGCTGCGAGCCGCGGCGCCGGCAACGACGGTTGTCGATAGCACGAGCGTCGATTTGCCGCTCGGTCTCCCCGCGCAGCTGTATGTGGAGCGGGACGCAATCGTCGCGGCGCGAGCCTCCGGCACCGTGGATACGGTGCTCGTGGACGTCGGCGCGCGCGTGGCTGCGGGCGATGCGCTGGCCACTGTAGAAAGTGCAGACCAACGCTTGGCGCTGGAGCAGGCGGTCGCGACCTTTGAGAACGCGGACCGTCTCGCGCGCCGGTCGCGCGCGCTGTCCCGAATCCATGGCGTGAGCGCGGCCGATTCTGAACAGGCGGAGTTCCAGCTTCGTCAGGCGACGCTCGCGGTCGAGAAGGCGCGGCGTGCCCTAGAACTGACGCGCGTCACCGCGCCAGTTACCGGTTTCGTTTCCGGCCGGTGGGCGCGACCGCATCGACTCGTCGCAGCTGGCGACACTCTCTTCCGGGTGACGGAAGCCGGGCCACTCTTGGCGCGAGTGCACGTTCCAGAGGCCGGAGCGCTCGCTCTGGCAGTCGGCTCGGCGACGACGGCGGTTGGCGTCGGCGGCGTCACGACGCGTGCTACCGTGGTTCGTGTCGCGCCGGCCATTGACGCGGCGAGCGGCACGCGGGAGGTCATCCTTCGCGTGGAGTCCAGACCGCCGCTGCTACCGGGATCGAGCGTCACCGTCCACCTCGGCACGCAGCGACTGTCTGCGCTGGTCGTGCCGCGCGAGGCAGTGAGCGCGGATGGCTATGTACTCGTGGTGCAGGCTGATCGGACCGTTCTGCGGCCGGTGGTACTTGGGCCCGATATGGGGCGCGGTCGCGTCGCAGTCGTAGCTGGCCTCTCCAAAGGGGAGCGCATCGTTGATCCCGCGCCTGTCGGCGCAGACCGCTAATGCCGCGCTATCCGCGAGCTCGGGCCGGCGTGGTCGTGGTGGAGCAGGTCGTTCGGGGCGAGGCGCACTTCGTCGTCAAGGATCCTGACACGAAGAAATACTTTCGCATGCGTCCCGCCGAGGCGCGCGTGCTGCGCGCATTTGACGGCTCGCGCACCCCGGCCGAAATCGCGCGCGCGCTCGCGGCCGAGGGTCTCTCGGTGTCCGAGGCAGCGGTGGAGCGCTTTGCGGGCACGTGTTCGCGATTGGGACTCTTGGAGCGGACACTTGCCGAGCGCTCGACAATGCAGCTCGAGCGCTTGCGCGCGGAGCGAAATCGCCGGCGTTCGCTGTTCCGCGGGGAGCTACTGCGAATGCGATGGTCCATGGGCGATCCAGACCGTTGGATGGCTCGACTCATGCCATGGCTCGCGTGGTGCTTTACCCCGGCATTCCTGGCAGGCTCGGTGGTGGCGATGGCGATGTACGTTGCCATCGTCGTGTCGTCGTGGTCGGCGTTCTCGCACGCAGTCGCATCGTTCGTGTCGCTCAGCGACCTCACGCTGGGACGTGCGGTGCTCGTATGGGTCGTCACTCTAACCGTCGTCCTGTTGCACGAGCTCGGACACGGCTTCGCGTGCAAGTATTTCGGGGGCGAAGTGCACGAGCTGGGCTTCATGCTCGTGTACTTCCAGCCCGCGTTTTACTGCAATGTCAACGATGCGTGGAGCTTTCCCGAGCGCCGTGCGCGGCTGTGGGTGACGGCCGCCGGATCTTGGGTGCAGGTCCTCATCGCATTGCTGGCGGCCCTCACGTGGTGGGTGGCGCGGCCGGACACGCTAATCTCGCAAGCGGCGTTGGTCGCGATGGTCGTCGGAGGCATGACAACGGTTCTCGCCAACGCGAATCCGCTGCTGCCTCTGGACGGCTATTTCGCGCTCAGCGATTGGCTCGAGATTCCGAATCTGCGACAGCGGGCGATCGCGCATTTCGGATGGTGGGTCCAGCGGCAGCTTACGGGACTCGACGCGCCCGAGCCTCCGGCCTCTGCGCGCGAACGGCAAGTCTTTCTCATTTACGGTGCGCTGGCGACTGCCTACGTCAGCTTGGTGCTGACCGCAACGGCGATGTTCGTCGTTCGTGTGGGATGGCGCGTGTGGGGGCTGTTTGGCGCGCTGATGGTGATCGGTGTCATTGCCGTCATGTCCCGCCAAAAGGCTGTGAATTGGAGTCGAGCAGCGTGGAAGGCACTGCGCGCTCGGTCGGATCGCGTGCGTAGGTTAGCCCCGCGCGGTCGTCGCCGTCTTGTTATCGCCGGGGCTGCGGCCACGCTCGTGGTACTCCTGGCAGTGATCCCGTGGCCGATAACGGCCACTGGCGTGTTTCGAGCCGCAAGTGCGCACGGCGTGGTGGTGGACGCGCCGGAGGGAGGCATCGTGAGGGAGATGCTGGTCCGCGAGGGAGAGACCGTCGGCGCCGGCGCGCCGCTGTTGCGCTTGAGCGATCCGCGCGCAATGCAAGAGTTAGTGGCCGACGAGCATGATGTAGACTCGCTCGGAGACAGCGCCACGCGCGCGCTCGCGACTGGCAACGCGGGAGCCGCTGGTGAGATGGACGCGGCAGGTGCGAGCGCATCAACGCGCGCGGCGGCCGCACGACGCCACATTGATGCACTGACCGTGAGAGCGCTCGCCGCTGGCGAAGTCGTAACACCGCGTCCCGAGGCACTTGTCGGGCGGCGCGTGGCGCCAGGGGAGGCGGTGCTCATGTTGGGTGACCCAGACAGCTTGGAGTTGCGCATCACACTGACAGGGCCGGGAGCAGGGGCGGTGCAGCCGGGACAGACAGTACACGTTGTCTCATACGCGAACGTCGCGCGCCCCGTGCAGACGCGAGTACTCACTGTGGCTGCGGCCGGCCGGGCGACGTCCAATGGAGATGTTGAGATCCGCGCTCGGCTTCCGCAGGGCGACGCGTGGCGGCTGGGCGTCACCGGGGAGGCCCGCGTCGAGCTCGCACGATCCACGGTGCTTGGCGCCCTCTGGTGGTCGCTGCGGGCGCGCCTCCGATCCGATCTCTTCTTGTAGCTCGGAGCCTACCTAAAAGGGCCGACGGTGCGTTCCGCTGGGGGCCTGGATCAATTCGGGCCCCCAGCGCGGCCCATGTCGATTAGCAGACGATTACGCGATCTAGGTGCCTTGCTCAGCTCGTGACTTGCTTACACCCGGAACGGAGCAATGCGCTCTTCGAGCTCCTGTACCGTCAGCTCGATTACGTCGGCTTCCTTGCCCGTCGCGGCCTTCACGCTCTCCTGCTGCGCCTTCGTGAGCTCAATGCGGACGTGCTCCTGTGGCTTCGACATGGTCCCGCCTCCGTTGGAAGTGCGATTTAGACGTGCAACCATCACTTGCGCGAACACTATACTGATTGATCGTGAATGGAGCGTGAATAGCGGGCCGCGAATCGTGATTGGCGTTCTCGCGCACGCCGCGCCGTACGGGACTCGCCTAGGGTTGGCGGAGCGGCGCAATGCGCTCTTCGAGCTCCTGCATCGTTAGCTCGATGGCTTCCGCTTCCTTGCCCGTCGCCGCTTTCACGTTCTCCTGCTGCGCCTTCGTCAGCTCAATTCGGACGAAATCCTGTGGCTTCGACATGGTCCCGCCTCCATTGGACTAACGTTCAGTCCCGTTATGATCGGTGACGCGGGGAGTATGCTAAGCGATCGTGATTGCAGCGTGAATGCGCCGTCGCCAATCGTGATTGGCGTTACGCCACTGCGGTCTGGCCGGCGACTGTCGTCTCCGCGGCATAGATCCCCGGCGCGCTCGGGCGGACGCGCCAGCGTGCCGCCATCCATAGCGCGCCGCCCACGGCGAACGCGATCGCGATGACCTGTGCCATTGTCAGCACGCCGAAAAAACGATCATCCTTGGCGCGAAAGAATTCGATCACGAACCGCTCCAGTCCCGCCAGCACGCAGTACAGGCCAAAAAGCCACCCTTCCGCGTGCTTGTGATTCCGTAGTCGCCAAAGGATGAGAAACATCACGAATCCCAGCGCCACCTCGGCGAGCTGCGTCGGATACACCGACATCACGCGCGTCGCGGGCGTGCCGGGCGGCAGACTCAGGTGAAAAAGCTGAGCGAGATTCTGCGCGGTGGACGGTGGCGCGCCGTCTGGGAACGCCACGGCGAACGGCGAGTTCCAGGGGCGCCCATAGTCGTCGCCCACCGCCCAACAGCCTGTGCGACCAATGGAGTACGCAGCGGCCAGCCCGGGCGCCGCTGCGTCGCTAATGCGCGTGAAAGGCCACTTTTTCGCCCAGATAACGATCGCCGTCGCGATGATACCACCAGCCAGCCCGCCCCAAAACACGAATCCGGCTCGCTCGACAAGTGAGTGTACGCTGCCCGTAAGCACGGCGTAGTAAATCTTGGCGCCGAGTAGTCCGCCCACGACGGCGCCGAACAGGCAGTCCGAGGTGATTGAAGGATCGTATCCTCGTTCGGCGAGGATCTCGGCGGAGGTGATCTGCGCGATGACGAACGCCAGGAGTACGGCAATCCCGAAACCGGTCAGCTGCAACGGCCCGAGCTGATACGAGAACGGATGGTGCACGATTGGATTCATGCCGCCAAGGTCCCTGGAATGGGTAGGGAGGCGAATGCGTTGAGATCGAGCCCGGCGGTGTTGCCGCGCATGAGGTGGAAAAGTCCCGCGCGCGCGATCATGGCGGCGTTGTCCGTCGCAAGACGCGGGCTCGGCGAGAAGACTGCGACGTTTTGCGGGCTCAGCCGCGCGCGCATCGCGTCCACGAGAGCGCCATTACATGCAACTCCACCGCCCAGGATCACCCGCGAGCGGCGGTACGCGTGCACTGCGCGCCGAGTCTTCTCAACTAGCGTGTCTACCAGCGCATCCTGGAATCCGCGCGCAATGTCCGCCAGCGATAGCCCGGACGTCGGCGCATCGCGCACGGCGTAGAAGACAGCGGTCTTTAGCCCGCTGAATGAAACGTCGTAGTAGTCATCGTCGCCTGGGCGCGAGCCGGAGCGCAGCATCGGTCGCGTAAAGCGCGCTCGTGCAGGATCGCCCTGGGCGGCAAGGCGCTCGACGTGGGGCCCGCCTGGATATGGCAGCCCCATGAGCTTTCCGACCTTGTCGAAAGCCTCGCCAGCAGCGTCGTCCCGTGTGCTACCGAGCAGGCGGTACGCTCCCCAGGCCTCGACGTCCAGCAGGAGCGTGTGTCCGCCCGATACCAGGAGGGCTGTAAAAGGCGGGATGGCGTCCCGGTGCTCTAGCGAGGCCGCGAAAAGAATGGCCTTCCATGTGGTGCACCGACACCACTGGCTTGCCCGTCACGAACGCCAGGCCCTTGGCGTAGCTCACGCCAACGAGGAGTGCGCCCACTAGGCCTGGTGCCGACGTTACCGCCACGGCATCGACCTCACTCGGCAATAGCTCGGCATCCGTCAGGGCTCGGGCTACAACGGGAGCAATCGCTGTGAGATGGGCGCGCGAGGCGATCTCGGGCACGACACCCCCAAATATCGCGTGACGGTCCTGCGACAGTATTACCAGCGAACGAATCGTTGTCCCGCCGTCATCCTCGTCTATGACGGCAGCTGACGTCTCATCGCACGACGTCTCAATTCCGAGAATACGACTCACAGGCGGGTCAGGGGTCAGGGGTCAGGGGTCAGGGGGTCAGGGGGTCAGCGCAGGGAAGTGTGCGTAAAGAGCCATAGGGCGAGGGCCAGAAAAAGGGCGACCGCCTTGTACCCCAACCGCTCCGTGAAGGCTGCGATGATGCGCTTCCGCAGCGAGAGCGTGCGCGCGCGGGCGTGGGGATTCACTCGCCGTGGTCCTTGGCGCCACGATCCACGTGACCTTCGTTCAGCAACTGTTCGATGAGAGACTGGTTGCCCGGTGAAGCCCAGTTTTCCGCGAGCGCGGCTTTCTTGCGTATCGTGCCGTCTCGGGCGATCACGAAGGTCTCCGGTACGCCGGTCGTTTGGTAAATGTCGCGCACCGAGCCCGACGCGTCATGCAATACGTCAAACGTCAAGCCATACTCGCGTATGAAGCCTCGCACGACCGCGGTCGCGTCCGAGTCATCAACGCTGACCGCGACAATCGCGAGGCCGCGGGGACCGTACGTGCGCTGGAGTACTTCCAGCGATGGCATCTCCTCTCTGCAGGGCGCGCACCATGTGGCCCAGATGTTGAGCATCACGACACGGCCGGAATAGTCGGCGAGCGACTTGGTGCGGGGCGGAGTGTCGAGCGTCTGGGCACGGAAACTGGGGGCATGCGAGCCCACCGTGACAAGCGCGAACTCACGACCCAGTAGTACATGCGCCGCCACGGCGCCGGCCGCTACGATGGCCGCCGCCACGCCCACGGCAATCCACTGTCGCCGAGCAGTCACGTGGTCACGCGACAGCACTCCCGGAGAGCGCGGATCTCCGCACCCGGGTCAGCGGCACCGAATATTGCGTTGCCCGCCACAAATGTGTCCGCGCCGGCTCGCCAGCACGCGGCGATGATATCGCGTCCGATGCCCCCATCTACCTCGAGCGCAGCGTTGCTCGCGGTGCGGTCGAGAAGAAGTCGGGCGCGTCGAATCTTGTCAACCGAATGCGCGATGAACTCCTGTCCGCCGAAGCCCGGGTCTACGGACATGATGAGCAGTGTGTCGAGGTCAGCCGCAACGTCGCTGATCGCCTCCACTGGCGTGCCCGGGTTGACTGCTGCGCCAGCCGCGCACCCCAACTGCCTGATACGCCCGATCTGGCGGTGCAGGTGGGGCGCCGCTTCCACGTGAATCGTCATGCGATTTGCCCCAGCTTCGGCGAATTCCTCGAAATACTTCTCCGGCTCGACGACCATCATGTGCACATCGAGTGGCACGCTCGTAAGGCCGCGGATCGTCTCGATGACTTTCGTTCCGAAAGTCAGGTTGGGCACGAACTGCCCGTCCATCACGTCCAGGTGGATCCAGTCCGCGCCGCCGGCCTGACACACAGCGACTATGTCGGCGAGATGGCCCCAGTCGGCCGTCAGAACGGACGGTGCGATGCGTACGCTCATGGTCTGGGTCCCGCTGATAGCCATAGCCGGATCACGGTCCCCGCGCCGACCGGCGTCCCCTCGGTTGGAGCTTGCCGCGTGACCGTGCCGGGAGCTTGGTTCGATGATGAGTCCACCGTCGACGTGGCAGTGAGGCCAGCCCGCTCCAATGCCGTCCGTGCCGCGGCAAATGGTTGACCGACGACGAACGGCACGGATATCGTCGCTGGCCCGGAGCTGATCGTGAGTGACACGCCCGATGGAAGGATCATCGCGGTGCCGGCTGTCGGCGAGGTCGAGAGGACCTCGTCGCGTGGAAGAGGACTCTCACGCTCGACGACATCACCAACCTCGAGGCCAACCTTGTCCAGCGCAGCCGCGGCCTGGCGGCGGTCAAGACCCACCACGTTGGGGACCGTCGCTCGGCGCTGGCCGGCGCTGATGTCCAAAATGATTTTGGTACCTTTTGGCTCGGACGTGCCGGCGGCGGGTGTCTGTTCGAGGACGGTCGAACGTGGGGAACTCACGTTGTACCGCGATTCTCCGCGGGCGCCGGAAAACCCGGCGGTAGATAAGCGGGTTGACGCCTCGTCGAACGCGAGACCCAGAACGTCGGGCACCGGCGCATTGACCGGCGGCGCACCGGGCGGAAAGATGAATAGAACCACGATTAGATATGCGAGGATGAATCCGCCCGTGGCAGCAATGACGTATGGGAGGAGGCGGCGGATCGCCTCCTGATTCACCCGCTTCCCCCCGCCCCTCTCCTGAGTCGAGCAGCGAACGCGCCATCGGCCCCGTGGCGATGGGGACGGACACGCAAGCGCCCCGCGTCGACTACGGTTTGCGGCACGACCCCCTCAGGTGGCGGCTCGAGGGCCCAGTCGGCGTGCTCGGCGAGAAATGCCTCTATCTGTGCGTCGTTCTCCTCGGGCTCGAGCGAGCATGTGCTGTAGATCAAAAGGCCGCCGCGGCGTACCAGGCGAGCCGCGGAGCGCAGTATGCCACGTTGCGTCGCGGCCATGGTTGCGAGATCGGATGGCTTGAGGCGCCAACGCGCGTCCGGGTGGCGACGGAAAGTGCCAGTTCCCGTGCACGGCACGTCAAGCAAAACAGCGTCGACCGTGCCGATTGGCGGCGCGAGGGCATCGGCCACGAGAACGATCACATTGCGTGCTTCCACGCGCCGAACGGTATCGACGAGGCGCTGCTGACGCGTCAGCGAGCGATCGGCGGCGATCACCAGAGCGGCATTGCGCGAGAGCTCGAGAGTCTTCCCCCCGGGCGCCGCGCAGAGGTCAGCCACGGTGTAGCCGGCCGGAAGGCTCGCGTACTGAGTGACGAGGGTCGACGCGGGATCCTGCACGAAAAACAGCCCCTGCCGAAATGCGCCCAGCTCCGTGAACGCCGCGGGCGACGATAGACGAATACTGTCCCGAACGAGCGGCGCATCTTCAACGTGCACGCTAGCCGATTCCAGCTTTGCTTCGAGCTGCTCGCGGACGATGCCATAGGGGCGCACGATCACTGGCGCCTCTCGGTTATTCGCGGCCAGCAGCTGCTCTGTTTCATCGGCCCCCCAGCGCGCAACCCATCGGGCTACGAGCCATCGCGGGTGCGAATAGACCAGCGCAAGTGCGTCGAGCGGATCCGCCGGGGTTGGGATCGTGATCCCATCGCGCTCGCGATCGAGCCGCCGGAGCACTGCGTTCACGAGTCTGCTGGCGCCGATGCCATGCCTGCGCTTGGTGAGCTCGACTGTCTGCGCGATGGCCGCGTATGCGGGAACGCTGCGCATATACAGAAGCTGGCTCGCGCCAAGTCGTAGCAGGTCGGTAACGTCGGGGTCCAGCCGCGCAAGCCCGCCACGCACCCGCTCGGATAGCAGCGTATCGATGCCGGCTCGACGGCGCAGCATGCCGTACACGAGCTCCTGCGTCCACCTGCGGTCGCGCGCGTCGAGCGCTCCGGCGCGGCGGTCGAACGCGGGATCTAGCATTTCACCGGCGCGAAGGTCCGCGCAGATCTCGGCGGCGGCCAAACGCGACTCGGTAACTCCACCCATCGGCGCGCGAACCGCCGCGCGCGTTCCGGCGGGTGCTGAGAGCTCGTCGGTCATCCGAGCATGCCTGCCGAAGGCGACGACGGAATCGCGATCTCTTTCCGCGGCATGCGCCCGGCCAGGTACGCGAGCCGTCCCGCCTCGACTCCTGCCCGCATGGCCGCCGCCATGCACACGGGGTCGGATGCCTGAGCGATGCCGGTGTTCATCAGCACGCCGTCAACGCCTTGCTCCATTGTGAGGCACGCATCCGACGCGGTACCGACTCCGGCATCTACGATGACAGGTACGGAGAGCCGCGCCTTGATCGTGCGCACCGCAAAGGGGTTGAGCAGCCCGAGGCCGGATCCGATGGGAGACGCGAGAGGCATAACCGCGACGGCGCCCGCGTCTTCGAGTCGCAGGGCGGTAACCACATCGTCGTTGGTATATGCAAGCACGCGAAACCCATCAGCAACGAGGATGCGCGTGGCTTCCACCGTGCCGACGGAGTCCGGCAGCAACGTCTCTGCATCGCCGATGACCTCGAGCTTCACCCAATCGTTGAACCCGGCCGCGCGGGCGAGCCGAGCGTAGCGCACCGCCTCGTCGACAGTGAAGCAGCCAGCCGTGTTGGCCAGGAGCAGGTGAACGTGCGGGTCGAGGTAATGCAAAATGCCCTGCTCGTCCGCGCGGTCGAGCGGGACACGCCGTACAGCGACGGTGACGACCTCCGCACCAGACGCTTCGATAGCCTGAGCCATGAGTACCGGTGACGCGTACTTTCCGGTGCCGACCATGAGTCGGGACCGAAGCTCTCGGCCCGCGATCGTGAGGGGCGGGTCCCACGCCGCGATCTCGGCGGTCCCGCGTGCCGGCGTCGCGACCGCGCTCATGCTTACCCGCCCCCGACGAAGTGGACGATCTCGACGATATCGCCGGCTGAAAGCACGCGGCGCGACAGCGACTCATCGAGCTCCGCCAGGCGATCGCGGACGCGGACGATCTCGCGGTTATGCTCCACGACGACCTGTCGCGGGTCGAGCCGTAGCTCGCGCAACAGATCGGCGACCGTACATCCGCGAGCGACGGTGCGTGGCTCACCGTTTACCGTGAGCGACAGCTCCTCACTCGCCAACTCCGCTGTCGTCATGCGCCGAAAGATAGCGATAGCACGCGGCCGCGGCATCGCCGTCATCCCAAATGCCGCGCAATGCCGCGATGCCGTACGCGCCCGCCGCACGAATCGCACGCACATGCTCTGGACGCACGCCGCCGATGGCGATCACCGGCGCCGCGCTCGCGCGGCAAATCTCCGCCAGCCCCTCGAGTCCATGGGCCGGCGTGTCACCGTGCGAGGGCGTTGGAAATATGTGACCAGCCACGAGCCAATCGGCGCCTGAGTCGGAGGCCGCTCGTGCATCTTCAACGCCGTGCACACTGGCGCCCAGACACACGGAGCGTCCGGCCACCGCACGCGCATGCTGTGCGTCGAGGCCGGCTAGCGAGCGCGAGGTGAGCTGCGCACCGAGCGCGCCAGCGATGAGTGCGATGTCGACGCGGTCGTTTACTACCAGCCACGCACCCGTCTCGCTTTGTCGCGCAGCCAATGCGTCGGCGACCTCGAGCAGAATGCCGCGCCGGCAGGCGATGCGCGCGCACATGGACAGCGCCGCGGGGTCCCAGGGCGCGCATGACCGCGGAGGCGATCCCTATGAAGCCATTGTCCGCCACGATGGCGTCGGTCGTGATTGCGTGAAGCACCGGAATGATCATGGGCCCAGACGGTCGCCAACGGCTATGCCGCGTCCGCGCGCCCATTCCAATGGAGACATGCGCGGGCGTCCCTCGGGCTGAATCTGCGAAATTGCGACCGCACCGCTGCCGCAGGCCACTACGAGGCCAATGTCTCCTATGTCGGTGACGTCGCCCGGCGCGCCCGGCGGCGCGCCCGAAAGCACCAGCGCGCCAAACAACTTCACTTCCTTTCTACCTGGCCCACCCGCGAATGCTCCGGGCCTCGGGTCGTAGGCCCGGATGACGCGAGAGACTTCCAGCGCGGTGCCCGACCAATCAACGCGTGTGGCCTCGCGGTCGACCTTGGGAGCGTACGTCGCCTGCGCATCGTCCTGCGGCGTTTCGCGCGCCGCGCCGACGTCGAGCAGCGACAGACCTTCTATCAGTGCTGCCGCGCCAAGCTCGGAGAGGCGCAGCTGTAACTCGCCGTACGTTTCGTCCGGAGCGATCGGCGTAGCGAGCTGGAGGATCATGGGTCCAGCATCGAGTGCAGGCACGAGTCGGATGACGGTGATACCAGTTTCTGGCAATCCATTGCGGATCGCAGCCTGGATTGGTGCGGCCCCGCGAAGCGACGGCAGCAACGACGCATGCACATTGAAGGTCCCGAGCGGCGGAGCGTCGAGCAGAGTCTGCGGTAGGATGTGACCGTAGGCGACAACAACCGATGCTGTGGCGTCAAGCTCCTTCACTGCGGCCAGAAAGTCGGGCGCGCGCGGCGATTCGGGCTGCAGAATTGGAAGCCCCTCGGCGAGCGCGACCTCCTTGATTGGCGACGGGACGAGGCGAGAGCGCGACCGCCCGCGCGGTCGGTCCGGCTGGGTTACAACGCCGACAACATCGAAGCCCTCGCCCAACAGCGCGCGCAGCGCCGGTGCGGCAAACTCCGGCGTGCCCCAGAACAGTACGCGCATCACACGCGCTTCAAAGGGGTCGGCCGACGCGCGGCAGTTCAGAGCTCCGCGTCGTCGTGATGCTCCGCGATGAGCACGGCTGGCACGACCGTGCGTCGAAAGTCGGGATACTTGCCCTTCTCCTCATCCCACTTGGCCAACGCGGACCGGCGCTTGAGGAGACTCAGGTGATCGATGAACAGCCGCCCATGTAAATGATCAATCTCGTGTTGCAGGCAGCGGGCGAGCAGCTCCGTGGCCTCCACCTCGAAACGTTGACCGTCGCGGTCCAGGGCGCGGACCACCACGCTGGCCGAGCGTTGCACTTCGCCGAAGACTTCCGGGATCGAGAGGCAACCCTCCTCGCCACGAATCGCGCCCTCGCACGTGACAATTTCAGGGTTGATGAAAACCATGGGTTGCTTGGAGTCCCGATCGCGCGTGATGTCGATCACGGTCAAGCGTTCGGAGCGCCCTACTTGCGGCGCGGCAAGTCCAATGCCGCGCGCGGCGTACATAGTCTCAAACATGTCGTCGATGAGGTGGCGAATCGCATCGGTCACGACAGTCACCGGGGTCGTTTCTTGCCGCAGAACTGGCGAGCCGAGCACGTGAATATCGAGCAGGCTCACGGCTGCCTCAGGGCGTGGAGCTGGCCGCGGGTTTGGCGGTCTCTGTGCCGACGATACGCGTGATTTTGCCTCGCTCGACTACCAGTCGAGCGTCACCGGACTTGATGGTGACGCGGTCCTCGAGTGTCGTGGCTCCATCGGACCCCAGCGTGCGGATATGAACTACCTCGCCGACGACGCCACCCGTGGTTACGACCTCGTCGCCCTTCTTCATGGCAAAGAGCGCGCGTTCGTGCTTTTTCCGCTGCTGCTGCTGCGGTCTGATCAGGATGAAATAGAAGATCGCGAAGATTGCCCCAAACGTGATCAGCTGACTTGTCACGGTGTTACTCATCAGATCGGCGGAGCCTCGGGGAGGGGCTTGGCTGCAACAATCGCGTCACGCGCTCGGCGGACCAGCGATGTCAGGAAATGTACATTGTGCAGGGAGAGGAGGCGGGGGCCGAGCATCTCTTCCGAGACGAAGAGGTGTCGGATGTATGCCCGCGAGAACTGCGTGCAGAGCGGGCAGTCGCACGACGCATCCAGGGGCCCGGCGTCGGAGCGAAATTCGGCGCGTCGGACGTTGATCCGGCCGCTGCTCGTGAATGCCGTGCCGTTGCGGCCCATCCTGGTGGGCGCCACGCAATCGAAGAGGTCGACCCCTAGGCGGATTGCCGCCAGAAGGTCCTCCGGAAACCCGACACCCATTAGATACCGCACGCGGTCGCGAGGAAGCGAGGCGTCGGTCACGGCGAGCGCTGCGTACGTGGCCGGCTTGGGTTCTCCAACGGACAGGCCGCCGATCCCATAGCCGGCCCAATCGCCCATGTCCGTCACGGTCTTTGCCGATCCCCGTCGCAGCTCATCCGAGGTCCCGCCCTGAAGAACCGGGAAGAGCGTCTGCCGGGCAGAAGAGTCGTCAGCTGAGAGGCGTTTAAGCTCGTCGTCGCAGCGCGCTAGCCACCGAATGCTGCGTTCCGATGCGTGGCGCACTACTTCCAGGGGCGATCCGCCGGGAACCACGTGATCGAGCTGCATGATGATGTCGGCGCCCAGATTGCGCTCGATTCGCATCACTGTCTCTGGCGTGAAACGCCGCGCGGAGCCGTCGATGTGACTCCGGAAATCGACGCCGTCCTCATCGATAGTTCGAAGCGTCTCGAGCGAGAATACCTGGAACCCGCCCGAGTCGGTGAGAAGTGGTCCGCTCCATCCCATGAAGCGGTGCAGGCCGCCCAGGTCCCGGATTACATCGTCGCCGGGACGCAGGTGCAGGTGGTACGCATTGGCGAGCAGCATTTGCGTACCCGCGGCTCGAAGCTCGCCCGGGTGGAGCGCCTTTACCGTGGCCTGGGTACCGACTGGCATGAAGGCCGGCGTCTCAACTGGCCCGTGAGGCGTGTGGAACGCGCCCGCTCGCGCGCCGCCGGCCGTGGCGACGACGTGGAACGAAAAATCAGACAATTGCCATTGCGTCGCCGTAGGAAAAGAATCGGTACCCGGTGGCGATCGCCTCCCGATATGCCCGCATGGTGAGCTCATAGCCCGCGAACGCCGCAACCAGCATCAACAGAGTGGAGCGAGGCAGGTGGAAGTTAGTGATGAGGCGATCGACTACCCGCCACGTGTAGGGCGGCCGAATGAAGAGCCGGGTCTCGCCGTCGCCGGCCCGCACGTATCCATCGCCGCGAGCCACGCTTTCCAATGTGCGAGCGGACGTCGTCCCTACGGCCCACACGTGGCCCGCGCGCTCCCGGGTGTCAGCCACGGCGCGGGCGGCCTCGGAGGAGACGTGATAGCGCTCCTCGTGCATGACGTGCAATGCGGGGTCGTCCACCTCCACCGGCTTGAATGTTCCGGCGCCGACATGCAGCACGACGTCCGCGCGGGCGACGCCCCGGGTGGCCAGAGCGTCCAGCAGCTCCTGGGTGAAATGCAGACCGGCTGTGGGCGCCGCAACCGATCCGGTCTCGCGAGCATACACCGTCTGGTATTGCTCGCCGTCGGCCGGCGTGTCCGCCCGGGTCAAGTACGGCGGAAGCGGCACGTGTCCGAATCGCGCGATCGCCTGTTCCACGGGAAGCGGCGTCGTAAGATGCACCACGCGAGTGCGGCGCTCCGTGACAGATTCAATCTCGACCGATAGCTCAGGTGAGATCGTGACGACCCGTCCCGGGGCGAGCTTGCCACCAGGACGAACCAACGCCTCGTAGCGCGCGTCGCCAAGTGGCTTGAGCAACATCACTTCGGCCGGCCGCCGCGAGACATCCCGGGTTCCCAGCAGACGGGCGCGTATGACGCGCGTGGTATTGACGACGAGCAGATCGCTCGGCGGTATGAGGCCGGACAGGTCTCGGAAGACCCGGTGGGAGAGATTGCCAGTGGCGCGATCGACCACGAGCAATCGCGCGGCATCGCGCGGCGAGATCGGGGTCTGCGCAATTCGCTCGACCGGGAGAGCGAAGTCGTAGTCTGCGGTGCGCCCGCCGGCTGACGGCGATACAGCCAATTACGAAAACAGCTCCGGTTGCTGCGGGCCTCCGCTCGGCTCGTATCCGAAGTGTCGGTACGCCAGCGCTGTCGCAAGGCGTCCGCGGGGGGTACGCTGCAAGAATCCGTTTTGAACGAGAAATGGCTCGTACACCTCTTCGATCGTTCCGGAATCCTCGCCAACGGCGGCGGCGATGGTACCAATTCCGACCGGCCCGCCGTCGAACTTCTCTATGATCGTCTTCAGAATGCGCGCATCCATGTCATCCAGCCCGTGAGTGTCGACATTCGAGCATCTGGAGCGCGCGAATAGCCACCGCTTGCGTGATGATTCCATCGGCACGCACCTGAGCGAAATCGCGCACGCGACGCAGAAGCCGATTGGCCACGCGCGGCGTGCCCCGCGATCTGCACGCCAGCTCGGTGGCGCCCGCGTCGTCGATCTCGACTTTGAGCACGTCGGCCGTGCGCCGCACGATCATCTCGAGATCTGCATCGGGGTAGTAGTTCAGCCGCTGCTCTATCCCGAAGCGAGCCCTCAGCGGGGCAGTGAGCAAGCCAAGCCGAGTGGTGGCGCCTACAAGCGTGAACCGCTCAATGGGCATGGTAATGGTCTGCGCCTTGGGGCCGTCGGACAGCCTGATCTCGATCTTGAACTCCTCCATGGCCGGGTAGAGGAACTCCTCTATTATCGGGCGAAGGCGGTGGATCTCGTCGATGAATAGGACGTCGCCCTCGCGCAGGTTGGTCAGCGTGCCGACCAGGTCACCCGGCTTTTCGAGCGACGGCCCGGATTTGGAGTGGATGTTGACGCCGACCTCGCGCGCTATCAGCTCGGCCAACGTAGTCTTGCCGAGCCCCGGCGGTCCAAAAAAAGCGTGTGGTCAAGCGGCTCGCGCCGGCGCAGCGCAGCGTCGATGTAAATCCGGAGGCTGTCCTTGACCTTGGCCTGCCCGATGAATTCGGCCAGCCGTTGCGGCCGAAGCGAGAACTCTACCGGCCCTTCCTCGGGAAGCTCGTCCGGTGTCGTTATCTCGCTGCGGCGGGCCTCCGGTGTATCCTCCGTGGTGGGCGTGCGCGCGATCACCATGCGGCAATATACCCCGTAGAGAGACCGAAGATGATGAATCCGCTCACGAAATGGCCGCGAGCGCAGCCCGTATGAGCTCCGTGACCGGGCGCCCGCCCGGCCCGGCGTTAATCGCCACGCGAACCGCTCGCTCGGCGTCCGCGCGCGAGTAGCCTAGCTGCACGAGACCGCGGACTGCGTCCTCGGCGCCCGGCCCGCGCGGTGCCGCTGCTACCGCCTCGGCAAAGAGCTCATCCATTCGATCCGCAACATCGAGCACGAGTTGCTCGGCTTTCTTTCGTCCGACCCGAGGTACGGTTTGCAATGTCGCGACGTCACGGTCGCGAATTGCGCGCACGAGCCTCTCGGCCGTCAGGGTCGACAGCAGATTGAGCGCGAGTGCGGGACCGACCCCTTTGGCGACGAGTATGGCGCGAAATACTTGGCGCTCGAACGGAGTAGCGAACGCGTACAGCTGCCACCCGTCTTCCTTCACCACCAAATGCGTGTGCAGCGCTACCTCGGCACCTGGGGCGGGAAGCGACTCAGCGAGCGTCAGCGGTATCGCCAGCTCATAGCCCGTGCCCGCTGGCGTCATGACCTCTGCACGGTCGACGGACTTCGCGACGAGTCGCCCCGCGACCTGTGAGATCACAGGCTGAGCGGTTGCGCCATGCAATAGGTCAACGCCGCAGCAACGCCGTCGGCGGCATCGAAAGGCTCGGGCATCGACTTGAGGCGAAGCAATCGCATGACCATGAACTGCACTTGCTGCTTGGATGCGCCGCCGGCGCCAACGACCGACTTCTTGATCGACGCTGGCGTGAACTCGTGGACGCGTATGCCGGCACACGCGCCCGCGAGCAGGATTACCCCGCGTGTGTGGCCCAGCACGACCGCGGTGCGCACGTTGCGCCTGTAGAAAACGTCCTCCACGGCGAGAACGTCAGGTTGATGGCGCGCGATCAGCTCTGTCACGCCCATGTAGATCTCATGCAGGCGAGTGGCAAGCGGGTCACGCGTGCGTGTGCGAATGACGCCGCATTCGACGAGCGATGGCAATTGTGATCGGCCGTTGGCGAGGCGGCGAACGACGCCGTAGCCCGTGATGCTAGTCCCCGGGTCGATCCCGAGAACAGTCACCCGTCCTTAGGCGCGAGCCATGTCGGCCACGTCCATGTCGAAGTTCGCATCGACCTTCTGAACGTCGTCCAGGTCCTCCAGCTCCTCGAGCAGCTTGACCAACTGCTCGGCGGTCTTGCCCTCCACGCGAACGGTCGTCTTCGGAATCCAGGCGACCTCGCTCTCCGTGGCCAGGATCCCCCTTCCATCGAGGGCAGCCCGCACGGTGGCGACTGACGTGGGGTCGGTCGTGACGATGAACCGGTCATCCTCACGTTGCACGTCGTCCGCGCCAGCCTCCAGAGCACCTTCGAGCGCTACGTCCTCGTCGTAGGAGGCCGCGTCGATGTAGATCTGTCCTTTGCGCTCGAACATCCACGCAACCGAATGCGCAGCGCCGAGGTTGCCGCCGCCGCGTGAGAGCTTGTGTCTAATCTCCGCGACGGTACGCGTAGGATTGTCCGTGAGCGCCTGGATCATCAAGGCGACGCCACCAGGCCCGTAACCCTCGTACAAGATGTCCGTGTATTGCACTCCATCGAGGTCTCCGGTGCCCTTCTTGATAGCGCGCTCGATGTTGTCCTTGGGCATCGACGCCCCTCGGGCGCTGTCAATCGCCGCGCGCAGGCGGGGGTTCCCCGCCGGGTCGCCGCCGCCCTGCCTGGCCGCAACCGTGATTTCTCGAATGAGCTTTGTGAACTGGGCTCCGCGCTTGGCGTCGGCTGCGGCCTTGTAGTGCTTGATCTGTTTCCACTTACTGTGCCCTGCCATGCTGCAAATATATCGCAGCGCCCAGGCGCGACATGAGCGATCGAATCAGCGAGTCGCGCTAGCGCCCTTCGTGCCATCCAGCGTTGCGCACAACGTTTCGAGCTCGGCTCGCGCCGCGGCGTTGAGCGACCGTGCCACCGAGTCCAGCACTATCCCGAGTGCCTTCGCGACGGCAGGAGCGTCGGTGCCCGCGGCCGCGTCAGCAAGCCGCGCGAAGGGAGCGCGGACCGCGGAAGGAAGCGAGAGCGCGGCGAAATACGCGCGCGCGTGCTGCGCGCGTTCAGCTCGGACGGCCAGCGGCAGGGCAGTTGGCCCGGTCGTGCCCGCGGCCAACCGCGCGGCCACGAATGTTGCCAGCGCCAGTTCGCGATCGCCACCCAATTGTCCACGCGCTGCCCGGGCCGCCAGGGCTGGAAAGAGGAACGTTGGCGCGGGAATGGCGTACGGTGGGGGGTTGCCGAACACCTTCAAGAAGTTACTGCGCGCCGGTACATTCTGCACTCGATGGGCCCTTCTACGATGAGCGCCTCTCGGCAGTCCGTGCTTTGGGTTGACGACGAGGCCGACCTGCTCGAATCGCACCGGATTTTCCTGCGCGAGAATGGGTATGACGTCGAGTGGACGAGCAACGCGGATGACGCGACGGAGCTCCTGCGTCACCGAGCCTTCGATGTCGTTCTCCTGGACGAGCAAATGCCGGGCAAGCGCGGGCTCGAGGCCTTTCGCGAGTTTCGCGAGTTGTCGCCCAACGTCCCGGTGGTCATGGTTACCAAGAGCGACCAGGACGCCACGCTGACGGAAGCGATCGGCGCCAACGTTCGTGACTATCTCGTCAAGCCGATCAATCCGCGCCAGGTTCTGACGGTAATTCGGCGGATTCTCGACGGCCCGCGGATCCGCCAACAGGCGCTCGCGCGACGATTCGTCGAGCGATTCCGGGCGATCGAGCTCGAAAGGGCACGCCCGCTGGATTGGCGAGGCTGGGTCGAGCGATTCGGCGAGTACATGTACTGGGACGTTGAGCTCGCCGCCGCGGGCGAGACGGGCCTGTACGAGTCTCTGCGCGGTCTGTATGCCGACATGCACCGCGAGTTTGCCTCGTTCATGTTGACGTCCTACCCGGCATGGCTCGCGAAGCTGGATAACGACCGGCCGCCGCTTTCGGTTGACGTGATTGGCGAGTTTCTGCTTCCGTTGCTGCAACGCGATCGTGCTGCGCTGTTCATCGTGGTGGACTGCCTGCGTCTCGACCAGTGGCTTGCCGTCGAGCCATTGCTCGCCCCGCTTTTTGACGTCGAGGTAACTCACCACTTTTCGATCCTGCCGACCGCGACGCCGTACTCGCGGAACGCTCTTTTCAGCGGGCTATTCCCTGGTGAGATCGCCGCCCGTTTTCCGGACTGGTGGGCCGGGGGGCCGGCCGCGCGGGATGACGAGACACTCAACGGACATGAGCGCGAACTGCTCGACGCGCATCTCACCGAGTTGGGTCATAGGGTGCCGGTCCGGTACCACAAGATCTCTACGTCGGCGGACTCCGACGAGCTCGAACGGAGAGTGAACGGTGCAATCGCTCCTGACGGCGTGACAGCGTTCGTATTCAACTTCATCGATTTGCTCACGCACGGACGCAGCGAGTCGGCGATCCTATATGAGGTAGCGCGCGACGAGATCGCACTTCGTCAGCTCACCCGCCAATGGTTTCAACGCTCGGCGCTGCTGGCGGTGCTCACCGAGGCGGCGCGGCGCAAAGTCTCGGTGCTTCTCACGAGCGATCATGGGTCGATTCACTGTCAGACTCCGGCCACCGTGTACGCAAAGCGGGACGCCACTGCCAATCTGCGCTACAAGTTCGGGGAGGATGTGCGGGCCGAGCGCCCAGAGCAGGCGCTCCTTTTTCCGAGCGAGGAGCAGCTCCTGCTGCCGCGTCGCGGGCTCGGTGCGAACACGCTGCTGGCCGCTGGCGACTCGTTTTTTGTGTATCCGACGAAGTTGCGCGAATACCAAAGCCGCTACCGCGGCTCGTTCCTGCATGGGGGCGTCACTCCCGAAGAGGTTATCCTCCCGGTTGCGCTCCTGACGCCCCGGTGACGCGAGGCGCGGCGCGGTGAGTCCCCGCGTCAGGGCGTGCTGAATGGGCGCATACCGTAGGCTTCTGCCGTTCCTGCGTCCGCATGCCTGGCGGATGGCCGGGGCTGTGCTGTGCAGCGCCATCAGCGCCGCGCTCGACGCGTACTCGTTCGCGCTGCTGATTCCCTTTCTCAACGCGTTGTTCGGGCTCCCGACGCTGCTGCCATTGGGCCAGGGATGGCTGACCCACCTGCTGCGTGCGACGATCGGATCTCTGCTCGATCCACACGACAAGATGGGATCCCTGGAGACGGTCATCGGCATCATTCTCGTGACCGTCACGCTCAAGAACCTTTTCGTCTGGTGGAGCGGCCAGCTTGGGGCCCAGCTGCAGGAATACGTCACGCGCGACATGCGGAACGCAGTGTATGCGCACCTGCAGCGCCTCCCGCTCGGGTACTTCACCCAGACGAAGGCGGGCCAGATTCTGGCTCGCGTGCTGACGGACACCGACCAAACAAAAGCGCTGATCACGCAAGTAGTCACGTCCGCGTTGCAGAGCCTCACGCTCATCGTCGCCTACGTTGCCTTTCTCTTCGCGGTGTCGTGGCGGCTCACTCTGGTAGCTCTGGTGATCGCTCCCGCAGTGACAGGCATGCTGCAGCCGCTGCTCCGGCGGCTGCGCAAGGGCCATCGCCGGTTGCGCAACGATTACGGGGAGATGCTGAGCGTGCTGCAAGAAGTCGTGGCGGGGATGCGGCTAGTGAAGGCTTTTCGGGGCGAAGCCTACGAAGAGGGACGTTTCCGCGAGGCCAGCGGCCAGTACTCGCGCGGCATGCTACGGCTCACGCGAATCGCGCTTCTGTCGCAGCCGATCACGGAGATGCTGGGAACGGTCGTGGCCGTCGCCCTGCTCTGGGTCGGTGCGCGGCAGGTGCTCGTAGACGGTACGCTGCAAGGCTCACAGCTAATCGTGTTTCTCAGCGTTGTTCTCAGGCTGCTGCAGCCGCTCAAGCAGCTCGCTCAACTGCCTACGGTCGCTCAGGCATCGCTGGCGTCGGCGGAAAGGGTGTTCGAGATATTGGACAGGCCTACCGAGGCCGCTCTAGATCGTGGCACGCGCGCCGCCGATCCGAACTTCGAAGCAATAGAGTTCGAGGAGGTGTCTTTCGCCTACCCGGGGGAGTCTGGGGAGGCAGGCGAGCCGGTTCTCTCGAACGTGTCGTTTACGGCGCGGCGCGGCGAGATCGTGGCGCTCGTGGGACCAAGCGGCGCAGGAAAGAGCACGCTAGTCGATCTGATCCCGCGATTTGCCGAGCCAACACACGGCCGCATTGTGTTGGCCGGTGTCGACACACGCGAGATTGCCCTGCCGGCTCTGCGCGCGCTGACAGGCATCGTCAGCCAGGACACCGTCCTGTTCAACGACACCGTTCGAAGCAACATTGTCTACGGTGGCTCGGGGCGGTACACCGACGAGCAAGTCGCCGCGGCGGCCAGCGCGGCCAACGCTGACGCCTTCATTCGGGACTTGCCGAACGGATACGACACGGTGCTGGGCGAACGCGGCACGCGGCTCTCCGGCGGACAACGCCAACGAATTGCCATCGCGCGCGCGCTGCTCACAGACCCGCCCATCCTAATTCTCGACGAAGCCACATCTTCACTCGACGCCGAATCCGAGCGTCTAGTGCAGGAAGCCATCGATCGCCTATTGGCTGGGCGGACGGTCTTCGTCATCGCCCACCGCTTGTCGACGGTGAGTCATGCGGACGTGATCCTGGTGCTGGATCGTGGACGTATCGTGGAGCGTGGTACTCACACTGAGCTGCTCGCCGAACGCGGCGTGTATCATCGACTGTATTCCTTGCAGTTCCGCGAGGTGGAAGACGGCGCCACGGTGTCGTAGTGCGAGTCCTGTTCTACTATTCCTCGCGTAGCTCCACAGGTGCTGCGCGCGTCTTTGCGGCGGCCGGCCGAGGGTTGGCGGAGCGGGGCTATCAGGTCACGTACGTTTGCCCGCCGGATGGCGCAGTCGGGGCCCGCGCGGCCGCGGAAGGGTGCGATGTCATCGCTTTGGACCCGAATGCGCCTCTTCCTGTCGAGGGGTGGCGTCTCCAACACATCCTGACGGAGCGGTTCATCGAGACCGTGTTCGTCCACACCGAGCGGGAGCAGCTTGCTGTCTCGCTCGCAGTGCGACTCGCTGGCCGCGGGGGCGTGGTGCGACGGACACCGGCTGGCGGGCAATTCGTCGCGGGGCGTGCGACTAGGCTCGCGCTGCGGCTCGCGACGGGCGGATTCGTCTTCGCCTCGGAGGCCGAAGTGCAAGCCGCGGCTGGGCTCGGAGTCGAGCGGGTGCGCGAGACCGTTGTCGCGGACCTTGGCGTCGACGTAGAGCGTTACGACGAATTGCGGGCTGCTCCTCTGGCCAGCCTCGGTGCCGCGCCGGGGTCGCGAGTCATCGTCTGCGTATACGATCCGTCCGGCAAGCAGCGGGCAGCGACGGTTTTGCGGACTATGGGATTGCTGGCGCCTCGGCACCCCGAGCTGCATCTCGTTCTGATAGGGCCGGACTCAGGCAACGAGGATTTGCGCATGCACGCCGCGGCACTTGGCATCACGCGGGCCGTCAGCCATGTGGGCGAGCGCGATGATGACCTGGCGGTATTGCGAGCCGGCGTGCTGGGATGGGTGGTTGCCGGTGAGGATTCAGCCGGTTTCGCGGCCCTGGATTTCATGGCGATGCGCACGCCCGTGCTTGTGGATCGGGGAAGCGTGGCGCAGCGGTACGTTGCCGACGGCATCACGGGTGTATCGGTGCCGCCTGGCGACGCTACAGCCACGGCCTCAGTCGTGGCCGAGCTTCTGGCGAACGATGCGCAGCGCGAGGCCATGGGCAACGCCGGGCGCGTGCGCGTCGCGCGGGACTACTCGGAGCGTGCGATGCTCGACGGGATGCAGCGAGCGACGGAGTCCGGACGAGACCGGACCCGCTGGTCGGCGTGAGCGAGGACGCCCTTGCGCGTGCTGCTGATCGGGCATCGCAATCCCTGGCGCATGGAGGCGTCGGTCGAGCGGGCTCTGCGCCGCGCAGGACATGAGACTTCACTGTTCGATGACCGCCGGACGCGGCGGCTCGTGGGCCATCGGATCTCGCAACAACTGGCGCTCCGCCGCGCCGAGCGGTTCCGCCCGGACTTTGTGTTTCTTTCAAAGTGCCTAGGACTAGAGACCGCGACCGTCGCGCGCATTATCGCGGGACATGCCAACGCAATGTGGTATCACGACCCACAATGGTACCGTGATACGGACCGGCCCGACGTTGCACACGTCATCTCGGTCGGTCGGCTCGCATCCACGTTTTTCGTGACCGGATTCGAGGCAGAGTGGCGCGCGCACGTCGAGTCGGCAGCGTTCCTCCCGGCGGCCGGTGCGCGTGAAATCGTTCCCGTTCCCAGGGAGCCGCGATTTGCTTCGGAGGCGGCATTCATTGGGTCGGCGTACGATCCGGAGAGAGGCGCCTTTCTACGGCACGTCGCCGAGCGCGCGGGTATGCCCGTGCATGTGTGGGGCCCGGGCTGGGGGCGCGGCAGAGATTCGACACTCGTTCGGTCCGGCCGCAAGGTCGAAGGACGCGCGTTCGCGGCCGTGTGCTCGAGCGCGGATGTCGTGCTTGGCGTGAACCCATCGCGCGCCGCGGGCGCGACCACATATGCGTCCGACCGCGTCTGGATGTCCCTGCTTGCCGGCGCATGTTATCTAGGCCAACGGACGCCAGGACTCGACCGAATGCTCACGGATGGCATGCACTGCGTGTGGTATGCCGACGCCGAAGATTGCGCCACCCGACTTGTCGCGCTGCTTCGCCAACCCGAGCAGCGGGCTCGCCTAAGAGCGGCAGGCGAGGCATTTGCGCGCGAGCATCACACGTACGACGCCCGGCTGCCCTTTCTGCTCAGCGGTCGGCCTTGGGAGAATCCGTGCGCCACGTCTTCGTGACACAGGACTACCCGCCGGTTGGTGGCGGGATGGCGCGACGGCACGTCGAGCTGTGTCGCCGGATTCGGCCTGAAGTGACCGTAGTTTCGACAGTCGCTTCCGAGGAGGCTTCGCGGGCGTCGGCGTTCGACGCGGGCGAGCGGTACGAGATCCTGCGACAACCGTTCACAATGCGTGGCGCGAAGACGTTTCCCAACGCGGCGCGCTGGGCCACATCTGTTGCGGCGCAGGTCAGCGCGGGTGACGTGCTGCATTGCGGAAACGTGCGTCCGGCTGGCTATCCCGTTTGGTGGGCACATCGCCGGCGGGGGGTACCCTACGTTGTGTACGTGTACGGGGGCGACGTGCTACGAGAGCGGCGCAAAGCGGCGCGCAACGTAATGAAGCGGTGGGTGGCCCGACGGATCTTTTCAGACGCGGCGGGTGTCGTCGCAATTTCAACTTATTCAGCCAATCTCGTCGTCGATGTGATGCGGCAAGTCGGAGTGCGCCGTCCACCCCCAGTCGCGGCGATCGACCTTGGAACTGACCCCACGTTTTTCTCGCGGGAGCGTGACTCCGGGGTGATCCGACGACGGTGGGGTATTGGCGGCGACCCACTGCTGCTGACCGTGGCGCGGTTGGTCCCGCACAAAGGCCAAGACATTGCGCTGCGCGCGGTGGCGCGGCTTGTCGCATCGCACCCGACGATCCGGTACGCCGTCGTGGGTGACGGCCCGGATGAATCGCGACTGCGGGCGTTGGCAGCGCAACTCGGGATCGCGGATCGCGTGGTGTTCGCTGGAGGGATGACGGATGCCGAGGTGGCCGACACCTATGCGACATCGACTGTGTACGTAGGGCTGTCTCGGATTGACAAAGAGATCGATGTGGAAGGCTTCGGCATCTCCTTCGTGGAAGCTGCGGCGAGTGGCGTTCCGACCATTGCGGGCGATTCCGGCGGCGTACGCTCCGCAGTCCGTGATCGGGAGACCGGCCTAGTAGTGCCTCCGACGGATGTTGATGCGGTCGCCCAAGCCATGCGGATGCTGTTGGACGATGCGGGCCGCCGGCAGGCCATGGGTTGCGCGGGGCGTCGCGCGGTCGAATCTCACTACAATTGGGATCGCGTTGCCCGGGAGACGCTCGCGTTCGTTGCGCGGGTCACCGGCACTCCGCTAGCGGGCCTCGGGGCGTGAGAGCATCCGTAGCCGACCGCGCTGAGTATTACGCTTTACGCGGCGGCATGGCGGTGCTGGCAGCCATGCCCTGGTCGAGCGCGGTCTCGGTGGGCGCGCGCGTGGCGCGATTGGGCTACCGGCCGCTTGGCATTCGCTCACGGGTGGTCGAGGATCAGATCGCCGCCGCCTTCCCGCAGTGGGATCGCGCACGAGTCCAGCGCGTGGCGCGTGGCGCGTACGACAATCTGGGACGCGTGTCTGTCGAAGCCGCGCTGTTGCCATCGCTCGGAAACTCCGGAGTGCGGGCGCTGTTCGACGAGGAATCACAATGGTCAGAGCTTGCGCGCCTGCACGCGGCCGGCCGTGGCGTGATTCTCGTGACGGGACATTTCGGTAATTGGGAGCTGGGTGCCGCGTACATCGCGGCGCGTGGAGTGCCGGTCGATGCAATCGCGCGTCGCATGGCAAACCCGCTCTTCGACCGATATCTCACCGCATCTCGTGGGCGCGCAGGAGTGACCGTCCTGGCCGACAGCGAGGCAGTGCGCCGGGTACCTAGATCGTTGCGCGAAGGTCACGTCGTCGGGTTCGTCGCCGACCAAGGGTTGAAGGGGATGGCGTCGACGTTCGTGCCATTTTTTGGGAGGCCCGCTAAGACGCCTCGAGGGCCGGCAGTGTTCGCGCTTCGCCTGGGAGTGCCGGTGGTGTTTGGAACGGCTGTCAGGCTGCCGTCTGGGCCGGTATCGCGCAGTCGTGGAGCCCATTGAGATCGTGGACACGGGCGACCGCGAGCGGGACGTCGATTCGGTTGTCGCTGCCTACACGGCCGTGCTCGAGCGGTGGGTGCGAGAGTATCCAGAGCAGTACCTCTGGCACCATCGACGATGGAGGCGGCAGCCAGTCCGCGACTACCGAGCCGGCCGCGAACGGCAGCGCATGAGGCCGGGAGCGTGGGGCCGCCTGGCTCGCGATGGGCGCGCGGTGGCCGGCGACCATCGTAGTCGTCGCGATGATAGGCGCTGCGGTCACCGCGCCGGTGCTGGCGCGGGTCGATCCCGTTCACATAGACCTCGTACACCGGCTCGAGCCGCCGTCCGCCACGCACTGGCTCGGCACGGACGTCCAGGGTCGCGATGTGTGGGCGCGGCTGGTCTACGGAGCGCGTGTTTCGCTGGCGGTAGGCGTCGATGTCGCAGCTGATCGCGGTCACGCTGGGCGTTTGTCTGGGCCTCGATCGCCGGCTACTACGGCCGATGGGTGGACGAGGTCATCATGCGGCTGGCAGACGTAACGCTGGCGTTTCCCACGCTGCTGTTGCTGATCGCGATCGTCGCCGCCGTGCAGCCGTCCCTGACCGTCGTCTTCGCAACGATTGGGGTCGTAGGCTGGGCGGGGATGGCCCGACTCGTTCGCGGTCAGGCGTTGGTCGTGCGGCAACTGGAGTACGTGCAGGCCGTGCGCGCGCTCGGCGCGCGTGACATGCGAATCGTTGCCCGCCACCTGCTACCGAACGTGGCCGCGCCCGTAATCATCGCGGCGACGCTTGGCGTCGCCGGCGCGATCATGGCCGAGGCCGCGCTGTCATTTCTAGGGTTTGGGCGTCCAGCCGCCAACCCCGAGCTGGGGCGCGATGATCGCCGACGGGCGCGACCTCGGTCAACTCCGCCACGCCCCTTGGACATCGCTCGGCGCCGGGCCTGGCGATTGGCGCGGCGGTGCTGGGATTCAACCTGCTGGGTGACGCCTTGCGTGACGCGCTGGATCCGCGCGCGTAGCGCGCTTGGCTAGGCTGGCTCGACCACGACGGCCGTGCCGTAGCAGAGAACTTCGGACATCCCCTGCATGACTTCCGTGGCGTCGTATCGAACGCACAGCACCGCATTCGCGCCTAGCTGCTCGGCGTGCGCGAGCATCAAGTCGAACGCCTCCTCGCGCGCACGCTCGCAGAGAGTGGTCAGCAGCGAGATATTGCCGCCGAAGATGGACTGGATGGCAGCCCCGAAATTTCCGACAATGGAGCGCGAGCGCACCGTGATACCGCGAACGACGCCAAGCGTCCGGATGACACGGAATCCGTCGAGCGTCAAGGTCGTTGTAGTCATGTTGTGTTGCATCGGATCTCCCGGAGGTCAAGTGCGCTGACCACGAAAATTGTCGTTACGATGCACGCCGAGACGACACACCAGATGCACATGGCGTGAATGACGAAGAACTCGAGTGATGTGAGGTACGCCGTGAACAGCACTCCGACGAGCGACAATGACGCCGAGAAGGACGGACACGCCGCGCTCGTCGCCGTAGCGGGGCAGGGAGCCGATCACGGCGACCGCGAAGACTACGAGGTAAAACGCCACCCCCCACAGCGCTACCGGAGCGCCCAGAAAGACGGCCCACCGACTCGTGTTCACTCGCTCACACGATCCAACGGCGCATGACAGCTGACCTATGTAACCGAGCTTGTACAGCGCCAGATACGAGGCGACGAAGCACCCCAGGAGCGCGAGTAGCGCCACCACTCGGCGCTTCGTCACCGGCTCTTGTCTACTGCGCGGCCGACGGTTTGGCGGCGGCGCCCGCGCGTGCGGTGTCCACGTACGCTTTGATCTCGTCGTACGAAATCGACCCCGCGATCATGCGGTTGCCGATCACGAACGTCGGCGTTTGCTGGACCTGCCGCCGCTCGGCTTCGGCGCGGTTTGCCTCTATGTCTCGTTGATGCACGCGGCCATCGACGCACGCGCGCCACTTGGGTACGTCGAGCCCGAGAGCCTTGGCGTAGCCTTCCAGAATCGGCACGGGATTGTCCGTCGTCTCGCCATTCCAATCGTTCTGCCCGGCGAAGATCCGGTCGTGCATCTCCCAGAACTTGCCCTGGTCGTCGGCACAAGCGGCAGCGTGAGACGCCCACCACGTGTTCTTGTGCATCGGCAGCGGAAAGTCGTAGTACGTCACGCGCAGCGAGCCGGCGTCTACCAGGTGGCTCCGTACGTCCGGCTCGGTAACCACGGAATAATGGGCGCACGCCGGACACTCGAAATCGGCGAATTCGAGCATCTGCACCGGCGCGTCCGGCCGTCCCGTCGAGTATCCCTTTGCAACTCCGGCCGGCATCGTCGGAACGTAGGTAGACACTGGTGCCGCCTTGGGACGGCCAACGAGATAAGCCAGCGCGGCTACGCCAGCAACGAGCGATCAGTACGATCGCCGCGTAGAAGCTACGGTGACTTTGCTGTCCGCGCGGGACGGCGCGGCGATCCGGCTCGCGAGCGCTCACCAGCTCGGCTTTCCACGAGCCGCGTTGCCACCACCCTCATCGTCGCCCGGCTTCCAGTCGGTCGGCTTCCACTCTTCGCTCGATTTCGCCTCGGCGATGATCCGCCGATTCTCGGCCACCTCGGGCGTGTCGTACGTAGCCCGCACCTCGTAGTGAAAAAGCTCGCTACGCAGGTCCCCCATGAGTCCCATCAGCTCGGGTGCACGGGAAAGCAGCGTGCCCTCAGCGTCCAGCTCCGAGATGCGTGCCGCGAGCGCGCGCAGCATAGCCTCGAGTCCACGCCGACGGGCGTCGCCATAAGTCTCTTCCTCCGTCATGTAATGCGAAAACTAGAACAGGGCCAACCGTGCACAAGGATTCTAGATCGCGTTAAGTTGGGCGCGTGAACCGCACGTCCAACACGATTGCACTTCTCGATGAGCTCGCGTGGCGCGGCCTGCTGCACGATCGAACGGAGCGGTTGAGCGATGCACTGGCCGCTGGCCCCGTGTCGGGATATTGCGGCTTCGACCCCACCGGGCCGAGCCTGCATGTCGGCAGCCTCACGCCGATAATGACTCTCGTTCATTTGCAGCGTGCCGGCCACCGTCCTGTGGCACTGATCGGCGGCGGGACGGCCCTGATCGGCGATCCGAGCGGAAAAGCCAGCGAGCGGCCGTTAGTCGCCCGCGAAGTGATCGAGGCGCACGCCCACTCGGTGGCCAAGCAGGTCTCCCGCTTTCTCGACTTCTCCGGACCACACGCTGCGCGGGTGCGAGACAACGCTGAGTGGCTACTTCGGCTGGACGCCGTCGGGTTTCTCCGCGACATCGGCAAGCACTTCAGCGTGAACTACATGATGGCGAAGGATTCCGTGAAGGCCCGGCTCGACGGAGGGATCTCTTTCACCGAGTTCTCCTACATGCTGCTGCAGGCGTACGACTTCCTGGAACTGTATCGGCGTGAAGGCGTAACCCTGCAGCTCGGTGGTAGCGACCAGTGGGGGAACATCACGGCAGGGATCGAACTGGTCCGCCGGGCGGCCAGTGCCGAAGTGCATGGGCTCACCGTGCCGCTGCTCACGACGTCCTCCGGGGCAAAGTTCGGGAAGACCGAAGCGGGCTCCGTTTGGCTCGACGCTGAGCGCACGTCGCTGTACCGGTTCTACCAATTTTGGGTGAACACCGACGACGCCGACGTGGGCGCATATCTGCGGCGATTTACCCTGCTGGAGCGCGACGAGATCGAAGCGCTGGAGACGGCGGCCGTCGCGCACCCAGAGGGCCGCGAGGCCCAGCGCCGCCTGGCTCTTGATGTCACAGCGCGGGTTCATGGCGAAGATGCGGCGCGAGTTGCCGAGGAGGTCTCGGCAATTCTCTTTGCCGGCATTGATCCGCATCGATTGTCGGAACGCGCACTCGCCGCGCTCGCTGCGGAGATCCCATTCGCGCAGGTCGAGCCCGCCGAGTCCTACGACGTGATCGATCTCGCTGTCAGCGCGAAGCTTGTTCCGTCGAAAAGCGCGGCCCGGCGGCTACTCGAGCAGGGGGGACTCTCGGTCAATGGCCGGAAGCTCGGCGCTGCGCACGGTACCATCAGCTTGGCGGATTCGCTGGCCGGACGGTACTTCCTGCTGCGAAAGGGCTCGCGAGATTTCGCGCTCGTCCTGGCTGGCTCTCGCGAGTAGCGCGTGCCACCCCTCCCCCTACCCCCTCCCCTTTAGGGGAGGGGAATTTTTTCTTTCAAGCTTCGCTTGGATGACGAGGGGGCTTCGCCCCCTCGACCCCCGCAAGCGGAGGGGGAACGTTCACCCACGCCCACCGAACCGAGGAGTGGGGCGATTTGCACTTCGGGAGTGAGAGGGCCCGCCCTCTCAAGAAACAGAATACCCCCTCCCCTTTAGGGGAGGGGGCAGGGGGAGGGGCTGCAGTGGCGCTATGCCCTTCGGATTGAGCGCGGGGGCCGCGACTCGGAGGCGTCGTTTAGGCGGAGCCGCGGCTTTGTGTCCTCGTCGCCCGCGCGCTCGACTTCGCGACGCTGCTTGCGATATGGTACCAGCTCCTGCCCCAGCGCGACCAAAGCGCGGGTGGCGACAGTGCTGGCCAGTGGCTCTGAAAGCCCGGTGACCCGAATGTAGGTGTCGATCGCGCGGTCGAACGACAGCTCTTCCGCCAACGTGTCGACGAACATGAGCGCGTTGTCAACGTGAGCGCGAATGATCGACTCCTCGCCGCGCGCCTGGGCCAGACGCATACGGCGCTCCGCCGCAGGACTCAGTCTGCGCGGGAATATCGACTCAGGAAAAAACCGCGATGGCATTACGACTCTCTCGCTTCGTATTGTTCCTTCAATCCCGCCACGACATCAGGATCGGCCAACGTCGTCGTATCACCCAGAGCGCGTCCCTCGGCAATGTCTCGCAGCAGGCGACGCATGATCTTGCCAGACCGCGTTTTCGGCAGGTCCGCCGAGAACAGCACGTCCTCCGGACGCGCGATCGCGCCGATCTTGTTGGAGACGAACTGCCGCAGCTCCTCGCCTAGTCCGGGAGATGACTGGTGTCCCTCACGCAACGTGACAAACGCGGCGATGGCCTGACCTTTGATTTCGTGGGAACGCCCCACTACGGCCGCTTCTGCCACAGCCGGATGCTCCACCAGAGCCGACTCGACTTCCATGGTGCCAATACGGTGGCCGGCCACATTGAGCACGTCGTCAACGCGCCCCAGGATCCAGAAGTAGCCGTCCGCGTCGCGCTTGGCACCGTCACCCGGGAAGTAGAGATCGGGACGCCCGGGCCACTTGGAGAAGTACGTATCGACATAGCGCTGGTCGTCGCCCCAGATCGTGCGCAGCATCGAGGGCCACGGCCGCGTCAGCGCGAGAAACCCGCCACCCTGCTCGATGCGACCGCCCTTTGCGTCGAGCAGCTCTGCCGCGTACCCCGGCAACGGCAATGTCGCGCTGCCAGGCTTGGTCGCAGTCACGGCGGGGAGCGGCGAGATGACTATGGCTCCAGTCTCGGTCTGCCACCACGTGTCCACTATCGGGCAGCGCCCGCGGCCGATCCTCTCGTGGTACCACATCCAGGCCTCTGGATTGATCGGCTCGCCTACGGTGCCGAGCAGGCGTAGCCGCGACAGATCGTGTCGCGCCGGGTATTGGTCGCCCCACTTCATGAATGCACGGATTGCCGTGGGGGCCGTGTAGAGAATCGTCACGCCGTGGCGCTCACACAGATCCCAGACGCGGTCTTTTTCGGGCCAGTCGGGGGCTCCCTCGTACATCAGACAGGTCGCGCCATTCGCCAGTGGCCCGTATACGACGTACGAATGCCCCGTGACCCAGCCGACGTCGGCCGTACACCAAAAGATGTCGTTCTCCTGTAGGTCGAACACGAGGCGTGCCGTGGCCGCGACGCCAGTGAGATAGCCGCCGGTGGTGTGCACGATGCCCTTGGGCTTGCCGGTCGTTCCGGATGTATGCAGGATGTACAGCACGTCTTCCGCGTCCATGCGCTCGGGCGTGCAATCGGCGGGCGCGGCGGCGACGGCGTCGTGCCACCACACGTCACGTCCCCGCTTCATCGTCGCCGATTCATCCTCGACCCCTGGTCGGCGTTGGACTACTAGCACGCGCTCTATCGTCGGACAGCCATCCAGGGCCCGGTCGGCGTTCCGCTTGAGCGGCACGAGGTTTCCGCGCCGGTAGCCGCCATCGGCGGTGATTAGCACCTTGGCGCGAGCGTCGTTGATCCTATCCCGGAGCGACTCCGGCGAAAACCCACCGAACACGACCGAGTGGATCGCGCCGATGCGAGCGCAAGCCAGCATGGCGACAGCTGCCTCGGGGATCAAAGGCAGGTAAATGGCCACGCGATCGCCGCGTCGGACTCCCAAGTTGCGGAGCGCATTGGCGCAGCGGTTGACTTCGACGGAAAGCTGCCCGTAGCTGATCGAGCGGCGGTCGCCCGGCTCTCCCTCCCATATGAGCGCCGGCTTGTTGCGACGCATGGCGAGGTGCCGGTCAACGCAGTTGACGGCAACGTTTAGAGTACCGCCCGTGAACCACTTGACGTGCGGCGGAGTCCATTCGAGGACGCGATTCCACGGAGTGAACCAGTCCAGTGTCGCGGCCTGTCGGGCCCAGAATCCCTCAGGATCCCTCGCGGCCTCTTCGTAAATCTTGGAGTCGCGGACGCCGGCGAGCCGGCGGAAGCTGTCGGAGGGCTCGAACCGACGAACCTCCTCGAGCAGCACGTCTATGTCAGGCATTGGCCCTCAATCTGTCCGCTTACCGACCGTCAAGCCACGGGCTGTACATTTCCCGAGTGGATCCCGGGGTCGATGCCGTCGTTCATGCCGCGGCTCTGACGCGCCATTTCGGTCGATACCGCGCCGTCGACAGGGTCACATTTTCACTGCTCCCCGGGGGCTGCCTTGCAGTCTTTGGACCGAACGGGGCTGGAAAGACCACCTTGCTAAGGATGCTGGCTGGACTACTGGAGCCGTCCGAGGGCTCGGCGCGGGTGGGAGGGGTGACGCTTCCTGGCGGA
Source organism: uncultured Gemmatimonadales bacterium (assembly GCA_963838855.1). Classification (GTDB taxonomy): domain Bacteria; phylum Gemmatimonadota; class Gemmatimonadetes; order Gemmatimonadales; family Gemmatimonadaceae; genus FEN-1251. The sequence goes on along the minus strand of CAWISX010000019.1, from coordinate 63,134 downwards.
GCGTCGGCGCGGGCAACCGTGGGTCTGATTTCGCATCATTCCATGCTATACCCCGCCTTAACGGCGCGAGAGAACGTTGAATTCGCCGCCAAGCTGCATGGCATGTCGCGACCGCGGGAAGCGGCCGCGCACACGCTCGCGGCGCTCCGAGTCGATGGCTGGGCCGACGTTCCCATACGCGCCCTCAGTCGTGGTCTCCAGCAACGCGTTTCGATCGCGCGCGCCCTGGTACACCGGCCGAAGGTCGTGCTACTCGACGAGCCGTTCACCGGACTGGACGCCGTGGGCAGCGCCGCGCTTGGCGACACTCTCGCAGAGCTCAAGAATGCGGCCGTAGGCCTCATTCTCGTCACGCACCATCTCCAGGAAGGACTTGCACTTGCGACGCACGTCGCGGTGATGCGGAGTGGCCGGTTCGTGCGCTACGAGTCGCGTGAGGCGATCGATGGCGATCACTACGCCGAGGGCTACCTCGAGCTCGCGGCCGCCGCACAGTGAGTGCCTCTGGTACGACGATGCCGGGGACGTTCAGCACGGCACTGCTGATCGCGCGGAAAGACCTTGCGGTCGAGTTCCGGTCCCGGGCCGCATTTCTTTCCGCTGTTGTTTTCGCGCTTCTGGCGGCAGCGATTTTCTACTTCGCCTGGGACCCGACCGCCGTGCCATCGATCGATCTGGCGCCGGGAGTGCTGTGGGTGATCTTCACGTTCTCGAGCCTGTTGGGGCTCAACCGCTCGTTCGCGGCCGAGCAAGCGGATCGTGCGCTGGATGGGCTACTGCTCGCGCCAGTCAGCCGGGAAGCAATCTTTCTCGGCAAGGCGCTGTCGAACTTTGTGTTCGTGGTCGGCGTCCAGCTCGTCGCCGTGCCGGCGGTGGCGATCCTGTACAATGTGCCTCTCGATCGCGCAGCCTGGGGTATCGTGGGCATTGGCATGCTGGCCGCCGTAGGCCTCGTCGCAGTGGGCACATTGTTCAGCGCTATGGCTGTGAACACGCGCCTGGCGGAACTTCTGCTACCAATGTTGTCGCTTCCGTTTTTCGTTCCGATCGTCATGGCGGCGGCCCAGGCCAGCGCGCGCGTTCTCAATGGCCGGCCGTATACCGACTTCGCGGGGTGGGTGCGACTCCTGGTGGCGTTTGACCTCGTGTTCGTGACCGCATGCACACTCGCCTATCCGTACACAATCGAGCGATAGCGATGCGGCAAAAGCCATTGTTTGATGCGTTCTTTGGCGCGGCCGTCCTGGCCGTGGTAGGCACGGTCGTTCGCGCCGCGTATTTCACGCCGGTGGAAGCGCGGCAAGGCCCGGCGCAGAAGATCTTTTACATTCACGCGCCCGCGGCATTCGTCGCGCTCTACGTAGCATTCGGTCTCATGGCCGTTGCGAGCGCACTATATCTGTGGCTTCGCGACGAGAAGCTCGACCGCCTGGCGGCGAGCAGCGCAGAGGTTGGCCTGGTGTTTACGACGGTCGTCCTCGTGACCGGACCCATCTGGGGACGCACCGTGTGGGGCGCGTGGTGGACCTGGGATGCTCGACTTACGCTGACGTTGTTTCTCTGGCTGATCATCCTCGGCTACCTCGTGCTCCGCAGTGCCGTGGACGACCGCGCACTTCGTGCGCGCTACGCGGCCGTGCTTGCGATCCTGGCTGCTCTGCTGATCCCATTCATTCACTTGAGCGTGTACCTGTTCAGAACGCTGCATCCGCAGCCAATCGTGCTCAAGCCAAGCGCCCCCTCGCTGCCTCCGGAGATGCTCGTCACGTTTTTGATGGCGCTAGCATCGTTCGCGCTCCTGTTCTTGGCATTCCTTCGGGCGCGGTACCGGTTGGCCACCGCGCAGGACAGCGCGATCGAGGCGGATGGCTGATGGCCGTTCCCAACAACGCCGCATACTTTCATGCCGCGTACACCGCGGCGGCTGCAGTGTACTGCAGCTACGCGCTGTCGCTCTGGGTTCGGTGGCGTAAGCTACGCCGGCTTGTGCGCGGCAAAGACCATCGTGAGTGACATGCCCGATGGCGCCCGCGCTTCGCGACCGGGCACCGTCTATCTGGTTGGGGCCGGGCCTGGAGACCCAAGGCTACTCACAGTGCGAGGGCGGGACCTGCTCGCGGACTGTGACGTCATCGTCTATGATGCTCTCGCCAACCCTGAGCTCTTTTCGGCACCCCGCGCACCCGGCCGACCGGCCGCGGCGCTGTTGTTCGTCGGCAAGCGCGGCGGCGATGAGGGCTCGACTCGCCAGGATTATGTGAACGCGACGCTCGTACGTCTGGCGCGTGAGGGCAAGGCGGTAGTGCGGCTCAAGGGGGGCGACCCGTTCGTTTTCGGCCGCGGCGGCGAAGAGGCGCAGGCGTTGGCGGCTGCGGCCGTGCCTTTTGAGGTCGTGCCCGGCGTCACGGCCGGCGTGGCGGCGCCGGCCTATGCGGGTATTCCCGTAACGCATCGCGGAATCGCCACGTCGGTCACCTTCGTCACGGGCCACGAGGATCCGTCCAAAGCGGTCACGCAGACAGACTGGCACGCCCTCGCGCGCACGGGTGTCGCGGGTGGCACGGTCGTGCTGTACATGGGGGTTCGCACCCTGAAGTCCGTCGCGCGTGCGCTCATCGCGGGCGGCTTGCCGCCAGACACGCCGGCCGCAGCCATACAATCGGGAACGCACCCCGCGCAACGCACGGTCGTCGCGACGATCGCAACAATCTCCGATCGCGCCGATGCGGCGAAGCTCAGCCCGCCAGTCGTGATCGTGATCGGCCGCGCCGTCGCGCTGCGCGATGAAGTCAGGTGGTTCGATCGGCTCGACACGCATCCGCTGCTGGGTCACCGGGTGGTGGTAACACGCGCCTCGGCCCAGGCGGCGTCACTGAGCAACAGGCTGCGCGATCTTGGCGCGGCAGTGCTGGAGCTTCCAGCGACTCGAATCGAGCTGCTCGATCCGCGACCCCTGGCGGACGCCCTCAAACACCTGAGCGACTACAGTCATCTCATCTTCTCGAGCCAGAACGCGGTACAAGTCGTGTGGGACGCCTTGCGGCGTGCGGCACTGGACGCGCGGGCGCTTTCGGGACTCATCGTCACCGCCGTGGGACCATCTACTGCGGACGCGTTGTTGGAACACGGAATCGCGGTCGATATCGTTCCTGATCGCTTTGTCGCGGAGGGCGTGCTGGAGGCACTCGCTCAGCGAAACGACGTGCATGGGGCGCGGGTGTTATACCCCTCCGCACGGGGCGCGCGCGACGTGCTGCCGAGGGGTTTACGCGCGCTGGGCGCGACGCTGGATGTGATTCCCATATATGAAGCCGTGGTCGATCACGAGGGGGCTGCCGGCCTTAGAGACGCGATCGGGGCAGGGGCAGTCGATATCGTCACGTTTGCCTCCGCCTCCGCGGTGCGAGCTTACGTCGAGGCCGTGGGCGCGGATCTCGCGCCGCGAGTACCCGCGGCCTCCATCGGGCCCATCACAAGCGACGCCGCGCGGCGCGCGGGTATCGAAGTCGTCGCGGAAGCTGCGCGGTCGACTATCGCAGGTTTGGTCGACTCCATCGTCGCGCTTGTCGCCGCGACGACAATCACCGCGTGAAAGTTGGCACACGCCGTTCGGCGCTCGCGCTACTGCAAGCGCGCATTGTCCAATCAGCGCTAGTCGACCGCGGGATTGACGCCAAGCTCGTCACATTCACCACCGTCGGAGACAAACATCCCGGCCAGCCGCTTAGCGCCATTGGCGCGAAGGGGCTATTTACGTCCGAGCTGGAAGTCGCGCTGGCGAAAGGGAAGATCGACTGCGCCGTACACTCCTTAAAGGACCTTCCGACGGAGTCATCCGACCGGCTTGTCATAGCGGCCGTATTGCGGCGCGAGGATCCCCGGGATGTCGTCGTGCTGAGCCGAATCGCCACGGCAGTCGGTCTAGGCGACCTCGCTCGCGGGTCGCGAGTTGGCACCTCGAGTCTCCGCCGGCGTGCACAGCTCTTGGCTTTGCGCCCGGACCTGCAGGTGGTTGAGCTCCGGGGGAACGTGCCAACGAGGCTCCGCAAGATCGATCAGGGGCAGGTTCATGCGGCAATTCTGGCCGCGGCGGGATTGCACAGGCTCAACGCGACGGAGCGCATTGCGGGATATCTGGAGCCACCCGACTGGCTTCCGGCAGCGGGTCAGGGCGCGCTTGCGATTCAGGTGCGCGCCGACGACGACGGCACGCGAACGGTCATACGAGAGCTCAATGACGATGCGACGTGGCGAGCAGTGACAGCCGAACGGGCGTTCCTGGCCGCGATGGAAGGTGGGTGCCAGGTGCCTATCGGCTCGCTCGTGATGGGCAGCGTTCTTCATGGGCTGATCGCGGACCTAGACAGTCCTCGAATCATTCGCGGGTCGCACCCGGTGACGCCCGACGATCCCGCGCACGCCGGCCGCGCCCTGGCCAAGGCGCTGCTGGAGCAGGGCGCTGGAGAACTCCTCGCCGCTGCGCGTGCCGCTGACCGCATCCCAGCACCGCAGCCCGAGTAATTTCCGCGAATGTCGACCTTTCCCAGCTACCGGCCTCGGCGCCTCCGGCGGACCGCGCCGCTGCGGCGCTTGATGCGGGAAACCAGACTCGATCCCGGCCAGCTCGTGCTCCCGGCGTTCGTGCGCTCCGGGGCGGAGGTACGGATTCCCGTGGCATCAATGCCCGGAGTTGCGCAGACCTCGATCGACGAGATGCTGAGGGATGCGTCGGCGGCGGCGGACGCTGGCGTCGGGGGCATGATTCTTTTCGGGATCCCCGACGTGAAGGACGCGACCGGGTCGGCCGCGTGGGACGAGCATGGCGCAGTACAACAGGGCGTGCGCGCACTCAAGCGAGAGTTTCCCGATCTCGTGGTCATCACGGACGTGTGCTTATGCGAGTACACGACGCATGGGCATTGTGGAGTGCTCAAGAACGACAGCGTCGACAACGACGCCACGCTCCCGCTGTTGGCGCGCATGGCAGTGTCGCACGCGGCAGCTGGGGCGGACGTCATCGCGCCCAGCGACATGATGGACGGGCGTGTACGCGCTATCCGCTCGGCGCTGGACGACGCCGGAATGGTTGAAGTGCCGGTGCTGAGCTACGCGGCAAAGTATGCGTCGGCGTTGTATGGGCCGTTTCGCGAGGCCGCAGAGTCTGCGCCGCAGGTGGGCGATCGACGGGGATACCAGATGGACCCGGCCAATGCTGGCGAAGCTCTGCGAGAAGTGCAGCTCGACATCGAGGAGGGGGCAGACGCGATCATGATCAAGCCGGCCGGCCCGTACCTCGACATCATTGCGCTGGTGAAGCAGGAAACGGGGTACCCGGTGGCCGCGTACCAGGTGAGCGGCGAGTACGCAATGCTGTGTGCTGCGTCCGAGCGTGGGTGGATCGACCGCTGTCGCGCCGTGATGGAATCGCTCACGGGAATCCGGCGAGCCGGCGCGGATTTCATCGTGACGTATTTCGCGATCGAGGCCGCCCGCGCGCTTCAGAGCGGCTGGGAGTAGGGAGTCGAGGCATGCGCTATCGGACGTTTCCCGGCACCGCAGTCGCCGTCAGCGAGATTGGCTTTGGCACGTGGACTGTATCGACCGGGTGGTGGGGAGAGAAAACCGACGCCGAGGCCGTGCGATTGCTGCGCCGCGCGCTGGACGAGTTCGGAGTAACCTTCTTCGACGCGGCAGACGCATATGGCAACGGTCGCGCCGAGCGGCAGCTCGCTGAGGCATTTCGCGGACGTCGCGACGCGGTGGTGTATGCCACGAAGGTGGGGTACGACATCTACGATGAGGCGGCGCAGCGTGCCAGGCGGGGGCAATCCGAGCTTCCGATGCGGACCGACCCTGCGTCGATTCGATTCGCCGTGGACCGCTGCCTGGAGCGGCTCGAAACCGACCATATCGATGTTCTACAGATTCACAACGCGAAGATGGAGCATGTGCATGATCGCGAGCTGTGGGACACGCTGCGCGCACTCACGGCCGAGGGCAAAGTTCGCGTGTGGGGTGCGGCGTTCGGGCCGGCGATCGGGTGGCTCTACGAGGCAGTGGAGCTGTGCGAACGCGAGCCCGACGTAGGAGCCATTCAGAATGATCTGGAATATTCTGGAGCAACATCCGGGGACGGCGATGCTCGATGCCGCGCGTCGCCACGCGCCCAATTGCGCTTTCACCGTCCGGGTTCCCCACGCGTCGGGGATGCTGGAGGGCCAGTACACCGAAGACACGGTATTCCCCGAGAACGATCACCGGCGTCATCGCCCTCGGTCGTGGCTCGTCAACGGACTGAAAAAGATTCGAACGCTGGATTTTCTGACGACTGACATGTCGCTCGGGCAGGCGGCGCTAAAATGGGTACTCGCCGATCCGAACGTCGTGAGCGCGCTGCCGAACGTGTACGGTGACGAGCAACTCGCCGAGTTCGCGCTGGCGAGTGAGAAGCCCGACCTCACGTCGGCACAACTGGATCGCGTGACCGAGCTCTCGCGAGTGAACTTCGGCGTAGACGAGCCGGCCATCGCGTTCAAAGGGACGATGCAGCGTGCAGCGGCGGTGTCAGGACGCGGCTGATGGCCGCGGCGTCTTAACGCTGGATCGCCCCGTGCTCAGCGGGCTCGCGGGGATGCCCTAGGAAAAGCGTGTTGTACAGCGTGCCAGCGACCACGCCGCCGACGAGCGGGCCCGCCCAATACACGATCTGCCCGACGTACGTTCCGCTCACGAACGCTGGACCGAAGGAGCGCGCCGGGTTCATCGAGCCGCCGGTAAGCGGACCGATGGCGAGGATGTCCGCGGCAATCGTCAGCCCAATCGCGAAGCCGCCGACTTTGGGCGCTTGCGGGTCTACCGCCGTGCCGAATACGACGAAAACCAGGAAGAACGTGGCGATGGCCTCGAGGCCGAACGCCTGCGCCGACGTCACGCTTGGCGCGATCTCCTGAACCGTGCCGTGAGCGGCGGCGAACTGGTCGGCGGGAACGAGGGCGCGCAGGGCGTAGGCGGCAACCACTGCGCCAAGTATCTGAGCGACGACATACACTCCGGCCATCATGGGGTCGATTCGTCGCGCGACCATGAAGCCAGCGGTAACCGCCGGATTGAAGTGGCCAGAGATACGCATAAGCGCCGTGACCATCAGCGCGAGGATGAGCCCATGGGCGACAGCCACCTCGATCAACCCGACGCCGGGGACGACTTTCGACGCGACGATTGCGCCGCCGCCGACGAAGACCAGCGCGAACGTGCCAATGAACTCGGACGCGAAATGTCGCCACGGATCACGCATGCCGGTCTAGCTCTCCCCGCGAAAAGACGTGTGCAAAGCTATCTACCCACGTTCCGGATATCCACGCGATGCGATCCTTCAACCGGAGAAACGGGCTCTCGTAGACGTGGTAACTGATGACGGCCAGGCCGGTGGAGATGGCAAGCACGCCGGCCACGTACGCGAATTCGTTGCGCTCGAGCACGGGGGCGTGCCGGATCGCCCACCAGTTAACGAATGGATGCACGACGTACAGACCGTAGCTGTAGCGTCCGGCGGCGCGCAACGGGGCCGAAGCGAGCAGTCCCGGTGGCCGCGTAATGGCGACCATGATCAGTCCAGCGGCCATCCAGTCAATCGCCGTGAATCCGATCGTGCTCATTAGCGGATCGGTATACGCGAGCGACGGCGCCAGCAGCGCCAACAACGCAAGAATCGCCGCCCCACCGAGCGCTGCGGGGCGCACCCACTTGGCAGTCGCACTGGCGCCCCCAGTGCCGCGGATCGCCAGGGCCAGTATTGCGCCGACCGCCAGTGCATCCATGCGGCACAGCGGCAACATGTACGGAGCGTCAGGGAAGGGCGTTCCGAGCACGAAATAAGCGCGTGCGAGAGGCGCGACCACACAGAGCACGGCGGCCGTGGCAATCACGCGCCTACGACTCACGAACCACACGACCCAGGGCCACACAAAATAGAACTGCTCTTCGATTGACAGTGACCAGAAGTGGGTCAGGAACGTGTAAGCGCGCGGATGGCCGACGCCCAAGCGCCAGGCACACAGGTATGTCCAATACCACGCCTGCTCTCCGGCCAAGAGAACGTCGTCCCGTCTTGGCGTGACGTGCAGCAGCGGACGAACCACAAATACGGCTACGAGAACGCCGTAATACAGTGGAAGTATGCGCAGCGCCCGGCGTACGAAAAACCGGGGCACGCGGTCGGTGCGCTCGCGTGAGTCGGCCAGCACACCGGTAATGAGAAATCCCGAGAGGACGAAGAACAGGTCGACGCCCGTCCAGCCCAGCGCCGAGACTTCCGTGCGCCAGGCGTGGAACACGACGACCAGGATGATGGCGATTCCCCGTACGCCGTCGAGCGCAGGAATGTGGCGATGGGTGGTGGGCGCGGTGGCGGCCATCGTTCTAGCCGACGATGCCGCGGCACCGGGGTCACTGCTGTCGGTAGCCGGCGGCTAATCCGCTCGCCGCATCACCAAAGCCGCGTTAATACCGCCAAACCCGAAGGAATTGGAAACCAAGCAGTTCACGCGTCGAGCGCGTCCATGCTCAGGGATGTAGTCAAGATCGCACGCCTGATCGGCGGCCTCCAAGTTGACTGTGGGCGGCAGCCACTCATACTCCAGGGCAAGCGCGCAGATAGCGGCCTCGATCGCACCGGACGCGCCCAATGCGTGGCCGTAGTAGCCCTTGGTGCCGCTCACGGGCATGGCGTAGGCGTGGCTTCCGAATACCTGTTTGAGCGCGAGCGTCTCAGTGGAGTCGTTGAGCGGGGTCGAGCTGCCGTGGGCGTTGATATACTCGACCTCGTGCGGCTCGGTGGCCGCGTCGCGCAGCGCCGCGTGTATCGAGCGCGCTGCCTGCGAGCCGTCCGGCCGAGGGGCGGTCATATGGTGAGCGTCATTCGTACAGCCGAACCCTAGCACCTCGGCGTAAAGGTGCGCGCCGCGCGCTATGGCCCGACCGCGCTCCTCGAGCACGAGCACGGCGGCACCCTCGCCCATGACAAATCCATCACGGTCTTTGTCGAATGGTCGAGAAGCGCGCGAAGGCTCGTCGTTGCGTGTTGACATGGCGCGGATGACCGCGAATGCCCCGAAGCAGAGCGGCGCAAGGGGCGCCTCCGACGCGCCACATATCATCACGTCGGCATAGTTGTCTCGCACGGCGCGGAATCCCTCGCCCACCGCGATCGTTCCAGACGCGCAGCTCATGGCGTTGGTGGAATTCGGTCCGCAGGCACCGAGCTCGATCGCAATGTTGCAGCTGGATGCCCCGCCATACACGGCGATCGCGAGACTCGGGTCGATCGCACGGAGACCTCCGCCGAGAAACACCGCGGCTTGCGACTCTGCGAAGGCGATCCCGCCCAGCGCCGTCCCCATGCTCGCGCCGACGCGCTCGCGATCCTCACGCGTAAGAACGAGCTCCGGCATCCTCGACGGCCATCCGCGCCGCCACCACCGAGAACTGGCCAAAACGATCCAGCCGGCGTGCGCGCTTGACTTCCAAATGATCCGTAGGCACGAAATCGTTGACTTCGGCGGCGTTGTGGCTGCGGTAGGGCGACGGATCGAACCGCGTGAGGGGGCGCACCGCCGACCGCTCGCGACGGAGACCATCCCACAAACCGCCGCGCGCGAGCCCGATCGGCGTTATCGCGCCGATTCCGGTGATCACGACTCGCCGCCGGTCCGTCATACAGGTCGGTTCTCCGTTGCGTCTGGGTGGTCGCACTGGGTCGGCCCTGCCGCGGCGCTCGACGATTTCAAATCATACCGGCAGCGTGCCGCGCAAGCGACTGAGCCGGGATGAACAACTAGCCTGGAGGGGCGAATGCGGTCAGCGCGCACTCGAATCGCGCTCGGCGATCGCGGCCAAGCCCGCCAACGTCCGCGATGCAATACCGTGCACGAACACGGGGCCGATGAGGTGGGTCGCGGACAGGCCGCCAATGAGCGGCCAGTCGGGGCCGTCCCACACGTGCACGATCTGCACGCGCGTCGCGCGGGTCGGCGCGGGCGTGAAAGTCCACACGACGTCCATACCTCTCGTAATACCCGCGACGTGACGAAAGCGCACCGTAGGCTGGACCGCGCCGTCGGGTGTCGCATTCCCGACGGCCATCTCGGACGTCCAGCGAGTCGGCCAGTTTAGAGCTCCAAAAGGTCGGACAGCCGACATTTCGACCAGTCCACCGCCGTCCGCGGTGCGTTCGTGGAACCGCACCACGCGGTAGTGACGGAGAAGCGCGGGCCACATCTCTACATCTCGCGCTAGCTCGAATACCCGGTCGAGCGGAGCCCGCACGAGGCGCTCGTCCACAGTTCGCATGCGGCGTCCCTCCGGCATCGGTCCGAGCCGATACGCAGGCCGCGCGAGAGCGGCAGGGCTGGACGTCGCGCTCACCGCGCGACGGGCGCTGGTGTCCAACTCGCCGTTAGCCTGTAGCCAAGGCGCCTGTGCACGACCGGCGTGCGACCCGTCGCGGATTGCACCGCGTCGGCGAGCTCGTCTGGCGTAAACCCCCGCATGACCGAGATCACCCCGTCGTGGCGGCTCACGGGGTGGAACCCGAGGATAAATGAGGACGTCCAGATCCCGGCGGCGGCGAGACGCGCGCGATGCAGATCGCTCACGATGACCCGTACACGCGCCACTCGGTCCAGCTCTCGCAGCACGCACGGCACCTCGCCATCGAAGAAGTGGTGCAGGACCTGCGAGCACGTCACCACGTCCACGCTCTTGTCGAAAAACGGTAGAGCGCGCACGTCTCCGCACAATGCGACACCGGTGCGCGGGCGACTCTCCTTGGCCGCCGTCTCCAATGAATCCATCCCGACCGTCTCGAGGGCGATGCCCATTCGCGCGGCCGCCTGGCGGGCGCGGGCGGGGATGTCGCCGACGCCGCTGCCGACGTCAAGCAGCGTGGCGCAGCGTGGCAGGTCCGCAAACACTGTCTGAAGGGACAGCAAGACCGCGCGCGTACCGCCCAACAGCCTGTTCGCAACGGCGACGTCGCGGAGTGAGCGCCGCACGACGGCTGGATCCACACCCTCCATGTCGAGGATCTCGACGCCGCGTCCCCGCACCGCTTCTCGGGCGGCGGCGCTTTTCGGGCGGATCCGCGGGCGCGGGCTCGCGGCATCGCCGAGATCACCGTTCCAGTTGGGCATACCCGCCTCGATAGTACAGGAGTGGTCGGGCGGAGCGCGCGACCGCCGACTCGACTTCTCCGACGAAGATCGTGTGGTCTCCGGCTTCGATTGCCCGCACGTTTTGACATTCCAGATACGCCAGCGCGTCGTCCAGCAGGGCTGCTCCATTTGCCCCTCGGGAATAACCGACGCCATCGAATTTGTCAGGCACGTCGGCTGCGAATCGACGAGCCAGTGCCTCCTGTTCCGCGGCCAGAACGCTCACGGTGAAGGGCGGGGGCGGGGTGGCGATCATCGAGTCGATGGATCGACGCTTGGCGGTCGATGCACGCCAACACCAGGGGTGGGTAGAGGCTGAGGGAGGCAAACGCGGTCACGGTGATGCCGTAGTCGCGACCGGTGGCATCGCACAGCGTGATCACGGTGACGCCGCTGGCGAATCTGCCGAGGACGCTGCGGAACGTGTCAGGATCGACGCTCATTCCTGCTTAGCCCGCGACGAGCCGCAGTAGGTACGACAGCCGCAACACCTGGCGAGGCGGGACGAAATTACCCGCCACCCCGACAAACAGATCGGCCATGTCCTGGCGTCGCGCCAGCGCGCGCGCCGCCCGATCCATGAGAGCCGGGACAGCTACCGCTAGGGCGACCAGCCGCTCGACCGCCCATTTGCCGCCAAATTCACGGCTGCGGCAGCGATCGTATGCGGCGAGAGCGGCGTCCGACCGTCGGGCTGCCGGCGACCCGCCACCCCGGACCGCGTCGTAGATGTACGGCGCTGCCAGCTCACCACCGCGGAGCGCCGCGTATACGCCTTCCCCGGTGAAGGGGTCGAGAAAATCGGCAGCGTCGCCGACCAGTGCCGCTCCCGGGGCCCACGCACGTCGTACGCGCCGTCCAAACGGACCCGTGACGCGCGCCGGTGACACGCGCTCCGCGTCTCGAAATCGCGGCGCCAAGTGCGCTCGCTGCGAGATCCACGTGTCAATGAATCGCTCCGGACTAAGGTGTGGAGCGTGGAGGCGGCGGCTCGGTGTCACTACGGCCACGTTGGTCTCCCCGTGACCGACGTCGGCAAGCCCCAGGTATCCGTCGCGCTCGACATGCATCTCGCCCGCGCTACCGACGCCCCGCACGCCGCGGTAATGGGTTACGAATGCAAGCCGACGCGGCCAGCGCGACACCTGCCCCACTCCGAGCCGCCGCGCCACGACCGATCGCAACCCGTCTGCGCCGACCACGACCGATGCCGTCAGATCGCGCGCGGGATCAGCATTGCTCGACGCGACCCGAACGCCAGTGACGCGTCCGCCGACCTCCGATCGCACGACGTCCAACACTCGAACGCCCTCGCGAACCCGAGCCCCCGCAGCGCGAGCGCAGTCTACCAGAATTGCATCGAGCACTCGACGCCTCAGCGCCAGCCCTCTGTCGCGGAATCCGTGGAATCCGTGCGTGCCGGCGAACTCTCCTCGCATCTCGGCGCCGTTAGGCGACCGAACCATCATTCCACTCAACTGAGCCGCTCCGGACTCCTCGACACGGGCAAGCGCTCCCATCTCGTGAAGAAGTCGCGAGGCCTCGGGACTCAGGTACCCGGCACATACTTTGTCCCGGGGAAAGTGCGCACGATCGAGCAGGAGGACGTCAACGCCATTTCGCGCCAGCGCCCACGCGGTCGCCGCGCCCGCCGGGCCAGCTCCTACGACGATAACCTCGGCATCCGCCAACGCGGTCATGTCAGATGGCTCGCCTGGCAGCGCTCACGCGACGGCCCGCGCCACGCGCTGGAAGATGCCCATATAGCGCCAGTGCGGACGCGGTAGCCGTAGCGTCGAAGCAAGTCGTGTGAGATATGGCAATACCACTGACCGTGAATCGGCCGAGAACATGAATCGCGGATGCCCGGCGGCAAAGCTGCGCAAGCGAGCGACGGTCGCGCCCAGATCGAGTTCGTGCGAGAAGTAAAACGTGGGCGCAAGCAAAGTGTCTTCGCGGGCCACCGTTCCCTCGTCGAGCGCAATGCGGTGCAAGGTCGTGCCGGGATAGATGCGGAGTCCAACCGTCAAGTAGACGGAGTCCCCGTGCCGCATGCGCTCGGCGGCGAATGCCAGTGTCTCCTCCAGCGTGGCAACGGTCTCGCCAGGCCCGCCCGCCAGGAATATCCATAGCGAGCGCAATCCAGCGCGGTCGATTCGTCGGGCAGCCTCACGCAGCCGTGCCGTGTCGAAACCCTTGCCCAGCCGGTGCAACACCGGGTCGCTGGCGCTCTCGGCGGTGACGCCGAGCGCGGTGAAGCCAGCGTGTCGCATGGCGACAAGCAGCTCGTCCGAGACGGCGGCGGGAGTGAAGTTGGTAGTCTCGAGGCGCACTGACAATCCGCGGCGGGCAATTGCCTCGCAGACGGCAATTGCGTGTCCCGGGGGGGAATTGAATGTGGAGTCCACAAAGTCCACGTTGCGCACGCCGGCGTCGAGTCGAAGCTCAGCGATCTCGTCGGCTACGAGCTCGGGATCACGCAGGCGATAGCCCCAGCCTTCGACGTTGCGATAGGTGCAGTACACGCACTTGAATACGCACCCTCGCTTGGTCTGCACTGGCACGGTGCCGCCATGCCGTTGATAGCGAGCGACGTCGAGCCATCGGGCGAGGCTGGCCGAGGGGAGGGCATCGAGGTTGGCCTCCTCTCCGGGGGGCGTAAACGAGATGCGTCCTCCAATGCCGTCCGTGCTTCTGCGCACGACACCGGGCACGCCGTCCACTGACTGCGCGCTCGCGAGTGCACGCACCAGCTGCACGCTTGCCCGCTCACCGTCGCCGGCCACGGCGTAATCAACGCCGAGTTCCGCGAACAACGATTCTGGCGCTACGCCGAACGCGGCACCACCGGCAATGACCGCGGCGTGCGGTGCGGCGGCCCGAAGGGCAGCGAGCACGGCGGCCGCCTCGGGGGTGTAATGCCGCAGCGCTATCGCAGTCGCTGTTGTCAATGTTTCGCACAGACACGCCGATGACGTCCGGCCGCGCTGTGCGCGCCGCGCTGGCGGCCGCCGCAACTGCATCGCGCGCGAAGCAGAGATCGAGCACGCGCACGTCGTGGCCGTCGGCGGCGAGCGCAGACGCGACGCAGGCGACGCCGTTGGGAAGGACGGGCTGCGGTGCACGTTCGCGATTCGTGCTCACCAGTAGTACACGCGGCTTCGTGTGTTGCGCCCGTGTCGGAGGTGTCATTTGCGCGACCCGACTGGGCCAGCGAGCGCCATCCAGACGCCCACCGCGATTGCTCCGCCGACGACCGTGCTCATTGCGTTGACCCCGTCATTATTCAGCCATGAGAAGCCACCAGCGGTAACTGTAGTTGCCCCGCAGCTGTGAACCGATCGCTCGGTGAGTGTTCCGCACCGCTCGCACCGCCGGCGTGCCTGCACGGTAGCTCCGACGACCGAGTCAATCATAGCCCCGGCAAAACCGCCCAGCATCGCGCCCCATGCTACAGCTCCGGACCAATCGAGTGCGACGGCTATTCCCGCGATGAAGGCCGACCCCGCGAGCGCGGCGCCCGTGCCAACCGGGGTTACCCCGCCGGATGTGCCGAGCGGTACACGGGCCAAATTCACGATCGAGCGCGGAACGCCGCCAACAAGCGTTCCCACTTCCGTTGCCCACGTGTCGGCCGTCGATGTCGCGAGCGCGCCCGCGCCCACGGCGCGCCATGCCGGCACTGCGCTTGGTATGAGCAAAGCCCCCAGGGCACACAAAGCGAAGACTCCGCCGTTCGCAAGCACCTGTGCGGCGTCGCGCTCACCGCCCTTCGCAACGATGCCGATCATCGCGGCGTGCTTACGACGTTCGCCGACTTTAGTCAGTAGAGTCGATGATGCAAAAAAAGCGATGAGCAGCGCGCCCCACGACCAGCCAGCCGCGATCGAGATGCTGCCAACTCCAATCGCTGCCCACATACCCCTCCAACTGAGAGAGTGCGAGCGGCGGGCTGAGGCGGCGATCGCGGCGGCGATCACAATGCCGGCACAAGATCGGGCTGCGAACGGAGCCGGCAGCGCGGTCGACACGCCCTAGTATACGTCTGCGCCGCTCTCGCGTCATATTTTCGCCTTATGAGTGCGCCGGGCACAGTCGACGCGCTACTCCCGCTCAGCCTCCTGGAGGCGGTGCGGACCGTCGACGCACCGCTAGACGATCAAGATGCGGAATACGTGCCTGAACTGCGCAACAAACGGCTGGGCCTGAGCGAGCCGATTTACGCGCAGATCAGGCGGTATACGCTGGCCGCACGCAGAAGTCAGCGGACTCCGCATGATGAAGCGGTGGCGATCGCTCGATTGATTGGCCGGCGGTCGGATGCCGCGGCCGTGTTCGCGTCGGCGGGGCGCATTCTCGCGCGCCAGTCATATGAGACGGCGTCCACCAATGGCTCGGCAGGTGATTCTCGTCCTTCCATTGCTGCTCGCGCGGCCGCTGGCCCTTCGGCAGGCGCGCCGGATCGCGAAGCGGTTCCTCAACGGCGCTATCTCGCGCGTTGGCGGATCGCTATTGCTTCAAGTGCCGGTATCCGTAACTCTCAATTCAGCGCCCAAGGAGCGCGGATGCGCGTACTATGAGTCGGTCCTGCGCGAGCTCGTGCGGTTGTTGGTAGGTGGCACCGGCGCGGTCGGAGCACGTGCGGTGTGTCAGTCGCGCGGACCCGACATGCGAATGGCGGGTCGAGTGGAGACCGCTCGATCGCCGCCGGATGCTGGAGCCGACGTAGAGCCCAGCTTCACTCTATTACGTGGTCCCAGGTCTTGGGATCTTCCGTTCCGAGCCGCCAGAACGCAAAACGGGTCACGCCCTTTCGCTCGGCGTCCGCGACGAGCCTTTGTAGCAGCCTCGCGTCGCTGACCCACACTTCGGCGGAGTCGGGGCGGGCGGCGTACAGAGTCTCCGAAGCAGAATCCCGCGCCAGGCCGAGGCCTGCATCGCGCGCGAATCGCTCCGCCTCGTCGTAGCTGATCACGGCTGCCGTCGCGCCCGGTGTCCACTCGTAGCCATAGCTCGGCAAGGACGCAACGATCCTGTCCGCGCCGGCTTCGGCGATCCGTGCATCCAACAGCCGCTGCACCCATTCAGGCGACGCAATCGCACCGGGCGATGATGTTGCCCAGTGCTCGTCGTAGAGCATAACCAGGATAAGATCGGCTCCTTGCAGCACGCGGGCCGCATACGCGACGGTGTCGGCCGGCGGCACAGCGACGGCGACCGGTGAGATGTGTCGGCCGTGGGCGGAGTCAGCCACCGCTTGCACGACGGTCGTCAGCGCGGCCGTGTCTGCCGGCGTTAGGCCCTCGAAATCGAGGACGAGCCCACGATAGCCGCTGCCGGAGGCCATGTCGGCGATCTGGCCGGCGACCTGGGCCAAGCGTATCGGGTCGGTGGCGATTTGCCGCAGGACTTCGGGATGAAAGCGGTCCCGCACATACGTCGTTACCAGAGCAAATCGGCGCGTGTTCGCCGGGACGTGGACGGTGTCGGGATACAGCGTCATGGGAAAGGCAGAGATGCTGTCGAGCGCGAACCATCCGGTGACGATGGCCGAAAGCTGACCCCCGTGTGCCTCCACGCTCTGTGCGCTGCGGGGGTCCCAAGGAGCCGCAAATCCCCAGAACTCCGCGCGGGGCCCATTGCGCTCCGCCGCGGCGATGCTGATTACCGTGAGCGCCCCCACTCCGGCGAGCGTCCACATATTTCTTCCGGCACTTCGCCTCATGCACCCTCTCGAGTTACCCGTGAAGTTACTCGTGACCCGCTTCGCGCGCGCGTCGTCAGCCGGCGTGGCAGCGCGCGCCCTCGCTTTTTGCGCAATGTCCGTCGCGCTGTGCGCGGCGAGCGTGTCGTCGCGGACGCCGTCCCCACCGGCGCGGCGGCCGACCGGGGCATCTGCGATAGGGCGAGTGACTGGGTCGGTCGAGTTCGATGGGCGTGCCCCGATCGATACAGTAACCCACCCCAGGGCCGACGCGCCCGTGTGCGGCGCCTCGCTGGTTGACGTGTCCGTTGAGCACAGGGGTGCGCGGCTGGCCCGCGCAGTGGTGTGGATATCCGGCGTTGCTGGCGGCAAGCGGATGCCCTATGCTCGGAGGTTCGACGTGATCACGAACGGTTGCCGGCTAATTCCACGCGTGCAGACTGCCGTTGTCGGGGGCACGCTAAATGTCCGAAACGCTGACGCCGTGACCCACCGCGTTCGGTTCACTCGGGCGGGCACCGCCGACGTGCTCGGGGTAGTCACCGAGACGGAACCCGGGAGAGGTCGTGCCGATACGCCCGGCGTTGGCCGCGCCGGGGCTGGTGGAGATGACCTGCGACCATCACCCCTGGATCCACGGATGGCTCGCGGTCTTTGGACACCCGTATTACGCGATGACCGACGCGAACGGAGGGTTTACCATCGATTCGATCCCTCCCGGCCGGTACGCAATCACGGCCTGGCACGAGCGATTTGGAACTAGAACTGACAGCATCACAGTTGTCCAAGATGGCACTACCACGGTCACGCTGCGTTTTCCGGCTGCGGCCACAGTATCGCTGCACTGAGGAGAGCAAGCGCGCCACCCAAGGCGCGCCGCTCACGCGCGCCGCTACACCAGCGACTCGGTGCGCCCGAAACTGCCCGCGATACAGTCGCGCGTACGTGCCATCGCGGGCCAGAAGCTCACCGTGCGTCCCCTCCTCGACGACCTGGCCCCGATCGAGCACCACCACGCGGTCGGCGCGCAATACCGTGCTCAGACGATGCGCGATAATGAGAGTCGAGCGTCCGCGCAGAAGCTCCTCCATGGCTGCCTCGATCAGCCGCTCGCTCTCGTTGTCCAGGCTCGACGTGGCCTCGTCGAGGATCACGACCGTGGGATTCTTGAGAAAGACGCGCGCGATTGCGAGTCGCTGGCGTTGACCTCCCGACAATTTGACTCCGCGATCCCCGACCAGCGTCTCGAACCGGGCTGGCAGTCGCTCAATGAACTCGAGCGCGTGCGCTGCATGCGCGGCTGCTTCGACCTCCTCGTCGCTCGCGCGCGGGCGCGCGTAGGCAATGTTGTCGCGTATCGTGCCGCTGAACAGCGCGGGCTCCTGAGGCACCGTTCCGATTGCACTTCTCAAGTCCGCGAATGACAGCGTCCGCACGTCACGCCCGTCGAGCGTCACTCGGCCGCTCGTGACATCCCAGAATCGCGGAATCAGGAGCGCGATCGTCGTCTTTCCTGCCCCCGACGGCCCAACAAGCGCGACGACCTCACCAGGCGCAATCTCCAGCGAGACCTCATGCAGCGCATCGGGAAGTCCGTCTCCGTAGCGAAATGTGACCCGCTCGACGGCGACGGCGCCCCGCACTGGGCGGGCGAGCGGGTCAGGCGATGCCGGCTCGGCCACCGTTGGGTGCATGGCCAGCAGCTCGAACACGCGCGTTGCGGCCCCGATCGCCTCCTGATAGCTCCCGAAGAGCGACGCCAGTGACCCGACCGCGGCAGCAACAGTGATGGCGTACAGGAGGAACGCCACCAGCGCCCCCGCCGTCAGCGCGCCCAGAAGCACTAGCCGGCCCCCCTGCCACATGACAGCGACCACGCCTCCGAACGCAATGAACCCGACGACCCCGAAGAACGCCGCCCGCAAGAGCGCGCGACGCACCGCTGCATCGACCACGTCACTCAGTTGCGCAGCGTAACGTCGCGTTTCTTCGCGCTCCCGCACGAAACCCTGCACCGTCCGGATTTGCGAAAAGGCCTCGTCAGCAAAGCCCATGGCCTCGGCGACACGGTCCTGTACGCCCGTGCTTGCGCGGCGGAGAGCTCGGCCAAAGAGAAATGCCGCACCGATCACGATCGGCACGACAGCGAGGGTCGTTCCGGTCAGCGTCGGGTGCGTGCGCGTCAGCAGTATGATGCCGCCCACCAGGAACAGCACCTGGCGCGAGAACTCAGACACGTACGTGTTGAGCGTGGACTGAAGAACAGCGAGGTCCGCCGAGAGCCGGCTGGTAAGCTCGCCGGTCCGCCTCTCGGTGAAGAACGCAGGCGACAGCCGCAGCAGGTTCTCGAATAGCTGCTCTCGCAGGCGGGCGATCACGCGCTCGCTCGTAGACGTCAGTAGGTACACCTGGACGAAGTTCATGACGCCCTGCAGCGCGAACAGGGCAACGAGCAGTATGGCTATCTGGTTAAGCAGCGTCCGGTCGTGACGTTGAAACGCCGCGTCCAGCATGTGGCGGACGACCTGTGGGAACGCGAGCCCTACGCCCGCCGCTACGACCAAGCACACCGCCGCTATCGCGAGACGCCCTGCGTAAGGGCGGAGCAGCGGAACGAGCCGGCCTAGCGGTTTGGGCGACGCGAGTCTTCGCGCCGACGGTGCAGCCGGGGGCGAGGCTATGTGCTCACCCGTCGATCGATGACCATGGCGACGAACAACAACGCGAGGTACAGCAGCGAGAACTTATACACGGCCCACGCTGCGCTACCCGGCGCGCTCCTTGTAGCCGCGCGCCGGACGCGTATGACGCCGGCGAGGAGCACGGCATCGAGAGCCAAGGCCGCCGCCCCGTACACCATCCCCAAAGCGCCGAATGCCACCGGGAGCAAAGTCAAAGCGATCAGGATGATCGTGTAGTACATCATCTGGTCGATCGTGCGCACGTCACCCCACACGAGTGGCGCCATCGGAATGCCAGCACGCCCATAGTCCCGCTGCTTGAGCAGAGCGAGCGCCCAAAAGTGCGGCGGCGTCCAATAGAACACGATCAGAAACAAGTACACGGCCATGAGATCGATGCGGCCCGTGACGGCGGCCCATCCGACGAGCGGAGGGAATGCACCGGCCGCTCCACCGATGACGATGTTGTGCGGCGTGGAGCGTTTGAGCCAGCGTGTGTAGACGAGTATGTAGAAATAGAACCCACCGAGGGCCAGGCTCGCGGTGAGCACGTTGACGAAACGCGCCAAGAGGGCCGTGCCAGCCGCGGCGAGCGCCACGCCGAACACCAACGCCGTGAGCGGCGCCATTCGCCCACTCGGGATCGGTCGCAGCCGAGTTCGCGCCATGCGGCTGTCGATGTCGCGATCGAAATACATGTTGACGGCGTTCGCGCCTCCCGCCATCAGGTACCCACCAGCGACCACGAGCAGCACGAGCTGCGCACTCGGTGTTCCGGCAAGGAACATGGGCGCGACCGTGGTAAGGAGGAGCAGCGAGATGATGCGGGGTTTGGTAAGAGCGACGAGATCGCGCACGATCCCACTGCGGCGGTCAATGGCGCCTGGCGCGGGCACCTGCGGCATCTGGGCGGTCATGCGACCGCGCCTGCAGTCTCGTCGGCGCTCCGGTCCGAGAGTTCGACAGAGGCGGTCCGGATCATGAGCGCGCGCTTCGCCAGCCCGGCTAGCGACACGGTGGTCACCCACAGCAGCGTGCCCAGAGCCTGGTGAAGCGATTGGAGGACGGGAGGCAGGTGGAGCTCCACGAGCGCCGCAGCCGCCGCGAGTTGCAGCACGACGACGAGAAGGGCGAGCTGGGCGGCACGCACTATTGGTCTTCGCAGCGAGTCGCCTGGCTGAGCCGATGGTGAATCCGAGGAGATGCAGCGCGACCAGAAACGCGAGCACGCGGTGCGCGAGCTGGACGAAGAGGACACTCCCCGTGGAGACCATGCCTTCTCGGCACCAGGGGAACCCCTGGCACGACTGGGCGGCGCCGGGGATGTTGGCCGTCAAGGAGCCGAAAACGACCGTGATGAAGACCATGATCGCGGCAGCGAGGGCTCCGCGATACGTCTTGGCGGGCGCGAGTCCATCAAATTCCACGTCACTTGCTCCGAGACCGCCCGCGCGCTGCGCGGCGAGCGTCAACGCAGCGAGCGTCGCCAACGCAATCACGTAGTGCAGGGCTACGGCGGGCCCGCCGGTCAATCCGTGGACCACGAGTGCCATGCCGACGAGCGCCGCGACGATCACCAAAGCGGCTGCAAGGAGCGCGGCGCGGAGGACGCCGCCTCGGCCGCGGATGCCGGGAGTGCGCCAGTGGGCGATCGCCACCAGCACAAGGGCAAAGATCGGCACGCCGAGCAACGCCACGGCCGAGTACCGGTGCGTGACCTCGATGACCAACGTGCGATTGGTGAGAGCGGGTAGCAGGGAGCCGTTACAATCAGGCCAGTTGTCTCCGCAGCCCATGGCCGAGCCGGAGATGCGCACGACCGCCCCGAATACTGTATGCACGTACGCGAGCACGAGGGCTACCAGTGCGGTGCGGCGGACGATGCTCACTCGCGAGCACTCATAGCGGGCGAGCATGCTCCATCGCCTGCCACGTCACGGCAAGCAGCAGGCCGAGGGCAATTGCCGGAAGCAGTGCCCACGCGAGTTCGGTCGCGCGACCGATGCCTGCGGGATGCGCCGGGGCGGCCGACTCTGCGTCGCTCGGAGCATCGGCATCAGAGGCCTGATTGGACGCCCGACGACGGAACATTGACAACACGATCCCGACTTGAGCCGACGCACAGGCCACCACGGCGACCAAGAATACTGCTTCGGCGGCCAAAACCGGGATTCGCACTGCCGAAAGGTAGCCGCGATCGATCCCAACCCGTACCATAGCGAACGTGGAGCTAGCACGACCGGGCACTCTCCAGCGGCGGCTCGGGTTCTGGAGCGCGACCGCTGTCCTAATTGGGTCGACTATTGGGTCGGGCATCTTTCGCTCGCCCGCCGGTGTCGCGACGCGGTTGCCTGGCCCGGTCGCCATGCTCAGCGTATGGATGGTCGGCGGGCTGATTGTGTTATGCGGCGCGCTGACGCTGGCCGAAGTCGCGGGCGCGCTTCCTGAGACGGGCGGTCTCTACGTGTTCATTCGGACCGCATGGGGCCCAATGCCTGCGTTTCTGTTTGGCTGGGCCGAGCTGTCCGTAATTCGCGCGGCGTCGCTCGGCGCGGTGTCGACGACGTTTGCGGAGTACTCGTTTCGGCTCGCGGGCCGAGATCCCGCCGCGCCTCTCTACGTGACCCCTGTGCATTGGGCGGCGGCGGCCGCGATCGTCGTTTCCGCAGGGTGGAACTATCGAGGAATTCGCTGGGGCTCGGCGGTCCAGAACCTGACGACGATTGCCAAGTACGGAGGCCTGCTCGTGCTTGTGATCGCGGCGCTCATCGCGGGAGCGCGAGGCGGCGGCGCCCAGCATTTCGTGCCGCCCATCCCGCCTGGTAGCATGCGACTCGTGCCATTCGGACTCGCGCTCGTCGGCGTGCTCTGGGCATACGACGGGTGGGCGGATCTCAGCTTCGTCGCCGGAGAGGTCAGGAACCCGCGGCGCAACCTCCCGCGCGCGCTGATCGGCGGAACGCTCGCGGTAATCGCGATCTACGTCCTCGCGAACGTAGCATATCTAGCGGTTCTTCCCATTAGTGCCATTCGGACATCACCACTTGTCGCTGCCGATGTCGCCCATGTCATCCTAGGCGCTCCGGGCGCCCGGCTAGTTGCGTTGACCGTAGTGCTCTCGACACTTGGCACCCTCAATGGCTCATTGCTCACCGCGCCGCGGATTTTTTATGCAATGGCGGCCGACGGCGCATTCCTGCGTCCTGTGGGCGCGGTGCACCCTCGCTACGGCACGCCCTACGTGGCGATCGCGTTGACTGCGGCACTAGGCGTCGTGTTCGTGCTTCTGCGCACGTTTGAACAGTTGGCTGATGCATTCATCACGGCGATCGTTCCTTTCTATGCTTTGGGTGTCGGCGCTGTGTTCGTACTGCGCCGGCGCAGTGAGTATGAGCCGCCGTTCCGCGTGCCCTTGTATCCGTTCGTGCCGGCTGTCTTCATTCTGGCGGCCATACTCTTGCTCGGGAACGCAATTGTCGACCCGGGGACTCGATGGCCCACTCTGGCCGTATTGGGCGTGGTGATCGTGGGAGTGCCCGTCTATTACGCAACGGTCGGGCGGCGCCGTGGCGGCGGCCAGTACTATTGATCAGGCGGTGAGAGTTTGACCCGATCGGAGCTTCCGAGCGACTTCCTCGATCTTCCGGTGCAGCGTGCCGTGCGCATCGTCGGTCGCTCGCTCTTGCGCCGTGCCGAAGACGCGCGTGCCCGACTTCTCGACTCGGACGACCGCGACGCGCTGCACGATTTTAGAGTGGCTCTCCGACGACTGCGCAGCTGGATCCGTGCCTATCGTCCGCAGCTGGACACCGCCGTGTCGGGCAAAACACGCCGCAGGCTCAAGTCACTCGCGCAGGCCGCCGGTGCGGCGCGCGATCTGCAAGTGCATTTGGCATGGCTCGAGGAACAAGCTGACTCGCTGAACGAAGAGCAGCTTTCGGGAGCAGCGTACTTCCGTAACGAGCTCGAGCGTCGCAAGCGAGACGCCGACGAAACACTGCGTGCCGAGGTAGCCCGTGATTTTGCTCGCGTCGCGGAATCGCTGGAGGAAGGTCTCGGCGAGTATGCGGTGACCGCGCCGATTGACGAGTCACCGCGCCTTTTGCCGATGCGCGAGGTGACGGCCGGAGCGATACGGTGCGGCGCGCACGCGCTCGCGGATCGACTGCTTCACGTGAAATCGGCCGAAGATCGCGCTGCAGCGCACCAAGCGCGGATCGAGGGCAAGAGACTCCGCTATCTGGTCGAGCCGATCGCACCGCAGCTGGATGCTGCCAACGCGGTCGTCAAGCGGCTGAAAAAGCTACAAGATGTGCTGGGACAGCTGCACGACGCATCGGTACTCTTGCTGGACGTCGTTGGCGAGGCCGAATCTTGTGAGCTCGGCGACCCAAATCGGCCCGGCCTCGTAGCCCTGGCAAGTCGTCTGCACGAGGCCGAGGCCGCGGCGTACGCCGTGCTCACGCGCAACTGGCTGGGTGACCACGCACGCGAACTGATCGACGCTGTGGATGCGGTGGGCCGGGACGTCGCTGCGCAAGTGTCGGCCGCTCACGCAAGCACTGGAGTCGAGATCGAGCGTAAGTACCTATTGCGGAGCGTTCCCGAATACGCCCGCGAATGGCCCGTGCGATTCATCGAGCAAGGCTACGTGCCGGGCGAGCGACTCTCTGAACGGCTTCGCCGAGTTCGTGAGCGGGGAGTAGTCCGGCTGTATCGAACCGTGAAGGCAGGAGCGGGTTTGGTGCGGAGCGAAATCGAGGAAGAGACCACGCCCCAGGTTTTCAACACACTGTGGCGGCTTACAAAAGGACATCGGCTCATCAAGCGACGGTACGTCGTTGCTGGCGGCGATCACCGATGGGAGATAGATGAGTTCAAAGACCGGGAGCTTGTCCTCGCCGAGATCGAGCTACCGACGGCGGATACTCCCGTGGAGCCGCCGGATTGGCTTGCGCCGTATATCGTGCGCGAGGTAACGGGCGAATCGGACTACGCGAACGTACATCTGGCTCACTGAGATCAAAAGATCTTCAGGCTAATGTAGCGCCCAGGATGCTTCTTGAGATCGGCTGTGAGCGAGTCGAGTCGGGCGAGCAGGCCTTGTAGGTTATTGTAGACGGCCGGGTCATTGAGGAGTTTGCCGGCCGTGCCGGATCCGGTGTCGGCTTTCGCGAGCAGCGTGTTGAGTTGAGCGGCGCTGTTTCGCATCTCACCCGACAGGTTGGCGAGATTGGCGGTCGTCGTTTTCAGGTTTCGGACCGCCGAGTCAACGCTTGCGGAGTCTATCGCCGACGCCGTGCGATTGAGCGACCGCATGGTGGCGGACAGCTGGCGTGACTGCTCGGCGGCGATCGACGACAGTTGCGCGACGAGCTGATTTGCGCCCGTGAGAGTCTTGCGAAGGTCGGCGATTCCGCCGTTTTGTACCAGTTCCAGCTCCACTGTCCGCGCGACGTCATTGAGGTGCGCGCCCACGGTGTCCACACGCGCGAGAAGATCTTGCAGGCCGGGTGGGCTTTTCCCGATCGGAATCGTGTCGCCCGGCGGGATGAACGCCAGCGTGGGACGCACCGGACGCAGCGCCACCTCCACATCGCCGAAGATCCCATTCGGCTCGATCGACGCTGTTGTTCCTTCGGGGACGCGATAACGCTTGTTGATTCGCATCGTGACCAGCAGCGTGCCATCCTGTCGCAGGTCCACGTCTCCGACGAATCCAATGTTCACGCCCGTCAGCAGGACCGCTTGGCCTTGCTTGATCCCGTACCCCCAGGGAAACCGGGTATACAACGGATACCCGGAGGCGAGTCCGCCGCGCGCGAGCCAAAGCGTGCCCACTATGGCTATGATGAACGCCACCGAGATCACCAGCCCTACCATCACTTCGTCACGGCGTCGCATGCGTATCCGGTTACCCCTGTAGGTGGGGAGCCAATATCATGGCCGTCAGGGCATCGAGTATCAGGATCCAAACCGACGCGATCACGACCGCCTTTGCGGTGGAGCGTCCGACGCCTTCGGCGCCGGAGGAATGTCACGTAACCTTCGTAAGAGCATAGGAAAGAAATGGCGCCGCCAAACATGACCGCCTTTAGCAGGCTATAAAAGACCTGGAAAGTATTGAAAGACAGTCGCAGCCCGGCCTCGAAATCGAATGACTTGATGTCGGTCGCGGCTATCGACGTGAGCATTGCCGATCCGATGCCCACGGCGTCCGCGAAAACAGTGAGCACGGGCAACATGACGATGCCCGCGGCCACGCGTGGCACGATGAGGTACGCGACCGGGTCGAACGCGAGCGTTTCGAGGGCATCGATCTGCTCCGTCACGCGCATGGTCCCGATTTCGGCGGTCATCTGGGCGCCGACGCGCCCGGCCAGCACTAGCCCCGTCAGCAGCGGTCCCAGCTCGAGGATGATCATTTGTCGCGCGATGAGGCCGACAACGGACAGCTCGACGCCGGGGAAAAGCTGGTAGCGCGACTGCAGCGCGATCACGCTTCCGATGAATGCCGCGACCAGCGACACCAGCGGAAGCGAAGCCACGCCGATCGCGCGCATCTGCTTGCCTGTCTCCGGCAAGTACGTCATCGGCTCGCCAAGGGCGCGCAGCATGTCGCGGAAGAAATACGCGCGGGCGCCGATTCCGCCGAACATGCCGAGTACCGTTCGCGCGACTCGGCGGAAGATACGAATGCCGAGCCGAGGAACGATCGGGAACATCGCCGTGGGCCGCGACTCGAGGCCGCCGGGGAACGTCGGGCTGCTCATATCTCTGCCTCTGCCGCGCCTGGCAGAGGCCTCACGTTCGGACGCGCGCCAGAAGAAACACGCCGGCCACGGCGAATACCGCGTTGGGTACCCACGCGGCAAGCTCCGGCGGAATGATACCTTTGGCGCCGATGGCCTTCGTCAGCTGAATCATCATCAGAAAGAGGACCGTGGTCGCCAGGCTGATCGCGATTCCGTACGCCGCTCCACCGCGCTGAGTGCTGGTGGCAAGAGGCGCGCCGAAAAGCGCGATGATGATGCACGTGACCGGGACGGCGATCTTCTGGGCCAACTCCACGCGTAGCTCGTCGGCGTTGCCCCCCGAGTGCTCCAGCGCGCCGATGAAGCGCTTCAAGTCACCATATCCCATGTCGTCCGGATTTCGAGGGGCGGCCATGAGGTCGGTCGGTATCTCCGTGAGGCGGCTGTCGCGAAGAGAATCAAACTGCACGGCGAAATCCGTGATGCTGTCAGGAATGACGTGCATGGTGCCCGACCGCAGGGCCCATCCGTGATGCCGTTTCCAGATTCCTATCTGCGCGACCAGCATGTAAGTGGGGTAGGTAGCCCCGAGTCCCTTGCGCTCGATCTGGAAGCCCAAGACCGCGCCGCGGTCCGCATTGAGTGACCCGATCTGGTAGACGCGCCCATCTTTCGCGGCGTACGCGAAGTTGTAGCGCTCATTGCCGCCACGGAAGCGCTGCTCCTGTAGGAGCTCATCGTGCTTCGCGTTAGTAGCCGGCGCGATCGCGCCGATGCCGAGACCCAACACCGCTGCCGATAGCGCGCCCGCGAATATGGGCGCGATCATACGATAGAAGCTGATGCCGGACGCTTTCGCCGCGGTGATTTCCGAGTGCCGCGTGAAGGCGCCGATGGAGAATACCGTCGCGAACAGCACGGCCGCTGGCAGCACGAGGAACATCGAACCGGGGATCCAATACAGGTAGCTGAGGGCGATCGCGCCGGTCGGGATGTTTCGGTTGAGGTAGTCGCTCAGGTGGTCTGTCAGGTCGATAGCGATGACCAGGATCGGAAAACCCAGTGCAGTGGTGACAAAGATCTTCCAGAATTCCGTGAACGCGTACCGATCCAACGGCTTGGCGAGCAGCCGCATTCAGGCGTGCCTCACGCTGGCAACCCTTGGCGCCGCTCGACGGGAATGCCAATGCGACGCGCGAGCTCCGAGAGTCGCGCGCGTACCGCATCGCGGATCTCGCCCCGGTCGCCGCTCCGGGTGCTGGCTCCCACTCGACCAGCACGCGCCAGCATGTAAGCGCCAACGATCGTGAATGCGATGTTGGAGCACCACATCGCCAGGAACGGAGACACCTTGCCATTCTGGGCCAGTGGCTCTCCCGCAATCAGACCTACGTAGTAAAGCGCGAATACGCCAAAACTGACCCCGATCACGAGCCCCACGCCGCCACGAGGGAATCGAAGCGCTATAGGGGTGCCCAGGATGACAAAGACGACACAGGCCATGGCGATCGCGAACTTCTTCTGCACTTCCACGTCGTATGTCCACTGCGTCCGCTGATCCGTCTCAATGCGTGCACGCGTGCCCTCGATGGTCGCCGTGAGGGCGGCGAGCGCGAGCGACGGTGGCATCTCGGGGCCCGCGCTCAATGTAGGTGCCGCGGGTGCCGGGTTCTGGGGCAGCGCGAGAGCCGACGCGGGGGGCGGCGGCTGCCCCGGGGTAGGCGCGCTCCCGGGCTTAGCTGCGGCGCCGGGGGGCGCGGAGGACTGCGCGGGCGAGTGAGAGCGAGGCGGGGCCGGAGGCGCCTGGCCACCGGACGTGTCGTCCTGACCGGCGTGCACGCCAAACACGGGAGCGACATACTGGCAATACGCCCGGGCCAGGCTCCAGTGTCTACCATATGGTTGCACGACGGGCGGCGGGCGAGGCGGGGCTGCGACGGGCGCGCCTGTCGTCGCTGCTCGGACGGCTGCAACCAAAGTCCGCGTTACTTCGGCTCGGGACTCGTCCAACGCGCGCTGGTTGTCCGCGACGACGCGCTGCAGCTCACAGATCGACATCTCGCGCTCGCTCTTGTACGTGTCGTTCGTCGAACGCGTCAGTTGATTGCCGACGCCGGAAATCGCGATGTGGTTGATGATGTAAAAGACGCGTTGCAGCTCACCCGGCTCTGCCTTCTTGATCTCCTCCATGGAACCGCTGAACAGAGTAAGCGCGAGGTCGCCCGCCGGTGTCATCGCCATGATTCCGCTGTCGGCGTAGATCGTGCGCCGGCGCGCCGGGTCACCGAGATCGTAGATCACGACCTCGCGCATCTTGTTCGTGGCTTGGTCGAGGCGCCCCGCAACGAGGTACAGCTTCCCGGGCGAGACCTCGTTGACCATTCGGGCGTTGAGTGCAAACGTGGGCTTCTTGCGCGCGATGTCGCTCTGGAGCGTGCGCAGCCGGTGGTTTGAGCGAGGCAACACCTGATCGTTGAACGCGATCATCAGCAGCGAAAGAACGATGCCGCCGCAAATGACCGGGACGAGCAGGGTATTCAGCCCGACGCCGCTCGCCTTGAGTGCCGTGATCTCGTTTTCGGCGGCGAGCCGGCTGAATGCGTAAAGCACGGCAACGAGCACCGCCATCGGCAGTGTCATGGCGACCGTGAAGGGAACGGAGAGCCCGACGAACTCCGCCAGCACCGTCCACGGCAGTCCCTTGCCGACGAGCTCACCGATGTTCTGGGCGATGTAGTTGAGGAGCATAAGCGACGTTACGGCAGTCGTCGCAAACGCTAGCGGGCCGACGTGCTCTCGTAACGCGTACCGGTTCAGTATCTTCACTGCCTGAAATTCCGCCCCGTCCCCCGTCAAATTCAAGTCGTGTCCGCGTTTAATCGCCCACTGGTCGTTACGGTATTGCGTGCGTTCGTCTCGGTCGTCTCGTGCGGTGGCGGCCCCGCGGCCGATGCGGTCGCGCGCGAACCGGGTTCAACGGCCGGGCGCGCTCGCGTACGTGAAGACTCAACTCGACTTCGGCCCGCGAATTCCCGGCACCGATGGTGCGCGTCGGTGCGGCGACTGGATCATTGCCGAGATGATGCGACGCGCGGACACCGTGATCGTGCAGAGCTGGTCCCACAAGACCGCGGCCGGAGCATCGCTCCCCATGCGGAACATGCTCGCGCGTTTCCGGCCGCGGCGAGACCGATCGCGTGCTGTATCTCACGCATTGGGACACCCGTCCGGTATCCGACGAAGCGACCGACACCGCGCTGCGCCAGCTGCCCGTCCCGGGTGCCAACGACGGCGCGTCGGGCGTGGCGCTCTTCATCGCTCTCGGCGACGTGCTGAAGCGCACGCCCCCCACGGTTGGCGTCGATCTGCTCTTCGTCGACGGCGAGGATTACGGCACTTCATCCGACGCGGGACGTTCTCATCGGGTCGACGTATTTCGCGTCGCACCTGCCGTCGGCGGACTATCGTCCCATTTTTGGCGTGCTGTGGGACATGATCGGCGACCGGAATCTGGACATCTACGAGGAAGGCAACTCGGTGCAGCAGGCGCCCGAAGTCGTCACTCGGGTGTGGAGGGAGGCGGCGGACCTCGGATACGACCGATATTTCATCCCGCAATACCGTTACACGGTCACCGACGATCACATCCCGCTGCTCAAAGTCGGGCTGCGGGTGATCGACGTCATCGACTTCGACTATCCGGCGATCCACCACACCCCATTCGACACGTTCGACAAGGTGTCTGCGCAGTCGCTGCAGATCGTCGGCGACGTCGCAACCGGGTTGGTGACGCAGTAACCGGGTGACTTTTGGGGGCGCGGGCCCGTCCTCCACACGTGCCGCTCGTGCCTTCAGCGCACCCCTCAGCCTGACCCACGCGTGGCCGCTCCGGTAGCGACCGTCGCGCCGCCGGCCGGCGAACGCATTGGCGACGTGCTGGTGCGCGAGGGCCTGATCACGCGCGAGCAGCTCGCGAACGCGCTAGCGCGAGCAGAAGCAGAACGGCGGCAGCGTCGTCTACAGTCTGGTCAAGCTCGGCTACATCCCCGAGATCGAGCTGACCAAGATGCTGGCCCGGCAGTACCGCATGCCGGCGGTCGATCTCTCCAAGTTCGAGGTCGATCCCAAGATCGCCAAGCTGATCCCCGGCGAGCTGGCCACCAAGAACCTCGTGCTGCCGCTCAAGCGGGACGGCCGGACGCTCACCGTCGCGATCGCGGATCCGACGAACCTCGGCATCATCGAGGACCTCAAGTTCATCACCCGGTACGACATCTTCCCGGTCATCGCGGGCGAGTTCACGCTCCGCAACACGATCGAGAAGTACTACGAGTCGTCCGACGCGGCAGATGCAGTCGCTGCTCGACGAGATCGTGTCCGAGGCGGAGGGCGAGCTCGAGGTCGTGGAGGACAAAGACGACGAGCCGACCGCCGCCGCGCTGGCCGCCGCCGTCGACGACGCGCCGGTCGTCAAGCTGATCAACGCGATCATGACCGACGCCGTGAAGCGCGGCGCCTCGGACATCCACTTCGAGTGCTTCGAGCACGAGCTGCGCGTGCGGTACCGGATCGACGGGGCGCTGCAGGAAGTGATGAAGCCGCCCGCTCAAGATGCAAGGCCGCGCTGATCTCCCGCTTCAAGATCATGTCGCAGCTCAACATCGCCGAGCGGCGCGTGCCGCAGGACGGGCGCATCAAGCTCAAGATGGGCAAGAAGGTCATCGACTATCGCGTGTCGACGCTGCCGACGCTGTTCGGCGAGAAAGTCGTGCTCCGAATTCTCGACAAGGGCAACCTGACGCTCGATCTCGAGAAGTTCGGCATCGAGCCGCGAGCCGAGCGCGAGCTGATGGAGGCGATCTCCAATCCCTACGGCATGGTGCTGGTGACCGGGCCGACGGGATCGGGCAAGACGACGACGCTGTACTCCGCGCTGTCGAAGATCAACAACATCGACGTCAACATCATGACGGCCGAGGACCCGGTCGAGTACAACCTCTACGGGATCAACCAGGTGCTGGTGCGCGAACGAGGTCGGGATGACGTTCGCGGCGGCGCTGAAGGCGTTCCTGCGGCAGGACCCGAACATCATCATGGTCGGTGAGATCCGCGACCTCGAGACGGGCGGCATCGCCATCAAGGCCGCCCTCACCGGCCACCTCGTGCTCTCGACGCTGCACACCAACTCGGCCGCCGAAACGGTCACGCGTCTGCTGGACATGGGGCTCGAGCCCTTCAACGTGGCGAGCGCGCTCAACCTGGTCGCTGGCGCAGCGCCTGGTGCGACGGTCTGCAAGAGCTGCAAGGACGAAGTACGAGCCCGACGCGGTCGAGCTGGCCGGCGCCAAGGTGAAGCGCGACACGACGCTCCGCGAGATGCGATTCACCGAGGAGGCGCTGACGAACGCCAAGTCGCGGGCGGCCCGAGGCGCGCCCCGTTGCTCGAACATCTGTCGCTCGACACCGTGCATTGGCGACGCTGCCGTTCTTCCGGGGCAACGGATGCACCGAGTGCGGCGGCACGGGCCTCAAGGGCCGTCAGGGCCTCTACGAGGTCATGTTCATGAACCCGCACCTCCGCAAGCTGATCCTGCAAAACGTCGGCGCCGCCGAGATCCGCGACGCGCGCGATCGAGGACGGCATGCTGACGCTGCGGATGGATGGTTGGCTCAAGATCCTGAAAGGGCATCACCACGATCGAGCAAGTCGTGCGCGAGACCTCGGTATGAGTGCATCCCGCTACGGATCGGCCACCAGCCGCCTCCGCCGCGTCCGCAGCCGCGCGCGTCGACCACGGCCCCACACGGTTTCCACCGGCCTGCCCAGCTTCGCGTCCGCCCGCCCAGCGCGTGAACCTGCGCGCGCTGCTCGAGGAGATGATCGAGCGCGACGCGTCCGACCTGCACATCACGGCCGGCGAGCGCCCCAAGCTCCGCATCGACGGCGAGATCACGAACTCGAGCAACGAGTACGTCATGACGCCCAAGGACACGCTGACCCTGGCGTACTCGGTGCTGACCGAGAACCAGAAGAAGCGGTTCGAGCTCGGAGGACGAGCTCGACTTCTCGTTCGGGATCCAGAACCTGGCGCGATTCCGCGGCAACTGCTTCAAGCAGCGCGGATGCGTGTCGATGGTCATTCGGCAGATCCCGTTCTCGATCAAGACGTTCCAGGACCTCGGTCTGCCGCCGGTGATCGCCAAGTTGGCCGAAAAGCCGCGCGGGCCTGGTGCTGGTCACGGGCCCGACGGGATCGGGCAAGTCCACGACGCTCGCGGCCATGATCGACAAGATCAACCGCGAGCGACGGGGCCACATCATCACGGTCGAGGACCCGATCGAGTTCATCCACCGCCACCAGGGCTGCATCGTCAACCAGCGCGAGGTCGGGACCGACACCAAGAACTTCCAGAACGCGCTCAAGTACGCGCTGCGTGAAGATCCCGACGTGATCCTGATCGGCGAAATGCGCGACCTGGAGACGATCCAGGCGGCGCTGACGATCGCCGAGACCGGCCACCTGGCGTTCGCGACGCTGCACACCAACTCGGCCGCCGAGGCCGTCAACCGCATGATCGACGTCTTCCCGTCGCACCAGCAGTCGCAGGTCCGGGCGCAGCTGGCCTTCGTGCTCGAAGGCATCGATCACGCAGACCCTGCTGGCCAAGGCCAAGGGCCGCGGCCGCGCGATGGCGGCCGAGATCCTGGTCGTCACGCCCGCCATCCGCGCCCTGATCCGCGACGACAAGGTGCACCAGATCGACTCGTCGATGCAGGCGGGCAAGAAGTACGGCATGCAGACGCTGAACGACGCGCTGTACAACCTCTACATGGGCCGCGAAGTGACTCTGGACGAGTGCCTGCGGGTGTCCGGCGATCCGAACGAGTTCCTGCGAATGGTCGGGCAGCCGCCGCTGGACGACGGCAGTGATGGCAAGAACGGCGGGACGCCGGCCAAGCTGTCGAGCGTCGGCGGACGGCGGTAGCGAAGGGGTCAGGGGTCAGGCGTCAGGGGTCAGAGGTCAGAGGGTCAGAGGTCAAAAGCCAGAGGCCAGAGGCCAGGTAGGTCAGGGCTTGTGGGACAAGGGGTTAGGCGTACGGCGGGGCGCCGCGACGGGCGGACGCTGGGCAGGGGAAGTGCGTCGCGGCGGGGGCGAGGGCGTGTGAGACGCCTGGGACAGGTCGGTCGTCAACGACAGGGATTGCCCATCCCTGTCCTCAATTACTCGGGATCCAAACCATGCCCAGCTTCACGTACACCGCACGCGCCCTGAACGGCGAGCTCAAGACGGCGACGATCGACGCGACGACGCGCGAAGACGTGGTCGCGCAGCTCCGGCGTCAGCGGCTTGACCGTCGTCAAGGTCGACGAGGAGACGAAGAAGGCGAAGAAGCCCGGCGGCGGCGGGATCAAGATGCGCGACATCGTCATCTTCACCCGCCAGTTCTCGACGATGATCAACTCGGGCCTGCCGCTGGTGCAGGCGCTCGACATCCTGGCCGAAGCAGAGCGAGAACAAGACGCTGGCAGGAAGTGACGCGCGCCGTGGTCTTCGACGTCGAGTCGGGCCACACGGTCGCCGACGCGCTCGCGCAAGCACCCGCGCGCGTTCAACGAACTTGTACGTGAACATGGTGGCGGCCGGCGAGGCGGGCGGTATTCTCGACACGATCCTCATGCGGCTCGCCGTGTTCATGGAAAAGAACGACGCCCTGATCCGCAAGGTGAAGGGCGCCATGATCTACCCGGCCGTCATCATGTCGGTCGCGGCCATCGCGATCACGGTGCTGCTGATCTTCGTCATCCCGGTGTTCGAGAAAATGTTCGGGTCCGTCGGTCTCGGCCTTGCCGCTCCCCACGCGCATCGTGATCGGGATCTCGAGTTCCTGCGCGGACTCGGCGGTGGGCGGTCGGCGGCGGATCGGTCGGTGGCGTCTTCGCTGCTCAAGAACTACTACAAGACGTCCGACGGCAAGCTGCTGATCGACAAGACCCTGCTGAAGGTCCCGGTCCTGGGCGACGTGCTGCGCAAGTCGGCAGTCTCACGCTTCACGCGCACGCTGGGCACGCTGATCAGCTCGGGCGTCAGCATCCTCGACGGCCTGGAGATCACGGCCAAGACGGCCGGCAACCGTGTGATTCAGGACGCGATCATGGCGTCGCGGTCGAGCATCGCGGGCGGTGACACGATCGCGGCGCCGCTCGGCCAAGTCGCAGGTCTTTCCGCCCATGGTGATCTCGATGATCGCCGTCGGCGAGTCCACGGGTGGACTCGACGAAATGCTGGCCAAGATCGCCGACTTCTACGACGAGGAAGTCGACGCCGCGGTGTCCGGCCTGCTCTCACTGCTCGAGCCGGTGATGATCGTGTTCCTCGGCGTGATCGTCGGCGGCATGGTCGTCGCCATGTACCTGCCGATCTTCGACATGATCAACGCCGTGCAGTAGGCGCGCGGGGCCCGCGTCGCACCACGCGGGAAACATGACAGTGGTTAGCCCCTACCCCCCGCCCCGAGAGCGGGGGCGGGGGGGTAGTCGTTTCACGGATCCTCAGGACGGCGAGGCGCTATGCGCGCCGACGATGCGCCCGGATGGCCGCCCAATTGGCGTCAAACCGCTGCCGTTGCTCTGGCGTCAGCACATTGCGGACGTCGCGTACCTCGCGGAGCCGAAGCGCGCGGGCCTGGCGACGGTCATGGGTGGCGCGGAGTGATCGCCACTGAGCCGCGTACGTCCGGCGAATGGCGCGAAGCTGGTGGCGCTGTGGCTGCGTCAGCCGCACGCCGCGAAAAAGGCGCCGGACTACCCTCGCGCGACGGACGAATCGGCCGTGCCGATTCCACTGGCGAGCAGGCAGAACGGTGCCCTGACTGGGCTGCTGAGTGAGGGGACTGAGACTGGCGCTCTGAGCGCCGGCGCCGACAGACTGCGTCGCGACAATCGCGATCGCCATCAGGGCCGAGCGCATCATATTCCTGGACACGAGATGCTCCTGAAGAAGTCAGACGGCCGCGCGACATGCGCTGGCCGTCGCAACATTGGACGATGAGACCGAGGGTACGTTAAGCCCGGTCGCCCGGCTTGGCGCTCGCGCTCGCTACAGGTCCCCCGTGGTCCGCCACCACCTTTCGGTAGTCCGTCACGAGCTCGTCGAAAATGTGATCCCACGAGCAGGTCGCGGCGAACGCCTGGCCGCGCTCGGCGAGAGAACGTCGAAGCCCCGGGTCCGCTGCAAGTCTGCGAATGGTGGATGCGAGCGATTTTGCATCCCCTGGAGGGAAGGTGACGCCGCCGCCCGCGGCGAGTAGCTCGCGCGTCGGACCGACGTCGGCCCCAATCACTGGCAGTCCCGACGCCATCGCCTCGAGCAGCACGTTGCCAAAGGTGTCCGTCGTCGAGGGGAATATGAACAGGTCTGCCGAAGCGTAGAAATCGTACAGAGCGCTCTGAGTGAGCCGGCCGACAAAATGCACCGACGGCGCAGGCGGGGCCGTCCGGCGGCAATAGCTGGCGTACGGCCCGTCGCCCGCCAAGCCAAATACAATGCGGGGCGCCGCGTGGGGCCCGCTATCTGCTTGCAGCATGTGCATTGCGGCCAACGCTACGTCCAGTCCTTTTTCGGCCGCGAGCCGCCCGACGTAGGCGACGATCACCGTACGCTCGTCAGCGCCAAGGCGCTCGCGCCAGCTCGCCGAGCGAAGCCGCGGGCTGAAAATGTTCGTCTCGATGCCGCGACCCCAGATCGCAAGATGTCGGAATCCGTACCCTTCGAGCTCCGCGCGCACCGCGCGGGTGGGCACATATGTCCGCGCGCCGCTGTTGTGGAACCAACGAAAGAACGTCCAGCCCAACGCACTGAGTGCGCCCATGCGATAGAACTTCGCGTACTCGCTGAAGCTCGTATGGTAAGACGTAACCATTGGCACACCGAGCGTGCGCGCAGATGCTCGGCCGGCGAGCCCCATCCCGAAAGGAGTGGCCGAGTGGACGAGAGTCGGCCGCCAGCCGCGCAGGTCACGATACGCCGCGCCGCGCACCGGGGCCGCGAGACGCAGCTGTGGGTATGCCCAGAACGGCACGCTGGGCCGCCGCCATACGAGCGGGTCGAAGCCTGATGTCTGCGGATCTGTCGTGGTGTATACCCGCGCCGCGCCGCCACGATCGCGTACGGCGTCCGCCAACCGCTCGAGCGTGCGCGAGACGCCATTGATCTGGGGCGGGTACGTGTCCGTGAAGAGCGCAAGGCGAAGCATCGGGGACTCGCGCTGGCCGTCCCAGACAAGCCGATCGGGCGCGACCGCGCTAGTCATCGGTCATGACTGTCAGCGCGCTGCAGGTGCTCGCTGCAAGTGCTGATGGGTTGCGAATCTCCTCCTGGTGCGCGGCGCGCGAGACGGCGCCGCAACAGCCAGCGGCGTCCGGCTACTCCGTACAATGGCACTCCGAAGGCGAACCCGAGAAAAATACCGGTCAAGGTCGTGTAAAATCGCCACAAAATGAGAATCTGGGTCGCGTCTGAGCTGATGACGCCAGCCACGCCGTTCAGAAAGCTGAGCTCCACCGCGCCGGCGCCAGATGGCGTCGGCACGAGCAATTGACCGTAGAGCAGTGCCAGCGATCCAAGCCATACTGCACCCATGGGCGGCGGCGACGCGATCGTCGAGACCAGCACGGGAAGCACTGCGACGCGAGCCAGAATGTGGATGATGGTAAGCGGCACGGTGATGCCGATCGCCCACACCGGCATGCGCCTGGCGTTGCGCAACGAGTCGCGTAAAGTGCCCCCTACATGGATCGTTATGGTGGGTACGAAGCGACGCAGGATCACCCAGATCACCGCGCCGGCCAGCACAATCACGGCCGCCCACGGCAGTGCGTGGCGAAGTGCTGGCACCAATGTTCCGCGGGTCGCCCGCCACCATTCTCCGCCGTATCGCCATCCCATCACCGCCGCAATCGCGACCACAGCCACGTACTCGACAGCTCCCTCAACCGTGACGAGCGCAAGCGTGTCCGATACTGAAAGGCCGGCCTTCATCATCCCGCCGACTCGGACCGGCTCCCCGCCAACTCGCATGGGAGTCAGAGCCGCGGCTGCATCGCCAGCCACGTTGACCGTGAACATGTCAATGAACCGAGTGCGACGCCCAAGACCACGGGCGAGCCATTGCATGCGCACTGTCCTGGATATCTGATCGACCGCAACGAGCGCAACGCAAATGAGATGCGCGAGCACCGGGCTCATGACTGCCTAGAGATCGGCGTACCGCGTTGGCGGACGCTGCGCAACCCAGCGCTGTACCCATGCGGCCGCGGACCTGGCTGTAGCGGAATGAGCCAGATCCGAGGGATGCAAAGCGATTCGCACGTGCGGAGCGCCGCGCTGAACATGCCAGCGAGCCGCGGCCACGAGCGCCGATCCACGGGCACGGAGCGGCGTGCGCCCGCTCCAGCGGATGACCGGCGATGAGATCCGCTCGCGTCGAGCGTGCACGACGATAGAATCGTCGTCCTCGCTGAATTGCAGCCCCGCCGCCGACACCGCGCGATCGCAGCATGGGCGCGCAAGCCACGCCGGCGGTACGAAGCCAATCGGTGAGAGCCCTAACGCCCGGAGCAGTGCCAGGCCTCGGTCGATCCGCTCGCGAGCAGCCGGCTCATCTAGCGTCAGGAACTCTCCCTCGCGCGCGGTCTTCCCCCATGCACGCCAGCTATCGCGCCACCGGCGCGGCAGCCCGACCTCGTCGTGGCGCTCACCATGTAGAAAGATCTCGGCACCTTCAGCTGCCCGCCCGGCGATCCATTCTACGAACGCGGGATGTTGATCGAGCGACCAACCACCATGCCAGTTTGGGACGACCAGCAGTGCGGGCAGAATGCCGTGATCGCGGCACAATGCCCACAGCGCAGTGACGTTAGCGGCGAGCGCCGGGGTGACGTCGTGTATGGATACCAGAAGGTGATGTTGGTGCGTCAGCGGGCCGGGAGTCAGAGCCTCAGTCGGTCAAGCCACGACGGCGCGATAGACGTCGAAGATTCGGTCAAAAACGCTGCTCCAAGAGTGCTCGCGCTCAGCATAGACGCGGCCCCGGGCGCCGAGGGCCGCGAGGTCGCCACACGTAAGCAGCCGGATGGCACATTCCGCGAGCGCGTGTGGGTCGCCAGCGGGGAAGAGAGCCCCGGCTCCAGAGCGCTGAATCTGCTCGGCGACGCCGCCCCGGTCGGCGGATAGCACTGGAGTACCCGAAGCTTGCGCTTCAAGCGCCGATAGTCCGAAAGTCTCGATCGATCCAGGCGGAGATGAGTAAGTCGATCGACGCGAGAAGATCGGCCATGTCGCCGCGATCCGTCTGGTATGGCAGCCACACGATCCGCCTGGCCTTGGCTTGAGCTCGCAGGGCCTTCCGTATGGGCCCGTCGCCAACCAGGGCGAGAACTGCGTCGGTTCTTTGCTCGACGGTCTCCCACGCTTTGATTACGAGGCCAACTTCCTTCTCGCGTGCGAAGCGCCCGACGAACGCGGCAACCGGAACGTCGAGCGGAAGTCCGAGCGACCGACGCGTCAGCTCAGCGTAGCTGCGCCTGCGGCGGGTGGAAGTGCTCCAAATCGACACCCAGCGGCACGTGCGTGATTCGCTCGACGCCGTGGCACTGAAGATCGGACCCCGCGAAACGGGAAGCCACGATGGTAGTCTCGAACAGCTGGTCGAGCTTGCGCACATACCGCCAAGCAAGGTCGTGACCCTGGCGACGCATGCCACGCGCGCGCTCGGGAAACGCGCAGATGGAACGGGGGAAATTGCTGTGGTAAAATGCGACGAGTGGTATGTCGCATCGTCTCGCAGCCCGGTGCGTGATCCACGGTACGAGGAAGGGGCTCCCAACTTCGATCACGTCGGGACGCTCGTGCTCCACAATACGCCGAATCGAGCGAGTGGCGAGCATGAACCGATATGGGCGCTGCGTAGGAATCTTGGGTCCGCGCAGCCTGTAACAGCGGACACCGGACCCGCCCGTCACTGAATCGCGGGCTCCCGGGATGACGAGAACCTGGCGGAGTCGGACGCGCGCTTCGACGTAGTTCGCCTTTTGCAGCAGGTAGGTTCGGACCCCTCCGCTCGTCTCTCCGAACCACTTCGTGATGTCCAGCACGGACAGGCTGGCGTCGCACCTTTGGGGAGGGGGTAGCGCGATCCGCGAAATGTCGAGATCCCGCATGCGCGGCCGGGCCTGAGAACCGGCAGTAGGCGTAGGGGGAAGGGGAGGGGGAGGGGGAGGGGGAACAGAATTTGCTCCATCGGCACGTTGCTATACCCCGGCTGGCGCAGCAGGCGCCGTGTGCACCCGAAGCGCAGCTACTCTGCGACCTTCGATAGCTATGACCTCGAGCTCGCCGCCCGGAAACCGTACTCGGTCACCGATACGTGGCGCGCGGCCGAGCTTCGCAAAGGCAAAGCCACCGAGCGTCGTCCACTTGCCTTCCGGGATACGCAATTCGTGCTGGCTACGCACATCTATCAGCGAGAGCGAACCCGCCAATTCGAGGACGCCGTTGAGCTCCATGGAAGATCGCAAGGCCGGGTCGTACTCGTCGGCGATCTCGCCCATCACCTGCTCGATCAAATCCTCCATCGTGATGATTCCAGCGGTGCCGCCGTATTCGTCCAGCACGATCGCCATATGCGCCCGCGTGCGTCGCAGGTCGTCTAGCACGCGATCAGCGGGCCTGCTCCCCGGTACATACAGCGGCTCGCGCATGAGCGCTCGCAAGGAGAACGTCTTTGCCCCGCTTCCAACGGTGCCATTGCCATGGGCCCCGTTGCCATGGGCGCCGTTGCCATCAACGGCTTTACCCCCGGTGCCGCCAAGCCCGATCTCCTCGTGGCGTGACCAAAGGTCCTTGGCCACGAAGATGCCGACGACATCGTCTGGATTGTCCTGGTACACCGGGTAGCGCGAGTACCGCTGCTCTCGTAGCACATTCAGGACGTCGGCTTCAGTGGCATCGATGGGAATGGCAACGATCTCCGTGCGCGGCCGCATTACGTCCTGGGCGCGCTTGTGATGAAAGCCCGAACACTCCGGCGAGCATTGCCGAACCCGAGGCGTCGAAAGCGCCGGACCCCCGCGCCGCCTTTACCAACGTCCGCCACTCGGGGACGGAGAGCCCGCGCATGTACAGCGCGGTAAGTCGGGTGGCCGCGGGGCGCAGGAGTCGCCCGAGGACATCCAATACGAAAACCACCGCAGCAGCGATCGCCGCGACCACGAGGTGGCGGCACGACGTGCAAGCGACTGCAGCTTCTTCGGTTGGCTCACGCGCATAGGTGCGTCGTGCGGAAACGGTTCCCCGCGCAACTCGTCTCATGATAAACGAAAATGCCCAAGCTGCGCCAGGCGATCCTCGACCCCCGGTGGATGATCCGCGCCATCTACGTGGGGCGCTGCTCCATTGCCACAGGGATATTCCTTGCGGCTCAGCTCGTTTGGAATACGGTCGCGCCCGGCGACGCGCGCGCAGCCTCGCTGATCTTCGCCGCCACTGTAGTCTGTCACTGTCGCATCCGCTGGCTACAGTCGGGTGCACCGGAGCCCGCTCAGCCGGACTTTTCTGTACTTGCAAAGCGTGTACGACCTGCTGCTGGTGACCGCGGTCGTGCATGTCACCGGCGGCAGCGCGTCGCAATTCGCCGCGCTCTACATCCTGGTAATCGCCTGCGCCGCCCTGTTACTCCCGCCTGGCGGTGGTCTGCTCATCGCCGCGCTGGGCAATGCGTGCTACTTCGCCGACGTCCTGTGGTGGCACGCGAACAGCACGCCCGACGTCGTCGTCTGGCTTCAGCTCGCCGTGTTCGCCACGGTCGCGTTAGGCAGTGCCTACATCAGCGCACGGCTCCAAGAAGCCGGTGAGGGCACCGCCGCGCAGCTGGCGGCCGTACGCCTTCATGCCGAAGACATACTCCGGAATATCCGAAGTGGCATCGTCACGATAGACGCCAACGGAACGCTGCTGTATGCGAACCCGGCAGCCGAATCATTGCTCGGAATTCCCTTTAGCGAGCTCATGGGCACCCCGGTTCTCGAGCGGCTCCGGGCTGTCGCTCCGACCGTAGCGCGCGCGCTCGAGCGCGCGGCAACCGATCGGGCCCGCACAACTCGCGCTGAAGAAATGATTCGGAACGGAGATGCGAACTTCCCCATCGGGCTCACAACCACTTTCAGCGAGGGCGATGGGCCGGCCGCTTCGACTACAGCAACAGCGATCTTTCAGGATATCTCGGGCCAGAAACGCCTCGAGAGCCTGCACGTGCGTGCTGGCCGCCTCGAGGCGATCGCGGAGCTGAGCGCTTCTCTGGCGCATGAGATCAAGAATCCGCTCGCTTGCATTCGCAGCGCCGTCGAGCAGCTGACGGAGATCCTTGCGCGCCAGCAGCGTCGGCACCGGGTAGCGGACGATGACGCTCAGGCCCTTGGAGCCCTGGTCGAGCGGGAGTCGGACCGCTTGGCGCGGCTCCTGACAGAATTCATCGACTTCGCCCGCGTCCGCGTCGCCAAGCTCACGCAGGTCGACATGGGAAGCGTAGCGCGCGGCGCGGCCAATCTTGCAGCGGCGCATCCGGATTGCAAAGCTGGCGTTCGGGTCACCTGTCTGACACCCGAAGCACCGATCGTGGTCGAAGGCGACGAGGACCTGCTGCACCGCGCGGCGTTCAACCTCGCATTGAACGCCGTGCAAGCTGCGCCGGCCGGTGGCGAAGTCCAGCTCGAGGTGCTGGCCATCGCGACCGAGAACTTGCCGAGCGGCGTGACTTACGACCAGGGAGCAGTTGCACTTCGCGTGAGCGACAACGGACCCGGAATCGCCCCGCATGTGCGCGACCGGCTGTTCGACCCCTTCATCACCACGAAGCCGGGCGGAAGTGGACTCGGTCTACCAGTGGTGCATCGGGCCATCGAAGCACATCGCGGATGCGTTCTCGTGGACACCGGCAGTCACGGCACGCGCTTCACCGTGCTGCTCCCGTATGTGCAGTCGGACGAAGGCACGCGCCCGACGGACGTGGAACCAGAGCCGTGGCTCCAGGTGCATCGGACGTCACAACCGGTGACAGCAGTCGCATGAAGGTGAGGCGATGAGCGGCGGCGGCGGGGGGGCCACGAACGGGACACCCAGCGTCCTGGTGATTGACGACGAGCCGGGGATCCTCGAATCCCTCCGGATCCTGCTCAAGAACGAGGGGTTCGCACCGATCCTGGCAACCGGGGGGCAGAATGCGATCGATCAGCTCGCCGAGCTCCGGCCCGACATCATACTCACCGACGTGCGCATGCCGACGGTCGGCGGAGTCCAGGTGCTCAGTGCAGCGCGTGCCCACGACCCGGATACGCCTGTCATCCTGATGACTGCCCAGGCGACGCTGCAATCGGCGATGCAGGCGGTCAACGAGGGTGCGTACTACTACATACAGAAGCCTTTTCGGAACGACGAGCTGCTTGCAATCCTGCGACGGGCAGCCGAGCACCGGACACTTCGCGTCGAGAACAAGTCGCTCAAGCAGGAGATCCGGCGGCGCGACCGCGGCGCCGCGCCGCGCCCCGTGGGCAAGAGCTCCGCGTGGCTGGAAACGGTGCGACTGGCCGAAACCGTTGCCCCCACGGAGTCGACAGTGCTGATCCAGGGGGAGTCGGGCACGGGGAAGGAGATCATCGCCCGCCACGTCCACCAGCTGTCTCAGCGATCGGACGGGCCCTTCCTATCCATCAACTGTGGTGCTCTTCCCGAAAGCCTGCTCGAGAGCGAGCTGTTTGGTCACGTGAAGGGGTCGTTCACCGGGGCCGTGAAGGACAAGAACGGGCTGTTCACGGCGGCGGCAGGCGGGACGTTCTTCCTCGATGAGGTGGGTGAGACAACGCCGGCGACCCAGGTCAAGCTCCTGAGGGTGTTGCAGCACCGTGAAGTGATTCCCGTCGGCGCGACCGAGGCGCAGCCGATCGATACCCGGTTAATCGCGGCAACCAATCGAGACCTCGATGAGGAGATCAAGCGCGGCGCGTTCCGCCCCGATCTTTTCTATCGGCTCAACGTCATAGCGATTCATCTGCCGCCGTTGCGCGCTCGTCGCGATGACATCCCGCTTCTCGCCGAAGCGTTCCTGGAGCGTGCGGCGGCCACGCGCGGCGAGTCACCGAAGCAGTTGTCGCCCAGTGC
This sequence comes from uncultured Gemmatimonadales bacterium, assembly GCA_963838855.1. Taxonomy (GTDB): domain Bacteria; phylum Gemmatimonadota; class Gemmatimonadetes; order Gemmatimonadales; family Gemmatimonadaceae; genus FEN-1251. The sequence continues at coordinate 19,573 of CAWISX010000019.1, read as the reverse complement.
GCTCGAAGCGCTGTGCGCGTTCAATTGGCCGGGCAATGTGCGCGAGCTGGAGAACGCGATGGAGCGCGCGGTAATCCTGACTCCGGGCGACGTCATCGATACCGGCGTACTGCCTGAGAGGATTACGGCACGACGACCCGAGCCCATCGTCAGCGAGCGCACGCCCAGCAACCCAACGCTCGAAACGATAGAGCGCGCCTACATCTTGTGGGTGCTCAACAGTGAGGCTGGCAACAAGACACGCGCAGCCGAGGTGCTAGGGATCGACCCATCGACTCTGTACCGCAAGCTGTCGAGGTTCGGGGTCGAGGCGTGACCGCGCGAGCTCGCGCGGTCACCGTTCCAGCTGCGTCCGGACAACAGACGGGCGTTGCTCTGCGTTGGCTCGCGCCCTTGGCGCTTCCAGCCGCCATTGCGGCAGCGGTATTGCTGGTCGGGATGCTCACGGTGCGCCCCTACCTTGTCGGCAGTTTTTTTGACGACGGCGTCTACGTGATTCTCGGCAAGGCTCTGGCTACAGGTCAGGGATACCGCTACCTGCATTTGCCTGGACACCCCGTAGCCACCCACTATCCGCCAGGATACCCGGTCCTGCTCGCAGCGCTCTGGCGCATCGCGCCGGAGTTTCCCGCTAACGTAGCCGTGTTTCAATTCGCCAACGCCTTGCTCCTGGCTGCGGCCGCGGTAGGCAGCTACGTCTTTGCCGTCAGGCGGCTCGGGTGTTCCCCCGCCTGGTCGGCGGCCATAGCAATGGGTGGGAGCGTCGCGATTCCCGTGCTTGCCCAAACGACCATGGTGATATCGGAGCCGCTATTCGTTGCCCTTCTGATGCCCACGTTGCTGACAACGGAGCGTGCGGTAGACTCGGGCGGCGCGGAAGCGCGCTCTTCCTCTGAAGGCTTGGGGGGTCCGCGTGTCGCGCTGGTTGCGGGCGCGATGTGTGGCGCGCTCGCTCTCGTGCGCAGCGTTGGCGGGGTCGCGATACCAGCAGCGCTGGCAGTCGGTATTGCCCGCCGGCGATATCGCGCCGCTGCGTGCGTTAGCCTGTCTTCTCTCGTGCTCCTTCTGCCGTGGCAGTTATGGCTCCGCTCGCACGGCGCGGATCTCGCGCCGGAGCTGCGGGGTGCCTATGGGTCTTACGCGGCTTGGGTGCTCGACCCCATACGTCAACACGGCCTTGCGTTTGCGGCCGGCACCGCGAACATGAATGCGATAGGCCTGCTGCGCATTCCTCTGGTGCAGATGACGCCAGACTGGCCGACGTGGGCCAAGGCAATGGCTCTCGCCGGGTCAGCTGTTTTGTTGGTCGTCGGGCTCCGCCGGCTCAGCGCCACCGCCCCGGTTACCGCGGCGTTCTACTGTCTCTACATGGTGGAGGTCGTGCTGTGGCCGTTCCCGCCGTACCGTTTTTTCTGGACCATGTGGCCTGTCACGGTCATGATTTGCGCGCTCGCGATCCGCGCGATCTGGAGCTGGCGGCCCGTCGGGGTCGCGCGCCATGCATCGCGCTTGGCGACTCTTGTGGTGGTGTCGGTTCCGGCATTGGCGTTCGCGGGCTACAATGTCGCCGGCTACCGGGGTCATTGGTGGAGCGTGATGCAGGACAACCGTGGTCCACGCATTGCGCACGTCGTGGCGTCGGTATCCCGCCACACGACGTCTGGCGGGCCGGTCGTGAGTGAGGAGGGACCTGCCGTGTATCTCTACGCGGGACGGGAGGGCGTGCCTGGGCTTAGCTCCTTTGCCGAAGAATTCTTGTATCATCGGGACACGGCGCGTGATCGGGCCTATCTCGATGCGGTGCTGCGGCGATTCCCGGCGCGGTTGGTAGTGGCATCGAGTCCGGAGGTGGTCGCAGCCGCCAGCCGACTAGCCACTCAGACTCCGCCACTGCTCACCACGCTCGACACGCTGGCGCCCGCAACCGGCGTCGCCACCTTCACTCGCGTCACTCCATGACGTCCTATCCACAAGTTTCCGGACGTACCAAGGCGTTCATCTCCGGCACGCCCTCGGACGTGCCGGCCATGTCGCGTTTGCGGGGCCGCACGCCGATCCCTGGCGACGACGTGCGATTGTCCGTGCTCATTCCCGTTTACAACGAGCGCGATACCATCGAGCTGATTCTCGATCAGGTACACGCCGTTCCAGTTCCAAAGGAAGTGATTTGCGTGGACGATTGCTCGACCGACGGAACGGCGGCGATACTCGAGCGGCTGCAAGCCATCGGAAGAGTCGACCGATTGATCCGGCATGAGATTAATCGCGGAAAAGGCGCCGCGATCCGCACGGCTCTCGCGGCGAGCACGGGCAATATCGTGATCGTTCAGGACGCCGATCTCGAGTACGACCCAGCCGACTGGCCGACGCTGCTCGGGCCGATCGTGGACGGTCGCGCCGATGCGGTCTTCGGCTCGCGTTTCCTCGGCGGCCCGCACCGCGTCCTCTACTTCTGGCACTCGGTTGGCAACGCGACCCTGACCACGCTCAGCAACATGTTCACGAATCTGAACCTCACGGACATGGAAACGTGCTACAAGGCGATTCGTGGCGAGGTCGCACGATCACTGCCGCTCACGTCCGACCGATTCGGCTTTGAGCCGGAGATCACTGCCCGTCTCTCGCGCGCGCGCGCACGCATCTTCGAGGTGCCCATTGGCTATTCGGGGCGCACGTACGCAGAAGGGAAGAAGATCGGATGGCGAGACGGCCTGGCCGCGGTCTGGCATATCGTGCGCTTCAACCTGTTCGCCTGACCCGAAGGTGATCGGCTCGTCTCCGCGCACGCCGTGGCGTGCGGCTGCACCCATGGCGAGCATAATCGCGCTCGCGGCAGCGAGCGCCGTTCCCGGGCTCGCGGGCGGCTTCACGTACGACGACCGGTCGATCATTCTGCTGGACGACCGGATTCACAGCCTCGTGCAATGCTGGCGAATGTTCGCCCAGACGTACTGGCCGCCTCAGATGGGTCCGGCCCTGTATCGCCCTATCGCATCGCTCAGCTTCGCCTTGGAATGGGCGCTGGGTCGGGGCGCTCCCTGGGTGTTCCATGCGTGGAGCGCTGCGCTGTACGTGTCGGTGTGCGTGGCGGTTTACGCTCTCGTGAGTGAGCTGCTGCCGCGAGGCCCAGCGTGGATCGCCTCGGCGTTGTTCGCGGTGCATCCTGTTCACGTCGAAGCGGTCGCGCCTGCGGTAGGCCAGTCGGAGTTGTGGGTTGCGCTCGCGGGCGTGAGTGCGGCGGCGCTGTACGTCCGCTGGCGCTCCGCTGGCGGCGAGCGCATCCGGGCCCGCCAGATCGCGATGCTGGCCTCGCTTTACGCGGTCGCGTGCCTTTCGAAGGAAAACGGCATCGTCGTGCTCGCGCTGCTCGCCGCCGCAGAGCTTACCGTGGTTCGTGATTCTCGGCCGTTCGCGGAGCGCATGCGCGCCCTTCGCCTTTGCTATCTCGTGCTCATTCTGGTAGCCGTGCTCAATGTCGCGGTACGGGAGCACGTGATTGGCGCCTTCGCGGGTGACTATCCCAACCGTGCGCTCGCGCACCTGACGATCACCGGCCGGTGGTGGACCATGCTTGGCGTCGTGCCCGACTGGGTGCGGCTCCTGGTGTGGCCGGCTCGGCTCGTGGAGGAGTACGCTCCGCCCGAAACGGCGATCTACACGACGTTCAACTGGGCGCTGCTTCCGGCACTCGTGGCGGCATTGGGCGTCATTGGCCTCGCGGCACTGACATTGCGTCACACTCGTGTAGGCAGATTCGCATTTGCCTGGTTGGCCATCGCGCTCTTTCCGGTGAGTAACGTCCTCATGCCGACGGGCGTGATACTCGCCGAGCGAACGCTCTTCCTGCCGAGTGTGGGCGTAGCGCTGCTGGCTGGCGCTCTCGCCCAGTGGGTGGCAGTCCGGAGTGTTACCGGGGGACAGGCCATCATGACAGTGCGAGCGCCGCGACCCGCGTTCGTGGCGGCCGGAGTCGGCGCGCTGCTGTTCGCAGGCGTCATGCGTAGTGCGGCACGGGAACGCGATTGGCGCGACGACATCACGCTGTTTGCGGCCGGTGTGTCGAGTGCGCCAACCAATGCGGCGACGCATTACCTCTACGGCCGCTCGCTGTTCGGCGTCGAGCGCTGGAGCGACGGAGAGCGCGAAATGCGGGTCGCGCTCACGCTCGACCCGACAGACGCGCTCGCGGCCATCGATCTCGCGACGGCATATGAGCAGCATGGCATGTGCGGTCCGGCCGAGCCGCTGTACGCCGCGGCGGTGCGCCGGCTTCCGCGTGCACCGGCAGCCCGGGCCGGCCTCGCACGGTGTCTACTCCATGGGAAGGACTACGCGAACGCGCGCGTACAGGCCCGCATCGGCCTGTTTTCCGGCTTCGACAGCCCAACATTCCGCGCTCTCGTGACTGCGGCGGACAGCGGTCTCGCGGCCGCTCGCCGGCGCCCCACGTGACCGAGCTCGCTACCGAGGGGATTCTCCTGCGGGAGCATGGTGCGCGGCGCGAGACAGGGGATTACCACACACGCCACGGAACGCTGGCTGGCCTGTTCGTCGCCGGTCTGGCCCTCGCTGCGTCTGCGACCTCGCTTGCAAATGGGTTCGCATACGACGATCGCTGGGTCATTCTCCACAACCCGCGCGTCCATGCGCTCGCGCGGATCTGGCGCCTTTGGATAGAGACGTACTGGCCACCGAATATGGGGGCTTCGCTTTATCGGCCGGTCACGATGACAGGATTCGCGCTCGAATGGGCCGCGGGTCACGGACAGGCTTGGGCATTTCATTGAGCAAGCGTTGCGCTGTATATCGCGGTTTGCGTCGCGATGGCGCGGCTCGCTCGAACCATCCTGCCGGCGTGGGCCGCGGCTGGGAGCGCCGCGCTGTTCGCGGTGCACCCGGTACACGTCGAGGCGGTCGCGAACGTCGTGGGTCAATCGGAGCTGTTCGCGGCACTGTGCGCTATTGTGGCCGTGCTTCTCTACATACGATGGCGTCGGCAGCGCCTACTCGGCTGGGGCGCGGTGGCGACGTTGTGCGCTCTCACCGCGCTGGCTGCCGGCGCGAAAGAACACGGCATTGTTCTCCCCGGCCTGTTGGCGCTCGCCGAGGTTACAGTGGTCGGAGACCAACGGCCTGCAGGTGAGCGCTGGCGAGAAGTGCGGCCGCTAGCTCTGGCGCTCGTCGCGACCGGGCTCGCGTATGTCGTTGTCCGGCTGCGCGTCGTTGGGGGGTTCGCCGGGGACACGCCGTCGGTCGTCTTCGCGCACATGGGAGCAGTGCCTCGCGCGTGGACGATGCTTGGGGTTGTGCCCGAATGGACCCGGCTTCTCTTGTGGCCTGCGCGTCTCGTAGCGGACTACGCGCCGCAGGACGTGACGCTGTATAGCCGGTTCGATATCTCGCTCCTCCCCGCTGCTGCGCTACTGGTTGCCATCCTGATGCTGGCGATGGTATCGAGGCGACAGTGGCCCGCCGGAGCGTTCGGAATCGGCTGGACAGCATTGACGCTCGCGCCGGTGAGCAACGTGATTCTTCCAACGGGCGTGATCCTAGCCGAGCGGACGCTCTTCCTGCCTAGCGTGGGCGCGATGATAGCGGTCGGCGCAGCGTTCGCGACGTCGAGCGATTGGCTGCGCAGGTCAAGCTCGGACCGACGGTACGGCGCCATGCGCATCGCAGCGATCGGGGCGGCGAGCGCGCTTCTCATCGCGGGTGGCTGGCGGAGCGCTACTCGCGCGCGTACGTGGCAGAACAGCGAGACAGTATTCGCTCAGGAAGTGCGCGATGCGCGGCTCAGTTACCGCGCGCACTACGTGTATGCTGGATCGTTGTTCGAGCATGGGCAGCCGGCAGGCGGCGAGCACGAGGCTCGGCTCGCGATCGCGCTGTACCCGTCTGATGGAGGGCTGCGCCGCGACCTCGGCGCTCAATACATGCGAGCGGGGATGTGCGCTCCCGCGGTGCCGCTTTTCCGGGATGCGATCCGCTTGGCAACCGGCCCCACGGACGCGAGGGTGTTGTTGGCCGCGTGCCTGCTAGAGCTGCACGATGTCGACGGCGCGCGCCGAGAAGCGCTGCAGGCAGTGGCCGAGGGAGGATACTCACCCGACGTGCACAAAGTGATCCGGCAGCGAGGGTGCGTTGACCGCGGCAAGCCGGGAGACTCGCGCGGGCTCGGCGCTCATCGTCTGTTTGATAGCTGCCGCCGTGTATGCGAACGCGGTGGGCAACACGTTTGTCCTGGATGATGGCGGAATCATCCGCGACAACGCGCTCGTGCACACGATCACTGGCGTCTGGCGAGGCATTCGCGGAGCCGTATTGGCCGCCGCCATCGCCCGCCGGCCAGTACCGGCCAATCGCGATTGCGAGCTTTGCATTCGACTGGGTGGTCTCTGGTGGCTCGCCCGCGTTCATGCATGCGATGAACGTTGCCTGGCACGTGGCCGCATGCCTGCTACTCTGGTTGCTGCTGGCCGAGCTGCTGCCGCTGCCGGGTGCGCTTATCGGTGTGATCTTCTTCGCCGTACATCCGGTGCACGTGGAAGCCGTGTCGAACACCGTGGGGCGATGCGACGTCATGTCGGCGACGTTTGCGCTCGCCGCGTTGCTTGCGCACCGTCGTGGCTCGATGTGGGCAGTGGCCCTTTTCGCGCTGGCGCTTGGATCGAAAGAGAGCGGCGTTGTCGTGGTGGGGCTGGCCGTCGCGAACGACATTCTCCTTGGCGGGCGCGAAAGCGCCGTATCCTGCGAGCCCGGGCGCGCGCCGGGGGGTGGGCAGTCATCCGTCGGCGGTGGCGTATTTATGCGGGTTATCTCTGCGTTCTTGCTCTTTATGCCGCCGCAGTGGGGCTCGTGTTCCGGCACCGCCCATTCGAGTTGGTCGCCGCCATGTGGACTCGTGCGACCACGGTTGACAGGTGGCTCACCATGGCGGCGCTGGTGCCGGAGTACGTCCGTCTTGTGTTCGCGCCGTTCCACCTCAAGATCGAGTACTCTCCGCGGGACGTCGTGTTGCAGCACACGCTCAACTGGGCCGTGCTGAGCGGACTGGCAATCATAGCGGCGTTCGGGGCAGCCGTCGCGTACTGCTGGCGCCGTGCTCCGGCGGTCGCGTATGGGCTTGCGTTCTTCGGGATTGCGATCTTTCCCGTCTCCAATGTTGTCTTTCCGACCGGCATCGCGATCGCCGAGCGCGCTTTCTACCTGCCGAGCGCCGGAGCGGCGCTGGTGGTCGGGTGGTTGGGCAACGAACTGGTCGCGCTGCGCCCGCGGGTTTACGTCCCCGCACTCGCCGTGTACATGCTGGCGTTCGTGGCCCGCACTTGGACTCGCACAGCGTTCTGGCACGACAACAAGCGACTCGTGATCACGTCGCTCATTGAAGAGCCGCTGGCCTACAGGGCACACGTGAGAGCAGGCGGCGTGCTGCGCGGTGTGGGCGACATACCTGGGGCCATCCACCAGTTCGCCATCGCCCGCGATTTGTATCCTTTGGACCCATTTGTGGACGAAGTCGGCGCCGGCCTAGCCGTCGCGCAAGGCGACTACTCGCGTGCCGCCGGGCTGCTCGACAGCGCCGTAGCTCTGGATTCGACGATCTACCGATTTCACGCCGAGCTTTCCCGCGCGCGATATCGAACGGGTGACTATGCCGGCGCCATCCGTGAGGCGCGTGCGGCATATGCGCTCGACCGCGACTCGGTAGACGTGCTGACCGTCGCCACGCTTGCAGCCCAACAGCTCGGCGACCTCGACGCCGCGCGCGCGGCGTTCAGCACCGGCCTCGCGGACCACCCCGAGGATGCCGCGCTGCATCGAGGCTTCTCAGAAATGCTCGCCGCCGCAGGTGATACCGCAGCGAGCCATCGCGAAGCGCGACGGGCGGCTCGCGGAGGGCGGTGACAATGTCCGTGCACCGTGCAAATCGTCGTGCAAAATGCCGTGTATTTTGGTGATATCGGGCCCTCGGCCGACTTCGTAAGTCACTATTCTACAGTGGGTTGAGCGGCTGAGCTCCGTTTGGCCCGGGCGTTGCCTTCTCCAGCCTGTGTCAGTCTGGATTACGGCGGCGGGATGCGTCGCCGAACACACATCTCACGCTGGAGCAGATCGTATGACGCGTACCGCACGCAAGGGCTTCACCCTGATCGAACTTCTGATCGTGGTGGTCATTATCGGTATTTTGGCCGCGATCGCGATACCGAAGTTCGCGAACACCAAGCAGAAGGCGTACCTGGCGAGCGTTGAGGAAGATCTTCGTAACCTCGTGACGGCCGAGGAAGCGTACTTCTCGACCTACGCGACCTACACCACCAGCACGACCGCCATGAACGCGACGCAGTCGCCCGGGGTGACGATTGGTGTCACAGCTGCTACGGGTACTGGCTGGGGCGCCACGGCGACCCACATTGGCCTAGTCGGCGCCACGCCCGACGGCTGTCACGTTGCGGTAGGCTCGACCGAGACGACAGCGACCAACAACGAAGGCGCCCCGTACTGCCCGTAATACCGGCGGCCTTCTGTAATAAGGATGGACGTGACGGGTCAGGCGCATGCCTGGCCCGTTTCGTTTTCCGGCAGGGCGAGGGGTGGCCGGGAGGCCTCGGAACGGCCTTGGCCCCCGTTACCTTCGCCTGCCGCGAGTCGTGTCTTGCTGAGAATGACCGGTCACGGGATCAAAACGACCGGTTGGTGTGATCTACCGTTCGAGTCTCTTACACCTCATACACACTCACCCACTATGGCGCTCCTGGGCCGCAAGAAAACCACCGTCGGGCTCGACATTGGCTCGGGTCTCGTCAAGGTCGCCGTCGTCGAGCACGGTCGCTCGGAGCCCGAGTTGGTTAAGGTGGCGATAACGCCACTGCTGGCCGACGCGATTGTCGACGGCGAGATCATGGATCCGAACATCGTCGCCGACGCAGTGCGCGCGGCATTGCAGCAGGCCGGCGTGAAGGTCAAGGGTAAGACGGTGGCGATCGCTGTTGGCGGACGCGACGTGATCATCAAGAAAATTCAGATCGAGCGCGTGAAGGAGCAGCAGGCGCGCGAACTGATGCGGTGGGAAGCGGAGCAGCACGTGCCGTTCGACATGGAGTCGGTGGAGCTGGACTTCCAGATCCTCGACCCTGACGCCGAGGGACTGGAGATGAGCGTGCTGCTCGTGGCGGCGAAGCGCGAGCTCGTCGAAGTCGAAGCTGCGGCTGCTGACCGACGCAGGTGTTACTCCCGCTGTCGTCGACGTCGACGCCTTCGCGTTACACAACGCGTTCGAGATCAACCACCCGACGGCGATGTCCGGTGTCGTCGGTCTGGTCAACATCGGTCATGAAGTGACCAACATCAATCTTCTCGACGACGGCGTTCCGATTCTGACGCGCGACGTGGCCGTGGGCACGCGTCGGCTACGCGAAGACCTGCAACGTGACCGGGGCCTGAGCGCCGAGGAGTCCGATGCGCTGCTGCAGGGCTACGACCGGTCGCCGCACCTGGATGCGGTGATCGAAGGTCGTGCCGAAGAGATAGCGACGGGCATCGAGCGCGCGGCCGCCTTCCTGGCGTCGTCCTCGCGCTCGACCTCGCAGCTGCGGGCCGTGTTCACGTGTGGCGGCGGGGCCCGCATTCCGGGGCTCACCGAGGCGCTCACGACGCGGCTGCGGATGACAGTGGAGCAGGCCAATCCGCTCGCCAACCTCAAGGTGCGTGACGGCGCGCTCGGATCGCTCGTCACCGACGACGTTGCGCCCCTGCTCATGCTCCCGATTGGCCTCGCGCTGCGCAAGGTCGCGTGACACGCTCCATTCACTTGCATCCAGAGTCGCGCTCTCATGATTGAAATCAACCTGCTGCCGGGGAATAGCAAGAAGGCCCGAGGCCCAGGCGGCGGTGCCGCGGTCGGCGCGGCCTTCGCTAACGTCGCGGCACGCGTCAAGGATCCGTTTCTGCTTGTCGCGGCTGGGAGCATCGTCGTCGCGGCCGCCGTGGTCGGCGTGCTGTATCTGCGGCAGGATGCAAGCGCCAATGCGCTGGCGGCGAGCGAGCAAAAACAGGTGCAGGACTCGACCCGGTACGCCGCGGTGCTACGCGAAAAAAAGAAAGCCGAGACGCAGCGCGACTCCGTGATGCACCAGCTTTCCATCATTCGCGCCATCGACAACAACCGCTTCGTCTGGCCGCACATAATGGACGAGGTGAGTCGCGCGCTGCCGCAGTACACGTGGCTGGTGTCGGTACAGCAGACCGTGACGCCCCCGCCGCCGCCTTCTACGGATCCGAAGGACAAGAAGAAGCACGCCGACGAGGACTCTCTGCCGCAGCCGATGAAGTTCGAGGTGATCGGGAACACCGTCGACATCCAGGCTCTGACCCGTTTCATGAAGGTGCTCGAAGCCTCGCCATTCATTCAGAATGTGCAGCTCGAGAAGTCCGACCTGGTGGCTTCGGCGGGTCCGCGGTCACCGAATTCACGCTGGACGCCGAGTACCAGACGCCGGATAGCACGGCGATCCGGACGGTGCCACTCACCCTGTCCGTGAGGTAATCGAACATGGCACTCGTACCGAAGACACAGCGCGATCGCTTGATGCTCGTCGTAGTCGCCGTCGCGGTCGTCATGGTCGTGGCCTACTGGCAGCTCGTATACGACCCGAAGACGGTCGAGCTGGCGCAGTTGCAGTCGCACATCGAGTCGCTCCAGGGCTCCAACCAGCGAGCCAAGGCCGAGCTGGCCAAGGGGAGCGTGAACGATCTGCGCGCCCAAGCGCTGCTCTATCAGCAGAACCTTCAGCTCATGCGGCAGCTGGTACCCACGAGCAACGAGGTGCCGGCGCTCCTGGAGCAGGTCTCGACGGCTGCTCGGCGCGTGAATCTCGACATTAATGCAGTCTCGCCCGAGCCGGTACTGGAGGGCGATCAATTCGACACCTACCGGTATCAGCTGACGGTTGTCGGTCCCTATCACGCGCTGGCGGAGTTCCTGACCAACGTCGGTTCTCTCACCCGCATCGTGGCGCCCGTGAACCTCAAGCTGGATCCGGCGAATGGACAAGAGCTCAAGGGCGCCAAGTCAGGCGGAACCAGGCGGTGCTGACGTCGAAGTTCGAGATCCAGACATACGTGGCTAAGACTGCCCCCGACGACGACGGTCCGCCGCGGTCACGGCTGAAGCCAGGAGCGAAGACATGAGCGCGCGACTCTCAATGGTGGTGACGGCATCGCTTTCGCTGCTGGGGAGCCCGCTCGCCGCACAACAGATCTCGATCCCGTCCATTTCGGCACCAAAGGCCGCCGCGCAGCGTGCGGTCGCGGCGACGAACGCGCATACCCAAGCGATGCAGACGACCGACGCGCCGCCATCGGCGCCACAGCCGACCGCGGTGGTACAGAGCGCCACTCCACCTCGCCAGGCGGCCGTGGTGCAGAGCTATAGCTCTGCGACGGCCACGAACAAGTCGGTCGCGATGAAGTCGGTCGCGCTCACTTCCACTGGCGCGCCCCGCGGGCATGCTGCGGCGCTCGCGCCCTCGCCAATGGCAGCGCCGCCCTCCGACTCGGGCGCCAAGTCGATTTCGATTACGCAACGCGGCGTGCGGGGCGAGGTATCGCTCAATCGCGAAGTCTATTCGTACGACGCCGGCAACCGCCGAGATCCGTTCGTCTCGCTCATGCAGAATGGTGACCTGCGGCCGCTGCTCGGAGACCTGCGCCTCGTGACAGTGCTGTACGACCCAACCGGCCGAAACTCGATCGCGGTCATGCATGACGTGGGCTCGAATACGAAGGACCAGTATCGCGTCCGCGTCGGCCAGACTCTCGGCCGGATGCGCGTTGCACAGATCGAGCCGAAAGAGGTCGTGTTCACGATCGAGGAAGTCGGCTTCAGCCGCCAGGCAGCTCTGGCGCTCGGTGATTCCACAACTACGAGGACGCAATGAAGCTCATATTGGCGGTCGCCGCCGCCACGACCGCCCTGTCCGTGCCCAGAAGCTCGGTCACGGGCGTAAGCGTTGTTCCCACTGCGGGAGCGACGACCGGCCGTGCCGACGTGGTGATCGCGGTCGACAATGCCGTCGACGTTCGCGACTTCGCCATGACCGGGCCAGCCCGCATCGTCCTCGATCTGTCGGGTGCGACTCTTGGGCTCTCGCCTAGCTACTACGATCGCGTGCCTCGCGGCGGCGTGACCAACGTGCGGTTCTCACAGTACAGGTCCGGCATAGTTCGGGTCGTCATCAATCTCGACGGGCCTCGCAAATACACCGTAGCGCGTGAAGAGCACGACGTGCGCGTAACGATTGACGGCGATGGCGACGCCGTGTTTTCGGCGTGGCATTGGGGGCGTAGCACGAACAAAACCACGCTCGCGTCCGCGGCAGCTACCGCAGACGTGACGGCCACGGACGACGCGACTTCCGACCCCACGCCGCTGGCACCAACAGTTCCGTCCGCCGCCGTGCTCACGTCTGAGGCTGGGGCGCTCGTGACCCCGCACGCGACCGGTCGAAGGTCGAGTCAAAACCGCAGCAAAGCCTGCTGCAACAGAAGCAGCAATCAGCTCAGCCACGCATAACGGTGACCTACCAAGACGCCGATATTCGCGATGTGCTCGCGGCCTTCGCGGCGTTCTCTGGTCGCACGATCGTGGTCGGCCGCGACGTGCAGGGCACGGTCACCGCCGAAGTGCGCGACCAGCCCTGGGATGTCGCGCTGCAATCGATCCTGGATGCACAGCAACTCGCCGCCACCGAGGACCAGTACGGCATCATTACGGTCGACAGCTACAAGAACATCCAAGCCAAGCAGGCGAGCGAGCCGCTGGAGACGCAGGTCGTCGCCATCAACTACGCGAACGCGGCCTCGCTTGTCCCGACGATAAAGACCCTGCTTGCGCGCGACTGCGGCATCAACGGCGGCGGAGGCACTTCATCCGCGGCGCCGGTGGCGGCCACGTCGAACACTTGCCCAACGCGCGGAAACGTCGTTGCCGATACGGCGACGAACACGCTGTTGATCACCGAGGCGAAGTCGCACATCCAGAGCGTTCTCAACTATGTGCGCGCCTTGGACATCAAGACGCCACAGGTGTCGATCCATGCAAAGATCATATTCGTCAACCGCACCGAGTTCACGCAGCTTGGTCTTGCGTACGACATCGGCTCGCCAACTCAGTTCTTCAACCAGCTCGTGCAGCGGACGGACCCGACGACCGGGCAGCCATACGCGCCGACTGTGAATGTCGTGGACCTGGGCGGCAACACGCTGGCCGGTATCTCCAACGCGGCGCGCCCCTATCAGGCCAACGCGGCGCTCAACCTGCTGTACACGATGGCTATCGGGAAATTCTCGCTCAGCACGTTCCTCGACGCGACGCAGGGCCTACAACTGTCCGATGTGCAAGCCGAGCCGAGTGTCGTGACGCTGGATAATCGTGTCGCCAACATCCAGGTCGGTGAGGAAACGCCGATCCGAGTGATCGACGCGAACAGCGCGGCCGGCGGCCCGGCGCAGGCGACCGTTACGTTCAAGGAAACTGGTATCATTCTGAACGTGACGCCGCACATCACGCGGAATGGCCAAGTCCTCATGACCGTTCACGCCGAGCAGTCGCAGCTGCAGCAGGTCGGCGGCGATCTCGGTTACAACTTCTTCAAGCGGGCAGCGGACACCAAGCTGCTGGTTAATGACGGGGAGACCGCCGTCATCGGCGGGCTTGACCGAGACTCAGGTCAACAAGACTCGCAATGCCATTCCGATCCTCGGCGAGCTGCCGCTGATCGGGAACCTGTTCTCGCAAACCCAAAATCAGAAGATCAAGCAAGACCTGCTGATCCTGATCACGCCGCACGTGATCGGGGACGGGATGATTTTGGATACGGCTGCGGCTAAGCAGTAAGGAATTCCCCACCCCCTTACCCCCTCCCCATTGGGGAGGGGGTTTCTTTTTTTGTGGGGGCTTCGCACCCGTCGATGCTCGGGCGCGAGTGAGGTGGTCGCTCTGGCGCCATACGGCGCCCCACCCCTGAGCCCGCTCCCCAGCTTGGCGGGGAGGGGGCGTAGCCATTTGAGAGGAACAGAGGCGGGTCAGGGGGTGGGGGCAGGGGTGGCTGGGGCACGCACGGCTCGTTTGGCGAGCGAAGCGATTGGGCCCATACAATTGGCTGCATGCTGCGCTTCACGACGGCTGGAGAGTCACACGGGCCCGCGCTGGTCAGTGTGCTCGAAGGGCTGCCTGCCGGATTGCCGCTGCGTGCGGCGGACGTGGATTCCGAACTGGCGCGGCGGCAGCAGGGCTACGGGCGAGGCCGGCGAATGCAGATCGAACGCGACGCCGTCGAGTTCCTCGCCGGGGTGCGCGCGGGCGAGACGCTCGGGTCGCCGATCGCCATGCTGATTCGCAACCGCGATTGGGCGAATTGGCAGGAGATCATGGACCCGGCGCCGCGAGACGGCGATCCGGGAGCTCGCAAGCGCGCGGTCACGCGTCCGCGGCCCGGACACGCGGATCTCACTGGCCTGCTCAAGTATGATCGCGACGACGCCCGCGACATTCTCGAACGAGCTTCCGCACGCGAGACGACGGCGCGCGTGGCCGCGGGCGCGGTGTGCCGGCGATTTCTGACCGAGTTTGATGTTGCGGTAGGCAGCCATCTCGTGCACCTAGGCGGCATCGATGCCGCCCGTCCCGAGCCATTCCCGTCTGCGCGGGATCTCAATGCTGCAGCCGACGCGTCGCCGTTGCGTACGCTCGATCACGACGCGGAGCGAGCGATGATCGATCGAATCGATTCCGTGAAGCGCGAGGGCAATACTTTGGGCGGTATATGCGAGGTCGTCTGCGACGGACTCCCGGTGGGCCTGGGCTCGCACGTAGCATGGGACAGGAAACTCGACGGACGGCTGGGCGCTGCGCTGCTGTCGATTCCCGCGGTGAAGGGTGTGGAGATGGGGCTGGGTTTCGAGACGGCTCGGCGCACTGGGGCGGACGTGCACGACGAGATCTCCATGGCGCCAGGTCGCCCGCGTGCCGGGAATGTCCGTCGCATCACCAATCGAGCTGGCGGCCTCGAGGGCGGCATGACGACCGGCGAGCCGCTCGTCGTGCGCGTCGCGATGAAGCCCATTAGCACGCTCATGCGGCCGCTAGCCACAGTGGACGTCGCGACCCATGAGCCCGCAGCAGCGGTCGCCGAGCGGAGCGACGTCACCGCCGTGCCAGCCATGGGCGTAATCGCCGAGGCCATGGTGGCATTCGTCGTCGCCCAAGCCTTTCTGGAGAAGTTTGGCGGAGACTCGTTCGGCGGAGGTTCGGCGGAACTACGACGCGTACGTGGCGCACCTCGCGGCGCGCATGAGCGACTAGCCACGGAGCGGCGCGACGGCAAAACATCTCTGTGCTCGGTTGGGCTGCCAGGCGCGGGCAAGACGACCATCGGGCGAGCGGCGGCGACAGCGCTCGGTTGGCCATTCGTCGACCTCGACGAAGAGATCGAACGCCGGACAGGAGATTCCGTGGTGGCACTGTTCGAACGGCGCGGAGTAGCGTATTTCCGAGCCATGGAGCGAGCGGTGACCGAAAGCCTCGTGACCGCGCCCGCCGCGATCGTCGCGACCGGCGGAGGGTGGGTTACTGCTCCGGAAACGGTGGCACTGATGCGGCCAGTCGGCCGCATCACCTATTTGCGGGTGACCCCCAAGACGGCGCTCAAGCGCCTGCGTGACACATGCGCATCGCGTCCGCTGTTGGCCGGAGACCCAGCGCGCGCGGTCGAGCGCCTGCATGCGCAAAGGCGGGCCGCCTACGAAGCATCAGACTACGTTATAGACACCGAAACCCTTACCGAACAAGAGGTTACGGCAATGGTAGTCCAGCTTGCCCGGGATGCCCGACCCCGGGTAGGTTCGCGTAGGTCCACCTGGTATCAACGGTCCTTGCCGCGATTATTTGGATCCTAGGCGCGCGCGCTGGCGCCTACATTTTTTCCGAACTTCCGACCGAATCGTCGGATATAACGAGGGTCAGGCTATACAATGACGTTCCGCGTGATGGGGCCGCACGAGCGCGGCCGGTTCGCCCCGGATGCTTGGGGCCATCTACTGTCGCTCAGCGGTGCGGGAATGATCAATCCCGCCGAGTTGGAGCACTTGATCGAGCGCGCGATGGCGCAAATCGACGGGCGTATAGCGCTCGACGACTTACGAACGCTCATGGAGGGCGCGGGCTACGACGCCGGTGACGGGGGAGAGGAACCAAAAGTCCACGAACGAATCCGAATGGGCGGCTAGCTCAATCAGCGGACCCGATACGCACGTCAGGTAGGCACTCAGGTACACATGGCAGCACGATCTAAGACGCTACGAAAAGCGGCTACAAAGACACGGTCGCGCCGAGGCGCGGCGCGAGTTGTCGAGGAGCCTGCGGACTTCGCGGCTCCGCCGGGCTCGATCGCGTTGGTCGTTGTCGAGTCACCGGCCAAGGCCAAGACGATCGGGAGATATCTGGGGCGCGGCTATCGGGTAAAGGCGACTGTCGGGCACATCCGTGATCTCCCGGAGAAAAAGCTCGGCGTCGATGTCGAAACACGGCTTCAAGCCGGAATACGTCACCATCGCAGGCAAAGAGAAGACGCTGGCCGAGCTCAAGAGCGCGGCCAAGGACGCAAGCGAAGTCATTCTGGCGACCGACCCCGATCGCGAAGGCGAGGCCATCGCGTGGCACGTCGCCTCGCAGCTTGGCGGTGGCGCGGGCAAGGGCGGCAAGGGCGGCAAGGGCGGCAAGGCGGGATCGCGCACGGGTCCACCGATTCGGCGCGCGCTGTTCCATGAGATAACCAAGGATGCGGTTCAGCGCGCGATCGCGAACGCCGGCCAGATCGATGACCGCAAGGTGAACGCACAGCAGGCGCGCCGCGTGCTCGATCGGCTCGTCGGGTACAAGGCGAGTCCTGTGCTCTGGAAGACGGTCAAGAAGGGGCTGTCGGCCGGACGCGTGCAGACGGTGGCGCTACGGCTGCTCGTCGAGCGCGAGCGAGAGATTCGGGCGTTCACGCCGATCGAGTACTGGACGATCGCCGCCGACCTGGACAAGGACGGCCAGCGGTTCTCGGCGAGGCTGCACCACAGTCGATGGTAAGAAAGCGGAGATCGCCACCGAAGCCGATGCTCGAGCGCATAGTCGAAGAGGTGACCGCGCTGCCGCCGATCTCCGGCGCGCCATGAACGGAGCGCGTCCGCGCTGACGCGATGCGATCGGCGTTTTCCTCGTGACTGACCTCAAGCGGCGCGAGCGGCGCAAGAACCCGCAGGCGCCGTTCACGACCAGCACGCTGCAGCAGGAGGCCGCGAAGAAGCTGGGCTTCGGCTCCAAGCGCACGATGCGGCTGGCGCAGGATCTGTACGAGGGCGTCGAGCTGGGCGATGAGGGCGCCGTTGGCCTCATCACGTACATGCGCACCGACTCGACGCGCGTGTCGGAGTCGGCGGCCACGCATGCGCGCGACCATCTACGGACATTATTCGGCGCCGACTATCTCGCCGACGGGCCGCGGCTGTACGGGGACACCAAGAAGAACGCACAGGACGCGCACGAGGCGTGCGCCCGACTGACCCGAGCGGCGTCCGGAGCTGGTTCAGCGGTACCCGTCGGCCGGACCAGTTCAAGCTCTACCAGATGGTGTGGCAGCGGTTCATGGCGTCGCAGATGGCGGCAGCGGTGTTCGACACGACGACGGTCGACTTCGACCTCGGCACGTATCTGCTCCGGTCGACCGGCAGCGTGGTGAAGTTCCAGGGATTCCTGGTGCTGTACCGCGAGGGGCGCGAGGACGGCGACGGGCGGGCGCTCGAGGACGAACAGGCGCTGCCGGTCCTCGAGCAGGCGAGCACGTGCCGGTGCTGGCGGTCGCGCCGGCGCAACACTTCACCGAGCCACCGCCGCGATATTCGGAAGCCAGCCTGGTCAAGGAATTCGAGCGGCTCGGCATCGGACGACCGTCCACCTACGCGTCGATCATCTCGACGCTCGTGGACCGTCGCTACGTGCAGCTCGAGCAGCGCCGCTTCACGCCGACCTCGCTGGGCGACAGCGTCGAGAAGGTCATGGTGAGGCAGTTTCCCGACATCTTCAACGTCGATTTCACCTCGGAGATGGAAGACGAGCTAGACAAGATCGAAGAGGGCGAGCTCACTTGGCAGCGGGTGCTGAAGGACTTCTACTTCGCCGTTCTCGACAGCGCTGGAACCGTCGACTCGGACTGATCGGCGCCGCGCACGACCTGTCGGTGGTCGCCAGCGAGAGCTGTCCCGACTGCGGCGGAAAACTGGTCCCCAAAGGCGGATTCTTCGGTCCGTTCCTGGCCTGCGAGAACCACCCCAAAAGTGCAAGCACACGCGGCCGCTAGGTCGTGACCGCAAGCCGGCCGAGCCCACCAATTACGTCTGCCACGAGTGCGGCGCGCCGATGCTCAAGCGTAGTGGCCGAACGGGCGAATTTCTGGGATGCAGCCGCTTCCCGAAGTGCCGCGGCACTCGCTCACTGCCGACTGGCGTGCACTGTCCGAAGGATGGCGGTGAGCTCGCGGCCCGCCGCTCGAAGAAGCGTGGCAAGGTCTTCTACGGCTGTGAGAACTATCCCAACTGCGACTTCGTGGCGTGGGACAAGCCGGTGCGGGAGCACGTGCCCCGAATGCGGATACGAAGGTGCCGAGGCGAAATCGACCAAGGCGAGAGGGTCGTATCGCCGCTGCCTCAAGTGCGCCAACGAGTGGGATGTCGCGCTGGCTGCCGGAAGCAGTCGCGGTTTAGTCCGATAGCACGACGGCCGGCGCTGCGTTCGGCGCGGCATCCTTGCGTGCGGGACAACGCAACAGGATCCGGTTCAGTGTCGTTCAGTCGCTTGAGGTCTATGCGGACCACGCCGGCCTCGGTAGGCGACGGAAGATGTTCGTGAACCGCGCGCCCAGAGAACCTCGTTGCACGTGTAAGACGACCGCGTATGCACGGTCTGCGAGAAAATGTCGTCCGTCCCGCTTAGCAGGACGAGAAACTCGGCTTCTGTTTCGCACAACTCCGTGGCCGTGACCCCGTACAGCGGGCTCGCCTCGTCGATGGGGTGTACGATCGTCCAGGAAAGGGAGAAGAAAATGACCCGTTGTCGCTCCAGCGGCAACTGATCGAACACTCGCGTACGGACGCCATTGACCGTCGCGAACCGGGCGTAGACCACGGTCGCCTCGACGCCGACGATCTCATTGGATCGTGCGTTGGCGATGCGGACATGAAGCCGGCGATTCCGCGGTCAGGATGTGACGACCGCATGCCGGCTGAACAGGATTCGTGGGAGCGGCCGCGAGAACCGGGCGAAAATGAGGCCCGTGGCGATTCCGAAAGCGACTAGGCTCACGAACGATTCGAGAACCACGACAAAGTTCGCGGACGTCGATGCCGGATACAGATCCCCGAATCCGATCGTTCCAAACGTCTGAACGCTGAGAAAAGAACGATTCGAGAAACTTGCTGCCGATGGCGTGGCCGTCGGCCTCCTTGACGCCCTGCGCCCCGCACAGCAGGAACAGCA
>CAWISX010000018.1:0-311089 GCA_963838855.1 uncultured Gemmatimonadales bacterium | reverse complement strand
AATTTCTAGCAGATGTGCCCGTTAGGTCGATTGTCATAATTTCGGACGTAATTTGGAACAGGCAGCCCTTTGACGAAGTGCTCGTCCGGTGTAGGTTGTCCGGTTTTCATTCTAGCGGCAAAACACTGGCCCAAACTGGAAAGCCGTAGTCGCCCTCATCTCCAGAGGCGGCCCGCTTCTCACCTTCGATGAAGCCTCCTCTATGGAGAATTCGAGTACCTTCGTCGATTTCAATTCGCGTCCACTGGGTCCACGCACGTCCTTCCCGCCCGTATAACGTGGGAATTACAAATGGTTGGCCATTTACGCAAAAATCCGATGCTTGCCAGAAAGCCTGCGTCCAGGATCTGGTTGATTGTTTCAGAACTATGCGACCCTCGGCCCGCCATACGGCGGAGCTCAGTGCGACTTGGCAGTTTCATTTTCTACTCGCGTGTACGTATTCACCCAATTCACTTCCCACGTCTTCTCGCCATCGTCTGAGAATGATTGTTCGAAGCGGCACGAATCACCCCGTCCGTTTTCGAATTGTCCGACGGTCGCCGGAAGGCTGAATCTCCCATCCGAATGGTTTGCCCAATAAATGCTCCACTGACGCGACTTGGCGTCATAGATTCGCACCGTCATACCCTCAATGTGGCCTCCGGGGGTTCTTGGATCTTCACGATGCGCAGCCGTAGCCCGTCGCTGCCCGTCACGGTTACTTCCTCTCCAGCATTGACGGTGCCCTGCACCGCTTCGGCACCCCACTGTTCGCCCCGGACGAGCACCGTCCCCGAGGGTGCCAAGGTTGTGACCGCTCGGCCCCGGGCCCCAATGAGGGCCTGCATGCCAGTGGTCACCGTTGCCCGCTGGGATTGCACTGCTTTGGAAACTACGAACGCGAAGAAGGAGATAAGCCCTGCAGCCATGAGGCCGACGAGCAGGAGATCAACGGAGAAGGCCGGCGTCGTCGGCGACGTGGGCTTCCACGGCCTAAACAGCATGAGAGAACCCAAGATGAACGCAATGGCACCGCTGACGCCGAGCGCGAAGGTCGTGACTTTGATATCCAGAACGAACAGAGTCATCCCGAAGACGATAAGCGCAACGCCCGCCCAGTTGACCGGCAGGCTCCCAAAGGCAACAAAAGCAAGGATGAGACAGATGACGCCGGTGACCCCCGGCAGAATCGCGCCCGGATGGGAGAACTCAGCAATGAGCGCCCAGAGGCCCAGGATGAACAGGAAATACGCAACGTTGGGATCGACGATGGCGTGGAGGAAACGTTCGGGAAGGCTCATGCTCCTCTCGCGCAGCTTCGCCGCCAGGGTGTGAAGGATTTTCTCGCCCTGCGCCGTGGAAACGTGGCGCCCGTCGATCTGGGTGAGCAGATCGTTCACATCCTTGGCGATGAGATCAATGACCCGCAGCTTTAGCGCCTCTTCTTCAGTGACCGATACGCTCTGGCGCACGGCTTTCTCCGCCCACGCCGCATTCCGGCCGCGGCGCGCGGCCAACGTCCTGATGTAGGCGGCCGCGTCGTTGAGGATCTTGTCTTCCTGGGTCGTCGGAATCTGAGCCCCACCGATGCTCACGGGATGAGCTGCGCCGATGTTGGTTCCCGGCGCCATGGCCGCGACGTGGGCCGCCATGGTGATGAACACCCCGGCCGAGCCGGCCCGGGCTCCCGGTGGCGCGACATACACAATGACCGCCACCGGTGACCCTATGATGGCCTGCACAATTTGTCGCATGGACACGTCGAGGCCGCCGGGCGTATCCATCTGAATGATCAGGGCCTCGGCGTGGTCATCCGTGGCGCTGGCGATGGCGCGGGTCGCGAAGCGGGCGATGATGGGATCGATGGCGCCGTGAACCGTGATGAGATCAACGGACCCCTGTCCGGCCGCGCTAAGCGGCATCGCCAGCAATACTGCCAACGGTACCCCAAGGTAGAAGGCTCGCCACCTCATTGCGGTACCCCTGTCAGCAGCATCCGCAACTCCCGCGGGCTCGTTACTCCTCTCCTACTGATTGCCGAAGGTAATCGTCTTCCGGTCAAAGGAAACGTCGCCCACCTCGAGGCCCAACAGGACGACGAGCAGCAAGATCCCACCGGGGATCGAGCCTTCTGTGAAATCCTGTCGCGGCCGCCGTGGCGCTCGCATGGCTGCCGCTTGACCGCTCACGGCGTACGCTGCCCTCAAATTCGTCGAGCGGCTCGCCCGCGTCGTTGGCGCGGCGTGGGCACTCGGGTTGTTCGTGTTCCGACGGTGGGCCTTCAGCAACCGCTGCAAGGGGACCTACACGCTCAAGTAGCGCTCCGCTCGCCGGGCAACGCCAGTCGCCGGGCACTAGGCGCCCCGACAGGCCTGGGCGCCACGCAGGGAGGCTGATGGAAGCCGTAAACCTTCGCGGCGATAGGCAGCGTGTTTCGGATGCTGGCAGGCAAAAAGGACGGTGGACCAAAGCCACCGTCCTTAGTTTTTTCGCACGCAGCCGAGGCGCCATAGGCGGCAATTCTGGCTTCAGTCAGGCCCTTGGTCTACTTTGGAGAGTTCTCTGCCATTGCGGCACAGTCAGTGGCGCGAGATCGAGCGCGAGATTGAGCGCGTGAACGAGATGTGCCGCTCGGAGGCTCCGCCGGCGGTGCACTAAGGCGGCGGAGGAGCCGAGAAGACATGCCACGAGCGCAATCCGATCGGACCCGGCAGACTGGCCGACAAGCGACGTTGCTGCACCTCAGCACCGCGATCATCACTGCCGAGACCGAGTTCGAGATCTGCCGCGCGGTGGTACACGGCGTGCACGAGACCCTGCGGTACCACTTCGTGGGGCTACGCCCGGCGGTGCCGCCTGGCGTAGATGCGGCGATCGCCAAGGCTCTCGCTCCGGCACCGGCGGATTGGTTTGCCACGGCGCGTCCAACCCGGGCGGCATCTTGCCAACCATGACGAGCCTCGAGCAGCGACTCGCAAGCGGTCTCGGTAGTCGGTACACGCTTGAGCGGGAGCTGGGCCAAGGGGGAATGGCCGTCGTGTTCCTAGCCCGGGATCTCCGCCACGACCGCAGTGTGGCGCTCAAGGTGCTCCGGCCGGAAGTCTCGGCCGAGATCGGCGCCGACCGGTTCCTACGCGAGATCAAACTGGCGGCGGGCCTCAGCCATCCCCACATCCTGCCGGTCTACGACTCCGGCGAGGCGAGCGGCCTGCTCTTCTACGTGATGCCCAATATGGAGGGGCGCTCGCTGCGGGAGTGGCTCGACCGCGAGCGGCAACTGTCACTCGGCGATGCCCTGCGGATCACCGGAGAGGTCGCTGTTGCGCTGGACTATGCCCATCGCCGCCATGTGGTGCACCGAGATATCAAGCCGGAGAACATCCTGCTCCATGAAGGAGCCGCGATGGTGGCCGACTTCGGCATCGGGAAGGCGCTCAGCGGCGGGAGCTCAGTGACCCAGACCGGGATGGCGGTCGGCACGCCCGCGTACATGAGCCCGGAGCAGGCCAGCGGCGAGCGCGACATCGACGGCCGGAGCGACCTCTATAGTCTCGGGTGCGTGTTCTACGAGATGCTGAGCGGCGAGCCGCCGTTCACAGGACCCACCGCCCAGGCCGTGATTGGCAAGCGCTTCGTCTCGCCGATCCCCAGTGTGCGGGCCACGCGCGCCGTACCCGACGCGGTGGACGATGTGGTGACCCGCGCGCTGGCCCGCAACCCGGTGGATCGGTTCCGGACCGCGGCCGAGTTCGTGGCGGCGCTCGGCTCGATCCCCCGGGAGACCGGCCCCAGTCCGCAACGCACGCCGCCGGAAGGCCCAAAGAGTGCGCCGGGACGCAAGGCCATCGCCGTGCTACCGCTCGCGAATATGAGCGCGGATCCCGAGAACGAGTACTTCAGCGACGGGATGACGGAGGAGATCATCAACGTGCTGGCCAAGGTGCCGGGGCTGCAGGTCGCCTCGCGCACCTCCTGCTTCGCCTTCAAGGGGAAAGAAGTGGACATCCGCCACGTCGGCGAGAAGCTCGGCGTGGGATCGGTGCTCGAGGGAAGCGTGCGGAAGGTCGGGAATCGGATCCGCATCACGGCCCAGCTCATCAACGTAGATAACGGCTACCACCTCTGGTCGGAGACCTATGACCGGCAGCTCGAGGATGTGTTCGCGATCCAGGACGAGATCTCCCGGGCTATTGTGGAGGCGCTGAAGCTCCGGCTGGGTAGCGACACCGAACAGCTCGTCGTACCCGCGAAGAATCTCGAGGCATACAATCTCTACCTGAAGGGCCGTTTCTTCTTTTACCGGTTCAACGAGGCTGGTCTCTACAAGAGTCTCGAGTTCTTCCGGCATGTGCTGTTGCAGGAGCCCAGCTACGCACGCGCGTACGCGGGGATCGCCGACTGCTGGTGCGAGCTGGCCGATGACTGGGTCGCGCCCGATGAGGCGTATCCCAAGGCAAAGGCGGCCGCGACTACGGCGCTCCGGCTCGACCCTGAGCTGGTCGAGGCGATGACTTCGCTCGGCAAGGTGCTCTCCTGGTACGAGTGGGACTTCGCTGCCGCGGAGGCGCATCTGCGCCGCGCCGTGGCGCTCAACCCCAACTACACGGAGGCGCACTGGACCTTCGGCAGCGTCTTGCCGGCGGTGGGCTCACTCGGCGACGCGATCGGGGAGATGCGCAAGGCGCTCACCCTGGATCCGCTGCATCCCCACCACAGCCGATGGCTTGGCCGATTGCTGCTCTACGCAAAAGACTACGCCGCGGCGATCGCACAGAGCCACAAGACCATCGAGCTCCACGCCGACTACTTTCACGCATACCTGGACATCGGCTCGGCGTATCTGGCCCAAGGGAAGCCCGAGGATGCCTTGCAATGGTACCGGCGGGGACAGGGGCTGGACACGAGTGTCCGCTCGTATGACTCGCTCATCGTGCGGGCACTGGCCGCGCTGGGGCGTCGCGAGGAGGGCGAGGCGATCATGACGCGGCTCGAGGACGAGACGCGGCAGCGATACGTGAGGTCGGAGATCATGGCGATGGGCTACGCGGCGCTGGGCGACTTCGATCGCGCCTTCACCTGCCTAGAGCGCGCAGTCGAGGCCCGATCCGCCGGCCTGATCTACCTTCACATAGATCCCGGCTACGAGCCTCTGGACCGGGATTCGCGTTTCGGTGAGCTGGTGCGACGAATCGGCCTGAGATAGCGCTCGCCTCGACGGCCGATCGTACCCACTGTTCGGGTACAAACGAGTCCACATAAGACTTCTCCTGTTCCAGCCCGCGTTTGTAGAGAAGCTCGAGGAGCGGGTCCGTGAACTTGGGCGGGCGCGGACGCTGCTTGCACGCCACCGCCATATTCAGCGCGGTTCGATGGCGGCAGCCGAGGAAGTTGGAAAGATCTGTGGCCGAGAGCTTCAGCGTCGTACCGTGCAAGTGCATTCGGTAGTGCCTGGTTGGGCAGGGAGGCGGGAAGGGTCTACCGTATGACGCGTTCAGCCAATGCACAACGGTGAGAGACTAGCGATCTCGCCCTGCTCGCATTCTAGTGGCGTCCGGGGTCACAAATTATCTATCGAGCATTATCTAGTAGGCATAATCCTTCCGGCCGAGGCCCTCCTTGCACGGGCCGTCCGGCGACTGGGCGGCCCAGTCGATCGCGTCGCCAAGACCGTGCGCACCGTCTTCGGTGCGCTCCGCCCGGGATGTGACGTACAATCTCCAAGACAAACTCCGTCTCCGTGACGTTCAATGTGCACCGGGATCGCACGACCATCGATGATTGCCGAGAACTGACGAGGTATATTGCTTGGTCCTATGACCGGTCTGGCGACGACTCCGGGCCACGCGTTCTCTGCCGATCCCAACGTGGCCATTGAGCAGATGGCGGAGCGCATTGTCGCGCGGCTGAATCCGGATATGGTAGTCCTGTTCGGGTCGTACGCGCGTGGTGGAGCGCGGCCAGACAGCGACATTGATTTGCTCGTCGTGATGTCCTTTACGGGTTCAGCTCGGGTGGCGGCGTCTCGTGTCTACGGGACGCTCCACGACCGGACCTTCCCGGTCGATGTCGTTGTGGTTACCCCGGAACAAGTGCGACGCTACCGCGAGCAGGTGGGAACGATTATCTACCCGGCCCTCCGAGAGGGGCGCGTACTGTACGAGCGCGCCCACTAGGTGACGCTTCCGACGACGGCGGAGGTTGTCGCTCGGTGGGTGGAGAAAGCGGAGCATGACTTGCTCACGCGGCTCTGGTTATTTTGCTTTGACAGTGAACGGAACAGTCTTTGCGAGGTCCTTACCCAGATAAATGTCGAGACGGTATTTGCCGACCGGCCAGCCGGTGTTTGGTTTTGACACGGTAAAAGTCCCCTTGTCGACGCCCGGTAGGTTCAGGGTCGCCTCGTCGATTTTGTAATTCGGGGGCGCAACGTTGCCGACGTCCTCGGCGATCCATACGCCACGCACGGGCGTGCCGGCCGTCACCCCTTCCGCCGTCCAGGCGCAATAAATCTTTGGCGCGTCAGGCACGAACTCACTCGCGGGGTTAACAATGTCGTCCTTGTCGGTCGCTCCCGTACCAAGAACGGCCGTGGTGATGCGTGCCTGTCCCACGGCAACCGTCGGCCAAATGCACAGAAACAGCCCCAGGCAACAACCTGCCAGTGCGAAAACTCTCCTCTTCATACTCCCCTCCAGTGGAAGAGCCTATAACCACAGGCGGTCCTTGGCTTGCGGTTTTGGCCTCGCAGGGTTGTCGGCTCGGATTTTCTAGGCTGCCATCTTAGTCCCCGCTCGCGCGCGTGCGTTACACGTGGCGTGCGCGGTGGCGGCGCCCGCGGCGGCGTCAAGCCTGCGCTGGCTCGGGCTTGGACGCACAGACGCGAGCGATGAACCCACCTAGATGCCGTCTCGGCTTGCCGGAGAGCCTGGCGTGACCGGGCCAGCAGCATGGTGATTGCACACCCGAGTTGGCAATCAAGTGTTCATCTCGCGATGTGAGGCGCGACAGTGATTTCTCATTTGTTATCCATTACCCGTTTCGTTACCCGTTTCTCCCGGCAAACTCCGCCATTTCTTGCGAAAAACACGGCGCCGATGCCCGCGTTTCCCTCTAAGAGCCGTCAAGTTGTCATTTTTCATACCCCCCTGATTTCGTATGGGGTTCAGGGGGTCGCGGTTCAAATCCCGCCGTCCCGATCATGGATAACTCACGGCCCCGTGGCGATTTCCGGTTCGGGGCCGTGTTGTTCTCTAGCGCCCACCTGCTGCGGTTTCTGCTGCGCTAAGCAGCGCGCCACCGACAGATGGCGAGCGGTGGGCTTGCAGCATGCTAGCGGCAGCTTGTGTCGCTAGAACGTCACTTTGATGTGCTCGCCGTTGATACCTCGGGGCGCAAGGTCCGCCTCATCGAGGCGTGAAGCCGGGTTTTTGGAGTACGTCAGGAGAAAGTGCTGATCGTAGCGCGCCAGCTCTGGCCTCGTGAACACAGGCGTGTCGAGAAGCTTTCCAGAGCCCGCCATCGCAGCGGCCCGGGCATCGTCGAAGACTGAGATGAAGACGACGGCGTTTCCGCGATGCTCTTCGTGTAATTCGGTCGCCAGGGCCCGGAGATCCACCTCTCTGTTGTGCGTCGGGTCGATCAGGAGTTCAGCGCCGTATCCCTCGGGGCCGATCTGCCAGCTCCGCGTCACAACGTAGGGAATGACGTTCGGCGCACCTGCCGCCGGACCAGCAACCGTCGCCCGCGATCCTCCCGGATGTGCCCGTTCCTCGCAGTAGCCGATGATGAAGACGAGAACGACGAGCACCACGCAGCCGAGACGCCGATTCATCCTTGTTCGCGTGAACTCGCCTGTGGGGTCCAGCGCGCCGCACTCTGGGCAACGCCTGGCATTGGTGCTGATGCTTTTCCCGCATTCGCGACAGGGCGACAGTACCAAGGGCGCTCGCTACCTCAGTGGGGCAGTGGGATGGCGCACCGCTGTGATGTAGAATAGGCTAGCGGTTGTTCGGCACGAAGAGGTAACAGGCAGATCCGGCGAGCCGGAATAAGAGGAGACTTCGAGATCGCTATGCGGATCCTTGTCGTCGGCGCCGGCGCGGTCGGCGGCTACTTTGGCGGCCGGCTTGCGGAGGCCGGGCGCGATGTGACCTTCCTCGTCCGTCCATCCCGGGCGAAGCAGCTCGGTCAGGATGGCCTTCGCATCATCAGCCCCCATGGCGATGCGGTACTCGCGCCCAAACTGGTCAGCGCCGGGGCGATCGGCACGCCTTACGACCTCGTCTTCCTAAGCGTGAAAGCCTATGCGCTGGAGTCGGCGATGGACGACTTCGCTCCGGCCGTGGGGCCGGAAACGATGATCCTTCCTGTGCTCAACGGCATGCGCCATCTCGACCTTTTGACCCAGCGGTTCGGCGAGGACGCGGTCATTGGCGGCGTCTGTCTCGTCGCCACGGAGATCGACGGCGAAGGTCGCATCGTCCAAATCGCTGACTTTCAGCAACTGGCCTATGGCGAACGCAAGGGGAAGACGACGCCTCGGCTGCAATCGCTCGATGCGACGCTGCAGGGCGCGGGGTTCGACGCGCATTCTGTCGACGGACATCATACAAGCGATGTGGGAAAAGTGGGTGCAGCTCGCCAGTCTCGGCGCCGTTACCTGCCTGATGCGCGCGGCGATCGGAGAGATCGTAGCCGCGCCCCGGGGAGCTGACGTGTCGCTTAAGCTGCTGGACGAATGCGCAGCGGTCGCCGCCGCCTGCGGCCACAAGTCGTCGGAGGCGTCCCTTGCACGACACGCCGGCGAAATGACCGCGCCAGGATCTCCGGAGACCTCCTCGATGTATCGCGATCTGCGCAGAGGCGCGCCTGTCGAGGTTGATCATATCCTGGGCGACCTCCTCGATCGCGGCGGCGCGCACGGAGTCGCCGCTACGCCATTGCTGAAAGCCGCTTTCGTTAATCTCCGGGTTTACCAGGGGGGGCTGCCGAAGCACTGAGACGCGCCGGCCAACCGACAGCGCGACCGGTAAGTGCGCAGGATGCGAAAACCGGGTCAATAGTCATCAGGGCGACGAAACTGTCGTCGTCCACCGGGAATAAACGTACGCTGGCCGCAGTCTAGCCATGTGATGACACCGGCCGCGCGGCGGCCGAGACCAACGCGCCAGTAGGCTTCTAGCACGCATCCAACAACCGACCATCACACGATTCTTACCTCATGCTCACAACATTGGCGATGGTGGCATTAGCCACCGCATATTCGATCTGGCCGAGTGCAGTGGCCACGCACGTTCGAGACTCCTCCTTAAGCGCGGTCGTGGGGCGGGTGACGGACACGCGCGGTGTTGGGCTCGCGGCCGCCCACGTCGACCTCAGGGATCGGGAAACCGGGAGCACCGCCGCGGGACTCGCTCGAGATGACGGCGAATTTGCCCTGGCTGGGCTCATGCCTGGCCACCACTACGAGCTCGTGGTTCGCAGCATCGGCTATAGGCCTTGTTTGCGAGCGGATATCGAGGCCCCAGTTGGGGGCGTCGCTCAGCCTACGGACATTGGCGTCATTGTGCTCCTGCCGATCCCCGCGGTGCCGCGTCCGCACGCTGATCGCCATGTGGACCCGCTATACCAACTCGGGTAGCTAAGCGCAGGATTCCGTCTAGCGGTGCGCGCAGCACGCACTTACTGGGCGTTCGGCGGCGCCAGATTTCCGCAGGCCAGCACGGTCTGCATGTTCGCCGCTGACGCGTTCACGGCCACGTAGTACGAGCCCGAAGTGGGTAGCGCGAGTGGTAAGGTCGCGCTTGCCGTTGCACGCCCGTCATTGTCCACATTGAGCGGCGGGTAAGCGGTCGCCGTGCCGACGACAGCGCCGTTGTCGCCGCACTGCCCTTCGTACACATGCCACGGATGCACGCCCTTGGGCGCCGCGTTGGTAATCGTCACGGTGGCCACGCTCTTGTTCTGGCCGCTGGCTGCGAGCGACGCGGTGCCGTGCAGGTCGACTGCTCCGGTCATGCCACCGGGTGTCGACAGCGTGGCGTTCCATGCCGTGTTGGCGCTGGAATTCTGCGGGTCGATCTGGCCGACTTCGTGTTTGCTCGCGAACGGGTTGCAGGCGACGAACGCGGCAACTGTCGTGAACATCGCCGCGATCTGAACGTATCGTCGAGTTTGCATGTGGCCTCCCACCATAAACCGAACGGTACTGGCTCGATTGAACTGAATGATCTGCTCTGTTTCAATATCTGTTCCGCCGCGCGCGCGATGACACGAGTGTACTGGGTCTGCTCTACGGACGGTGAAGGATTTGGGGGAGAGCTTCGAGCTCGATTCGAGCACAGTCTCGCTGCCTGTTGAAGCGACTCGAACTGGATGGCCTGGTCACCTGCCAGCCTCGGCTGGACGACGAGCGCACGGTCGAGACCGCCACCAGCGGCTGCGACATCCGTAATTGACAGGTGCCTTCGCTCGGTCGCCCACTTCCGGCGGTAGGGGTGCCAAAGCTCTCCGCGAAGCTTCGGAAGCTTCGCTTTCTGCTCCGCCACCCTCAACCAATTGTCGAACAGGTGACGGTCCATCAGCACTTCGGGATGCTGCTCGGGAGCAGGAGGTCGCGATTCGCGGCACTGGCCACGTCAATCGTCAGTAGGTGACTGCCTTCTTCATTCCCGATCGCCATAGTTCCAATGCCCCGCAATTCATT
The DNA here is from genome assembly GCA_963838855.1 of uncultured Gemmatimonadales bacterium. Classification (GTDB taxonomy): domain Bacteria; phylum Gemmatimonadota; class Gemmatimonadetes; order Gemmatimonadales; family Gemmatimonadaceae; genus FEN-1251. The sequence continues at coordinate 300,402 of CAWISX010000018.1, read as the reverse complement.
CACGGCGTCCACCGGGCGTTCTTTGTGCTTGGCGGGATGACCATCCTCTCCACGATTGTTTTCCGCGGATTGAAAAAAGGCGATGGTGACGCGGTGAGCCAGCGGACCGAAGTACCCACCGAGTAAGGCCGTGAAGAGCAGCACCACCATCGTGAGGAATGGGGCATATCCACCGTGACCTAGGTTCGCCTCGATCGATGTCGATCCTCGAATTCCTGTTTGGCACGCCGCTACGGACCGACCAGCAGGACGCAGCAACGGATCGGGGCCGCTCGTGGGATCCCGGTGCTTGGGCTCGACGCGCTCGCGTCGGCGGCCTACGGTCCGGAGGCCGCTCTCACCGTCCTGCTGGCCGTCGGCGCCGCGGCGAGCCACTACATCGCACCGATCAGCGCCAGCATCATCGCGGTGTTGTTGGCGGTGTATCTCTCGTACCGTCAGACGATCGAAGCCTACCCGAACGGTGGCGGATCCTATACCGTCGCCTCGCAGAACCTCGGCCGCTTTCCAGGGCTGCTCGCCGCTAGTGCGCTGTCGCTCGACTACATCCTCAACGTCGCCGTAGCGATCTCCGCTGGCGTAGGCGCGCTCGCATCCGCAGCGCCGGCGCTCCTGCGCTACACGCTGCCGCTCTGCCTGGCGATTCTCGTCTTCTTGACCATTGTCAATCTGCGCGGTATCAGAGAGTCGGGACTCGTGTTCCTGTTACCGACATATCTGTTCGTCGGCTCGCTCGGGTTCGTGATCGTCGTCGGCGTTGCGCGAACGGTCATGGCCCACGGCCACCCCGTCCCGGTCGCGCCGACCCCGGCGCCAATGCCGGCGACCGTTGCCGTCACGGGCTGGTTGCTGATGCGATCGTTCGCCAGCGGGACGACGGCCATGACTGGAGTCGAGGCCGTGAGTAATGGCGTCCCGTTGTTCCGCCAGCCGGCGGTCCGCACGGCCAATCGGACGCTGACAGCGATCGTCGGCATCCTGATCGCCTTGCTGGCGGGGATTGCCTATCTCTGCCCGGCCTACGGGATCGTCGCGACGGCGCCTGGTGCGGCGGGCTATCAGAGCGTTCTCTCGCAGCTCACGCGGCGCGGTCATCGGACACGGCGTGTTGTACTACGTGACAATGTCGTCGGTCGTGACGGTGCTGTGCCTGTCGGCCAACACCAGCTTCGCCGATTTCCCGCGTCTCGGTCGGGTGCTCGCACTCGACCGGTATCTGCCGCTCCAACTCGCTCACCCGGGGCGCCGACTCGTCTACACGACCGGCATCCTGCTGCTCTGCGCGCTGGCGGGCGGTCTGCTCGTGATCTTTGGCGGCATCACGGACCGACTGATTCCGCTGTTCGCCGTGGGCGCTCTGCTGGCGTTCACGATGTCGCAGTGGGGGATGGTGGCGCACTGGCGTCGGGTCGGCGGCCCCCATGCCCGCCGGTCGTTGGTGCTCAACGGGGTGGGCGCGGTCGCGACGTCGGCGACGGTGCTGGTAGTGGTCGTCACCAAGTTCACGGAGGGCGCGTGGATCACGGTCCTCGTCATTCCGCTGTTCATGTTGTTCTTCCTCGCCGCACGCCACTCGCACGAGCGCGTCGATCGCGCGATCATGGGCGAGGGAACCGAATCGAGTCCACTGTCATTGGCGGGTGCCGAGCCTCCGATCGTCATCGTGCCGCTGCGCCGGCTCGATCGCGTGGCGCGGAAGGGGCTTCGATTTGCGCTCTCGATCTCGAGCGAGGTGCAGGCCGTCCTGGTGGTCACCGACGATGTGACGGCGGACGAGCAGTGCGCGAGGTCCCTGTCCGCGAGTTGGCGCGACCTCGTCGACGTGCCCGCGCTCAGCGCCGGTCACTCGTCGGTGCCGCTCGTCACGCTGCCGTCGGAGTACCGTGAGTTCATCACCCCGTTCCTGAAGTACGTGCGTGACGTCGCCGCAGCGCACCCCAACCGCTACATCGCCGTCGTCGTACCCGAAGTCGTGGAACGCCGTTGGTACGACGTGCTGTTCGCCAGCCACCGACCGGCGCTGATCAAGGCTGTCCTGCGTTTGCGGGGTGGGCCACAGGTACTCGTGGTCGATGCTCCATGGCATATCGGCGACGACCTTGCGGGCTGCTGAGCTAGGACGCATCTGCCGACTGACAATACTCTCATCGTCGGCACCGACAGCGAAGCGGTAGCTGAGCAACCGGTCTAGCGTCGTTGAGAAGGCCGTGGCTTCTAACCCTGGATTTCCATTTCGACCGCTTACTTGATAACCTTCCCGGGTCGTCGGACGCCTTTATTCATGCGGGTTTGTAGGCAATGAAGAGGCTCCGGAGGACGATACCAAATGGGTGAGAAACAAAACGGGCTGTTTCAGCTTTCTTTCAACCCTTCTCTGAAGATCGATTTCCAGGGATCACGGGTCACCTCCGACGGTGGCCTGATTGTGGTTCGTGAGTTGGATGAGCGCCTGGGTCCCGGCTAAGATGCGTGTTAAGTCCAAGAAGAGCGCCGAGCGCCGACGCGGGACGCCCGACGAGACAGGCTCCGGCAAGGACCTCGGAAACTTTACAGGGTTCGCGCATTCTAGAATCTCAGCTCATTTCCACGCTGCGCTGGGTGGGTATTCAACCGCGACCTATGATCCCATCGCGGCTTTCCTTCCCAACAGGCTTTTCGAGTGGATACCGCAGGTTGCGAAATACTGGTTTCATAAGAAGCACGCGTTCAGAGATTACACGACGCACGGAAAAGGAACCGGTATTTATCCGATCGATGACCGCGTGAAGATCAGCATAGCGGGCGATTGGGGCACGGGGACGGATGAAGCGAGAATAGTTGCGGCAGCAATGGACAAATCCGATCCGGATTTCACGATTCACTTGGGAGATGTGTATTACGTAGGCGACGGCAATGAGGTGCGAGAAAACTTCCTTGGGGAGAAAACGAGTCCCTATGCACCGGTAAAGTGGCCGATGGGCGCGAAAGGCAGCTTCGCACTCAATGGCAATCACGAAATGTACGCTGACGGAAACGGCTACTGGAGAATGGTTCTGCCGAGGATGGGATTGAAAGAACGCGGCAGCGAATGGGGAGCGGGACAGTGGGCGAGCTTCTTTTGCCTCGAAAATAAGCACTGGCGCATCATTGGACTGGACACAGGCTACAATTCTACTCGTTTTGAATGGGGGAAAGTGCCGCTGCTGCAGCGGAGCAAATGGCTTCGCAAGACGACGTCGTTCAAGCCGAGGTGCACTATTCCCGAGCCCCTGCTCGCCTGGCTGAAGTCCTCCGTGAATCCGGACGGAGACAAACGCGGATTGATTCTGCTGTCGCATCACGGGCCGCACTCCGCGTTTGAGGGTTGGTATCAAATTCCGGCGAAGCAATTGGCGAAGCTGATTCACCGGCCGGTTATTTGGTTTTGGGGCCACGAGCACAGGCTGGCGATTTATGAGAAGTTCAGCGTCAAGGAGGGCATCGAGGCGTACGGGCGATGTATCGGCCACGGCGGCATGCCCGTCGAGCGCGGTGCGGCTCCGGACATTCTGGATTGTAGATGGCTCGCTTGGGATAACAGGCGTTATCCCAGCGACGAGGAAGTTGATGTTGGCTACAACGGGCACGCAAACCTTTCATTTAACGGCCCGGCGCTGCACATCGCATATTACGATTTGAATCAATCGCTGCTCCTGACAGAAGATTGGCATATCGATATCGAGTCCGGCGCGCTAAAGGGACCTAGCCTGAAGAAAGTACTTGATGATCCATCGCTGCATTGCCGGGAAGCTTAAGAAAACAAGCGAACGAGCAATACGCGGATTCCCCTGGCTCGCGATTGTCAATTCGGATTAAGTACCGGCAGGCGATACTATCTAACACCGGCCACGTTACGGTCGCTGTGTCGGGCAATTTCAAGTCTCACGAAACTCCTTTGTTGCTCCTAGCGCAGGCACGCCGAGCATCGAGCTCGGACCCGGGCGTGGCGTGCCTATGTCTTCTATGTGCTCCCGGAGCTCCACTGGGTAGGCCCAGGAGTTTTCGCACCCTGAGTTTCAGTGGTTGGCAGGTGGCTCGAATTGCCTAGCGCGCTGCACGAGCATGGTAGCTTCGGACAGCCGTGAGCTCACGGCTAGGTCCAGCGCGACTGCCGTCTACGCAGGCTGCCGGGCCGTCGCGCGCAAGACGGAGCGTCTCGGCCCGGTGGCCTCGAGACGTGTGAGTCCCTAAGATGCCAGAGCCCACTCTCGAGCTTCGGCAGTTCAGCTTTCGTCTCGGCGACTCGCAACCATTTGTCGAAGTAGTCGCGCGCGAGGAGCCGACCATGCTCTGACGGGCTCCGCCTCCGAGGCGAGTTCACTTGGCCCGGGTATGCCCGTACGTGCTCCAAGGGGCGGCGGCAACCACCGCTCGTTGGTCCGCCGATCGCGCTCTAGAGGCTCGAGATCCTCGAGCGCCCACCCGCGATCGGGCTAATGCGTAGCGGCCGCGGCATCCAGTGCTCGCGTGATCGCACGTGCGGCGGAACAGATATTGAAACAGAGCAGATCATTCAGTTCGATCGAGCAGTACGATTCAGTTACCGTGGCAGGCCACATGCAAACTCGACGATTCGTTCAGATCGCCGCGATGTTCACTACAGTCGCCGCGATCGTCGCCTGCAACCCGTTCGCGAGCAAACACCAAGTCGGCCAGATCGACCCGCAGAATTCCGGCGCCAACACGGCATGGAACGCCACGCTGTCGACACCCGGTGGCATGACCGGAGCAGTCGACCTGCACGGCACCGCGTCGCTCGCAGCCAGCGGCCAGAACAAGAGTCGTGGCCACCGTGACGATTACCAACGCGGCGCCCAAGGGCGTGCACCCGTGGCATGTGTACGAAGGGCAGTGCGGTGACAACGGCGCTGTCGTCGGCACGGCGAGCGCTTACCCGCCGCTCAATGTGGACAATGACGGGCACGCAACGGCAAGCGCGACGTTACCACTCGCGCTACCCACTTCGGGCTCGTACTACGTGGCCGTGAACGCGTCGGCGGCGAACATGCAGACCGTGCTGGCCTGCGGAAATCTGGCGCCGCCGAACGCCCAGTAAGTGCATGGTAGGGGGAGCGGGCCTCGCGCCACTGGCGCGGGGCGACTCTCCACGCCGCACCAAATGGATAGCGACGCGCCGAGACCGTCGCGACCAAGCCTGCATTCGCTGGGGGCGGGCGCGATTACTTGGGTGGGTTCGCGCCCGCGTCTTCGCTCGGCGACGCACTCGGCGATCTGTATCCTGAGTTTTCGCCCGGTAAGCTGCGGAATCACGCCGCTCAACTATGGGCGTTTGCAAAGAGGATGAAACCCGGCGATTGGGTAATAGTGCCGAGCAAGCAAAAGGCGGCTGTCAACATTGCTGAGGTCGTCGGCGAGTACTATTTTGACCCCCGAGCGGACGACCAGTATAAGCACTGGCGTGAGGTAAGATGGGTCGCTAGTGCACCGCGAACGGGGCATCGGCGTTCAGCGACGTCTGCGCCACGAGATCGCGCAACACCACGCGTACCACGTACGCCCCGGGCGCCGCGTTCGCGGGCAGCGTGACCGTGCCAGCGATCGGCAGGAAGAAGGTCGGCGGGTGATAGTTCGAGGCGGCATTCAGCCAGCCCCAATCCGTCTTCCCGAGGATCGTGGACCCCGACGGCCCGAGAAGAAGGACGTCGATGTGGAAATCGGGGACCGCATCGCGGAATTGCACGCCGAACGCACGCCCGGAGAAATACACGGTCTCGCCGGCATGAAGCACCGGCTGCGAGACCAGCTGCCCGCCCTCCGTCGTCGACAGCCCGAAGTCACGCATTTCCAGCTTGTCAGCGGGAGCGACTGCCGGGCCATTAATGCTGAATGTCGGGGTGAATGTCGCGTCCTCACCGCCGATCGCATCATGGACATGGATGTGCACCGTGTACGTGCCCGGCGGTACATAATCGGGAAACCCCATTTCGAAATGGCCGTAGATGGGGGCGCCGGTCGTTTCCGTGGCGTCGACATCCGCATGAACCGTATCCCCCACCGCGAGGCCGTTGGGGTCCACGAGGAGGATGCCCATCGGGACCTTGATCTGTCCCTGCGGACCATGCGCAAAGCCCGTGATCTGGTATTTCGCGAAAAGCTGGCTGCCGGGCTTATACGGGCCGCTGTGCGGTGTGCCGGCGGCATCGTCCAGCCATGTGATGTCGGCCAGCTTGAGGCCCTTTCCTGCCGCACCGGTCGCGGCGACGGCCGACCGGCTCGACCCTGGCCCCGTGGCGACGCTCATCGCGGAGCCTCCGTGCCGTATCGAGATGATGCAGACGATCGCCGCAATAATGGCACCGACAAGCGCGATGCCCCCGGCAGCCCGGACATTGCGGCTGTCCGGACCCCGGACGACGACCGTGCCGGCGACGCGATCGCCGAGCCGTTGGCGGAGAGGGGAGAACGCAGCGATGATCCAGCCGACTAGGTAGACCGCGAAGCCATCGACTAGGCGCAGGAGATTGCGGATGAGCGACGCACGCAGGCCGGCTTTCGCGCCATTGACGCGACGGACCCGGAGGCCGACGATGGCCTTTCCGAAGGTGGCGCCTAGCGTGCCCTCGAGAATCCAATAATACCCGAGGCCCACCAGCCCGGTGAGGAACATCGTGACGAGCGCGGGGAGCCCGTCGAGCTGGAAACCAGTGCTGGTCACTCCCCCCCACCGCATCGCGGCCCAGTTCCCAACAACGGCGAAGATGAGGATGACGACGATCGTATCGAGGATCAGCGCGAGGGCGCGGTCGCCGAATCCAGCGATGTCTCCCTCCCCGGTCGACCCGGACACGGGCGCCGGAGGGGTGGGGGTCGGGGTGGCGGTGGTGCTGGCTGGCGTGGGCCCTGCGTGGCTGGTCGGTTCATCAGCATCGGTCGCGGTCATACCCGTCCTCCGATTTCCAGTCTGACGCGGACTTGTCCGTCCGCCGGTTCAGAGTCACCGCAGGGCGGGCCGCGTTACCGTGGACCGGTTCCTTCCCAATGCCGAAGGGCGGTAATACCTTGGCCTTTAGGGATATGGAGACCATGGGCACGAGATCCCAAGCCGCCGAATGGTCGAGTCGCGAGAGCCGCCGGAGGGGGTCACGCCAGTAGCAGGCTCGAGCGCGGGTCCGGTCGACGCGACGATCACGAACGAGGCGCTACTGAAATTGTTCATGGCCGGCGTGCCGTGAACATTCATAGGCCAACGGCTACAACACCGGCTCCGGGCTCAAATACATCGACTTCGTCTTGGCTCACCGGGCGCGGCGCGCATGAAGCGGCCTATTGGCGCTGGTTATTTTGCTTTAACAGTGAACGGCACGGTCCGGGCGAGATCGTTGCCCAGATAAATCTCGAGCCGATACTTGCCGACGGGCCAACCGTTGTTGGGTTTCGTCAGGGTGAACTTCCCCTCGTCGGCGGCCGTGTTGAGCGTCCCCTCTTGGATCTTGTAATTCGGCGGCGCCCCTTGGCCGACGTCCTCCGCGATCCAGACCCCGCGCACCCGGGCGCCGGCTATGACTCCGTTTGCCTTCCAGACGCAAACAATCTTGGGCGCGTCAGGCGCGAACTCTGTTGTCGGGCCAACAATCTCATCGTTCTCGGACGCGTCGGTACCGAGTGCGGCCATGGTGATGCGCGCCTGCGCCATGGCAACTGTCGGCCGGATGCACAGAAACAGCGCCAGGCAATAACCTGCCATTGCGAACAGTCTCCGCTTCATAACCTCTCCAGTTGAAGAGCGTATAACCACGAAAACGGTCCTTGGTTTGTGGTTTTTGACCTCGCGTGGGTTCTCAGCTCGGAGGCTTGTGTCGCTGCCGAAGCAGCCGCTGTCGCTGTGAGCGTCGCTTCCTGTTGAGTCGGATCAGCAGCATTGGTCGCGATCACGCGACCTCCGATCGGATATTCAGCGGGCTGCAGACTTGTCTGTGCGCCCTGATTTAAGTGACCGCAAGCCGCCCCGCGTTACGGACGTAGGATCGATCCGATCAGGACGTCCGGCGACATTTATGAGGTGGCGGGCGCTTCAAGCAAGCGGCTACGTCGTCGCCGCGCCCTGGTCGTGACCATCCGAAGGGATGACTCGGTCATCGCCACGACGATGACCCTGTCGTCCGAGGGGACTGCGATAAGCGCCAGCGTCATATCGATGTCGTTGTCACTGCTTCGGTGTGTCCCGCCGTGTGCTTCGGGGGGCGCATTTCCCAGCGTTTCTCCTTCTCGCTCAGGACCACGCGCAACGCGCGTACGATGTTCTCCGCGATCTCGTCTTGAATCGCGAAGACGTCATCGAGCTGGCGGTCGTAGCGGTCCGACCAGAGGTGGTATCCATCGGTCACGCTCACGAGTTGGGCGGTCACTCGCAGCCGGTTGCCAGCTTTGCGGACGCTGCCTTCCAGGACCGTGGTTACGCCGAGCTGTTCGCCGATCTTTCGGATGTCCGCGTTCTTTCCCTTGAACGCGAAGGCAGACGTTCGGGACACCAGCCCGTAGCGCCGGGTAACCGGCCCCCGTTTGTCTTGTCGGAGCGACCCTGGCGCTTTAGTTGGGCGCGGCGTCGCACCCGCCGGTTGAGTTCGCGGCTCGCCTGCCTCCTCACCCTCTTCGTCTGGCGCGTCAAACGGGACGTCGACCCGACGGGCGAGCGCACTCACATGTACGCCGCCAATAATACCCCGGATGGGGGGACGTGTGTGTGTGCCCGGACCACCCCCCTACGAACTCGCTTTCTGAACGATGATTTCGACTCTACGGTTCTTCTGCCGGCCACCGGGGTCATCCGAGCCATCAGGTTTGGTGTTCGGCGCCACCGGCTTCTTGGCCCCAAATCCCTGCGTGACAAAGGAAACGTTCTTGAGATTTCCCTCGGTCTTGAACCACGTTTCCACGGCCGCAGCACGGCGTTCAGACAAGCGCTGATTGTATGCGTCCGACCCTTTCGCGTCAGTGTACCCATCGATGCGCACCGTGCCTGTCGCTTTGTCGCGGATGATGCCTGCGGCCTGGGCGAGGGTCTGTTGCGCCTTGGGGAGGATCGTGGACTTGTCGAAATCGAACAGCACGTCGGCCGACAGGTCGATCCGAATCTCGGTTGGCGACTCCTTCACCTCGAGGGATTGCACGGCGCCGCCCATGTCCTCGACCCGAAAGCTGATGTCGCTCACTTTGGAGCTGATGTCGCTAACTTTGGATTGAGTGTCCACCACGCGATTGGCCGCCTGTTGCGCGCCGGCCATCAAGGCGGTGGCGGGCACGAGGACGAGCACCTGCAGCGTGGCGCGCCGGCCGGCGTGTCCCCAATGGTTTGTCACGGAACGGATCCCCGTCGCATCTCAGCGGCTGATCGGGACGTCCTCCATGGGAATGAAGTGCGGGATCTCGACGGTGATCTTCTGCACCTCATCCGGAGGCGCCGGGAACTTGGCCCAGAGCGAGATCTGACCGCTGTGCGGGACATTGCCGACACTGCTGCTGCACAGGCCGTTGCCGTCACCGTCGCGCTGGACAAAGTACTTCTTCTTTCCGGCCGCATCGATGAGATGGATGCCCGTAACGCTGTTGCCGTCGCGGCCGTACTCGTGGAACTGATCGAAGGAGATGTCTTTGTCCGCCGAGCCATTGACCATGGTGAACTTCAGCGTTACGGTGTTGGGTCCCCGTTTGAGTTCGGTGACGACGACCTTGGCGTCCGGGATCTCACCATTGGTCGTCGCGAGCCCACCCGCTGGCGTCGAGGGCGCTGCCGTGGGTGGCGCAGCGGCGGGCTGCGGCGCGGGTTGCGGTGGAGCGGGTTGTTGGGCCACGGGTTGCGGCGGCGCGGCCTGCTGCTGAGCCGGCACGCTCCGCGTGTCACCCGCCTTGCCGCAGCTCGCCACTACGGCCCATACCGACAACACGGCAACGCCGGGTCGCCACACGGGCATTCCGATCCTCCCAGTCCTTGACATTCCTCCTCCTCGCCGATGTCCCCATGGTGTCGAACCAGCCCAGCGGGCCGACAGTGCGCGCATGGCCCGGGTCTGTTGTGAGTCACCGCGCGCGCGCGGGCGTTACACGTGACACGCCGGCGAGACAACCCTCGCCAACGCGTTGGCGGCCACGCCGCCCCGCATCGATGCCGGACGGCTCCGATGATCCCGTTGGCGGCAAAAAAATCCCCACTGGAGATCGTCATCAAGAAAATAGCTTGGAACGTCGCCGCAGGCGCAGGACGAGCCCGCGACGCCTCGCGCGCCGCGCGACCGCTACGCCCCGAGGCGACCGTGCAGCGGGCTCGCGTCGAACAACCCCTACAAACCCGCCGTAACTCGCGTCCCCCGAGGGGTCGCGCTCAGCTGTTAGGGTCGGTCGTGCCACATGCATGCCGTTTCGCCCGTGCTCGCGCCACAGGCGCAGCTGACCGTTGCCGAGCTTCCCGCGTTGAAGGAGGCTCTCCAATCAGCGGCTCAGCCCTTTGCCGCCGAGTGCATCAATACGATCATCCCCGCGAAAATCAGCGGGCGTGAAACGGCCAAAGGGTCAGGCGGATGCGGCTTTGCCGTGCGCTTTGACCGCCTTCTCGATTCCAGGAGCGGCGTTGGCCAAGTCCTGCGCATTCATCACTGGGAAAAACGTCACCCTGGCGTTGTAGGCCAGGAAGAACGGCTCAGCCACGGCCGGAATCTGCGAAGTGTCCTTCATGTCAAACACAATGAATCCACCCCGCTCGCCGTTCGCCCCGGTCGTGAAATAGGCGGCTTCTGGCTTCAACGCATCCAGGATCTTCTGAAAAGACGGGCCGAAGGCTCCTGTGCGTGCCGCATGATTTCCGGCTTCGACAGGAATCGATACCTGCATCATCATTCGCATCGCCGATCACCCTCCTCTTTAGTAGGTGACTGTCAAAACCATGTTCCAATCGCCCTCGTGTTCCTGCGGCGTTCATCTCGCCCCGGCGGGACGCACGATAACAGGGATTTCTCATCTGTTATCCATTACCCGTTTCGTTACCCGTTTCTCGCGTCAAAGTCCGGCATTGCTGGGAAATTCATGCGGCGCCGATGCCCAGTTTCCCCTCTGAAAGCCGTCAAGTTGCCGTTTTCATAGCCCCCTGCTTTCGTATGGGGTTCAGGGAGTCGCGAATGTGGGTCCGAAACCACGCTACGAGCGACTCCCGCGCAGCTTCGGCGGCTACGGCTCGGCGGCTACGGCTCGGCGGCGTCGGTCGCCTCGGGAGACTATCGTGGTCGTGCTCCCGCTGCCGCCCCCGGATCACCGTTTACCGTATGAGCGGTGCTCGCTATTGCTTCGTGAATACCGCCGCATTGTTAATCTTCTGCCCTTTTTCGTCCGCGCCCTTCGTCGTGACCGGTAGCAATCTACCGTCCGCGGAAACGACGCGACTCATGCTCGTGCGCTAGTCCGCTTGACGGACATGTCGGCCAACCGTAGTAGTACTACGCAGTTTTTCGCCGAACACTATGTCCTGGAGGTAAGCTATGAAGCGCAGCTTTCTAGGTTTCATGTTAGTTGTGAGTGTGCTCAGCTGCGCGTCGGGCGGCGGCGGCCGGTACTACGACGCGGACCACGGGGACTATCACACCTTCAGCGGCGCGGAGCTGACAGTCTACTCGCAGTGGGAGACGAGCACGAACCGCCCGCACCAGGACTTCGGCAAACGCAGCGCGGCCGACCAGAAGGAGTACTTCAACTACGCCCACACGCACTCGTCGCAGAAAGCGAACTGAACGGCGGAAAATCGCGTGCCGCCGTCGTCATGCGAATAGCGTGGCGAAAAGATGCCGGGAAAGCGCGTCCGGCCAGTGTACCCCTTGTAACGAAGGCCCAGGCCATTACCCGCCTGGTCCTTCGTGCATCCGGCGTAGGCGCAATGCGGGGGGCCTACGGATATCGGCGTCATTGTGCTCCTGCCGATCCGCCCGGTGCCGCGTCCGCACGCTGATCGCCCTGTGGACCCCTATACCAACTGGGGTCGCTGAGCGCCGGATTCCGTCTAGCGGCGCGCGCGGCGTTCCTGCGACAACGCAGGCGCGCATGCCGCCGGAACCGTCATCGCCGCTAGGTCAACCGCTTGATCACCACCGTCTCGCGTCAATGATCGGCCGCGCACGCGACGTTAGCCGCGGACTCTGCGCGATTTAGCCATCGGTCCTCGGAATTTTACGTGTGTCGCGCGCGGAGGCGCGCAGTAGCGCCGAGGCTGATGACCACGCCCCGGCAGCAGGCTGCTGCCCACGTCGGCAGCGCGTGGATCTCGACAATCCGCCTCCTGGGCCGCCGCCATGCCGGAAGTCGTTATCGCCCGCCTGAACATCCTGTCGCGTCCCTTCTGTTGTTCATCTCGCTCCGCCGGCCGGAGACTGCCGCGTCTACCTAGGGCCTACCACCCACTCCCTGTTGCATTTTCAGGTGGTACGATCTGCTGCATTTTCAGCTGTAATTGACATTCCCCTGATTTCGTATGGGGTTCAGGGGTCGCGGGTTCAAACCCCGCCGTCCCGATTAATCCCCCGCTAGGGCTTCGGCGCAGGCCGAATGAGAGAGAGGGCTAACCCGACAAGGACAATTGCCAGAGCGCAGGAGATCGGCCCCGTAACAAGGAATCCCCACAAACCGCAAAGATTGCCTGACCCTGGAGAGGAACAGCCCTCCAGTTTGATCCCGAGGCCCAGACCATACCACCCGGCGATGCCCCCGCAAACAATCGCCGCCAAAGCGTAAGCAATGGGCGAGACACGGCGCTCCGGCCCAACACGGTTTAAATGACGGTTATACAAAACAATCACGGCAGCAATTGCGGCCAATAGTGATATTTGCCCGAGAAGGACGAGCACGAGAAAAAGCTGAAGCTTACCCATCAGTTCATGTCGGCGCCGTTGAAGGGACGGCCGCTGATTCGGTTCTCATCGTCGCGGATTAAGACGTATTGGTTGGTGATGATCGAGGGGATTGCGTCGAATAGTGACGTGTCGGCACTGATTACGACTGGTCGCTCCATGAAGTCGCGCACGAACGCGCCCTCGCCAGGCCTTTCTTCCTGACTCGGGTAACCTGCCGAACGACCTCGCGCATACGAAGTGGTATGAGCGACTACTTAGAAACCCCAGAGCTTCAAACACATTTCACAAGTTCATGAGCAACTCCTGTAACCTGGGGCGAATGCCGGTCGCGTCCTGGTCGTAGTAACCTACCCGAAATTGTGCAACCGGCGATGGGCCGCGAGAAAAAGTTGATGCGGACGAAACTCTCGCGCCGCAGCCTCGGGATCATGTTCGCGATAAATGCGGCTTTCGTCCGCACAAAATGATCGTACCAGTCGCGGCGCCGGGGGTCGAGCATCTGCTCGGCACATTAACCGTAGCGCTGTCGCGTTTTGGCCGCTCCGTGTCGCGAACGTGATCTAGCCATCCGGCCGCATTGACATACGCTTCTCACACCGCAGCCGAAACGTCATCTCGGCTGTAGTCGATGAGCCGACATTACAACCTGGAGTTGCTCGCGATGCCGGAAATGGAGAGGGGTGCAGGGCTCACGTGCGATTTTTCGCTGCTGGCGCCTGCGGGCGGCGTGACAGCCTGCAACGGAAAAGCCAGCGCGATCGTTGTCGGCAGTAAGCCTGGTGCTATCGGCAAGGTGAAATATGTGTGCCCGCTACATCTCGAGCCGATTCGAACGGCCATGCAGGCTGAGGGCTACGCAGTGACCGTGACCGGGGCATAACGCCCAGGGCCGGCGCACCGCTGATATTGATGTAGTGGCCTAGAACAGTCCAAATAGCGGTGGACGATCAGAGACGTAAGGGGTTTTTGGCCGCACAACTCGTACACTCAGTCGGAGGCGGCAAATGATAGTGGAACAGGTTGAGGCCGTCGAGGCCGCGCTGAGCAAGTTCATCGGCGCGCGAGAAGCGCATCTGAACGCGACGGATACGGAAGCCAGAAACGGCTTCGCCGTCGCCATGCGCGGCGCAGCGCTAGAACTTATCGTGGCGCTGCAGACAGGGCAGACAGTTCCAGCCTAAAACGTCCCAAAACGCGCCAACGCGCGGCCGGCGCTCACCAGATATCCGGCAATGCCGAGCGCTCTGTCCGGGGCGGCCTATATTCGCGTCGGCGCTGCCGTCGAACAGGTACGCACTCTTCGTTCGAAGACGACGTCGAGAGTGGGTCAGCGCTTGGCCCGTGACGCCCAGCACTTTTGTGGGCGCTCTATCGTCGGTCGGACCGATGACGATTCGATCGGTGAGGGATCGGCCCATCCTCCGGCAGATTCCGACATTCTAGGGGTGGAGTCCCGGCGCCGATGCCCAACAGGTCCCGCAGTTTCTCTCGGGCGGGGCTAGTCCTTACCAATGTCCCGGGGTCGAGTTTCGGATCGGCGAGCGGGACGTCTATCTCGGGACGATCGCCGACGTCCCCTTCTACATTGGTGGCCAACAGTTCCAATGCTGGCAGCATACGTACCTGACGATCGACGTCGTGCCGGGCCGCGGCGGTGGGTTCTCGCTCGAAGGACATGCAGGATCAATTCATGAGTGCACAACCACTGTCGGAACCGGTCCCGCTCCAAGCCGTTGTGTGCGACGATCGCCCGACAGCGGAAATCGCCGCGTTGGGTTGGACGGACTGTGCGCTGATCGTGCGCGCTGTTGAAGGAGAACGCAGGTCGTGAGCGCCGCTGGTCAGGGGATCGACGTCCTGGAGGGCGCGCCGGACGGGGCGGCGCAGGTCCTCACAAGTGAAGCGATCGCGTTCGTGGCGCGGCTCCACCGCGAGTTCAACCCAGTGCGTGAGCAGCTCCTGGCGCGGCGCGTCGAGCGCCAGGCCGCACTCGACGCTGGCGGGCGGCCCGCGCAGCATCGGCATACCGCCAGCGTGCGCGAGGCGGAGTGGTGCGTGGCGCCGCCGCCGCCGCCATTAGCCGAGCGCCGTGTCGAGATCACGGGCCCTGCCGCCGACGTAAAGATGATGATTAACGCGCTCAACTCCGGCGCCTCCGCATTCATGGCCGACTTTGAGGACGCACTGTCGCCGACGTGGACGAACGTCATTCGAGGGCAGGCCGCCCTGATCGACGCGGTGCGCGGGACGCTGGCGTTTACCGCGCCGGAGGGACGAGCGTACCGGCTGACGGCACGTCCGGCGACCCTGCTGGTGCGCCCGCGTGGCTGGCACCTTGTCGAGCCGCATCTCCGTGTCGACGGCGCGCCGGTGTCCGCGAGCCTGTTTGACTTCGGCCTGTGCTTCTTCCACAACGCGCGCGAGCAGCTCGCTCGCGGTACCGGGCCGTACTTCTATTTGCCCAAGTTGGAGAGCCACCTCGAGGCGCGGCTGTGGAACGACGTCTTCGTGACCGCCCAGGCCGCCCTGAATGTGCCGCGTGGGACAATCCGAGCGACCGTGCTCATCGAGACCATACTTGCCGCCTTGGAGATGGACGAGATCCTGTACGAGCTCCGCGAGCATGGGGCCGCGCTGAACGCCGGGCGGTGGGATTACATCTTTAGCGTGATCAAGAAGTTCCGAGCGGACCCGGCCTTTGTGCTCCCCGACCGTGCGCTAGTGACGATGACGGTTCCGTTCATGCGCGCGTATACGCGGCGTCTCGTGCGAACCTGTCGGCGGCGAGGGGCCCAAGCGATCGGGGGCATGGCCGCCTTCATCCCGAGCCGGCGCGATGAGCAGGCAACCTGCATCGCCCTGGCCAAGGTTGCTGCCGACAAGCAGCGGGAGGCGGCAGACGGGTTCGACGGCACGTGGGTTGCCCACCCCGACCTCATCCCGGTCGCGCGCCACGCATTCGACAGCGCCAGCGCTCGTCCTGCGTGGGTGCCAGACGGCAGTTGCAAGGCCGTGGGGGAGGGGGAGGGGGAGGGGGAGGGGGACGAGCGAGGGGACGAAGGGCCCGACAGCGTGGCGGCACTGCTCGACGTACGCGTGCCGGGCGGCGTGGTGACCGAGGCCGGCGTGCGCGCCAACGTGCGCGTGGCTTTGCAGTACCTCGAGGCTTGGATGCGCGGCCACGGGGCGGTGGCGATTGACAACTTGATGGAGGACACCGCGACGGCCGAGATTGCGCGAGCCCAGCTCTGGCAATGGTGCCGCCATGGCGTGATGCTCGCCGAGGGCGGCGTCATGACACGAGACCGGTACGAGGCCGTGCGCGACGAGGAGCGGTCGTAAGTTGCGTGCGCGCGGGAACGCCGGGGCCCGGTGGGATCAGGCGGGGGCACTACTCGACGAGTTAGTCTTGCCGCAAGAGTTCGTCGATTTCCTGACTGTCGCAGGCGCGCGGTACCTCGACGCATGAGCAATGCAGAGACGCGCCAATGAGCGCGGCCGCACGCTACGTACGTCTCAGGAGCGCCCCAAACGACTAGTCGTCACTCGCGCCCCCGCGCAAACCATTGCCACATGCCGCTCATCGTGTCGGTGCTCACGGGGTGACCGAGAAGCCGAGTCTGGAGTAGGATCTGCCCGCGATGATGAGCGTCGTGCACCATGTAATAGGCAAGAAATGTCGCTGCGTCGTGCTGGGAGCCGCCGATCCGCTCGCCCCGCTCGAGGGCCGGCGCCACGATCGTGAGGACGGCGCGCCGCTTCGCGGCGAGCGCGCGTGCGGCAAGGGCGGGAGTTACGCGGAACCGGTCGAGGTCCCGCGGCACGGCGATGTGGGGCGCCGCTCGCCGGAGGTATACGAGTCCGCAGTTATGGACATGAGCGACGAGCGCAGCGATCGTGCGCATCCGAGGGGCCGGCGGTTTGGCGCGCCATACACTGGGATCGAGCCGCTCGACTAGATACTGATTGACCCGCGCGCTGGCCGAGTACGCGCGCAGAAGGGCGGTGCCGACGTCAACGGGTCGCGATGGTTTGGGCCGTATCATTGCCTGGTTCTCCCACGATCGTCAATATCGTTCCGCGCAGAAATCGGTCATGACGCGCATCGTTGGCATGCCCGATTTCGCGCCTAGCTTCGACATGGCGAGGAACTTCTCTACCATGGGGCGCACCTTGCCTGGCTTGCAATACATGATTTCGCGGATGAGAAGCATACGGTCTCCTGTGATGTGCGAGCTAATCGAAGCGCGGGACGCGGCGGAACCTAATCCGCGAGCCGCCTACGGTCTTCGAAAAGACGCGCGGTGGCGACCCCAAAGAGCACACCGCCAACGTGAGCTACATAAGCCACTCCGCCCGTCTGGACCGCTGCCACCGACCCGACGTTAACGAGCTGGATGAGAAACCAGACCCCGATTAGAAGTGCGGCCGGGATAAATGTGACACGCACGAACACGAAGATGATCAGAATCGCGCGAATCTGATCACGAGGGTAAGTCACCAGAAATGCGCCCATGACAGCGGCAATTGCGCCGCTCGCACCCAGGTTGGGAACTGTGGAACTGGGGCTGACGGCGACCTGGGCTAGCATAGCCACCAACCCGCCGGCAAGGTAGAACACCAAATACCGCAATGGATTCATCGAGTCTTCGATCTCGGGGCCAAAGGCCCACAAGAACACCATGTTACCGAGGATGTGCGACCAACTGCCGTGCAGGAACATCGCCGTCAGTAAGGTGATCCAGTGATGGCCAGTAATGATGTTCGCAGGGATCGCCGCCCACTTGAGCACGAACTCATCACCACCCCGCAGTTCAAGCGCAAAAACGAAGAAATTCGCGAGAATGATGCAGGTCGTAACGATGGGAAAACGCACTGGGCGTCGAGATGCATCAGTCAATGGTATGAGCGCGCCCACTCTGTCCTCCTCTATCTAGGGTATGCACACTAGCTCACGAGCAAAGTCGGTCGTGCAAGTTATCGCGAACGGGAGGATGTCATGACGGTCGAGATGGTACGGAATGCACTCCTGTGGTGTTCGATCATCGATTACGGGATATTGCTGACCTGGTTTCTGCTTTTTCGACTCCCGCACGCGTGGGTCCATGCATGGTGGGGGCGGTGGTTTTCAATCGCCGTCCTGTACACGCTCGTCGCGGGGTTGGCAGGTCCCTTGACCGCGCAGCAGGATCAGGATTCGAGGTCGTGCGGACAAATCACCGCGGCCTGTACGGCCGCCGGCTTCACGCCAGGCGGCGCCAGCACCGGCACCGGACTGCAGCTGGACTGCATCATTCCGATCATGCAGGGGATACCTCAACCGGCTGCCGCGGCGCAGCCATTGCCGCAGGTCGCTCCGCAAGTCGTGGCAGCTTGCAAAGCGAGCCATCCGCGTTTTGGGCAGCCGCCGACCGCGGCAGCCGGCCAGTCGCCACCCACCGTAAGCCCCAAAGCGCCGAATGCCAGCGCGGCCACAGTACCCAGCGGCGGCCTCGAGAGCCCCCGGACCGCTTCGGACGAGGCCCACCAAATTCCGCCCGGCGCCGAAGGTCAAGTTGTCTACGATGGCCGCCTGAAGCGTTTCGTGGTTGTCGGATGGCAACCTGGCCGCCAAGCAAACCTTTGGAGTGTCCGGAATCAACAAGAACGGTTCCATGGACTACGAGACCGCGGTCCGCTGGGTTCAAGCGATGAACGCGTTCGACAATGGCGGCGGGTACCTGGGTCACAACAATTGGCAACTACCAACAACGCCGGAGAAAGACTCCCACTGCGATCGCACGGGACGCCATGGCGAATCCTTCGGGTTTCACTGTTCGGGCAGTGCGCTAGGATCTCTGTACTACAATACGTTGGGCCTTCAGGAGCCGAATACAGCCGTTCCAATTCCCAACAATACGACCGGCCCATTCAGCAACTTCCAACCCTACCTATACTGGTCTAAGTCTGCGGCAGCCGATCCGAAGCAGGGATTTGTGAGCTTTTCGTTCAATACGGGATTTCAGGGAGCCAACGTGTGGCGAAATCACCTGTACGTACTGCCGATGATCAAAGGCAAGCTGCTGGGCACGACGCCCGCTGCTACCGGCAGAGGATTACAAGTCAACCCCGACGGTCAGACTATCTATGACCCGGTATCACAAGTTACCTGGCTCGCGGACGCCAATCTGGCGGCTAAGCAAACGTTCGGCGTCGCAGGCATCAGTCCGGACGGTTCGATGGATCACAACACGGCGGTCCTGTGGATCGAGGCTATGAACAAAGCCGATCGGGGCCACGGATACCTCGGGCAAACGCTTTGGGACCTGCCTGAAACTGGGCCGTCTGATCCATCCTGCAGCATGAAAGGAACGACCGGCTTCGACTGCTCGGCTAGTCCGATGGGGGAGTTGTACTACAAACAGTTTCGGCTCCTCCGAGGGGAGTCTGTCGTCTCGACTCCCGACGTCAAAGTCGGTCCCTTTCACAACATTCAGCCGTATCTCTACTGGGCGTGCGAAGCGGAGACTGTCCAATCCGCTTGCCAGACGACCGGGCCCGCGGACGGATTTGAGTGGAATTTCTCATTCGGAAACGGCTTTCAGGGCACGAATCTCGTGAAGAACTATTTGTACGTTATCGTCTATTTCCCAGGTTCGAGCCAGGCCGCGCGCTAGGGGCGGGCGCCGGCCGGGCCGCACGATGCACCACCCGCTGCGGCGGAACACGCGTCGAATGCCCATTGGGCGCCCAGCAGCGCCGCAGCCAAAACTAGCCCGCCGACACAGCCCAATCTGGCACGCCCGAATCGATTCACCATCGCCGCTTTACCTCCGCCGCAAACATGCGCAACATCTCATTCTTTCAAATAGCGATCTTAGTTTCGATCGCGTCGTAGTCAGCCCGCAGTCCGCTGTCTGCGGCATCGAGCAGTCCTGCGGCCGCCAAGGCTTGCACATCTGCATGTACGTTGCTGTAGTCGCGCCCGAGCGCCTTCGCCAGTGCCCGAATGCTCGCGACCTTGTGGCGGCGGACGTATCGTAAAAGCTCCATACGCTTGCCCGTTAAGACGCGAGCAAGGGCGTCCCAGCTCTCGAACGCTACATGGCGCTCGCGGAATCGTTCGCCACGCTCAGCGCGGTGCCACGCATCGACGAACCGGCGCGCCGCCGCATCCTCGAGCGCACCACCCACCGTGATCTTCATGTTTCGTGTTTTGCTCATTTGCCACCTCTCAAGGTCCGGACATCAGCCCAGAAATCGGCCATCAGTTGCTCGACAGTGCTGAACACGTAGGCGGTCTCGGCACCGCGGAAGTGCCGGTGATCTCCCTTCCCGCGCTCGTTGTCGTACCCAACCTCCCGGACGCCTGGACGACCATAGAAGAGCGAGTATTTCAAGTCGTGGGTCGACGGATGTACGGGTGACGGAACGCGCCAGAGCGCCATTTCCACGATTGTTCCATCGTCATTGTCAATGCGCTGGTGGAAGAGGAGATCCGCTTTCACGTTCAGCTAGTAATATAGCGCAGCACACCATATGGTGTCTATGGACCTACGCGCCCCGAGCACTGCGCTCCGGACTGCCAAAGGCGGCAGCGGCGCACGTGATCCCGAAATAGTTCCGCCCCGAGTGACCGGTTCCAGAGTCGCTCACTGGCCGGAGGTCAGGCATCGACCTAGCTTCGCAAATGCCAGCCACGCCTTAGGGAGCGAACACGGCCACGGCCGAGCTCAAGGAGCAATTACAGGCGGCACTCGGCGACACGTACACGCTCGAGCGTGAGCTCGGGCGCGGTGGCATGGCCACGGTATTTCTCGCGCTCGACGCCAAGCACCATCGGCGAATCGCCGTGAAGGTGCTCCACCCCGACCTCGCCACGTCGTTTGCTCCGGAGCGCTTCCGCCGAGAAATCGAGCTCGTCGCCAAGCTCCAGCACCCGCACATCCTCTCCGTCCATGACTCCGGCGGGACGCCCACCGGGTTGCTCTGGTTCACCATGCCCTACGTGGAAGGCGAGAGCCTGCGCGATCGGCTGCGCCGAATCAAGCAGCTGCCGCTCGAGGATGCGCTCCGGATCACGCGGGAGGTCGCGGGCGCCCTCGACTATGCGCACCAGCACGGCGTGATTCACCGCGACATCAAGCCGGAGAACATCCTCCTGACGACCCAGGGAGATGCGCTGCTCACTGACTTCGGCATCGCGCGGGCGCTGGCGGCGGACCTCTCTACCGACGGCACGATCACCGACACCGGGATGACCCTCGGTACTCCGCAGTACATGAGCCCCGAACAGGCCAGCTGCGGAGCGCGACCTGACGCCCCAGACGGACATCTACTCGCTGGGCGCGGTGTGCTTCGAGATGCTGACAGGGGAGCCGCCGTTCACCGGGGTGACCGCTCAGACAGTGCTTGCGAAAATGATGGCCGGGAACCCGCCCTCTGTGCGCAGCGCACGCCCGAGTATTCTCGAGCCCATAGACGTGGCCATCCGGAAGGCGCTCGCACTGGTCCCCGCAGACAGGTTCCACTCGGCAACCGATTTCGCCCGGGCGTTGGACGCGGCCGAGCGGAACGCGGCGACAGCGGGCGCGCTGGCACCACCCGCGCGGCGGTTTGGCAGCCGCCTGCCGCCCGGCGTCGCTCTCTTGGGGCTCGGCTTTCTCGTGGGCGTCGGCGTGCTCTTCGCCTGGCGCCACCGCGAGTCCGCCGCGACGGCGGCCGCTTTGGCAAGCCCGATGAGACTCGCCGTCCTCCCGTTCGATAACGAAGGCGACACGGCGAACGCCTACTTCGCCACCGGGATCACCGATGAGATCCGGGGCAAGCTTTCCGCCCTCCCCGCGCTCCGGCTCATCGCCTCCGGCAGCTCGAACCAGTACCGCCACACGACCAAGCCGCCAGACCAAATCGGCCGCGAGCTCGGCGTCCGCTACCTGCTGACGGGCCACGTCCAGTGGGAGCAAGCCGCCAACGGCACGCGCCGCGTCCGAGTGAGCCCCGAGCTGGTCGAAGTGCGGGACGGCGCAGCACCCGAGACCAAATGGCAGCAATCATACGACACGACACTGGCCGATGTCTTCGAGGTGCAGGCGGCGGTCGCCGCACGGGTGGCCGACAAGCTCGGGGTGGTACTGAGCGCGCCAGCCCAGTCGCAGCTCTCCGCCCGACCGACTCAGAACCTGGCTGCCTACGAAGCCTACCTGCGCAGCACCGCACTCGATGGGATCGACCCGCCGACGCTCCGGCGGGCGCTGGCTGCGGCAGAGCAGGCAGTGGCGCTCGACTCGGGTTTCGCGGCAGCATGGGCGCGAGTCTCGACGTGCCACACGTTGCTGTACGCTAACTCGGTCCCGACGCGGGCCGACGCCGACGCGGCGCGCCGGGCGGCTGACCGTGCTGTCGCTCTCGCTCCCGCTGAGCCAAGCGGATATGTCGCGCGCGGAATTTACAACCTCAACATCGCGAACGACATGACGGCGGCGCGCGCCGCGTACGAGACCGCCGTTCGGCTCGCCCCGTCGTCGTCCGAAGCGAACAGTGGGCTGGCGCTTGCCGAGGCCGCCGTGGGACAGTGGGAAGCGGCACTCGGCCACGTTCGCCAAGCGGCAGCGCTCGACCCGCGCTCAGCAGGCGCGGCGGACCGCTTGAGTGTGGCGCTGCTCTGGCTCCGCCGCTATCCGGAAGCCCGGACCGAGGCTGAGCGCGGACTTACGTTCGCGCCGGCCGATCTCGCGCTTACCGAGGATCGTGCTATGAGCCGGCTGGGCGACGGCGACTTGGCAGGCGCCCGGGCCGAGCTGCAGGACATCCCGCCGACGCTCGACCGCGCTGCGCTCGCCGCGTATATGGCAAACTTCTGGGACCTCTACTGGGCGCTCGACAGCGCGGACCGCGCCTTGGTGTTGACGCTGCATCCTTCCGCTTTCGACGACGACCGGGGCATCTGGGGGATCGTGCACGCGGAGCTGTACTGGATGGCCGGCGACACGGTGCACGCGCGTCGCTACGCCGACTCGGCGCGGCTGGCGTTCGAGACGCAGTTGCGAGCGGCGCCGAACGACTATCGGCGGCACCTGTTGCACGGGCTCGCGCTGGCTTACTTGGGACAGCGGGATCCCGCGGTGCGGGAGGGGGAGCGCGGTTTCGCGCTGGCCCAGGCAACAGGGGAGGGATATATGAACATCCCCTACGCCCGGCACGTGTTGGCTCGGCTCTACATCGCAACCGGCGATAGTCCGCACGCTCTCGACCAGCTCGACTCGCTGCTGGCCAGACCCTACGTCATCTCGCCCGCGTGGCTCAAGATCGACCCCTCGTGGGCGCCGCTCACGAGCGGCCCGCGCTTCGAGGGGCTGATCGCGCAGCCGGCGCGTAGCGCGACGCCGGGGAAATCATAGCCCAAACGCGATCAGTCCTTTTTTTGTGAATGTCAATCGCCACACAGCAAACCGTGCCCGCGTCTACACCGCGCTGGCCACACGATCGACTGGATAGCGCGTCACGATCGGAATCACGGTCGCGGTCAGGTCAAACTCTTCGGCCGTCTTGCCCAACGTTGGCGTTGGCGCGAGGCTGAGAAATCGGTCGCCATCTTGAACCATCAATCGGTTTGCCACAAACGCGTCCAATAACGACCGCACCGAGGCACACTCAGTTGGAGCTAGTGCTTCGACTATCTGAGCCATGCTCCTGGCTTGATCGCAAAATGTGTAGAGACGGTTCTGCAGATGGGAAAGCTCAAAGTGCGGTTTCACATGATTGAAGCGGCTATCGTCGATTATAGCCTCTCCGTCATCCAGGCCCGCGTAAACGAGCGTGCCTGCGCGCTCCTGGGATTTCCAAACGTCAACGAAGGCTCGCACCGGCGCGACGTATGACTCCGGGTCGCGGCCGTCGGCATAATCGCATTCAAAGAAGTACGCTAAGTCCTGTAAGGCATTCTGATCCAACGGATGCAGGTGAAAATAGGGACGCTGCGGTCGGACGTTACGGAATCCGCGGCTTGCAGCCTCGTTGAAGTTGGGACTGAACCGATCCATGCGGATTCGCGTGACCCCCCGCGGGGGCCGCAGATGTGTAATCGCCTGCAGTACAGGCAGCATGTCGGCGTAGTCGGAAGGGTCTTCGTTCGGGAAGCCGTAGAGAAGATTCCATTCTGGGAGAATGTCGTACTGGAAACACCACTTTAGACACTGGATGTTCTGAAGTCTCGTGCACCCTTTGCTCATGAGCCGAAGGACATTGGAACTCAAGCTCTCAATGCCTGGCTGCACTCGCCTCACTCCCGCCTTACGGAGCAACTCCACTTGCGGCTTCTTGATGTTGGACTTGATTTCGTAAAACAGCTCTACGCCATGATCGAGTTCAGCGAGTCTGGGTAGCAGGGTCTCAAAGTATCCCAAGTGCAGGATGTTATCCGTGAAGTCGATAAAGGACGCAGCGTAGCGCTCCTTAACTTCAAGGAACTCCCGCTCCGCGCGATCGGGACTCTTCGCTCGGAATCCCATCGTCTGGCCATTCAGGCCGCAGAACGTGCAGTGGCTTCGCATTCCCCACCAACAGCCACGGGACTGTTCCAATGGAACTCGCACCTCGCACAGTCGCGAGTACGGTTGCTGATGGTATTGTGCGAAGAAATCGGTGTAATCAGGAGTGGGCAAAGCATCCATCGCCCGCACATAGGCGGGTTCTGCATGCAGCGTCGGCTCTCCATTCTTCCGCCAGATGAGTCCCGGGATGCCGTCCAAGGGCTGCCGGCTCTCGAGGCGCTGCAGAAGCTCGGGGAAGCTGTCATCTCCTTCGCCGGACACCACAAAATCAATGAATGGAAAGTGGCGAAGTAGGGCTAGTCCCATGGGGCCTTCGCAATTCGCGCCACCAAACACGATCCGCAGATGGGGGCGGTCCTCTTTGACGCGTTTGGCTAACGCGAGCGAGGATACGTGTTGCCTGAAGGTTGAGGTGAACCCCACCACGGTATAATCGGTCCAGGGAATCTCCTGCATACAGTCGTGGAGAAAGCGAGGCGCGAGCTCCCTCAACGCAAGTACGGTTGCGACCTCCTCAGCGTCATATTCCGGGCGCAGCATGTCCCCGATATACTGGTCATCGCGCGTGCAGTCGGCGTCGTACAGCGCACGTGCAAATATCCATTCATCTGCCATGGGGTAATTCTGACTCTGTTGAAAGAGCAGATCGAGCATTCGGGGCGAGACGCTGGCGTGAAGCTCTGAATGGGTCGACACACCCTTCGCGATTAGGTCGAAGCAGTGTCTGGCCCACAGCAGGTTCAGGTAGCGGACATCTGCAGCAATGCCACGTTGCGCCAGTTCTGCTTTCAGCAAGCTGATGCCCAGCACTGGCCGGTAAATGCCAGCCGACGGCATGCTGATCAAGAGAACGCGTTGCATCGGCCGCGGGAGAAGCAAGAGTTAAAGGCGCTAGGCCGCGGTCTCTGACTACCCGTGCGTCGCCTAAGGCTTCTTAGGATGCACCGTCATGATCTCGATGGTTTGCGATCCATCGGGGCGCTTTGCGTCTGGCACTCTTAGGACGCGAAGGAGGTCCTCGACTGGTACTTGCTTCCGAATCACAGCGGTGATGCCTGGCGGTAAGGTGATCCGGAGCTCGTTGTTGGGTTCGGATCGGATTTCAGCATTGGCGGACGGGGCGGCCATCGCAACCTCCGGGGCGGGAGTGGGGGAGCAAGCTTAACGTTAAGGAGACTGGTCCGCCACAAGGGCCAAGGTGGCGGCGGGGCAGGGCGGCTGCCACCGTCCGCGACGACGAGCCCCCGCGATTTGCCAGCTGCGAACCGCGGTACAGGCCTGGGCAATCGCCGCGCGGCAACCACCTACTTGGACGCTACAAAATT
Organism: uncultured Gemmatimonadales bacterium; assembly: GCA_963838855.1. Lineage (GTDB taxonomy): Bacteria > Gemmatimonadota > Gemmatimonadetes > Gemmatimonadales > Gemmatimonadaceae > FEN-1251. The sequence continues at coordinate 274,683 of CAWISX010000018.1, read as the reverse complement.
CAGCGGTATCGCCGCCGGTGTCGGGAATCTGACCTCCCAGACCTCCAACTTGGCGAGGATTGGACGCGCAGCCTGATATTCCACGTCATAGGTTTCCCCGACCGTGAGCCACATGTCGGCTGTCGAAGTCTTCAATTGCGCCGGCGGCAAGTCCGCGCCGTCCTTCGCCACGACTTTCCATTGCACCGGCGCGTCATTGCTGATTAAACGCACGCGCATGTCCACTAGGTCGTCGGTGATGTTGATCAGCCGCAGCCGGTACCGCGTCCCAACATTAAGTGTGACGGGATCCGGCTGGGGATTCCCGTTGATAAGCAACAGATAACCGAACGGAGCGTACTTGCCGATACTGAAGACGAATGTCCGGTCTTCCTCGGGGTCGTACTTCTGTCCCGGCTCGAGCACGATCAGCGGCCCGTACAGACCGTTGAGGATCTGCGAAGCGTCGTGCCAGTGCGTGTGATAGATGAATGTTCCAGCACGCGGCGGAGTCATTCGCGCAATGAAGGATCCGCCCGGAGCGATGGCCGGCGAGGTCCGCTGGGCCGTGCCGGTCCAGCCCGCAACGCCGTCGTAGTAGCTTTCGAGTTCGATTCCATGCCAGTGAATCGATGTCGGCTGGCTCGTCTGGTTCTTTACCTCGATCTCTGCTGTTTCCCCCCGCATGAGCACAATCGGTGGTCCCAGCAAGCTCGGTGGCGGATCGGTGCCCGAGGCGGGAGGTGTGGGCGTCGGCGCCGCCAGATCCTTCACCTCGAGCTTGTAGAGCGGAATCCTCTCCGGATTCTCTGAGATCACGAGTTGTAGCTTGCGCGTCGCGTTCGTAGCGATCGGCGCCGGTTCAGACTTTGGATTCGGAAGCACCGTAATTCCAATCACCAGACCGCCCATCATGGCGCCGTGATCGTGACCCGGTGAGTAGCTGGCCGGCTCGGTTGCCGGAGGATGGAGCGTCGCCGGCGGCGACATGTGTACAACCATGTGGCAGTGGAAGAGCCAATTGCCTGCACGCTCCGGTGTCCACGTCATGTCGAACACGTACCCCTCATCAATCAATCTCGGTGACTACTTTGCGGCGTTGGTCGTTGGCGTAGCGCTCGTAGTGCTCGCCGTCACCTACGGCATCGACATTGAAATAAGACCCGTGGAGATGCATTGCATGTTGAGAAGCAGTGGGATTGATCACCCGCCAATGGATGGTCTCATCTGTTTTGTAGGTTACGTGCTCGTCATAAGGCCACGATTTGCCGTTTATGGACGGGATCTCCTCTGCGCCTGCTCCAATCTTGCCCTTTGACCATAGGCCTAGAACGAAGATCCGGTCATCGGGCCTCGTTCCGGGTGAATCGACGACGAAGGCGCCGGAAAGCATAGTCTCCGCGCCGTCGCGCGTATCGAGCGAGTGGTCAGAAGTGGCTGCCCAGTACATGTATGTTCCGGGTCCGCCCGTGGTGAATCGCACATCGTGCGATTCGCCCGGGGCGACGCTTACGGCGTCGTTCGGATCGCCCGGATGCCGATGGAAGCCGTAAACCTTCGCGGCGATAGGCAGCATGTTTCGGATGCTGGCATGGATCTGCGTCCCCTCGGGCACGCGGATCAACGGGCCAGGGCTCTGGAGTGGTCGCCCTTGCTCCGCGAAGACGTAAACATTTCGATGGCCGCCGCTCTCGTCTTCCGGATACCAAACGCCTTCACGCAGGTCGAGACGCAGCTCCAAGACGCCGTTCTTGAGTCGACCGGCAGGACTTCGGTTATCGTTCGCAGTGATCTTCGGCAGCGACGAATTCTGCGGAGATTGCGCAAGCGCTGGAGGAATGGAACAAACGAGGACCGCTAAGCCCAGAGCGGGCCAATTCCGCATAATGCCTCCTGGCTGCCGAAAAACGGGCAGATCGACCCAGAGAGTCTCGACAGGTCGATTCCACGGCGCTACCATAAACTTGCGCCACCTCGGGGCGAAAGACGCCGCCGTCGTGAGGCCGCTAGTGCTTCCTATTGTCACACAGAGGATCGAAAATGCCCAGAGTGATGGCTACGCACCCCGTGGGAAACATGGATACTTGGCTCGCCGGGGGAAAGGAGCGCGCGGAGATCTTCAAGAAATTCTGCAGCAGCTACCGCGTCTACCGCGATCCTAAAGAGAACAAGGTCGCGATCGTCTGGGAGAACGCTGACATGCAGAAGCTCCAAGCGACGCTGGCGCATCCCGACACGGACAAGGCGAAGGCGAAGCACACGGTCCGCGAGCCTATCGAGATCTACGTCGAGGTGGAAGCCGCTCGTTGAAGTAGGCTCGCCCCGTGGCTTTCCATGATCCCCTGATTTCGTAGGCGGTTGAGGGGTCGCGAGTTTGAAATCGCGCCGCCCCGCGGCGGGGCACAGCGGCTGCCACCGTCCGCGACGACGAGCCCCGCGATTTGCCAGCTGCGAACCGCGATGCAGGCCAGGGCCGGTGCACCGGGAATAAACGTACGCTGGCCGCAGTCTAGCTATGCAATGACACCGGCCGCGCGGCGGCCTAGACCAACGCGCCAGTAGCTTCTAACACGCATCCAACAACCGACAGCCACACGATTTTTATCTCATGCTCACAACATTCGCAATGGTGGCATTAGCCACCGCATACTCGATCTTGCCGAGCGCACTGGCCACACACGTTCGAGACTCCTCCTTGAGCGCGGTCGTGGGGCGGGTGACGGACACGCGCGCTTTGAACGTTACTCGCGGCGCCTGTTGGCCGTCGCGTGGAATGGGTCCCGTACTTCGTCGAGGGATGCGTATATGGGTGCTTACATAGGAGCCATGGCCGTGGCGGCGGCGGCGCGCGCCGAGGCCGACTTGCTCGAGCGCTTCCGCGTCGCTGACGCGACGGCCCCCGATCGGGCGCAGAGCCCCAGCTGACCATGGCGCTCATATGGCGGTCGTTCCGCGTTGCGGCGGTTCTAGTGGGGCTAGTCGGGCTTACGCTGTGCGGGCGGTCGCCGTCCACTGGCGCTTCTGGAGGCCCAGTGGGGCCCGACACGGTAGTCCGTGGTCACGACTGGCCGCGCTTCGACTGGGACGTTGGTCGGTCAGGCGCATCCACAGCGCCGACCCGCATCAATGCGGGAAACTTGGCATCGATGACCCGGCAGCAGGTCGAGCTCGACGGCATAGTGGACGCATCCGCGATCTACTTGAGCGACGTGCAGGTCAATGGCGCTGCGCACGACGCGTTCTTCGTGACGACGACGTACGGGAAGACGATCGCCGTCAACGCTAACACCGGCGCGATTCTCTGGACCTATACACCGCCGGGCTACGCGTCGTGGGCGGGCTCGGCTCAGATCACGAATGCGACTCCAGTCGCCGACCCCGATCGCCAGTTTCTCTACGCGGCCTCGCCCGACGGGAACGTACAGAAGCTCGCTGTAGCGGATGGCCACGCCGTCTGGAGCACGGCCATCACATTGTCCCCCACGAACGAGAAGATCGCCTCTTCGTTGAACTACTTCGCCGGTCGGGTCGTCGCGGTGACGGGCGGCTATTTCGGCGACGAGCCGCCCTACCTGGGTCACGTCGCGATTCTCGACGCGGGGAGCGGCCAGCTCCTCCACGTGTGGAACTCACTCTGCAGTGATCAGCACGTGCTAATGCCTCCGACCCAGTGCCCGCAAACCCGATCAGCGATCTGGGGGCGGGCTGGCGCGGTGATCGATTCGGCGACAGGCGACATCTATGTCGCGACCGGGAACGGCACGTGGGACGGCACGACCAGTTGGGCTGATGCGGTTCTTCGCCTCGACTCGACCGCGACACAGCTACTCGGCAACTACACACCGGCCAATACACAAGCCCTAGGCGAGGACGACCTGGACCTCGGATCGACGTCACCGGTGCTGCTCGGTGGCGGTTACCTGGCGCAGGGAGGGAAGGACGACGCGATCCGGATACTCGCCGCGTCTACGATTGCCGGCGCGGCGCCCCATGTGGGTGGCGAGTCCCAGGTCGTCTCACCGCCAGCGGTCACGGACATAGTCACCGCTCCGGTGGTCCTTCACACGTCGACGGGGACATCGCTGTACACGGCTGACGGCGGCGGCACAGCGGCGTGGACGGTGAGCGGCGGTCAACTTTCGCTGGCGTGGAACAACGGCAACCGCGGGACAAGCCCCGTCGTCGCCGGCGGCCTGCTCTACGTGTACGACCCGACGGGCGCCGGGCTGCGAGTGTATCAGCCGGCGGCGGGCACGCTAGTAGCGACGCTGCCTTGCGGCGGCGGCCACTGGAACAGCCCGATCGTTATAGACGGCAGGATCGCACTGCCCGAGGGAAACGCGAACGGCCACGGGACAAACGGCATACTCGACATTTGGCGGGCGACGGAGCCGTGATTCGCCTTACTGAGTCTGCGCCTTAGACTTTCGCTCCGCCGCTGCCTTTTTCGCCGCCACCGTCCAGGGCGGCACAATGCCGTTCATCCGCGCATACGCGACGGACTGGCCGAGGTGCTCATGCGCGTCAGAGACCAAGAATGTAGACGACATCGCCGTCGTTCGCCTGGGGACCGAGCGTGGGCAACAACTTCGCGAACTCGGCGTTGGACATTGCACCGATCGTGGTCTGGGCATATGCCGATGACTTGTTCAAGTCGTCGATGATCTTGGCTTTGTCCGTGGTCGATTTTTCGTAACCCTTGGGATCGAATCCCGGCGGCACCGCGGCGCCCATCAAGGCCAAAATCTGATAGCGCTCTCCCGCGACGTGGAGAAAAACCTCGGCAAAGGAGCGAGCGTCTGGGGATGGACGCCAGGTGAATTTGTCCTGGGGCAACGCTTGCGCGAGGGACACGAACTTCTTGTTCATGCCCTCCAGGTCCAGAAGCGACTGCGCCTTCATGTCGTAGCTCGGCGCCGTCGTGTCCTTGGACGCCGAAGAGGATGTCGCCTGCGCCGACGCCCGGGATGCGCGGCTAGCGACGAGAAAGGGGAGCGGGAGGATGAACGCTGACAGCAGGAGTTTGGTCATTTTCCGGGTTCCTTTGGATTGACTCCGCGGTCTAAGCCGAGGCCATCTGGCCCAACGTGGTCTTGCCCGTGACCAATTACGCGAAGAGCCCCAGGCCCCGCAAGCGCATCGCCGGTCTCATGCCGCCGCGCCTCAAACCTCGGTCACGGCCCACGTTCGCTTCGTCCCTCCACCTGTACGCGCCATCCCTCCACGCTGCATCTCGTCCCCAAGAGCCCGACGCGCGCGCCAGTTGTTATTTTCCCGCATCGACACTGAGTGCGAAGCGTCGCCGTCGCAGCGTGAGGCCATCGAGTGTGGCCCGCGAGCGCTCCTGGTGGTCGCCGGCCCGGGGGCCGGTAAGACATACTGTCTCACCGAGCGAATCCGCTTTCTGATCGAGCGACTCGGCTTCGATCCGGCGCGCATCTGCGCCTTCACGTTCACCAACATGGCCGCCGGCGAGATTGCCCACCGCCTCGAGACGCGACTAGGCGCGGCGGCCGCCAATGTGAAACGCGGGACGATCCACGCCTTCTGCGCGGAGTTGCTTCGGCAGCTGGGTGCGCGCGTGCTGCTCGATCCCAACTTCGGCATCGCCGACGAGGAGGACCAGCTCGCCGCCCTGCGACGCATCCAAGGGCCACGTCGCTGGCACCGCCGCACGCTCACGCGCTTCTCCGCGCATCGCTTCCGTGGCACCCCGCTTCCATCCGACGACGCCTTGCTATTCGAGCAGTACGAGGCATTCCTCATGAAGCGCGGACTCGTGGACTTCGACACACTAGTCATCAAGGCCGCCGAGTTGCTCGAGCAGTCTGGGGATGGTGCCGCTGTGCGTTCGCGCTGGGACGTCATACTGGTAGACGAGTTCCAGGACCTGAATCCGGTGGAGTATCGAGTGATCCGCTCGCTCGCCTTAGACCACCAGCACGTGTTCGCCGTGGGCGACGACGAGCAGTCGATCTATTCGTGGGCCGGCGCTGACCCGATCGTGTTCAAGTGCTTCGTCAACGACTTCGGGCCGATCGACGAAGATCCATCTCGAGGAGAACCGCCGCTGTACCCGTGAGGTCTTCGCGCTCGCCCGCAAACTGGTGATGATGAACACGCCGATTTTCGCCGACCGCGTGAGCCCGCGGGCGGATCGCGACTCGTCGTTCCCCATCTGCGCGATGGGATTCGAGACGGACGACGGCGAGGTGGCGTGGATCATCGACGACATTCTCCGCGATCGAGCGGAGCACGGCCACGACTGGGGCGACGTCGCGCTGCTGTACCGCAAACACGAGATCGGCGACCGGCTCGAGGCCGCGTTCCTCAATGCCGGGATACCCTGCCGCCTCGCCAAGGGACACGCGCTTGCCGACGATCCCGTCGTGGCGTACGTGATTGCGGCGTTGCGCGTGATCAGCAAGCCAAGCGACGATCTGTCTCGCGACAGGTTCCTGGCAGCGGTCCTCCCACATTCGCTGTTCGACGAAGCTCGCGCCCACGCACAGTCGAGCTCCCACGATCTCGTGCGGCAGCTCGAGTACATGGCAGCTCGCCGGCCGCGTGCCGACGAGGACGGCCGGCGAATTCGACGCGCGCTCGCCGACTGGCGGAACCTTGGCGCGCTGGGCAAACGGCATCTGACGCTGGGGTCGCTCGTGCAGGAACTGCTGTCGCGACGCGTTGGGCGAGATGCCTTCGGTGCTCGCGGACCGCCACGACGAGATTAGCGACCCGGCGTCGCTGGCCGACGTCGTGGCGCTTGCCTCACGGCTCAAGGCCGCGCGAGAGCGGAATGTCGAAGTCTGCATACCGTGCCTCGGCGGCGTCGAAATCGCGCTCAAGGGCATGCTCGCCGGCATTGGATTCAACAGAGTCCGCCTCGGCGGCACCAGCTTCCGCCTGATCCGAGTGCTGAGCGAATCGCCTCCGACGACGTACCGTCCGTGGGGTTGGCGCTCGGCGTGTTCAAGGCCGCGCAACTGATCGAAATGGCTGACCACGCGGCGGCGTTCACGAACTTCGTCGCCATCGACCTCGAGACGACGGAACGGGATACCAAGAGAGCCGAGATCGTCGAGATCGCGGCCGTTCGGGTGCGCGACGGAAAGATCGACGAGTGCTTCGCGTCGCTCGTGAAGCCAGCGTGTGCCGATCCAGCCGCAGGCGACCGACAAGCACGGCCTACGCGAGGCGGACGTCGCTGCGGCGCCTCACTTCGAGGATATTTGGCCGAAGTTTCGCGCGTTTTGCGGCGGCGACGTCATCGTCGCGCACAACGGGTACGAGTTCGACTTCCGTATCCTGGCGCGAATGATAGGCGGCAGGCGGTTCGATCTTTGTACGTACGATACGCTCCCGCTTGCACGCGATCTTTTCCCAACCAGTCGCCGGCTCGAGCACATTGCTCAAGCGTGCGGCATTCCAACCGGGCGAGCCCACCGCGCCCTGGACGACACACAGGCGCTTGCGAAGGTCGTGCTCGCGCTCGGAGCAGATGAAGCTTTCGCGGGCCCGCAAGACGGCGCTGGTCAGCGTGCTCGATCATCTTGGCGTGGCGCTGGCGCTGAGTGACGACGCGTCGCTAGGCGACGAGGCGCGGATGTTCCGCGGCATTACACGAGCCTTCGCGTTTGGCCGCTACAGCACGTGCCTCGACAGGTACGAGCGCGAGCGGGGCGGACGACATGTCAGTCCCATCGGTGGATGAGGTAATCGAGCGGCTTGGTGGCGCGCGGCTGATGTTGAAGATCCGGGCGGGCAAGACCGCCGACGAGCGCTATCCCGCGGCGATGCTGCGCCTGCGCCGCGTGATCGCCGAGATCCCCGAGGGCACCGTTGGACATCCAATTGCGGCTGTTCCTCGAGCGTGCGGTGCTTTCCAAGTGGGACGACGGTAACGAGCCCGAGCCCGCGCGCGTGAGCCTGCTCACTCTACACTCGACCAAAGGCCTCGAGTTCTCCCGCGTCTACGTCGTGGGCGTCGAGGACGCTCAACTACCCGGCTGGTCTCCGATGTCGGCGCCGACGCCGGAGGAGATCGAAGAGGCGCGTCGGCTTCTGTACGTCGGGATGACGCGCACAAAGGACCGGCTCGTGCTAACGCGAGCCGCCACGCGCGCAGGGAAGTCGACCCGCGGCCATCAATTTCTCGACGAGATGGGACTTGCGCTACAGGCCCCGCTATGAACCGAAGCCGTAGGTCTTCAATTCGTCCGCCGTCATCGTGATCACGTCGACGTGCAACTTGATTGGCTTGAGCGGGTTGTTTGTCGAATCTTTGGGCACGGACACGATCGCTTCGACGACGTCCATGCCTTTGAAGACCTGCCCGTACACGGTGTAGTGGCCGTCGAGCCGAGGGATGCCCTGCTTGTTCGCCACGATGTAGAACTGGCAGCCGGCGGATAGTTGGCCCGGGTTGTCGTCACGCCCGGCGCCGACGGCTCCGTACACATGCTTCAAGCTGTCGTTGAACTCCGGCGCGAGCAGATAGGGAGATCCGCCGAAGCCCTGCGGCGTGTCAGGGCACCCGCCTTGCGCGACGAAGTTCTTGATGACGCGATTGAACGTGAGCGAGTCCCAGTAGTGGCTCGCCGCCAGCTTGATGAAGCTCGCCTTGTGACGCGGTGTCTGGTCGTAGAGGACGAAGAGGATCTCCCCCATGTCCGTGCGGATCCGGCCTACGTCGTATGTCCTCCCTGTCCTGGCAGCGGAGGTGAATGGGACGGCGAGCAGCAGAGCGAATAGGATGCGACGCACGTCGGAGTCGGCGGCGCTGCTCTCGTGACGTGCTACCGTCTCCGCTTCTTTCGTGGCGGTGGTGCGTCCGGCATGAACTGAATGTTGATGGCGGCCAGATCCGATTCAAACCAGGCTACAAGCCTGCCCGTGAACTTCTCCGCCAAATAGAACAGATCGGCCGGGGTCTTCGGCAGAACATGCGCGACGAGCACGCCGCCGGCATTGGCGATTGTAATGTGGCCGCCTTTTGGACGTTGGACGTGCTTCAACCTCGTCCTCGCCTTGTTTGCCCAATCCCACGTGCTCGCGCTGCGGATTCGGGCCCGCAGCAGCTTGAAAATATCTTTACCAGGGACTGGCACCGCTTGGAGTACTAACACGTGCTACCTCCGTTGGTAGGTATTCCACGTGCGGACGTCTCGCGAGCGCATCGTTTTAGTCCGACGATTGTATCGGGCCCTCCACCTTGCACGCGCCCTGCGTGGTCCCTGAGATGACACCGTGATGGAAGACGGTCTTGTCGATGTTGGCCATGGATTTGCCGAACACCGTCGCGTTGGCGCCGACCTTCACGGTCAGCGAGCCGATCGCCTGTTTGCAGTGAACGATCGACATGGTTCCCGACTCGACCAGCGACGCGGTCAGGATGAAATCGAGGTGCGCGGCCGCGTTGCTCTTGAGGACCGTCTCGACCGACTGCTTGGCAACGGAGAGAGCGCCCGCAATCGCCTGACCCGCGGGCGTGTTCAGTATAGCGCTTGACCGACAGCGCTCTGGGCGAACGCCGTTGCCGCCCGGTCGGCCAGCGCAGTCGGCAAGAACTGCGTAATCTCTTTCATCACCGATGCGGCCTCGAACTTGAGCTCGATCCGCGGCCCCGCGAGCGCCGCCAGAAACGCATGCGGCCCCAACGCCGACATTCCGCTGGTCTCGACGATCTCCGTCGTCCCGGTCACGTTGCCGTGGTCGTCGAGATTCCCGCCGTTGAAAGGTGAAGTTCTGCGCGCCATTAAACTGGATCCGAAAATGTCCTTGGCTCAGCTCTCCGTTCCCGGTGAAACCGGGATGGATCAGCAGCGCCTCCGTCACCGACAGCGTGAGCGGTAGGTCGCCCAGCACGAATGGAAGCTCGAATGACGTGGGCAGCGGAATCTTGTCCTCGTCGGTCCAGGGCCCGGGCGTGTCCTTACCTGCCTTCCAGCTGAAATTCATGTTGCCGTTCAGCTTCTTCGCGCTCCATGCAAACTCCTTGAGATCGTGGCCATAGATATCGAGATCCGACGACATGTTGAAGTCGTCCAGGTGGCCATCGCCGCTCAGTATGGCGCTGCAACCGGCAAGCCATCTTCTTCACGCTGAAAGTGAACTGGAGCCGTGACCCGCCGGCGCTTCCACCCACACAATAGTCCATCCGTTCTGCGACCCGCACCTCTGACCTCCCGCCGGTGCCGGGGCCGCCGCTGCTCCTGCTTCCTGCGCCATCCATCGGATGCCAGTCGGAGCCACGACGCGCGCCAACGTGCCGCAGTCGGATAGCAGCGAGGCGTACATCGGCGAGCGACTGCCGTCGGCGTTTGCCGACTGGGAACGCGAAATGCACGTCGTGGTCGAAGTGGATATGCCCGTCGCGGATGGCATCGGTCACCGCGCCTGCGTCGTGATGAGCGCGATCTTGCCTTCGAACGACATCACGGCGAGCACCTTGAGGATGGTCGGCGCCTCGAATCAGTAGGACGCTTCCCGCCTGGAGCCGTGCGATGGCGGGAGCGACTCGAAGACGAAGGTGTTCCCGTTCGTGCTCACGCTGCGAAGCGTCTGTCGCACCATCGGCTGGTCGACGACCACGGTGCTGTCGCCCAATGTCACCTGGTAGACGGTCCCCGGCTCGGTCGCTAAGTCGATGGCCGCTTGCGTGCCACCGGCTCCCCCCCACGCCGGTATTCGCGACCGTCTTGCTCCGGCATCCGGCGACGACGCTCGCGACGGCCAGAATAGCGATCGCCGAAGAGAACACCGTCGCACCATGCGCGCAGCGCACGCGGTCGAGGTGGAGGCGACGAGGTCGCAGCATAGAGACGATCGAGACCCGTGTTAAAAGTGAGTCATCCCAATGGTGACTAGGCTACGCGCCTTCTCGATCGGAAAAAGTCGGAGATCGACGGACATGTACACGTCTTTCTTCACGGCCGCGAACTCGCCACCCACGATCAGGGCCGCCTCATCCCACGGCCCGGGCGGCTGCCCTGTCGTGTCCGTCTTCAGGAAGATCGCATCCTGGTTGACCTTCGCTCCGGTCGCCGTCTCGAGCTTCGCGATTTGCTTCTGGACACCCGTGTCGCTGTGGATCGCGTCGGTGCCCCCGGGGTGGATCTTGGCGGTGAAGCCGCCCATCGCTTCGTGCGCCGCCCACAGCTGCTGGCTCATCTGCTTGAAGCCGCCGGACCAATCGACTTCGACTGAGACCCGCGTCAGATACGTCGGGTTGCGCGGGAGGTTGAAAACGCAGGTGTTGTTCTCGTTCACAGGATCGCCTGTCAGCGGACCGAGCACCACCTCGACGTCCTTGCGCGGGAAGACAGCACAGGGTTCCCGCGCTGATACCACCGGCCCTGGGGCGTCCGCGGCCGGCTTTGCTCCGTCGTAGGCCAGTGGCTTGTCTATGCGCGGGAAGGCATCGTCGGCGAGTTTGGCCGCGCCAGCAATTCCCGCCTTCGATCCGCTGACGTCAACATCGAGCGAGACATCGCCTTTGAGCACGAGAAGATCTGCAGGTCCGGTCCACGCAATGTCGTCCCATTCGCCACCCAACGTATCCGCTTTGCCGCTTTCGTCGGGTAGCACGATGGCCGCCATCTTCTGTCCCATGTTGTTGAGCTTCATCGTCATCTTCCCGTTGCTCCAGTCCGGGGTGACGACGATGCTCTGACCACTGGGCGCCCGGTAGACGCACGACTCTCCGTCCGGATCTCCTTTGAGATTGGTGCCACTTCTGTACGGGTCGTGGGCGAGCGGGCCCAGGTATACTTCCGCCTCCTGTCTCGTTACGAGACCACAGGGATCTCGACCCGCGTTGGCATTGCGCGCGCTGTCCAGGTGCTTGGCCATCGCCGCCATGCGACTCCACTCTCCGCCCTTCGCGGAATCGAGGGAGGCCGCGGTCCCGCTCTGGTCGGTTTTCTTCTGGCACGCCGCCATGATCACGACTAGGACCGCGCCGTTCATTGCACGCCGGCGTATGAAAGCAGCGCGTGTTGCCATCATGGACATCGTCCCTCACCTGAATGAATTGGCCGGCGCATCTGGCTAGTGCGACGGCGAGCATGCGCGGACCAGCTCGACTCGCCGGTTTCGGGCGCGACCGGCCAACGTCGTGTTCGTCTCGATCGGGCGAGTGAGCCCAAACCCTACGGTTACAAGGCGACCGGGCTCGATCTTGTAACGCGCCACGAGCGTGTCCTTGACCGCGGCTGCTCGGCGATTCGACAGATCCTGATTGTAGGCTGCACCACCAATGCTGTCGGTGTGGCCCTCGATGGTGATCTTCCACGCCGCCTCCTGCCGCAGCAACGCCGCGATCTCGTCCAGCGTCGGCGTCGATGGTGGCGTGACGTCGGCGCTCGCTGTGGCGAAATGGATTCCGTACACCTGCGCTCGGCAGGACGTCGTCATCTCCTGTGCGAGCTGGGCTTGTGTCCCCGTGTCGGTCCAATCTACGCGGACCAAGTCCTGCGAGCCCGGGATGCCACCTTGGATCACATGCGAGCGGAGCACCCAGGCGTGCGCGGTGTCGTCGGCGAACCAGAGATCGTAGGCGGACGTTGTCGAAGTCAGGGTGCTCGTGACTGCTAGACGCGCGTGGATCGCTGGAATAGTCTGTCGCTGTCCATTGATGAGGATCGATACCGGCACCGTCGTGGACTCGACGCGTTGGAGCGTGCCGGCGTCTTGGATGTTGTTGTAGTAGAGCAGGGTGACGTTGACCTCGCCGGCGGTCCGGAGCAGCCGCATCACGGTACTGGAGGCCATCATGTACGACGTGCCCCGATGCTGGGCCGTGTCGCCACTCAACTCGCCCATCCAAATGCCTCGTGCGAACGCGGTTTCACGACGTGAAAACGTGCGGTGGTACGTATACGACATCGGCTTCCCTGTAGCCTTCGGCGCATACGACCAATAGTCATCGACCTGCGTTTCCTCGGGGGATACCGCCATTACCGTGAGCAAGCGCTCGAAGTCCGGTCGGACATCGGAGTCAACGGGCTTCGTCGCGAACGTGAACGTCATGCCAACGCGGAAGGGGATCGTCTGGGCGTTGATAGCGTTGGGGCGCATCGACGCGCAGAGGCACGCCATGGCGAACACGGGAAGAGCGTCGTCCGCGAACCGGCTCGCCGGCGAAGAGCGCGGGAAGCGGCGCCGATGCATGAGAACTACTGAGCAGCCCTCTCCTACGGCGCAGGTTTGGCGACCGCGGCTGCGACCGCGGTTGCTGCCTTCTCAACCAGTGGCGTGAGCATGTCCTCGCCGTTCGACTCCGCTTTCCGCTTGTCCGTCATGTCAACGAGCACTTTGCCGTCGGCTGACTCCAGGTGGGTCGTCAGCGTCAGCTCATCGCTCGTTTTCGTGGAGCTCCCGTAGTTGGACGCGGCCGCTCCGGCAGCTCCGGCCGCGGCGTCGCCCCCGATGCGACCAGCCGCGGAGTTCGTGGACGCGCCAGCCGAATACGCACCCTGCTGCACTGCGCCCCCGGCCACGCGACTAAGGACACCGCCGCCGCCGCCACTCTTGCGCGTCTGCTTCAACGTGGTAAGCAGGAGATAGGGGCAGTTGCTCGCCTTGGCTTCCTCGCGGGCCTGTGATGGGAGCCGGGAGGTGAGTGGCGCGACTTCGAGGCTCGGGCCGGTGAGATAGCTGGTGAATGTCTCACGCACGGCGTTCATGGCGTCGGCAGCGGTACCTGACGCAGTCTCGACGCTCGCCGGCGCAAGACAGATATGTGCTCGCGTCGACGTGCCCTGCGCCGCCGCCGATGCCGACGCCAGCGTCAGGAGGAGCGGTGTAAGGAAGCGGGCGGTCATACGGTCCTCTCATCTGAAAGGTTGGGGCGTCCGAACCCATGGAATTTCGCCTCGTTTGCCCCCGCTGGAATATGGAGGTCACGTCCGGTGCCGCCACCCACCAGCGGCCTTCGTCACCGCATCCGGCCTGTTTTCACGCTCCGACGTCTTGCCTCTAAATTGCTCCTAAGTGGCTGACAGACCGTTCATCGCCCGCGATTTCCACAGTCGCCGCACAGCTGCGCCGTCGGGCCGCCTTCCGCCCGGACAGTACGAGACACACGACTTTCCGGTCCTCTCGGCTGGTCCGACGCCCCACACGCCGGTTGCGGCGTGGGACTTCACGATCCGAGGCTCGGACGGTCGCTCGGTGCGCTGGTCGTGGGACGAGTTCCGGGCGCTCCCGCGCGAAACGCCGACCGTCGATATCCACTGCGTGACCAAGTGGTCCAAGTTCGACACCATGTGGGAAGGCGTGTCGGTCGACACGCTCCTCGACGCCGCGCGAGCCGGCGGCGTGGCGGACGGGGCGTTCGTCGTCGCGTTCTGCGACGGTGGATACACCACCAACTTGCCGCTCGCGGACGTCACGGGCGCCAAGGCCTGGGTGGCGTTCGGGTATGACGGTGCGCCGCTGGCGCCAGAGCATGGCGGCCCGGCGCGTCTCCTAGTGCCGCATCTCTACTTCTGGAAGAGCGCGAAGTGGGTGCGCGGGCTTCGATTGCTGCAACATGACGAGCCAGGGTTCTGGGAGCAGCTAGGGTACCACGACCGCGGAGATCCATGGCGCGAGCAGCGCTACCAGGGTGACCCCTGACCCCTGACGTGAACTTGGAACGTGCCGCGGTGGCGGCCCCGCGACTCGAGTGGCGCGTCGCGACGGTCGCAGACGTGCGCGAAGAGACGTCACACGCGCGGACGCTCGTCCTCCAGGTACCCGAATGGCCGGGACAACGGGCCGGCCAGCACGTCGACGTGAGACTGGTCGCGGAGGATGGATACCAGGCAGAGCGGTCCTACTCCGTCGCATCCGCCCCGGAGGACGCGAGAGTCGCGCTGACCGTAGAGCGCCTCGAGGATGGAGAGGTGTCGCCGTATCTGTGCGACGTGCTGCGCGCGGGCGACGGGCTCGAGCTGCGCGGTCCGATCGGCGGTTACTTCGTGTGGGACATCGCGCAGGGTGGGCCGCTCTTCCTCGTAGCCGGTGGTTCGGGGATTGTTCCGCTCATGGCGATGCTCCGCCACTATGCGCGCGCTGACCCGGGCGTGCGCGCTGGCATACCTGTGCGCCTGATCTACTCGGCACGAAAATGGGACGACGTCATCTATCGGGAGGAGCTCGAGCGGCTGGCCGAGTGCCCCGAGGTGCAGGTCACATTCACATTGACACGCGACCCGCCGATCGACTGGCAGGGATACCGCCGTCGGATCGACCGCGCGATACTCGAGCAGGTGAGCTGGCCAGCCTCCGAGAGACCGCTCGCGTTCGTGTGCGGCCCGACGCCGTTCGTGGAGTTAGTAGCGACGCTCCTTGTAGCGCTGGGCCACGATCCGGCGCGCGTTAGGACCGAGCGTTTCGGGCCGACGGGGTGAGGGACCGCGCATCCATTCGCCAGGCTTCACCGCGATTCACGAGGAGGACGATATGCAGACGGAGAAAATGCGACTGGACGGGAACGCCGCCGGCGGCGTGCTGCACGAGGTGTTCGTTCCGGAGATGACTGCTGCAGTCGCGACCTGTATGGGCTGTGGGACGGCGCGCCCGGTCGGTGCGCTACTCGAGTATGGCCAGAGAATGGGGGTGATCCTGCGCTGCCCGTCTTGCGACACCGCAATGCTGCGTATCGTCCACACGCCTGGGTGGCTGCGCGTGGACCCCTCTGGGATCTCGCTCCTGATGATTCCCGACAGGGTCTCGATTTCGTAAATCGCGCTTGCGGCGCCCCTGTAGCGGCGATCACCACGCGCAAAAACAGAGGCGCCGAGGCGTTATCGCCTTGCGCAGTCGTGGTCCGACAGACCACCGTTCCCATCCGAATCCGGCACCTTTTGCCGCGCGATCGATCTCACGGATCGAATTCCGCCTGACTCGAGTCTCAGGAGGAATAGATGTTCGACTTTGTTGGCGTTCTCGTTCTGGTTGTGCTTGGAGCCCTGTTCTGGTGGCTCGCATTGCGCGCCCGGCGAGCACAAAAGCCATTGATCAAGTGGGGAGGGCTCGTCGTGTCCGGCCTGCTCTCAGTCGTCTTCACGCTCGCGCTCTCCGTCGCGCTCGTCGGCTTTTACAAGCTGAACGTCCCGCCTTATCACAACGTGGTGGCGGATATCAAGGTGGCCCGCACACTGGGGCAAGTCGCACGCGGCGAGAAATTCGCTTTCTATTGCGCGGAATGTCATTCGCCTCACGAGACGCCGCCTTTGGCCGGTCAGCTTTTCACCGGAAGCGGCGGCCCGCCAGTCGGAACGCTTGCCGCGCCAAACCTGACCCCGGCCGGCGAAATCAAAGATTGGTCGGATGGCGAAATTATTCGCGCCATCCGGGAAGGCGTGCACAAGAGCGGGCGCCCGCTCCTCATTATGCCGTCAGAGGCACTTCACAATATGAGCGACGCGGACGTCCAGTCCATCGTGGCGTATTTGCGTTCGCAGCCGGCAGTCGAGCCGAATACGCCGGCGACCAAATTGAACGTGCTCGCCGCGCTGTTCGTCGGAGCGGGCATGTTCACCACTGCCGCGCAGGCGCCGATCACGCGACCGATCGTCGCTCCCGTGGCGGGCGCCACGTCCGATTATGGCAAATATCTTGTGTCGATCATGAACTGCCGCTTGTGCCACGGCGAGCATCTCACCGGCGGCAAACCCGGTGGGTCCCTTCCGGTCGGGCCCAACCTCGCGGTGATCGTCCCCACCTGGGGCGAGACCGGCTTCGTCACAACGTTGCGCACGGGCGTGGATCCCGCCGGCCACACGCTCGGTCACGGAATGCCGCGGAAGGAGATCTCAGCCTTCGCCAGTGACGACGACCTCAGGGCGATGTATGCCTATCTGCGGGGCCTGACACGGGTCGCGCCGGCACCCCAATAAGCACCGCCACGTCTCGAATAGCAGGGCTCTGCGAGAGCTGGGGCCCGCACGTACCCTGTCATCACGGGCGGCGACTGCGTTGAACGCGAACACACCCTAACAATCAGCGTTCATTCTCGGGTGTGAAGGAATTCGAATGGGGAATCCAATGGGCGCGGCGGACTCGACGGAACCGATGCACTCCCCCTGGAGCCCGTTTCGCCACAAGGCGTTTGCCGTAATCTGGGCCGCCACGGTCGTCTCGAACATCGGATCGTGGATGTACAGCGCGGCCTCGGCTTGGCTCATGACCAGTCTCGACTCCGATCCGTTGATGGTATCGCTGGTTCAGGTAGCGGCCAGCCTGCCGATGTTTCTGTTCGCGCTACCGGCTGGCGCGCTCGCGGACATCCTCGACAAGCGCCGGTTTCTCATCAGCGCCGAGTCGTGCATCGCGCTGGTCGCCACGGCGTTCGCCATGGTCATCTGGCTCCGCCTCGTGACCCCGCTCACGCTGCTGCTGTTCACTTTTCTGATTGAGGCCGGGTCAGCCGTGACAGCCCCTGCATGGCAATCGGTCGTGCCGCAGCTCGTTCCGCGACGGGATTTGCCTGCCGCGGTGGCAATGAACAGCGTCGGGATCAATATCAGCCGAGCCCTCGGCCCCGCGCTTGGAGGACTGCTCACCGCCGGTTTCGGGATCGCCGCGCCTTTCTGGGTGAACTCAGTGAGCAATCTCGGAACTGTCGGCGCCTTGGCGTGGTGGCGTTCGCCAAAAGACTCCAGCTCTCAGCTGCCGGCCGAGCAGTTCACGAGCGCCATGCGCACGGGTATCCGGTATGCGCGGAATAATCTGACTTCTGAAAGCGACGCTCTTGCGCGCCACCGCATTCTTTTTCTTCGCAAGCTGCTATTGGGCGCTCTTGCCGCTCGTCGCCCGCAATCAGATCGCTGGCGGAGCCACACTTTACGGGCTGCTGCTCGGCGCGATCGGAGCGAGCGCGATCGCAGGCGCGTTCGCGCTGCCCTGGCTAAGGGCGAAACTCGGCCCGAATCGGCTCGTGGCCGCGGGATCGATCGGCACAGCAGTCACACTGGTCCTGTTTGGCACTACCCACGAACCGCTGAGCGCTTTCGCCGCCAGCATCATTGCAGGGGTCTCGTGGATCGCCGTACTGGCGACTCTGAATGTGTCGGCGCAAGTCGCCCTCCCTGAATGGGTGCGCGGACGGGGACTCGCCGTGTACGTGACAGTTTTCTTCGGCGCCCTGACGCTGGGCAGTGTGGCGTGGGGTCAGGTCGCTCGTGTCGCCGGCGTGCCTGTGGCGCATCTCATCGCGGCAGCTGGCGCTCTGCTCGCCATTCCCCTGACATGGCGCTGGAAGTTGCAAACCGGCGCCGGCATCGATCTTACGCCATCCATGCACTGGCCGACCCCGGTCGTGAGCGAGCACGTCGAAAGAGACGCCGGTCCGGTGCTGGTGACGGTCGAGTACCACGTCGAGGTGGGAGAACGCGAGGCTTTCCTCCGTGCGCTCGAACTCCTGTCCCATGAGCGTAGCCGTGACGGCGCCTACAGGTGGGGCATTTTCGAGGATGTCGCCGAATCGGGCCGTTTCCTGGAAACGTTTCTCGTCGAATCCTGGCTCGAGCATCTGCGGCAGCACGAGCGGGTGACCAATGCGGATCGTGTGCTCCAGGACCGGATCCACCATCTGGTGAAAGGCGCGCCAAAGGTGACGCACTTGATCGCGCCGCGCCGCGAAAAGCCCTCTTGACCAGCACGAGCCGGGCCCCTAGCTTGCCGCCGCCCTAATTCC
Source organism: uncultured Gemmatimonadales bacterium (assembly GCA_963838855.1). Lineage (GTDB taxonomy): Bacteria > Gemmatimonadota > Gemmatimonadetes > Gemmatimonadales > Gemmatimonadaceae > FEN-1251. The sequence continues at coordinate 256,016 of CAWISX010000018.1, read as the reverse complement.
GATAGAACTACTCCCCTTTTCTGGGCAACGGGAAGTGCGACGTAACTCCTTGCGGCATAATGTCAATGCGGCTCCCCGTCTCTGCGCGAGTTTGCGGACGAGGCCCTGCCAAGCAGCGTGTCCCCTACGACGACGACCGACGGTGGCCGGTGTCCGGCGCTGCGCGCTCTGCCCGCTGCTGGCATTGTGCCCAGCGCTCGTCGGACACAAGCTTGGCGGCCAACAGCCGTCGGCCAGCGACAGCGCTCGGCGTGGCGCCCGAGGCAGCGACTCCGCGGCTGCACTCCCGGCGGTGGTCGTTCAGGGCACGTGGACATCAGCCAGCCATGGGCCCGGCGTCTCGGCGACGGGCGCCAACGATTACGGGCTCACCGCAAGAGACATTGCCAATCTGCCGGCCGGTGAGAACACGACCATCACCGATGTTCTTGTCCACATGCCAGGCGTCGCAATCGATCAGAACCAGCAGATCCACATCCGCAACACCGAAGGTCCGCAGTTCCAATATCAGATCAATGGGGCCTTGGTCCCCCTCGACATCAATACCAACCCGCCGTTCATCTCGATGTTCAATCCGATGTTCGTGTCGAGATTGGACTTGCTCGACGGCATCCTGCCGTCGCGCTACAGCTATGCGACCGGCGGCGTCGTAGACCTACAGACGAAGGACGGCTGCGACAATCGCGGCGGGAGCTTCTCCACCCTCTTTGGCCAGCGCGGCGCGTTCCAGCCGAGCGTGCAGTACGCCGGATGCGACGGAAAGGTGAGCTATTACGTGAGCGGCTTGTACGAGCAGGGCCAAACCGCGTTCAGCTCCGCCACTCCCGGGCCCAATCCGATCCACAATCAGACCAATCGAGGCCAGGCCTTCGGCTATTTCTCCTTGCCGCTCAGCAAGAGCACCCAGCTCGGCGTCGTCGTCTCGACCGCCACCAGCAATAATCAACTGCCGAACGTTCCCGGCTTAGCTCCGCAATTCAGCCTCGCCGGTGTTACCGATTCTACCTCGGCGGCGATCAATTCCTATCTGAACTTCAGAGATTATCTAGGCATCGTTACGCTCAGAGGCACGGCCGAGAACGATCTGAGCTATCAAGTCAGTTACGCGGCGCATTCGATCTCGCAGAACTTCAAGCCTGACAACGCCGGCGAGCTGATTTTTCAGGGCGTGGCATCGACAGCGTCGCATACCGATTTCGACAACACGCTGCAGGGAGATCTGACGTACAAGACTGGAGCCCACACTCTCAGCACCGGCTTCTATCTCGGCGAATACCGCGTCGTCGCCGATAATAGGTCGCTGGTGTTCCCGGTCGACAGCGAAGGCAATCAGACCAGCTCCACGCCGATCACGGTCGTCAACAACACGCAAGCGACCAACGTCCTATCGGGCCTCTACATCAACGACCTCTGGCAGATCGACGAAAGGCTGAGGCTAAATCTCGGCCTACGCTGGGACGACATAACCGGCTTCACCAACGACAACCAGATCGACCCGACGATTAACCTGTCCTACTTGCTGACGCCGAAGACGACGGTGCATGGTGGCTTTGCCCGTTACATGCAGGTGCCGAGCTTCCAGGGCATTTCGCCAACCGCGTCGGCCGCGTTCGCCGGCACCACGGCGGAGGGGCCGCCGGGGATCTCGACGCCAGTCACTGAGGACGATTTCGAGTGGGATGTCGGGATCGTCCATAAGCTCGGCCCCAGGGTCACTCTGTCGCAGGACCTCTTCTACGAGATTACAAGGCATTATCTCGATACCGGCCAGTTCGGTGTCGTACCGATATTCGCGCCGTTCAACTACGACCACGGCACGATCTGGGGCAGCGAATCCGCCGTGAGCTACGCGGACGACAAATTGTCGGCCTACGGCAACGTCACGATCGGCGGAAACCTGCAAAAAGGGGTCGTGACCGGCCAGTTCAATTTCGATCCTGACGAACTTGCCTATATCGATACCCACGCCATCGTGCTCGATCACCAGCCGCTGTACGGCGCTTCCGTCGGCGCCAGCTACAAATGGCAGCGGTTCACATTCATCCTTGACGCTATCTATAGCAGCGGGTTGCGCGCCGGTTTCGCAGACCTCGAAAAGCTGCCGACGGTCGTCCAGATCAACGCCGGCGTCCAGGGCGCATTCAACGTCCCAGTGGTTGGCAAGGTGACCGACCGGCTCACGATCCTCAACCTGCTCGACCGCGTCAATCTGATCCGGCCGGCGGAGGGGATCGGGATCTTTCAATCAGCCTACGGTCCGCGGTTCACCCTACTCAACACCCTGAGCATTCCGTTCTGAGCGACACGGCCGCGCGCACATCGGCGCCGAACGCCTGAATCCCGCGACACCTCGCCTGACATCGAGAGCGCCATTTCCACGGGTGGCGCATGGTTCGGGATCGTACAGGCTGTCTCATCGGCCGAGCTCGCTTGGCCGGAAGGGTGGAGAACGGCCTTGACGGCGCCTGCGAGCGGCCGACATTAGCGGTCTGGCGGAACGTTCGGCGCCGGGTAGCGACCATACGCTTACTTCACGACACTGGAGGCAACCATGTACATCGTCGTGCAGCACAGCATCTCCAATCCAACCGAGTTCTGGGGCGGGGCAGAACAGCTCATGCCTAAGATTCCGGCGGGCACCAAACTCCATCACACATTCCCGACCAAAGACGGCACGCGGGCGGTCTGCGTGTGGGAATCCGAGTCGGTCAAGTCGCTGCGTGACTTTCTCGAGCCGCAAATCAGTCGCACGAGCAAGAACGAGTACTTCCAGGTGGAGAACAAGGACTCGGTCGCGATGCCCTCAGGTGTGCGCTCCGCGCACGCGGCCGTCTGACTGGTCTAACTGTCTGAATCTTCTTCCGAGGTAGCGACCCGAGCGTACACCGGGCCCCGGTGTTCACTCCGGGGCCCGCTAGGGCCTGTTAACACTACGTGATATCCTGCCAGGATGGAAATAACCCCGAACAGTACGCACGCATTGAGCCGCATTTGCCGATTCAGAATCGAGACCATACTTGGGATCAACGCTGTGCAAATGCGCTGTGCAGATCGTAGCACTGAGCAGCTTTCCTCCTGCCGCCATGTGGCATAACGAAAGGCGCACCGCGAAGACCCGTCAGGGACGAGCGTGGCCTTTCGAGGGACGAGCGACCGGAATGCCCCCGAAGTGCGGCGCCGTCGGTAGAATGGGCATACCCGAAAGGAGCGTCCGCATGAAGACAAGACACCTGGCTCGATGGGCCGGAGCCTGCACGTGGGCAGTGGTGCTATCGGCGCTGGCGGGCTTCGCGGCGGCCGATGCGACCCCGTACGAGCTGATGGCGCCTCTCGAGCAATACCTGATGCCTCCCGATTCCGAGATCGCACTCGCGCGCAGTGCCGCGCCGGCCGCGATCTCCGACAAGGCCACGGTCCTGACTCTCGATTCGCAGGGTTACCAGACCGCCGTCCGCGGCACCAACGGATTCACCTGTCTCGTGGAGAGGTCGTGGATGGCGCCGTTCGAGAGCCCCGATTTCTGGAATCCGAAGGTCAGGGGACCGGTTTGCTACAACCCGGCAGCGTCCGGGTCCATCCTCGCGTACACGCTCCGGCGGACGAAGCTCGCACTCGCCGGAGACTCGAAGGAAAGGATTCTCGACGACGTTCGCGCCGCGCTCGCGCGCAACGAGCTCCCCTCACCCGAGCCGGGCGCGATGTCCTTCATGATGTCGAAGGATGGGTACCTGAGCGATGCCGACGATCATTGGCACCCGCACCTCATGTTCCACGTGCCAAAGGTCGCAAGCGCAAGCTGGGGAGCAAACCTGCCAGGGTCTCCGGTGGTCCTCGACGACCGCGAGGTTCCGGAGCCCCAGACGATTTTCATGGTGCCGGTGTCCCGCTGGTCGGACGGAACGACGGCGGCGGCTCACTAGGGCCCTGCCGGGATGGAAATAACACCCGAACTCTGCCTCGCGCCCGCTCTCGGTACGGATACGAAGTAACCCCAAGCTCCATGGTCGGCCGTAGATGCGCCAGGCGCTACTGGCCCGCGATCAGCCGCTCGAAGCGGGGGTTGCCGCGGAGCGGGGCGAAATTTGGATCTACGCGGAGCCAGCCGGGCGAGAGGTTATATGGGATCCTGAGCAGCGGCTCCAACTCATTGAGCGCCTTCTCGTGCTCTCCGACGAGCATGTAGATCCGCACGAGCTGGTGTTGCAAGTAGGGGCCTATGTTCGCGTCCTTCGAGATTGGCAGCAGTGAGACGCCCTGCTCTCCCTCGCGCATAGCTTCCGTTTTGTGCCCCATGTACGCGAGCACGAGGCCAAGCAACACATGCCGCTGCGCGTCATTCGGGGCCGCCTTGAGCTGTGCTTCGAATGGCGCGCGCGCCTCGTCGGAGTATGCTCGCGCCCGACGCATGTCGCCACGGAAGGAGTACTGCTGCGCTAGCACGATCGCGCGGGTCCCCGGATCGTTGTCGAAGGCAGCCGGTCCGAGCTCCAGCAGCACGCGCTCCTGAGCGCTGTCCAGCACCCACCCGAGATCGTCGTACGTTGCCAGGTACGTCACGAGGACAGTCGTATCAATAGTCACCAACCCGGCCCGCACGATGCCGCGGGCGCCCGCTAGATCTCCCTGGGCGAGCGCTATCATGGCCCGGTCCTCGACGAACAAGGGATCCTCCGGCCTGAGCGCGCGTGCACGGTCTATCTCCGCTTGCGCGGCTGGATAATTGCGACGGGAGATTTCGAGCCGACCGAGGACGTCTGCCACACGGGCGTCGCGTGGATCAAGCCGCACTGCCTGTTGCAAGTGGGATTCTGCCGCCTGCCAACGCCCCAGCGCCTGCTCGACGACCGCAGTTCCTCTGAGCGACCTCACGCTGTTGGGCGAGCGCGCAAGCGCGGCCGAGTACTCCGCGAGCGCCTGCGCAACATCCTCTGAAACGTTGAGATAGTAATGTCCCATGGCCGCTTGCGCCTCGGCCAAGTCAGGGGCGAGCGCGACCGCTTTCGCTGCTGCCACGTGAGCCGAGTCTCCTACGGCCGGCACTGGCATGCCCTCGTAGTAGATCACCGAGTACGCATTGGCGAGTGCGGCCCACGCCAGTGCGAATGTGGAATCCCGTTCAACGGCCTCCCGATACGCCGCAGCTGCCCGCCGCTGGGTTGCAGACGACACGCCTCCGCGTTCAATGTCCTTACCCCGAAGATAGGCATCGTAGGCGTCGAGATTCGCGGTGGGCCGCTGAGCCAGCGTCTGTTGCGTCGCAGGAGTAAGAGCGACTTTGAGCTGCTGCGCGACCTTGCCCGCGATGTCGCTCTGGACCTCGAACACGTGCGTCAGCGGTGCATCAACGGGCTGCGCCCAGCGATCGGTAGCCGTGCCGGCGTCGATCAGCTCCGGACTCACTTGGATCTGACTCTCGCCGCCTGTGTGTTTGTCCCAACGGACTTTGCCGACCAACAGGTAGCGGACGCCCAACTCCCGGCCGATCTGCTGCGGGCTCTTAGTAGTCTTCCGATACTGACCCGAGCTCACCGAGCCGATGACTTCAATGCCGGGCACACCTGTGAGTTTGCTGCGCACGGCGTCGGTGAGTCCGTCGGCGAAGTAAGCATCGGCGGAATCACCCAGGTTGTCGAACGGAAGCACAGCAAGGCGCACGGGACCCGTGCCGCCTGGGGTCCCGGGATCTGCATGCGCCCGCCGCCACTCGATGCCGCCAACGGCCACCGCGAGCACGACCGCGCCCGCGATCAGCCATGGCTGCCGATGCGTGGCTGTGAGAATTCGCAATGCGCCCGTGCTGCCTCCCAGCGCGTCGCGAAACTCGGTCGCCGTGGCGAAGCGCTCGGCCGGGTCCTTGGCGAGCGCGCGCGCGATGGCCGCGCTCACGGCAGGCGTCGTCCCGGGCCGCACGGCGCCGAGTGGCTTGGGTGCGGTCGCGAAATGAGCGGCCACGACGGCTCGTGGCGTAGGCCCGGTAAACGGCGCAACGCCAGCCAACATTCTCGTACCCGACTACTGCGAGAGCGTAAACGTCGGCGCGTGCATCAACATTGCTTTCGCCGGCCAGCTGCTCGGGCGCCATATAACCTGGGGTTCCAATGCCCATCCCCGTGCCAGTCAAGCGACCGCTCTCTGTCGCCTCATGTACAGCACGCGCGATCCCAAAATCAGCGAGCAGCGCGTGGTCATCTTCGAGGAGGATGTTCTCCGGCTTGATGTCACGGTGGATGACACCGGCTTTGTGCGCTCGGGCCAAGGCGTCGGCGATCTCACTGAGAATGCGCACCGCGACGTCCACTGGAAGCTTGCCTTGCCGATCGATGCGCTGGCGAAGTGACTCTCCCGGCACGAACGGCATGACGTAGTACAGCAGCCCATCCCGGGCGCTCGCAGACAGTACCGGCAAGATGTGTGGGTGCTGGAGCTGTGCCGTGAGAAGCACCTCGCGCTGGAAGCGAGCGGCGCTGACCTCACTCGTCATTTCGGGGGGCAGGAGCTTGATGACGACCTGTCGGTTGAGCGAGCGCTCGGTCGCCAGGTAAAGCCGGCTCATGCCGCCACCGGGGAGCTCACGCTCGATCGTGTAGGCGTCTCCTAGCGCTGCCTGGAGCCGGCCCTCGAGTCCCGCATTCTCCACAGTCCCGTCTCCCGCGTCCGGGACGACGCCAAGATACCAATGCGCTCAGAAGCGGGCCAGCGCTAACGATAGGCGTTGCATGGAGACTGACGCCGAGCAGCAGTCACTATCACAACGGTCTCGCTACCACGCCCTCCCGCCGCGTAACCCCGCAATCGTCGAGCAGAGTTTCATCCGTACCGGTCTGAAGCTGAAGCGACCGGCAATACGCGTCGCCACAGGGGCATGCTCAGTTGGCGGCTGCCGTCGTTGCGTCGCCCGGCCGCTTCCGCGACCAAAGCCGAAGCTATTTCCGCCAGCTTACGTTGTAGAGCTCATCGCCCGAGAGCTGCCGCCAGTCAGTCGGGTAAGACCACACTCTGCGCACGGTGTGGTACGAATCGAACGTTAGGCATCGAGTCCCGAGCGCACCTGGCGTCTCCCGCGAGTCCCGCTCGGTCACGCGCCACTCCGTCCCATCGACCGTGATCTCTCTCGCCGATCCGATCGCGAGGGACTGGCCCATTGTAGCCTCGTGGTGGCGAATGATCAGTAGCCCTCGCAATTCCAAGGCCCCGTGTGTGTGGTTGGCTTTGCACACGCTCCTTCGGGCCCGCGAGCGCGTCTCAACGTGCAATCCGCACCTTTGCAATTCCCGCTGCGAGCGACTTCGGTCAAAATTCGCAGGGTAACAAGCTGATCTATTAGGGCAGGCATCGGCTCAGCATTCGCTGTCCCCAGAGCGTTAACGGATATGGCTGGTCGCCAAGTACCTGTTGTCTGAAGGTCGATCTGTGCACGCATTCGGCGACATGGACACCCCGAAGGCGGAGTACGCGACAGGCGAGATGCTGCGTCTTCGCCAACACGTCCAGCGCGAGGCGCGCGAGGCTGCGCTTCTGGACGCGATTTCCAGGATGTCGTTTATCCCCGCGTTACGCGAACACGTCCGCTGCCACAAAGAATACGAAGACTGGCTGCTAATGCCTAGGCGCACGGATCGCTCGCCAAGCACTGGCCGTGCATTACAAGCGAAGGCGCTGCAGTCCATCGCCGCTACGCGGTTGGCGGCGCGCGCATGCGGACGGCATCTTCGCGCCGAGGGCATCGAGCCTCAGCGCATGGTGATCCTGATCAAACAGATAGTCGAGCGCGTACTCGATGAGACGAAGCTCGACCGCCCCGATCCTTTGAGGATGGGGATATTGACGTGGGCAATTGAGGGCTATTACGGCGGCGACTAGACCGGCCTTTTGATCTCGGCACGAGGAAAGGCCCGCGGGCACATCGGGGCCTTACTCGGGGTGGAGTTCCGTCCGCTGGCTCACCGCGTCACCATCGCCTTTTTTCAGCTGGCGCGAAAACGATCGTGGAGAGGATGGTCATTCCGCCAAGCACAAAGAACGCCCGGTGGACGCCGTCAATGAATTGCTGGGCATTGGAAGTGTGGCGATCGGGAATGAAGAAGGCAGTCACGAGCGACGCCGAGGCCACGCCGAAACTGATGGCCATCTGCTGCGCTGTGCTTGCGATGGAGCTTGCGCTGCTCGCCTGCTCCTCGCTCACGTCGGCATAGACTAGCGTGTTCATGCTCGTGTATTGCAGCGACGTGAAGAATCCGTAGCAAAACACCTCTGCCACGATCAGCCACACGGGCGTGCCCTTCCCGATGGTCGCGAAGAGCAGGATCATCAGGCCAATGAACAGCGTGTTGGAGACCAGCACGGTGCGGTAGCCAAAGCGCGCCAAGATTCGCGGCATCGTAAGCTTCAGGCTCATTGCGGCGATCGCCTGCGGCATCATCAGCAGGCCGGATTGAATCGGTGTAAACCCGAGACCTACCTGATACAGAAGCGGAAAGAGAAACGGAATGCCGCCAATCCCAAGCCTAGTCAGGAAGCTGCCGACCACTGCCGCGCGGAACGTGCGAATCCGAAATAGCGCGAGACGCAGCATTGGATATGCGGTCCTCGTCGCGTGAAATCCGTAGCCAGCCAGGAGGAGAATGGAGACCGCCAGCAGCGCCAGAATTTCCCGCGCGTTCAGCGTATGTTCGCCAAAAACCTCCAGCACGTACGACAGCAGCCCGACACCGGATCCGAAAAGAATCAGCCCCACCACATCGAGAGGGTCGGAGTGGTCTTCGCGGTAGTCCGGCAGCCGCTTGTAGACCATGTACAGGCCGGCTAGCCCAATCGGAATATTCACGAAGAAAATGAGGCGCCAATGGAGGTATCCGACGATCAGACCGCCAGCGATCGGCCCCAGCATGGGGCCAATCGAGACCGGGGATGGCAACGAAGCTCATCGCGCGGATGAGCTCCGATCTGGCGAACGTGCGGACCATCGTCAGCCGTCCGACGGGCATCATCATCGCTCCGCCGCAGCCTTGCAGGATGCGGCACGCCACCAGCACATGGATGTTGCTCGATATGCCACAGAGGAATGATCCCAGCGTGAAGATGCCGATCGCGGAGGCGAACACCCGGCGCGTTCCGAAGCGGTCCGCCATCCAGCCGCTGATCGGAATGAAGACGGCGAGGCTCAGGGTGTAGCTTGCCAGTACCGACTTCATGCTGAGCGGCGCCACGTGGAGTGCCGCCGCGATTGTCGGCACCGCCGTATTCAGAATCGTGGTGTCCAGCGACTCCATGAAAAACGCCACCGCAATGAGCCACGGCAGCAGCCGCCTAGTGGAAGCGGCCAGCGCAGCTGGCGCCGCCGGAACCTCAATCGGAATAGGCTCGCTCACAGTCCGGCCCAGCCGATGGCCGACCGCAGATCGTCCTTCGTTGCGATGATATGCCGAGGGATCCCGATCGCGAGCAGAATGTGCGCGAGGGCGACAAGGGCTGCGATCACTGACTGCGCGCCAACCTGGTGAACGCGAAAAGTGCGGCTGCAATCACCCCGCGTTACTCAGATCGCGCACATAGGCGCCGAGATGGTCGCGCCGGTGCGCCGCGGCGGCGACGCGTGACGCCTGCTCGTATGAGATTCGCTCCACGCCCTCAGGGCCAAGCCCACAAACTCATTGGCCGAGCTTCGATCCGGCTCGCTACTACGTGGGTGGCGGCTCGGGCTTGGGCTTATCCTCCGGAGGAGGTGTTTTGTGCTCCTCCGGCGGGGGTGACGAGTTGGCTTGCCCTCTGGCTTGGCTTGACCCTCTGGCTTGGCTTGGCCCTCTGGCTTGGCTTGGCCCTCTGGCTTGGGTTGGGTCTTCGGTTGGCCTTCCGGTTGGGGCGCACTCTTAGGCGGCGGTGGAGCATTCGGGGGAGGCGCTGTGGCCGCTTTCGGCTGCGCAGGCGTCGCCGGAGGTGTTCCAGCGCCCTTCGCTGCGGCGGCTTTTGCCACCGGGTGGTATGGAGCTCCCACCCGGCTGGCCGTTACCACACCCTGACCGGTAAACACCCCGGGTTTGGGAGTTGCCACGATTGCCGGTTGGCCATGGTTCACCGAAGCCAACTGCGCGCGGTTGGTACTGGCGGCATGCTCATGCTGTGTTTGTTCGGCAGTTGGCGGGGTATGTTGCTCATGGCTGGCAGCCAATTCCGCAGCGGTCGGGCGGGCGGTTGTCCCACCCGGGCCCCCGTTGTAGCTAACGGTGGTGATCGTGGTGTTGTTGACCACCGTCTTGTTGTAGACGTTGGTGATGTTGGTTGTGTTGGTTATGTTGTTGACCGAACGGTTGTAATAGAGGGCCCCGTTATTCCAATATCCGCCCTGATAGCCGACACCACCGTAGCCATATCCATAGTTTATGCCGCCGTAGTAGCCGACATTCTGACTCCAATAGCCCGGATACCAGACATAGCCGCCGTCACTCCAAGCCCAATAGCCTGGAGTCCACAGCAAACCCGGTTGCGGGCACGAGCACCCACGTGCCGGGCACCCAAAAGTAGCCGTCGGGGCCGTAAGTCCAGTAACCGGGCGTCCATATATAACCGGCGGTCGGGGCAGACTGGCTGCTCGTAGACTGGCAGCGCCGGCGGACCACCGACGGTGACAGAGACGGTGACTTGTGCGGACGATCCCGCCGGTAGGGCCACAACCATAAGTACAAGCAACGCCGAACGAATGAAGGCGGTGATGCGCACTTTGCGCTTCCTCATCATGGCTCGCTCCCCGAGTTCGTCCGATCGAAGGATATAGCGACGGACGCGTCAGGCGCTACTGGCCCGCGATCAGCCGCTCGAAGCGCGGGTTGCCGCGGAGTGGGGCGAAGTTGGGGTCGATCTTGAGCCAGCCAGGCGAAACGAAATACGGCACCTTGAGAATTATCTCCAGCTCGTCGAGCGCTTTTTCGGGCTTGCCAGCCAGGACGTAAATGCGCGCCAGCAGGTGGTGCCAGTAGGGGCCGTCGCGTGCGTCCTGCGCGATCGGCTGGAGCGCGACGGCGTGCTCGCCTTCCTGTATGGCTTCCGACGCATGGCCCATGTACGCGAGCGCGAGCCCGCGGAACGCATGGCCCTGAGGATCCTGCGGCGTGGTCTTGAGCTCGGCCTCATAGCCCGCGCGTGCTGAGTCGCCGTACGCCCGGGCGCGAGCCCAATTCCCGCGGTAGCCGTATTGCTGCGCAAGCACGATCCCCCACGCCGAGCGCCGGTTGTCGAACGCCGCCGGTGTGAGCGCGAACAGCGCGCGTTCGTAGGCGCTGTCGAGCACCCACCCCACGTCCCAGAAATCGCCCATGAACCCAGCCAGTGCGGCGGAATCCACGCTTGCGGGCACGGCCCGAATGATCGCGCGGGCCGCAGCGAGATTTCCGACCGCGAGCTCCACCATCGCGCGCCCTTCCACATCGGACAGGTTCGCCGGCTGCAATACGATGGCCCGGTCGTAGGAGGCACGCGCGGCTGGGTAATCGCGCATCCACAGCTCCGCGACGCCGAGGGCACCGGCCGCGTTGGCCGACTGCGGATCAAGACGCTGCGCCCGGCGGAGCAGGCTCGCCGCGGCGTCCCAGCGACCGAGGTATTCGTCCACGCGAGCGGCCTGACTCAGCAACGCTGCATCGTTGGGCGCTCGCGCGAGCGCGATCGAATCCTCGGCGAGTGCGCGCGTGAAGTCTCCGCGTACGGACCGATAGTACGAGCCCATCGCGCTGTGGGCCTGGGGGAGATCGGGCGCCAGGGCGACTGCTTGCTCGGCGGCGCGGCGAGCCGAGTCCGCCTCGGCTGCCGTGGGGACGCCAGTGAAATAAATGGTTGCATGTGCTTCCGCCAGCGCTCCCCAGGCAAGCGCGAACGTGGAGTCGCGGCGCACCGCTTCGTCGAACGCCGCGATCTGCTTACGAAGGACCCCAAAATCGTTGCCTTGCTTCCCGATCTCGAGCCCGCGGAGATACGCGTCATACGCGTCCAAGTTTTGCGTGGGGCGCTCGGCGAGGTTTTGCCGGTCTTCAGAGCCGAGTCGTAATCGAAGCTGTTGCGCCACCTTCGCCCGCGATGTCCGCCTGCACCTGGAAGACGTCGGTGAGGTCGGCATCGAATGCCTGCTGCCACGTCGTCGCAGGCGCGGTGCCGTTCGCGACCTGCACGAGCTCGGGGTCCACACGGACGCGGCTCTTCCCGCCGGCCAGCTTCTCCCAGCGGACGCGGCCGACCAGGAGATATTGCGCGCCGAGCTCGCGTGCGATCTGCTCCTGCGACTTGGTCGTGTGCTTGTATTGCGACGAGCTGCCGCTCGCGATGACGCGGAGCCCATGCAGTGTCGCGAGCTTGCCGCGTATCTCATCGGTGATCCCGTCGGCGAAATACGCGTCCGCGGAGTCGCCGAGGTTCTCGAAGGGAAGCACGGCGAGCGTGCCGGCATCGCTGGTCCCGCCGCTCGCCGCGCTGTGGCGGCGCCACGCGAAGAGCACGCCCACGCCGATCAGAAACCCGAGGCCAAGGAGCGACGCACCTGCCGGGAACCGCCGCGTGTGGGGCGGGTGCCGTCTTCGGGGCTGGCGCGATCGGCGCTGCGCGCGATCGGCGCTGCCGCGGTCGCCCCGGATGTCTCGAGCGCTTGGCTGAACTCGAGCGCTGTGGGGTAGCGGTCAGCGGGGACGGGGGCGAGGGCTCGCTGAAGCGCGGCATCAACCGGGGCTTGGACCGAAGGCCGCACTCGGCGCACCGAGGGGGGCTCCCCCGTCATCATCTTTGCCAGGATCGCCTGCACTGTTGGCCCCGTATACGGCGGCTCCCCGGCCAGCATCTCGTACAGGACCACTCCCAGGGAGTACACATCACTCGCCGCATCGAGCGTGCGCTCCCCAGCCGCCTGCTCGGGACTCATGTACTGCGGCGTGCCGATCGCCATCCCTGTCTCGGTCAGCGGTCTCCCGTGTCGCCTGGGTTGATCGCCCGTGCGATCCCGAAGTCCGCTACCAGGGCCTGCCCATCGGTGGTGAGCAGGATGTTCTCCGGCTTCACGTCGCGGTGCACAACCCCGTGGCGGTGGGCGTACTCCAAGGCGAGCGCCACCTCGCGCGTGATGCGGAGCGCGTCCGCGACGGCCAGTTGGCGCTGCCGATTGAGCCGTTCGCGGAGGGACTCTCCTTCCACGTAAGGCATCGTGAACCAGAGGTCCCCCGTGGCGGTCTCTCCGGAATCGAGCACGGTGAGGATGTGCGGGTGCTGGAGCTTGGCGGCGAGCGTGATTTCGCGGCGAAAGCGCTCCGGCCCCAAGGAGGCGGCAAGCTCGGGGTGCAAGACCTTGAGCGCGACCGGGCGCCCGTGCTTGGCGTCCTGCGCCAGGAACACGGTGGCCATCCCGCCGCGCCCCAACTCGCGCTCGAGTGTGTAGGTCGCGCCGAGCGCTGCCTGGAGCTGGTCTCTCGAAGCCGCCGTCGCCACCGGATGCGCCTCCCTAGTCCGCGTGTAGGATACGCGAAAGTAGGTCAAAGCCGCGGCTCTAGCCAGTAAGCGACTCGGTGGGGCGCTGGCCCTGCTCAGGCGCTGGCCCTATGTTGGCCGGGTCTGCCCGAAGGGGAGGTAGCGACTGGACTCGGCGGGGCTGCAAGACCGACTTCGCTCGGCCTTAAGCGGCGAGCTACACGCTCGAACGCGAGCTGGGGCGCGGGGGCATGGCCACCGTCTTCCTCGCCCAGGACACCAAGCACCACCGTCCGGTCGCGCTCAAGGTGCTCCACCCAGAGCTCGCCGCAACGCTGGGCTCGGAGCGCTTCTTAAGAGAGATCCAGATCGCGGCACAGCTCCAGCACCCCCACATCCTGCCGCTCTACGACTCGGGCCAGGCCGACTCTCTCCTCTACTACGTGATGCCTTATGTCGAGGGCGAGTCGCTACGGGACCGGCTGAATCACGAGAAGCAGCTCCCGGTGGAAGACGCGGTGCGGATCGGGCGCGACATGGCCGCCGCGCTGGATTACGCGCACCGCCACGGCGTGGTGCACCGCGACATCAAGCCCGAGAACGTGATGCTCCACGAGGGCGAGGCGATAGTCACCGATTTCGGGATCGCCAAGGCGGTGAGTGCGGCTGGGGGCGAGAGCCTCACCCAGATCGGCATGGCGGTGGGCACTCCGGCCTACATGAGCCCCGAGCAGGCCTCTGGGGAACGAGAGCCCGATGGCCGGAGCGATATCTATAGTCTGGGCTGCGTGCTGTACGAGATGCTGACCGGCTCGGCGCCGTTCACCGGCGCCACGGTGCAGGCTCTCATCATGAAGCGCTTCACCGACCCGGTGCCCTCGGTACGAGCTACCCGATCAGTGGTCACAGCCGACTTGGAGCAGGTGGTTACCAAGTCACTGGCCAGGGATCCAGTTGATCGGTTCGAGACCGCCAATCTTGTGGTTCACGCCTTGGGCTCCCCGAAGGTGGTCACGCCTCACGCCACCCCGCTCGCGACGCCGGTCGCGGCCAGCAAGAAGTCGATCGCGGTTCTGCCCTTCGCGGACATGAGTCCGCAGAAGGACCAAGACTATTTCTGTGAGGGAATCGCCGAGGAGATCATCAACGCTTTGAGTAAGGTCGAGGCGCTGCACGTGGCGTCCCGCTCCTCGGCCTTCGCGTTCAAGGGCCACCAGGACGTGCGAAAGGTGGGCGAGCAGCTCGGCGCCGGAACGGTTCTCGAGGGGAGCGTCCGTAAGGCCGGAAATCGACTGCGGATCTCGGCCCAGCTGGTCAAGGTAGCTGACGGCTACCAGCTCTGGTCCGACCGATACGACCGGGAGCTGGAGGATGTCTTCGCGATTCAGGACGAAATCGCGGAGAACATCGTCAAAGCGCTCCGCGTAGTCCTCAGCGATAGAGAAAAGCGCGCCATCGAGAAGGCTCCGACCGCGAACGTCCAGGCCTACGAGTTCTACCTGCGGGGACGACAGTACTTCCACCAGTGGCGTAAGAAAGGGGTCGAGTACGCTCGGCGGATGTTTGAGCGGGCAATGGATATTGATGCCGACTACGCGCTGGCCCACGCTGGCGCGGCTGACTGCTGCTCGGCCCTTTACACCTGGTGGGACGCGAGCAAGTCTAACCTAGAGGGAGCTGACAGCTACAGCTCCAGAGCGCTCGTCTTGGATCCGGAGCTCGCCGAGGCGCACGAAGCGCGCGGGCTCTCGCTCACTCTGCGGAAGGAGTACGGGGAAGCAGAGGCGGAATTCGAGAAGGCGGTCCGGTTGAATCCGAAGTTGTTCGAGGCCTACTACTTCTTTGCCCGCGCTTGCTTGGCCCAAGGAAAGTATGAGAAAGCAGCCGAGTTGTTTCAACGGTCTTCAGAGCTGCGGCCGGAGGATTATCAATCGCCAATCCTTCTGGGGGAGGTCTACAAGGCACTGGGCCGTTCCGCCGATGCAGAAGCCGCTAACCGACGCGGCGTGCAGCTGGCCGAAGCACGGCTGGCTCTAAACCCGGATGAGTCCAGGGCGCTGGTGCTTGGCGCGGGAGCCCATTGCCGGCTGGGAAACGTGGCGCGTGCGCTGGACTTTATCCGTCAAGCTCTGGTCCTCGATCCGGACGACTCCGGCGTGCTGTACAACGTCGCATGCGTTTACGCAAACGCTGGCCAGGCAGAAGAGGCACTTTCGTGTCTCGAGCGGGCAATCCAGAACGGATTCGGACACTGGGAGTGGCTGGAGCACGACTCCGACCTTGACTCACTGCATGGCAACCCGCGTTTCCTCGCAATCCTTTCGGGCAGGTAGCTCTCGGTGCTACCCTTTTGCCTCCTCAAGAATGACGCGGTTTAGTACCTTTTTCCTTCACACGGAGAGCGGCCATGATTCTTGTCCGCAACATCTTCCGGCTCAAGTTCGGGAAGGCCAAAGAGGCAGTTGTGGTCTGGAAGGAAGGTCGCACTCTCAACAAGAAGCTCGGCTTAAGCGATGCCCCGATTCGGATTCTGACTGATCTCACGGGGCCCGCCTACACGCTCGTGATGGAGGTCAGCCACGAGAGCCTAGCCGAATTCGAACGACTCGGTAAACAGGTCATGGCCGCGCCTGAATGGCAAAGCTGGTATCAGAAGTTCGTCCCGCTCGTTGAATCGGGAAGTCGCGAGATCTTCACGATTGTCGAGTGAGTCGGCACCGGTCACCACCCGGTCATCGCAGCCACGTGGTGTGGCTAAGAAACGCGCTCGAATGCAGAGACTCGACTCGATCAGCGGCGACTCGGCGCGGCGTCCAACTTGACAGACTGGCACGGGACGAGGATAATGGGCAGCCTGTTCCGTAAACTGAGAACCCATAAAGGAGGTGTGCCCCATGCCTGCTTTTTCCGGATCGTTCTCTGGGAGCGTCAGAGTGCAAACCACCGTTTCACTCCCTCACCAGCCGAACCATGTGCTCAACCTCGCCGAGATCAGTGGCAAGCAGAAGTCCTCGGATGAGAAGTGGAACGGCTCGGTGATCACGTATTGGGGCGTCGCGGATCTCGTCGACGGCAAAGGCACCCAGCGAGGCCACTTCGTCAACGTCCACAGCGACGCCGATCGCGATTGGGGCACGTTCGAAGGCAAGGTCACCACAAGCGGTAATCAAGTCACCGTTGAAGGCACCTGGCAGACCATAGGTGGGAGCGGTGAATTCAAAGGGGTGACCGGCGACGGCACGTTCAAGACCCGAATGAGCTCGCCAACGGACGTGGAGGCTTCGTGGCGAGGTACTTACGAGCTCGCGGGTGCAAAAGCACAAGGCCGACCCGCACTCCGATCGGACCCGCGGCCTCGTCCGTGATCCGGTCGGCATGGACAGGACGCCGGCGATCTACCGCGCGCCGTTCCTCTGGAGTGCGATCATGAGTGTCGCGGCCGCCGCGTGGAGGAATTGCGTGTCGGGCTCGTAGCCCCGGCGAGGGAGTGCCAGCGCGATCTCGTCGGCTACCTGTTCCAGACACGCCGACTACGGGCCGTTGTCCTATGGTAGAGATGCGCGCGCGTACGGCAAAGCCGCATCGGCCTGACCCTTGACCGTTTCACGCCCGCTGATTTCGTCGCGGGGCCCCGTCATCTTCGGCGCGATGATTATCTTCCCTGGTCCCCGCTGGCGTCGTCGCCTCGCCGATCGAGACGCCCCTCTTGATGACTGACCTCCTTCCGCGCCTCCAACCAGCCCTCGCCGGCCATTATCTCATTGAGCGGGAGCTCGGTCGTGGCGGCATGGCGACCGTCTTCCTCGCCCACGACATCAAGCACGATCGGCTGGTGGCGCTCAAGGTCCTCCATCCCGAGCTCGCGGCCAGCCTCGGCCCCGAACGGTTTCTCCGTGAGATCAAGGTCGCCGCGCGGCTCAACCATCCACACATCCTCCCGCTCCACGACTCCGGCCAGGCGGGCGACCTCCTCTACTACGTCATGCCGTACGTGGAGGACGAATCGCTGCGCCACCGGCTGAACCGGGAAAAGCAGCTGCCGGTGGAGGACGCGCTGCAGATCGCCCGGAACGTGGCCGCCGCGCTCGACTATGCCCATCGCCATCAGGTCGTGCACCGCGACATCAAGCCCGAGAACGTGATGCTGCACGAGGGCGAAGCGCTGGTGACCGATTTCGGGATCGCCAAGGCCATCAGCGTGGCGGGCGGGGAGAGCCTGACGCAGACCGGCATGGCGGTGGGCACGCCGGCCTACATGAGTCCGGAGCAGGCGGCGGGCGAAGCCGAGCCGGACGGCCGGAGCGACATCTACAGCCTGGGCTGCATGCTGTACGAGATGCTGGCTGGGGCGCCGCCGTTCACCGGCCCGACGGCGCAGGCCGTCATCACCAAGCGCTTCACCGAGCCGGTGCCGTCGCTCCGTGCCGCGCGGTCCTCTGTCCCCGAGGCGATAGAGCAGGCGGTGACCAAGGCGCTGGCCAGAGTGCCGGCCGACCGCTTCGCCACCGCCGCCCAGTTGGCGCAGGCGCTCGTGGTGCACAGCGAGACGACCCCGCCCGGGATCACGCCCGTCTCCCAGGCAACGGCATCGGCCGCGAAATCGATCGCCGTGCTGCCGTTCGCCGATATGAGTCCGCAGAGGGACCAGGAGTACTTCTGCGAGGGGATGGCCGAAGAGATCATCAACGCGCTGACCAAGATCCAGGCCCTGCGGGTCGCTTCCCGCTCCTCGGCGTTCGCCTTCAAGGGCCAGAACCAGGACATCCGGAGGGTCGGCGAGCAGCTCGGCGTCGCCACGGTGCTCGAAGGCAGCGTGCGCAAGGCGGGGAACAAGCTTCGGATCACGGCGGAACTCATCAATGTGGCCGGTGGCTATCATGTCTGGTCGGAGCGCTACGACCGCGACATGGAGGATGTCTTCGCGATCCAGGATGAAATCGCCCAGAATATCGTGCGGGCGCTCCGGGTGATGCTCAGTGAGGACGAGAAGCGAGCCATCGAGAAAGTACCCACAGCCGATGTGAAGGCGTACGACTACTACCTGCGCGGGCGGCAGTTCTTCCATCAGTGGCGCAAGAAAGGCGTGGAGCACGCCCGGCGCATGTTTGAGCGCGCGATTGAGATCGACCCGAACTACGCGCTCGCGTACGCTGGCATCGCCGATTGCTGCTCGTTCATCTACACCTACTGGGACGCCAGCGGCGCGCATCTCGGAACGGGCCGAGACTGCGAGTCAGAAGGCACTCGAGCTCGCCCCCGAGCTGGCGGAAACCCACACCTCGCGCGGGATGGCGCTCGCATTTGCCAAGCGACACGACGAGGCAGAGAAGGAATTCGAGACGGCGATCCAGCTGAATCCGAAGCTGTTCGAGGCCCACTACTTCTACGCACGGGCGCAGGTCCAACGGGGTAGACTCGCCGAGGCAGTGCGGTCGTTCGAGGAGGCGTGCCGGCTACGCCCGGATGACTATCAGGCCCCCATCTTCCTCGCCATGGCCTACGAAGGACTGGGTCGCAACGCAGATGCCGCGGCCGCCTATCGCCGGGCCCTCTTGCTGATCGAGCGGCACCTGGAGTTGAATCCGGACGACTCCCGGGCGCTGAACCTGGGGGCCGTCGCATTGGCCCAACAGGGTCGAGCGTGAACGGGGTCTCGAATGGGCCCAACGCGCGCTGGCGCTCGATCCGGAGGACTCGGGGACGCTCTACAACGCGGCGTGCTTCTTTGCCGTTCAGGGCGAGCGCGACCGAGGCGTCTCGACTGCCTGGAGAAGGCCGTGCAGCTTGGGGTTTGGATTGCGGGGGTGGATCGAGAACGACGCCGATCTCGCCTCGTTGCGCGGCGACCCCCGGTTCGCGACGATCGTCGAGAGACTTTGATGGATTGAAGAGGAGCAGAATGGAGCGGCGCACAGCGTATCCGTCGAACCGTCAAGAGTGGAGGGGCCGTGGGCGCAACAACCGAAACACGCGAGGCAGAGGTGCATGGCGCCGATCTGCATGACGCGAGTGGGCAGATGCCCACGCCGGAGCTGTTCTTCGCAATCGCACAGGCATATCAGCAAACGGCAGCCCTGAAAGCAGCATTGGAACTAGACGTCTTCACCGCGATCGCCGAGGGCGCGGAGAGTGCGGACAGCATTGCGCGCCGTTGTCGCACTTCGGAACGCGGCATGCGCATTCTGTGCGATTTCTTGGTCATCATCGGGTTTCTGACCAAGAATCGCCAGACGCACGGGTACGAGTTGACGCCGGATCGCGCGATGTTCCTCGACCGCCGTTCGCCCGCGTATCTCGGCGGCACGATGACATTCTTGAATTCGTCCGTGCTGACCGACGGCTTCAAGGACCTGGCCGCCGTGGTGCGCAAGGGTGGTACAGTGATCGGCCCTGAGGGGACCATGGCACCCGGAGCATCCGATCTGGGTGGAGTTTGCACGGGTGATGGGTGCGTGGACGGTTCTACCGGCCCAACGCATCGCCGAGCTCCTTGGCGCCGAGCGCGGCGAGCCGTGGAAAGTGCTCGACATCGCGGCCGGTCATGGGCTCTTTGGCATCGCCATCGCGAAGCCGGAATCCGAATGCGAATGTGACGGCACAGGATTGGCCGAACGTGTTGTCCGTGGCGATCGAGAACGCCCGGGCGGCGGGCATCACCGACCGGTTCGGAACGATTCCAGGGAGCGCGTTCGACGTGGAATTCGGCGACGGCTACGACGTTGTACTGCTGACCAACTTTTTGCACCACTTCGACCCGCCCACGTGCGAGCGCCTGCTTCGGAAGGTGCGTGCGGCTCTCAAGCCGGGCGGGCGCGCACTCGCCCTCGAATTCGTGCCGAATGAAGATCGCGTCTCGCCGCCCATCCCTGCAGCGTTCAGCATGATAATGCTGGGCTCCACGCCGAGCGGCAATGCGTACACGTTTTCGGAGCTGTCACGCATGTTCCGGAACGCGGGGTTCGCGGCGGCGGAGCTATACCCCCTCGCTCCGACCCCCCAGTCCGCGGTAATCGCACGGAACGCCGATCAGCCTGGCGCCCCGGGCGGCCGGTAAGAGACGGACTTTTTGGTGGCCGCGTCAATTTCCTCGGGCGCGATCAGGACCGTCGAGTGGAACGAGACGAAGCCGGCGGCGTTGACGCTCAAGCTCACGGCCGTCGCGGTCGCCTGGTCCGGGAACTCGGCGATGCCCACGACGTCGTACTCGCCGAATGCGAAATAGAACGAGTGCAGCTTCCCACCGGCGGCCTCAATGAACTGCTTGACGGCCGCCCTGCGCTTGCTGCCGCCTTCTTTTAGGAGGCCTTTGAAACCCTCTGATGTATACGAAGCCTGCCAGAGGTATGCGGGCACGTGTGCTCCTGGTGTGAGGAGGCAGCAAACGTATACTCGGCCAGTCACGGGCGTAAGCGCCGTGCGCATCGACACACTCGTCCACGAGATTCGCGATTCGTGTCACGGCTCAAGCCCCGAGAAACATGTTCACGTGAGCCCCGAAGAGCTCGGGGTACTGAAACAGAAATGCGTGGTTCGCGTCTTCGTAGATCCTGACGAACGCGTTCGGCAGACCGCTCTGCCAGCAGGTGCGAGCTCTTGGTATGCATCATCGTGTCGTTGTCACCGGCGGCGACAAAAACGGGCTGTGTAATGCCGGCCAGTCGGTTGAGCCGCGTGGGATCTGGGATCCCCCAGGCAGTGATCGCCAACAACTGCGCGTCGCGCGCCGCCAGGGTCACATCTCTTATCCCGGTCCGTTTTCCGCGCGAATATGCGCGCGATGAACTCGCGACCTTTGGCTTGGCTGGCCTCCGAGGGGCTGAAGAAGAATGACAGCAGCTTCTCAGCGGTCGTGCGATCGCCAGTCGCAGCATTGATTACGTCGGGCGTCCACCGATGCAGATTCGGGCCGCCCTGCGGGGCGGTGCCGGCGAGGATGATCCGGCGGGGCAGCCACGGGCGCAGCAGCGCGATTTCCTGAGCGACGTAGCCGCCCAACGAGAAGCCGAGGATGTCCACCTTCTCGAGGCCGAGCGCGTCGGCGAACGCGCCGACATTGCGCGCCATGTCGGTCACGTTGTCGGGAACGACGCCGGACGAGCCACCCACGCCGCGGTTATCGAGCAGAATGACTTCCCGTTGCTCCGCCACGGTATCAACGAGGATCGGATCCCAACCGTCGATGTTGCCCCGGAAATGCTGGAGGAAGAGCAGCGGCGGGGCGTCGGTGTTGGTGGGGCCGAATCGGCGGTAGGCGAACGTGACGCCATTGGCGGCATCGACCGTGAGGTTCGGTGCGTTGAGCTGGCTAACGTCGGCTGGCGTGATAGTCGCGGTCATAGCGTTACCCTCTAATCAGCATGGCACTGCGTTTGTGAAACCTAATGGGCTGCTAGCGTTTGGCTCGTTGACGGTGACAAACTACATCACGTGCTGCGATAGCCACCTTCGATCCACTTTCGAACGGCTGCGCCGTACTCGGTCGCTGTGTCCTGCCACGCGAAGTGGCCAGAGTCGAGCGCGACGACGAGCACGTGCGGCAGTGAACGTCCGAGCAGCTCGTTGTTCTCCGCCGGCACCAGCGGGTCGCGCCGTCCGTAGAGGACCTGCACTGGGGTATCGATCGTCCGTAGCAGCGCGCGGAGCGGCGGGAGCGACTGCGGATACGTGCGGACGTAAGCCATGGACTTCACGAACCGATCGCCCGGCATACGACTCGCGATAGTCGCGCAGATCATCCTCCGACGGGGGCGTCTCCCGAAGCTGAGGCACCGCGGCGGCGACCACGTCGCCACCGTCCGTACCTTCGAACGCCTTCGTATCTGGCGCCTCGACGATGTCCTTGAGTGTACCGGCCACTAGGCGTTCGTCCATCGCACCGCCCCCAACGGTCAAGCTGGTGAACGGACGATCGTGGTCGGCCGCCGCGTACAGGACCGCGGACGTCCCGACGTCTGGGCATACCGCGTGCGGCGCGTCGAGCGAGAACTCCTTGGCCAGCCTGACAAGGAAGCTGCCCATCGCGCGCGGGTTCATGATGTCTGGACGCCCCTCAGACTTGCCGAACCCAGGGAGATCGACCGCGAGCAGTGGTGCCACGTCGGCCAGATCGTCCCAGATCGCGCCGAACGCGATGATGCTTTCGGGCCAAGGGCTGGTCAGCAGCACCGGACGGCCAGTCGCGCTGCCGCCGGTGGCATAGCGCACGCGAAGCCCGTCGACGACCACGTACTGTGGTGAGGGCAGCTTTGTCACCGTTGCGTTTTGCGTAGGCATTGCGGAATTCCTCAGTCAGCCACCGGGTCAGTTGTCATGGCTCAGATCAGTCGGCCGCTTGCCGGTGGGACTCGACGAACCAGAGCCATTTATCGATCCCCCGCGACACTTCGGTGAATATGTCGCTCGTGTCCTTGTCACCGTCTTCCGCCGCGACATCGATCGCGCACCGAGCGGACTCTCCGAACGTCGCCAAGGCCGTGGCCAGCGCTTCGACGTGGGCCATTCCAGTACATGCTTCGTGCGGGTACTCGGGCAAGCGCGAGCGCGCTGCGGCCTGACGCGCCGTCCCTTCGACCGTGCCGCCGAGCTGGGCCACGCGTTCGGCGATGAGATCCACATAGTCCTCCACGGCCCGGCTGATCTCGTCAAAGAGCGTGTAAAGGGCCCAGAAACTCGGACCCTTCACGTTCCAGTGCGCTTGTTTCGCCTGGGTTTGGAGATCGATGCAATCCGCTAGGCGGTCATTGCACAGCGCGATAACACGGCCCCGAGTCGGCCGCGGTATATCGTTCCGTGTCGGATACATGCCAGCGACGACATATGCGTCGTCGGACATTGGCAGACCCTCGATGACGGGTTATCCGGAGTGTATGTGCCCTGGAGGACATGCGCCATCATGCAAGCGAGGGAACTTTCGCTGGCACGTGCGGGTGAGTCACTTGTCCCCCGTTCGAAGGAGAGAGGGTGCTAGTCCTTTGCTCCTGTTGCCGTGACCGGATAGTCGTTAACGAATGGCCGCGCACGTCGATGACATCGTCATCTCTCGGGATGGCCAGTACGAGTCGTTGGAGAGGCACGCAGCGGAGAACGACCGTCTCAGACAGCAGTTACGCGAGACGCAGCAGATTCTGGCCGATGCGCAGCGGTTGACAAAGACTGGAAGCTGGGTGATCGACCCTCTCGGCGGCGGTGCGTCGTGCTCGGCCGAGGGCTATCGAATCCTCGGGCTTCCAGGGAAGACTGCCTCAGTCCACTACATGGAGTGTCTGACCAACGTTCACCCCGACGACCTCGGCGCCATGCTGCACGGCTTCCAGGAGAGTGTCGAGACGGGCGAGCCACGCCCACTACACTACCGGATTGTGCGATCGGACGGTGCGACCACTGACGTAGAGACGATCGCCCAGCCCGTACGCGATGATACCGGTCGCGTCGTACGCGTCGTGGGCACGGTCATGGACGTCACTGAGCGGAACCGTATCCGCGACGCGCTACGCGCATCCGAGCAGCTCGCCCGCGGTCAGATTGGGGCGTTGACCCGAACCCTCGACGCGCTCGTCAAGGAAGCCTCAGCCGACCGCCTGCCGGAGGCGGTCTTGCGGACGATCGTCGAGCAGTTCGGCGCGCACAGCATCACCGTATGGTTGACGGACGACGCGAGCCGTCGAGCCGGTTTCGCGTTCCAGTTCATTGGTGACCGACTCTTGGGCGTGGGCGAGGCACCGCACCCGGCCGCTCGGAATGTCACTCGATGCGCAGGATAATCCCATCTGGCGGCAGATTCAGAGCACGAAGCGATCCCACATCTGTGCCGACGTCGGATCGAGTACCAAGGTGCCGTTCCGCGAGTACAATGTGGCCCATGGGATCGTGACGATCCTCGTCGTGCCGATGCTGATCGCTGGACAGGTCGCCGGAATGATCGCGATTCACTTTCACGAGCCACGGTCCTTTCACCCCGAGGAGATCGAGTTGGCGCAGGCACTTGCGAATCAGGCGATGCTCGGCGATCCAACTGACGCGGCTCTCTGAAGAGAGTCGGCGGGCGGCGGTGATCGCCGAACGGAATCGCATGGCGCGCGACGTGCACGACACGTTGGCACAGGGCTTTACCGGCGTGATCGTGCAGCTGGAAGCGGCCAATGACGCGGCGTCGCGAGGGCTCGTCTCGGAGGCGGAAGAGCATCGGGCCCGGGCCTCGGCCATGGCCCGAGCCGGCCTTCAAGAGGCACGACGCTCCGTCATGGCGCTTCGTCCGCAAGCGCTGGAGAATCAGGACCTCGCGACTGCCTTGAACGATCTCGTCGTGCGAATGACCGGTGGTACATCGCCGGTCGGCGAGTTCACGCAGCGCGGCGCGGCGCACCCTCTGCCGCAGGCATGGGACGAGAATCTGCTGCGCATTGGGCAGGAGGCGTTGACCAACGCGCTCAGGCATGCCAGGGCACAACGACTAGTGATGCAGTTGATCTTCGATCCCGATGATTTGCGCTTGGAGCTGCGCGACGACGGGCGCGGCTTCGATCCTGCCTCAGCGACCAATGGCGCCGGATTGGCTGGTATTCGAGCCCGCGTGACCTCAATGGGTGGGCAACTGACCATTCAGAGCGGCCCGGGCGCCGGCACGACCGTAGCAGTGGTTCTGCCGTTGCCAAGTAACACAAATATCGCGCGGGGCGCGTGACCATCGCGCAGGCAGGGCGGGTGCGCGTGCTCCTCGCCGACGACCACGCGGTCGTTCTCGAAGGGCTGTCGGCGATGATCGGGCGGCAGCCCGACATGGTGATCGTCGGCGAAGCCGACAACGGCCTCGATGCGGTCCAGCTCTGGCGGACGCACCGGCCCGATGTCACGCTCGTCGATCTGCGGATGCCGGCGCTCGACGGCATAGGTGTCATTGCCGAGATCCGCCGCATGGATGCCACCGCCCGCATCATCGTGCTGACGACCTACGACACGGACGAGGAGATCTATCAGGCGATCCGGGCGGGGGCGCGCGGCTATTTGCTGAAGGATGCGCGGCGAGGCGCGGTGCTCGACGCCATTCGGCGCGTGCACGCGGGCGAAACGCACCTTCCGCCGGGGCTGACGGCAAAGCTCGCCGTGCGGAATGGCTGATGAGTCCTTGACCGACCGCGAACAAGCCGTGCTCGTGCTGCTAGCCGACGGCAAGAGCAACCGGGAAATCGGATCGGAGATTCACATCGAAGAAAGCACGGTCAAGTCTCATCTCAAGAGCGTCTTCAGCAAGCTCCACGTCGCGAGCCGCACCGAGGCCGTCTCGGTGGCCACGCGTCGCGGTCTGCTCCGACGGTAACAGTAGCGCTCCTCCAAATGGAGGAGCCGAAGATCCCTCGCATGCCCGATGGTGGTACGGTGAGCGTGGCAGTACAGTCCCGTATCGTCTTCTGCCAAGCTCATCGAAGAGGCTGCCACCTGCGCGCCCGTCAACCAGTAGTCAAAGGAGAATGGTCATGAAACAGCATATCAAGAACGTGGTCTTGGTGCATGGAGCGTTCGCCGATGGCTCCGGCTGGGCAGCCGTCGCGAAGATCCTTGAGAAGGATGGCTACACGGTTTCGGTGGCGCAGCCGCCCGAGACCTCCTATGCCGAGGACGTCAAGTACACGAGGGCGGCCATCGACGCCATGGACGGGCCGGTGGTCCTCGTCGGCCACAGTTATGGCGGGTCCATCATCACCGAGGCCGGCAACGATCCGAAGGTTTCGGCACTGGTCTACATCGCCGCCTTTGCGCTCGATGAAGGTGAGAGCTGCGCGTCGATCGAACAGGCCCTGCCGCAAGCCTCCAAGGCGTTCAAGCCGGACAGCGACGGCAACTGGTGGATAGACCAGGCGCATTTCGCGGCCGACTTCGCGGCGGATGTTCCGCCGGATGCGTCTCGCTTCATGGCTATCTCACAGGTGCCGATCTCCACCGACTCATTCACTCACATGGTCACGTCGCCCGCCTGGAAGACCAAGCCCACCTGGTACATGGTGGCCACTGCGGACCGGTCGATCAATCCGGACCAGGAGCGCATGATGGCGAAGCGCGCCCGCGCCAAGACGATCGAAGTAAATGCCAGCCATGTGGCCTACATGTCTCATCCGAAGGAAACAGCCAAACTCATCGAAGAGGCTGCCAGCTCCGTGCCCGCGAACCAGTAGTCATACGCTCCCAGACAAAGTGAACTCCGCCGATCCGGTTATGATCGGCGGAAATCGCCGTGCACCGACGTCAGAATGCTTCGTGACCCCGATCGCGATGTGGCCCTAATTCCCGTCACGAAGGCCGAAGCGGAGCAAATCAATACGCTGCCCGTCACTCCGCGATCGTGGCCGCTGCCTACCGTCGCTGCCGGGAATTTTGTCGCATTCGGTCGTTGGGCTCCCGCCCCCTGCGGGTGCTGACCACTGGCAACCACGGTGGCGCATGCAATCCGTCAATGGCCTAGTCGCAAGGACGGCCATGATTGCGCTGTGTAATGCACATCTCGCTGACTGCATCGATCTTCAGGCACAATCCAGGCGCGCACAGCGGCACGTCAAGGGACCGCACGCCCCCAGTCTGTACTCCCTCTTCGGTAAGATCAGCCGTGCGGCCGAGGAATTTGGCGATCGCATTGCTGATCGGGTCGCTCAGTTGGGCGGCACCGCTCGCGGAACGGCCCGCGATGCCGTCTCGACGTCTCAGTTGCTCGAATACCCGCCTAGCGTGCGGAGCGGGCGGGGGCATGCCGAGGCGCTGGCGGCTGCCTTAGCGGCATTCGGAGAGCGAGCCCGGTCCGCGATCGAAACGACGGCCGCCGCCGGTGATACCGACACGAGCGATCTCTTTACGCATGTCTCGCGGGGCGTCGATCAGTGGCTCCGCTGCGTCGAGGCACACCGGCAGACTGACCGCTGACGAAAACGTGAGTGACCGTGCGCGGTATCAGCAGAGTCTGGGTGATATAGTCACAATGACTCCGTCCGAGCACATCGACCGACGTGTGGCGCGCTGGCGCGCGGATACGCCCGGTTGCGCAGGACGCATTCACATGAATAACGCCGGCGCTGGGCTGATGCCGCGCCCTGTGGTACAGGCCATTCAGCGTCACATCGACCTCGAGGCAACGCTTGGCGGGTACGAGGCGGCGGCGCAAATGGAGAATGCGATCGACGCAACCTACGATTCCGTCGCGTCGTTGCTCAACGCCGGCCGCCACAATATCGCCCTCGTCTCGAGCGCGACCGCGGGCTTCGTGCAGACCCTTAGCTCGTTCGACTTCAAGCCCGGTGACGCGATCATAACGACGCGCAGCGACTACACGTCATATCAGATTCAGTTGCTCGCGCTGGCGAGGCGAGTCGGGGTGACCGTGCTACACGCGCCGGAGCGACCCGAAGGCGGTGTCGATCCCGACGGGGTGCGAGCGTTGATCCAGGGCTCCCGGTGCCGCCTAGTCACAGTGTCGTGGATCCCGACGCATTCCGGCCTGGTGCAAGATGTCGAGGCGGTCGGCAATGTGTGTGAGGAGCTCGGGGTTGCTTACCATGTGGACGCGTGCCAAGTCGTCGGGCAGTTCCCGATTGACGTGAGTCGACTGCACTGCGACTACCTCTCGGCGACCGCTCGCAAATTCCTGCGCGGGCCGCGCGGCATTGGGTTTCTGTTCGCGTCGGACCGTGCGCTCGAGCGCGGGGACCATCCGCTGTTCGTGGACATGCATGCCGCGAAGTGGGTGGCGCCGGACAGGTACGAGGTTCAGCCGACGGCGCAGCGGTACGAGGAGGGGGAGTTTGCGTTCGCGCTCGTGCTAGGTCTGGGAGCGGCTGCCGATTACGCGTTAGCGGTCGGCGCGACGGTAGCGCAAGAGCGATCCGGAATGCTCGCGGCATTGCTTCGGGAGAAGCTGAGCGAAACCCCGGGCGTTCGAGTACTCGATCGGGGCCGGTCACCCAGCGCAATCGTGACGATCGAGATAGCTGGCCGACATGCGAGCGAGATCCAGAGCGCATTACATGAGCGGCGGGTGAACACCTCGGTGACACTTCAGTGGTACGGGTTGCGCGATCTGGGCGAGCGCAATGTCGAGTCTGCGCTCCGCCTGTCACCACACTACTACAACACCGAGAGCGAAGTTCTGGAGGTCGCGGATCACCTCCGCGACGTACTCCGCGTTCCTAACCAAATGTGAACACGTAGGCCTGAACGCCGGGATCAAGGAATTCGATCTCAAAAGTCCGGTCTCCTACTTGACCCTTTTGCCGGATGAGCTGGTAGAGACGAGGCTCCCGGATCTCGCCGGTTCCGTCAGGGGCGGAATCCACTCCGTGTCCGTCGCCGGGCGCGGCGCCGTCCAATGTCACCTTGAAGCGAACGGGCTTACCGTCTTTCGTCGGGCCTAGCACAAAGTGGAGGTCGCGGGCGTGGAACCGGAACACGATCTTCCCGGGCGCTGACTGGAGCACGCCGCTCTCGGCGCCGACGTTCCACGATCCGCTCAATCCCCATTCGTTCACAGAAGGCTTCGCGGGTAGGCTGTAGCTCTGTGGCGAATCGTGACCTCGCTCGGGCGATGCGAAACGCTCCGCGCGACGATAGCCGACATAGGTTTCTGGAGACTCTTCAGTCTCGCTGGGCGGTGCTTCGACTCCGGTAGCGGATACGGTAACCGTGCCCTCACTCACTCCGGTGGCTCCATTTTCCTTCAAGAGCTCCTGGATGGCGCGCTCGGACTGAGCGTATTCGCCCTCCCCAAAGTGGTGATAACGAATGCGTCCTTTCCCATCGATGAGGTAATCCGCCGGCCAGTACTCGTTGTTGAACGCGTTCCAAATCCCGTAGTTGTTGTCCATGGCGACTGGGTAAGTCACCTTCAAATCGGCAACAGCCCGTTCTACGTTCGCACGGTCCTTCTCGAACGTGAACTCAGGCGAGTGCACGCCGATCACAACCAAGCCCGCATCCTTGTACTTCGCCGCCCAGCTCTTCACGTAAGGCAGCTCTCGGAGAGAGTTGATGCAGGAGTAGGTCCAGATATCGACCAGTACGACCTTTCCGCGTAGCGACTGACTGCTCAAAGGAGCGGAGTTGAGCCAGGCGACGGCACCGCTCAAGTCGGGTGGCCGCCCCTCGTCGAGGGAGGATTTGCTGAGGACATTCTTGTCCCAGCCTAGTCCGATGCCGACGGCTGCCATAGTTCCAGCCACGCCTAGAGCGCGACGCTTCATTCGCGGCATGTTCATTTCCCAGTTAGCGTCGATCCGACTTCGACAACGGCGTCCGCAAAGGCCTGCGGGGCTTCTTGAGGCAGATTGTGACCGATCCCTCCCTTGATAATCCGATTTGCATACTTGCCCGAGAACTTCGCGCGATAGGGTGTGTCGTCCGGGTAATGCGGAGCGCCATTCGCATCGCCTTCAAGGGTAATGGTGGGCACTGTGATGACCGGACCCTCGGCGAGCCGCTTTTCCAGATCGTCATACTTCGCCTCGCCTTTAGCCAGGTCGAGCCGCCAGCGATAGTTATGGATGACGATAGCGACGTGATCGGGGTTGTCGAAGGACGCCGCCGTGCGATCGAACGTGGCATCGTCGAAGTTCCACTTCGGCGATGCGATCTGCCAAATCAGCTTCGCAAAGTCGTGCCGGTATTTGTCGTATCCCAGCCGGCCGCGTTCGGTGGCAAAATAATATTGGTACCACCACTGGAGTTCGGCCTTTGGCGGCAACGGCAGCTTGTTAGCTTCCGGGGTGCCGATCAGATAACCGCTCACAGAGACGAGCGCCTTGCAGCGCTCAGGCCAGAGCGCCGCCATTATGTCGGCCGTCCGCGCGCCCCAATCAAAACCGCCGATGATCGCCTTCTGGATCTTGAGAGCATCCATGAGAGCGATGATGTCGAGAGCAACTACCGATTGCTGTCCGTTGCGGACCGTGTCGCTGGAAAGAAAGCGCGTCGTGCCATAGCCGCGGAGATACGGGACGATCACTCGGTAGCCCTTCCCCGCCAGCAACGGCGCGACATCGACATAGCTGTGAATGTCGTAGGGCCAGCCGTGCAGGAGAATTACGACAGGACCACCGCTCGGGCCGGCTTCGGCGTATCCGACATTCAGGAGACCGGCATCGATCTGCTTTGCTGGGCCGAATGACGTGTTCGTCCCGGGTTTGATCGTGGACTGCCCGCGAGCTTCGTCTTGCCCGATTGTCTCGCCGGCAAACCGAACGATGCCGAGTTTGGCGGCGGCAATGGTCATGGCTGCAGTGCCAACAAAACGTCGGCGATCAAAGTTGATTTCTTCAGACATTCTCGTCTCCCTCCAATGCAGATTATGACCGTGCCGAAGTAGACGACTGCCGTTCCTCCGACCGCCTCTACTTCATGAAGCCCCGCACGAGACTGCGCAATCTCATCCGCCGCGGTGTCGAGCGCGAAATGACCTGCATCGAGAACGTGGACTTCGGCCTTCGGCACGTCTCGGCGATAGGCTTCCGGCTCCGAGAGCTCGAACGAGAGGTCGTACTTACCCCAGATCACCAGCAGCCGCGGCTGCTTCTCGCGCATCCAAGCCTGCCACTTGGGGTAGGCGTCGACGTTCGTGCGGTAGTCGTAGAAAAGGTCGCTTTGAATATCGGCCTGACCGGGCTGGTTGAGAAAAGCAAATTCATCGGTCCAGAGATCCGGGTCATAGCGTTCCACGTTGGGATCGTTGCCGACATGGCGCGTCCGCGTCGTCGGCAGCGACAGAAGATTCGTGCGAAGCGTGCTGTTCGTTGGCAGCGCGATCGGCCCAAAAGGCGCGCCGCGTCTTCCAATTCGCCCCCAGGCCTTCGTTGTGCGCCACAGCGTCCTGGACGATGAGAGCCTCGATCCGGTCCGGATGAGCCAAGGCCATGCGAAAACCCACCGGGCCGCCGTAATCCTGCATGTAAAGCGTGTAGCGCGAGAGCCCGAGCGCTTCGGTGAAGTGATTCATGATCTCGGCGTAGTGATCGAACGTGTACGCGAATGTCTTCGGGTCCGGCCAGTCGCTGTGTCCGAAGCCCGGGTAATCGGGCGCGACAAGGTGATAGCGATCGGAAAGCCGGGCGAAGAGAGGCTCGAACATCCGCGATGAAGAGGGAAGTCCGTGCAGCAGGAGAAGCGTCGGCGCGTCTTTCGGACCCGCCTCTCTGTAGAAGATGGAGTGCCCATCTATCTGTGTGGTGCGATAAAGAGTCGCGTAATCCACACGACGTTCCTTTTCTAGCGGAGACACTATAGCGGGGGGCCGCCGCATCGCGGTGGCCCTTGACTCGCACAGCGACTAGGCCGCGCTGGAGCTCGGTGCCTCCTCTCTCCGCACGGTCCTCCCGACGACAGCCGTCACGTTGTCGGTGCCGCCGCCGTCGAGCGCGTCCTGGACCAGATCACCGCACACCTGACGCGCTGACGTCATCGTCATGAGGCGCTCACGGATCCGCTGGTCGGACACGTGCTTGGTGAGACCGTCACTACACAAGAGTCCCACCGTACCCCACACCTGCGACAGCGAGTGCACGACCGGCGTCGTTTGCGGGCCGCCAATCGAGCTGGAAAGCATGTGGGCCCATTGCGTGCGGTAAGCATCGGTTCTCGTCAGGACGCCCAAGTCGATCAGCTCCTGCGCCATTGTCTGATCGCGGGATAGCTGAGTCAACTCGCCGTCGCGCAGGATGTAGCACCGGCTATCTCCCACGTGCAGCAAGTACGACCTTGGCCACATTCCGATCCACATCGTTAGTGTCGTGGCCATCCCACGCAACGCCGGATCGTCTTCCGACTGCCGAAGGATCGCGTCGTGACACTCGCGTGCAGCGTCCTCCAGCACGTGCGCGAAAGCGTCGCTCCCTGTATCGTCAGCGCCGGTGTAACATTGCATGGACCGGGCTACGTACTGGGTAACCGCTTCCACCGCGAAGCGGCTCGCCTCCTCCCCCCGAGCAGCGCCGCCCACTCCGTCGGCTACCATCGCCAGCATTCCGAGGCGCTCGGCTGCGAGCGGAAGACGATCGAGCGTAGGAAGGCTCGTCAAGTGGACCTCGACCATCTTGCGCATTGAGCAGATCAGGAAATGATCCTGATTGACCGTGCGGACCTTCCCCGGGTGCGTGAGCCCGAAAACGTCAATCTCGTCATCGCGAGGCGCGCGGTCGGCCACACTTGCCGCCGCCAGAGTTTCAGATAACACCATTGCACAACTCCGCGCGGGAGTGGTTCCAGCTGTGTCTACACGATACCTCTCGCGCGCCACATTTCAAGAAAGCCGCTCAGGGCTTCCACAGGCGTCGAGGCCGACGGTACCCCCCGACAGGGGCGGCAATTAATGCCGCCCCCACGGTTACGGCCACCGTGCCCGCCGGGTTCCCCCCTCCCCGGCCCACTGGGCCGACAGCATCTTAGGCGTGTCATTGGCGACCGACCCTACGGCCCTTGGGCAATGCTCGCCCGCCGGGGCACGGTCAGCGCCGGCCCGAACTGGAGACTCTACCGCAGTGGACTATCTCCTCAAGACCGAACCGTCCGAGTATTCCTTCGCCGATCTCCAGCGCGACGGCGCTACGACATGGGACGGTGTCTCGAACCCGGTCGCGGTGAAGCATCTGAGACAGATGGAAGTCGGCGCGCGACTGGTCATCTACGAGACCGGCGCCCATAAGAGCGCCGTAGGGACCGCGTCGGTCATCGCGGTTGACGCGTCGGATCCCCGCGAGCCAGCTGTCAAAATCAAGGCGGGTCGCCTGCTCCCAAAGCCGGTCTCGCTCGCCACCATCAAGGCCAATAAGCTGTTCGCCGATTCACCGCTCGTCCGCCAAGGACGGCTCTCCGTCGTCCCGTTGACCGAAGCCCAGTACGCGTTCCTGATAGGCGCCTAAGACCACCGGCGTGCCGCGCCGCGCTACGTCGCTCGCGAAATAGTTGTCGGCGCCCACGACGCGACCGTCTGGGCCAGCTCGCGGAGCACGCCCGAGTCGGTTCTGCCCGAGCTCTTCGGCACGTGAAAGGAGTGGTCGGCTCTGTCGATGATGTGCAACGTCGCCAGTGGGCCGAGTTGGGCGCAAATCGGTCGCAACAGGTCCAGATCCGCGAACTGATCGCGCGTGCCCTGCAGGAAAAGCATGGGCAGGTTGACTCGCGCCAAGTGGTCTCCCCGCGTGACACTCGGCCGGTTGGGCGGATGCAGCGGGAAGCCGAAGAAGACAAGCCCTCGTACCCTGTCGAGAGGACGCTCCGAGGCTGCTAGCGACGTCATTCGGCCTCCCATTGACTTCCCTCCTGCAAGCAGGGGCAAATCCGGCGCTGCTTCCGCGGTGGTGCGTACCGCGGCGACAACGCACGCCGTCAGCACGGCCGGCGCGTCAGGAGCCCGCCGCCCGTGCTCCATGTAGGGGAACTGATAACGGAGCGTCGCGACCTCCACGGTCGCCAGCTCGCCCGCGAGCGTCTCGAGGAACGGGTGGGACATCCCGGCCCCCGCGCCATGTGCCATGACGAGGAGCCAGCGCGCATTCGCCGGCCGGAGCATCAGCGCCGAGACCTCGCCGGCGCCCGGGACCGCGAAGCGCAGGCTCACCGCCGCGGACACGTCAGCCTTGGAATCGGGGACAGCCTACCCATTGCTGGAGCACAAATTGAGCGCGTTCAGCCCGGGCCAAGTTGGCCTCATACGTCTCAAAACATCACTGCATCATTTCCGCAACTTTTCGTTCAGCCGTCACCTCGACGAGTGCCATCCGCAGGTCGTTCAGTTTGGGCGGTTTGCTGAGCAAGCGATCCACGTTCGGCGGAATGACGCGGCAGCTATCCATGCGCCGCCTTCAGGAACGCGTCGACCGCCGGGGGCCCGGAGCCCGCCGTGTGATCGTGCTTGAAGAAGACGTACGCCTCCTTCCACGGCTGCGCCGCAACACGCTTGGCCCACTCGGCCAGCGCGGCGGCGTCGTAGTCGAACCGATGAAGCCGCAGATAGCCCCACGTCGCCGTCGCGAGCACCGGTGACTGAAACTCCTCCTGCTCCGACACGCACAGCGCCACGTCCCGCGCGCGCAGCTCCGCCACCACGTCGTCGTCGAACCAGCTCTCGTGGCGGAACTCCATCGTGAATCGCCGGTCGGCGGGCAGCAACGCGAGAAACGTCCGCAGTCGATCGATGTCCTTCTTGAGGTTGGGCGGAAGCTGGAACAGAATCGGGCCGAGCTTCGCTCCGAGCACCGACGTCGTGCGCAACAGGTACGCGACGAGCTCCGCCGCTTCCGGCTTGAGCCGCGCGTGGTGCGTGATGCGCTGACTCGCCTTGATCGCGAACGTGAACGTCGTCCGGCACCTGCGACGCCCAGTCGAGCAGCACGTTCTCCTTGGGCAGCCGATAGAACGTGTTGTTGATCTCCACCGTCGGAAATCGGCTCGCGTAGAAGCCGAGCATTCCGTCGTCGGCGAGATCGGCCGGGATAGAAGGGCCCCTTCCACTCCTTGAACGCGTAGCCGCTGGTGCCGACCAGCACCTTCACGACACTTTCCGCTTGGCTTGGCGCTCTCGTCGCCTCCTCCGCCTTGCCGCCGCGCCAGACTCGCCTTCAGCGCCTCCATGAGATCGATGATCTTGCCGCCGCCGTCCGGCGTGGCGTCGGCCGTGATGTCCTGGCCGTCGACCTTGCGCTGAATCGCCTCGAGCACCCGGTCGCGCACGTTGTCGCGGTACTTCTCGGGCTGGAACGTGTCGTTCGCCGCCTGCTCGATGAGTTGCTTGGCGAGCGCGAGCTCGGTCGGCTTGACTGTCGCCCTCGCCGATCGGGACCTCGGTCGTCGGCGCGAATCTCGTCCGCGTAGTGCAGCTGCTCCATCACCAGGACGCCGTTGCGCGGGCGCAGCAGCACGAGATGCTGCTGTCCGCGGGCCGCGTACTGGCCCAGCGCGGCGCGTCCGGTCTGCTTGAGCGCCTCGGCGAGCAGTCGGTAGGCGCGATCGCCACCCTTGTCCGGGCCCGAGGTAGTACACCTTCTCGACGTACTCCCGATCGACCTGCGCCGAGCGGCACGAACTCCATTACGTCGATCATGCTCGTCGCCTTCTCCTCGAGCGCCTTGAGCTCCTCGGGCGAGAAGACCACATATTGATCCTTCGCGAACTCGTAGCCCTTGACGGTGTCGTCGCGGCTCACCGATCTCGTTGTCCTTGGGGCAGATGTACTGTTGCTTGAGTCGCGTGCCGCACTTCTTGTGCAGCATGTTGAACGACACGCTCGCCTTCGACTCCGCACGAGGAGTACAGGTTGACCGGAACCGAAACGAGCCCGAAGGAGATGGTGGCGGTACCAATGGATCGGGCAGGCATGAGGACGTGGCGGGTAGAGGTTCGAAGCCGGTGAGTACGGGGTGCCAGCAGGTCGCGTCGAGGCCGCCGGCGAATCCGCCGGACGCTAGCCTTATACCGGGAACGCATGCCCGCAAGAGGTGATCGCCGACCGAGCACGCCCGGTAGCGCCGCCGCCCGGCGACAGTCTCAGCGCCTATCGCGCGAAACGGTCCCCGGACCGGTCGCCCGAGCCCGTGGGCACGGTCTCGCCCGTGCCGGGCCGGCTCTTCGTCGTCCACAAGCACGCCGCGCGCCAGCTGCACTTCGACCTTCGGCTCGAGATGGATGGGGTGCTGCGCTCGTGGGCGGTGCCGAAGGGCCCGTCGTACGACATGAGCGACAAGCGACTGGCCGTGAAGGTCGAGGACCACCCGCTCGAGTACGGTGACTTCGAGGGCATCATCCCGGCGGGGAACTACGGCGCCGGCGGCGTCATCGTCTGGGACCGCGGCGAATGGGTGCCGCTCGAGGACCCGCGCGAAGGGCTCGAGAAGGGGAAGCTCCTCTTCGAGCTCAGAGGCTACAAGCTCCACGGCAAGTGGACGCTCGTGAAGATCAAGAAGAGCGAGAAGGACTGGCTGCTCATCAAGGAGCGGGATGCCTGGGTGAAGCAGCCCGGCGATCAGTTTCCGGAAGCGTCGGTGCTGTCCGGGCCTGACGGTCGAAGAGGTGAAGGCGGGCGCGAGCCCCGCCGCGAAGCTCCGCAAAGCCCTGGACGACGCCGGCGCGCCCCGCGACGCGCGTCGACCCGAGGTCGGTCGACGTGATGCTCGCCGAGCCGCGCGGAGGAAGCGTTCACTCGCGACGGCTGGCTGTTCGAGCTCAAGCTCGATGGCTATCGTCTGCTCGCCAGCAAGGCGCACGGCGAAGCGCTGCTGCTCACGCGCAACGGCAACGACTACACCGGCGCGTTCCCCGAGGTCGCGCGCGCGATCAAGGCCGTGCCCGCTCGACGAGTGTCTCATCGATGGCGAGGTCGTCGTGCTCGACTCCGCAGGGGAAGCCGAGCTTCGCGCTCCTGCAGCAGCGGGGCCGCCTCACGGCACCCATCGATGTCAAGCGGGCGGCCGTCGAGCTGCCGGCCACCTTCTTCGCGTTCGACCTGCTGGCGTTCGAGGACTTCGATCTTCGCCCGCTTCCGCTCGCGCGCCGCAAGGAGCTCCTGCGCGACGCCCTGCCGGCGCTCGGTCCCGTGCGCTTTCTCGACCACATCGAGCGCGAAGGAGAAGCGTTCCTCCAGCAGGTGACCGCGCTGGGGCTCGAGGGAATCATCGCCAAGAAGTCGGACGCGCCGTATCGCGGCGGACGGTCGTCGCAGTGGCTCAAGATCAAGGCGGAGCGTACCGGCGACTTCGTCATCGTCGGCTTCACCGAGCCCAAAGGGAGTCGCAGCAGCCTCGGCGCGCTGCAGCTCGCGGATTTCGTGGACGGCGCGCTGGTGTACGCGGGGCGAGTCGGGACGGGATTCACCGAGTCGCAGCTGCAGCGAGCTGCTGGCGCTGCTCGACCCGATCGTGCGGCCGCGACCCGCCGTGCTTCGGACCGATCGTGCGCGCCTGCCAGCCGAGCCGCTGCCGACCGAGCAGATCCCCGACACGCGCACGACGACGTGGGTCGAGCCGACGCACGTGTGCGAGGTGCGCTTTCGCGAGTGGACGCCGGATGGGCTGCTGCGCCACTCCGCATTTCTTCGGCTGCGGAACGACAAGCGTCCGCACGACTGTGAGCGCCAGGGCTGGAGCGCGCCGGCCCGCCGGCGTCGCCGATGCCGTCGCCGCCGCCGCAGCCGTCGCGAGCCGCCGATGCGGACAGCCGGCCACCCCCGCCGCCGCCCAAGGCGCCCGTCCAGAAAACGATCACCTTCTCGAACCTGAGCAAGATCTTCTGGCCCGCCGAGCGGCTACACCAAGGGCGATCTCATCGCCTACTATCGCGCCGTCGTCGCGCTGGATCCTGCCGTACCTCAGGAACCGGCCCGTGGTGATGACGCGTTTCCCCGACGGGATCGAGGGCAAATCGTTCTATCAGAAGGACGCGCCGGAGTTCGCGCCCGAGTGGATTCGCACGACCGCGCATCTGGAGCGAGGACACGCAGCGCGACATTCGCTACTTCGTGTGCGACGACGAGGAATCGCTCCTCTACGTCGCGAACCTGGGATCGATCCCGCTGCACATCTGGGCGAGTCGCGTCGGATCACTCGAGCTCCCCGACTGGTGCGTTATCGACCTCGATCCAAAGGAGGCGCCGTTCTCCGACGTGGTCCGCACGGCGCAGGTGCTGCACCGGATCTGCGAATCGATCGGCCTCGCGAACTACGTGAAGACGACGGGAAAGACGGGACTTCACATTCTGCTGCCGCTTGGCCGCCAGCTCACGTACGCGCAATCGCGGACGTTGGGCGAGCTTCTCGCGCGCGTGGTGCTCCGCGAGCTACGTGAGATCGCGACCATCACCCGGCACGTCACCAAGCGCGGCGACAAGGTGTACCTCGACTACCTGCAGAACCGCCACGGACAGCTCATCGTCGCGCCGTTCAGCGTGCGGCCGTTGCCGGGCGCGACCGTGTCGATGCCGCTCTTGTGGGACGAGGTGACCGACTCGCTCGATCCGAAGGCGTTGACGATCAAGACGGCGATCGATCGGATGGAACGGCTAGGCACGGATCCCGTCCTGCCAGTGCTGGAACAGAATCCGGACTTGGGAACGATGCTGGATCAGCTGTCGGAGCTACTGGCGAGCGACGTCGCGGGATCCGACTGAACCCTCAACCTCGGGCTGCTGGTCGCGCGTGCCTCGGCGGGGAGACTTCGCGGCCGCTTTCAGGCAGCGAGGAAATAGCTGTGGCAGGCCCGAGCGACGGTGGCCCAGTCCAACACGGGCTGCTGTTTCTCGAACTGGGCTTCCCAGCATACCTGCCGCACGAGATCGCGCGGGTAGCACGGGCGGAGAGGCTGCTTCAGATCCCTGCCGAGATATTCCGTGAGCTGGTCGACCACGGTCGCGTCGAATGGCACGTTGAACTGGCCGCACACCCGTCGGAAAATCTCGCGGAATTGTTCGCGCGTCACGTAGTCGAGCCGGATCTTGTTGGGGATACGCCGCAAGAACGCATCGTCGTTGAGCGCCGCTGTCTCAGTCTTGAGCGAGAAGACCGCCGCGGCATCCAGGTTGGTCGAGAATACGACAAGTGAGTCGAACGGGATCTCGAACTTCGCGCCGCCTCGCAGGGTGAGGAAATCAATCTTGCGGTCGAGCGGAACGATCCAGCGATTGAGGAGCACCTCCGGTGGAACACGCTGACGGCCGAAATCGTCGATTATCAGCACGCCGTTGTTGGCCTTCATTTGTAGCGGCGCGACGTACATGCCACTAGTTGGGTTGAACTGAAGGTCGAGCATTTCGATCGTCAGTTCTCCGCCCACGGTGACTCGCGGCCGCTCACACAGCACCCACCGCCGATCAGTCTGCGGCGGAGCAACGTGGTCGACCCGCTTGTGCACCATGGGGTCGTACACCGTTATGATCTGGCCGTCGATCTCCACCGCGTGGGGGATCCATACGTCGCCCTGGTACACGTCACCGATGTGCTCAGCGATGGCAGTCTTGCCGGTCCCGCTTGGTCCGTAAAGCACGATTGACGTACCGGAGAGAATGGCCACGCCCAGCTGTTTCCGCATCTCTTGACTGAGCACGAGGGGCTCAAACGCGCGCTCCACGTCGGCGGCGCACACCTCCGCCCGATGAACGCCCTGGTCGTGCACGCTGCGCACGTAGTCCTCCAGCGACACGGGAGCCGGGCCGACGTACTGGTTCGCTGCGAGCAGCTCCTGTGCACGAACTGACCCTCGACCATTGAGCGTGATCCGGGGGACGAGTCCGTCGTGGCCGGTGACCTCACACAAACCTCTTTTGCGGAAGCGCTGAAAGAGATCGTCCACAATCTCGAAGCCGAGTCCCATCCTGTCGGCGAGGGCGCGGAGATGAAGCTCGTGTGCCACGTAGATGGTCTTGAGCGCGAGCTCTTCGAGCACGCTCCGCCGAATTCCGGTTCGTTCAACGGTCTCGGGACCGGGCAAAGAATTTCCAGGCGCCTGCATGGCAGGTGAAAGACGGCTTGACCCCGTCCCGCGCAAATCGGCACGCCGTGAAGGCCGGTGCGAATCGCTGGCTGAAAGTATCGTTGCCCGGGACGAGGATTGGGCGTCCCGGTGTCGTGCGGAGGAAGGCGCCAAGGAAACCGATGCCCTGACACGGATCGCATGACCGACTCTTCCTATAGCCCGACCCTGGTCGGGACGTCAGTTGTGATCGCGTCGCTTGCGTCGTACACCGCGCTCGACTTGGCCGGGCGCGTGACAGCGGCCCAGGGCCGGGGCCGTCTCGCGTGGCTAGCGAGCGGGTCGGCCGCGATGGGACTCGGGATCTGGAGCATGCACTTCGTGGGCATGCTGGCGTTCCAGATGCCGATCGCGATCGCCTACGACATACCGCTCGTCGTCCTCTCGGCGCTCATCGCCATCGCCGCGTCAGGGTTGGCCCTGTTCGTGGTCAGTCGCGACAAGCTGCCGGTCGAGCGCTTAGTGGTCGCAGGCGTGATCATGGGAATCGCGATCGCCGGCATGCACTACACTGGGATGGCGGCGATGCGCATGCCGGCCGGGCTCTCCTACGACCCATTGCGTTTCTGGCTGTCGATCGCAATTGCCATCACGGCGTCGATTGTCGCGCTCTGGATCGCCTTCCGGCTCCGGCTCGACGACACGCTGCTCGGCCGCTGGCGGCGCGCTGGGAGCGCAGTGGTCATGGGATTCGCCATCGCTGGGATGCACTACACCGCGATGAGCGCGGCACGCTTTGCGCCTCGGGCTGTCCCGCCCGGCATCTTCGCGCAGACGATCCCTGCCGGCGCGCCGCTCGCCACGGCGGTGATCGTCGGCACTCTTATGGTCCTCATGCTCGCCCTGGTTGGGGCGACCGTGGACCGCAGGACCGTCGCGCACGCGCGGTCCATACACGAGCGGGAGATGGCGCTGGCACGCGAGCGTGTCGCGCGCGCGGAGGCAGAGGCCGCGCGCCATGTCGCCGAGACGGCGAACGCTAGCAAGTCGCAGTTTCTTGCCGTCATGAGCCATGAGTTGCGGACGCCGCTCAACGCGATTGGCGGCTATGCCGACCTGATCGAACTTGGGGTCTACGGTCCGCTCACCTCAGAGCAGCTCGACGGTCTGCGGCGCGTGAAGCAAAGCTCGCAGCATCTGCTGGCGATGATCAGCGAAATCTTGGAGTATACGCAGGTCGATGCCGGTCGCGCGAAGCTGCTGGACGCCACCGTCGCTGTGGGGATGACGCTGAGCCGAGCGGAGGCACTAGTCGAGCCGCAGTTCAGGGAGAAAGGGCTCGTGTTCTCGGTCGAGCCGTGCGACGCGTCGCTTGCCGTTCGCGCGGACCCGGAGAAGCTGACGCAAGTCGTCGTGAACCTGCTGATCAACGCGCTCAAGTTCACCCCGCCGGGCGGGCGCGCGTCGCTCAGCTGCGTGGCGGGGGACCGAACGGTGGCCGTGCGCGTCGCGGATACGGGTCGGGGGATCGCGGCGGAAGACTTGGAGCAGATCTTCGAGCCCTTCTATCAAGCAGACCGCTCGCTCACGCGGGCGCAGGGCGGCATCGGGCTGGGATTGGCCATCTCGCGCGACTTGGTTCGGGCCATGGGCGGCGACATTGCCGTGGCGAGTACGCCAGGTCGCGGCGCCACCTTCACGGTAACGCTTCCGCGGGCGGACCACAGCACGTGTCGCGCCCCGCGGCCGCAACAGGCAACGTCGGAGAGTCGTTTGCGCAAATCCGCCGTGGCCTAGCCGCGAACGCGTAGGCGCGGTCACCGTCAGCGCGGAAACGCCTCCGGCAGACCCCCGTCGATCGTTATGATGTCTCCGGTCGTGAAGCGAAACCGCTCACTCGCCAGCAACGCAGCGATATCTGCCACTGCGTCCGCGGAGATAAGCGATACCCCCATGACATTGCGCTGGCGGTACGCCTCCAACTGTTCCTCCACGGAGACGTGCCGACTGGCGGCGCGTTGCTCGACGAACCGCAGGAACATTGGCGTGTCGATCTGATCGGCGTTGATGGCGTTCACGCGAATTCCGTCGCTGCCCAACTCGACCGCGGCTACGCGCATTGCCTGCATTAGTGCTGCCTTGCTGCCACCGTACGCTGCGGCCTGCCTGCCGGGAGCGAGCGCCGCCTTGGACACCGAGGCGACGATTGAACCCCCCAGCTGCTGACGTTGCATGACCGACGCGGCGGCACCGATCGCCAGGACAGCGCCAAGGTAGTGAACCTCGAGCTGCTGCTGCAGATCCTCGCGCCGAATGTCCGGCAATCCCGCGAATCTGGGCGCCCGGCCAGCCGAGTAGAACAGACAATCGAGCCCGCCGAACTCGAAGACCGTCTGCCGGAGCAAATGCGCCAAGCTCTCGTCGTCCCGGACGTCCACCCTCACGGCGATGGCGCGACCCGGGTATGCGGCGGTGATCTCAGACGCTACCGCGCCAGCGGCCGAGCCGTCGAGATCCGCCACCACGACGTGTGCACCTTCTCTAGCGAACCGCAGAGCTGCAGCCTTTCCAATACCACTGCCGCTCCCGATCACCACCGCAACGTGACGGGGGAGCAGCAGCGACGTGCTCTCGCGGGCGTCCTGCTCTTCGATCTTGCGCCGCTCGAGTGGCCAGTGCTCGAAAGCGAACACGTCGGCCTCGGGAATGAACTGGAATGAGTCGATCGCTTCCGCGTTCCCGATCGACTCGAGCACCGCCCGGTAGCACAGATTTGCGGTCACGGCGCTCTCGTTTGTCCCGAGACGCCGTGATCATCCCGAGCCCCGGAGCCAGCACCACCTTGGCCCAATCGTCGAGCGGACGCTGGCCGTCCGCGGCGTGACGCCGGTGATACTGCTCGTATTCCGCCCGCTGTTGCCAAAGCTGATCGCGGACCGAATCGGCAACCCGGTCCGGCGGCGCGGATGGATCCACGGTCAGCCACGCGGGAAGCCGCCCGGCGCGAAGGATGTGCTCGGGTGTCGCCATCCCTCGGCGGACCAGCGTAGCCAGGCGCTCGTCCGCCAGAGTGGTCAGTATGTGGTCGGCGTCATCGAAATGCAGAATCACGCGCCCCATCGAGCCAAGAACGCCACGGACGACCGGCAGCAATAACTCCGCAAGACGCCTGCGGTCCTCCGTCGATGGTATGGGGCGAGACGTCGCCGCGCGCCGCCGCCGGCATCGCGCGTCGACGCCGGGCGGCGGACAGGTGGTCTTCCATACGGTTCACGACGCGCACCAAACGCGCGTAGCACTCCCGCGAGTCGTCACCCCATACGATCAGCCCGTGATGCGCCAGCGCGAGCCCGATGGCGCCAGCGGGAATCCGATCTACCATGCCACCTACCAGCCGGGCGAGTGGGAATCCCGGGCGCACGTACGGCACGTACAGGATCTCTCCCGCGAACAGCTCGGCGACTAGCCGCTCCGCCACCGCGTCGCTCACGTTGGTGAGGCTCATTGTCGCGACGTCGTGCGTGTGCGCGATAACGCGGTGGGGAAGGAGCGAATGAAGCGGAGTTTCGACACTCGGCGTTGGACCGTTTCCTTGCATGCAGCTCGCCATGAATCGCATCATTTCGGCGTCGGTCATTGCGTCTGTGCTCCGCAGTGCGGCCAGCGCGGAGAGCGACAGGTGCGTGAACCCATCGCGCCCGATGGTACGCAGGTCTGTGCCGCTCCCCTTTACCAACAGGGCGTCGCCGATCTTGATCGACGTATTGCCACCGCCCGGCTGCACGAGGCGGGTTTC
Source organism: uncultured Gemmatimonadales bacterium (assembly GCA_963838855.1). GTDB lineage: Bacteria > Gemmatimonadota > Gemmatimonadetes > Gemmatimonadales > Gemmatimonadaceae > FEN-1251. The sequence continues at coordinate 212,371 of CAWISX010000018.1, read as the reverse complement.
CTGGCCGATGAGGTTCGACATGTACACGAGCTGGTCAAGCTCGTCCGCGCCTGGCGCGGGCCCGCCGGCCCAACGATCCTCGACGCGCGCGGCTCGGAATTCACCAGTCATGGCGCCGTAAGATGCGGCGCTCGCCGACAACACGCGATCTATGTCGTGCCGACGCGCTAGCTGAGTACCGTCACCTTGCCGGTCGCAAGCTCATAGTGGCTCGCCACCACGCGCACGGTGCCCTGTGCAACGTGCTCGGCGATGACAGGTGACGATTCGCGTAACAGCTTCGCTTGAATCTGGGCATTTGCTTTGGTCACGGCTCCCTCGTCGGGCCCGGCCTGATCGATCGCCGGTCGGATATACCGATACAGAGCGCTGATCTGACCCGGGGCCGCCTTGCCCGCGATCGCGGCCTTCACGGCGCCGCACGCGCTATGCCCCATCACCATGATGACCTTCGTGCCGAGCACCGCTACTCCATACTCCAGACTCGCAATGATCTCGGAGCTCGCAATGTTCCCCGCGACCCGGGCGACAAACAGGTGGCCGATGCTCTGGTCGAAGACAAACTCCACCGGCACCCGCGAGTCGGCACAAGAAAGCACGGCAGCGAATGGCTCCTGCTTCTCGACCGTGGCCTGTTTCAGGATCGCGAGATCATCGTTCAGCGAGGTGAGTCGGTTCGCGACGAAGCGCGCGTTGCCATCCATGAGTCTCGCAAAAGCCTGGTCCGGCGTGAGCGAGCTCTGATCAAATTCGTCCAGCGGCATGCCATGTTCGAGATCAGTCCCGCGCAGCATCACGGCTGCAGCGCCCATGACGCCACGCTCGAGAAACGCTCGGCGCGAGGACAATAATCTCCCATTCGCATCATGCTCGGTTGGTTCTCGCGGCATCATCACGTCCGTGCGGCAGGGTTAGTGTTTGAGCGGTTATCGCTATTACCTCTCGTATACCGCGACGTCATGAACCGTCTGCCCCTTCGCGTTCGTGCCCTTCACCGTGACCGTGAGCAATTTACCATCAGCAGAAACGACACGAGTAACAGTTTGAACGACTTTACCGTTCTTTTTCCTCGTGATCGTTACGCTCAAGGGACTGACCCGCTTCAGTGAAACCACGTCGTAATCCGCCTCCCCACTGACCGGATTGTCCTTGCCATCGTACTTGGCCGTGTACTCCGTGGCGATCGGCTTTCCTGTTCCGTCGGTGCCATTGGTCGTGACCTTGATGCCATCGCCAACGGCCTCATATGTCAAGGTCAGCATTTTCGGCCCTGGACCTGGATCGTATTTCGACTTCGAAACATCCAACTGCCACGTTCCGAGTATGGGGTCCTTGCCTTGCGCCATCAAGGCTCCGACGGGTACGAGGACCGTGAGCGTAGTACCGAACAGGATCGTGCGCAAACGCGATTGCATGGCGCTCCTCCTTGAATGTGCGGTAAGGCCGCGCGGCAGGAGTCTCCCAGAGGTACGGGCGCTGCGGAACAGGCGAGCAACATTATACTCAAGCGACCATCGATTCGCGATGCGAGTCCCATAACCAACTCCTAGTCCTTTCCGATCATGACCCTCAAAGACACCGCGTTGTCGGACCTCGAGCAGGAGCTGGCGACCACTCGTCGGGTCCTCGAACGCGTCCCCGACGGCCACATGGCGTGGAAGCCACACGAGAAATCCATGACGCTCGGCCGACTGTCCATGCACATCGCCGAGATCCCGGCATCGGCACAGCGTGTTCTCACCACCGACAGCTTTCACTTCATGGCTCCTGGCCAGCCCCTACCGCCTCGGCGCGAGGCCGCGACGCGCGCCGAAGTGCTGGAGACGTTCGACGCCAACGCCGCACTGCTGCGCGCCGCGCTGGAACAGGTCGATGACGCCACTCTCGAGAAACCGTGGATATTCCTCAGGGCAGGTCGGGAGGTGTCCAGCGATCCCAAGCTCGCCGCTCTGCGGCGCCGCGGCATTAGCCACATGATCCACCACCGCGCGCAGCTCGGCGTGTACCTGCGGCTACTCGATGTCCCCATCCCCGGCAGTTACGGACCGTCAGCTGACGAGTTGTGAAGAGCAAGGAATCCGGATCAGCGAGCGCCGCGCCATACATTGCTCTTCTTCGCGCTGTCAATCTTCCGGCGGTAAGAACGCAGATCGCCATGTCGGGGCTGCGTGACTTGCTTACGAAGCTGGGATTCGATGACGTACGGTCGCTATTACAGAGCGGCAATCTCGTGTTCAGAAGCAATGCGCCATCGCCGGCCAGCCTGGAACGGCAGCTGGAAACGGAGGTAGAGAAGCGCTTCCCCCGCTCGCGGCGGCGGCGGAGTCACGGCCTATGCGCGCGCTCAAGTTTTCCGCGCCCCGAGCACTTCCGGTGCATCGGGCACGCAGCCTGCGGCGATGGCACCTGTATGGAGAGCTACGTGGTTGCTCGCTTTCGCGACCGGCGCGAGGCTGGCGAGCGCCTCGCCGCTGCGCTTGGCGAGTACGCCAATCGCCGTGACGTAATCGTATTGGCACTCCCGCGAGGGGGCGTACCTGTCGGCTTCGAGGTCGCGCGCGCACTGCGTGCGCCGCTCGACATGTTCGTCGTCCGCAAGCTTGGCCTCCCTGGGCACGAGGAGCTGGCCATGGGCGCGCTTGCGAGCGGTGGCGTACGAGTACTCGATCAGGACTTGATTCGGGCTGCCGGCGTAAGCGAGGACGAGGTCGAACGCGTGACCGCGTCCGAGCATGCGGAGCTACAGCGGCGCGAACTGTTGTACCGCGGCGATCGCCCATTTCCAGACGTCGCCGGAAAGACGGTAATTCTCGTCGATGACGGACTTGCCACGGGGGCTACCATGCAGGCCGCGGTGACGGCCATCCGGGCCAAAGGGCCGGCGCGCGTGATCGTGGCTGTGCCGGTCGCTGCCCCGGACACGTGCAATGCGTTTCGCCAGCTGGCCGACGACGTCATATGCGCCATCACGCCGGAGCCATTCCGCGCGGTGGGAGTCTGGTATGAGGACTTCTCGGAAACCACCGATGATGAAGTCCGCGAGCTGCTCAGTCTCGCGCGCGCGATGCAATACCGCGGTCCGACTGGCAGACACTAAGCGGCGCGGCGGCCGAAGTGGCCGCCAGACACACCGACGAGCTCGATTCGACCGAAGCTCGGCGGCGTTCAGTCGCATGAGACATGCTATGCGACAGATGATTTTCCAGATATCATGTCAGCGAGCAGCTATCCGCGCGGGATGGGGAGAAAGCCGTCGGGAGTCGAGTCTCTAGGCCGGTCAGCGGTGTTACCTGAGTCAAAGTCGATCATCAATGAGTTGTGTGGGTATACACCGTGTATTGTCCGCCTAGGCTCGGCGCGCAGGTGCGCAATGCTTGAGATCCCAGCGCTGAGAGAAGCCATTGGTGGACCCATCGATGATGCCTAGTGAAAATGCGAACCCCGCCGACGCTGCGGCCCGCCAGGAGCCCATGGTGATCAAGGGCGACCGGCCAGCGCCCGCAGCCGCCGATCCGGCTTTGTCGTATCACCTCGTGGAGCAACTCGGGGGAACGGCGCTCGAGCCAGTGATATTGGTCGAACGCGCCAACCGCGACAGGCGCAGCGTGATCAAGTTCATGCGTTTGCGGAGCGATTCCTCGCTCGAGGAGTTGGCGCAGTTCCGCGCCGCGGCCATCAAGGCACGGGCGACTCGGCATCCCTACCTGGTGCCGGTACTGGGTTTCGGCTACACAGAAACGGCGATTGCCTACGTAGAGACCGAGTGGATGGACGGGAAATCGCTTTCGGACCTGCTCGAGGACCGTGGCGCGTTCCCTCTTCCGGTCGCGATTCGTATCGCTCGCCAGGTTGGCGAGGGCATACGCGCGGGCCACGAGGCCGGTCTCGTGTACGGTGCGATCGATGCCAAGCGAGTCATCATCGCCGGCAATCTGGACCACGACCCGACTGCTCTAGTGCTTCCGTTCGCGATCACCGAACTGCAAATCGGGCGGCGGGCCACGGGTGCCACGTACACGAGTCCCGAGCGGGCGGCGGACGAACCGCTCGACCGACGGACAGACGTATATGCGCTCGGCTGCTTGCTGCATCACATGGCGACCGGCGCGCCGCCAGTCGCTGGAGAGCCGTTCGAGCAGATCATCGCCGAGCTTGACTCCGCGAATGCGGCGAAGGTGGCCCCGCACGTCATCGAGCGTGTCGCGCATGTAGTGGCCAAGTCGCTCGCGATCTCTCCTGAGCGCCGATTCCAGGAAGTAACCGCATTCTGTAACGCGATACGGCTCGCTCGCGATTCCGAGCCAAAGACGATTCCGCCACCTTCTGTCGGCGCGAAGGCTGCGGCGGTCGGAGTGGTCGGGGCGGTCGGAGTGGTCGGGGCGGTCGGGGCGGTCGGGGCGGTCAAGTCTGGGCCACCGCCGCGGGCTAAATTGGCCGTGCCGGCAGTTGCTCCTGCACTCGAGTCCCTTCCCCCGAGGCTCGCGGCGACTTGGGCTGCGAACGCTGCAACTGTGGCGCGCAACATCGGCCGTACAATGCCGCGCTTCGGGCGCTTCCGGCTGCAAATCGCTCCGCGGGTCGCGATCGCTCTCGTGGTACTGGCTCTCTGCGCGGTGTCGCTGATACACGTTCAGGCTCGAAGAGCCATGATGGCGGCATCTCCCGCACAGCCAGCGGCGAAGCCCGGCGGGAGTCCGGAGAGCTATTCCGCCGGGTCCGTGGCAGAATCCCCCACGGCGTCGCCGGCAACTCCCGAACCGCCCATGAGAGCAGCGTCCCACCCAGCGCCCGCGCCCGCTCCAGCCCAACCGGCCGCGGACGCGCCGACAGTGGGACCCTTGCCGTCGAAGGTATTTCGGGTACCCACCGTTCGCGTGAACGTGCCCAATGCACCCGGACCGACATCCTCAAGAAAGTCACGGATGCGACCGAGCTTTCCAGCAAATCCGTAGTCACGGGTGCAACCGATGGTGCGGGGAGCAACACATCGTCAACTAGAGAGGAGCCCTTTCCGGATGCAGTGGTGGACAACCCGGCGAGGCCGCTGCCTGGCAGCGCTTCACCGCGCTATCCGTTGTGGCTGGAGAAAGCCGGCGTTGGAGGCGAGGTGCTTGCGCAGTTCGTCGTCGATACGAACGGTCTTGTCGAGGCTTCATCCTTCAAGGTTATCAAGTCGTCCGACGACGCTTTCACGAAAGCGGTGAAAGACGCCATACCTGGTATGCGCTTCAGTCCCGCGGAGGAGGGCGGCCAGAGGGTGAGGCAGCTCGTCGAACTTCCATTCACCTTCGGCGCGCCCAAATAGCACACTTCGCACACGCCGGCGACCATGCCGCGATTTGACGGGCGCTGGCAGTCGATCGAGCGGAAGCTTCCGCTTCTCATTGCGGCCCTGGTGCTAGGGACCGTCCTCGCATTCTCGTGGGCCACATACGTTCGGATTGAGCGGCTGCTGCTGGCCGGCACCGTCACTCGGATGCAAGACAGGTCTGCCGTCATTGCGCGAATGATCGAGCAGTCCGCCGACAGTGATAAAGCCCGCATGACACAGCTTGCCAGCGATTCGGCGGTCCGACAATTCCTCATTACTGGACACGGCGGCGCTGCCGCGCGAGAGGCGCTTTGGCTCGGCCTGGCCCAAACGCCAAACGAGCGCGGACGCATCGAGCTGCGCAACCCCGCTGGCCTGACGATCCTCGATACGGCGCAGGGCGGTGCGCCGCCTGGCTCTGGTTGGGTCGACCGTGTGATTGCTTCGCGAACGCTCGGCGTTGGCCAGGCGATACTCGGGCCGCTTCATGTATCCGCCGGCTCGGTTTACAAGGAGGCGGTCGCTGCTATTCCGGCCGCGAGCGAGTCGGCTAGCCCCGGTGTAGCAGGTTACGTCTCGGCCGCCACGTTTCTAACAGCTCACAGCGTCCAAACCATTCGGGACTTGATCGGCACGCACGCCGAACTGCGGCTCGGCTCACCGTCCAACGGCGTGTGGACCGATCTGGAAGGTGTTTCGCCACCGCCGCCCGCAGAAGTGCGGATCGGCCATACGGCGGTGTTCCGGGAGGGGATTGGGACAACCGTCACTGTCCTTGGAACGCCGTGGGCTCTTTGGGTCAGTCAGCCCCGCGCGACGGTGTTCGCTCCGATGCAAAGTCTCGCGGGCGAGCTAGCCGTGCCGGCTCTTCTCTTCGTGGTTTTGGGCGCTTTGGGAGCGTGGGTACTCAGCCGTCAAATCTCACGACCCATTGCAGCGCTTGCGGACGCCGCCGAACGCGTTGCCATCGCGGAGCGTCCATCGCCGCCAGTCAAGATCGGCTCCCATGACGAGGTGGCGCGGCTGAGAGAGTCCTTTGCGAGAATGACGGCTCGCGTCAATGAGTCACGCACGGAGCTCGAGAAGCAAGTCGAAGAGGCGCATTCGCTCGCCCAGGAACGCGCCGCCGTGAACGCTGACTTGCGAGCGGCCATCGCGGCGGCCGAGGAGGCGCGGGATGCGGCGCGGATGGCCAATCGGGTCAAGTCTGATTTTCTGGCGGTCTTGTCGCAGGAGGTCAGGACTCCCCTCAACGCGATCATTGGTTACGTAGAGCTACTGCGCACCGGGTTGTCCGGACCCGTAACTACGGATCAAAAGGAAAAGCTCACCCGCGTACGAAGCAGCGCCGACGAGTTACTGCGCCTAGTCAATCAATTGCTCGACGTGGAACGCATCGGTTCAAGCGGCGAGCCAGTTCGCACTGAGCCGACGGACATTGGCGCTTTGATGCGCGAGGCTTCAGCGGGCGTGGAGCGCAAGGCCAGCGAGCGCGGACTGACCCTCGTCGTCGAAGAGCCCAATCCGCCTCTGGTCATCAGTGTGGACGCGCCCAAGCTGCGGCAAATACTGGTGAACCTCTTGTCGAACGCGGTCAACTACACCGAGCGTGGGGAAGTCCGTGTGTGCGCCCAAGTAATGGACGGGATGCTCGGGCCACTCGAATCATGTGGCTAGTCGCCACGTCAAACGATCGACGAGGTAACATATGTTTACTGCCCGGCTTTAGGGTATTCACGGGTCTAGTCCCTGTCGAAGACAAACCCACCACTTACCACGCCTATGCAATCGTGTTGCTCATACGTTCCTTGTAGCCTAGTCGGCGAGCCCTTGAGATCGGCGGCTATTGACACCATACCGCCGCAGCTATCTGTGAAAACAAAGGTTCCTGAGACGCCAGCAGGAGAAGCCACCCCCGAGAAGCCCGCCGTGCGTGCGGCAACGGTCGTTAGTGTGCCCGTTACCCTACTACCTATTTGGGCCAACTGCATAACGCCATTGAACGTTGCGGCCGAGTCAAAGGCCCCGCCCGACCATGTTCCTTCCACTGCTGCTATTCCTGGCGCCGTAGGGCTGGCGCCGCCAGCACAACCTAGGGCTAGGGTTATACCTGTTACTAAGCTGACTACTCGAAAGCTGTGCATATTTTCCTCGTGATTTGGGCTGAAAGCAACAATAAACCGTCCACACTAGTAACCCAATGTATGCAAGGGCTACCACAGGCTCATTTCCGCTTGAGCGGTAACCACTCAGTCACCGCCAGGTGCGAGCGTATACCGACTTGCTGCTGCACGACATGGGGCCAGGGCTGGCTGACATTTGCCTGGGAGCGGCGAAGCCGGCGGAGTTCCGCACAGAGCCGCTGATGGGCTTGAGCTTCCGCACGCAGTATCTACATGACGGGCGGGCGAAGACCCTCGAGGAAGCGATCGCCGACCACGCCGGACAGGCGAGCGGCGCGCGCGAGCGGTACTACGCGCTGCCGTTGCAAGTGCGCGCGCAACTGCTCCGCTACCTGAAGACCCTGTGAGGAACCCTCAGGCAGACTCAAGTTGGCCGCGGAGCAGCAGTAGTACGAGAGTTGCAGGTGAGATGACCAGCGGGTGCTAATTGCCTCTCCTGGGCTTGTCGCAAAGGCAAACTCGGCGTGAGCCGAGGACGCAAAGCCACGAAGCTGACATCCGCGCGCAGTTAGCCGGAGTCGAGTTAGTCGGGTTCCGAGGCGGAGTACCAGGAGAGGCGACGTCCGTGCTGGCTTAAGCACATTGGATCGGGGCCCGGGCTAACCAGTCCGGGCCTTCGTCCGATCGCCTCCCCGCCGCGTCACGTTGTACCGCGCGACCTGTTTTCCGTGGACAAGACTCGCATTCGTAGGCGCGGCGATGGCACGAATCCGCCCGCCTGAGGCCAGTAAGCCCGTAAGGTATTTTCGCTACGTGTTTTGCTGTCAGTCCATCAGTGTTGAGCGAGCTCATCAACTATTGACCGCCATATACCGAGCTCATACGTTGGCCTGCGCAGGCTCTGCCGTGCCCGGTAAAGGCGAATACCCGCTCTGGGCCGGAAACTCAAGCACAGAGGTTACCAGCATGACCTACTCGTTCCCTGCGTCCCAAGGCGGTCTCCCAGCGGCGCACGGCGGCGTTTTCTCGCCGGAGCTAAACGGCGGGATCACCGCGCAGGGCGGCATCCCTTGCGTACGCGGTGGCGTTGACGTTCAAGGCGGAGTCAGCGACTGAACACTTGCCGAATAGGCCGACCGGCCCGCGACTAAACCACACGGGCAGGTCGCAAAATCGGGGTGGTCCTTCGGGACTGCCCCGATTGTTTTTCAACTTTCGCCGCTCCTCGCGGCGCCGGTTGCATTGCGCGGCTGCCAGCGCGAGGTTGGTCATCCTCACGCATGCCACGTGGCTCGTCGGTGTCGCAAATCGAATCTGATGTCCACCCACCCGGCCGCCGCCGCAGTCTCGACAGCCTGAGGGGCCTACCCCGGTCGGCAACCTTGTCGCAGTACCGGGCCGCTCTGGAGCGCACTGGGCAACCGGCGCCGCTGGATTGGCCTAATCTGGCGTATTTCTCCGGCGCGGCCTGGCGGGGGTGGCTGCGCGTTTACGCTCGTGACGCGCTTCGCGGGAACTGTCGATTCCGAACTGACACGGGCCCCGACCGCGGGATCTACGCGCTGCGAGATCAATACGGTGCACAGTCGGTTCGCATAAGCATGGCGGGCGACTGGGGCACGGGCACTGAGGAAGCGTATCGCGTTGCTCAAGGAATGATGCGTCGCGACCACGAGCCTCACTTCACGATTCATTTGGGCGACGTGTATTTCATCGGCGACGCGCCATCAATCGACGAGAACTGCCTCGGCATACGTAACCCCGCAAACAACTACGACCCGGTCACGTGGCCGATTGGCCGCCTGGGAAGCTTCGCCCTGAACGGAAATCACGAGATGTACGCGACGGGTGAGCCTTATTTTCGCGATTTCCTCCCTCGGCTAGGCATTGTCCGGAACGGTGCTCCGACGGGTCAGCCGACAAGCTACTTCTGTCTCGAGAATGACTACTGGCGCATCATCGCGCTCGACACCGGCTATCACTCGCGCGGCTTTCCGTTTCTGTACGAGCTGGAAACGTACCTGCCGTTCCTGCGACCCAGCTGCAGGCTTCCTGATCCCCTCGTGAGCTGGGTCAAGGATGTCGTGAGACTGGGCGATGACGGGCACCGCGGGCTCATTCTGCTGTCGCACCACCAGTACTACACGGCGTTCGACGACATCGAGTATCCGAAGGCCGCCCAACAGCTGGCCGAAATGATCTCGCGGCCTGTGCTATGGTTTTGGGGACACGAGCACCGGATGGCGGGCTACGCGCCGTTTGGCTCGGCCCGAGTCAAGGCACACGGCCGGTGCATCGGGCATGGCGGGATGCCCGTCGAGCGGCGCGCTCCGCCAGAGCGACGCGCTGACCGCAGGCTCTTGTTCTACGACGACCGCGCGTACGCGGGAAGTCTGGGTAGGAACGGCTACGTCACGCTCGCGTTCGAGGACTCGTTCCTGACGGTGAAGTACTTCTCGCTTGGCCCGGCGCCGGATGCGCCTGACGAGCTGATTCTTCGCGAGGAGTGGGAGGTCGGTCGGCGCGGCTCTCTGTCCGTCGACATCACGCAGGTGTGTTTGGAGGACGGGTTCTACGGCCCGACGCGATGGGGGCGATAGGCGTTCCATGTCGTCGATTTGCAACAGTTGTTGGCGGCAGACTGCCACGCGACGAGGCGATTGCGCCGCGCTCGGTGGCGAAAGGGGAGCTAACAACCACGCCGACGTGTCGAGCCAGGGCCAGTAGCTTGCATTTCTCGAGCGTGCCATGCACGCACGCTTTGCAAGTACTCGCCGCTACCTGCTCGATACGATCGCGTGGACTCTGGCGGTCGCGAGCAGTCTGGCAGCTTCCAATGGGAGCCGCCCTCCTGCACTGGACCTCTCTGACATCAAGCTGTCGTATGCCTGCGGGAACTATTTCCGCGTTCGGAACGAGAGTTCCTCGGAAGTCGACCTCACGTTCAACGTCCATCGGACCGGTGAGCACGGTACGCTGTCGCTGCCCGGCAAGGCGAGCAAGTATCCCTACAGCGAGGTGTACGTGCTCACGAGAACGAAGGGCTCGCTGCAGCTGTATTACAATGGCAGCCGCGTGGCCGTGAAGTCGAACGGAGGGCTGAGCTGCCTCGCGATCGCATTCGAAAGACCTTTTCACGAATGCGCGCGGCTAGCGCCTGCTCGTATAGATGACGTCTCAGTCTTCCGGCGTATCTTACTGACGCCGTGGACGAGAAAAATCCTGACGGATCCGACAACAGCGCTCCCGTAGCGCAGTACGCGCCTATCTCCGACTACGCGCTGATTGGCGATTGCCATGGCGCTGCACTCGTCGGCAAAACGGGTTCGATCGACTGGGCATGTCTGCGGCGATTCGATTCAGGCTCAATTTTTGGCCGACTACTGGATGCCCGCCGGGGCGGATTCTTTTCCATTTCTCCAGTTGGTCGGTACGAGTCCAAGAGACGCTATGTCGCGGACACGATGGTGCTGGAAACGCATTTCCAGACAGCGGATGGTGAGGCCGTCGTCTTCGACGCGCTCGCCATGCGAGCGGGCGGCCGCTCGCATCCCCTGCGTCAGCTTGTTCGCGTAATCGAGTGCGTGCGCGGCTCGGTCGAGTTGAGTGTCGTGATCGAGCCCCGCTTCGATTACGGCTCTCTCCGTCCCTGGCTGCACAGGCACGACTCGCGCAGTGACCCCAATCACCAGCAGAAAGACGGCCTCGATGGTATGCGCGGCGACGGCCAATCGAGTCTTGTCGGCGAAACGCGACGCCCTGGCAATGAGCACGAGGAAACCGGACACGACGACAACGAGCCCACCGTCAAAGACGGCCCGCGATTGTTCAGTGGCGTCGGGGGTGACGAAGCGATTGTAATAAGCACCGACCTTGCTCTCGAAGTCGACGCCAAGACGGTGACAATCGGGGCGCACGTGCGTATGTCCGAAGGAGAGCGGCGCTTCGTGTCCCTGGTCTGGCACCCGGCGCACGCCATTGACCTACGATCCGTCGCGCGGGACGAGGTCGATCGGAGGCTGAATGAGACGATCGAATGGTGGCGCGCCTGGATCGGCAAGGGACAGCAGGACACGGGGCCGTATGCCGATGCGGTGCAGCGATCTGCGCTCGTGCTCAAGGCGCTCACGGCGGCTCCCACGGGGGCCATCGTTGCTGCTGCTACGACGTCACTCCCGGAGCGCATCGGGGGCGACCGCAACTGGGACTACAGGTATTGCTGGGTGCGCGACGCGGCGTTCACCATTGCGGCCCTGTACGAGATAGGCCATGAAGAGGTCGCGACCGGCTTCCGGCGCTTCCTCGCGCGGTCAGCGGCGGGCCACGCGGACGACATGCAGATACTGTACGGGTGTTACGGAGAACGGCGAGTGGCCGAACTAGAGCTTCCCCACCTGTCCGGCTACCAGAGCTCCGCGCCAGTGCGTGTCGGGAATGGCGCAGCGGAGCAGCGCCAGCTCGATGTGTACGGCGAGTTCGTAAATGCGTTCTGGTCATCGCATCGCGCGGGCGATCCGGTCGGGAATGGCACGTGGAAATTTCTCCGGAGCCTGGTGGATGCGGCCATGACCGCGTGGCGAGAGCCGGACCAGAGTCTGTGGGAGATTCGCGGCGATCCGCGCCACTTCGTGTATTCCAAAGTGATGTGCTGGGTGGCGCTCGACCGTGGCATCCGCCTCGCTACCGAGATCGGCCGCCGAGCAACAGTCGAGCGGTGGACGCCTGCGCGCGACGAGATTCGCGCCGCGATATACGCGGACGGCATTGATCCGGCGCGCGGATGCTTCGTTCAGGCCTTCGGTTCGAAGGAGCTGGATGCCAGCCTGTTGATGCTCCCACTGGTTGGCTTCATCGACGCTCGTGATCCACTCATGCTAGCGACAGTGGACGCGATCGAGAAGGAGCTCGTCGTCGACGGGTTTGTGCGACGCTATCGTCCGGAATGCGTAGACGACGGTGTCGGGGGTGGGGAAGGGGTTTTTCTCATGTGCAGCTTCTGGCTGGTGGACGTACTCGCGCTTCAGGGCCGCGTGGAAGACGCCCGAGCGCTATTCGAGCGACTGCTCGCGCTCGCCAACGACGTTGGCTTGTATTCCGAGCAGTACGACACACGCACGAGCCAGGCGCTCGGCAATTTCCCGCAAGCATTCACGCACGTGGCGCTGATCAACTCCGTGCACGGCCTTGCACGCGCCTCAAAGTCCGGCGAAACTGCGACCGCCAGGACCATGTAGCGCATGGCCGGGTCTGAATTCCCGCTAGGCGAGACCCAGCTCAGCGAGGATGCAATCGATTTCGTCCTCGGCAAGTGCATCCCTCGCGAGTAACGCGTACACAGGACCGGCCAGCCACGGCTCCCATCGGGGCGTCGTCGCGAACAGATGCTCCGGCGTACTCTTGTCGCGCCAGGGTTCTGGGTCATCGGGCTCGAACATATTACCTCGCCATTACGACTAGTCCCCCTGCGTTGCCGGGGACTCTTAGTCGCTGACGCGGATCGGCGGCTTCGCGTCACAGGCGAATGCGCGGTCGACGCCCCGTCGGGGTGCGCCCCCGCGGTGTCAGGGCAAGCGCTTTGGCCCGTCTCCCTTGGTGAATAACATGCTTTCTTTCTGACCGCTGTATTCCGCCATCACAATGTTCACCTGGTCGTCGAACAGCTCCACGAGAGCGCGATTGCCAATCTGCATTCCCGCGGCTCCGCGCGGCGCCGGCGCTCGAACGCATAGCCACAGAACGTCTCCGGCACGACGCGATCCGCACCATTCGAGCTTCAACGCGCGCCCCTCTCGGTCTGCGATAGTGATTGCCGACACGACGTAGGCAAAGCTCGCCGAATCCGACACGCGATCGTCTGCCGGCGATTTGCGCCCAGCGTGGCGAGCCACGGCCGCGCTGAAATCACTCGCGAACGTCCGCATTTCCGCGGTCACTTGATGCGACGCGGAATCATAGGTGAGCGACGTGAGAGTGGTGTGCAGCGGGTGCGCGCGAGACACGCCTGCAGGCGCCGAGGAAAGCATTGCCAGTGCACTCCCGGCCCACACCAGTGCGCAGGTCACCACGGGCGTCGCTCGACAGCCCACTGCGTCGCCACCAACGCAACCAGTGTCGACACGGCGACGACGCGCGCCCTTAGCGGCGAAGGGGCCCAGCGGGGGAGGCGAACCGCCTGCAATAGCTGATCCGCCCCGCCGAGCACGACAGCGGCGCACGCGAGAACGACAATCTGACCCAGCTCGATGCCGACGTTGAAGCCGAAGAGTGGGAGCGCAACGTGCGAAACGAAGAGGCTTTTGAGATAGTTGGCGAACCCCGCGCCGTGCACCAGCCCAAACATGGCGGCGAACACCGGGCGGTAACGTCCGCCCCACAGCGCGTGGCCGCGGTCGCGCACGATGAGGTTCTCGACGGCGGTGGCGACAATGGTCACGGGAATCAGGAATTCAATGAGATTCGTCGGCAAAGTCAGCGCGCCGGTTACCGCCAACGCCAGCGTGATGGAATGGCCGACGGTGAACGCGGTTACGACCCACAATGCCGAGCGCCAGTCCTGCAACCGGTATATCGCCGCCAGCACGAGCAGAAAGAGGATGTGGTCCATTGCGCCCACATCGACGATATGGCGGAACCCTAGGTGGACGAACGTCGCAAGCTCGGTCACGGTGCGGCGTGGGCCGCCTGTCCGGCCCTGCCCGCCTGCTCCAGCTCCGCAAGAGTGACGCGCGCAGTATCTGGCTGTGTGGGATGGAAGTACGGGTTGACCGCGAGTGCCCGCTCGAGCTGCTGTTGCGCGGCGGGGCGATGCCCCAGTGCGCGTTCGATCATCCCTGCGTGGTAGAATAGCAGCGCGTCCTGCGTATTCTGCCCAAGCGCTGTCATCATCGCGCGCTGGGCGTCGGCGTATCTGCCCTGTCGATACAGCGCCCACGCGAGCACGTCCCAACCGTATATGTCTCGTCGCGTGCGCAGCTCCGCGCGCGCCTTCCGCAGCACATTGCTGACCCTGCGGTTGTGGTCCAGCAGGAAAAGGCTCCACGCGCGATGGTACGCGCCCGGTTGCTTGGAGACGGCTACTTCCATCCCGCGCGCATACTCGTTGGCTTTGACCCGATCCCCCATCGCCAGGTAAGCGTCGCTGATCGTACCAAACGTGGCGGGGTCGAGGCTGGAGGCTATCGCCTGATTGCCCACCGCGATTGCGTCGGCCCAGCGATGCCGGGCTGCATCGAGACGGGCGATTGCGCCCAACAGGCGGTAGTCATCGGGATGCGCGGCAAGCCCCTGCTGGTAGGAGTGCTCGGCGGAGTCGATCCACCCACTTCGCATTCTCGACGTCGCCCACGCGCAGCCAGTACCAGGCGATTTGCTCGCGCGGCAGATCCGGGCGCGACAAGGCGTCTCGCAGAGCATATTTGAGCCGCCAGCGGGCCTCGTCCGGATGTCCCTCGATCTCGGCCCATCGGGCCAGACGAGATGCAACCGGCAGCTCGCGGGAATGTTGCGCCAGACTGTCAAACGTGGCGCGCGCCTCTTCGTATCGGCCCAGCTCCATCTCGATCTCACCGCGCGCCGCGCGGTAAGACACCCGGTCCGGATCGTCCGCCGCGAGGCGAGCGGCGACGACAAGCGCGTCCGCGAAACGGTGCTCGGACAACAGAGCCGATGCGAGCACCTGCGCCGCCATGGCATTTCGGTCAGTTCGGTTGTGCAGCGACCGGCGCGCGGCCGACTCCGCGCGCAGCACGTCTTCGTAGTTGCCAGTCTCCCTGCCGCGCTGCTGAAAAAGGGCGGCGAGCCTCGCCAAGTCCATCGCGCCCGTAGGATCGCGGGCAGCGCGCCGCTCGTAGAACGCGATGTCAATGTTGCGCGCCTCCGCCTCGGTGCGAACCGCACCGATCCAAATCGGAGCTGGCGAAGGCGCGACGTGTGACGATACACGCACCGCCCCGGCCAGAGCAGCTGCCGCGACCAGGACGGCAGCTGATACCGTGGCGATGAGGCGGCGCATGCTGACGACTCCCGTGACGCTGGCCGCCTCAGTCCGGCTTGGCGAGATACGGGAACGTCGTTCCGTAGTCGGTGTGAGCCGGCACGTTGTCGGAGCAGAGCTGCGGACAGCTATTGCCAGCACTCTCGATCAAGGTCCCGAAGATCGCGTCCAGTCCTGCGCTCACGACATCATCGCTGAGCTTTCGTCCCCCGTATCCGTTGGCAAGAGCCCAGGTGAGCCATCCGGCCGTGGTCGGATCCTTGTCCGTCTGCACGATCAGCATGTCGGGGAGAAGGACGGCGGCGAGCGTGTTCTGGACCGTCGTATCGCGCCCGGCCACGGTTGCAATGAAGTTCTTGAATTCAGGCTCGATCAAGGTGTCCGCCGCCGGCCCGATCGCGCCGTGCGTGGGATGGCTTCTCTTGGCGAGAAAGACCTCGCTGACAAGAGGGTTACCGAGCCGCTGCACCTGGTCGTATGCCCGGACCGTCGCCGGACCGGTGGTGCTGTTGTTGTTGGTGCAAGCCGACGCGATCAGCAGGGCGATCGGAGCTGCCAAGACGCGTGGGGCTAGCCGGAGAGCGACAGGGCGTCGCATGAACATGAGACCCTCTAGTTGGAAGAGTGAGATGGCATGCGCTTAGCGGCTGATCGTGCCCCAGATGCCGATTTTTGAGTTGCCACCGGCCGTGAGCATCGACGCCGGCAACTCGATCACGATTGAGAGGACGTTGTGACCCGCCACATAGTCGATGCCGGGGTTGCGGAAACCGGTGGCGGTTGGCGTCGACGGCAATTGTGACAGCGGCCCTGTCACAGGCTTGCGGTCGGGCAGTATGCGGAAGAACTGCTCGAGGTCGATGAAGAAAGGATCTTCGCGGGGTCCGGCGAACACCTGAATCCCGGTGGCCGACCCAAGGATCGTGTTGACCTTGCCACTAACCGTCGGAGCGGTGGTCGAGACAGTGTTCTGCATTGCACCCAGCACGGGCGGAGTGAGCGGGCCCCGCACGTTCACGATCTGGCTGGCGCCTGTACCCTGGAACGTGACCTGGATGACCTTGTCCTCGATCGCATCGCCGGTGTTGTCGATCTTGAACTGGTACAGCTGGTTGGGGTCGAACGAGACGTTCGGTGTCTGTCCGGGCGTGAGGAATGCCCAGCTGTTCAGGACGAGCGCGATGCGGCCGGCGCTGGAGCCCGGAAACGCGTATACGTCGGTCATGTCCATGGCCGGATTGAGCTCGACTTCGGGGCTGTCCTGGTGGTCGGACGCGAGCACGCGGCGGCCGGCGAGTGCGGCGACCGCGAGCGCGACGATGGCGGCGACCGAGGTGATCCACGGTCTGGAGAGCGCTCTGCGGATATGCGTCATGCCATGCTCCGGGAAATAGAGGTACGCTCGGCGCGGCGGCCGAGTGCAGTCACACCTGTCACACAACGCGTAGCTACGCGGCGCAGGCGCGATTGGATCTCTCTGTTTTTCCGAAACCCGGCTGCGGCCCGGCCGGCCGGCTTGCCGGCTATCTGACTCGCATCCCGCCTTCGAGCAGTCGTAATACCGGCTCGGAGCTTTCTGCACTCTCTACCGTTGACGGCAAAAGCCCAGTCATGGCGAGCAGCCGCACGCGCAGAATCCGAGGGGACCCGAATCCGGCGTGACGCGAAACATCCGCCAACCGCCAGTGGCTGGACCTAAGCAGAAAGCACGCGCGCACGAGTCGTGCGCAAGTGAGCACGGCGGCTGGGGGGGACAGTCCCACCCGGCCCGTCCAGCGCTGAAGCGTACGCCGATTCATTCGGCATGCCTCGGCCAGATCATCGGGTGACAGAAACTTTCGCGGCTCGTTGAACAGTTGGGTGATTGCGAGTCGCACCGACCCGGGAAGGGCCGAGAGCGGCGCTCGGAGCCGTTTCAGGAAGCGGGCGCTGAAGGCCGACGCCGGAAGCGAGTCAAATGCGGCGGCGAGCCTGCCGGGCCCGTCATCGTAGCCCGCTAGCACCAAGCGCAAGGCTCCGGCGTGCACCAGGCGGGCCACCGGGCGCATCGCATCGGGGCAGAGGGTCGTATATAGCACGATTGGGACAGGACGGATGTCGCCCCATACGGCAATCGCGCAGCTGAGCGTTTCTACATCGGCCGAGCGAGGGTCGATCATCACCAGATCGGCAGCGCCGGCGCGGAGCGCGCTAGCGATTTCACTTACGGTGCCCACCGGCTGTATCGCGTGCCGCGTCGCGAGTCCAGTTCGTGCTCGCGCGACGAGAGTTGGCGATAGGAGAGCGATGACCTTCACTAATAGCCTTCTCGGGCTAAGCGACCGTGAGTATGATGTGACTTCCCGCGCTCAGTGCCGGTTGGCGCCGCCGCGTTGGCTAAGATTGCGAATTTGGACAGTTTCGGGAAGACGTGGGTGTAACGAACGTCGCGGAAAGTCGGTCCTCCCTCTACTCTTGACGACGCGTGGAAGCGGTCCACCTGGCTGAAGCCGGAGCTTGCCCGTGCGCCTTCTAGCGCGCGCGTCGCTAGCGGGTGCGGCGGCTGCACTGGCGCGCGCCCTATCCGCGCAGACGTGCGTCCTCCCCCCCGGAAGCCACGAGGCACGCCTTCTCGCGTTCTACGAAGCGCCGCTTGCCTTCACACCGGCGATCTCTCCCCAACCAATGTCGCTGGGCTCAGTCCGCCTCGGCGTCGAGGTCTCGCCGATTCCCACGCCCCCATCGGGTCTCCAGCAAACCGGCGTGTGCTACCTTCAAAAAGGGGAGAACACGCACCTCGCATCCGTATTTCCGCGACCTCGCCTGGACATCGGGCTGCCAGCGGGATTCGAGATCGAGGGGAGCTACGTGCCGCCGATCCCTATCGGTCAGGCCAAAGTCGACATCGGAAGTCTAGCCCTCGCAAACGTCAGGCACATCGGGACGTTTACCGGATCCGACATCACGCTCTTGCTTCGAGCGCAGGGGACCCTGGGCCGCATCCAAGGTCCTATCACTTGTCCCAAGTCCGCGTTACAGCTCACGGACTCCGCGGCTGCGTGTTTTGGTGACAAGCCTTCCAATGACTCATTCTATCCCGCGATGTTCGGAACCGACGCCGCGCTGGCGGCGTCGCTACCACAAGGCCGCATCGGCCTGTACGTGGGCGCCGGACTCTCTTGGCTGCGGCCGCGTTTCACGGTGGGGTTTGACGACCCGTATGTGGAATACTCCTACTACGACACACACCTGCTAGTGAATCTCACCCGCGGCACATTATTCGCCGGAGCGACCTTCCTACTATCCCGCGCGATCGATCTTTCGGGTCAGGTCTATGCGGTTCCAGCGGATGTCACCACCTTTCGCGTGGGCCTAGGCTATCATTTCGGCAGGTAACCAGGAAACTGTACCATTAAACCCATGGAGGCGTTCGACAGTATGCGTCGCACTGGGGTGGTGATTGCTGTGACCACGACTCTTCTCGCTGCGCATGGCGGGGGGATTACGGCGGGCGGAATTGCCAGGGCGGCATCGGGCGCCGCCGCAAACACGGTCACGGTTCAGATGATCGGCAGCTCGAGCGGGTACAAGTTCGACCCGGCGTCCTTGACGATCAAAACCGGGGACCAAGTAAAGTTTGTCAACGTGTCGGGCGGTCCGCACAACGTGTCGTTCGATCCGCAAGGCATTCCGTCCGGCGCCGCGGCGGTATTACAGAAGAATATGCCCAATCAGCAGGCGCCGCTCATCGGGCCGCTGCTCATCAATCCAAATGACACATACACGGTGTCCTTCGCGGGAGCGCCTACGGGGACCTACCACTTCTACTGCTTACCGCACCAGGCGCTCAACATGACAGGGGTTATTACGGTCCAGTAGTCCGGGACCAGTAGGGGTGTCGCGCCGGGCAGCGATCCGCCCGGCGTGATGCCCGCGGCCCTGGCGGCTTCGCTACGGCTTCGCCGCCGATGTAGAGTCGAACACGGCGTCATCCACATGCTTGGCTTTGTCCAAGCCGCGAATGCTCGTCCGCCCTTTGATCGAGCGAAGTATCGCGCCGTCCAACTCGGCGAGCGTAAGATCGGTGTTGGTGAGATCTGCGCCGGTCAAGTTCGTGCGTGTGAGATTGACCTTTCGGAAGTTTGCGTCGGCGAGGTCGGCCCCTGTGAAGTCGGCGCCGGTAAAATCAGCGCGCATCAGGCCCATGGGCTGGTTCCCCGGGTCGGCGCCTGCATTGACGTGGGCGAACTTCGCGCGCACGAACGTCGCTCCCGCGCCGGCGACTATTACGCGCGCGTCAGTAAAATCAGCGTCGGTGAAATTGGCGCCGAACATGATTACCGCGTACAGACTCGCCCCGCGAAAATTCGCGCGGGCTGCGTCCGTACCGCGCATGACGGCGACGTCGAGTACGGCATTGGAGAAATCGGCCTCGCGAGCGATTGCGCTGTCCAGGCTCACCGCGAACATTCTCGCGTGGGCGAATTTCGTGCGCACGAGGCGGCAGTGGGAGAGATTCGCCTTCTTGAAGTCGAGCCCCGACAGGTCGAGTCCCGACAAGTCGTGGCCCGCGAAATTCGCCGGCGTCTGGTCGGTCGCTGCGCTTAGTGCGGCGACGACCTGCTCTCGGGTGAGCGCCGAAGAGTCGGCACCGATCGCCCCCTCCGGCGTGTAAGCGGGAAGCCTACCGTCAGGGCCGGCTGCAGCCGCAACAGCCAGGAGCAAACCAGCGAGCACGTGTGTCATCAGCCACCTCGGAGCGCGTCGATTCGAATTGTAGCTGGGCCGACTGGTGAAAGGTGGCCCATGGGGACCAGCCGCCGCGGCCCTCGGCACTACTTTCAGTGTCACTGGCCAGCGCGAACGGAGGAAGCCGTATGCGAGCTGTCGTTGCCGAGAAAGCGGGTGCGCCGGTTGTAGTGCGTAACGTAGACGCACCACCGATACGTCCCAACCAGGTACTCGTGCGCGTGCGAGCGGCTGGCGTGAATCCGTTCGACTGGAAGGTTCGTGACAACATGTTTGGCGACACGTCGTTCCCCGTGATACTGGGACAGGATTTTGCCGGCGTCGTCGAGCGTGCGGGAGAGAGCGCAACGCTGTTTGCGCCGGGTGATAGGATTTTCGGATCCGCCGCCAAGGGGTCGTACGCCGAGTACGTCGCGGTGGCTGTCACGCGTCCGGTGGCGAAAACGCCGAGCGCGCTCGACGACGTACATGCGGCCGCCCTGCCGGGAGCGGGCATCACCGGGCTCGCCTGTGTCGAGGCAACTGGGGTCGGTGGCGGCGACACGTTACTCATCGTCGGCGCGACAGGTGGCGTCGGTGGATTCGCAACGCAGATCGCGCGGGCGCGCGGCGTGCGTGTTATTGCCGCCGCTCTTTCGCACAGCGCGGACACGGCTCGTGCCTTTGGAGCGACCGACGTCATTGCCGTTGATCGTTCCGACCTCGTGACGACGGTCAAGGCGTCGCACCCGCAAGGAGTGGACGGTGTCATCGATCTCGTGAGCGATTCGGCGGCGCTGCAGCGGATTGCCTCTCTGTTGCGCCCGGGCGGCCGGGCCGTGTCAACCATTGGCTCGGCTGACGAGGCTTGGTTCGAGCGACACAATCTCGAGGCGACCAACATTGATGCCAGCAAATCGTCCGTGTGGTCAACCGCCGGACTGCAGCAGCTGTTGCGCCTAGTCGAGTCGGGGGATCTCACGATCCGCGTCGGCACGCGGGCGCCGCTCGCAGACGCCGAACGTGTGCTGCGAGACAGCAAGGCGGGATTGATACAGGGTAAGGCCGTGCTTGTGGTGTAGAATCTGGGCGTCGGCGGTGTGAGCCCTGCGGCTCGGGCCGATCAAGCGCTCGAGGGGGGCTGGGCGAGTAGCCGCTCGAAACGCGGATTGCCGCGCAGTGGCGCAAAAGTAGGGTCGATTCGAAGCCAGCCGGGGGACAGATAGTACGGCACCTTGAGCAGCGGCTCTAATTGATCCAGTGCTTTCTCCGGCTCTCCAACGAGCATGTAGATCCGCACGAGCTGGTGCTGGAAATAAGGGCCGGCGTACGCATCCTTGGAAATTGGCTGCAAGGCGACGCCCTGCTCGCCTTCGCGCACGGCGTCGGTCTTGTGGCCTAGGTAGGCTAGCGCGAGGCCGTTTTCCACGTGACGCTGCGCATCCTGCGGTGCTGCTTTGAGCTGAATCTCGAACGCCGCGTGCGCCGTGTCCGCGTACGCCCGTGAACGTGCTACATTGCCGCGCCAGGCGTATTGCTCCGCCAGGACTATCGCCCAGGTTGCGCGGTCATTGTCGAAGGCGGCGGGTCCCATCCTCAATAGCAGTTGCTCCTGTGCGGAGTCGAGTATCCAGCCAAGATCCCAGTACTGCGCGCACTCTTCGACCAGCGCTGCCGGATCAGCAGTCGCGGGCGCGGCGTGCAACACAGCGCGAGCGCCGGCGAGATTGCCCTCCGCAAGTTCCACCGTAGCGCGGTCCTCCAAGTAATCCAGGTTATCTGGCTGCAGCGCCAGCGCCTTGTCCAATGATGCCCGCGCGGCTGGATAGTGGCGTAAGCGCAGCTGGGCGATCCCGAGGCGGTAGTTGGCGGGCGCCGCACGCGGGTCCAAACGAACGGCCTGCTGAAATTGCGAAACGGCATCGTTCCAGCGGCCGAGCTGCTCCTGTGTTCTGGCCGCATTCGAGAGTAGTTGTACGTCGTTTGGTGCGCGAACCAGAGCCGCGGAGTCTTCCGAATACGCATGCCCGTAGTCGGTTGTGACTAAAGCCAAGTACGCTCCCATTGCGGCGTGCGCCTCCGGCGCACCTGGCGCCAGCTTGAGGGCGCGTTCAGCCGCTTCCCGCGCCGAATCGCCAACCGCTGGCGCTGGGATCCCGTTGCTGTAGACTGCGGCGTACGCCTGGGCGAGCGCGGCCCATGCGAGGGCGAAGGTCGAATCTTGCGCCACGGCCTCCCGAAACGCGGCGACTGCGCGACGCTGGACCTGCGGGACTAGTCCTTCTTCCGCGATCTTCTTGCCTCGCAGGTACGCGTCGTAGGCATTGAGGTTGTCCGTAGGCCGCCTCGCGACCGTTTGTGCCGCTGCTGGGCTCAGAGTGACCTGTAACGCATGGACAACTTTCTCAGCGATGTCGGCCTGGACCTGGAACACGTCGGTCAGCGGAGCGTCGAATGGCGCGCCCCACTTGTCGGCCGAGCTCGCAACCTCTACCAACTGTGGCCGCACCTCGACCCGGCTCTGTGCCCCGGTTCCTTTCGCCCACCGGACCTTGCCGACGAGCAGGTAACGCACTCCGAGCTCTTGACCGATTTCACGCGGCGTCTTCGCGGTGTGCCGGTACTGACCGGAGCTGGCCGATGCGATGACCTGGAGACCGGGCACCGCGGCGAGTTTGTCGCGGACAGCGTCCGTCAGTCCATCCGCGAAATAGGCATTGGCCGAGTCACCCACGTTGTCGAACGGGAGAACTGCGAGTCGGACGGGTCCGGATGAATCGGAACCGGCGCCGCTGTGGGAGCGCCAGGCGAAAAGGACGCCAACTCCAATGAGGAACCCTAGGCCAAGCAGTGCAAGTCCGACGGGGATCCGCCGGCGGGGTTTCTCCGGCGGTGGCTGCGGGGCAGCGTTTTGGCGAGATGGCGTTGGCGCGGCCGCAACCGGCGCGGACGTGGTTCGCTGCGCGGCCTGAAGCGCCTTGGCGAAGTCGCTCGCGCTCTGGTAGCGGTCGGCCGGCGACTTTGCGAGCGCAACATCTACGGCCCGCTCGACGGCTTCGGGCACTGTCTCGCGAACGGAGCGTAGTGGTCGCGGACGTTCGGTGAAACGGCGAGCCACGATCGCTTGCGCGCTGCCACCGGTAAAGGGCGGCTCCCCAGCGAGCATCTCGTACAGCACGGAGCCCAGCGAATACACATTGGTGCGGGCATCCAGGTCGCGTTGCCCGCTGGCTTGCTCCGGTGACATGTACGCCGGAGTGCCCAGAGTGACGCCGGTTTCGGTGAGAGCGGCGCCGGTAGCTGAGCTGGCCGCAGCGGTCAGCGCGCGCGCAATGCCGAAATCCGCGACGAGCGCTTGGCCGTCGGCGATCAAAATGTTCTCGGGCTTGATGTCCCGGTGGATCACCCCTCGGCGGTGGGCATAATCCAGCGCCTGCGCCGCTTCGTACGCGATACGCACGGCGTCGTCGACGGGGAGCTGATGTTCACGATTCAGGCGGTCGCGAAGCGATTCACCTTCTACGTACGGCATCGTGAACCACAGCAGCCCGTCGGCGGCTTCGCCGGAATCGTAAACTGACACTATGTGTGCGTGCTGCAGACGCGCGGCGAGCTCGATCTCCCGGCGAAAACGCTCGGGGCCTAGCGTGGCTGCAAGCTCACGGTGCAGCACCTTGAGGGCGACTGGCCGGTGGTGCTTGGTGTCCTCAGCCAGGAACACCGTCGCCATTCCGCCCCGTCCGAGCTCGCGCCGGAGAGTGTATTGTGCCCCGAGAGCCGCCTGCAACTGGTCCTGAAAGTCTGCCCCCGCTGCCAGATCCACCTCCGCAACCGATTGGCCGAAAGCAAGATATGGTCCCGCCTGCCGGCTGACCAGCGATGACGTGCCGAGTTAGGCGCCGCGGCGCAACCTCGGGCTGCACTCATCACCTACACGGCGAGCGCGTCCCGGAAGTGTGTTTGATCGGTCAAGAGGTTGTGTTAGCGAGGCGCGCGACCTTCCGAGGGCCGCCTATTCGCGGTATGGTCTCGCGGTTTGATTCCGGTCGAGCTGGTCAAGGCTCCGTGATGTTCGCAAACGCAGTTGCACAACCCACAACCGAGAGAGCACGTGCTTTTGAGATCCACCTGTGTTCCTCCGCTAGCCTTTGCCTTCGCCACCGTTGCACGCGTTTTCGCGCCGGTCGCGGGATTCGCGCAGTCCGCGGCGACGACACCCGATTCATTGAGCGCGTGGCACTTGTCGCCGGCGGCGATAGACTCGAGCTGTCGCGCGGCGATCACGTCGGCCAGGGAAGGGATTGCCGCATTGGTCGCGCGCCAGCCCGGCGATCGCACATTCGACAATACGCTTCGGCCGGTTGAGAGTGCGGTGGCGACATTGGCGAGGGTCACAGGACCTGAGACGTTCCTGTATCAGGTGTCGCCGGACTCGGCGGTGCGAGACTCGTCCAGGGATTGCAGCCAGAGGGTCGCCCACTATTTGGTCGAGTTGGTGTCTGATCCCCAGATCTACGCCGCCGCCGTTCAGATTCGCGACCATGGCCTCGTGAGCAGTCAGGCCGACCGGCAGCTGATACAGGTCTACATAGAGAATGGCCGCCGCGGCGGCGCGGGACTCGACTCTGCGACCCGCGCTCGCGTGACCGGCCTGTTTCAGCGGCTGAACGACATCCAACGCGACTATCTGATCGCTCTCAATCGAGATTCCTCCGCGATCATGATTGCGCCGGCCGACACGGTGGGGCTTCCGGCCCAGTTCCGCGCAGGGCTGACGCCCACCGGCAACGGTTTTGTCGTCAAGGTGAACGAAAGCACGTACCCGCAATACATGCAGAACGAGCGCAACGCCGAGGCCCGCAAGCGATTCATGATCGCGTACTTCAATCGTGGTGGCCAGGAGAATATCGACCGTCTGAGCCACGCCCTGGTGCTGCGTGACTCGTTAGGACACCTGCTCGGATTCCCCACGTGGGCCGCGTATCAGCTCGATGGCAAGATGGCAAAAGATCCGAAGCGCGTGATCTCTTTTCTCGAGACCGTCGACGGGCGGCTGGTGGCCCGCGCCCGCGAGGAAGTTGCGCGGCTGGCGCCGCTCGCTCGGCGCGACGGCGTCGCGGTCCCATTGGCTTGGTCGGACTACTCGTTCTACAACGAGAAGTACCGCAAGGCCCATTACGCGGTGAGCACCGAAGTTGTCCGACAGTATTTCCCCGTGGATTACGTGGTCCGCGCCGTGCTGGACATTTACCAGCAGTTGTTCGGAGTGCGGTTCACGGAGATCAGTCCAGCAGACGCCTGGGCCCCGGACGTACGCGCGTTCTCGGTCACGGACGTCTCGACGGGTTCGCCTTTGGGTCGCTTCTACCTCGATTTATTCCCGCGACCCAACAAGTACGACCACTTTGCCGACTTTACCCTGCAGGCAGCGTGTCGGCTGCCCGACGGATCGCGGGCGCTTCCAGTGACCGCAATCGTGGGGAACTGGCCGCAGGGCGAGCCAGGTAAGCCGGCGCTGCTGTCGCACAGTGACGTGGTAATCTTCTTCCACGAGTTCGGCCACGCGATGGCCGCAGTACTCGATGCGTCACCATACGTTACGACCGGCTCGCAGAATTATCGACAAGACTTCGTCGAGGCGCCATCTCCAGATGCTCGAGAACTGGATGTGGCAGCGGGCCATTCTCAAGCGTGTGTCACACAACGTGGTGAACGGGCGGCCGCTGCCAGACTCGCTCATCACGCGAATGATCGCGCTCAAGCACCTGAACGACGGCGTGGACTGGACGTTTCAGGCGTTCGCCGCTATGTACGACATGACGCTGCACGCGTCGCCGCCTACCATCGACCCGTCCGCAACGTGGGCGGATCTCATGCCGCGGATGACGGCGTTCGCAATGCTGCCCGGCATCATCCCGGCTGCCGGCTTCGGGCACTTGATGGGCGGCTACGACGCGGGGTACTACGGCTATCTCTGGTCACGCGTGTACGCGCAGGACATGTTCACGCGATTCGAGCGCGAGGGGGCGCTCAACGCAAAGACCGGCTTGGCCTATCGCTCCGATGTCCTGGCTCCCTCGGCGACCCGCGAACCTGACGTATCGCTCCAAAGCTTTCTGGGTCGTCCGCTGAGCTACGATGCGTTCTACCGGGACGTCGGAATCTCAGGAGCTCACCAAACGCAGTAGTTGCAGAAGCTAAAGGCCACCTAACTGCTCGAGACGAGCCGCTCGAAACGTGGATTGCCGTGCAGCGGTGCCCACGTGGGGTCGATCTTGAGCCACCCTGGCGAGAGGTAGTAGGGCAACTTCAGGCACGGCTCCAGGTGATCGAGCGCGCGGTCGAGATCACCTGACAGCATGTAGATGCGCGCTAAAAGCTGCTGATCGTAAAGGCCATTGACGGCATCGCGCGAGACTGGCCGCAGCGCGGCTCCTCGCTCGCCCTCTTCAATGGCCTCGGACTTCCGACCCAGCATGGCGAGAGCGAGCCCAAGGAACATGTGGCGTTGGTCGTCTTGCGGTGTCTCTCGAAGCTGCTCACGCAAAACCCGTTGCGCAGTGTCGGCGTATGTCTTCGCACGCGCCAGGTCGCCGCGCACCCAGTATGTCTCGGCACGCACGACGCCCCATTGGGCACGGTCATCGTCGAAATACGATGGCGGAAGAGTGAGCAGGAACTGTTGCTGCGCGTCCTCCAGTACCCAATACAAGTCCCAATACTGCGCGAAGTACGCCAAGAGCGCGCCGGAATCGACCGCTGGAATGGCTGTGCGAATGACTCCCCGAGCAGCTGAAAGGTTGCCTTCCTGGAGGTCGAGCATTGCCAGTCGCTCGATGCCCAGCAGGTTGGTAGGCGCGAGGGTCAATGCGCGTTCATATGCCGCACGCGCTTCGGGGTAGCGACGAAGATACTGAAAGACCCCGGCGAGCTGCCGGACGACGCGTGCGGATCGAGGATCGAGCGCTTGGCTTCGCTCCGCTCGCGCGAGAGCCTCATCCGAGTGTCCGAGACCCTGTTCCGCCGCGGCGGCCCCGCTTAGCAGATCGGCATTTGCCGGTGCTTTGGCCAGTCCGGCGTCGAACGCCGTCAGCGCGCTGGCGTTGTCGCGTGCCACGATTCGCTCATATGTGCCGAGGGCGACTTGAGTTTCTGGACGGTCGGGTGCAAGGGCCTTAGCACGGTCGGCGGCTTGGTGCGACGCTCGGCTTTCGGCAGGTGTGCGGCTGCTATTGTTGTACAGGAACGCGTGCGCGCGGGCGAGTTGCGCCCAAGCAAGCGCAAACGCGGGGTCGAGCGCGACCGCCCGGTCATAGTAGTCAATCGCCCGGTGCAGGCTAGGGGGGTCGGTTGCGCCCACGCCCTCCGCGGCAGCCTCTCCTTTGAGAAAGGCATCGTAGGCCGCAAGGTTTTCCGTGGGTCGCGCCGCCAATACCTGCTGCTGCTGCGCCCCCAGGGCGACATTGAGCGCGGAAGCGACCTTGCCCGCGATGTCGGCCTGCACCTGAAAGACGTCCGACAACTCGGCGTCGAACGGCTGCTGCCATTTCGTAGTCGGCTCCTTTGCCTCGGCGACCTGCACTAGTTCGGGATCGACGCGCACGCGACTTTTTCCGTTGGCGTGCTCCCACCGGACGCGGCCCACCAACAGGTACCGAGCGCCAAGCTCTTGTGCGATTACGGGCAGCGACTTGGTCGTATGCCGGTATTGGTTCGAGCTGCCGCTCGCGATCACTTGGATGCCAGCGACCGACGCAAGCTTGCCACGCACTTCGTCCGTAATCCCATCGGCGAAATACGCGTCGGTCGAATCCCCAAGATTCTCGAACGGGAGGACGGCCAGGGTCGCTGCTCCGGCGGCGCCCGAGTCCAGAGCGCCGCCCGCATGCCGGCGCCAGGCGAATAGCACTCCACCTCCGAGCAGCACACCCAGTCCGAGCGTCGTCACTGAGATTGGGAAGCGACGTCTGCGTGGTGGCGTAGCTGCCCGGAGCGTCGCGCTCGACACTGCGGTCGCGCGTTCGGCACTTTCCAGCGCCTTCGCGAATTCACCGGCCGTTTGGTACCTATCGGCTGGCACCGGCGCGAGCGCCTTTTTTATAGACGCCTCGAGCCCCTCGGACACGGCCGGACGGCTCTTACGCACTGAGGGCACGTCACTCGACATCATCTTCGCTACGACTGCCTGAGCCGTGGGTCCCGTGAAAGGCGGCTCGCCGGCAAGCATCTCGTAGACTACGGCACCGAGGCTGTACACATTTGTGGTCCCATCGAGAGTGCGCTCGCCACTGGCCTGTTCGGGCGACATGTATTGCGGCGTCCCGATGGCGAGCCCAGTCTCCGTCAGAGTGCGCTCGCTCGCGCCTGGGGTGAGCCCTCGCGCAATTCCAAAGTCGGCGACCAGTGCCTGGCCATCACTCGTGAGCAGCACGTTCTCGGGCTTCACGTCCCGGTGCACGACGCCGTGTCGATGTGCGTAGTCCAGTGCGAGCGCGATCTCGCGGCCAATGCGCAGCGCGTCGGTTATCGGGAGTTGGCGCTGGCGCCGTAGGCGATCGCGCAGCGTTTCGCCCTCTACGAACGGCATCGTGAACCAGAGCTGTCCGGCGTTAGTCTCACCGGAGTCCAGCACCGTCAGGATATGGGGATGCTGGAGCGTGGCGGCAAATCCGATCTCTCGACGAAAACGCTCGGGTCCCAGCGACGCCGCGAGATCGGCGTGCAGTACTTTGAGGGCTACGGAGCGGCCATGTTTCGTGTCGCGGGCGAGGAAGACGGTAGCCATTCCCCCGCGTCCCAGCTCCCGCTCGAGTGTATAGCTGCTGCCAAGCGCACTCTGGAGCTGGTCGCGCACGTCTGCCTCCGCCACCCAGTCTACTCCGAACGGGTTCCCCGAGTCGAAGATAAGGTCGGTGGATGGCCCGGGCCAGCAGCGCTGTGGCCCGGCGAATCAGTCGGCTTGTGCGGTATCTCCGACCGGCAGGACGACGGTGAACGTGCTGCCCTGACCGGGAGTGCTAGCGACGGAGACGTCGCCGCCAAGCAGCCGAGCGAGCCGCTGCACGATGCTCAGACCGAGCCCTGTCCCGCCGACGGTGCGCGTCAGGCGTTGGTCGGCCTGCCAGAACGGATCGAAGATGCGCTGGCAGTGCTCCGCTCGAATCCCGATTCCCGAGTCACGGACTCTGACCTGCAGATTTCCATTAAGGCGCTCCGCGGTCAGACGAACCTCGCCGCGCTCCGTGAATTTCACGGCGTTGGACAGGAGGTTGATCAGGATCTGCCGAAGCTTTCCGCCGTCAGTGACGCACACCATAGCTCCGCTGGGCGGTTCGATAGTCAACTTGATCCCTTTTTGCATGGCGTGGGGTTCTACCGCGGCTACGGCCCGATGCAGCACCTCGGTTACGTGCGTGGCCTCGGCGAACGCCTCGGCCCTACCGTTCGACATACGCTCGAAGTCGAGCACCTGATTGATCATCATCAGCAGGTGGTCGGCGCTGTGTCGAATTCGCGTGAGCTTCTCTCGCTGATCGGCGGTGATCGGCCCGAAGATCTCGAGCTCGAGGATGTCCTCGTAACCGACGATCGCGTTCAGAGGCGTCCGCAGTTCGTGGGAAATGATTGCGAAGAAATCCGACTTGGCCCGACTGGACTCTTGGGCCTCCACCACCGCCGTCTGCAGCTCCGAATTCGTTTGCTGCAGCTCGTGAGTGAACGCTTTCGCTTCCTCAGCCTGATGCTCGAGCTGGTCGGCCTGTGCCTGGAGCTGCTCCGTCCTGGCAAATTCCGCAACGAGAAGCGCGTTGCGAGCCGATTCGGCCTCCGTGCGCTTGCTGATCTCGGCGCGCAACAAACCGAGATTTGTACGCAGCTCCCTCATGGACTCACGCTGTGCTTTGAACACTCGCGCGAGGTTCGCGACATCGGTCACGTCTTCGACGTGGTGGATTATGTGTGCTATGTCGCCAACGGGTGAGAGGACTGGAGTGTTGACCGGCGTCCAGTAGCGCTCTTCGAACCCGCCGCCAGCAGCTTCGGATCGTGGGATTTCATATTTCTGGACGCCCATCGCGTGCCGGCTGTGCGTGCGAAGCACTTCGCAGAGAGACGCGCGGAGGTCGGGCTCGGCGGTGGTGCTCGGATGATCCGGGTTGTCAGGGATGACCTGGAAGACCCCTCGACCCACAATGCCGGTTGGCCCGTCGCGCTTGGTCAGCGTCGCCTGGAGATACGCATCGTTCGCGGCGACGATGGTGAACGTTGGTGGGTCAGGGGCGAGCAACAGGTAGGGATCCGGCGACGCTCCAAAAACCGCGCCGAAATCTGGAGTCAATGGAGGCTTACGGGGTCCTGCCATGGGGCAAATGAGTTCCCGTCTGTGGGACAGCAGTCGACCTGGTAGGCCAAGTCACCCATAAAGACGAACGCGAAGCCGAGCTCGTTTCACGTTTTTTTTAGTACGCGTCGCGTCGCACTCGACGAGCCGGACGGCGCGCTCTGACCGTAGTCTTCTTAAGATTTTTCTAAGATTTTTTCTTACAGAGATTTCTGCCCGCCGGCTTGGAGTCAGCGGTACGATGCGATGCGCTCGGGGGGAAAGCGGTGCTTCGGCCGGCCCGGCTCACCCGCGACCCCGAGGGCGACTACTGCCGCCACGGTGACATGTGGCGGGAGGCCCATGAGGGTCTTCACTTCATCGGCCTTGAAGCCCAACATCGGGGAACTGGCATAACCCATTGATTCGGCCGCGAGCAGTAGATAGCCAAGCGCGATGTAAGCCTGCATGTGTCCCCAGGCGGCGCGATCGGCGTCGGACAACTCAGCCATCGCCCGACGGAACCGGTCCGCCGACTTTGCGCGTGCGTCCTGCGACATGGCTGGGTTGGTCGCTTCATCGATGTGGTCCACGACATCGGTCATGTCAGAGTAGATCACGATCACCGCCGCAGCTCGCCCAACCTGCTTTTGGTCGTTCGCCGCCTGTTGCAGCTCGGCTTTGAGAGCTGTGTCGCGCACCACCACAAAACGCCACGGCTGCGCATTCCACGAAGACGGCGCCGACCCAGCAATACGGATGATTTCGCGGAGATCAGCCTCAGGAATAGGCTCTGGTGTGTAGACGCGAATGGAGCGCCGCTGATCTGCCGCTTGGCGGACGGTGAGTTCCGTGGCGATTCGTGGCATCGCCAATGAACGTAGCCCCGCTAAGGGCCGGTGAACATGTGACCGCACGAGCGTTTGTGGCACCTAGTGACCTTTACGGTGTGTGGCTAACGCGCAACACCTGACAACGAATCGACGCACGGGGGTAGAGGCCTGCCCAGCCGCGCGGTGTCCTCACGGCCTGGATGCGTGAGAATTAACCTCTTACGCATAAATGGCTTAGCGCATCAGCAGCAGTTGCGAGAGCAGCGAGCAGAGCAGGGTCCGCCCATTGCGTATGGTCGAGGTTGTTATGATGACTACACACGCATTCAAACACACGCATGACCGCCCGGTAGCGCTCTCGACGGGTTTTGCGCCCGAGAGCGACCAGATCGAGCATGCGGAGCGCATCTTTGGCGCACCGATGCATATGGTGCTGGTCAACGACCATGGACCAGCGATGTCGATAATGGGATGGACCTTAGGCACTGCGCGCGCCGAGGTAGAGGAAGGCGCAGGGGCAACGCGCACTGTCGTGGTCGAGATCCTTTTCTCCGAGACCGGCAGATATGTAGTCTCGGAGCGGATCGTGACTCAGTTGAGCGATTACAAAATGCTCGCTGCGACCCTTAGCGAGCACCGGTCCACGCGTGATGTGCGCCGCTACTGCGATACCACTTCAACGTCCTTTGACCCTGCGCGTGATGCCACACTGGCAGCGGCGCTGGACCACGCGTCGCGGGTATGGCCTTGGCTCAAGCGCCCGGGGCGCACGCGTTCACTCTCCGGGTCGATCGCTCTGCCCTTCGCGCTGTAGCCGGTCTCAAGCCGGAATTCGGGCTGGCTCGTCGGCGACTCCGGGCTCGACGAGCGCGCGATCGCGCGCCAAGGGCGGCGCCGGCAACACGCTCTGCAGCGAGCCCAGTCGCCTGAGGTCGGGCCAGATCGTCATCGCCAGCACGACGACGACCAGCGTCCCAATTGCGCCCGATACGACGGAGAAAATGGGTCCGAAGGCACCCGCCACGACGCCGGACTCGAAGCCTCCGAGCTGGTTAGAGGTGTCCACGAAGAGAACGTTGATCGCGCCGACGCGGCCCCTCATGTGGTCGGGCGTGAGCAGAGGGACGAGCGTCGATCGTATCACCACACTCACCATGTCGAAGGCGCCGACGACAGTCAGAACGATGAGCGACAGGAGAAAAGACCGCGACAGCCCGAAGATGAGCGTCGTGATGCCAAACCCCGTGACCGCGCAGAAGAGTGTTCTTCCCGCGTGTCGCATTGGAGGCCGGCTCGCGAGCGCAATCGCCATTACCACGGCGCCGAGTGATGGCGCGGCAGCGAGCCATCCTAGGCCTGCCGGGCCGACGTGCAGGATGTCCTTGGCGTAGATCGGGAGCAGCGACGTCGCTCCGCCCAGCAACACCGCGAATAGGTCGAGGCTGATCGTTCCAAGAACGAGTGGCGTGTGGGCCACGAATCGCGCGCCGGCCATGAGCGATCTGAGGGTCACCTCTTCCGCGGGGCGCTCCGCTGCCCGATGGCGAATTAGAACGGCCAGTGTGAGAAACACGCCCGAGCACCCTGCGGCCAGCAGATACACTGCGAGCGGGCCTCCGAGGGAGGCAATCGCAAGACCACCTGCTGCGGGGCCTAGAACAGCCGCGAGCTGCCAGCCGCCGCCATTCCACGTGATGGCGCGCGCGAATTCGTCGCGCGGCACCAATAATGGCAGAAGTGCGTTGCGCGCCGGCGCGTAGAACGCGCGTGCGATTCCCAATAAGAGTATGCAGGCGTAAAAGGCTGGGATCGGCGCATGTCGCCAGGAAACGATCGCAAGTCCGACTGATGCCACGACGTATCCGGCTTCTGCCGCGATGAGCACACGACGGCGGTCGTGCGTGTCGACGAAGTGCCCGGCGTGGAGCACGAGGGCTACGATCGGAAGCACCTGTACCAGCCCCACGAGACCCAGCGCGTAGGCGGACCCGGTCCGCTCGTACAGCTCCCACCCCACGGCTGTCCCTTGCATCTGGAGACCGAGGGTGCCTACGACGTTACCTATGAGAAGGAGGCGGTAATCTCAATGTCGTAAGACCGCAAACGCAGGCTTCACCGAGGGAATGTAAAGGCCCGACCCTAACCTTCCCCGAAGGGGAGGGGAATTCTTTCTTTGTGGGGCTTTGCCCTGCGCCCGCACGGGACGCACTGCGATTGGAGTTTCGCACACGCCCGACTTAGCCGCTTGCGCATTGTCTTTGCGAACGGCGCCCCACCCCCTAGCCCCCTCCCCGCAAGCGGGGAGGGGGAATGTTTCTTCTTCAAGCTTCGCTTCGATGACGAGGGGGCTTCGCCCCCTCGACCCCCTACGGCGCGTGACGCACATGCCGGGCGGTGTTACTGAAGGGGTGTGGGGCGAAGCCCCACTTAGAAAAAAAAAGGCTCCCCCCCTCCCCGCTTGCGGGGAGGGGG
Organism: uncultured Gemmatimonadales bacterium; assembly: GCA_963838855.1. Taxonomy (GTDB): domain Bacteria; phylum Gemmatimonadota; class Gemmatimonadetes; order Gemmatimonadales; family Gemmatimonadaceae; genus FEN-1251. Next base: position 178,614 of record CAWISX010000018.1, on the reverse strand, counting down.
TTAGGGGGTGGGGCAGGTCCTTCGTCATGCAAGCGAAGCTTGAAAAGAAAAAAGCTCCCCCTCCCCTTTAGGGGAGGGGGTTAGGGGGTGGGGGACTGGGCTAGGAGCCGAATGAACGAAGTAATGTGGGACCCGCCCGCGTCGGTGCGACGCGAGTCGAATGTCGCGAGGTTCATCGATACGCTGCGCGCGAGCGGCCTCGGGGGATTGCTCGGCGCCGAGGAGCCAGGCGCGTATTCGGCATTGTACGACTGGTCCGTTGCGCACCCAGAGCTCTTCTGGCCGGCCGTGTGGCGGTTTTGCGGGGTCATCGGCGAGCCATGGAAGGAGGTCGTCGTAGGCCTAGACCGCATGGCGCCGCCCGATCCAACGGCCGGCCCACGATGGTTTCTGGGAAGCGAAATCAATTTCGCCGAGAACCTGCTCCGATTCAGCGACGATCGCGTTGCGATCATCGCCGCCGACGAGGCGGGACGCCGGCGCGAGCTGACCTACGCCGAGCTCCGGTCCGAGGTCGCCGCATGCGCGCGCGCGCTGGCGGACGCGGGCGTACGGGAGGGCGATCGAGTGGCCGGATATCTGCCCAACATCCCGGAAACCGTGATTTCGATGCTGGCCACCACGAGCCTCGGCGCGATCTGGTCCAGCTGTTCGCCCGATTTCGGATCAGCAGGTGTCCTCGATCGGTTTGGCCAGATCGAGCCGAAGGTGTTCGTCTGCGCTGATGGCTACGAGTACGCGGGCAAGGCCATCGACTGCCTCGCCCGCGCGGCGGACATCGTCGGCAAGCTGCCCAGCGTTCGCCGGACGGTCGTGATTCGGTATCTCGGTCGTGCCCAGACGCGGATGCCGCGCGATTCGGTCTCGTGGGACGAGTTTCTTGCGGCGCACAGAGGCGCCGGGCTGACGTTCGTGCGCGGCGAGTTCGATCGCCCCGCGTTCATTCTCTACTCGTCGGGGACGACGGGGCTGCCCAAGTGCATCGTGCATGGCGGCGGCGGCACGCTGCTGCAGCTACTCAAGGAGCACGTGCTGCACGCAGATCTGCGACGCGAGAGCCGAGTGTTTTACTACACGACTTGCGGCTGGATGATGTGGAATTGGCTCGTCAACGCGCTCGCCGTGGGAGCCACGATCGTCTTGTACGATGGAGCTGCGCTCGCTCGGCCGACTATCCTCTGGGATCTCGCCCAGGAGCTTGGGATTACCGGCATTCGGCACCAGTGCCAGCTACCTCGCGGCGCTCGAGAAGTTGCAAGTTGCGCCTCACGGGACGCACGATTTGTCCGCGTTGCGCGCGATTTTTTCGACTGGCAGTCCGCTCGCCCCACGCAGCTTCGACTACGTGTATCGTGACGTGAAGCCCGACGTGTGGCTTGCGAGCATCAGCGGCGGCACCGACATAGTATCGTGCTTTGCGCTCAGCACGCCGCTCCTTCCAGTTCGACGCGGCGAGCTGCAGGTCCGCGGGCTTGGCATGGCCGTCGACGTGGTGGACGATGGCGGACATTTTTGCGCGGTGAGCCCGGGGAGCTCGTCTGCACTCGCCCGTTTCCTAGCATGCCAGTGGCCATGTGGCGCGATCCCGACGGCGCGAAGTACCGCGCGGCGTACTTTTCGCGGTATCCGGGAATGTGGCGGCACGGGGATTGGGTGCGGATAACTGACACGGGCGGCGTCGTGATATACGGCCGGAGCGACACGACGCTGAACCCGGGCGGCGTACGAATAGGCACGGCGGAGATTTACCGGCAGGTGGAGCAGCTTCCGGAGATTCTGGAGAGCGTTGCCGTCGAGTACGCGCCCGCCAACGGGGACTCGCGAATCGCGCTCTTCGTCCGGCTCGTCGACGGCGTCGGTCCTCGATGATTCGCTGTGCGCGCGGATTCGCGAGTCCGTCCGCGCGAACGCCAGCCCGCATCACGTGCCCAAGATCATCCGTCGCGTGTCCGATATTCCGCGTACGATAAGCGGAAAGATCGCGGAGCTTGCCGTTCGCGAGGCTATCCACGGCCGGCCCGTCGTAAACGCCGCCGCGCTCGCGAATCCGGGGTCGCTGGACGAGTATCGAGAGCTGGGGAAGTTGTTAGATTCCTAGCTTATGCGGACTGAGACGATCGCGCCTCCGCCAGTCGCAGGGGTGGGGGTGGGGGCCGGGGTGGGAGGGCTGACGACGACGAAGGCGCCGTTCATCGAACAGGCCCAGGCCGAAGGGCGGCTATACATCCATCAGCCGCACGAGCTGTATTCCGTGGAGAACCACGACGCCTGGCGTAAGCTGTTCGCGCGCATGGGCGATAGGTGGCGCCGCTATGCCAACGAGCGATTCCTGCAAGGGATCGACTCGCTGTGTTTGTCGCCGGACCGCGTCCCGAAGCTCGAGGACGTGAATCGATTTCTTGGTCCACTGACTGGATTCAAGGCAAAGGCGGTGAGCGGATACGTTCCCGCCTTTTTGTTCTTCGATTGTCTGCGTAACCGGGAATTTCCGACGACGATCACGGTGCGCGACGGCGCCACGCTCGACTATCTCCCCGAGCCGGACATTTTTCACGACATTGCCGGCCACGTGCCGATGCACACCGATCGTGCGTTTGCAGACACGCTGGTCAGGTTTGGCGACTGCGCACACACGGCGGCGGAGATCGTCGCCGGAATCGCGGATGAGGCGGAAAAGCTCCGGCGGGTCACGAGCATCTTCCAGGCGATGGCGCGCTTCTTCTGGTTTTCGATCGAGTTTGGCCTCATGAAGGCGCGCGACGGACACGGCTTCAAGGTGTATGGCAGTGGGCTGCTCAGCTCATATGGCGAGATAGCGCACGCGATCGACGCGCCCGAAGTGCAGCGGTACCCGTTCCAACTGGAGTGGGTCATCAACCAATCATTTGAGATCGACCACTTACAGCCGCTGCTGTTCTACGTGGACTCTTTCGACCACCTGTTCGACCTGGTCGGGCGCCTCGAGCGATGGATGCGTGCCGGAAAGCTCGACAACGTCGCTCCCGGAGAGCCCGCAATAAGCGAGACCGATCTCAAGAGTTTCATCGAGCGATAAGGGGGCAGGACCGATGGCAACGCAATCAATGCCAATAGAAGCCGGCGCGGCCGACACGTTCCCGATCAACGGGACGGACTTCATCGAGTTTTACGTAGGCAATGCCAAGCAGGCGAGCGCGTTCTATCGTTCGGCGTTCGGCTTTCAGCTAGTCGCGTACCGCGGCCCCGAGACCGGCACTCGCGACCGCGCAACCTACGTGCTGCAGCAGGACAAGGTCCGGCTCGTGCTCACGACTCCACTTCGTCCTGACGGGCCGATTGCGCGACACGTCTCCGAGCACGGCGACGGAGTGCATGACCTCGCGCTCTGGGTCGACGACGCGCGCGAGGCATTCGAGTTGGCGGTTGAGCGCGGCGCCAAGCCGGCTCAGGAACCGGTCGTGCTGCGCGACGATCTGGGCGAGGTGACGATCGCCGGCATCCAGACGTACGGCGACACGATCCACTCACTGGTCGAGCGACGGAACTACCGCGGCGTGTTCATGCCCGGGTTTCAGCCGGTCACCGCGGCCTATGCTCCGCCGCCGGTTGGTCTCAAATACGTCGACCACTGCGTCGGCAACGTCGAGCTGGGAGCAATGAACAGGTGGGTCGAGTTCTACGAGCACGTGCTCGGCTTTCGCAACCTCATCTCGTTCGACGACAAGACGATCTCCACCGAGTACTCGGCGCTCATGTCCAAGGTCGTCGCGAACGGCAATGGGCGCATCAAGTTTCCGCTGAACGAGCCCGCGCAAGGCGCGCAAGAAATCGCAGATCGATGAGTATCTCGAGTTCTACGGCGGGCCTGGTGTGCAGCACATTGCGATCGCGACCGACGACATCATCCGAACCGTCACCGCGCTGCGCGATCGCGGCGTCGAATTCCTGCGCGTGCCGGCGACCTACTACGACACCGTAAGCGATCGCGTGGGCCGGATCGACGAAGACATTGCGCCCCTGCGCGAGCTCGGCATTCTCGTCGATCGTGACGACGAGGGATATCTGCTGCAGATCTTCACCAAGCCCGTGCAGGACCGGCCGACCGTGTTTTACGAGATCATTCAGCGGAAGGGCGCGAAGAGCTTCGGCGCGGGGAATTTCAAGGCGCTCTTCGAGGCGATCGAGCGCGAGCAGGCCGCGCGGGGAAACCTGTAATGCCGATCTATCACACTCTCGGGCAGATCCCGCGCAAACGCCACACCGTGTTCCGTAAGCCTGACGGCGGACTGTACGCAGAAGAGCTCATGGGGCACGAGGGGTTCACCGGGACGTCGTCGCTGCTGTACCATGTGCACCCGCCGACGACGGTGAAGTCGGCACGCCGGCTGCGCGAGATCAAGTACGAGCCAGATGGCGACCGCGCGCTGCGTCATCGCCATTTCCTGACGTCGCAGGTGAAGCCAGGCGGGAGCCCGACGCTCGACCGGACGCCTCTCCTGTTCAACCAGGACGTGGCGATGCTTTACGTCGAGCCCGACGAGCAGGACGCGCACTTCTACAAGAACGGCCAAGGCGGACGAGATCGTGTACGTGAGCAAGGGCGCCGGCGTTCTGGAGAGCGTGTTTGGCGACATGCCATACCGCGAAGGCGACTACCTCATCATTCATCGCGGCGTCCTGCACCGCTTCAAGCTCGACATGGCGGCCGGCCCGACAAAGCTCCTCGTCTTCGAGAGCCGCGGACACGTGCGGTGGCCAAAGCGCTATCGTAACGAATTCGGCCAGCTGATCGAGGGAGCGCCCTATTCGGAGCGTGACATTCGACAGCCGACCGAGCTCCGCACGATCGACCAGCGCGGGGATTTCCGGATCCTGGTCAAGCAGTACGATGGGTTGAACGAGATCATACTCGACCATCACCCGTTCGACGTGGTCGGCTGGGACGGGTACTTCTACCCCTGGGCTTTCAACATCCATGATTTCGAGCCGATCGTTGGCCGAGTGCACCAGCCGCCGCCGGTGCACCAGACCTTTCAGGGCGACGGCTTCGTCGTGTGCTCTTTTTGCCCGCGACCGTTCGACTTCGATCCAAACGCCGTCCCCGCGCCCTACAACCACAGCAACGTCGATTCCGACGAGGTGCTTTACTACGCGTCGAGCGAGTTCATGAGCCGCAAGGGAATCGAGTTCGGAAGTATCACACACCACCCGGACGGCATACCGCACGGCCCGCATCCGGGTCGCGCGGAGGCGAGCCTCGGCGCGAAGTACACGAACGAGCTGGCGGTGATGATGGATTCTTTCCGGCCGCTCCAGGTTGCCAAGGCGGCGCTCGCGATCGAGGATCCGAACTACCACCGGTCGTGGATCGAGGCACAACACGCCGAGTTCAATCCGCCGACGACGTGAGGGTCTCGCTCCCCTCATTGCTTTGTGCCGTTGCGCTGCGCGGTCAGGAGCCGCCGCACCTGACCATCGAGCATTACACTCTTCCGAACGGGCTTGAAGTCGTTCTCTCCGAGGACCATTCGACACCCGTCGTCGCTGTAAGCACTTATTACCGTGTAGGGTCGGCTGACGAGGCGATCGGCCACACGGGAGTGGCGCACCTGGTCGAGCACGTCGCGTATGCGGCGGTCGAGCACGTACCGCCGAAGCACTTCGGCCAGTGGCTCGGCACCGGCGACGTTGGCAGCGCCGCATCCACCGACGAGGATCGCACGAGGTTCGACGAATGGATGCCGCCTGGCGCGTTGCCGCTCGCGCTCCAGCTCGACGCGGACCGGATGTCCCGCGTGCTGCCAAGCGTCGATGAAGCAGCTGTCGACCGGCAGCGCGTCGTGGCGGAAGCCGAGCGTCGCGAGCGGGTAGACAGCGTTCCATACGCGCGAGCCGATGAGGTGATGCGGGCAGCGCTTTTTCCGCCTGGGCATCCTTACTCCTGGCCGCTTTTCGGACTGCCGTCCGACGTCGCGGAGGCGTCGGTCAAGGATATTCGCGGGTTTCTGAAGCGATACTATGCTCCCAACGCGGCGGCCCTCGCGATCGCCGGGGATTTTCTCCCGGATTCTGCCAAACGCTGGGTCGCGCGAGCCTTCGCCGACATCCCACGCAGCGGCGGCACCGGTGCCCGCTCGCACGCCGTGACATTCGCGCTGGATCACGACAGCTTGGTCGTCCTCGAGGATCGCGTCCAGCTACCACGCGTCTGCTATGCCTGGCACTCGGTCAAGGCCTTTCACCCTGACGACGCCGCGCTGGACGCGCTCGCCTATGTATTGGCCGGCGGTCCCGAGTCGAGGTTGTACACGCGCTTGGTGAGGGATGAGCAGGTTGCGCAATCGGTTGCCGCCGAGCAACGGGGCCGCCGGCTGGACGGGCACTTTACGCTTGCCGTCACCGCGAGCCCGGGTGTCACGCCATCGCAGATCGATACCCTCGTCGCCCGTGAGCTGACGCATGTCATTGACAGCGGCGTCACCGAGCGTGAGCTAGACAGGGTGCGACAACGCCGTCGCGCGAAGATGCTGGATGATTTCGCCAACGTGGCAAGTCGCGCCGAGGCGCTCAATTACTACAACTATTTCGCAGGGTCGCCGGACTATGCTGCCGATGACATGGCGCGGTACGATCGCCTCTCGTCCGACGACGTGCGGCGCGTGGCGGCGCACTACCTCGGTGCGCATAAGGTGATACTCACCATCGTACCGTTGGGCCGAGCCGCCATTCGAATCCGCGTGCCGGCCTCGTCATGATGTCGACCAGAGCCAGGATCGCGATGCTGGCGCTCGCGTGCGGTCCGAGCGCCGCGCTGGCGCAGGCGCCAGTCGGTCGCGCGATCACGTTCGAGGACTTCGCTGCTGTTGGCGCTGTCTCTGACCCCCAGATGGCACCTGGTAGCGCCGCAGTATTGTACGCGGTAGGCTCTGCGAGCCTGACCACGAACAAGAGGACAATGGTCACCTGGCTGGCGCCAGTCTCGGGCGTCGCGCCCAGGCGCTTCCCGGATGATTCCACGGTGGCGGCCGAGGCGGCATGGTCTCCGGACGGGAGGCTTGTCGCGTATGTGTCGGGCGGCCAGTTGTGGGTGGCCGATTCATCTGGTAGTGCGCGTCGCCAGATGACAAGGCTGTCGGGAGGCGCAACCGGACCTATCTGGTCGCCTGACGGAGCGCACATCGCCTTTACCTCGGCCGTCTACCCCTCGTGCCGAGACGATGCGTGCGATTCTGCGATGGCCAAGGCGTCCGCGGACAATCCCGTCAAGGCGCACGTGGAAGATCACCTGCTGTATCGACACTGGAATGCGTGGGACAATGGCACGAGGCACCACCTATTCGTGATTGAATCCCAGGGCGGCTCACCGCTCGACTTGACGCCCGGCGCGCCATACGACGTGCCGCCAGGTCCCTTTGGCGGTAGGGAGGGATACGCGTTCTCGCCGGACGGACGCGAGGTCGCCTACACAGCAAAGGACCAGGGTCCGGCAGACGCGTGGTCGACTGACATCAACGTTTACACTGTCGCGGTCACGGGCGGTTTGCCCAAAGTGATCACGGCGGCCAATCGCGGGGCCGATCAGAACCCCGTGTACTCCCCAGATGGCAGATGGATCGCATACGCCTCCCAAGCGCGAGCGGGATTCGAGGCCGATCGCCGGAGGCTAATGCTGTACGACCGCCGTACCGGGGCTGCGCATGAGTTACTGCCCAAGTGGGACCGCAATGCCGACGGCTACGCTTTCACGCATGACGGCCGGTCGATCGTGCTCGTGACGGTCGACGCCGCGCGAACGAAACTGTATCGCGTGGCCCTCTTGTCGACCGGCCTAGCGGTTGGCGCGCCGGTGCTGCTCACGGGTGAGCACAACAACTCGGCGCCGTCGCTCGCACGCGATGGTCGGTCTCTCGCGTGGGTGCGAGATGCCGCGGATCGACCGCCTGAAGTGTACGTGGCGGAACTTGGCCTTCGGGGTCTGAGCGGAGTCCGTCAACTGACGCACGTCAACGACGCGCTCGTCGCCCAGCTCCGCATGCATCCCGCCGAGGACTTCTGGTTTCGCGGTGCCGGAGGGGACAGCGTGCAGGGGTTTGTCGTCAAGCCTCCGGATTGGCGACCCGGTCGCACATACCCTGCGGTCCTGCTCATTCATGGCGGCCCGCAGGGAGAATTCCTCGACAACTGGCACGGTCGCTGGAACTATCAGTTGTTCGCGGCGCCGGGTATGGCCGTCGTGTTTCTCAACCCACGCGGCTCCAACGGCTACGGCCAAGCATTCGTCGATGCAGTCTCCAAGGACTGGGGCGGTAAGGTCTACACGGACATCATGGACGGCCTGGACTCGGCGTTGGTGCGATACCCGTGGATCGACAGCACGCGGCTCGCGGCGGCAGGGGGATCGTTTGGCGGCTACATGGTCAACTGGATGGCGGGTCACACGGACCGGTTCAAAGCGCTAGTGTCGCATGCGGGCCCGTTCAATCTCGAAAACATGGGAACTGCCACCGAGGAGCTGTGGTTCACCGAATGGGAGTTCGGCGGCCCATTTTGGGACTCGACCGCCATGGCCACCCAATACCGGCGGTACTCACCGCATCTTTTCGCCGCGCATTTTCACACGCCAATGCTCGTCCTCAATGGCGAGTTGGACTATCGCGTCCCTTACACAGAGGGAGTCTCGCTATTCACCGCTCTGCAGCGGCAAGGCGTACCCAGCCGACTGGTGGTCTTTCCCGACGAAGGCCACTGGATCGGAAAACCGCTCAATCAGAAACTGTGGTACGCGGAGGTGCAGGGGTGGCTGGAGAGATACTTGGGGGGAGAGCCGATGAGCGGGGAACCTCCGTCACGCCCCCCGACACAATGAACGCCATTGCTTCGGTGCCGAGCGCGTTGAGTCGCGTCACGCGTGACGCAGGAAAGAGCACTAGTCGGCCCGACAGGCTGTAAGAAAACGGGAGATATACGGTGACGTAGTCCGCCAGCCCCATGTTGTCGAGCGATTCTTGGGTGACGAAGCCGAGGCCTTTCGCCTGGCCCGCGTCGTCGAGCGGCACCAGGACCGGCGCATCGAAGCGACGCTGCTCGCCGACGAACGCGTTGAGCAGGTCCTTTGTGGACGAGTACAGGAGACGAACGAAGGGAAGGCGGTTGACCATGTTCTCGATCGATGCAAGCAGGCCGGAGGCGAGCAGCGTCGACGCAAGGAAACCGACGAGCGTTATGACGATGACCGTGACAATGAAACCGAGGCCCGGAATCGATAGGCCGAGCCATCGGTCGATAGTCGCGAAGATCCGAACACACACATAAATAGTGATGGCGAACGGCGCGACGAAAACGAGCCCGCGTAGGAAATACGAGAGGAGGCGCCGCACGGCGTTAAGTCTAGTCGTCGCGGCTTCCGGCGCATTGGGCTTGGTCGTCGCTGCTATGACCGGCGTGGCGTGTGGCCGCACGGCATTACCTGGGCCCTCATATGTAGCGCCCGGATCTACGCCGGAGCCGGCGCGAGCGCAGGCAGAGGTAAAGGGGGACGAGATCCCGGTCCGCGACCGCGTCGCGCGGGCGCTGGTTGATTCGTCGTTTCATTTGACTGGCTTGGACCGCTCGGCAGTGTCGGGATACAGCCTTGCCCGGCTAACCAAGGTGCATGTCGCCATCGTTCCGTTGGTGCGCGTGCCGGACTCGACCCTCGTCCTCATAACTGGAGAGACGTACGTCGGCGACTTGTCGCGACGCGACAGTATCTCCGCGTTGCCCGAACGCTGGCGACTCATCACGGCATCAGACGCCTCGGCCGCGATCCTTCGCACCCTTGCCCGAACGATAGCGGCGACGGCGTCAGGTTCGCCCGCCTTGGAGCCGGCTCCTTCCGTGCGGCGTCCGGACGCGACCGAGCAGGCACGATTGGCCGCGACGTCCGTAGGACGCACGGTTGATCTGTGCACTCCCGTGGCGCTTCCGGCCGGATGGCTTGTCCTGTATTGGCACACGGATCCCTCACGCTGCCAGCCGGGGCCTGGCCGCGCGTTCGCGAACGAGCCAAACGTCATGCGCGTCGAACGGGAATTCTGATCGCTAGTCATCAGTTTGACTTAGCCCGAACGCCATGCGCGTCGGAGCCCCTCGCACCACTCATACCATGAAGCGATTGACCGATGCTAGAACTTCGGCGGCCACCTGCTGCAGTGAGTTGAGGTCGGCCGCGGCGGCGGCTATCACGTTGGCTTGCGCTGTTGTTGACGCGGCCATCTGTGTCGCAGCGCCAGCCTGACTGCCGGACAGAGTCGCCGCGTGAGCTGCCTGAGCTTCGATACGACGCACGGCTTCGCGCTGCGCGCTCGCCAGCTCCGCGACGCCGCGTACGATCGCGGCGGTCGATTCGACCTGTGCGGCGGACCTGCGAATGGCCGCTCCCGTGTCGCCGATGATGCGGCGGCCCGCCAGCACTTCTTCGTTGGCGCGCGCGAGATCCGCTGCTGTCGCGGCCGTGCTCTGCTGGATGCGTTGCACTTCTCCCCGGATCTGATCGACAAGCTTTCCTGACGCTTTCGCCAGCTTTCGAACTTCGTCCGCCACCACTGTGAATCCTTTACCGTGCTCGCCAGCGCGTGCGGCCTCGATCGCCGCGTTGAGGGCGATGAGGTTGGTCGTGTGTGCGATTCCGGCGATGCCGGAGGTCGCGCCTACAATCGCGCGGAGCCGCTGTTCGACTTCGGCGAAGCTCGTGCGCGCGGCTGCGGCCGCGGCAACGATGCGCTCGACCGCGGCGTCCGCGTCAGAAACCCCGGCGAGCCCGCTCTGCGCGGCGCGGAGCGTGTCATCGGTCATGGCGTCGGCTTCGCCCACGCGCATCAGCACCGCTTCGGCGGCCGCCCCGGCGGCGATCGCCTCCTGGCGCGTCTGGGCCGCTGCCTTTGCCTGGGCGGCCGCATCAGCCGCAACCTGCTCCACAGTGGCCGCGAGTTCCTGCCCGGATGTCGCGACTTCTTCCGTTGAGGCGCTCAGCTCATCCGTGCGCCTCACGACATTCTCGGCCGCGCTGCGGGTCGTGGCGACCAATCGCCCAAGCTCGGCGATGAACCGATTCACGCATACGGCCAGGTCTCCGATTTCGTCACGCGTCCGAACGGCCACTCTAGTCCTGAGGTCCCACTGCGTCTCTCGTGTGAGGTTGCCTAGCGACAGGGTGACTCGTTCCAGGGGCCGTGTGACAGGATGGGACAGGCCGAACGCCAGCAGCGCTGCGAGAGCGAGCGCTGTGATGGTCGCGCTCGTGAATACAAGTCGCATGCGGTACCAGGCCGCAGTCGTGCGGTCCAGCGACCACGCGAGGATCACTCTTTGGTTGTCGCGCGTGGGACGCACGATCCACAGCTCCCGCTCGTGGTCTCGGCGCAGCCCTGCCAAGGTCGTCGCGCGCAGCACTTCCAGAGGCGGCAGAGCGCGGCCCGCTTCAGACCGCGAAACTACGACACGATCCACGGAATCGACCACCCCGAGATACAGCAGCTGACCGAGCGAGCTTGCAAAAGCGTCGTTGATCGACTCAGCGCTCGGATTGCGAACGATGATCCCGGCGACGGTGCTCGCGCTCTCGCGCGCCTCGTTGAGCTGCACCGTCCAGAACTCCCGCGGGAGATATATCCAGCTCAGGATGACGAAGATGGGAAGCAGGGGGAGCACCACGAGCAGAATGACCTTGGTGCGGACCCGCGCGCCCCGGCGTTCAGTCCCGCTCGCCGCGTCCAAGAACTCGAGCCCATCCAATGTTGTAAGTTCCCGGGTCGCCACGACAGAAGACGACCTGATGGCGCGCCGGTCAATCGCCCAATGCCAACTGACGCGCGCGAAAGTGGCCCCCGGCGACTGCTATTTCGCCGCCGGACGCTGCTTGACGTACTGGATAAGTGATGGCAGGAATGACAAGGCGATGAGCAGCGCGCCGGCGACAGCAACACGAATGAACGCAGCATGCGCGGCCATTCGCGCACCCGCCAACAAGCTGTCGGCGAAGTACGTGTAAACCGCCGTGCCGGGGACGATGCCAATCGCCGTGGCTAGTAAGAATGGTCGTAATCCCACACCCGCCAGTCCGGCGCCAAAGTTGAGCACGTTGTATGGCACAACTGGAATCAGTCGCAGTCTTAGCAATGTCGAGAAGCCGCGTGCGCCAGCGAGCCGGTCGAGTGAGGCAGCGCGGCTTCCCAGGAGGCGTACGACTGCATCATGGCCTAGCGCCCGCGCGAGAAGGAACGATCCGGTCGCACCCAGCACGGCGCCGGTCCAGTTGAGCAAAGCTCCAAGCGCGAACCCGAATATCGCGCCACCCGCCAGAGTCAGCGGGAGGGCAGGGAGTCCGAGACCCGCGCACGCGACATATACCGCGACAAAGATGGGAATGGCGCCGGGCGCGCCTCGGGCCCGCTGTGCCGCGTCGGCGAGCACGCGAACGTCGGTATACCGCGTGGCGCCAGTGGCCCGGGCGACTACGTACGCGCCGACGAGAAGGATGGCGAGCGCACCCAACTTGAGCCACGACGCGGCGCCGCGCCGCGGGACCGCGTTCGTGGCCGCCATTGACGCTAGCTAGGCCGCTGGCGCCGTCATTGGTGTCGCGCCGACTACATAGTCTGCGCGCGGGAGCCTGAGCGTAAACTTCGACCCTTTGCCTACGTTGCTCTCGACAGTGAGATCACCGCCCATACCGCGCGCAAGCTTGCGACTGATGGACAGGCCCAAGCCGACCCCTTCTACGGGCCGCGAGAGCTGGCGATCCACCTGCACGAAAGGCTCGAATATCGCCTCGAGTTTTTCGGTGGGAATGCCGCGACCGGAATCCTGCACAGTCGCGCATACCACACCGTCTCCAGCGGCGCACGTCACGGCCACGTGTCCGCCTTGATCGGTAAACTTGACGGCGTTGGAAAGCATGTTGAGTAGGATTTGTGTCACTTTGGCGAAGTCGGCGCGCGCGACTACGCCGTCATGGGTGCCGTGCGACTCGTACGTCAGGGACTTAGCCGTCAGCTGCGGATACACCAGCGCCTCTACGCTCGCAATGGCCTCCCCGATCGGCACGTCGGCGATGGTAAACTGCTCCTGACCGGCTTCGATCCGAGCGAATCCCAATATCGAGTTGATCAGTCCCAAAAGGTGACGCTGGCTGCGCTGGATTCGCAGCAAGTCGGTTGCCTGTTCCTCCGTGAGTGGACCGCGCAGCCCCATTGAGAGCACCTCGGCGTAACCGGCGATGGCGTTGAGCGGTGTCCTGAGCTCGTGACTCATGGTCGCTAGAAATTCTGACTTCGCCCGGTTCGCTTCCTCAGCCTCCGCGCGGGCTTGGCGCTCTAGAGCCGCTCCTCTCTCGGCTTCTTCGGTCTGCGCTGCCAGTTGCTCCGTCGCCGACTCCAGCTCCTCGTTGGTGGCCTGCATTTCGGTCGCCTGCTCCTCCAGCGCGCTCGCCTGTTCCTGGAGCTGAGTATTGAGCTCTTCCTGCTCGCGAGCCGCTTCGGCAAGCGAGGCTATTGTGATTATGCTGAGCGCGCATGCCAGCAGCGTTCCAACCGCGATCACGCCTCTCGTGACCCGCTGCTGGGCAAGGGACGCATCTCGCCGCTCCTCGAGCAGCCGTTGCGCTTCGGCATCCATGGCTCCGGTCAATGCTCGGATCTCGCTCATGTATTGCTCGCCGAGGTTGCTCCGCACGAGTTGCAGCGCCGCCGGGGCCTGGCCGTGGTCGTGGAGATCTATTGCGCTATCAAGCTCCGCGAACTTGCCGTCGACGAGTGGCCCGAGGATATCCAGCCTGCGTTGAGCTGACGCGTCGTCACGTGTGGCCTCCCGCAACTGCGACAACGCGGTCCGGGCGTCCTGGTGAGCGTTTCGGTACGGCTCGAGATAGCGCGGCTCACCGGTCAACAGGTATCCGCGTTGCGCTGTCTCGCCGTCCGTCGTGCGGGTCTGCAGAGCGGCGATCAGGTCGATCTCGGCGCGCGTATCCCTGGCCAGCGCGCTCGCGTCGCTTGCGCGTTTTGCGCTCACCAATCCGGCAATGCCGACGACTAGGATCGCAGCGGCCGATCCAAAGGCCGCGGCGATTTTTTGGCGAAGTGTCAAGCGAGCAAACATTAGCGATACCGAATAGGCAAGTTACGCAGTAGTCACATGACGTGCACTGCCCCGGCCGCCGCTGCTCGGGTAGCTTTGAGTGCCGTGGCGCCCGCGATTTATACGCACGACCTCCGCAAAGTGTATCCGGCTCCCGGCAATCGTCCGCGGCTCGGTCCGGCGGGCGCTGCACCGCCCGGAGCGACCGGGCATGGTGGGACATCGCCACGCAGTGCCGGTGCCGGTCAGGGAATCGTGGCGCTCGTCGGACTGGAACTCGAAGTCCGGGAGGGAGAGTTCTTCGGCCTGCTCGGACCCAACGGCGCAGGCAAGACGACGACGATCGGCATTCTTACCACGCGCGTGCGCCCTACGGGCGGGACTGCGTGCGTGGCTGGAGCAGACGTCAGTCGCGAGCCGGTCGAGGTCCGTCAGCGCATCGGCGTAGTTCCGCAACGGCCGAATCCAGACCGCAGTCTGAACGCGATTGAGAATCTGATCTTTCACGCCGCGTACTTCGGTATCCCGCGCGCGACCGCCACGGCGCACGCGCGATCGCTGCTCGACACGCTGGGGATCGCGGACAAGGCCGAGGCAAAAGTCGATGAGCTTTCCGGCGGACAGCAGCAGCGTCTCATGATCGCTCGTGCGCTGATTCATCAGCCGCTCGTGATCTTTCTCGATGAGCCGACCGTAGGTCTCGACCCACAGGCGCGACTCGCGCTGTGGGACATTTTGCGAGACCTGCACGGCCAAGGCCGCACGATCGTCATGACGACGCATTACATGGAGGAAGCCGACCGCCTCTGCCAAAGACTGGCGATCATCGATGGAGGCAAGCTTCTCGCCGTGGATACGCCCGAGGGCCTCAAGGCGCGTGCGCCGGGCGGCACATTGGTAGAGCTGGTGCTAGACGGAAACGCAGAATCCGTACTCGATCGAGCCAGAGGTCTGCCGCACGTGTCTGGTGTCGAGGCGCGTAACGGAGTGCTGCGCGCGTACAGCGACCACGGCGGTCAGGTAATACCCGCGCTCATCGACGCGGCTCAGAGCTCGGGACGCGTCGGTGAAGAACATCTACCTGGCGCCGCCAAGCCTGGAAACGCTCTTCATCGCCCTCACGGGCAGAAAGCTCGAGTGAGCGTCTCGACAGGCGTTCTTTCAGCGGTCAGCGCGCGACCAATGGCGCCGCCGCCGGCGAGCACCGTGTTCGTTGCCCTCATGCGACGCGACGCTCGGGTGCTGCGTAGAGAGCTGCCATACTTCCTCGTGCGAACCATCATGCAGCCGTTGCTGTTCATCGTCGTGTTCGGCTTCCTGCTGCCAAAAATGGGATTCGTTCGCGGCTCGTACACATCTGCGCTGCTGCCTGGCGTCATAGCAGTCAGCCTCACGCTCTCGGCCATCCAGTCGGTTTCCCTTCCGATGGTGCAGGATTTCGGGTGGACGCGCGAGATCGAAGACCGCCTTCTCGCGCCGATTCCGATCCCGTTTGTCGCCGCCGAGAAGATCGTGATGGGCGTTATTCAGGGCTTCATCGCGGCGCTGGTCGTGTTACCCGCGGGCCGGCTCATCATGGGGCCGATCAATGGGCTGACGTTCGGTCACGCAGGCGTCGCCATAGTCGTCACTCTGCTCGGCGCCGCGACTTTCTCGGCGCTCGGACTGCTGCTGGGATCTGCCATCAGTCCGCAGCAGATCGGGCTCATGTTCAGCATCATTATCGCGCCCATGCTGTTTTTTGGCTGTGCGTACTACCCATGGCGCGGGCTGGACGCCGTGCCGATAGTGAAGTACGCGGTGCTCGTGAACCCGATGGTGTACGTGGCGGAAGGCATGCGGGCTTCGCTCACACCGGAGCTGCCCCACATGCCGCTCGCGGCGGTCGTCAGTGCGTTGGTGGTGCTACTCGCCCTTTTCTGGAGTCTGGCCATGCGAAGTTTCATGCACCGAGCGATCGGATGACCGAAGTCGCGACGGGTTCACCGACGACTGTTGCGCCGCCGCCGGTGCCGCGAGAGCCGCCGCGCACCGCGCCGCGGACTTGGACGATCGACGATGCGCGCGCCCTGTACAACGTCGATGGCTGGGGCGGCGGCTACTTCGACATCAACTCGCGCGGCCATGTGGTAGTCAGGCCCGACGCGGACGCGCCCGGCCGCGAGCTCGACTTGTTCGAGCTAGCCCGTGACCTGGAAGAGCAGGGCGTTGCGCTGCCCGTGCTGCTGCGATTTTCCGACATTCTCCGTTCGAGGATCGCCACCTTGGCCGCACGCTTCGAGGCGGCGATGCAGGAGTTCGGGTACACGGGAGGCTACACAGCGGTTTATCCAATCAAGGTGAATCAGCAGCGGCACGTGGTCGAGGAGATCCTGCGCGTGGGACGGCCGCGGTCCGTCGGTCTCGAGTGCGGGTCCAAACCAGAGCTGCAGGCCGTACTGGCGCTGTCCGAATCGGCTGACCACATGATCGTGTGCAACGGCTACAAGGACGAAGAGTTCATGCGGCTGGCCCTGATGGGGCAGAAGCTCGGCCATCCTGTGTTCATCGTGCTCGAGCAGCTGAGTGAGATCGACGTGCTGCTCAAGGCGGCAGACGACATGGGCGTAATTCCGACCGCTGGCGTACGCATCAAGCTCGCCTCCGCGGGCTTTGGCCGATGGGCACAGAGCGGAGGCGAGCGATCAAAGTTCGGCTTGACGACTGCGCAGCTGGTCAAAGCGGTGGACCGTTTGCGCGAGCTTGGTCGCCTCGACGCGCTCAAGCTGGTTCACTTTCATCTGGGCAGTCAGATCTCCGACATACGCTACGTCAAGTCGGCGTTGCAGGAAATCGCTCGCTTCTACGCCGAGCTACGTCACATGGGTGTCGACATAACGCACGTCGACGTCGGGGGCGGGCTGGGGGTGGATTACGAAGGGACGGCGTCGACCGCGAACGCGAGTGTGAATTACACGGTGCAGGAATACGCCAACGACGTCGTGTACATCCTCGCGGAGGCGTGCCGGGAGCAGGAGGTACCCATGCCGCACTTGATCAGCGAGTCGGGGCGCGCGATCACGGCGCACCACGCACTCCTGCTCCTCAAGGTGATCGACGTCGAGTCGCAGGCGGAGCCTACGCTTCCGGAGTTGGGCGACGACGATCACCCGTTATTGCACGACATGCTGGCTGACCACCGGGATGTGGCGGCGACTGGCGTGCGGCCCCGGCGCGTGAATGAGGCATACCATGATGCACTATTCGACAAGGAACGCGCGCAGGAGCTCTTCAGTACCGGCGTCCTGACGCTTCGAGGCCGTGCCGCGGCCGAGCAGATCTACTTTGCCATTCTCAACGCCGTCGCTCGCATAGCCACGCGCGAGCCGGATCGGTATCGCGAGATCGGGCCACAAGTGAGAGGCGTCCTTGTCGATCGGTACTTCGGGAATTTTTCCGTATTTCAATCGCTGCCTGACAGCTGGGCGATCGATCAGCTCTTTCCCGTGATGCCGATTCACCGATTGGAGGAAGAGCCGGTACGCCGGGGGACGCTGCAGGACGTCACCTGCGACTCTGACGGCAAGATCGACCGGTTCCCGGGGACCGGCGGCGTGCGCACGAGTCTCGAACTGCACCCGATGAAAGATGACGAGGACTACGTGCTCGGCATTTTTCTGACGGGCGCGTACCAGGAGATCCTCGGTGACCTGCACAATCTGTTCGGCGATACCAACGCCGTGCACATCCGCTTATCGCCAACGGGCTATGAGGTGACGGATCTGGTAAAAGGTGATACCGTCACGGAGGTATTGAACTACGTGCAGTACGGAGCCGTCGATCTCCTGACCACGTTCCGAAGAAAAGTCGCCGCCGCCACGGGTCTGACTCGACAGGAGTCCAACACGTTCATAGCGGAGTATGTCGCCGGGCTGGAAGGCTACACGTATCTAGAGGGCGAAGCTGCAAGGTGACCCCTCCCCCTGACCCCCTCCCCTTTTAGGGGAGGGGGAATTCTTTGCTTTCAAGCTTCGCTTGAATGACGAGGGGCTCCGCCCCTCGACCCCGCAACGGGAAGCAGACGTTTTTTTCTTCAAGCTTCGCTTGGATGACGAGGGGGCTTCGCCCCCTCGACCCCCTCGGCGCGTGGCGATGCGGTTGGTGGCGGCACGCTCGAATGCATTGGTACCGACCCCCCCGCGTCACCGCGGGCGAGAGGGTCGAGGGGGCGAAGCCCCCTCGTCATCCAAGCGAAGCTTGAAACAAGAAAATTCCCCCTCCCCTAAAGGGGAGGGGCTAGGGGTGGGGCGCTTTACTTAGCCGCGAACCGCTTCTCGACTTCCTTCCAATTCGCGACGTTCCACCACGCCGAGATGTACTCCGGCCGCCGGTTCTGGTACTTCAAGTAGTACGCGTGCTCCCAAACGTCTAGGCCTAGCAGCACATCGCCCGGCCGCGTGCCGTCCATGACTGGATTGTCCTGGTTTGGGGTTGACGTGATGGCGAGCTTGCCACCGTGGCGCACCAGCCAGGCCCAGCCAGAGCCGAACCGACCTACCCCGGCTGCCGTGAACTGCTCCTTGAACTTGGCGAAGTCGCCGAACGAACCAGTGATCGCTTCTGCGAGCGCACCGGACGGCTGGCCGCCTGCGCCCTTTGCCATCCACGTCCAGAAAAGCGAATGGTTCCAATGTCCGCCGCCGTTGTTGCGCACGGCGGTTCGAACTGACTCCGGCACGCTGTTGATGCCCGCCAAGAGCTCATCCAGTGATTTCTTTGCCAGCTCGGGCGCTTTTTCGATTGCAGCGTTCAGGTTCGCCACGTACGCGCCGTGATGCTTGTCGTGGTGTATCTGCATCGTCTGGGCGTCGATGTACGGCTCGAGGGCGTTGAAAGCGTACGGAAGGTCGGGGAGCGTGAATGCCATGGTGAGCCTCAGGAGTTCGGGGGTACCACGGGCGCGGGCGGCATGCGCCGCTCGCGCCAATAGGCGATGATCCCGGGCAGAATGGATACAAAGATCACGCCAAGTACCACCAACTCGATATGTTTGGCGACTCCGGGGACATGGGCGCCAAGGAAATAGCCGATGAAGAGCATCGACCAAATCCAGGCGGTCCCGCCGAGCACGCTGAACGTTAGAAAGGTCGGGTAGTCCATCGCGGCGGCGCCAGCTACCAGCGGTGCAAACGTCCGAACGATTGGGACGAAGCGACAGAGTACCACCGTCTTGGGGCCGTGGCGCACGTAAAACGCGTGCGCGTCGTCGAGATGCTTGCGCCTGAATAGAAACGAGTCCTCTCGGCGAAATATCCGCGGACCCGCTCCTCGGCCAATCCAATAATTCGTGTTGTCGCCTGCTATGGCCGCTGCGGTCAGGAGCATGCCGAGCATGTACACGTTGAGCGGTAGCCCTTGCGACGACAGCAGGGCGGCGGTGACGAGCAGCGAGTCACCTGGTAGGAAGAATCCAAAAAACAGTCCGGTCTCGGCGAACACGATCAACGCAAGCCCGGCGTAGCCAGCCCATTGCACGAGCGCCGGGAGGTCAGAGAGCCGGTGCAGCAGGTCGTGCACGGTTGGCATGGCGCGGAAAGGTGCACCGCGCGAGGTCGGGTGTAAATTGCCGCCATGACGGGAGGGGGAAGTCGGCTCGGTCGTGTCATCGTCGTGCTGTATGAGCCCCATGACCCTGTCAACATTGCTGCGACTGTGCGAGCGATGGCGAACATGGGCGTCGCGCATCTGCGACTCGTACGGCCGGGGGCCTACGACCCCAATCTTATCGAAGTCGTGGCTCATGGCACGCGCGCAATCGTCGAGCGCGTGCGCCATCATGATGACCTGGCCGACGCATTAGCCGATTGTGTCGATGTAGTCGGATACTCCGCGCGTCGTCGCGCAGCCAAGCGAGAGGTGCTGACGCCGCGAGCTGCAGCCGAACGATTGCTAGCTCGAAGCGAGTCCGGACACGTGGCTGTCCTGTTCGGCAGGGAGGACAGCGGTCTCCCCAACGCAGCTTTGGACGGCGCGCACGCCGTCGCAACGATTCCGACTACGTCGCACGCATCCTTGAATCTGGCGCAGGCGGTCATGGTCGCGCTGTACGAGCTGCACCTCGCGGCGGCCGACGCGACGCGTAAGCTCGCCCCCCCTCGACACGACGCGCCAGCCGCGAGCTCGGCGCAATACGAGCGACTCTTCGCCGATGGCGAGCTGGCGCTCGCGGCGATCGACTTTTTCAAGACGAGGTATCCGGAACACGTCTTGCGGACGGTACGTTCGCTCGTGTATCGCGCGGCGCCTGACGGGCGGGAAATCGACCTCGTGCGCGCCATGGCCATCGAGGTCTTGCGTACCCTCAAGCGCGAGAACATCATACCGCCCGACCGCTGAGTTTGTGAAAAACTTCACAAGGTCGCGAGACCACGACCACGCCCGCACGGCCACACCCGCAGGACCACACTCCGTTGACGGAGCCGGCGGGACCGAACACTCTGACGACACCCAGGCCGCATCGATGAGGAAGTGGTGAAGCGCGGGAGAACTCGGGCGGTTATCTCGGCGTTCGTGGTCAGCGCGGCACTCGTGCTCGTCGAATCCGGCTGCGAGCGCGCTGCGTCGCAGCAAGCCACCCCTCCCCCGCCGACCCCGCCGACTCCGCCGACCCCGCCGAGCGACACCGTCGTTACGCACGACCCTGGGTCGCCGGGATGGGGCTATCGCGGTGGGTCCTCGGCCCAAGGGTACAGCCCACAGCAGCCGATCAATTTTCCCCACCCGAAGCACGTCAAAGGGCTGGGAATGAACTGCGTGTACTGCCACTACTCGGCGTACAAGTCACCCGATCCCGGGATGCCGGCCGTCAGCACGTGCATGGGGTGCCACCTGTTCGCATTCGCACTAGCCAAGAAGCCCGAGATCGTGAAGCTCAGCGGCTATTGGACCAAGAAACAGCCAATCCCTTGGGTCCGCATTCACAAGCTTCCGGAGTACGTGCACTTCCCGCACATGCGTCACGTGAATGCCGGTGTCACCTGCCAGACGTGTCACGGGCAGGTGCAGGAGATGTATCAGGTCTATCAGTACGCGTCGCTCAACATGGGGTGGTGCGTCAACTGCCACGTAAACGGCTACAGCCCTGTGGACGGCGACCGCGCCGCGGGTTCCGCGCGCGAGTTCGGCCCGCCCGGGGCATCGTCACAGCCGAACCTCTCCCCGCCCCGCGGCCAGCAGACCAGCACAACCGGCGCCCAGACGGCGACGGCCGCGGGGCTGAGCATCGGGCCGCCCCTTACGGACCCGCGCCACCGTGCGCGATATGACTGCAGCACGTGCCACTTCTAATGTGTCAGCCGACATGTCGCGCATAGACGGCGCGAAAGGTCACGATCAGCCCGGACCAGCAGCTCGGGGCGTGCGGCGGCGGGAGTTTCTCAAGGTCATAGGAGCCGGCGCCGCCGCCACGGCGGCCGTGGGCTGCGGCACAGAGCACGTCAAGCATCTCATCCCGTACGTCGTCTCTCCGGACGATACGGTCCCCGGGGTCTCCAACTACTACGCGAGCACGTGCCGCGAATGCGCGACCGCGTGTGGCGTGATCGTCGAGACTAGGGATGGCCGGTCGATCAAGCTGGAAGGAAACCCGGCCCACCCAGTAAATCGCGGCGCGCTCTGCGCTCGCGGGCAAGCGGCTCTTCAAGGGCTGTATAACCCGGATCGATACCACGGCCCGATGATCCGGCAGGGCGATCGCGTCGTGCCAACAGACTGGGATACCGCACTGCAGACTCTCGCCAAACAGCTCGCGGACCTGCGCGGAAAGCCGCAGGCTGCCGGCGCCGCCTTCGTCAATCAGCACGAGACGGGCTCCTTCCCATACTTTCTGGATCAGTGGCTCGCGGCTTTTGGTCTTCCGCCACACCTGAGCTACGACCCTGAAGTGCCAGCCGCAGTAGTCGCCGCGAATCGACAGAGCTTCGGCGTATCGTGGCCCGCGCTGGACTTCAAAGCAGCGTCCCTGATTGTCTCCTTCGGTGCCGACTTCTTGGATACGTGGGGCGGGAACGTCCCGCAGCAGCTCGATTGGGCTGATGCCCGAGCAAAGCTCGCAGGGGCACCGCGACTCGTATACATCGGCGCGCGTCGGTCGCTGACTGGGCTCAATGCAGACACATGGATTCCCGCAAAGCCGGGTTCCGAGCTAGCCATCGCTAACGCGCTGTTGGGCCACATTGCGAGCGGCAAAGGGAACGGAACGACCCTCGAACAAGCTGCAACGGCGAGCGGAGTTCCAGTCGCGGCGCTCACTCAACTCGCGGCCGATGTAGCCGCCGCGAAGCCGACCCTGATTCTCGCGGGTGGGACCGGCGGCGACGCGCTCGAATTGGCGCTTGCCGTGAACGCAATCAACCAGGCCGCTGGGAACGTCGGCTCTACTCTCAAGCCGGACGCCGGAGTTACGACGTACGACCGGGTCGCACCGCACGCCGACATTCGCGACCTCGTAGACAGGATGAATCGTGGATCGGTTCCATTGCTCCTGATTCGAGGCGCCAACCCTGCCTACTCGACGCCAAAAGCATTGGGATTCGCGCAGGCGATGGCCAAGGTGCCTTTCAAGGTCAGTTTTTCCAGTTATCCGGACGAGACGTCGGAGCTCTGCGACCTCATTCTGCCGGACCACCATTCCTTGGAGAGTTGGGGCGATGCCGAGCCTCTACACGACGTCCTGTCGCTCCAGCAGCCAGCGATGGATCCGGTGTTCGACACTCGGCAAACCGCCGACGTACTGATCTCCGTGGCGAAGGCCGATCAGGCGCTTGCCTCCCGCTATCCTTGGGCCGATTTCCGCACGTGGCTCATCAGTCGGTACCCAGGAGGCGCGGCAGCCTTCACCAACGCGCTCACGACTGGGATCGCCCAACTGCCGGCGGCGCTGCCGGCCCACGCGACCATGGCGCCGCCAAGACCTGCGTCGGGTGAGAACCGCAGCCCCGGCTCTTCGCCGGCGCCCCACGTCGCGCCTCCGACCGATCAGGTTCCCGGCGACTTTTACCTCGTTGCGTATCCCTCGCCGGCGCTGGGCGACGGTCGAGGAGCGAACAAGCCATGGCTGCAGGAGCTTCCGGATCCGGTCAGCAAGATCGTATGGCAGTCATGGATCGAGATTCATCCTGAGACCGCGCGCAAGCTGGGCGTCGAAGCTGGCGACCACCTGCGCATCGAGACCGCAACTGGCGCCGTAGTCGCACCGGCGTGGGTTTACATGGGGGTCCGGACCGACACGGTTGCCCTGATGCTCGGTCGCGGACACACGGCATACGGCGCGTACGCGAAGGGCGTGGGTGTCAACGCGCTCGATCTGATGCCGGTCGCGGAGGATCGGTCGGGCGCGCTAGCCTTGACCACGAAATGCAAGGTCGCGAAGACGGGCGATCACTCGCTTCTCATTACGACCGAGGGATCCGCGCGGCAGCACGGGCGGGGAATTGCGCGCGCGGTCGCCGCCGACGAGCTTGGCGCGCCGCCCCCGCCGGCTGAAGAGCCGCTTCCAGGAGACGCGTCGCACGAGTTCCTGCCTGGTCTGCGCTCGCCGATCGCGGCTGACGCCCAGGGCAACTACGCGGACCCGGCGGCCAAGGTGCAGTGGATGTACGACCCGAGCCACTGGAGCGGAATGGCCCTACGACGGTGGGCCATGACGGTCGATCTCGCGCGTTGCACAGGATGCTCGGCCTGTATGACCGCTTGCTACGCGGAGAACAACATTCCCACTGTCGGTGCGGCGTGGCAGGGGCCGCAGATCCTCCCAGACCAAACGGGGTGGGGTGTCAACATTCTCCGCGGGCGCGAGATGACGTGGATCCGGCTCGAGCGGTATTTCGAGGGCGCCGAGCATGCGGACGGCGCGTTCGACCCGGACTTCGAGACCCGGTTCGTGCCCATGATGTGCCAACACTGCGGCAACGCGCCGTGCGAGCCCGTCTGCCCGGTATTTGCCACCTATCACTCGCCGGATGGGCTCAACGTTCAGGTGTACAATCGCTGCGTCGGCACGCGCTACTGCTCGAACAACTGCCCGTACAAGGTTCGCTATTTCAACTGGTTTGGTTACGGCGAGCCGAACCGCTCACAATACGCGTTTCCCGAGCCGCTCAACTGGCAGCTCAACCCGGACGTGACGGTTCGGGGCAAGGGCGTCATGGAGAAGTGCACGTTCTGCGTGCAGAGGATTCGCGAAGCCGAGCACCGTGCGCGATTGGAGCACCGAGGTCTCAAGGCCGACGAGTTCACGAGCGCGTGCGCCCAAGCATGTCCATCGCGCGCGATCACGTTCGGTGACGCGGCCGATGCTAGCTGGTCGGTCGCGAAGCTCGCGCAAGACGCGCGTGCGTACCACGTGTTCGAGGAGCTCAATACCTACACGGCCGTCGTCTACCTGAAAAAGGTGACTCACGCACCGTCCGGGGCGCCGGGCAAAGCATGAGGACCGAGTAGCCCATGGCGACCACTGCGCCTCCGGTTTCCGGCCGCCTGATTAGCGAGACAGAGCTACCCAACATCCCGCGGGCCGGCGTGCGCCTTCCGGCCGTTCGGGACTTCGAGCAGGTCGATCGCGATATCGCGAGCGTGCTGCATCCGACGGCCGCGTGGCTTCTCATGCTCCTGGTCGCCGTTGGGATGCTCGCGCTCGGAATATTCGCTTGGATGTACCAGATCTATGCCGGAGTCGGAGTTGCGGGATATCACCCGCCCGTGATGTGGGCCGTGTACATAGTCTGCTTTGTCTTCTGGATCGGTATTGGGCACGCGGGCACGCTGATCTCGGCGATTCTGTACCTGTTCCGAGCGGGGTTCCGGACCAGCATCTACCGGGCGTCGGAAGTCATGACTGTTTTTGCCGTCATGACGGCGGGCTTGTTCCCGATTCTACACCTCGGCCGCCCGTGGAAGTTCTTCTGGCTAATCCCATATCCGCATTGGCGGCTGATCTGGCCGAATTTCAAGAGCCCGCTGGTGTGGGACGTGTTTGCCGTTTCCACGTACCTCACCATCTCGGTCACGTTCCTGTTCATTGGGCTCATCCCCGACGTCGCCGTCCTCCGCGACCGCGAGACGAACCCGATACGCAAGCGCATCTTCGCCGTCCTGTCACTCGGCTGGCGCAACTCAGACCGCGAGTGGCGGCATTTCGCTCGGGCGTATCTTTTCCTCGCGGCGCTCGCAACCCCCCTCGTGCTGTCCGTGCACTCGGTGGTGTCGTTCGACTTCGCAATGGCCCTCACTCCTGGGTGGCACGCCACGATCTTTCCGCCTTACTTCGTGGCCGGCGCCATTTTCTCCGGCCTGGGAATGGTGTTTACGATCATCATTCCGCTGCGGAGATTTTTCCGCCTAGAGCACTACATTACGCTCAACGACTTGGACGCCGCGGCCAAGATGTGCCTCTTCACATCGCTCGTGGTCGCGAGCGCGTACCTGTCCGAGTTCTTCGTCTCTTGGTTTAGCGGCAACGCCGTCGATCAGGCGTTCTTTTGGAACCGGGTATTCGGTCAGTGGTGGTGGGCAGCGTGGATCATGCTCATCTGCAACTGCGTGCTGCCGCTATCGCTCTTCTCTCAGCGCCTGCGGCGCAACATGATCTGGCTGTTCATCCTGTCGCTTTTCATCAACCTCGGCATGTGGTTCGAGCGGTTCGTGATCATAGTCCCGTCGCTCTCGCACGAGTTCGAGCCTTGGCAGTGGAGCGGGTACTCGCCGACGTGGGTGGACATTTCTATCCTCATCGGGAGCTTCGGCTGGTTCTTCATGTGGTTCTTGTTGTTCGTCAGACAGCTTCCGATACTCGCGATCACTGAGGTCAAGGAGATCCTGCCGCCGCGGCGACGCAGCGGAGCTAAGGCTGGGAAGCCCCGTCCCGCGGATCTCGAAACATCGCACGCGCAGCCCTTTGGCGGGGGCGGACTGTAGTGCAGGGCGTGGTGGGCGCCTTCTGGGAAGTCGACGCCACGCTCGCGGCGGTGGAGGAGCTCAAGCGCGGCCGATACGGCGATATCACGGTGTTCATGCCGACGCTAGATCACGACATTCAGGCCGCGCTGGAAGAGGGGCCCAGCCCAGTACGCCTGTACACGCTCATCGGCGGCGTGTGTGGTGTGACTTTCGGCTACTGGATCGCCGTTTGGACGTCCAACTATTGGCCGCTCGTGGTCGGAGGCAAGGCGTTCGCCGCGTGGATTCCGTACACTATCATCGGCTTCGAGCTCATGGTTCTGATCGGCGGGCTCTCGACAGTTCTTGGCCTGTTCATCAATGCCCGCCTGCCCAAGCTCCAAATGACCGTGGGATATGACCCGCGGTTCAGTGGGGCGGAGTATGGCATATACGTAGCCTGCGGCGCCGGCCGAGCGCGCGACGTCGAGGCTGTGCTACGTCGCAACGGCGCGGCCGAGGTGCGGATTGCCGCGTAACCTGAGGCGCGTCCGCGTCGCTGGACTCGGAGCCACGATCGTTGGCGCCGTTCTGGTCGCGACCGGATGCTCCTGGTTCACTGCCTTTGTGGAGCAGCCCAAGCTGGACCCTTGGGAGGTCGTGAGAAATATCCAGACCCCGTCGCGCGGGCAGCCACAATTCTCCGTCCCGATAACAGGTACCTTCGTAGCGGGCTACGAGGTATCCAACATGCCGCTTCCAGCGGCGATTGATTCGATGTCTGCTATCCAAAATCCTACGCCCGCCGACAGTGTCTCGCTGACCAACGGCCGCAAGCTATTCCAAATCAACTGCTCGCCGTGCCATGGCGTTGCCGGTCTTGGCAACGGGCCAGTCACCAAGTACGGCGTAACTGGAATAAACCTTACCATGGATCACGCCAAGAGCGTGACCGATGGCTACATCTTCGGCATGATCCGCAACGGTCGCGGCGCCATGCCTTCGTACAACAGGATCGAGGAGATGGAGCGCTGGGACATCATCAACTACGTTCGCGGTTTGCAAGGGAAGCTCGCGGCACCGGTGCCGACGGGGCCCGTGGGCTATCCCGGTCAGACGGGTGACGCCCTTCCGGGCTATTCGCTCACGGCTCCCACGCGGCCCGTGCCGTACTATCGCGGCTCCCCAACAATTCTGGATTCCACGCAGGTCATCCGCGCGCAGGTGCCGTGGCCGACCAAGGCGACGCCAGCGAAGCCGGTGGCCGCCAAGCCGGCGCCAGCCGCAACGGCGGAACAGCAATGAACGCGCACGGGACGGACACGCTTTCCCGGCCGCAGCTGGCGGCCCTGGCGGCGACGCCCACGCCGCGCGCCGCGCGCCGCGCGGCGGCTGTCGCGGCGATAATTGGATTGGTCATTTTCGATTTCTTTCTGTTGAGGGACCCGGACCGGGCGTGGCGCGCATTCCATTTCAACTGGCTGTTCTTCACGTCGCTCTCGTCCGCCGGCATCACCATTGCCGGGGTTCAGCGAATCACGACAGCTCGATGGTCTCGCGGCGTCGTGCGGTTCATCGAAGGCTACGTCGCCTTCCTGCCGGTCGCCTTCATCTTCCTTCTTCTCACGCTGACCGTCGGTCGTGCCCACGTGTTTCCGTGGGCGCGAACAGTTCCGAGCGTAGCCGAGAAGCGGTTGTATCTCGATCCCGCCTTCCTAGTCCCCCGAGACATCGTGATCTTCGGCATCCTCACGGTGCTTGGCGTGTGGTTCGCCTATACATCGGTGCGGCTGGACGTAGGCGTCGTGCTAGAGGGTGGTGCCGCGTGGGCAAGAGGGATACGTGCGCGCATGCGCAGCGCTTTTGGCGAAGAGCGTCGAGAGCTGCATACGACGCACTCGCGCCAGGGGCGCCTCGCGGTTTTTCTCGTGCTGGCGTACGCGCTACTCTGGATCGTGCTGTCGTGGGACCTGTCGATGAGTCTCGACCTGCATTTTCAAAGCACGATGTACGGCTGGTGGTTCTTCATGACCGGTTGGATAGGGGCACTCATGTCTTTCGCTTTGCTGACCATCTGGTGGCGCCGGGCCCTCGACGCGCACGCAGTAGTGACGGAGCAGCATTTCCACGACATCGGAAAGCTGTGCTTCGCGTTTACGGCGTTCTGGGGCTACATCACGTTCGGCCAGTACCTTGTCATTCTGGTATGGCAACATGGCCGAGGAAACGCATTTCATGGGACTGCGGTTCCGGGGGCCCTGGCAGCCGATCACCACGGCGCTGCTGGTGCTTGCGTTCCTGCTGCCATTTTTCGGACTGCTGTCACGCGCCGCCAAGGTGTATCTGCCTACGCTTGCGTTCTTTGCGATTGCGAGCTTGACCGGGACATGGCTGCAGCGCTACATTGAGGTGTATCCATCGCTCTACGGACTTCCCTCGCACGCGCTGCTCGGCGTCGGTGAGCTTGGCGTCACTCTCTTTTACCTGGGTGTATGGGCGTGGGTTTATTTCGCGTTCATGGACGCGTTCCCTAAGTTCCGCGTGTTCATGATGACATCGCCCTATCGTGACGAGGTTCAAGTGCCGGTAGACCCGCACACGATGCAGCCTCTCCCAGCGCACGAGTAGGCTCGCGCTCAAGACGGGCCGTCGCCGCTTCGCCGATCGACACCCCTCTCGATGCCTGATATTCTCTCGCGCCTGCAGTCGGCCTTGGCGGGCCGCTATGTTGTCGAGCGCGAGCTCGGTCGTGGCGGGATGGCAACCGTGTTTCTAGCCCACGACGTGAAGCACGACCGTATGGTTGCGCTCAAGGTGCTGCATCCCGAGCTCGCAGCCAGCCTTGGCCCCGAACGGTTTCTCCGCGAGATCAAGGTCGCCGCTCGGCTCAACCATCCGCACATCCTCCCGCTGCACGACTCCGGCCAGGCTGGTGAGCTTCTGTATTATGTCATGCCGTACGTGGAGGACGAATCGCTGCGCCACAGGATGAACCGTGACAAGCAGCTGCCGGTCGAGGATGCGCTTCAAATCGCCCGCAACGTAGCGGCGGCGCTCGACTATGCCCATCGCCATCAGGTTGTGCACCGGGACATCAAACCTGAGAACGTGATGCTGCACGAGGGCGAGGCTCTGGTGACCGATTTCGGGATCGCCAAAGCCATTAGTGTGGCTGGCGGCGAAACCTTGACGCAGACTGGCATCGCCGTGGGCACGCCGGCCTATATGAGTCCGGAGCAGGCGGCAGGGGAAGCGGACCCGGACGGCCGGAGCGACGTGTACAGTCTGGGCTGCATGCTCTACGAGATGCTGGCGGGCGCCCCACCGTTCACCGGACCTACGGCGCAGGCCGTCATCACGCGGCGATTCACCGACCCGGTGCCGTCGCTCCGTGCGGCAAGGCCTTCGGTCTCGGAGGCGGTGGAGCAGGCGGTGACCAAGGCGCTGGCCCGAGTGCCAGGCGACCGCTTCGCTACCGCCGCGCAACTCGCCCAGGCGCTTACCGGACAAACCGGAACGACTCCGCCCGGATCCACGGCCGCCTCCCATGCGACACAATCGGCCGCGAATTCCATCGCCGTGCTGCCGTTCGCTGACATGAGTCCGCAAAGGGACCAGGAGTACTTCTGCGAGGGGATGGCCGAAGAGATCATCAACGCTCTTACCAAGATCCAGGCTTTGCGGGTCGCTTCCCGCTCTTCGGCTTTCGCCTTCCGAGGGCAGAATCAGGATATCCGGAAGGTGGGCGAGCAGCTCGGCGTCGCCACGGTGCTCGAAGGCAGCGTGCGGAAGGCGGGGAACAAGCTTCGGATCACGGCGGAGCTGATCAAGGTGGCCGATGGCTACCACGTTTGGTCGGAGCGCTACGACCGCGACATGGAGGATGTCTTCGCCATCCAGGACGAGATCGCCCAGAATATCGTGCGCTCCCTGCGGGTGATGCTGAGTGCGGAAGAGAAGCGCGCGATCGAAAAGGCCCCGACCGCGGATATCGAGGCCTACAACTACTACCTGCGCGGGCGCCAGTTTTTCCACCAGTTTCGCAGGACGGGCATTCAGTTCGCCCGCCGCATGTTCGAGCGGGCGATGCAGATCGACTCGGGCTACGCGCTCGCCCATGCCGGTGCCGCGGACTGCTGCTCCTTTCTCTACATGTACTGGGATGCGAGCAACGCGAACCTCGAGGGCGCCGATACCTATAGCAAGAAGGCCCTGGAGCTCGCCCCCGAGCTGGCCGAGGCCCATGCGTCGCGGGGGTTCGCCGTCTCCCTGAGCAAGCGATATGACGAGGCGCGGCGGGAGTTTGAGACCGCGATCCGGCTCGACCCGAAGTTGTATGAGGCCCACTACCTGTACGCGCGAGCCTGCGTTCAGGAAGGCAAATTGGAGGAAGCCGCGAAGCACTACGAGGACGCCTCCCGGACGCGTCCGGAAGATTATCAGGCGCTACTGTTAATGCAGGGCCCTTTGCACAGCCTCGGTCGGGAAGCCGACGCGTACGAGGTACTCCGCCGCGGGGTGCAGGTGGCGGAGAAGCACCTAGAGCTCAACCCCGACGACGCGCGCGCTCTTTACCTGAGCGCCGGGGCGTTGGCCCAGCTCGGGGAGCGAGAGCGGGCGCTCGAGTTGGCCAAGCGAGCGTTCGCGATAGACCCGGAGGACTCCGGCGTTCTCTACAACGTGGCCTGCGTGTACGCAAACCTCGGAGACGCCGAGAATGCGATCACCTGTCTCGAGAAGGCAATCCAGAACGGGTTCGGCCATCGCGAGTGGCTCGAGCACGATACCGACCTTGCGTCGCTGCGCGGCGACCCCCGGTTCATGGCACTCCGAGAGAGACTTTGACGGATTGCGGGGCCCGATCCATTGAAGCCCCGCTCAGCAAGTCAGTGGTTGTCGTGATCCTTGTTCGAGTTGTCCATATGGCTGTGCCGCCACGTCCAATATTCCTTCTGCTCGTCACCGCTGCGCTTGTTGAAATCTACGTGATCCTTGTGGTTCTCGGTTTCCCACTGCGTGTAATAAACAGTTTCATGACTATCCCATGTGTGATAGTCGGCGTAGTAGGGGTCATAAACCCGGTGGGTTGCACACCCTGCGCTTACCAATGATGCAGCGAGAATTGCGACCGTCAGTGATGAGCCGAGCACTCGGCAAATGCGGTTCATGTGTGTCTGCTCCTCCCCGATGGGGTTGGGTGATGGCTACGGTCGGCTCTAATGGCAGGGATCGTGCCGCTGACACCAGGCACTGTGCCCGGCGAATGGCTAGTGCGGGACTGTTGCTGACGTCCGCGTGAGCTCCTTTGAGAATGCCCACGGTGCGAAGCTGCCGATTCAACCCAAACACGCCGCGCTGTGCAGTCTATTATTAGGTGCTTGGTAGTTGAGTGAATGGAAGGTGCGAGGATAGTTCGTGCACGGGGCGGTAGCTCAGCTGGGAGAGCGCCTGGTTTGCAACCAGGAGGTCGTGGGTTCGATCCCCATCCGCTCCATCTCTTTGAACTCGCGTCGCCGGCGGGGTCGCCTCGCCCCGGGAGCGGGGCCCATGCTCTGCATGTATGGGACTGACGCGCGCTTGGGGTGAGACGCACGCAAAAGGGATCCGAAAAACATTTTCGGACGGATAGTCCTGTATCTCCCCCAGCATCCATTTTGTAGGACATCATCCGCCGAGGCCCCTGATGGTGTATGTCCGGCTGCCGCGGCGATTGGCGGGCGCGCTGGTTCTGACCGCGACGGCTTCTGGCGCGATGGCACAAACCCCGGCTCAGGATACGACGGCCGAGCAGCAGGCCGGCGTGACGCCACAACAGGCAAAGCGTCCTGCTCAACTCGATACCGTGAAAGCCGAAGGGCGAGTCAGCAATCTCGTGGGCATCGCGGCCTCCGCTAACCAGGGCACCGTCGGCGATGCCGATCTTGCGCTTAGACCGCTGCTGCGGCCAGGAGAGATCGTGGAAAACGTTCCCGGCGTGATCGTCACGCAGCACAGTGGTAGCGGAAAAGCCAACCAGTACTTCTTGCGCGGCTTCAATCTGGATCACGGCACCGATCTGGCCCTCAGCGTTGACGACGTCCCGGTGAACATGCCCAAGTCATGCGCACGGTCAGGGCTACGCCGATCTGAACTTTCTGATTCCGGAGCTCATCGAGCAAGTCGACTTCAAGAAGGGACCGTACTACGCGGATGTCGGTGACTTCGGGTCCGCCGGCGCGTTCAACGTCCGCTACTACGATCGGCTGCCGAGCGGCTTGGTCCGCGCTGATGGCGGGCAGTTTGGCTACGGTCGCGTGGTCGTGGCGAACAATGCGCCGATCGGCGAACGGCAATCTGATTTATGCTGGCGAGTTCGAACACAATGACGGCCCGTGGGTCATCGGCGACAACGAGCGCAAGTTCGACGGGGTGCTGCGATACGCGGTCGGCGACGCGGCAAACGGGTTCGATGTCACTGCAATGGCATATCACAACATCTGGCGATCAACCGATCAAGTCCCGGATCGTGCCATCGCAGAAGGCATCATCGGTCGCTATGGCGAAATCGATACCGACCGACGGTGGCAATACCGGCCGCTACGCGGTCAGCGCCGAGTGGCACGCCACTGGCGCCCACTCGGCGACGCGCGTGACGGCGTACGGCCTCCACTACGACCTCGATCTGTTCTCCGATTTCACCTACTTCCTCGATGATCCGGTGCATGGAGATCAGATCGAGCAGCACGACGATCGCTTTGATCTCCGGTGGTCGAGGCGACCCACACGCTGTTCGGGAGTCTGCTCGGCCGTCCGATCCCAGAACACCATCGGTGTTCAGGTCCGTAACGACGAACATCGACAACGGTCTGTACCACACCGAGGCGCACGTGCGCCTGAATGCGGTCACGGTCAACGGGATCGACGAAACCAACGCCGGCCCGTTCGTCGAGAACCGACTGTACTGGACTCGCTGGCTACGATAGCATCGTGGGACTGCGGGGCGACTACATCTGGTTCGACGTGCACAACGTCACGGGCGGGAATTCCGGAAGCGTGCAGTCGGGGGCCTACTCAGTCCCAAGGTCGTCGATCGTCTTCGGACCGTGGGACAAGACGGAGTTCTATGTCGATGGCGGCTACGGCTTTCACAGCAACGATGCGCGCGGCGTGGTGGCGCACGTTGACTCCGGCGACGCCACTCCCGAGGAGCATCGGCGCCGAAGTGGGCGCGCGCACCGCCGTGGTTCCCGGCCTTCAGAGCTCCGTCTCGCTGTGGCTGCTCGATCTCAACTCGGAGCTCGTCTGGGACGGCGACGTCGGGGGCGAGTGAGCCCAGCGGCCCGACGCGGCGCTACGGCATCGAGTTCGCGCAACTTCTACACGCCGCTGCGGTGGCTCACGATCGACGCGGACTACGCGTGGTCGCACGCGCGCTACACCGACAACGAGCCCGAGGGCGACTACGTACCCGATGCGCTGGTGGCGACGTTCGACGGCGGGATAGCGGTGCACGATCTGGCGGGGCCGCTGCGTCGATGGCGCGGCGGATTGCGCCTGCGCTACTTCGGGCCGCGCCCGCTCACGCAGAACGACAGCGTCAGCTCGAAGGCGACCACGCTCGTCTACGCCGATCTGGGCTGTGATATCGGGAAACGGTGGAGCGTCGCACTGATCGCGTTCAACCTGCTGAATACGTACGCGAGCGACATCGACTACTACTATGTCTCCCGCCTGCCCGGCGAGCCACGGTCCGGGGTCGCCGACATCCACACCCATCCCGCCGAACCGCGGGAGCTCCGCATCTCGGTCACCGCGCGGCCTTGATCTGCGCAGTGAGGCGACGAGCGGCTCTAGCCCTTCGCCTACGCCGCGCGGGATCGAGCGGCCGCTACCAGCAGTATCACCGCGGCTAGTTGCGCGGTTACGGAGAACGCGACGAGCGCAAATGGGGCGCGGCCGTAAAGGATGCCCATGAGCGCGCTCCCGGCGAACCAGGCGACGCCGAACGCGGCGTCAAACGTGCCGTACGCGCTCGCCCGCTTGTGGGACGGGACCAGGTCGGCGAGAGCGGCGCGAACTGTCGAGTCCTGGAAGCTCATTCCAACGCCGAATAGCGCAGCACCGATCGCAGCCTGGGTTGCGCCGCCCAGAAAAAGCAAAGGCGCTGCCGCGACCGGAAACAGCGCGGCCCCAGCGACGACCATGAGTCCCAAACGGTCGTACAGACGGCCGACCACTGGCGCGGAGATGGCCGCAGCGCCCATCGCCAGTGCGTACAGCAGCGGGATCTGGGGCGCGAGTACGACGCCGGTCTTGGCGAAATGGTAGGCCGCAAGCGGAAAATCAATGCTTCCGGCCGCGATCAGTGCACCAGCACCGAGGTATAGCCAGAATATGCGGGGTATGCCCTCCGACACCAGCGGACCCGCCCGTTTCACCTCGAGGTCCTGCGGCCGAGGATACATCCGTTGTGCGACCAGCAGGACTATGAGAGCGAGTGTGGCCGGCACAATCAGGAGCGCGAACGCAACGTGATAGCCTGCGCCGTGAGCGAGCACGACCGCCAGCGCGACCGGGCCTAGCACCGCCCCAGTCTGGTCCATGGCTTCGCGAAGACCAAACGCCCACCCTTGACCCATCAATGCCGCGGCATGCGACAGCATCGCGTCGCCTGCTGGCTTGCGGATGGCCCTCCCTGTTCGTTCGAGCACGATTAGCAAAGCCGCAACCGGCCACTGTCCAGCGAGCGCAAGCAACGGCACTGAGAACAGGTTGATTGCGTAGCCTGCGATAGTGATCGACCAGTATCTGCGCGTGCGATCGGTGAGATACCCTGTTCCGAGCCGGAGTCCATATCCCAACAGCTCGCCAAGACCGCTCACTGTGCCGACGACGGCGGCGCTGGCGCCGAGCGCGGCCATGAATGGACCGGTCACGCTGCGAGCCCCTTCGTACGTCATGTCGGCGAAGAGGCTGACGAACCCAAAGAGCAGGACGAACCGCAGCGCGGCAGCCGGCGTCAGCGCTGCCGGAGCGTCGGCGCGTGCGTCGCGAGCCAAAGGAGGCGCGGGCGTCTCGGTCATCGCATTGGCAATGGCAGCCGTTGGCCGGCGATCCTAGCTCGCCCGGCTGCTATTCCGTGACGGCGCTCACGTCGCCAATCTACTTGGACGAAGCAGAACGGTCACGCACACAAAAAAAGAGGGCGCGTCGGAAACGCGCCCTCCGCCAGCCGTTCGCTTCGGTGCGGTGACGCCCGTACCTTATGCCGCGCTTCCGGCCCCTGACTTTACCTTCGGCTGCTGTTTCGCGCTGCCCTGTGCGTTTTCCTGGCCCACCTGGGTCGAACCGTTGCCGGTCTGGCTCTCGGCCTTGATTGGAATCCGCTTGGGCTGTGGAAGAGCCGTTTTGGGAATCCGAATCATGAGCACGCCGTTGTTGTAGTCCGCTTCGATCTTACTCTCGTCGAGGCCTTTGGGGAGCTGGAACGAGCGGGAAAACTCGCCGTACGCACGCTCGATCACGTGGAAGCGGCTATTCTCATCGCCCTCCTTCCGGGATTGCTCCTTACGTCCGTGGACGGTGAGCACGCCATTGTCGGCCGTTATCTCCACGTCCGACGGCGAGACCCCTGGAAGCTCGAACGTCAGGGTCACCTCTTTGTTGTCCTCGCGTACGTCTACCGCAGGTACCCAGCCAGAAGCCGACAACCCCTCTCGGCCAAAGGTGTCCTCAAACAGCCGGTCGATCTCGCGCCGGAGTCCGAAAATCGGTGCCGCAACAGTGGTTCTGTAAACCATGATCCTTCCTCCGCTAGTGAGTCAGTTGGTGTGACTTCTTGATTGCCAGTGCACGCCTGAGCGGTACCGGCAACGGGTGTTCCGCGTGAAATTGCCATACTAACCAGCGCGGTCGGCCCATTCGGCAGCCCTCTGCCGATAGTACAGCCGTGACCTTTTGGCGTTTGCATCGGTCAGCCTGTCTGGACAAGGCGAGCTGAGCGGCTGCAGGCTCGGCTGTAGTGGTGGCGTGTGCGCGGAGTGCGACAATGGCTATGGACCGGCTGAGTGCCCTCGAGGCCGAACTCGAAGT
Organism: uncultured Gemmatimonadales bacterium; assembly: GCA_963838855.1. Lineage (GTDB taxonomy): Bacteria > Gemmatimonadota > Gemmatimonadetes > Gemmatimonadales > Gemmatimonadaceae > FEN-1251. The sequence goes on along the minus strand of CAWISX010000018.1, from coordinate 142,539 downwards.
TCGGACGCGGGAAGTCGCCGAACAGCAGCACTTCATGGCCACGGTCATAGACGCCCTTCCGGTGGGACTGTACGTCGTGGACCGCGAGTATCGCGTGCAAGCCTGGAACCACACACGCGAGACCGGCCTCCAGGGGATCGCGCGGGGCGAAGCGCTGGGTCGGACGATCTTCGAGATCTTGCACCGTCAACCGGCCGAGTCGCTGCGTCAGGAGTTTGACGAGGTTTTCCAGACTGGGGAGCTGCGACAGTTTGAGACCAATTCTGCCGCAAGCGTCGCGCCGCGAACGTATCGAATCTCCAAGATTCCAATGCGTGTGCCCGCCGCCGTCGCGTCCGGTGTTACTCACGTGATTGCCGTGGGTGAGGACATCACCGAATGGAAAGAGGCCGAAGCTCGGGTGGCGCAAGCAGAGAAGCTGGCTGCAATTGGCCAGCTAGCCGCCGGCGTAATGCATGAGATCAACAATCCTCTGGCGACCATATCAGCCTGTGCCGAGAGCATGGCCGAGCAGCTGGAGAGCCGCGGAGATCCGGCCGATCCCAAGCATGCCGAGTATCTGCGGGTGATCCAGGGTGAGGTCGAGCGCTGCAAGACGATCGTCGATGGGCTGCTCGACTTCAGCCGTGCGCGTCCGAGCGACGCCGTGCCAGTGGATATGGTGGCGATCGTGGAGCAGGCTCTCTCCCTACTGCGGCATCATGCGCGGTTCAAGCGTCTGGCAATCCGACGGGAATTTGCGGAAGGGCCCGATGCCGGAGCGGCCCGCTCAGTCCGGGGAAACGCTGAGCGCCTAGTGCAAGTCATCATAGCACTCCTCATGAATGCGTCGGACGCAATGGGCGAGCGGGGCACGGTGACCCTGCGGGTGCATAGCGACGAGACGTCGGTGGTTACCGAAGTCATCGACAATGGCCCCGGGATCTCGCGCTCGGACGTTCGCAAGATTTTCGAGCCGTTCTTCACGACCAAACCGCCAGGTCGCGGGACGGGGCTGGGGCTGTCGATATGCCATGGAATTGTCGCTGACCATGGCGGGCGGGTGGATGTGGATAGCACACCCGGGGTGGGCACTGCGTTCAGGATCTCGCTTCCTAGGCACGCCAGCCTCTGCGGCGTCGGCGTCGGCGGCGTTGTCGCGTGAAAGAACAGCCAGGCATCAGGATTCTCATCGCCGAAGACGAGGTGCTGCTCGCAGACGTTCTCGAGCAATTTCTGGTAGGTCACGGACACGAGGTCGCCGTCGTGCACGACGGACGAGCTGCCTTAGAGGCGATTCGCCGCGACGACTTCGACGTGGCGTTGCTGGACATCGTGATGCCTGAGCTCGACGGGCTGGAGGTACTGCGCCAACTAGCCGATGAGCCGGCGCCGCCGGAGGTCATCATCATCACCGGCAACGGCACGATCGAAACGGCGATCACTGCCATACGCCTAGGCGCATACGACTATCTCGCCAAGCCGTACCGCATGGCCGAGATCGACGTGCTCGTGCGACGCGCCTGGGAGAAGCGGCGACTGTCACAGGACAACGCACTGCTGCAGGGTCGCCTCGAGCGTGGGACACCCGTGCCCGAGGTGGTAACCCAATATCCGCCGATTCAGGAGGCGCTGACGCTGGTGCAGCGCGTAGCGCCTAGCGAGTCGCCCGTGCTGATTACCGGCGAACCCGGCACCGGCAAGGAGCTTTTTGCCCGCGTGCTGCACCGTCTGTCGGGCCGCGACAACGGGTCGCTGGTCGAGGTGGATTGCGCGGCGATTGCTGGGTCGCTCATGGAGTGCGAGCTATTCGGACACGAAAAGGGTGCGTTCCCCGGTGCGACCACTCGCAAGACCGGGCTTGCCGAATTGGCGGGCGGAGGCACGTTATTTCTCGACGAGGTCGCGGACCTGGACGCCAAGGCGCAAGGCCGACTGCTGCGAGCACTCGAGACCCGTGGATTCATCCGGGCGGGTGGGACGCACAAAGTCGATTTCACCGCCCGAGTCGTTGCAGCGACGGAACGCGATCTCCAAGCGGCCGTGATCGACAGGTCGTTCCGGAATGACCTGTTCTATCGCATCAACACTATCACCATCTCGCTGCCTCCTCTGCGGGAACGCGCCGTCGATATCTCGGCGCTCGCCGAGCATTTCTTGAAGGAGTTTGGAGGGGGCATTCCTCTCGTCCTGACCGAAGACGCGATCGACGCCTTGCAGGCCTATACGTGGCCGGGCAACGTGCGAGAGCTTCGCAATGTCATCGAGCGGGCCGTGCTGCTTTCTCCGCCTGGCGGCGTCATCACCCGGCGCGATCTGCCGCTAGCCACGGGCTCGCAGGCTACGCCGGGGCGTGATGGCGACGGCCAGCACCTGTCGCTGGCCGACTTGGAGCGCCGCCACATTGAGGCCACGCTGTTACGCACGAACTGGCACCAAGGCCGAGCGGCCACGCAGCTGGGTATCTCGTCGAAGACGCTGTACAGAAAGATTCGCGAGTACGGATTCGCGCGACCGCGCAGGTAGTTTTTTTCGGAGCCCCTCCCACTAACCCCCTCCCCGCAAGCGGGGAGGGGGATTCTTTTTTTTTACGCGCGGGCTTCGCCCCCACACCCCCAGGGCGACGGGTACGGGTCGACCGCATCATGAACGGGGACAGGACTCTTTTTTCAAGAGGGGGGCTTCGCCCCACTTCATCGCGGCGCGTTGAAAGGGGGTCGAGGGGGCGAAGCCCCCTCGTCATCCAAGCGAAGCTTGAAAAGAAAGAATTCCCCCTCCCCTTTAGGGGAGGGGGTTAGGGGGTGGGGGCTCGGGTTTCCACGTAGATTTCAAATCGAATGAAAATCCTGGTGATCGAGGATGATCCCACGGTCGGGCAGTTCGTGAAACGCGGGCTCGAGGAACACCGGTGGGGCGTTGACCTCGTGCCTGACGGTGAGGCTGGCGAACGGATGGCCGCATCGGACGCGTACGATCTGGTCATTCTAGACATGCGGCTACCGGGCAAGAACGGACTGCAAGTACTGCACAGCCTGCGAGCGCGCGGATTCGAGCGGCCTGTGCTGGTGCTCACGGCGCAGGACGCAGTGGATGCCAAAGTGCAGACACTCCGTGCCGGCGCCGACGACTACGTGACCAAGCCATTCGCGTTTGAGGAGCTTCTCGCTCGCGTTGAGGCGTTGTCGCGCCGCCCCCGCGTGTTGGCATCCCCCGGGCTTCGCGTGGACGATCTCTCGCTCAACCTCGACACACGCGATGTGCAGCGAAACGGCGTTCCCATCGACCTCACCCACAAAGAATTCACCGTCCTAGAGTACCTCATGCGCCACGCCGGGAAAGTGATGAGCCGCACGCTGATCACCGAATACGCGTGGGGCTATCACTTCGACCCGGGCACGAACATCGTCGATGTCGTGATCAATCACCTGCGCAAAAAGATCGACGCCGGCCACGCGAAGAAGCTAATCACGACGGTGCGCGGAGTGGGCTACGTAATACGAGGGTGAAATGGCTAGCATTCGCGCGCGGCTGACGACGGGATACGCGGTCGTTCTGCTCGCGACCTTTGCGGCGCTGGGCCTCGCCCTGTACGCCGTACGGCGGGGGGCTGACGAGCGCGCTCTGCAGCGTCAGGTCGCTGGCGACGCGGATCTCGCCCTCCGGATCGTCAGGCGCGCAGCCGCATCGGGCGAGGCCGTGACGGCGACGACCGATCCGCTGATCGGACCAGTGCTCGCGCCTCGTCTACGGAGCTTGCTCGAGGGCGTGCCCGACTACGTCGTCGTTCTCGACTCCACGGGGCGCACTCTCTACAGCTCGTTCGCTGTGCGTCAGCTCGACGCGGACGACCAAGTGCTACTGAGTCGCGCTGCTCTTCAGCTGCCGGCAAACGGGACTCCCGGAAGGCTCGCCCTGTCGGACCGCGACCTGCTCATGGCGGCCCGGCCCGAGTACAACCGCGCGACTGGCATCGCGCGCCTAGTCGCTGGCGCGCAGGTCGGGAGCGCGGAGCCCGCGCTGGGCGACATCCTCTCAACAATTCTGCTCGTCGCGCCCATGGTGCTCGTGCTTTCCGTCGCCGGCGCATACGTCGTGGCAGGTCGCGCGTTTCGGCCGCTCGACGCGGTGGTGAACGAGGTCGAGGCAATCACGGATGGACGGAGCCTGCATCGCCGATTGCCCCTGCCCGCCACGGGGGATGAGCTCATGCGGCTTGGCACGACCCTCAACGCAATGCTGGACCGGCTCGAGACGTCGTTTGGCGCACTGCGCCGATTCACGGCGGATGCGAGTCACGAGCTCAAGACACCGCTCGCGGTGCTGCGGGCTGATCTCGAGCGCGCCATGACCGCGCCTCCGCAGTCGACCGAGCAACTGGTCGCGTTGGAGGAAGCGTTGGTCGAGACGCGTCGTATGGCCGACCTCGTGGATTCTCTGCTCACGCTGGCGCGGGCGGATGAGGGACGCTTTGAGGTTCATCGCGAGCCAGTGGCGCTCGAGCCGATTGTCCGCGACGTGTACGAGGCTGGCGTGATATTGGGCGAGGACGCTGGAATCAGCGTGTCGCTTCCCGTGCTGGAGGAGGCCACGGTTCTTGGGGACGAAACGCGTCTTCGGCAGCTCTTCATGAATCTCGTGATGAACGCAATCAAGTACACATCCCGTGGCGGCCACATCGACGTGACGCTCAGCCACCGGCTCGACACGGTGACGTTCACAGTCAAAGACACCGGTATTGGGATCGCCGGGGCTGACCTGCCGTACATCTTCGATCGATTCTGGCGCGCCGACCGCGTGCGGTCGCGTGCGTCGGGCGGTGGCGGCTTTGGGCTCGGACTGGCGATAAGCCAATGGATCGCGCACGCTCACGGCGGCGCGATAAGCGTCAGCTCGCGATTGGGCCGCGGTAGCGTTTTTACCGTGAGCCTGCCGCTCCCGTCGACCGAACAGACACCGGTACAACTTGCCCCTCCCCCGGCGGCGCTTACTACCTCCGCGTAACAACTCCGCCACAGGGAATTAAGCAAAGCTTAATCGTTGCCCCACAGTTGCGTCACAAGGTTTGCGTACGTTCCACGTCGGACAGTCCTCTCAAGGAGCGCGATTGTTCAATACCTTGTTAGAGTCCAGGCCGACCAAGCAACGCAGCCCAGCCGGGACCGCATCCAGCGTGGTCGCGCATGTTGTTCTGATCAGCCTGGCGGTGTACGCAACCGCACACGCGGCGATTCGGAACGAAAAAGAGAAGGTCGAGAAAATCGAATTCACGGAGATGAAGAAGGAAGCGCCTCCGCCGCCCAAGCCGCCGCCTCCGCCGCCGACCGTTACGGTCGCGCCACCGCCGCCAAAGGGATTTCAGGTTCTGACGGCGCCGGTGAACATTCCCGACGTCATTCCGCAGGTGGACCTTACAAAGAAGGTGACCGATGAGGCTGACTTCTCGGGTAAGGGCGTCGCGGGCGGGACCGGGAAGGGCGTCGTGGGCGGCACGGGCCCGGTGAGCGACCAGCCTTATTTCGATTTCCAAGTCGAAAAGCAGGCAGGCGAAGTACCGGGTAGCCCGTCGCCTAAATATCCTGAGATTCTGCGATCGGCCGGAGTGGACGGGCAGGTACTGGCCCAATTCGTGATTGACACGACCGGCCTAGCAGAAACGTCGACGTTCAAAGTGATCCAGTCGACCAACGACGCGTTCACGAGCTCCGTCAAGGAGGCGTTGCCGAAAATGCGGTTTTATGCAGCCGAGGTCGGCGGGCGCAAAGTGAAAGAGCTCGTGCAGCTGCCGTTCGCGTTCAACATCTCGAAGTAGACCGTCACGCAACTCCGACCACTCACACACCGACACTTATCCGGGGACCGCGGTCATGAATCTGTCGCTGATAGACCTGTTCAACTCGATGGGGTACTTCGCCAAGGGGATCGTATTCGTCCTCGCGGTGATGTCGATTTACTCACTTTCGATCATGATCGGAAAGTGGTGGTCTCTCAGAAAAGCGCAGGCCGAGACTCTGAAGTTCGCGCCGGAATTCTCGCAGTTCCTCGAAGAAGACAATCTCAGCGAAGCGATCCGCCTTGCGGAGAGCTATAAGCGCTCCAACGTCGCGCGCGTCCTGGGCGGTGCGCTGGGCGAGATCAAGCCCTTGATTCAGGATGGCACCGTGACGGTCGCCGACATCAACTCTGCCGAGCGAGCGGTCGAGCGCGAAATGCTCATGAACATCGTCATGCTCAAGCGCGGCCTCGGTGTGCTCGCGACGGTCGGCGCAACGGCGCCGTTCGTCGGACTTCTCGGGACGACGATGGGTATCGTAAACGCGTTTACCGGCATGGCCGCCTCCGGTTCCGGCGGTATCGGCGCGATTTCGGCTGGAGTCGCAGAAGCCCTCGTGACGACGGCTTTCGGTCTCTTGGTCGCCATTCCCGCGGTGTGGGCATACAACTATTTCCAAACGAAGATCGACAATCTCACGGCCGAGATGACCTACTCCTCCAAGGAAATGATCGACTATCTGATCAAGGGCGTGTCGGGAGAATTCGGCCGGTCGCGTTTCACGCGCGAGTTCAACACCGCGGCGGCGAGCGGCAGCTCGCCGATCTCGCAGTAACCCGGAAGGAGACGCCTCATGGCCATCTCCACCGCGTCCACAACGGCGTAAAAGCCGAGCCCAACGTCACGCCCATGATTGACGTCATGCTCGTGCTTCTGATCATTTTCATGATCGTCGTGCCCGCGCTCAACGCGGGCTTCAATGCCCAGCCGCCCAAAGGGACAAACCTCAAGGCGCATCCAGAGGAAGACGGCGATCAGGTACTGGGAATCGATGCGGTCGGGCAGTACTACTTGAACAAGAAGCCGATTCGCAACGAAGACCTCGGCCCGGACCTGAAGTCGATCTTCGATGCCCGCACCGAGGACAAGATCTTGTACGTGAAAGCGGATCGGAATCTGGACTACGGCAAGGTGTTGACAGCGCTCGACGCCGCCGCCAAGAACGGCGTGCGTGTCACCGGAATGATCACCGAACAAAATCCTGGCACGAGGTCGACTGTTGCCGGTGACAACCCAATGCTGGACGAGCACGTGACGAAGACTCGGCCCGCTGGTACAACGACCTCGAGTCCCTCGCCCGCTCCGGCGCCAGGCGGAAATCACTAATGGCCATTTCCACCGACACGGGCGGCGTAGGCCGCAACCTTGCCAACGAGCCCAACGTCACGCCAATGATCGACGTGCTGCTCGTGCTGCTGATCATTTTCATGATCGTCGTGCCAATGTCGCGGAAGGCGATCGATATTCAATTGCCGGACCCCACGCCCGTCGTGACGTCCAAGCCCGATAATTCTCAGATCGTGCTCGAGATCGGGCCCCATGACGTTCTGTCGATCAATAAAGAGCCGGTCACGAAGGACAATCTTGGCAAGCGTCTCAAGGAGATTTACGATCCGCGGCCCGACAAAGTGCTGTTCGTCAAGGGAGATTCCGCCGCCAAGTATCAGGACGTAATCGACGCGATGGACGTGGCGCGCGGATCCGGCGTAAAGGTGATCGGCGTGCCGCCAAAAGAGACGAAATAGCAGCCACGCGGCTCGGATTTCCGGAAGCCGCGGCACGAGAAGAGCGTGCAGCACAGCGCCGTGGGACGGTCATATCGATCGCCGTCCACGTATGCGCGGCCATTCTTCTATGGCTCTCCCCGGCCGCGCGTGCGAGGGTCCCAATCACCGACCGAAGGTCCTTTGGCGTGCCGCACGAGGCAGTGGGTGGCGGAGGGGGCGGCGGGGGCGGGGAGCGAGTGCGCTACTCGGAGCTCGCACCACCCGCGCGCCGCGCAGTCGTGCGGCCGGTGACGCGCCCGCGACCAGTTGTGCGCGTGCCCACGCGCGCGAAGCCACTTCTCTCGCCTACTGCAGCACCCCCCGTTGTTCCCGCGCCTCCGCCACTGTCGTCGCCCCCGCCGCCCGCGTCGCCCGTCGGCGATTCGATCGGCGGAGTTGCCATGGGAGGCGCAGGGACCGGCGGCGGAACCGGGAATGGGACCGGAGTCGGCACCGGGAATGGCGCCGGACCGGGCACGGGCGGGTCGCCCACTGCCGCCAAGGTGAAAGCCCTGGCGATGAACCTGCCGTTGCTGGGCGCCGACGCCCCGGCAAGCGTGCGCCCCTTTCATCTCATTGCGGTGTTCGACGTGTCCGAGCGTGGCACTGCGCATCTACTGTCAGCCAATGCCACCCGCGACGGCTCGTATAACGCAAAGCTGCGCTCCGAGCTGTCACAGATTCGCTTTCGCGCGGCCGTGCTTCCGGACGGAACTCCGGTGCGTGATACGGTCGCACTCGAGTGGGATTTCTGAGGGTTCGCCACCTAGCTAATCGTGCTGCCTGCGGGTAGCTTCGCGCGCTGCTTCCCCCTCCGTACACAGACCCCCATTTCTCGCTCATGCCTGCCACGCAGTCAACCCTTCTGACCATCACTATCGGTCTCAGCCTTCTTGCGCTGGCCTTCGCAGTATGGCTCGCACGCTGGGTACTCGCCCGTCCGCGCGGAAAGCCAGAAATGCAGCGCATTTCGGATGCAATCCGTGAGGGCGCCAAGGCGTTCTTGGCTCGCCAGTACCGCACTATCACGCTGCTCGCGATTCTCGTCGCCGCCGTGCTCTATGTGGGCTACGGCTTGTTTCGCACCCCGCATCCGTCGGATCCGGTGTCCAACCCGCGTACACTGGCTTTGTATGTCACCGTCTCATTCCTACTGGGCGCCATCAGTTCCGGCATCGCCGGCTACGTGGGAATGTGGGTATCCATTCGAGCGAACATCCGGGTAGCCGCGGCCGCTCTCGAATCCCTGAACGACGCGCTGCGCGTGGCGTTGCGTGGTGGAGCGGTCGCCGGGCTTTTCGTGGTCGCGATGTCTCTGCTCGGAGTGGGCGGTCTCTTCGCGGCGTTGTCCGCGCTCATGCCGCCGGGGTCGACGGCGGAACAGTGGCTTCCGAAGATACCCTTCCTAATCGTCGGCTACGGATTTGGGGCGTCGTTCGTCGCGCTGTTCGCACAGCTAGGCGGCGGGATATACACCAAGGCCGCGGATGTGGGCGCTGACCTCGTTGGCAAGTTCGAAGCTGGAATTCCAGAGGACGACCCGCGCAACCCGGCGGTAATAGCCGATCTCGTTGGCGACAACGTGGGCGACTGCGCGGGTCGCGGAGCCGACCTTTTCGAATCCACGGCCGCGGAGACGATCGGGGCCATGATACTCGGCGTGTTTCTTTTCCGCTATTTTGGCGTGGGCGGTATTCTTTTCCCGCTTGTGGTCGGCGCCTTCGGTCTGATGGCGTCGATCGTCGGCGTGATGACCGTCTCGACGCGCGAGGATGGCGATCCCATGCAGGCGCTGAATCGCGGCTTCTACACGACGGCTGTCCTGGCTATCTGTGGATTCGCGCTTGCGGCGAAATGGCTCCTTGGTGCGCCGGAGCACGCCGCGCCCGACGCGTGGTGGCATTTCTTCTTGTGCGGTATCGTGGGAGTGCTCACATCGATCGCGTTCCTGTTGATCACTCAGTATTACACAGAATATGCGTACCGCCCCGTGCGCGGAATCGCCGAAGCGAGTCAGACCGGACCGGCGACCAACATCATCCAAGGGATCGCCGTCGGGATGGAAGCGACGGTGCTCCCGGTGTTCACGATCGCGATCGCGATTGTGGCCAGCTTCTACCTCGGGCGCGCGAGCGGTCTCACGGGTGAGCACGGTGAGCTCATCGGTGGACTGTTCGGGACCGCGACCGCGACAATGGGCATGCTGGGCACGGCGGCCTACGTGCTGGCGATGGACACTTTCGGACCTATTACGGACAACGCTGGCGGCATAATCGGAGATGTCGCAGCAACCGGAATCCGTACGCGTGATAACCGATCGACTCGACGCGGTGGGGAACACGACCAAGGCGCTAACCAAAGGATATGCGATTGGATCCGCATCCTTGGCGGCCTTTCTGCTATTCTCGGCATATCTGGATGAAGTGTTCAACTACACTGGCCGGCGCATCTCGGTCAACATAGCAAGGCCAGAGCTGTTCGTGGCCGGTCTCATGGGTGCCATGCTTGTGTTCTGGTTCTCCTCGCTGGCGATTCGCGCCGTGGGGCGCGCGGCGTATTCAGTTATTACCGAGGTCCGGCGGCAGTTCGCCGCCAAGCCTGGTATCATGCAGGGGACCGAGTCACCGGACTACGGGGCTGCCGTCGACATCGTGACCGTGGGTGCGCTCAAAGAGATGGTCGCGCCGGGTGTGCTCGTCGTCGCATTTCCCATAGCCGTTGGGCTTCTATTCCGGATAGTTGGCCTGGGCGCCGAAGCCGTCGCCGCTTTCCTCATGGTAGCCACGATCGCAGGCATCATCATGGCGATTTTCCTCAACACGGGCGGCGGCGCTTGGGACAACGCCAAGAAATACATTGAAACGGGAGTGTATGGCGGCAAGCGATCGGACGCTCACAAGGCGAGCATCGTAGGCGATACCGTGGGCGATCCCTTCAAGGATACTGCGGGCCCGTCTCTTCACGTTCTAATCAAATTACTGAGCACGATCACGCTCGTACTCGCGCCGCTATTCATATAGTGGGGGGCTAGTGGGTTCCGGATCGCTCTTCGCATGTAAGCCGATATCGGCGCTGTTGCCGGAAGCGGAGGCCGAGCACGCGGGCGGCCCAACGCTGCGGCGGGCGCTGGGCGCCGGCGACCTCGTGATGCTTGCGATCGGCGCCGTGATTGGAGCGGGGATCTTTGGGGCGATCGGATCGGCCGCGGCCGGTCAGATGGATGCGGCCGGGCACGTCGTTCGGAGTGGGGCAGGACCGGCAATCGTGTTCTCGTTCGTGCTGTCTGCCTCGGCGTGCGCGCTCGCGGGACTGTGCTACGCGGAGGTCGCGTCCATGATCCCCCAGGCAGGCAGCGCCTACGCTTACTCCTACGCGACGCTGGGCGAGTTGGTCGCGTGGATCATTGGCTGGGACCTCATCCTCGAGTACGCCGTCGGCAACGTAGCGGTCGCCATTTCGTGGGGCGACTACTTCCGTTCGCTGCTAGGCGCGTTTGGCGTCGCGCTGCCCGCGTGGCTCGAGACTGGATACCGAACGGCGCTTCTGAGCAACGACCCGGCCGTGCACGGCTTGATCGGCACCGCGCCCCACCTGGCCGGGATTCCAATTCTCATCAACGTCCCCGCAGTCGCGATCGTGCTCGCGATCACGTGGCTTCTCATGCTCGGAGTCAGAGAGAGCGCGCGCGCCAACAATATCATGGTCGCGATCAAGCTGCTCGTGCTGACGTTGTTCGTGTGCGTTGGCATCGCCCACATTCATCCCGCCAACTATCACCCGTTCGCGCCCAACGGCTTTGCCGGCATCGATCACGGTGCGGCGATCGTTTTCTTTGCCTACATTGGCTTCGATGCGGTCTCGACCGCTGCCGAAGAAACCAAGAATCCCCAGCGGAATCTTCCGATCGGGATACTCGGCGGATTGGCTGTCTGCACGGCGATTTACATTGTCGTAGGCATTGTGCTCACGGGCATGGTTCCGAGTCCTCAACTTGGAGTCGCGGATCCGCTCGCCCGGGCGCTACAGCTGTCGGGGCTCACTACGATCAGCTGGGTGGTCTCGCTGGGCGCGGTCGTCTCTCTGTCCGCCGTGCTGCTCGTCTTCCAATACGGGCAACCCCGCATCTTCTTCGCCATGGCCCGCGACGGATTGCTACCCAAATGGGCCGCCCGCGTGCACGGGAAATACCGCACGCCCTACATGACCACGCTCGTGACTGGGCTGTTCGTCGCCGCTTGGGCGCTAGTTGGCGACGCAGGCGAGACCTACGATCTCACGAACATTGGTACTCTGTTCGCGTTCGTGCTCGTGTGTCTCGGAGTACTTGTGCTGCGCTACAAGGCGCCCGAGCGCGCGCGACCTTTCCGCGTGCGGTGCGTGTGGCCGGTGACGATACTCGGCGCTGCCGCATGCCTGTTTCTCATGTCCGGCCTCCCGGAGGCCGCTTGGCGCCGCTTCGCCGTGTGGCTCGTGATCGGGCTCATTCTTTACTTTTTCTACGGCTACAGGCGTTCGGCGCTGCGTGAGAGCTCAGAAGCTGTCGTGCGTGCCTCGATCGGACCCACCAACTCCGCCTGAGCTCGCCCCAGGCGTGTAGCCCAATGCGCGCAGCGCCCGTCGAACGGCCCCGCGGGCAGGCTCGACGTCGCGTGGGTGTATTTGTGCGCCGGGCACGGCCGATTTCAACCGATACTCCAACCGGCTTCGCAGCGACGACCCCCGGCGAAGCATCCCGCCAGCCAGCGCGACCGGGCTCGTCGCGCGCTCATCCCCGAATAGTGTGCGCGCGAGCGCGCGCACGTGGAGCGCCAGCTCTTCGGCGGCGAAGCTCACGACCGCGTTTGCCCGCAGGTCGCCGGACTCCGCGCACTGCAGTACCGCGATCGCGAGCGATGCGAGCCCGGCAGGCCCAGCCTCGGCAGCCCATGCTATCAAATCGTCTACGGTGCCCACCTGCGCCGCGGTAACGATCGCGCCGGTGAGCCCGGTCTCAGGCTCTCGGCCGTCGATGGCCGCCGTCGCGGCGCTTAGCGCGCGCCGGCCGATCCAAGCGCCGCCGCCTTCGTCCCCGAACACCGGGCCCCAGCCGCCGCATCGCGCGAGCGTACCAGTGGGCCCTCGCCCAAAGGCGACCGAGCCCGTGCCAGCGATGAGCACAATCCCCGGGCCCTCGCCGAAGGCGTCGTCCAGCGCAACAGTCGCATCGGCATGCACTACCACGTCGTCCGCGATCTCGCGCTCCACGAGCGCTCTCCAGAGAGCCTGACGCTCCGGTTCGCGTCCCGCACCGGCCGCCCCCACGCACACCACGCTTGGCCGCACATGCGATAGTCTTGCAGCGTTCAGGGCGTCACGCACAGTGGAGGCGATCACATTGCCCGAATGGTCGGCACCCCCTGGCCGCACGGCGCTGGCTGCACCGTCCAGACGAACAAGCTCAGTGCCCGCTTCGTCGGCGACGATCACTCGAGTCTTCGACCCGCCGCCGTCGACTCCAACGACGATCTGCGTCATGTGGGGACGTCTTGTGGACGTGTTGCAGGCATTGCGTGCGTGAGCGAAGAGACGAGGCCGACCGCGAGCGTGATAGTAGTCCCGATGAGCACGTACCACGGCCACGCAATCGTGCCAATTGGAGACAGCACGGGCGCCGCGCCACTGAAGATCGTGGCAAGCGGCCGGGCAAATACGACGATCGACATGGCCGCCACGCCCACGGCCATGCCCAGAATCGCGTCGCGCTGCTCGGCCCGGCGCGACCACATTGCCAGGAAGAACCCTCCCAGAAGTCCGCCGTACGTAAACGATGCGATGGACAGAGCCACGGTGACCACCGGCGTGCCCTGTTGAGGATACAGAAGCGCGCCACCGGTCAGCACAACGGCCCACACCAGGGTGAAGCGCCGCCCGGCGCGCAGCACGGCAGGATCGTCGGCGCTACGGCGCGTAAGCGGGAGATATATATCGTGTGTAGTCGCCGCGGCGAGTGCGTTGATCGCCCCAGAGTGTGTGCTCATGGTCGCGGCGAGAATAGCTGCAACGATTAGCCCGATCAACCCCGGAGGCATGCGCTCCAGAATGAAGGTGGGGAATATCGCGTCGGGAGTCGCAAACCGTTGCCCGCCATAGACCGCGTCGAGTCCCACGCCAATCAACAGGAACAGAGCAAATTGCAGAAAGACGGCGACGCCGCTGCCCACGAGCGCTCGTCTTGCATCGGCCAGCGTATGCGCGGCGAGCAACCGCTGCACAATGAGCTGGTCAGCGCCGTGAGAGGCCATGGACAAGAATGCTCCGCCTATGACACCTGCCCATAGGGTGTACGGGACGTCGAGGTGGAACGAGGTATCGATCACCCGCAACTTACCGGCGCTAGACGCGCGAGCGACTATCGCGCTCCACCCGCCGGGAACGGCGTGTCCAATCAGGTAGACCGCCGACAGCGCACCCACCAGATAGACGCACGTCTGCAGGACGTCGGTCCACACGACGGCGCGCATACCGCCGTGATACGTGTAGAATGCCGTGAGAACACCCAGCACCAGGACGGCGGCCGGCGTGACGTACGCGGCCGGTACAGTGCCGCGAAGGATGAGCGATATGGGGATGGCCGTCGCAAAGACGCGTACGGAATCCGCGAAGGCCCGAGTCGCCATGAAGATGACGGAGGCGAATCTTCGCGTTGCCAGCCCGAACCGGCGCTCCAACAGAGCGTACGCAGTGACGAGGTCTCCCTCGAAGTACCGGGGGAGTAGCGTCGCCGCCACCACGATTCGGCCAACGATGTAGCCGGCCGCAATCTGCAGAAACGTGAAATTGCCTATGTACGCCAGCCCCGGCACACTTATGAACGTGAGCGCGCTCGTCTCCGTGGCGACGACGGAGAACAAGACTGCCCACCAGGGAATCTGGTGATTGGCAACGAAGTAGTCGCGGGCCGTACGCTGTGAGCGCCCGAGCCACACACCTAGCGTCGTAGTACCTGCGAGGTACGCGAGCACTACTGCACCGTCGAGCGGAGTGAACGCCATGCTCACGGCGGGAGATGATGGTCCACGGGATGGGGCGTGAAAAGGCCCGCGACCCCATGTGGGATCGCGGGCCAGAGCCGCGCCGCGCGCCGGACTAGGCGGCGAACGAGCTACCGCATCCGCATCCGCCGGTTGAATTCGGGTTCTTGAACGTGAACCCCGATCCCTGCATCGATGTCACGTAGTCGATCGTTACACCCTGCAGGTACTGGGCAGAGAACGGATCGACGAAGACTCGGAACTCGCCCTGATCCACGATGAAATCGTCGTCGGCGTTCTGATCTTCAATGAGGAGGGCGTACTTGAACCCGCTGCACCCGCCGGGCTGCACGCTCACTCTGAGTCCGCCCTTCTCCGGCGCGACTCCTTCCGTCGCCATGAAGCGTTTCACCTCTACCGCCGCAGCCGGCGTTACGGTAAGGGCGACGTCGGGCTGTGCGTCGGTGGTTGCGTCGGACTGGACAAGGGGCTCTTGGGTACTAGCCATTCTTCCCTCCTGGAAGACGCCGAAATATAGCTCCGCGCGCCACTTGCCTCAAAGCCGCGGAACGACCAGGCGATCCACGCGAATGCCACGCACGCGACGGCGAGCAGTGACATGCCCTCGAGCGTCGCCCCAAACACGAGCTTGCCGATGCCGAACAGAGTCGAATATGCGGCGACGATTCCCGCCACCCAATTGGCCCACGCCCAGCTACCCCCGCCAAGCGGCTGATGCCCTAACCCTAGCCGGGCCGTCGTGTGTCGCCAGCCTGGCCCGCCTGGGCTTACTCGACGATAGAAGGCATCGAGCACGGTATCGGGTTCCGGGTGGGTGAGGTACGTGACGGTCAGCCAGATGATGGTCGTGGGCACCACGGTCGCAAGCATCACCCACGCGTCAGCGTTAGGGTCGCCAGGGGCGAAGCGACGAGGAATCGCGAGAAAGGCAATCGTCGAGCACAAGAGCGAGGCAAGCATCGCGCTGATCTCCGACCACGCATTGATGCGCCACCAATACCATCGCAAAATGAGCACCAAGCCCGTCCCGGCGCCCACTGCGAGAAGGTACTTCCAGGCGGCCTCGATGGACGACAGCCGCCATGTCACGGCGATCGAGCAGGCGAACAGGCCAACCGTGACGACGCGGGACACGGCTACGTAGTGCTTGTCCGTAGCCGCCGGACGAAGGAACCGCTTGTAGAGGTCGTTGACGAGGTACGAAGCACCCCAGTTGAGCTGCGTTCCGATTGTCGACATATAAGCGGCCGCGAACCCGGCCATCATGAACCCGCGCCATGGCGTCGGCAACAGGTCCACGAAGGCATGCACGTATCCAGCTTCCTTGTCCTGTAGCGCGGGGTAGAGGATTACGGTAGCGAGACCCGTCACGATCCATGGCCACGGTCGCAGAGCGTAATGGGCGACCTGGAAGAACAGCGTTGCCAAGACGCCGTCCCGTTCACTGCGGGCGGCAAAAATTCGCTGCGCGACATAGCCGCCGCCGCCCGGCTCAGCCCCGGGGTACCACGCGGCCCACCATTGAACCGCAAGGAACACGGCCAGTGACAGCACCGGCATCCAGGGATACGCATGGAACCCGTGGTCGAACGATACGGGAAGCACGGACAGTGCCGCCGTCTCGCTGCCGAAGTGGGCGCTGACTCCGGCTTTGAGCTTTTCCATCCCGCCGACCGCCCGCACCGCGAAGACGGCGAGCACGATCACTGCGCTCATCTTGATGATGAACTGAACCAGATCGGTCCACAGCACAGCCCACAGCCCGGCCGCGACGGCGTACAGCATCGTGACGGCGAAGCAGATGCCCACCGCGAGCCACGGGTCCACGCCGAGGGAAATGGTCAGAATCTTGATCATTGCACGCGTGACCCACCCCATGATGAGGAGGTTGCACGCGAAGCCCAGGTATACGGCCCGAAAGCCGCGGAGCAGCGCGGCTGGCCGCCCCCCATAACGCACTTCGGCGAGCTCCACGTCCGTCATCACGCCCGAGCGCCGCCACAATCGCGCGAAAAAAAACACGGTGAGCATCCCACTCATCACCATGTTCCACCACAGCCAATTGCCCGCGACGCCTTTGGTTGCGACCAGGCCGGTCACCAGCAGCGGAGTATCGGCGGCGAACGTAGTTGCTACCATGGACGCGCCGGCGAGCCACCACGGGACGCTGCGCCCAGAAAGGAAGTATTCTTGGAGGCTCCCACCGCCGCGTTTGGTGAAGAGAAGGCCAATCCCCGTCGACAGGAGGAAGTAACCAGCAACAATGGCCCAGTCGATTACAGATAGATTCATGGCATCATGACGACGACGGTCTCTCGGTTGTGAAACTCATAACGGCGGCATCACTACTCGCGGTCACCTGCATCAACAGTGCGCGAGAGCGGGAGCCCGCGGTCGCGCACATTGGACCGATCGCGCCAGGCATCACCGTGCTGCTTGAGGATAGCATTGGAGTGGTTCGCGGCAAGCGAATTGGACTGCTCACGAATCAGACGGGAGTTGACCGTTCCGGCCGGTCTGACATCGAGCTTTTGACCCACGGGCTCGCGGCGACGAAAGCGGGCGTGCATGTGGTTGCCCTGTTCTCGCCCGAGCACGGGCTACGCGGCACCGAAGACCGGCAGCACATTCCGAGCGGGCGGGATGTCGCGACCGGTCTTCCCGTCTATTCATTGTACGACGAGACGACGGAAGCCCCGCCCGACAGCGTCCTTCACGGAATGGACGCTGTTGTGATCGACCTGCAGGACGTCGGGACCCGCACGTGGACGTACGTCGCAGCCGCCGTGTACACAATGCGCGCGGCGGCGCGGGCTCACGTGGCGGTGGTCGTGCTGGATCGCCCGAACCCTCTGACCGGCATCCACATACAAGGCCCAGTGCTCGACAGCGCTCTCGCGAACCCCAACGAGGCGACAGCGGACCATCCGGCGCGTCCATACGCCCTGGCCGCGATTCCTCTGCGCCACGGCCTCACCATGGGAGAGCTCACGCTGTTTTACAACGATGTCCTTGGGATACACGCCGACTTGCACGTGATTCCCGTTCGTGGCTGGCGCCGAGTGCTCTGGTACGATCAGACTGGACTTCCCTGGGTGCGACCCTCTCCGAATCTGCCCACGCTCGAGAGCACTCTCCTTTATCCCGCCCTCGTCGCGTTCGAGTCGTCCAATCTTTCGGTCGGCCGCGGCACCGAGTTGCCGTTTCGGCAGATCGGAGCCCCTTGGCTCGATGCGCGCAAGGTGATTCAAGTACTCAGGGACCATGCGCCCGGCGGAGTGCGCTACCAGGAAACGAAGTTCACTCCCGTTCAGCCGAGCGATGCCAAGTACGCAGGGCAACGGCTGAACGGCGTGCGCATCCAGGTAGTGGACCGCGATGGAACACAAGCGGGGCGCATCACCGCCGACCTGTTATGGGCCATAGCCAAGGTCAACCCCGACTCGCTTCGCCTCGACACTCTCGGCTTTGACTTACGTTTCGGGTCGGCTGACGCGCGGCGTTCGCTGCTGCGCGGCGACGACCCTGACGGCGTCATCGATCGGCAGTATCCGGCGGTTGTGTCCTTCGAGCGGCGAACGCGCCCGTACACACTGTATCGCTGAACCGATTGCCGAGGCGTGGCCTCGTTCCTGCACCCTGACCAACCTGTCTGGAGGGTTGCTAATGCGTCGAGTCGTCGTGGCGCTGCCAGCGTTGCGCGCGGCGTTTGCTGGGGCGGCTGCCGTATTGCTAGTCGTTTCGGCGTGCAATCGAAACATCAACACGGCTTCTCAGCCTGTGGCGCAACCCCCTGCTCCCTCGATCACCGTGACGAACGGCCTCGACCAAGCTGTGAGTGTGTCCCTTTCGACCGCGGGCAAGAACAGCATTTTTCTGGGTCAGGTCGCGCCGGGGACCTCCGCGACGCTTGCCGCGCGCGGGGTGTCATCGGGGGCCACGGTCACGCTCACTGCGACGACCGCTGACGGCGCGAATACGTACACAAGACCGAACGTCACGTTGACCGGCACCTACGCATGGCAACTGCCCTGAGCGGCGCGTAATTTCCCGTCGATGACAAGGTTGTGGGCATGGGTCAAGACGGGATACGTTCGGCTGATTGAGCCCATCGTCGCACTGCTGGTACGCCACCGGGTCAACCCCAACGTCATCACGACCCTTGGCACCTGTTGCTCCATAACGGGTGGGGTCATATACGGTGCGGGGCACATCATGACCGGCGGGTGGTTCCTGGGGGTTACCGCGCTGTTCGATGTATTGGACGGAACGGTCGCACGCAGGACCGGTCGCACCACCGTCTTCGGCGCATTCTACGATTCGACGCTGGATCGTATAGCCGACGCCGCGGTCATGGGCGGACTAGCCGTGTTTTACGCGACTAGCCCACGACACTCGAGCTTACCGCTGCTGGTCGTGACGCTCGCCGGAATCGTGGGCGGGTTTCTGGTCTCATACACCCGGGCGCGCGCGGAGGCGTTGGGAATCGATGCCCGCGTTGGCTTCATGCAGAGACCCGAGCGTGTGGTGCTGCTCTCCGCGCCGCAGGCGTTTTTCGGACTCGCACTCGGTGGCTGGGTCCTCGCCGCAATCGTCGTCACTCTCACGGTGACGTCATGGGCTACCGCCATTCAGCGCGTCGTAGCAGTGTACAAGGCCACGCGTCCGCCCGCTCGCCAGCCTGCAGTGTCGCCGCCCACTCTCACCGTCGCGGCTCAGCCGGCTCCGCGTTCGGCACTCAACGCGCCTATAGAGGTTAAATGACTGAAGCACGCGTGCGACCCGCCACCGGGCGGTTGGGAGTCATGACCCCCGGCCTTGGTGCGGTCGCAACAACGTTCATGGCTGGCGTGGAACGCATTCGGCGCGGGCTTGCATTGCCGATCGGCTCGCTGACTCAGAATGGCAACAGTGCGGCTCGGCCGGCGCACCGAGAATCGGACCCCGCTCATAAAGGACCTTGTACCGCTTGCGTCGCTCGACGACCTGGTGTTCGGGGCGTGGGACCCCATCCCAGATGATGCCTGCACGGCGGCGTGCAAGGCCGGCGTGCTCGACAAGGCGGACATCGAAAGCGTTGCGCCGTTTCTACGCGAGATCACGCCGATGCCTGCCGTCTTCGATTCCAAGTACGTCGTGCGCATCAGCGGACCAAACGTCAAGCGCGGGAAGACCAAGCGGGACCTTGCCGAGCAGCTCCGCCAGGACGTTCGCGACTTCAAGGGCCGGCACCGACTCGACCGCGTGGTGATGGTGTGGTGCGCCTCGACGGAGGCATTCATCAGGCCTGGCGCAGCGCACGCTACACTGGAGCAATTCGAGAAGGCAATGGAGCGAAATGACGACGCGATCGCGCCGTCCATGCTGTACGCCTATGCGGCAATAATGGAAGGAGTCCCTTTCGCGAACGGCGCTCCGAATCTGACCGTGGACATCCCTTGTTTCACGCAGCTTGCGCGCGACCGCGGGGTGCCGATCTCGGGGAAAGATTTCAAGACCGGACAGACGTGGCTCAAGACCGTGATCGCGCCGGCGATCAAGGCGCGCATGCTGGGGCTCGCAGGCTGGTACTCTACGAACATCCTCGGTAACCGGGACGGGGAAGTGCTGGACGACCCGGCGTCCTTCAAGACGAAGGAAGAGTCCAAGCTCAGCGTCTTGCACACGATCCTGCAGCCGGAGCTTTATCCGGCCTTGTATCGCGACTTTTCGCACGTCGTCCGCATCAACTATTACCCGCCGAGGGGCGACAACAAAGAAGGCTGGGACAACATCGACATCGTCGGGTGGAATGGCTACCCGATGCAGATAAAAGTGAACTTTCTTTGCCGCGATTCGATTCTGGCAGCGCCGCTCGTGCTCGACCTCGCGCTCTTCTCGGATTTCGCCCAACGGGCGGGGCTCAAGGGGATCCAGGAATGGTTGTCGTTCTACTACAAGAGTCCCATGGCGGCGAGCGGCCTACAGCCGGAGCACGACTTATTCATTCAGCAGACCAAGCTGAAGAACACGCTGCGCCACCTCGCCGGGGAAGAGCAGATCACGCACCTGGGGCTCGAGTATTACGCGTGAAGCCGCGGTCCGTGGCGGTGTGCTGCGTCGTGCTGACAGCTGCGTGCCGCTCTACTCAGCAGGGCGCGCCGCCGATGCGGCTGTGGACGCAGGATCTGGCGGTCCGCATCACTTCGGATCCGGCGCCGCCGCGGGCGCGCGAGCCGGCGATCTACCGTGTGGAGGTGCGCGACCGGGCATCCGGGCAGCCCATCGAGGGCGGCGAAGGCCGCGTGTACGCTACTAGTCGCGACGGGGCAAGCGCCTGGGACGGTTTAACGCCTGGACCTCAGCCTGGTGCGTATTACGCGAAGCTGAACTTCGTGACGGCGGGCGACTGGGCGATGGGCTTGCAGTTCCGCCGAGACTCCACGCAGAAGATCGAAACCATGGATGACTGGCGGCAACAAGTGTCTGCAGCATCGGGCGAAGCGCATTGAACGCTGAAATGCAGTAAGACCATGAAGCACTTCTATCGCACGCAGCTGTCCATTGCGGACGTCCTGGCGGAAGCCGACGCGTTCTTTCCGCGGATCGGGCTCAATGCAACGACCAATGCGCCGAAGTCGCGCACCTACGTCGGGCCGCTGGGCGCGCTGAATCTCTCAGTGTTCGCCGAGGGCGGACACTATACCTTCGTTCAAGGTGACACGGACCAGGCCGGGGAGAGCCGACTCGACAGGAACGTCAAGAAATTTTTCGTGCAGCTGCATCGTCGCGCCCATCCGGCACATGCTCTCGAGGCGGCGTACTGATGGCGACGCGAGCCGCACCACGAGTTGCCGAGGCTCGTACGGGCGCCGACGCTAGCCCCAAGCTCTCGCGCGAAGCGAGGCTCGAGCTCTACTACTATATGCGCCTTACGCGCGCCCTGGAGGACCGGCTAGTCAACCTTTACCGCCAGACAAAGGTAGTTGGCGGGCTTTTCCGGTCGCTCGGCCAAGAGGCCGACGCTGTGGGAAGTGCATACGCGCTCGATCGGTCGAAGGGAGACATATTGTCGCCGCTCATCCGTAACCTGGGCTCCATGCTCGTGCAGGGCGCGCAGCCGGTAGAGATCCTCCGGCAGTACATGGCCAAGGGCGATTCGCCAACTCATGGACGAGAGCTCAACATCCACTTCGGCGATCTGACGCGAGGGTTCATCGGGCAGATATCTCATCTCGGCGACATGGTGCCCGTCATGGCCGGCGTAACATTGACGTTCAAGATCCGGGGCGAGGACCGAGTAGGGCTGGTGTACGTGGGCGACGGAGCGACGTCCACGGGAGCGTTCCACGAGGGCATTAATTTCGCCGCCGTTCAACGGTGTCCACTCGTCATGATCGTGGAAAACAACGGGTATGCGTACTCTACTCCCATCGCGAAGCAGACTGCGGCGCGACGACTGATGGACAAGGCCATTGGCTATGGAGTTGTTGGCGAGCAAGCGGACGGCAACGACGTCGAGGCTACGTACTACGTGACCAAGCGTGCCGTCGATCGCGCGCGAGCGGGCGGCGGTGTCACTCTCATTGAGCTCCTGACGTATCGCCGCAAGGGTCACGCAGAGCACGACAATCAATCGTACGTTCCGGAGGGCGAGATCGATCGCTGGGCGCGCGAGAACGATCCCATCGACCGCTATGCGCGAGTGCTCCTCGAACGTGATAACGTGGACCCCGCGGAGCTGCAGGCTCTGGATGAACGCGTGCGCCTGGAAGTGGACTCGGCGACGGACATCGCAGAGTCATCCCCGGCGCCAGACACCGCGGACGTACTGACCGGCGTTTATGGCGATCCCGCTTCCATGCCCACGCTGTGGTTTCGCCAGGGCATCCTCTCTGCCGTCGAGACGCACGAACGCCCGGCGGGGTGGGGCACGCACGATGGCTGAGATCACCTACCTCGAAGCACTACGCGAGGCGCTTTTCGAGGAGATGGAGCGCGATCCGAACGTGTTCTGCCTGGGCGAAGACATCGGAGCCTACGGCGGGGCATTCAAGGTGACGGCAGGTCTGCAGGCGCGCTTCGGCGAACAGCGTGTCATCGACACGCCGCTGTCGGAAGCGGCGATCGTTGGCGCGGCAGCTGGCGCCGGTCACATGGGAATGCGCCCGGTATGTGAGATGCAGTTCATTGATTTCATCTCGTGTGCATACGACATGCTCACGAACTACGTCGCCACCGCACGGTATCGCACGATGCTCCCCTGTCCGATGGTCGTTCGCGGACCCAGTGGCGGGTACGTTCGCGGCGGTCCCTTTCACTCACAGAATCCTGAAGCCGCGTTCCTGCACACTCCGGGACTCAAGATCGTGTATCCCGCCACCGCGTCTGATGCGAAGGGGCTGCTCAAAGCCGCGATCCGCGACGATGACTGCGTCCTTTTCTTCGAGCACAAATATCTCTACCGCCGAATCAAGGAGGAAATGCCGGCTGGAGACCACGTTGTCCCTCTGGGCCGCGCTCGCGTGGCGCGAGAGGGCCGCGACCTGTCGATCATCACTTATGCGGCCACGACGTGGAAAGCGCTTGACGCGGCCGAGCAGCTGGAGCGTGAGGATGGGCTCTCGGTGGAGGTCGTGGATCTGCGTACGCTGTTGCCGATGGACGACGATGCTTTGCTTGCGACGGTGAAGAAGACGAATCGTGTTCTGATAGTCCACGAGGACACACGCACAGGTGGGATCGCCGGCGAGATCACGGCCCGGATCAGCGAGCGCGCATTCGAGTGGCTGGACGCGCCGGTGCTGCGAGTGACCGCTGCCGATGTCCCCTTGCCGTACGCGCCCCAGCTCGAGGACTATGTCTTGCCTCAGACCGCAGACATCGTGTCGGCGGCCCGCACTTTGGCGCGCTATTAGGGGCAAGTGTGCGTATCGCCGCGGTCGGCTGTTTCATGGCGGTGGTCGGAGGGGTGAGCCTTGCGATGGTCGGCGTCCTCGTCGCACGGTTCTACAGTTGGGCAACCGGCTGCCGGTACGTGGCCGAGTTGCCGGCGTGCGGCTGGGAGAAGTTCGCGGCGGTGTGCGGAGTGATTGGCGCGGTGACGTTGCCGGCGCTGGTCGTTCGGCGGCTCGTACAGAGCGAGAGAGAGAGGTGACGCGATGGCCCGCATAGACGTGATCATGCCGCAGATGGGCGAATCGATCGCAGAAGGCACGGTCTCCAAATGGCTGAAGGCCGTGGGTGACACGGTCAAACGCGACGAAACCATATTCGAGATATCCACGGACAAGGTGGACGCCGAGATTCCGTCTCCGGTCGCGGGAACGCTCGCGGAAATCCTGGTTGGCGAGGGTCAGACTGTTGCAGTTCAGACAGTCGTGGCGCGAATCGAAACGGAGGTCGGGGCTGCGGTCACGGCGTCGTCCGCTCCATCCGCGACACCGTCGGCCACGTCCGGGGCGGCGGCCCCCGCGGCCCCCGCGGCCCCCGCGGCTGCTGCGGCGCCAAGCGCGCATAGGCCAGCGGAATCACCCGCGGCGGCGGTCTCGCAGCCGTCGACTCGGTCTGCCGGGCCGGTTGGATCAACTGCGTCAGCGGCGCCGACGGCGATCGCCGCGGTAGGTGGCGGGGATGGTTCCGACACGTCTCTAAACGGCCAATCCTTCGAAGAGCGCATCCGCACGAAGTCGTCACCGCTGGTACGCAAAATCGCGGCCGAGCATGGGATCGAGCTCGCGACGATGAGCGGCACCGGAGTAGCTGGTCGCGTGACGAAACGCGATATCATGGCTTTCATCGAATCGGGTGCAAGCGGAGCGCTCGGCGCCGCGGGGCGCGCGATGTACGCTCCGGGCGGCCCCGCAACGGCTCCGCCCGAGCTTCCGCCGGCCGAGGTCTGGCCAGGTGACGTGGTCGAGCCCATGTCCAAGATGCGGCGCCTCATTAGCGACCATATGGTCGCGTCGCGACGCACGGCCGCGCACGTCACATTGGTATTCGAGATCGATCTCACCCGCGTGACGCGAATCCGCGCGAAAAAGCGTGCGGAGATCGAAGCGTCTGCCGGGTATAGGCTCTCGTATTTGCCGTTTGTCATCAAGACTGTCCTCGATGGGCTCAAAGCCTTCCCGGCGCTCAACGCCTCAGTGCGAGGCACGGACGTCATCTATCGCAAGCAGTACAACATCGGGATCGCCGTGGCGCTCGACTGGGGACTGATCGTTCCCGTAATCAAGCACGCCGACGAGCTTTCGCTGGTGGGGCTCACGCGAGCGCTCAATGACCTGGCGAGCCGAGCGCGGGCGAAAAAGCTGCAGCCGCACGAGGTCGAGGACGGAACGTTCACGATCACCAACCCGGGCGTATTCGGCTCGCTGCTCGGGACGCCGATCATCAACCAGCCGCAGGTGGCAATCATGGGCGTTGGAGCCATCGAAAAGCGTCCGAAGGTCGTTAACGGCCCGGACGGCGAGGACACGATCGCCATCAGGACGTGCGCGTACTTCTCGATCTCGTTCGACCACCGCCTAGTGGACGGCGCCGTGGCAGACGAGTTCATGGCGTTCGTGAAAAGGGGTCTCGAAACATTTCCCGAGGCTGCGCTTTAGCCGTGGCGCGCGCGCTGACCATGCAGCGAACAGTCGTGACGCCGAGCGAACGCACACGCTTTCTCGAGCGAGCCCGCATGCTCCGGGCGCACTATCATCGGGCGAACTGCCAATACTGGGTGTTCGAGGATGCGGAGGTTGGCGGCGCGTTTCTCGAGTTTGCCGAAGCGGCGGATGAAAGCATGCTCGCCGCGGCGCAGGCGGCTGCGCCTGATGCCGTCGGGGTCGATCCGACACGGCTTTACCTGGAGGTCGAGATCTGATGCCCTCACGGATTGTTACCGTGGGCGGGCGGACTTGGCGCGCGTCACCTTCAGGATTCGTCACGCAATACGATCACGACGAGTTCGCCGTCATGTTCGTGAGCGGAACGGGGAACGATCGAGAGGTCCGAGTATCCCGGTATTCCCCGATGGGCGCGCGCTCGCGCGAGGCATCCTTCGCAGAGCTGAGTGACGGCCGCCTGCTGGAGCTTTTCCAGCAATCGCAGCCCAGCTTCACGTCGCCAGAGGCGGGTTACGCGCCCAGTCCGGAGCAACGATCAAGGTGAGCGCGCGATGATCGCGCCACTGTCGCGTTACATCGACCTCCACGCGCACACGACGGCTTCTGATGGCTCCGCGACGCCACGTGAGCTCGTGGACGCCGCGCAGCGCGCCAGCCTCGCAGTCGTTGCAATCACCGACCATGACACCGTGCAGGGCGTGGCTGACGCGCGGGACGCCGCAGCCATCGCCGGGATGACCGTGTGGGCAGGGGTTGAGCTCAGCGCAGTTGACGAAGAGCTCGAAGTCCACGTGCTGGGTCTGTCGCTCGCGGAGCCCGCGCGAATCGAGTCGACACTTGCCGGACTGCGTGTCGCGCGGCGCGCTCGCGCGGAGGCAATGGTTGCAGCGCTCAACGTGCTCGGCATTCCAATGACAATGGACGGCGTGCTGCGGGAGGCCGGAGATGGTGCTGTGGGACGGCCGCACGTTGCGCGTGCGCTGATCGCGGGCGGATGGGTCGCTGATATCCGTGAAGCGTTCGACCGCTACCTGGGCACGGCGCGGCCGGCGTTCGTGCCGAAAACCAAACTATCCGTAGAGCGCGCCATCGCAATGATTCATGAGGCGGGCGGCGTAGCAGCATGGGCCCACCCTGGGCGCGAAGCGACACTCGAGCGGGTACGCCAGTGGGAAGCGCTGGGCATGGATGGGCTGGAAGTATTGCACCCTGGCCACGGCGGCGAGGAGGCGGCGCGTCTGCGGAGCGTCGCCGAGCACGCAGGGTTGCTGCCGACGGGGGGGTCTGACTGGCACGGCGCCCGAGAGGGGCCGCGCACGCTGGGGGCGATGCGGGTACCGGCGGAGTGGGGCGAACGGATCGCGGAGCGCGCGGAGCGCTACCGTGCATCTGATCAGCCGCCGCTCGTGCGGCCCGTTGGCGCGGCCTGACGTGCGGCTCGACGGCCGCGTCGCGCTCGTCACAGGCGCTGGTCGCCGCATCGGTCGCGCGATAGCGCTTGGGCTCTCCGGTCAGCGCGCGCACGTGGCAGTGCACTACAATGAATCGGCGGCGGAGGCCACCGCCGTAGTGGACGAGATCAGAGGCGCCGGCGGGACCGCTCGGGCCTTTTCAGCCGACCTCAGCGACGGCGCAGCGCCCGAGCAGCTGATAAATGACGTGGTGGCAGCACTGGGTAGGATCGACGTGTTGATCAATTCCGCCGCAGTGATGCTGCGCACGCCGGTTGGGACGGTCACGGCGAAACAGTGGGACGCGATCATGGCGCTCAACCTGCGGGCGCCATTCCTGCTGGCACAGGCCGCCGCTGCCGCGATGGGTCCTCGCGGCGGCGCGATCGTCAACATTGCGGACCTGGCGGCCTTCGAGGCCTGGTCAGACTACATCCCACACGGAATCAGCAAAGCAGGTGTCGTTCAGATGACCCGGGCCTTGGCCCATGCGCTGGCGCCGGCAATCCGGGTGACTGGTGTTGCGCCGGGCTCGATTCTCCTGCCCAGCCAGTGGAGCTCCGCAATCGGGGAGCGACTGGCGGCGACGACGCCGCTCAAGCGTTTGGGCACGCCCGACGATGTCGTGGGAGCGGTGCTGTACCTTCTCGCAGCCGATTACGTCACCGGCGAGACTCTAATCGTCGATGGCGGCCGCCACGTCCGCCGCTGACGGGAACCGAAGGGGTCGCTGACGTGCTCATCTATAGGGTGTTTCCCCGCGATCGTGGGGGCAAACGTTTTGCGAATAAGGTGATGGCGTGAGCACAATTCAAAGCCCCGCGGCCACCGCGGGGCCTAGCATCGAATACGATGTCATCATCATCGGCGCCGGACCCGCCGGCCTAACGGCCGCGCTATATGCCGGCAGGTCGATGCTGAAGACGCTTGTGCTCGAGACGGGGGTGCCAGGGGGCGAGCTGCTCAAGACTGAAAGGATCGAAGACTACCCCGGATTCGAGCACATCGACGGTTGGGATTTGGCGCAGCGGTTTGAAAGCCACGCGAGGAAGTTCGGTGCGGAGTTTCGCACTGGCGTGACCGTGACTGGGGTTCGGAAGCTGCCGGAGGGCGGATTTTCCGCGCATACGGCCGAGGGCGAGGTCTTCCGGGCGCACACGGTCATTGTCACCGCCGGCGGCACTCCCTTTACTCTCGGCGTTCCGGGCGAGCTCGAGTACGCTGGCAAGGGGGTGTCGTACTGCGCGATATGTGACGGGGCCTTTTTCAAGGGCCACACTATTGCCGTGGTCGGAGGCGGCGATGCCGCTGTGGAGGAGAGCGACTTCCTCACGCGGTACGTGGAAAAGGTGTACCTGATTCACCGGCGCAACGAGCTTCGCGCGTCGAAGATCCTGCAGAACCGGATCTTTGCCAACCCCAAGATCGAGGTGATTTGGGACACTGTGGTGACCGCTATCAATGGCGGCGCCAACGGTCTCGTGAAGAGCGCCCGGCTCTGTAACGTGGTGACTGGCGAGACTCGCGACTTGCCCGTCACTGGCGTCTTCGTGTTTATCGGCTTCCGGCCCAACACAGGCGTCATCGAGGGACACGTCGTACACGACCAGATGGGCTATCTGATCACCGACATGAACATGGAGACGTCCATCAAGGGGCTATTCGCCGCCGGCGACGTTCGCGCGCAACTCACGCGGCAGGTCACGACTGCTGCAGGTGACGGTACGACGGCCGCAATCGCCGCCGAAAAATACGTGACCGCTCTGCGGACGCTTCCGCCGGCCGCGGAGCCCGAGATCCTGCAGACTGGCGGGTACGCGGCGTGATAATCACGACCGCGACCGTGGGTGCGTTGGCGGAGAACGCCTATCTCGCCGTGGATGAGGAGACGGGGCGTGCCGTGTATGTCGACCCCGGCGACGAGGGGGACCGCCTAGTTGAGATCGTGCGCAAGTCGGGCGCGGCGCTCGAGGGGATCTGGCTCACGCACGGCCACTTCGACCACGTTGGCGGAATCGCGGCGTTGCGCCGTGCATTTGGACGCGTGCCGATCCATCTACACGCACTCGACCAGCCACTGTATGAAGCGACGCCGGACATTGCGAAGCTTTATGGAATCCTTGACTTTGAGACGCCACCCGAGCCCGACCGGACACTCGAGGAGGGCAGTGTGCTCACGGTTGGCGGCTCCCGCTTCACGGTCGCTCACGTACCCGGCCATGCGCCGGGGCACGTGATGTTCGTAGGAGACGACGTGCTGTTCGCTGGAGACCTGTTGTTTGCGGGCTCCGTCGGGCGCACCGACCTACCGTATGGCGATTCAGTCGCGATGGCCCGTTCGCTCGATCGCGCTGCGGCGCTTCCGGAATCTCTTACCGTGCATCCCGGGCACGGCGGCTCCACGACCATCGGCCAGGAGCTGCGCGCCAATCCGTTCCTCAATGGCCTCGCTCGGCTGGTCGCGCGCTAGCGCCGGCACACACGCCGCTCTGCCCTAGCCGATTTCCGCCATGACTTGCCGCAGGGCCTCGCGCACCGCGGGGGCGGCGGTCACCGTGCGCCCTACGACGATATAGCTTGCACCGGCGGCCGCGGCCTCTCGCGGGGTGACCACACGCACCTGGTCGTTCGACGAAGAGCCGCTCAACCGCACGCCCGGCACGAGCAACTTTAGCGAGTCCCCATATTGTGCGCGCACATCCGCGGCTTCCTCACCACCGCAGACGATGCCGCTCACCCCGCTAGCCCGGGCGGCGTCGGCAAGACGTAGCACCTCGTCGCGGACGTTGACTCGCGAGCGGCCCCATGCCTCGCCGATCATCTGGGCGTCGAGCGACGTCAGAACCGTGACGGCGAATACTTCCGGTGGCTTGCCGTCGCGCGCGCCCTGAGCCGCTCCCTCGACGGCAGCCTGCATCATACGACGGCCACCAGTCGCGTGAACGGAAATGATGCTCGCGCCAATACGTGCCGCGCTGCGCGCCGCCCCACGCACGGTGTTCGGGATGTCGTGAAACTTGAGATCCAGGAACACTCGCGACCCGTGGTCTACAAGAGAGTGCACGACGGCAGGACCAGCGCCGGTGAAAAGCTCTCCGGCCACCTTGTAAAAGCGACAGAGGTCGCCCAAATGGGACACGATGATGAGCGCCGATTCGATATTCGGGACATCGAGCGCGACGATAGGCACGGTCGCCGCGGATGCGCGCGAGCCTGCCGCGGACGAGATGATGCCGGGGGTGCGTGACGTGGTCACGGAGCCCACTCCAGACGTCCAATGACGTCGGCAAGGGTGTGTATGCTGTGTCGACGGCACCACCGTTGAAGCGCCGTCACGAGCCTCTCGGGAAGCCTGGGATCTTGTAGGGCAGCCGTGCCAATCGCGACCAAGCTGGCGCCAGCCAACAAATACTGCACAATGTCGCCCACCGTGGCGATCCCTCCGGCGCCGATGATCGGCACCTTCACGGCTCTGGCCACACGAGCGGTCGCAAGAACGCCCACGGGACGTAGTGCGGCGCCGCTCACGCCGCCCGTACCGAAGCCGAGTACCGGTCGGCGAGTGTCCGGGTCAATGACGAGGCCGGGAATGGTGTTCACTACCGTGATGCCGTCGGCGCCGGCTTCGACTGCAGCCACGGCAGTGGCCGCAATGTCTGGTAGTGTTGGAGAGAGCTTTACGAACAACGGCTGGGCGGTGACCGCGCGTGTTCGCGCCACGAGCTCGCGCAGTACCGTCGCATCCGACCCGAACTCGGTACCGCCTTTCTTGACGTTTGGGCAACTCACATTCAGCTCGAATCCGCTCACCCCGGGCGCTCCGGAAAGCCCCGCCACGACGATTGCAAACTCTTCAACCGAGTGGCCTACAACGTTTACCAACGCTCGGGCCCGCGTGACGTGGCTGGCGAGCCAGGGCATGTGGTCCCGGAGCACGGCGTCGAGTCCGGGGTTCGCCAGACCTACGGCATTGACCATTCCGCCATCGAACTCCGCCACCCTCGGCGGTGGCGCGCCATCTCGGGGCTCGACGCTGACCGCCTTAGTCACGAGTCCACCCAGTCGGTCCAGATTGATCACGCCAGCTACCTCCCGCCCGTATCCAGCTGTGCCGGCGGCGAGAAGAATTGGATTTTGAAAGTGAATCCCGGCCGCGTGGACCGACAGCGTATTGGGAACTGACCGGCTCACTGGGTCATGGAGGCCATCGCGCGGGTATCGTAGTGCGCGAAGTACTCCGTGGCAGCAGAAGCAATCGCTGCGGCGAGGCGCCGCTGGCCGACGGCGCTCTCCAGGAATCGAGCCTCGGGCTTATTAGTGCCAAAGCCAATCTCTACCAGGACGGCAGGCATATCGGCGGTCACCAATACCCGAAAGCCTGCTTGTTTCACGCCGCGGGTGGGACCCGGGTGCACTCGACCGAGGTGACTCTGGATAACTGCTGCGAGCACGCTCGATTCCCTCAAGTGCTCGTTCTGCTCCATGTCCTTCATGATGAAATTCACCGGGTCGGGCCGGCTCGCGTTTGGGCCGGTCTCAAAGCGAACCGCCTCATTCTCCATTTGCTCGACACGGCGCGCATCTTCGGTCTTCGCCTCAGCCAGAAAGTACGTCTCGAAGCCGCGAGCGTCCCGTGGATGACGCCACGCGGGATTGGCCGCGTTCACGTGAATCGAGATGAAAAGCTCGGCCTTGTGTGCACTCGCAATGCGACCTCGATCGTCCAGGGCGATCAATGTGTCGCTGGTGCGCGTTTGGACGGCGTCGATCCCGCGCTCGCGTAGCGCCGCGCCCACTTTGAGGGCGACTGCGAGCGTGATGTCCTTTTCGTCAACCTGTGGCCCTCCGCCGAGCGGCCCCCTCATCCCGTGGTCTGGCCCACCATGGCCCGCGTCGATTGCGACAAGGTGCTTCCGCCTCGACGCTGGCGGGTCGTTCGTTGCGGGGACTACATCGGTAGAATCGGTTATGAGGACGTCGCCCGAGGTATCGGGGAAATCGGACGCGGTTGCCGACGGCACGTGCCGTTGATCCGGAGGCGGCAGGGCCGCGAAAACGCGGAGCTCCGCGCGTGCAGAATCGTAAATCACGCCGCTCGCCACGCGCGGTACGACGTCGGTCACGATGGCGAATGGCAAATACAGCAGACCGTCGCGCACGTACGGCGCAGCCGGTAGCGGGACGACGGCAGTCGGCGTCGTGGCAAAAGCCTCCAGGTCACGCAGATAGAGCGTGACGCCCGGTACCGTCATCTCGTAGTGCCCTCGCGCCATGCGGCGTACGTGCCCGCCCAGGGCGTTGGCAACGAGGTCGGCGCGCAATGCCCGAGTGGTTCCGTCGGGAGCGCGCACGATGCGCACGTGCGCTGTGCGCCCGCTGTAGTGAATCGTAAGTGCCGCCTGCGGAGCCGAATCGGCCGAGATGGGTGACACGAACTGCAGGGCGCCTGCAACGAGCAGGGCAGTAATCAAGAGCGTGCGCGAACGGCGCGCGCCATCTCGCGCTCGTCGCTCCTCCGGCGCTCGTCGGCGCGTTTGTCGTGCAATTTCTTGCCGCGAGCGAGGCCCACGACCACCTTCGCGATGCCGCGCTTGAAGTACAAGTCCAGCGGTATGAGTGTCAGCCCCTGTCGTTCTACGGCGCCAATCATCTTGCGAATCTCGTTCTTGTGCAGGAGCAGTTTCCGCGTGCGCGTGGGCTCGTGGTTGAACTGGCTACCGGGGCCGTACGGTGCGATGTGCAGATTCACGAGAAACACTTCTCCGGCTTGAACGATCGCGTACGCATCTGTCAGCGTCGCCTTGCCACCGCGGAGAGCTTTCACCTCTGTTCCCGTTAACACTAGGCCGGCCTCCCACGTCTCGAGGACGTGAAACTCATGCCGTGCGCGCCGATTGCGGGTGATCGGCTCAATGTCGGCGCGTGACGCCGGCGAGGCCATTGAGTGCTCTGGTAGACTGAAGACGGGAGAGGCGCGTCACAATATACAGCCCGTGTTCCGCGTTGACCGCGACTCGCGTGCGACGATATGTTCCGCCATACGCCGAAGTGGTGGAACTGGTAGACGCGCTGCATTCAGGGTGCAGTGGGCGACAGCCCGTGGGGGTTCGAGTCCCCCCTTCGGCATGATTTGACGGACTTCGCAGGGAAGGTGGAATTTTTTTCAAGCTTTTCTTCGATGACCGGCGGCCCCACCCCCTAACCCCCTCCCCGCAAGCGGGGAGGGGGAATGTTTTTTTTCAAGCTTCGCTTGGATGACGAGGGGCTCTGCCCCTCGACCCCGCCAGCGCCAGCTTTGTCCCCCGGCGTGCGCTCTCAAAGGGTCGTGGGGCGCAGCCCCACAAGAAGGAAAAGGGGTTCTCCCTCTTCGCTCGCGGGGAGGGGAAGCTTTTCTAGGGGGCTGCGCCCCACGCCCCAAGGAATGCCTCATGAGACCGCCCCTTCCCGAATGGGAACCGCTCGCGCAAGCGCGCAGGGCGCCGAAGGGGGTCGAGGGGGCGAAGCCCCCTCGTCATTCAAGCGAAGCTTGAACGGAAACATTCCCCCTCCCCTTTAGGGGAGGGGTTAGGGGTGGGGCAGACGGTCATCCAAAGCGAAGCTGAACACAAAGAATTCCCCCTTCCCTTTTAGAGGAGGAGGTTAGCAGGCAGGGCATCAGCACGAACAACTCAGCCGGCCGAAACCCCGCGGTGCGCTCCACCTGGGACACCGATCTCGGTCATCTTTTTTAGATCGAGTACCTCGTCGATCTCGTCTTCCGGCAGAACTCGCTCGCGTTTGACGAGATCCCGGATCAGCACGTTCTCCTTGACTGACTGCTTGCTGATCTCCGCCGCCTTCGCGTAGCCAATCTGCGGGGCCAACGCCGTGGCGAGCGCCGCCGATCGCTCGACCCAGTACTCACACTGCTCGCGGTTTACCTCGAGCCCGGCAATGCATCGCTCGGCGAGCACGCGCATGGCGTTAGCCATGATCTGCCCGCTGAGTAGAACATTGAAAGCAATGACCGGCATCATGACGTTGAGCTCCAGCTGGCCATGCTCCAATGCCGCGGCGACGCAGCTATCGCAGCCTACGACCTGGAGGCAGACCTGATTGACCATTTCGGGAATCGACGGGTTCACTTTCCCTGGCATGATCAATGAGCCGGGCTGAACGGCGGGAAGCCGAATTTCGTCGAAGCCGGTGCGCGGCCCACTTGCCAGCAGCCGCAAATCGCTCGCGATCTTGCTCAAGTCGAGCGCCAACACCCGGAGCTGGGCACTGTAGCCCGCGACGTCTCCCATGCTCTGCATGAGCTGCACGCGATCGTCGCCGACGCGCAGCGCGAGCCCTGTGATTTCGCTAAGCAGCCGCACCATGAGCGACGGGTATTCCGGCTCGACGTTCACACCCGTGCCGACGGCGCTCCCACCGATACCCAGATCACGCAAAAAGTCGGCGGCCTGCATCACGCGCTTTAGCCCACGCTCGATGGTGTTGGCGTAAGCGGCGAGTTCTTGCCCAAGCGGATCGGCATGGCGTCCTGCAAATGCGTGCGTCCAGCCTTGACCACGTCGTCGAACTGTCTTCCCTTGTCCCGCAGCGCGTCGATGAGCGCCGTCGCTCCAGCCGCAATGTCAGGAAGCTGCGCGAGACAGGCTAGTCGAACTGCGGTCGGAATCACGTCGTTCGTCGACTGCGCCATGTTCACGTGGTCGTTCGGGTGCACGGGTTCGTAGGCCCCAAGCGGGCTTCCCAAAAGGACATTCGCCCGGTTGGCGAGCACCTCGTTGACGTTCATATGGTGCGACGTCCCCGCGCCGGCCTGGTAGATGTCCACTACGAACTGATCGCGGTGTTGCCCCGCGAGAATCTCATCAGCTGCTCGAACAATGGCCCCGGCACGGCGGGCATCCAGCCGGCCGGTTTGCTCGTGCGTGAGCGCAGCCGCCTTCTTGATCCACACCGTCGCGGTGACGAAGATCGGCAGCGCGCGAATGCCACTGATCGGAAAATTCTGCGCCGCGCGCGCTGTCTGGATGCCGTATAGCGCGGCGACCGGTACAGCGAGCTCGCCGAGTGGGTCTCGCTCGACTCGCATGCGCGGGTTGGCCCTGTCGCTCACTCGGTCACTCGGTCACTCGGTCACGTGGTTATCGGTCAGCACGTGGTTATCGGTCAGGTAGTTATGGGTATTTGCAGCGCGTTCGCGAACCGATTGAACAAACTGAACGCAGCACACACGGCGGTAATCTCTACGATTTGTGGCGCCTCCCAGTGCGCGGCGAGACGTGCGTACGTGGCGTCGCCGACGCGCCCACCCGGCGCCGCAACCGCTGCGGCGTAGTCGAGCGCCGCGGCCCAGCCCGGATCGAATGCCTTGTAATCGCTTCGACCGGCTTGCGCGAGCTGCTCATCGGTGCCGCCAAGGCGCTTCACGAGCGCCGAGTGTGAAGCAAGGCAATAGCTGCATCCGTTCACTTGCGACACGTGGACAGCCAGGAGCTCTTTGAGGAGCGTATCGACCGTCCCTGGCCCCATGACGGCCTGCAAATGGGCGAACAGCGTCTCAACGATCGGCGGCCGGCTGGCGACCGCGCGAAACAGATTGGGAATGTTGCCCCGCGTGCGGCGAAAGCTCTCGAACAGAGCGCGGACCGCCGGCGGTGCGTCCTCCACACCCAAGAGCGGGACGCGGGCCAATTGGCTCTCGTGGCTTGGCGCCGATACGGTCGGGTTTGGTGGGGTCGCAGGTGCTGTCAGGGGTGCCGTCATTGGTCGCCGGAGCAAGTTCGGACGGTATGGGTCCGAGCGCGGTAACTGGCCGCGCCTACACAATATACCAAACTGGCGCAGGCCAAGGTGCCCGGCATGAACGTCTCCCTTGCCCTGCCGCGTGGGTTAGCCTAACCTCAGAGAGTGCGGATCACCACTTGGGCCGAATATGGCTTGATTTGCACGCTTCACCTGGCGAAGCGGGCGCACGAGGGCCCGATCACTGGGCGCGAGCTGGCATCACGCGAGCGCCTGCCGCCTGACTACGTCGAGCAGATCATGTTGCGGCTCCGGCGCGCGAACGTTGTCCACAGCACACGCGGGGCGCACGGAGGTTACGTGCTAGCTCGGCCCGCCGAATTCATATCGGTTAGGGAAGTAATTGCTGCGTCCGAGCTTGCTACGTTCGACCTGCATTGCGTGAGTCATCCGGTTGACCCCGCCGAATGCGCCGAGTCGGAGAGCTGCAGCATCCGGCCCGTGTGGGTACTGCTCCAGCAGAAGATCGACGAGGTGCTGGAAGGCGTTCACTTGGCCGATCTGATGGAACAGGAGAGTGTGGTGCGGCAGCGCGTAGGACTGCCGGTGCTGCAGGCTTAAGCGAGCGCGCCGTGTTAGATCGCTGGCGCGTCGAGCGCGCACGGCGAGAAAGCGCCCGGGCGTTCGTCCGACACCTGCTCGCGGAGCCCGATCCCACGGAATGTCACCTGGCTAGCCGATCATGCGGCGAACGGTGACGTCGACCACGCCACGTGGGAGCTCCGCTATGCCCGCCGGGCGGCTGGCGTGATCGTCGCTCGCCGCGACGCCTTGGACGACCGCACGGCCTCACTGGTCTCGGGGGCGCTGTCCCGCGCGACTCAGCGGGATCCCCTCATCGATTCCGCCAAGCGCCACGTCGCAACCCGTCAATTCAACGCGCGCCTGGCAGCGTACTCGGATGCACTGGCGGCTCGCAGCCCGCAGTCGGCGTCGGCCGAACGGCTGGGGCGGACACTCTTGAGCTTCTCAGGGCTTGTCGTTCCGGCGCCTGAGCTGATTGCTCGTGCGGGAGAGATTCTGGCGCTGTACCTGTCGGACGCCCACGATGCCCTTCGAGGCGCGTTCGGGGCCGCTGATCTCCCGACCGACATTCCCCCGTCGCAAATCACGGCCGAGCATCGCGCGGCCGCGCGCCGGTGATTCGAGGGAACGAGACCCCAAAAGCGGGGGATCGGTCCGGCGAAGGCGGGCAAGCCGCCGCTTGCGCGAGCGGCGTAAACCCAATACGTTCCAAAGCTTGGCCCGAAAAAAAGTGCAATAGAGTGCGGAGCCCCTCGTGAAAGTCCGGAGCAGTGTGAAGCCCATCTGTGAGCATTGCAAAGTGATCAAACGCAACGGCGTGATGCGCATCATCTGCAAGCGCAACCCCAAGCACAAACAGCGGCAGGGTTAGGGTAGCGCATGGCGCGTATTGCCGGGATCGACCTCCCGCGCGACAAGACAGTCGAGGTCGGACTCACCTACATATTCGGGATCGGGCGCTCTAACGCACACAAGATTTTGCAGACGACTGGCGTGAATGCCGCGCAGCGGGTGCGCGAGCTATCGGACGCCGACGTTAACCGCCTGCGTCAGGCAATTGAGCGCGACTACCGTGTGGAAGGAGCCCTCCGCACCGAGGTCGCGATGAACATCAAGCGACTGATGGACATCGGCTCGTATCGCGGGATCCGTCACCGGCGCGGCCTTCCGGTTCGCGGGCAGCGCACGCACACGAACGCGCGCACGAAGAAGGGTCCTCGCCGGGCAATCGCCGGCAAGAAGAAGGTAACGAAGTAGCTGCACTAACTGCTCCATAAGGGCCGTCGCACGTGGCCCTTACATGTCCGAAGGAATAACGAGATCAAATGGCGACAGCAAAGAAAGCGAAGCGCGTTATCGAGGCGGAGGGAATCGCCCACGTCAACGCGACCTTCAACAACACGATGATCACGATCACCGACCCGCGCGGGAACACTGTCGCGTGGGGCTCGGCGGGAAAGGCCGGATTCAAGGGCTCCAAGAAGTCGACTCCATTTGCCGCAACGGTCGCGGCCGAGCAGGCGGCGCGCGAGGCGATGACGCTCGGCGTGCGGCGCGTGCACGTGCGCGTTCAGGGTCCTGGTAGCGGAAGAGAGTCCGCGATTCAGGCGCTGGCCACTGCAGGACTGCAGGTCAAGTCGATTCGCGACGTGACCCCGATCCCGCACAACGGCTGCCGCCCACCGAAGCGGCGTCGAGTCTAGACAATGCGGTACCTCGGGCCAAGCTGCCGCCAATGCCGGCGCGAAGTTACGAAGCTGTTCCTCAAAGGCACCAAGTGCTTCACCGAGAAGTGTCCAGTGGAGCGGCGGCCGTACGCCCCGGGGCAGCACGGACAGAGCACTGCGCGCCGGCGCAAGTCGTCGGAATACGCGAAGCAGCTGCGCGAGAAGCAGAAGATCAAGCGAATCTACGGTGTGTCCGAGCGGCAGTTCCGGAACACGTTCGACCGCGTGACCACGCTGCCGGGAATCACGGGGCACAACTTGCTGGCCGCTCTCGAGAGCCGACTCGACAACATGGTCTACCGAATGGGCTTCGCGGCGAGTCGCAAGGCCGCCCGCCAGCTCATCCGGCACAGACACGTGGAAATCAACGGTAAGACGGTCGACGTGCCCAGCTACCTGGTGCGGCCCGGCGAAGAGGTGCGTGTGCGCGAGAAATCGCGCGAGCAGGTGTCGATCCTGGCCGCAATGGAGCAGTCGACTCGCGGTGCGCCGTTGTCCTGGCTGGCCGTAGATCGCGACACGTTCAGCGGCCGGATGCTCGAGCGGCCGCAGCGCGCCAACATTCCCATCGCTGCGCAGGAACAGCTAGTCGTCGAGTTGTATTCCAAGTAGCGGGCGGCTGGCCGGCTGCCCGGCTGCCCGAAGCAGGTGCCGCTCGCGAGCGGCGAGCAATGACCGTGACTGTTGTAAGGCCGATCGCGAACGGCCTTACGGTCGGGACCCTAACTCCCGTACGAGCCTACCGCGCGTTAGGGGCGGGGTAGGGCGTTGCCGGGCACGTGGCCCGGTATGACCCCATGAGGTACATGAGCCATTATGCCTAAGCCAATCGACCTTCGCGGACTTGTGCGCCCGCAGCTCGTCGAGGCGACGAAGCGCGAAGACAATCCCAACGTCGCTGAATTTCGGCTGCAACCGCTCGAGCGCGGCTTCGGCCACACACTCGGCAACGCGATGCGTCGGATGCTCTCTCCTCGCTGCGGGGGTCGGCCGTGTGGGCCTTCCGCATCGACGGCGTCGTGCACGAGCACCAAACGATCCCGGGCGTCGTCGAGGATGTGCACCAGATCATTGGGAATCTGAAGACGCTGACTCTGACCCTGGAGGATGGTCTGGAAGAGGCGCAGCTGCGGGTTCAACGCACTGGCGTCGGACCTGTGACGGCCGGCGACATCGTGCTTGGCACGGGCGTGCGCGTGATCGATCCACGGCACCACCTGTTCACGCTGCAGGATGACCGTGAAATCGGCATGGACCTATACGTGAAGCAGGGGCGCGGCTACACGGAATCCGATCAGCACGTTCTCGAACGCGGCATGCCGGTGGACGTCGTGCGCATCGACGCGATCTACAATCCGGTGCGGAGAGTGAACTTCTCGGTGGCCGAGACGCGCGTCGGCCAGCGCACTGACTACGACCGGCTCACGCTGATCGTCGAGACGAACGGCACGATCACGCCGGAGGAAGCAGTGAGCTATGCCGCCGCTCTGGCGCAGACGCATTTCCACTATTTCGTGGGTTTCGGTCCACACGCAGCTGCCGCGGTCAACCCGACCGGCGAGCTGCCGGGTGCCGACACCGTGAAGGTGACGGAGCTGCAGACTCCGATCGACGATCTCGAATTGTCGGTTCGCTCGGTCAACTCCCTGAAGAACTCCAACATCCGATCGCTCGGGGATCTCGTCAGGCAGACGGAGAGTCAGATTCTGCAAGTCAAGAACTTCGGCAAGAAGTCGCTGCAGGAGATCGCGGATTTGCTCGAGCGGCGCGGGCTGAATTTCGGCATGCGGTACGAGGAGGCCCCGGACGGCATCCGCATTACCGATTGGGGCACTCCGCCAAGTCGGGCCGCAGCCAATGCTCCCGACGACGACGAGGAGTAAGTAGATGCGGCATCGAAAGGCCGGACGTCAGCTTCGACGCACGAGCGAGCAGCGCCTGGCGCTGTTGCGCAACCTGGCGGCGTCGCTGGTGGAGCACGGCGCGATCGAGACGACCGAGGCGAAGGCAAAGGAGCTTCGACCTTTCGTCGAAAAGCTGATCACCAAGGCCAAGAGCGGCACCCTGCACGCGCGGCGCCTAGCCGAGCGTGACGTGCCGACTCGACGCATCTCCGACAAGCTGTTTCACGATATAGGCCCGCTTTTCGCCACACGCGCCGGCGGGTACACTCGAATTCTCAAGACGGGCCACCGCAAGGGCGACGGAGCCGAAATGGCCCGTATTGAACTTCTTGGCGCGCCAGCCAACGGCTCGGGCGCTGCGGCGAAGCGAGCCGCCAAGTCAGAAAAAGGGTCTTCGTCCAAAAAGGGCGGCGCGGCGAAACCCGGCGCCGGCAAGGCTTCGGGCGAGAAGCCTTCGGACGCGCGGAGCGGAAAGAAAAAGGAGAAGCACGCATGAACAGGAATTCCTGCTTTTGCTGCGGCAAGGGCGTCGCGTTCGGGAACAATGTGTCTCACGCGAACAACAAGACACGTCGCGTGTGGAAGCCGAACCTCCAGGTGGTCCGGGTCGTGATCGATGGACGGATCACCAAGGTCAAGGTGTGCACCCGGTGCCTGCACGCCGGTAAAGTGGTACGTGCTCCCCGCGGTGGCGCCAAGGTCGCATAGCCCGCGGACGCCGCGCTGCCTACAGCACTCATAACTGGAATTACCGGCCAGGACGGGTCGTACCTGGCCGAATTGCTGTTGGCAAAGGGGTACCGCGTCGTAGGGGTCGTCCGGCGCAGCTCCACGACGCCATACGAGCGCATTGCTCACCTGGTGGACCGGGTCGAGCTGGTGTCGGCTGACCTCCTGGACCAGCATTCGCTGGTCGATGCCATAAAGGACTGCAACCCGCGGGAGATCTACAACCTCGCAGCACAGAGCTTTGTCCAGACTTCATGGACTCAGCCGGTGCTGACGGGAGAGTTCACCGCTCTTGGCGTCACGCGTGTGCTCGACGCCATGCGCAAGGCGGCGCCCGAGGCCCGGTTCTACCAGGCCAGCTCGAGCGAAATGTTTGGCAAGGTACACGAGACTCCGCAATGCGAGACTACGCCGTTCTATCCGCGCAGTCCCTACGGCGTGGCCAAGGTGTACGGCCACTGGATCACCGTGAATTACCGCGAGAGCTTTGGACTGTACGCGGTCTCGGGCATCCTGTTCAACCACGAGAGCGAGCGCCGAGGGTTGGAGTTCGTGACGCGGAAAGTGACCGATGGCGCCGCTCGAATTAAGCTTGGTCTCGCGCGCGAGCTCAGGTTGGGAAACCTCGAAGCGCGGCGGGATTGGGGCTTTGCGGGAGACTACGTCGACGCGATGTGGCGGATGTTGCAGCGCGACGGTCCAGAAGACTTCGTCGTCGGGACTGGGCAGACGTGGTCGGTGCGCCAGCTCTGTGAGATGGCGTTCGCTGTCGTCGGGCTCGACTACCGGGACTACGTCGTGCACGACGAGCGCTTCATGCGGCCGGCCGAGATAGATCTCCTCGTCGCGGATTGGTCCAAGGCGCGACGAGTGCTCGGATGGACGCCGACCGTGACGTTTCAACAACTGATCGAGCAGATGGTCGAAGCCGACCTGGCTCGTCAGCGGCGCCGGGGCGACTAGCGTGCGAGCTCTCGTAACGGGAGCAGGCGGATTCGTCGGGCAATGGCTCAGCCGCGCGCTGCTGGATGCTGGCCACGAGGTGACCGGCCTCACGCCAGATGATCCCGCTGCGGCAACTTTGCTTTCCGCCGAGCACCTGGGCCACATCGATTGGATCCGAGGCGACATCACTCGGCTTGACGATGTGCGCCGCGCGCTCGACGTGGCGCCGCCCGACGCGATATTCCACCTGGCTGGCGTGAGCTCCGTGCCCGGCGCCCTTGGTGACCCCGGGGCGGCAAGCGAAGTGAACGTGGTCGGAGCGACGCGACTGCTGGGCGAGGTGCGCGTGCGACGGCGTGTCGGCGTGCTGGACCCCGCGGTGCTGATAGTGGGCAGCGGGGAGCAATACGGCCGGCACGACAAGTCTGAGCTGCCCCTGACTGAGGATGCGGAGCAGCGGCCGTTGACCGTTTATGCCGCCACCAAGGCCGCGCAGGAGATCATCGCTTTGGAAGCGTTTCGAAGCGAAGGGGTTCGCGTGGTCGCGGTGCGCGCCTTCAACCACAGTGGCCCTGGGCAGTCATCTGATTTTCTTCTGCCCTCTCTCGTGGCGCGAGCGCTCGCGGTCGGGCGCGGAACCGATAGAAACGCTCGACTGGCAGTCGGGAATGCCAGCTCGGAGCGGGATTTCCTTCACGTGGCCGATGTCGTCGAGGCCTATATTGCTCTCGTCGCGCGCGGGCGCGCGGGCGAGGTCTATAACGTGTCGAGCGGTGTGGGCACATCGGTCAAGGAGCTGGCGGTGCAAGTGCTGAGCGTGACCGGCGTTAAAGCGCCGCTTACCACCGACCCGTCGCTCGTTCGAACGGTTGACGTGCCTGCGCTGGTGGGCGACAACGCAAAGCTGCGTGACGCCACAGGCTGGGAGCCGACGCGCTCCGTGCGCGACATCATCGAGGACCTCGTGCGCTCGAGCAGCCGCGCCGCCGGGCAGCCTACGCCGCCGTCGCATGCCTCGTCGCGCTGACCTGCATCGCATCCTCCTGGTCGGCTCCGGCCCCATCGTAATCGGGCAGGCAGCGGAATTCGACTATTCGGGGACCCAAGCGGTCAAGGCCCTGAAGGAAGAGGGCTACGAGGTCATACTGGTCAACTCGAATCCGGCGACGATAATGACGGACCCGGAGTTCGCCGACCGGACGTACATCGAACCCGTAACTCCCGAGTTCGTGGAGATGGTGATTGAGCGCGAGCGGCCAGATGCACTTCTGCCAACCATGGGCGGGCAGACCGCGCTGAACGTCGCGATGGCGCTCGCGGATGGCGGCGTGCTCGACCGCTACGGCGTGGAGCTGATCGGCGCAAGCGCTCATGCGATTCGCGTCGCCGAAGACAGAGCCCTCTTTGCGCAGGCGATGCGGCGCATCGGGCTCGCCATGCCGCGGGGCGCGACTGCGGCGTCGTGGGAGGAGGCCGAGTCGCTGCTCGATGGTGTAGGATTTCCCGCGATCATTCGCCCGTCGTTCACGCTGGGTGGTACTGGGGGCGGCATCGCGTACAACCGGACCGAGTTCGAGTCTGTCGTACGTCGCGGCCTCGATCTCTCTCCCGTGCACCAGGTGCTCGTCGAGCAAGGCGTGCTCGGGTGGAAGGAATACGAGCTCGAAGTAATGCGCGACCGGGACGACAATGTCGTAATCGTGTGCTCCATAGAGAATCTCGACCCGATGGGCGTCCACACGGGCGATTCGATAACCGTCGCGCCAGCCATGACGCTCAGCGATCGCGAATATCAAACCATGCGTGACGCCGCGCTGGCGGTCATTCGCGAAATTGGGGTGGCCGCTGGAGGGTGCAACATCCAGTTTGCCGTCAATCCGCGCGACGGAACAATGCTGGTCATCGAGATGAACCCGCGCGTGTCGCGCTCGTCGGCGTTGGCCTCCAAGGCCACCGGCTTCCCGATTGCGCGCATCGGTGCCAAGCTCGCGGTCGGCTATCGACTGGATGAGATTCCGAACGACATAACACGTACCACTCCCGCGTCGTTCGAGCCAGTGCTCGACTACGTCGTCGTCAAAGTGCCGCGCTTCGCGTTCGAGAAGTTCGCGAACGCGGACCCACGGCTGACTACTCAGATGAAGTCCGTCGGCGAAGCCATGGCCATCGGACGTACGTTCAAGGAAGCGTTCCAGAAGGGCCTTCGCGCTCTCGAGACTGGACGCAGTGGTTGGACAGTTGGCACGACGGCTGCCGATGATCGTCTCAGCGACGACACGCCCGAAGCCCTCCGCGCGGGGCTCCGGCAGCCTACGCCCGAGCGGATCTTTCAGATCAAGCGCGCGCTTCTCGCTGGCTTCAGCGTGGCCGACGTGCACGAGATCACGCACATCGACCACTGGTTCCTGAACGAGATGCAGGAGCTGATCGATGCCGAGCGCTGGTACGGTTCGCTCGGGGAAGTGGGGGCCGACGCGCTGCGCGCGATGAAGCGACTGGGGTTCTCCGACCAACAGCTCTCCGAGCTCCGGCCCGAGCCTGCTGGCGAGTGTGCAGTACGCGAACGTCGCTGGGCTCTCGGAGTCCGGCCGTCGTACAAGATGGTGGACACCTGTGCGGGCGAGTTTCCCTCTGCCACGCCTTACTTGTACAGCAGCTACGATGAGGAGAGCGAGGCTCCCCGCAGCGGCCGCTCTTCAGTCATAATCCTCGGCAGCGGCCCGAACCGCATCGGGCAAGGAGTCGAATTCGACTACTGCTGCGTGCGGGCGGCGCTCGCGCTTCGCGAGCGCGGAATCGAGACCATCATGGTCAACTCGAATCCTGAAACGGTTTCAACCGACTTCGACATCTCGGACAAGCTGTATTTCGAGCCGCTGACTCTGGAGGACGTGCTGGAGATCGTCGACCGCGAGCTGCCGCTCGGGGTCATCGTCCAGTTGGGCGGCCAGACGCCGCTCAAGCTCACGCGCGCCCTGGAAGCGGCCGGTGTCCCGATCCTGGGCACGTCACCGGATTCGATCGACATCGCGGAGGACCGCCGACGCTTCGAGGACATTGCCCGTCGTCTCGGCCTTCGCCAACC
Source organism: uncultured Gemmatimonadales bacterium (assembly GCA_963838855.1). Lineage (GTDB taxonomy): Bacteria > Gemmatimonadota > Gemmatimonadetes > Gemmatimonadales > Gemmatimonadaceae > FEN-1251. The sequence continues at coordinate 98,176 of CAWISX010000018.1, read as the reverse complement.
CGATAGTGGCACGGCGACGGGTGTCGACGAGGCGGCTGGCATCGCGGCACGCGTCGGCTATCCGGTTCTGCTCCGCCCGTCCTACGTGCTCGGGGGCCGCGCCATGCAGGTCGTGTACGATGAGCCGTCGCTTCGGCGGTACTTCGCCCGTGCGGTGCGAGCCTCGGATGAGCGCCCCGTTCTGATTGACCGCTTCTTGGAGGACGCTTTCGAGGCGGACGTCGACGCCGTTGCCGACGGCACGCGCGTGGTAATCGGCGGCGTGATGCAGCACATCGAGGATGCTGGCATACATTCTGGCGACTCGGCGTGCGTGCTCCCGCCTTATCTCATCGGCGAGCACGATCTCGCGGTCATGCGAGCGCAAACCGTGGCGCTCGCCGAGGCTCTCGGCGTCGTCGGCCTCATAAACGTCCAGTTCGCGATAAAGGACGGAGTCGTATATGTGCTGGAGGTCAACCCTCGCGGCAGCCGCACCGTGCCATTCGTGTCCAAGGCGATCGGCGTGCCGTTGGCGTCGGTGGCAGCGCGCGTCATGACTGGAGAGACGTTGGCGGCGATCGGCTTCACCGAGGAGATCGTCCCGCCGTACGTAGCCGTCAAGGAGGCCGTGTTTCCCTTCAACAAGTTCCGGGAGTTCGACCCCATCCTGGGGCCGGAGATGCGATCCACCGGCGAGGTCATGGGGATCTCAGATTCATTTGGCGGCGCTTTTGCCAAGGCGCAGATCGCAGCGGACAACGCACTTCCCACCTCGGGGGCGATCTTCGTCACGGTCAACGACTCTGACAAGCCCACCGCAGTTCCAATCATCCGGCGCTTCCACGAGTTGGGATTCCGGCTGTTCGCGACCGAGGGGACCGCGCGGTACCTGCGCGGGCGAGGCATACCTGCCCAGCGCGTCTTCAAGGTCCACGAGGGACGACCCCATGCGATCGACTTGATCGTAAATCGTGAAGTGCAGCTTCTCATCAATACGCCGCTGGGGAAGCACGCGCATGAGGATGACCATTCGCTCCGTCAGGCGGCGATCGCCCATCGCGTGCCGTACACGACGACGCTGTCCGCCGCGAGTGCCGCGTGCGACGCGGTCATGGCGCTGCGCTCGCGCGCTACGTTCGTGCGGTCTCTGCAAGAGTGGCAGGCGATGGTCCGTGAGGTCGTGCCTGCGTGAATGATTCCGTCTTTATCCATGAATCGTCTTACGTCGATGAGGGTGCGATCGTCGGCGCCGGCACCAAGATCTGGCACTTCTGCCACATCATGCCCGGCGCGGTCATCGGCGAGCGGTGCAATTTGGGACAGAACGTGGTCGTGATGGGCGGAACGCTATTGCACAATAACGTCAAGGTGCAGAACAACGTCTCCATCTACGAAGGCGTGGAGTTGGAAGACGACGTGTTCTGCGGACCATCCATGGTGTTCACCAACGTGGTGAATCCCCGGAGCCACGTGAGCCGCAAAGCCGAATATCGCCGCACGCTCGTGCGACGCGGCGCGACGATAGGCGCGAATGCCACTGTCGTGTGCGGAGTGACGCTGGGCGAGTATGCGTTCGTTGGTGCAGGCGCCGTGGTTACCCGCGACGTCCCTGCGTACGCGCTCGTGACCGGGGTGCCGGCACGCAGGGTCGGGTGGATGTGCGCCTGCGGCGAGCGGCTTCCCGACGATGGTGAGGGGACCTGCCCTGCATGTGGAACGACCTACGAGCGAGTAGGCGTAGGTGAGGGCATCACGCCGGCATGACGCCGTCAAAAGCCTTTCGGGTGGCAGTCGTCGGGTGCGGGCGCATCAGCAGGAACCACTTCGAAGCGTTGGAGCGCATCGAAGGGCTTTCGCTGAGCGCGGTATGCGATTCCGATCCGGAACGCGCGCGCGAGGCGGGTGAGCAGCAACGAGTGCCGTGGTTCCGGTCGTACGAGGAGATGCTGGAGAAAGCGCAGGCCGAGATCATCACCATCGCGACACCCTCGGGGCTGCATCCCCAACAAGGCATTCTCGCGGCCCAGGCCGGTAAGCACGTCATCACCGAAAAGCCGATGGCCATATCGCTGTCTGCTGCCGATGAGCTGGTGCAGGCGTGCGACGCCGCCGCCGTGCATCTATTCGTAGTGAAGCAGAATCGTCTCAACTCGACGGTTCAGCTCGTCCGGCGCGCGATCGACAAGGGTCGGTTCGGGCGCATATACATGGCGAACGCGACGGTCCGCTGGTCGCGACCACAGGAATACTACGATCAGGCCCCGTGGCGCGGCACGTGGGAGTTTGACGGCGGCGCATTCATGAACCAGGCGTCGCACTACGTCGACCTCCTGCAATGGCTGATTGGACCAGTTGAGAGCGTGATCGCCAAGACCGCCACGCTCGCAAGGCGCATCGAGACGGAGGATTCTGGTATTGCGGTGCTTCACTTCAGGTCCGGTGCCCTGGGTAGCATAGAGGTCACAATGCTTACGTACCCGCGTAACTTGGAAGGCTCTCTCACCATCCTCGGCGAAAAAGGGACGGTCAAGATCGGCGGCACCGCGGTCAACCGAATCGAACATTGGACCTTTGCAGATTACGACGATGACGACAAGCTGGTCGAGTCCGTTAACACGACGCCTCCCAACGTGTATGGCTTCGGGCACGAGGCGTACTATCGCAACGTGCTTGCCGTGTTGCGTGGAGAAGCCAAGCCAGACACCGACGGACGGGCTGGTCGTAAGTCGCTAGAGCTGATTCTCGGGATTTATGAGTCGGCAAAGACCGGTCGTGAAGTTCCGCTCCCGCTCCGCGCCCGGATTTGACGTCCGGGCTTCACCGAAGCACAACATACACCTGTCCAGGCTCGCCTTAGATTGGTAGCGACTTCCATGTCTGTCCCACTATTAGACCTCCGCGCGCAGCACGCGGCAATCAAGAACGAGGTCTTCTGCGCCCTCATGCAGGTCGTGGAGGAGCAAAAATTCATTCTCGGTGCGCCGGTCGGAAAGCTCGAATGTGCAATCGCGGGGTTGTCGCACACGCGATTCGCTGTCGGGTGCGCCAACGGATCCGACGCCTTGATGCTCGCTCTACGCGCGCTGGATGTAGGACGAAACGACGAGGTCATCACCACGCCGTTCACGTTCTTCGCTACTGCGGGAATGGCGCACAACGTTGGCGCTCGGCCCGTATTCGTGGACATCGACCCGGCGACGTTCAACATCGATCCCAGCCAGATCGCGCCTGCCGTGACTTCGCGGACGAAAGCCATCATCCCCGTCGACCTTTTCGGCCAGATGGCCCCCATCGAGCTGATCGCGGCCGCGGCGCCCGCGATTCCCATCATCGAGGACGCGGCCCAGTCGATTGGCGCGCGTCGCTCGATCGACGGCGTGTGGCGTATGGCCGGTGAGGTTGCCACGATCGGTACGTTCAGTTTCTTCCCGTCGAAGAACCTGGGTGCCTATGGCGACGGTGGGATGCTTGTCTCGCAGGACGAGCGGCTGTACCAGCGTCTGCTGCGGCTCCGCACACACGGAAGTATCAAGACGTACTACCACGAAGAGGTGGGATACAACTCGCGACTCGATGCGCTCCAGGCGGCGGTGCTGACCGCCAAGCTTCCGCACCTCGCCTCCTGGAGCGCGAGCCGCCGGGCGCATGCTGCATTTTACGACGCCGCATTCGCCGATATGGCCGACGTCGTTCGCACCCCAGTCGTAGCGCCCGAAAACGAGTCGATCTTCAATCAGTACACGATTCGCGCCGACCGCCGCGACGAGCTGCAAGCGGACCTGAAAGCGCATGGAGTCGGCACGGCCATCTACTACCCCCTTCCACTGCATCTGCAACCCTGTTTCGCGTACCTGGGTTACAAGCGCGGCCAGTGTCCCGAATCCGAGCGCGCAGCGAGTGAAGCCCTGTCACTACCCGTATATCCTGAGCTGACACAGGCCCAGCAGGAAGAAGTAGTCGGAGCCGTGCGCGGGTTCTACGGCCGATGAGCGCCATCGCCAGGGGCACCATCGTGCCAGCCACGCCTGCTGGCGTCGATCTACGAGCGCGCCTTCTCGAGCGCATCAGCGACGGATCCGCCGTGGTGGGCGTCGTCGGCCTGGGGTACGTCGGCCTGCCGCTCGCCGTGGAATTCGCGAAAGCCGGCTTCCGCGTGATTGGGTACGATGTGAGTCAGCGAGTGATCGATATTCTGGCCGCTGGAAAGTCCCACATCCACGACGTTCCGGCATCCGACGTAGCTGCGCTCGTAAGGCGCGGCAAGCTCATAGTGACGCACGAGCCGGAGCAGCTCGGAGACGTCGACGCGGTGTCGATCGCCGTGCCCACGCCGCTCGTCAAGACACGCGACCCGGACATGAGCTTCGTGGACCGTGCCACCGACACGATCACGGCGCACTGTCGCCTCGGAACGCTCGTGGTTCTCGAGAGCACAACCTACCCCGGCACGACACGCGAGCTCGTACAACCGAAATTTCTTCGGCGGGGGCTGGTCATCGGCGTCGACGTCTTTCTGGCGTTCAGTCCCGAGCGCGTCGACCCGGGCAACCCGAGGTACAACACGAAGAACACGCCAAAAGTCGTTGGGGGCCTCACCCCCGCGTGCCTGGAGGTCGCGACCGCCCTGTACGCTCGCTGCATCGACACTGTCGTCCCCGTTTCGTCGCCAGAGGCTGCCGAGTTGGTGAAGCTGCTCGAAAACACGTTTCGCTCCGTCAATATCGGCCTCGTGAACGAGATGGCGATCGTGTGCGACCGGCTGGGCGTCAACGTCTGGGAGGTCATCGACGCAGCGGCCACCAAGCCATTCGGCTTCATGAAGTTTGTGCCCGGGCCAGGAATCGGCGGCCATTGCATTCCGCTGGATCCGCACTACCTCGCGTGGAAGATGCGGACTCTCAACTATCGGACGCGATTCATCGATGTAGCATCGGAAATCAACAGTCAAATGCCAGACTTCGTCGTCGAAAAAGTCGCCCGCGCTCTGAATGACGTGCGTCGATCGCTCAATGGCAGTCGCGTGCTCGTGATAGGGGTCGCGTACAAGAAGGACATCGACGACATCCGCGAGAGTCCGGCGCTCGACGTAATCCGGCTGCTCGAGGAAAGAGGCGCGACCGTGGTGTACCACGATCCATACATTCCGTCGTTCACCGAGGACCGTCGCGCGCGGACCAGTGCGGCGCTCACGGCCGAGGAGCTGGGGCACGCGGATGCGGTGGTGATCGTGACGGACCATACCAGCATCGATTATCAGCTGATCGTGGATCACGCACGCGTTGTCGTCGACACCCGCAACGCGACGGCGCGCGTCTCGAATCCGTCGGCCAGAATCGTATCACTCTCAGCCGCCCTGTCTCCGGCGTAGCTGGGGGCGCGCTCGCGGTCCTCGCGGCGTTCCCCGCACTAGCGCGCGCCCAGCATGGGCTAATGGCGCTACCACTCGGCGACCCCGCGTACGAACAGCTTGCGGCCCTCGAGCGTGCTGGGTGCACGGAGGCGCGCGTGGCGGTGACACAACCGTACGACGTGCGTTCGATCCGCTGGGCTCTCGGCGCAGCCACTCGAGACGACCGCTGCGCCGGGCCGTTGCTCGACGAGCTAACGCAGCGGTTCAAGAAGACCGCAAGCGACACCGGATCGAGCGCGCGCGCTGGAGGCGCAGCGACGCTGAGCGCAACGGGGTTGCGCAACGGCGAGTTTTTCCCCTTGTGGGAGAACGTGCGCCCTGTCGGCCAGGGGGATCCGCCCCTCGTGGGCGTTGGGAACGCGCGCGTCACCTGGGGTGACGACGACAAGCTGGCCGTAGTCGTCGATGGCTACGTGGAATCCAATTCGCGCAACGACCCGCTCGTGCGGGCGAAGCAGTTTCGCTCGACGACGGCAGTCATTGACTTTGGCGAGGCGTATGTGGCCGGCCGCGCGCTCGGGGTCACGCTGTCGCTCGGTCGCGAGCGGGAGGCGTGGCTGAGCGACGCGTTTGACGGTGGGGAGTCTCTCATGCTCGCTGCCAATGGGCCGCCGATCGACCGTCTCGCAGCGGATTTCCGCACGACCCACTTCGAAGGGCATGTGCTGTTTGGATCGCTCGACGATGTCGTGTTGACGCCGGCCCAGGACAGCATCAATACGTCCTTTGGTCCGCAGCACTACTATCGCTGGCTGGCAGGCCATGAGCTGACCTGGCGACCTTCAGGCGTGATCGAGCTGTCGGCGGGCGAGACGGCCCTGCTCTCACGCGCGGCACAGGGCATCGATCTGTACTACGTGAACCCGTTCGTTCCGTACATCATGACGCAGAATGACACGGGCCGGACCGCGACAGAGCCACGAAACAACTTGACGGCCTTTACGGCGATGCGCCTGCACATCGGCCGCGCGACGCTCGGTGGCCAACTGCTTATTGATGACATTCAGATCGATGCCGCGGACCGGCGTATCACGCCGGACCAACTCGGGTGGGACTTGATGGCGCGGGCGCCATTGCCGATCGACCGCACCTCGACCGTGCAGCTCACATATGAGCGTGTCGATAGCTACACCTACCAGCAGCCGTATTACATGGAAGTCTGGCAGTACTACAACACGCCAATCGGCTCGGAGCTCGGCCCCGACGCGGACTACGCGCATGCGGACGCGGACGTGTTTATCACCCCGCGCATCCGCTTCGCCGGGGGCCTCGGAGAATGGCGGCGCGGGCTGCAGCGCATATACGAGCGGCCCGCCCAGGGTCCCGTCGGCCACGCGGGCGTGCCATTTCCGACCACGGAGCCGGGCGAACCCGTCCAAACGGCGACCTTGGGGTACCTGTCTGCGCAGCTACTCACCGTCGTGCTCCCGGTGACCGCGCGCATTGACCTGGCCCGCATACGCAACGTCAATAACACGCCGGCCCCGGCCGCCTTGTACGCCAGCGTCAAGCTCATCGCGAGATATGCATTCCGCTATCCATAGCCGGCAACACCAGTTTCCCTTCGTGCTCGGACCGATGCGCTGCCGCGCACCTTGGGCCACGCTGCGTCGTGCGTCGTGCGCCGTTCTGTGGATCGCCATTGCAGCCGGGGGGGCGCGTTCGGCCCACGGTCAAGCGTCGCTGGATACGGTCGCGAGACCGACCGGCGCTCTCCGGTCCGGCGATCTGCTCAACATAAGGGTGTATCGCGACTCGGAGCTCACGGGTAAGTATCTCATCGATGCGCAAGGCGACGTGCAGATACCCGGGCTCGGCGTTATTCGCGCCGCTGGCCTTCCGCCGGCAGATGTGCGACAGCGGCTCGTCGACGCATTGCGCGACCGCGGATTTCGCGCCCCCGAGATCGCCGTATGGCCGCAGATCCGCGTGTCCGTGCTGGGTGAGGTTCGCGTGCCGGCTCTGTATTCCGTCGAGCCGGGGGCTAGCCTCATCGAGGTGATCACGATGGCCGGTGGCCCTACTGAACGAGCCAACCTTCGGCAGACCAAGGTGGTGCGCGACGGCCATTCATACACGCTCAACTTTCAGGAGGCGCTGGCCGGTAGTGCGGCTGGCCGCGTCGTCCTCTACTCCAACGACGTGGTGTACGTGCCGGCGAAAGCCGGCTTGTTCAGCCGGGAGAATCTCTCGCTGCTCGCTAGTTTGTTGACCGTGGCTCTGGCCGCCGTGACCCTGATCCAGGTAACCAAACACTGAGCTCCTCACTGCAGCCCCTAGGTCCGCAAACGCCCGCGCTGCCTCCGGGGGAGATCTTCACGCAGCCCGTACGGGCGGACGATTTGGCTGTCCTCCCCACAGAGACGTCGCTGCGCGACGTGTGGGCCGCCGTGCGGCGTCGGCGGTGGATGGCGACAGCCGTCTGCTTGGGAACGGTCGCCGTAATAGCGGCCTATACGTTCAGCCGCCAGCGCGTTTACGCATCGACTCTCACCGTCCGCGTGCAGCAGACCGCGAACGCCATACCCGACGCGCCTTCGCTGCAGCCACAGTACGACTATCGAGTCGATCCCCTGGCCTCGGAACAGCAGGTGATCAAGAGCCGGACGATCGCAGAACGCGCCGTCGGCGCCGCTGGACTCCGGCTCGAAGTGACGCGACCGGCGCGCACACTCGTTTCCCAGGTCCTGGGCGAGAACGTGCCGGTCGTGCGGGGTGATGCGCGCGCGGGAGTCGACAGTCTGCGCTGGGACGCCACAGGATACACCCTTCGGGCCGCGGGAGTGTCATACGGCCCGGCGCGATTCGGAGACACCCTATCCGGGGCGGGTGTGTCAATCGTGGTCCCGCGAGCACCCCGCGTGTCGGCGCCGGGAAGTGGAGCTTCGCATACAATCGCTCGACGCAGCAACGCGCGATCTGCGCACGCGCATCGACACGCGCGTCCTGCCGCAGACCGATATCATCGAGCTGACCATTGTCGGGCCAGACCCGGTGCGTGATCGCGACGCCGCCAATGCCGTGGCACGGGTGTACGCCGACTACGCGCGTGAACAGGCGCAGCGCCGCGCACATGGACGCAGCGAGTACATTGCGCAGAGCCTATCCGAGCAGGCGGCCGCGACTGCTCGCAGCCAGGATTCGCTGCGGGCGTTTCAGGAGCGGCACCAGACATCGGACGTCACTGACGAGCAGACAGAACTGTTCAAACGCATTTACAAATTCGCGTCGGATCGCAGTGAGCTAATGCTCGAACAGCGCGTCTACCTGGCACTCGTCGGCAAGTTGGCGAGCGTAGATACGACCGACAACGAGCTCCGGAAGTTGGCGGGGACCGATGCGATCGCGCACAACAAGGGCGTCGCGACTCTGTATGAGAGCTGGATCGACCTCGAAGGTCGCCGCCAGCGCTTGCTGCTGTCCAAGACCGAGCGGAACCTGGACGTACAAGGCCTCGATAGCACGATCGTGTCGACCAAGCGGAGCTTGCAGCTCGCGAGCGAGCTTTATCTCAAGAGTCTCGACACTCGTATCGCATCGCTTGACAGCAATGTCGCCGAGCTCCGACTGCAGACGGAGCGGTATCCGCCCATGGTTGCCGAGCAGGCGAGATTAGCTGCGAACGTAAAAACGCGGGAGACGGGCTACAACAGCCTGCTATCGCAGTATCAGCTCGCGCGCATCAGCGAGGGAGGCGAGACTGGCAGCGTTCGCATAATAGACGCCGCGATGACGCCGCTCGCGCCAGTGTGGCCGAATCGCGAGCGCGCCCTCCTCCTGGCGGCGCTGCTCGGTCTTCTGCTCGCTGTGGTGTCGAGCGTCGTGATGGACCGGATCGACGACTCGGTGCGGACGGCCGAGGAGGTACGCGATGCATTGCAATTGCCCATTTTGGGCTCGGTGCCGCGCGTCGCCGGCGCTGCGCTGTTTTCGCGCGGCGCGACCGTTCGCCTCCGGGCCATAGCGCACACGGAGCCGCAATCGGTCGCGGCCGAGGCGTTCCGGTCTGTCCGGACCAACCTTGTTTTCGCGCGCGCCCACAAGGATCTCCGGACCGTCGTTATCACGAGCGCGGCCCCAGCCGATGGCAAGTCGACTGCCGCGACGAACCTTGCAACGACGTTCGCCCAGCAGGGCCAGCGCACGGTACTCATCGATGCGGATTTGCGACGCTCCGCGCTCGATGGGGTGTTCGGCATTCCCCGGGATCCCGGGCTCAGCGACGTGCTGGTCGGGCGCGCGCGCCTAGCCGAGGTCGCGCGGTCAGTGGATGTACCCAACCTTGCCGTGGTGCCTAGTGGACCTTCGCCACCCAACCCGTCGGAACTACTCGGCTCAGCGGCAATGCGCCTAGTGCTCGAGGAGGCCAAAACCCTCTTTGACATGGTGATCATAGATTCGCCGCCCGTGCTCGCGGTGACGGACGCTGCTGTGCTCGCGTCGCTGGTGGACGGCACGATTGTCGTCGTGCGGATGGGCGAGACGCGTCGAGAGGCGGTTCGGCGCGCGGTTGGGCAGTTGCGGGTAGTCAATGGCCACGTCATTGGCGCAGTGCTCAACGACGTCGACGCCAGTCGGGACCCATACTATGGCGGCTACGGGTACTACTCACAAGCGCGCTAGATCAGTAACTTCATGCCGGCATTGCAGTTCGCGCGATGCCAATCCTTTTGAATTGAGGGGCTGGTGTGAACATATCGGTGATTGGAACCGGCTACGTCGGGCTCGTGGTCGGTGCCTGCCTTGCTGAGACAGGCAACGACGTAGTTTGTGCGGACGTGGACCGCGCGAAGATCGACGGGCTCAAGCGGAATGAGCTCCCGATCTACGAGCCGGGCCTCGAGCCGCTCGTAGAGCGGAATCAGAGCCAAGCGAGACTGAAGTTCACGACCGACGTCGAGGGCGCGATCGCCTCGGCGGATGTCGTGTTCATTGCCGTCGGCACCCCGCCGGACGAGGACGGCTCAGCCGATCTTCGACATGTGCTAGCGGTCGCCGACTTGATCGGCCGGAACATGAGGCGTGAGCTGGTCATCGTCACCAAGTCGACGGTGCCGGTCGGAACCGCAGAAAAAGTGGGGAAGGCAGTAGCCGCTCACGCCCGGCACCCTTTTCATCTGTGCAGCAACCCTGAGTTCCTGAAGGAAGGCGCGGCGGTTGACGACTTTCTCAAGCCTGACCGTGTCGTGTTGGGCGTCGAGTCGGAGCACGCGCGCGGCCTAATGAATGAGCTGTATGCCCCATTCGTGCGCACCGGAAATCCGATAATCTTCATGGACATCGCCTCCGCGGAAATGACCAAGTACGCGGCAAACGCCATGTTGGCTACGCGCATCTCGTTCATGAATGAGGTTGCCAACCTGTGCGAAATGGTCGGTGCCGATGTGGACAATGTACGCAAAGGAATCGGCAGCGACGCGCGCATTGGGCCTTCGTTTCTTTTCCCGGGCGCTGGCTACGGTGGGTCGTGCTTCCCGAAGGATGTGAAGGCCCTCATTCGTACGGCCCGGGAGTGGAAAGCACCTCTCGAAGTTCTCACGGCCGTCGATGCGGCGAACGAGCGTCAAAAACGCCGGCTCTTCGAGAAGGTGTCCCGCGCGCTCAGCGGGTCCGTAAGTGGCGCGCTGGTCGCGGTGTGGGGTCTCGCGTTCAAGCCGCAGACCGACGACATGCGTGAAGCGCCTTCGCTCACGCTCATCGAGGAGCTGCTTGCGGCCGGGGCGCGCGTCTGCGCGCATGATCCAGTGGCGGAGCAGGAGGGCAGGCGCCGGCTGGGCTCTCGCGTTGCTTTCGCCGAGTCCAACTACGACGCTCTGGCGGGCGCGGACGCGCTCGTCGTGGTCACCGACTGGAACGAGTACCGCCATCCAGACTTCGGGCGAATGAAGGGATTGCTAAAGCGGCCCATCGTGATCGACGGACGCAACCTGTATGACGGCCGCAAGATGCGCGAGCTAGGGTTCGCGTACGATTCCATTGGCCGTCCCCGAGGATGATCTGAGTTTCCGCGCGTGCGCGTTCTGATCACCGGCGCGGCCGGGTTCCTTGGGTCGCATCTATCGGACCGGTTCCTCGCTGATGGGCACGAGGTCGTCGGCCTGGACAACTTCGTCACCGGGCATCCCGACAACATCGCGCATCTGATCGGACGGCCGGGGTTCGAGTTTCTGCGGCATAACATCTCGACCTACACTTTCGTTGCGGGCCCGATCGATGGCGTGCTGCACTTTGCTTCGCCGGCCAGCCCGGTCGACTATCTAGAGCACCCGATCGCCACGCTCAAAGTCGGAGCACTTGGCACTCACAACTCTCTTGGACTGGCGAAGGCCAAGGGTGCGCGTTTTTTCCTCGCGTCAACCTCTGAGGTGTACGGCGACCCGCTGGAGCACCCGCAAACGGAGTCATACTGGGGGAACGTCAACCCGATTGGGCCCCGCGGGGTATACGACGAAGCCAAGCGCTACGCGGAAGCAATGACCATGGCTTACCACCGGTTTCATGGTGTCGACACGCGGATTGTCCGGATTTTCAATACCTATGGACCCCGCATGCGCCCGCGAGACGGGCGCGTGGTTTCGAACTTCATCGTCCAGGCCCTTACTGGAGAGCCGATCACCATTTACGGCGACGGGTCGCAGACCCGCAGCTTCTGCTATGTGGACGACGAGATCGAGGGGATCGTACGGCTCTTTCACCGCGGTGATGCGGAGCCCGTCAATGTCGGCAATCCGGACGAATACACCGTAGGGGAGCTTGCCGAGCTCGTGGTCGAGCTGACGGGTACTCAGTCCGAGATAGTCGTCCGCCCCCTGCCCGCGGACGACCCAAGACTGCGACGGCCGGACATTTCCCGGGCGCGCGCCCAACTTGGGTGGGAACCAAAGGTGGGGCTCCGGGACGGCCTGGCACGCACGATCGAGTATTTCCAATCGCTTGGGGAGCGACTCTGCACGGCCTGATCGATTTGGCGCCCGATCCGGTAGAGCTAGCGCGGGAGCGCTTTGCCCTGCGCGACTATCACGGTGCCGTGCTGCTGTTACAGGACGCCATTGGCTCCGGATGCGGGTATGCGGACGCATACAATCTGCTTGGACTCTCGCTGGCTATGGTGGACCGCCCCGAGGACGCGCTGGCCGCGTTTGGTCGCGCCCTTGATCAGAACCCACGCTACGTCGAGGCGCAGCTCAATCGTGGCGTGCTTCTCAACGGCCTAGGCCGTACCGAGGAGGCGGCCGCCTGCTTTGCGATCGCGGAAGAGTTTGGCCAGCCCGACGCCACCGGGTTTCCCACCGTCGTAGGCAATCGGCTAGCCAACGCTCACGCGAGCCTTGGCGACGAATACCGCAGTGCGGGCGCGACCGGTGAGGCAATTGCGCAGTACGAGCGCGCGCTAGCGCTGCGCCCCGACTACGCGGATATCCGGCTGTCCCTTGCACGCACCTTGCTCGAAGCGCAGCGCTATCCCGAAGCCGCGGAGTCGCTGGACCTAGTGCTCGGCGTGCGGCCTAGCCTGCTCGATGCAATGCTGTTGCGTGGCCTGGCGGCCTACTTTCAAGGCGAGCTCGAAACCGCGCGACAGGTCTGGGGCAGGGCAGCAGAAGCGCACCCGGGCGATACTCGAGTCGAGATCTATCTGTCAATGTTGGCAAAGGGTGGCGACGGTAAGAAGCCTAGCGGTGGCACGTCGTGACCATGCGGCGGGGAATGCCGGGTCTCACGACTCTGGCTGTACCGGTGCTGGCGTTTGCGCTCGCCGCTTGCGGCAACAAATTCGAGCTCAAGAAGTACGAGGGGTCGACCGACCGCTTGTACGCGGCCTCGCTGCAGCAGTTTCAGCGGCATCACTGGGATGAGGCCGCTCAGGGGTTCGAGCGGCTCACCCTGGACCTGCCCGCTCATGACACCTTGCTGCCATCGGCGTACTACTACCTGGGCCGAGCGCACGAGCGACAGCACGAGCCCCTGCTAGCCGCGCAGGCGTTCGCCCGCCTCGCGGAGGGCTTCCCCGACGACACCCTGGCCCCGTTCGCGCTGTACGAATCCGGCAAGGCATACGCAACGTTGTGGCGGCGTCCTGACCTGGACCCGCAATACGGTCAGTCTGCGCTGTCGGAGTTCCAGCAGCTTGTGGCGTTGTATCCCACATCTTCGCTCAAGGACCCGGCAGACCGTCAAATCAGTCGGTTGCAAGAATGGTTCGCAACCAAGGATTTTCTGACTGGGATGCACTATTACCGACGCAAGGCGTACGACTCTGCGATCATTTACTTCAAAGACGTGGTCAAGAACTATCCGACTACTGCGACAACGAAACGAGCGTATCTGCGGCTTGTCGATACGTATCGAGCCATTCGCTATCGAGACGACGCGAGAGACGTGTGCAACACGTTGCTCACGACATACCCGCAGGACCGCGAAGTCCGCGTCCGTTGCGGCAGTTCGGCAACTGCGAGCGCGCAGCAGCCGCCGACCTGAGCAGCCGCCAGCCCGTGCGCCTCGGGATCCTTGGTGGCACGTTCGATCCGCCGCACGTGGGCCATCTACTGATGGCGCTCGATGCTCTAGATGCCCTAGCTCTCGACCGGGTGGTGCTCGTGCCGGCCGCCACCCAGCCTCTAAAGGCAGGTGACGCGCACTCGTCCGCCGAACACCGTCTCGCCATGACTCGATTGCTGGTGGCGGACGAGCCGGACCTACAGGTCGATGCGATCGAGATCGAGCGGGGCGGATTATCTTTCACGATCGACACGCTGACGCAGTTCGCGACCCGCTCGCCCGGAGACGAGAGATATCTCCTCGTTGGAGCGGACGTCGCGCGCACGTTTTCGCGATGGCGCGAGCCGGACGCAATCCAACGGCTAGCCACGGTAGCCGTCTGGCGCCGCGGCGACGATCCGGGCGGGGATGGCGGCGCCGGCAGCAGCGGCGGCGGGGGCGAGGAGGGGGACGGCGGCGGTGCGCTGGCCTGGGTGACCGTACCGGGTCGCCGGATCGATGTTTCGTCCAGCGAGATCCGCGAGCGGGTACGCACAGGGCGGTCGATACGGGGGTTCGTGCCCGATGCGGTGCGCGAATACATCAGTGCGGCCGGGCTGTACGGAGCGCGGAGCGCGGAAAGCGGATCGGCTAGGGTGGGGGGACGCGGAAAGGGGAGGGGAAGGGGAGTCTGATGCTCAACGTGATCAGCAAGGTGTTCGGCACCCGCCACGAGCGGGAGCGACGTCGCATTCAGCCGATCATCGACGATATACATCGCCACGGCGAACGCCTCCAGGGCTTATCGGAGGAGGAGCTTCGCGCGCAGACTGCAAGGTTTCGGGCGACAATCGCCGAGCGCACTGGCGCGCTCGAGGCGCGCGTCGCCGAATTGCGCACGGCCAAACGCACCGCTGCAGACGCAGACGAGCGCGACCAGCTCGACCGTGAGCTGACCGGCGGCGACGGCCGCGGTGGCGTGGAAGGGGAGCTGCGTGAGGCGGTCGCTCAGGTGCTTGACGAGATCCTGCCAGAGGCATTCGCCACCGTGCGCGAGGCCTGCCGCCGTCTCATCGGCACTACCGTCTCGGTGACGGGCCATCCACTTGAGTGGAACATGGTTCCGTACGACGTGCAGCTCATGGGCGGCATTGAGCTGCACTTGGGGCGGATCGCGGAAATGGCGACGGGAGAGGGGAAGACTCTCGTCGCCACGCTCCCGTTGTATCTGAATGCGTTGCCCGGAAAGGGGGCGCACCTCGTAACGGTGAACTCGTACCTGGCACGGCGTGATGCGCAATGGATGGGCCACGTATACGTGTATTTGGGGCTGTCAGTCGCGTGCATCGACGACACCGAGCCCGGGTCGCCGGAGCGGCGAGCGGCATACGGCTGCGACATCACGTACGGCACAAACAACGAATTCGGCTTCGACTATCTGCGCGACAACATGGTCGTGTCGCTCGACCATCGTGTGCAGCGAGGTCACACGTACGCGATCGTTGACGAGGTAGACTCGGTTCTCATCGACGAGGCAAGGACGCCACTGATCATCTCGGGACCGGTGGGCAGCGAGAGTGACGCCCAGTATGCCGAGCACAACGGCGGCGTCGCGCGCCTCGTCCGCAAACAGACCGACCTAGTGAATCAGCTGGTGGCCGAGGGCGAGCGCGCTCTCGAGGCTGGCGAGGATGACGACGCTGCTCTGCACCTGTACAAGGCCCAGATGGGAAGCCCGAAAAACAAGCGATTGCTCAAGGTGATGCAGGAGCCTGGTGGGAAAGCTCTCGTGCAACGGATGGAGCTCGACCATCTCGCCGACCGAAAGCTGCCGGCGAACAAGCAAGCCCTGCGCGACATCGAGAACGATTTGCTGTACGTGCTCGATGAAAGGGGCCATACGGTGCATTTGACCGACCGTGGCGTCGATTTCCTGTCGCCATCCGATCATGACGCGTTCATCATGCCCGACATCTCGAGCGCCGTACATCGCATCGACCACGACGAGTCCATGGCACCGCAGGAAAAACTGGATTCCAGGCGAGCGATCGAGACAGAGTACGCGCTAAAGAGCGAAAAGCTCAACATTGTCCACCAGCTCCTGCGTGCGCACGCGTTGTACGAGCGCGACGTGAACTACGTAGTGCAAGACGGCCAGGTGCTGATCGTGGACGAGTACACCGGGCGAACAATGCCCGGCCGCCGGTGGTCGGAGGGGCTCCACCAGGCAGTCGAGGCCAAGGAAGGCGTCGTCGTCAAGGGCGAGACGCAGACGATGGCCACGATCACGATCCAGAACTACTTCCGAATGTACGACAAGCTTGCCGGCATGACGGGCACGGCCGAAACCGAGGAGCAGGAGTTTTACGAGATCTACAAGCTCGAGGTGGCCGTCATCCCGACCAACCGGGCCGCCATTCGGGACGACCGACACGACCTCGTCTACAAGACTCGCCGCGAGAAGTACAACGCGATTCTCGAGGAGACTCAGCGCCTGCACGGCCTGCAGTACCCGGTGCTGGTGGGAACCGTGAACGTCGACGTGTCGGAGACTTTGTCGCGCATGTTCAAGCGCGCCGGAATTCCGCACAACGTGCTCAACGCGAA
This sequence comes from uncultured Gemmatimonadales bacterium, assembly GCA_963838855.1. Classification (GTDB taxonomy): domain Bacteria; phylum Gemmatimonadota; class Gemmatimonadetes; order Gemmatimonadales; family Gemmatimonadaceae; genus FEN-1251. The sequence continues at coordinate 81,702 of CAWISX010000018.1, read as the reverse complement.
ATACCATCAGCGTGAGGCGGAGATTGTCGCGCTTGCAGGACAGCCGGGCACAGTAACGATCGCGACCAACATGGCTGGCCGAGGCACGGATATCAAACTGGGCGAAGGCGTCACGCAGTCTCAGCCCTCGGTCGTGAAGGACGAAGAGGGAAACGACGTCGAGGTGCTCGAGTGCGGCGGGCTTCACATCCTCGGGTCCGAGCGCCACGAGTCGCGGCGCATAGACCGGCAATTGCGTGGACGGGCTGGACGTCAGGGTGATCCAGGCGCGTCGCAGTTCTTCCTGTCGCTTGAAGACGACCTGATGCGACTGTTCGGGTCCGAGCGAATCGCGCGACTGATGGATCGCATGGGGGCCCAGGAAGGCGAGGTTCTCACGCATCCACTGATTACGCGGTCGATCGAAACGGCGCAGAAGCGCGTGGAGCTACAGAATTTTCAACAGCGCAAGCGCCTGCTGGAGTACGACGACGTGATGAATCAACAGCGCGAAGTCGTTTACTCCCTGCGCTCGTTTGCCCTCGAGGGAGGCGAAGAGCTCAAGGGCGAGGCGGTCAAGATGGTCGAGAAGGCTGTCGCTCGCCGAATCGAGACCAACCTCGCTGACTTCGACGTGCCGGCGGATTGGGACCTGTCGTTGTTGAGGCAGGAACTGCTCATGCGCTATCTGCTGACAGTTGCATCGCTGGAAGACGGCGCGGAGGCGGCCCCGACGTCGGTCGCGGAAGCCGCCGCCGCGGGAGCGGAAGCGGGGAAAGCGGCATTTGCGGCGAAAATGACTTCGCTCGGAGAGTTCGCGGACAGGCTCCTTTCCCTCGTCATGTTGAACGTGCTGGACGAGAAGTGGAAAGACCACTTGTACGACCTCGATCAGCTCCGGAACGGGATCAATTATCGGGCGTGGGGACAGAAGGACCCGCTCGTGGAGTACAAGCAAGAAGCCTACGCGATGTTCGTGGACCTCATGCACGATGTGTATACAACGTTCACCGAGCGCTTCCTGCGCGCTCAAATCGTGTTCGAGCCTCCTCCTACCCAGCCGGCCGGCGGTGGATCGCGTACCCAAGGCCGCCCCTCCCCGGAACCCGGCGGGAACGGCGCGGGCGCCCGGCCTGCGAGACAGTTCAATGCGCTGGGCATTTTGGAGGACGTGCCCGCCGAGCCGGAGGCGTTGGACATCGGTCCCGATGAGCCGCCCAAAGAGGGCGTCGTGACCCGGCCCGAGCCGACCGTGGTCGGTGCCGGTCGCACGCGCGCGCTGTCTGCGACGGCGGCAGCACAGCGCAGTGCTCTTCCGGACAACGCGTGGGCAGCCGTCGGGCGAAACGATCCATGTCCTTGCGGGTCAGGCAAGAAGTTCAAGAAGTGCCACGGCGCCAATGCATAGCGTGGCAGGATTCCCCATAGCGCGGGGGGCGCGCGGGAATTGATGAGAGCCGGGTGATTTCGATGCGCGCCCTGGCCGTACGGCGCCGCACGTTCCGGGCCCATCAGCTCAGGGCGCGTATGCCTACCAATTCCGGCGCGAAGCCGTTAGCTATGAAAGAGATCCCCGCGAGCGAGCGACCGCGCGAACGGCTGCTGCGCTGCGGGGCGGATCGATTGGGGACGCACGAGCTGCTGGCGATCCTGATCGGCAGTGGCACGCAGGGGCGGTCCGCGCTGGATGTCGGCCGCCAGATCCTAACGCGGGTCAACGGGTCGCTGGCCGAGCTTGCGGGACGTCCCTTGGGTGATCTCATGCGGGAGGATGCCGTGGGAATGGCCCGAGCCGTGATGATCCACGCTGCGCTAGAGCTTGGCCGCCGTGCCGCAGTGGAGGTCCCGGCGTCTCGGGCGACTATCCAAGGCCCTGTCGACGTCGTCCACTTGATGGGGGCTCGGCTGCGGCACTTGGCCGTCGAGGAGCTCCATGTGTTGATGCTCGATTCGCAACATTGGGTCAAGCGCGACGTGACTGTCACGTCCGGAATCCTGAATGCCTCCGTGATTCACCCGCGCGAGGTCTTTCGGGAGGCAATCGCGGAGTCGGCTGCGGCGATCGTGCTGGTGCACAATCACCCGAGCGGCGACCCTGTCCCATCGCCGCCGGATATCGAGGTCACGGCGAACCTTGTCGAGGCGGGACGCACGCTGGGGATTCCCGTCCTCGACCACGTCGTGATCGGGCGCGCCCAGCATGTAAGTTTCGCGGAACAACGCCTGATATGAGCGGGGCATGAATTCCACATGACCGCTACGGTATTGCGGGAAGTCATCCCGAACTGGACGCTGAGAGATCCGGAGGTCGCCGAAAGGCTCGACCACGAGCTCCTGGCGCGCGCGTACAAATTCAGCGAACAGGCGCACGCCGGACAGAAGCGTTTCTCGGGCGAGGAGTACGTCTCCCATTGCGTCGAGGTGGCCAAGATCCTCGCGGATTTGCAGCTCGATTCCGTGACCGTGGCGAGTGGTCTGATTCACGACGTCGTCGAAGACACGGCGGTGACCGTCGAAGAGGTGGAAAGGGAATTCGGCCGAGAGGTTGCCGACATTGTCGACGGCCTCACCAAGATTGGCACGCTGCCGGTGCACTCCTCGCAGGAGCGGCAGGTCGAGAATTACCGCAAGCTGCTGTTGTCGATTGCCAAGGACGCGCGCGTCATTCTGATCAAGCTCGCCGACCGCCTCCACAACATGCGCACGTTGGAGTTCCTGCGGCCGGAAAAACAGCGGCGCATCGCTCAAGAGACGCGCGACCTGTACGCTCCGCTCGCCCATCGCTTCGGCATGGCGAAGGTTCGATGGGAGCTCGAGGATCTGGCGTTCAAGCACCTCGAGCCCGACGAATTCCGGTCGCTCGTAAAGCTTGTCGCGCAAAAACGAGCCGAGCGTGAAGCGTTGATCGGACAGATGCGCGGTCCGCTCGAACGCCAGCTCGGCTCCGCCGGCATCCAAAATGTCGAGGTAACCGGGCGACCCAAGCATCTCTGGTCGATTCACAAGAAGATGCTCAAGCGCGGCAAGCCGTACGACGAGATCTACGACTTGCTCGCGATACGCGTGCTGGTCGATACCGTGCCGGACTGCTACCACGCACTGGGCGTGATCCACGAAGCCTCGACACCGCTGCAGGAGCGTATCAAGGACTATATCGCCCAGCCCAAGTCCAATGGGTATCAGTCGCTCCACACCACGGTCTTCGGGCCGGGCCGCCAACTTTTCGAGATTCAGATCCGCACGCGCGACATGCATCGCACCGCGGAGTTCGGCATCGCGGCGCACTGGCTGTACAAGGATGGCGCAACCAATCCTGAAGAGCTCGAGCGCCACCTCGCGTGGTTCCGGCAGGTGCTGGAGCTGCAGCTGGATGCCAAGACGCCCGACGAGTTTCTCGAGTTTCTCAAGCTAGACCTGTATCAGGACGAGATCTTCGTCTTCACGCCCACGGGAGACGTCATTCAGCTTCCCAAAGGTGCAACGCCGATTGACTTCGCATTTGCGGTGCACACGGAAGTAGGGCTGCATTGCCAGGGCGCAAGGATCAACGGCAAGATCGCGCCGCTCTCACGAGCGCTGAAAAATTCGGAAACGGTGGAAATCCTGACTGCGCCCGGCGCTCGGCCGAGCCGCGACTGGCTGGCGCACGTTCGCACGGGCCGGGCCCGACACAAGATCCGCCAATGGCTCAAGCACGAAGAGCAGGCCACATCGACCAAAGTGGGTCGCGAGATTCTGGACCGCGAGATCAAGCGCCGCCGCCTGCCCAAGCCTAGCGACGCAGAGCTGGACCGGGTGGCCAAGGTGTTGTCTTTGGCCGACGAAACGCATCTAATGGCGTCGATCGGTCAGGGAGACGTGCCAGTTCTGCAAGCCCTCAAGATCCTGCACCCGGACATCGAGCAGCAGGATACGAACAAGCCGACCGCACTCGAGCGGCTTGTAGACAGGGTGCGGCGGGGGTCCAAGGGCGTGCGCATTCAGGGAGCCGACGGGCTCATGGTGCGTTACGCGCAATGTTGTCAGCCGGTACCGGGCGACCCCGTGGTGGGCTATGTCACCCGCGGGCGTGGCGTGAGCATCCATCGCGGCGACTGTCCCAATCTCCTGTTTCTAGCGCACGAGCCGGAGCGCCGACTGGAAATTGATTGGCAGGAGCAAGAGGGCGAACGATTTACCGTGCGACTGAGCTTTGAGGCGAACGACCGTCGCGGGCTGTACGCGGACGTTGCGGCTGCAGTCAGCGCGACGGGAACCGATATCCGAAGCATGGAGCTGCACACGCTCAATGGTCGCGTAACCGGGTCGGCGCTGGTCGAGGTCGAAAATCTCGCGCACCTGGAGAAAATCATGAAGGCCGCGAGAAGGGTGAAGGGAGTCTTCGAGGTTGGGAGGCGGGAGCGGATTACGGGGGACGAGTAAGGACTTCCTCACCCCTAACGGGGCGTGCGCATTTTTTGTTTTCAGGCTTCGCTGGGATGACGAGCCACCCCACCCCTAACCCCTCCCCCAAAAGGGGAGGGGAATTCTTTTCTTTTAAGCTTCGCTTAAATGACGATGGGGCTTCGCCCCCTCGACCCCCATGACCAAGGCTATCCAAAGGGAAGGGGAATGGTCTTGTTCAAGCTCCGGTTGAATGAAGAGGGGGCTTCGCCTCCTCGACCTCTGATGACCAGGGCTCTAAGGGGGCGGGGCATTTATTCCTGGCGCGCTCGCGCGGCATCTACGACCGGGGCGCGGGGCCAAGCCCCACGGAGAAATCAGAGCGGGCCTTGCCCATGTCAGAACGCCCCGCGGGATTGCCTCGTCCGCGAAGGGGGTCGAGGGGGCGAAGCCCCCTCGTCATTCAAGCGAAGCTTGAAAGCAACAACATCCCCCTCCCTTTTAGGGGAGGGGTTAGGGGTGGGGCCCCTCGTCATTCAAGCGAAGCTTGAAAGCAACAACGTTCCCCTCCCCTTTAGGGGAGGGGCTAGGGGTGGGGTCCCTCGCCATCCTAGCGAAGCTTGGAAACAAGAATGCTTGCGTCCGCGCTGGGGATGGGGCGGCTGGAGTAGGGATCACAAAACCAAGGATAGATTTCGAGCATGGCGACAATTGCGCCGGGGAGGTTCGACATTCAGCTGCCGTTCTCGCCGGCTGGCGACCAGCCTAAGGCGATCGACGAACTGGTGCGGGGGCTCGAGCGGGGGGATCGCTTCCAGACCCTGCTCGGCGTCACTGGCTCGGGCAAAACCGTAACGATCGCCAACGTCATTCAGGCCTTCGGGCGGCCCACGCTCGTGCTGTCCCATAACAAGACCTTGGCCGCGCAGCTTTACGGTGAGCTGAAAAGCTTCTTCCCGCGCAACGCAGTCGAGTACTTCATTTCGTACTACGACTACTACCAACCCGAGGCCTACGTACCGACCACGGACACGTACATAGAAAAGGACGCCTCGATCAACGAGGACATCGACCGACTGCGGTTGCGGGCAACATTGAGCTTGATGGAACGCGAGGACGTCGTGATCGTCTCGACAGTCTCGGCGATTTACGGGTTGGGCGACCCCGTCGCGTACAAGGAGCAGATGGTGACCCTCGAGCGGGGCCAGCGCATCGCGCGGGACGACGTGCTCCGAGGGCTGGTGCGGATTCAGTATGCACGGAACGACGTGGCGTTCGAGCGGGGCATGTTCCGGGTCCGCGGCGACACGGTCGAGATCTTTCCGGCGTATGAAGAGCAAGGCGTCCGCGTTGAAATGTGGGGCGACGAGATCGAGCGGATCTCCAAGATCAACGTGGTCACGGGCGAGACGATCACGACTCTGGACCGGGCGGCAATCTATCCGGCGAAGCACTTCATCACATCGCGTCCAACCCTCGAGCGCGCGATTCAGCTGATTCGCGCGGAGTTGTCGGAGCGGCTGGAGTGGCTGCGGCGCGAGGGCAAGCTCTTGGAGGCGCAGCGGCTCGAATCCCGCACCAATTTCGATGTGGAAATGATGCTGGAGATCGGCACCTGCGCCGGTATCGAGAATTACTCGCGGCACCTGTCGGGTCGCGGCGCGGGTGAGCGGCCGGCGTGTTTGTTCGACTATTTCCCCGAGGACTTTCTCGTCGTGATAGACGAGTCGCACGTCACGCTCCCGCAAGTCCGCGGCATGTACAACGGAGACCGCGCGCGGAAACTGACATTGGTCGAGTACGGATTTCGTTTGCCCAGCGCGTTGGACAATCGGCCGCTTGTTTTCGACGAGTTTCTCGCTCTCACGCCCCGGGCGATCAACGTGTCGGCGACGCCGGCCGAGCTCGAGCTGCAATTGTCGGAGGGGGTAGTGGTCGAGCAGATCATCCGGCCGACCGGGCTCGTGGACCCCGCGATCGAGGTCCGCCCGGTGCGCGGTCAGGTGGATGATCTGCTGCACGAGATTCGCGCGCGCGCGCGCGCTGGTGAGCGGGTGCTCGTGACGACTCTCACGAAGCGGATGGCCGAGGACCTGACCGACTATCTGCAGCAGCTCGGCGTGCGCGTGCGATACATGCACTCCGACATTGATGCGATCGAGCGCATGGAGATCGTCCGCGGGCTTCGGCTGGGCGAGTTCGACGTTCTCGTCGGCATCAACCTGCTTCGCGAGGGGTTGGACATGCCGGAGGTTTCGCTTGTGGCAATTCTGGATGCCGATCAGGAAGGCTTTCTTCGTAGCGACCGTTCGCTGATCCAGACCGTTGGCCGCGCCGCGCGGCATGTGCGGGGGCGGGCGATCTTCTATGCGGATCGCATGACCGGGTCCATGCAACGCGCCATTGAGGAAACCGGACGGCGACGGTCAATGCAGCAGGCGTACAATGTCGAGCACGGGATAACTCCCCGCAGCGTGACGAAGAGCGTCGATCAGGTGCGATTCATCACCCGCGTCGCCGACGCCCGCACGGATCGCGAATCCCAGCGCGAGCTCCGAAGGATCGCCGAGCTGGGCCCGGCATACGCTGCTGGACAGGCTGAGCGGGCATCGATCATCGCACAGCTGGAACAGCAAATGAAAGAAGCCGCCGCCACACTCGACTTCGAGACGGCGGCGCGTTTGCGCGACCAGCTTTTCGAGATTCGTGCCGAGACTGCGCGCCCGAGCGCGGCATCCCGTTCCCGGGCGCATGCAGGTCAGCCGTGAGCAGCTGGAGTCATGGGGAGAGCGATTCGGACAGGCGGCGCACGCGCCGCTTGTAGTCGCGATCACTGGCGAGCTGGGGACTGGCAAGACCACGCTCGTTCAAGCAATCTGTCGTGGCTACGGGGTGGCGGGCCCGGTGACGAGCCCGACGTTTGCCCTGGTTCATCAGTACGCGTCGCAGCGCGGCCCAGTGTACCACCTCGATCTCTATCGCCTGCGTGATTCCAGCGAGGTTACGGCGCTTGGATGGGACGACATCATGGCGGCCGAAGCCCTCGTCCTGATAGAATGGCCGGAGCGCTCAGGCGACCGACTGCCGGGCGATCACGTTCCGATCGCGCTGCGGCACGATCCGACGGGGCCGTCGCTGCGGATCTTACTCGCCGGGTGAGCGGCGCATCGTTGGGTGCGCCGGTGCTTGTGCTGGAGGCGGCAACGTGTCGCGCCAGCGTTGCTGTTGTCTCAGGATCCCGAGTGATCGGCGAGGCCGAGGCTATTGTCGGCGCCGAGGGGGAGGACCGGCTCATGCCGGCCGTCGCGGCGGCGCTCAGAGCAGCGGGCGTCGCGCCCAAGGACGTTGCCGCGCTGGTTTGCGGGGCGGGCCCCGGCGGCTTCACCAGTCTTCGGATTGCGGCGGCAATAGCCAAAGGAATGGCAGGCGGAACCGGCGCGACGATGCTGGCGGTGTCGTCGCTCACGCTCATGGTTGCGGGCGCGGCTGGACTCGCTCCTGGCCGGTATCTCGCCTCCCTCGACGCATTGCGCGGGGAGCGATTCGCTGCTCTCGTCGTGGTTGACGCCGATTGCGTCCTGGCTGCGGAAGCCCCGGTGCTGCTTCGGGCGCAGGAGGTGGCGGCCAGAGCAGAGGCGCTCGGGGCGATTTCGATAGGGCCCGCCTGCGCGATCGAAGCCTGGCCACTCGCGCGCGGGTTCGTGCGGGCCGGGGAGACGGTCCGAGTTGTGGATGTAGCGTCGTGGGAGCCGGACTACGGGCGGCTCCCGGCCGCGGAAGCCAGGCTGGCGGCCGAATGATAGAGAACGGCAACGACGATATCCTGCTGCGCGTTGCGACGGAGGCCGACCTAGAGGCCGTCGTGGACATCGAGCGGGCGTCGTTTCAGGAGCCGCCTTGGTCGTGGCGCTCGTTTGCCTCACTCTTCGACGATCCCTACGCTCGCTTTACCGTCGCGTGCGACGCGCGCGCAGGCACTGTGACCGGTTACATCGTCACGTGGATCATCGTCGAAGATGCGGAGATCGCAAACCTGGCGGTCGCGCCCGACTGGCGTGCACGCGGGGTGGGCGGTCGCCTGTTGGATGCGGCCGTCGCGGAGGCTGTCACCTCCGGAGTGCGACGTTTGCATTTGGAGGTTCGCGAGTCCAACCGGGCAGCGCAGTTGCTGTACGGGTCACGCGGGTTCGTGGCCGTCGGCAGGAGGAAAAACTACTACCGAAGTCCAGTTGAAGACGCACTCCTTTTCAGCCGCATTGTACGGGACGATGGCGGTGCGGACTCACAAGTGATGGGAGCACCGTAACGAACGATGGGCTCGGCTTCCGGACGAGGTTATAGATTGCGGACAATTGCAATCGACACCGCACGCGCCGGAGGGCAACGTGAGCCGCAGTCTCAATAAGGTGATGTTGATCGGAAACGTTGGAGCGGATCCCGACGTTCGCTCGGCGGGAACGGGCAACCGCGTCGCCAATTTCAACCTGGCCACGACACGAACTTGGAATGGACCGTCGGGCGAGCGGCAGGAAAAGACCGAGTGGCACCGTTGCTCGGTGTGGAATTCGAAGGTGTCCAACCTAGCGGACTTCGTAGAGAAGTACGTGCGCAAGGGTCAGCAGTTGTACGTCGAGGGTCGTGTCGAGTACCGGACGTATCAGGACAAGGAAGGGCAGACCAGATACGCCACGGATGTCGTGGCTCGCGAGATCCTGCTGCTTGGCTCTCGTGGCGGGGCTGTAGGAGGCGGGGGGGGCGGGGGCGGTGGCGGTGCCGATGCCGAAGCATCGCCGTCGTACGGTGGGGGCAGAGGCACGGGTCGGACGGGCGCGCCGGAGCGTGCGCGCACGGGGACAGGGAGGCGGGGGCCAAGGATCGAGGGCGGGTGGCGCGGCCGAAGGCTCTGAAAGCGGTGGGGCAGGCAACACCGAGGATTTCGAGGACTTTCCCGGAGCTTTAGACGATGAGGACGACGATCTTCCGTTCTAGTATTGGCGCTTCGAGCACTATGGGTGCTCATGCAATTGGTCGCCGGCTCGCTCGACTCGCGATTGGCGCGGCACCGTTGGCCTTGGTGCTGGCATCCGCGGGCGCGCAGGGTCCGGCCATGCCGTCGCAGAGCTTTCGGCTCGCTGTACGCCCGGGCGAGATCAATGCGGCTCCATATATCGACCGAGACGGCGGGCCAGCGGGCGCCGGCACGCTCGTGGGGACCTCCGAGCTGTCCGTAATCACCGACGCCAGTGACCGCGAGCACTTCGAGCTGGGCGAGGATGTCTACATCACGCTTCCTGTCGGCGTCATCGCAGCCGTCGGGCAGCGGTTCTACACCTTCAGGCTCTCAGACTCGTTCGGAGAACACGGTCAGGTCGTGGTGCCCACAGGTGTCGTTGTCGTTCGCACCGTTGGCGAGGGCAAGCAAGCGACTACCGCACGCATCGTGCAAGAGTTCAGCAAGGTGGCGCGCGGACAGGGCGTACTCGCCCTCGACACGTCCTCGCCGCTGCCATCGGCGTCGCCGGCGCCGGTTGAGAATGGACTCAACGCGAAAGTCGAGTGGGTCGAGAACGCGGCGGTGGCCCCGACCGTTCAATACTATGTCGTACTCAGCGCGGGAGAACGCCAGGGAGTGCAGGTTGGCGACCGATTCACACTGTATCGTCCGCTGCAACCGGCACCCGAATACAACACGACGCTGCCGCCCAGCGACATCGCAGTCGCTGAAGTCGTTCGCGTCACGCCATTCGGAGCTACTGGCCTGATTATCAGTCAAGCGCAGCCAGACATTTCCCCCGGCGTTGCCGCGCGATTGACCGCGAAAATGCCCTAGGGCTACCGCGGCTGTCGAGAGTTACATTAGGGCGATAGTAATGGTTGCTATCGCCCTTCTGCTATCCGCGGCTTGCTACGCGGGCGCCGCGGCGCTCGCTGCGGTGTCGTTGGCGCGCGCGGTCGTGCCGCCGCTCCGTCCCGTTATCGCGGTGCTGGCGGCTGGTGTGGGTGCTCATTTGGTAGCGATCGCGGCGGCCGCCCACGAAGCGGGACATCTGTCGATCATGGGACTTGGACCGGCACTCTCGTTTGCCGGCCTCGCGCTCGCCGTGACACTGTTGCTCGCGGAGACCTTGGCTAAGGATACGACGCTAGCTCTCGCCGGCGCACCGCTTGCCGCCGCCGCGACAGTGTCAGCGGCCGCCGTTCGCGATCATGTACTTGCGCAGCCGCGCGGCGTGCAGGGCGTGTGGCTCATGGCGCATATCGCGCTGAGTTTCGTGGGGATCGCGGCGCTGGCCATCGCGGCGGCAGCGGGGACGTTGTATCTCGTCGAGCGGCGCGAACTAAAGTCCCGACACTTCGGGAGGATTTTTCGCGCCTTTCCGCCGCTAGAGACTCTCGATCGCGTCAACCATATGGGCGCGATCATTGGCTGTTTGGGTCTCACGTCCGGAATTGGGCTCGCGGCCACCTACTCGCTGGTATACGGCCAGGCAGACGGTCCCAGGGTGGTGTGGGGCATCCTGGCCTGGCTCGCCGCCAGCGGCGTGGCTGGCGCGCGACTGGTCGGAGGGTGGCGTGCTCGGCGCGCTGCCGTGGCTGCAACCATTGCGTTTGGAGTGACGCTCGTCTCGTACCTGGCGGCCCGCATGGTCGCGGCCCGGCCGGGGCAATTCCTGTGAGCGAAAGCTGGTGAGTGGATTCCCACTCCTGCTGCATGGCGAGCGCGTACTGGCGCTAGTGGTCGGCGGAGGGCCGGTGGCGCACCGGAAGGCGATGGCGCTCCTCCAAAGCGGCGCGACGGTGCGCGTCGTGGCCCCGCGAATGACACAGCCGTTACGGGACGTCGCCTCCGAAAGGCCCATGCGCAAGCTCGAGCTCATCGAACGCACCTACCAGGCCGCTGACATCGCCGACGCGACGCTGGTGGTAGCAGCCACCGATTCCAGGACGGTCAACGCGCGCATCGCGGCCGACGCGCGGGCTCGAGCGCGACTCGTCAACGTGGCCGACCGGCCTGCTGAAGGCAATTGTGCCACTGTCGCCGTGCATCGCGCGGGGCCGCTGATCGCGGGCATTTCCGCCGGCGGCGTTCCACGAGCGGCCGCGCGCGTGCGAGATCAAGTCGCGAAGAGGTTCGACGACAGATACGCAGTTGCGCTGACTGCGCTGTGCGATCTGCGATCGCGACTTCTCGCCGACGGCGAGGATGATACGTGGCATGAAGCAGAGCACGAGCTCATCGGTGCTGACTTCTGCGACTTGGTAGAGTCGGGACTCTTCGCCGAGCGGATGGCCAAATGGGCGTGACCGTCGTGGGGTTGAGCCACCGAACCGCGCCGATTGAGACCCGCGAGCGGTGTGCGTATTCGTCACGCGATGTCCCGGATGTGCTGAGCAGGTTGTGCGACGGTGTGGATGGGGACACCGGCGTGCGAGAGGCGGTGGTGCTCTCCACCTGCAACCGGACGGAGTTGTACGTGGTGGATGGCGCGCGAGACGCAGTTCCAGCCGCGTGGGCCCTTCTCGATGAACGACTGCTCGGCGGCGACACCGATGCGCGCAGCGCCGGCTACGTGCGCCGCGATCGCGACGCCGTGCGTCACCTAATGCGTGTTGCCTCGGGCCTGGATTCCATGGTAATCGGGGAAGCTCAGATCCAGGGACAGGTCCGCGACGCGTGGGAAATGAGCCGCCAGCGTTCCGGACCCGTGCTCAATCGCCTGTTTCAGACCGCGCTTGCGGTCGGCGGGCGTGTTCGAGCGGAAACAGCGATCGCGCGCGGCGCCGGGTCCGTGAGCTCGGCCGCCGTCCAGCTCGCCAAGAAGATTTTTGGCTCGCTCCAGGGGCGCCGGGCAATCGTCTTGGGCGCGGGCGAGATGGCGGAGCTTGCGCTCGAGTGCCTGATCTCAGGCGGCGTGCGGGCAGTGCTCGTCGCCAACCGCACGTTCGATCGTGCGATGGAGCTGGCGCGTAGGCATGGAGCCACAGCGGTGCGTTTCGACGAGTGCTGGACTCAGTTGGCGTCGGTCGATCTTGTCGTCTGCTCGACATCGGCGCCACATCCAGTCCTGCAGCTGGCGCGTGTGGAGCCGGCCCTGCGTGGCCGCGGCGATCGTCCGCTGTGCATTCTGGACATAGCCATGCCGCGCGATGTCGAGCCCGCGGTCGCCACGCTCGACAATGTCTTTCTGTACGACTTGGACGACCTGCGAGCCGTCGTTGCTGCCAACCTCGACGCCCGCCGGGCCGATCTGCCATCCGCGGAACAGTTGATCGAAGGCGAGGTGGAGAAATACTGGCAGTGGCTCGCGGGACTCGCGGCCGTGCCGGTCGTGACGCACTTTCGCGCGGAGATGGAGCGAATCAGAGCACAAGAGATGGCGCATGCGATGCGCCGTTTGGGGCCGCTCACGCCGAGTCAGCGCGAGGCAGTGGAGCGCCTATCGAAGAGTCTCATGCAGAAATTCCTGCATGAGCCGTCGGTCCGTCTTCGCGCGGCGGCGGCCAATGGGCGTGGCCTCGGGATCGTCGATGCGGCGCGCTACCTCTTCGGCCTCGACGCTCCAGACGCTCCAGACGCTCCAGACGCTCGCGGAGGCACCGAGGCACCGGAGGCACCGGAGGCACCGGAGGCACCGGAGGCACCGGAGGCATCGGAGGCGGCTGGCAGCGCTCGGGGAAAGGCGGGGCAGGCGCCCACAGAGGCGCGGGAGTGATGGGTCTTCGGGCGCTGGTAACAGGTGGGGCGGGATTCATCGGCTCGCATGTGGCCGACGTGCTCGTGGCTCAGGGGCATTCAGTGACGGTCGTAGACAACCTGTCCACGGGCCGGCGCGAAAACGTCCCGGAGGCAGCCACATTCGTGCTACTCGACATCACATCTCCGGACGTCGCCTCGCTCGTGCGCGATGGGAAGTTCGACCTGATCCTGCATCACGCGGCGCAAATGGATGTACGCAAGAGTGTCGCGGACCCCGTGTTCGACGGAACGGTCAACATTTTGGGGACAGTGCGCCTCATGGAGGCTGTCCGAAGAGCGCGCACGCGTCCCCGGATAGTTTTCGCCTCGACCGGCGGCGCGCTGTACGGCGAGTTCGTCACGCCGCCCAACGAGGAGACATTCGCCAAGGATCCCGAGTCTCCATACGCCATCGCGAAACTGACTTCGGAGTATTACCTCGCGTATTACGCCCGCGTGCACGGCATCGACGCTGTGGCTCTTCGATACGGCAACGTCTACGGCCCGCGGCAAAACCCGCACGGAGAGGCCGGAGTAGTCGCTATTTTTTGCGGGCGCATCCTCGACGGACTGCCGCTCACCGTGTTTGGTGACGGCCGCCAAACGCGAGACTATGTGTTCGTCTCGGACGTCGCTCACGCAGCGCTTGTGGCGGCGTCCGCGGTGCTTCCGCCGGTCGGGCGACTCGACGCGCGCGCATTCAATGTCGGCACCGGCGTGGCCACCGCGGTTCTCGACCTTACGGAAGCGCTTTGCCGCATCTCCGGGATTCGCGTGCCGATTGAGCATGCGCCGGCAAGACTGGGCGAACAACAGCGCTCGGTGGTATCGATCGACAAAGCGGCCGCGCAGCTCGGGTGGCGGCCGACGGTGGGCCTCGAGGATGGCCTTGCGATGACCTATCGTTGGTTCGCCGAGCAGCGTGCGCGCAAAGCAGTGCGCACCGACGCCCCAGTGACCATTTGACACACACCCGCCTGCCAACTCGTGACTGATCATTTACTGCTGCAAATCTCCACGGCGGTGCCGACATCGCCGTTGGGGCTACTGATTGGCTCGACGCCCGTGACGAAGGGTGTCCTCATTCTGCTCGCGGTGCTATCGCTCGTGAGCTGGGCGATCATGTTCGCAAAATGGCGGGAGTTCTCCACCGTGCGGCGCAAGTCCGGGCGATTCCTGGCCAAATTCGAACACATCGCGCGCTTTGAGCAGGCGCTCGGGCTGGCGGCGCGAGAGGATCCAAATCCCTATACTCGGGTGCTGCGCCGGGCGAGCGATTTTCTGGCTGGCCCAGTAGCAGGGGCCGCTCCGGGCTCTCCTCGCGCCGCAAATCTCTCGGCCCCGCAGGTCGAGGCGCTTCGATTGCTGCTCGATGCGGAGACAAACACCGAGCGAGATCGCCTGTCGCGGTTCATTCCCTGGCTAGCGACCATCGGATCGGTGAGCCCCCTCATCGGCCTTCTCGGGACGGTCCTGGGTGTGATCGATGCGTTCATCGGAATTGCGACGAAAGGCTCGGGCAATATCGGCGCGGTGGCGCCGGGAGTGGCCGAGGCCCTGACGGCGACAGCCGCGGCACTGTCGGTTGCCATTCCGGCCGTGTTCGGGTACAACCTGTTCGCCAACCGACTGAATCGGTTCGATGGGGAGCTCGAGGGCTTCGGCTCCGCTGTGATCGCGTTGATCGTGCGGGACCGAGGCCAGTAGGCAGGAAGAGGGGGAGCACCAATGCCGCGTCGGCGTGAACGCACGCCACTCAACGCAGAGATCAACGTCGTCAGCCTCATCGACGTGATGCTGCTGCTCATGGTGATTTTCATGATCACCGCCCCGATCATGCAGGGTGGGGTAGACGTGACTCTTCCCAAGGCGGAAGCGAAGCCGCTGGAGCCAAAGAGCGGCCTGATAGTCACCGTGAACCGTGCGGGGCAGATCTACGTTGACGAGACTGAATTGACGTACAACGAATTTCGCTCGAGCTTCGCCGCGCTCGCATCACAGCGGGCAAAGGACGGCGTCTATCTGCGGGCGGATCAGGGCGTCCCGTACGGGACCGTAGTGCGCGTGCTGGCGGTCATGCGAAGCACTGGCGTCCCAGATGTCGGCCTCGTCGCCGAGCCGGAGGACATCAAGTAGTGTCCCGCGCGGCGCCAGCGCCAGGCGCGGAGCTGACCGGCTGGCTCGGTGTCTCGGTCCTGTTGCACGCAGCGATTCTGGTGACCGTGTTCACCATGACATCGCGGCCGCCTGCCGCCTCGCCGCCCATCTATAAGGTCGACATCGTAGCTGCGCCGCCCGGACAGCGCGCGGAAGGCGTGGTGCTTCCCACTCCGCCCGCCCCGCAGCCAAAGGTGACCACTCCGGAAGCACCACCGGCTCCGCCTCCGCCGCGACCAGAGATAGTGCCCACTGCGAAGGCACTTCCAGTGAAGCCCAAAGCTCCCCCGCCAGTGACGCCGCACAAGCCCGTGCAAAGCACTCCGGCTCCGCAAGCGAAGCATCCCTCGGCGCCGACGCCAGCAACTGCGGTGAAGACGCCGCCGCCGGCCGCGGGAGGCGGCCCCGAAGGCGGCAAGGGTGCCGACGTAGCGAACGTACATATTCAAGGCGTCGACTTTCCATACCCCGCGTACCTGGCCAATATCGTCCGACAAGTGGCCCGCAATTTCTCACCGGGTGATAACGGCTCACAGCTACGGGCTCAGGTGTTCTTTCGAATACATCGGGATGGCAGCGTTACCGATTTCCGCTTCGTCACTCGATCGGGTGACTACAGTTTCGATATCGACGCGCAGGGTGCGATCGAAGCGGCGCGCTCTGGCTTCGGACCGCTTCCGGACGGATTCTCCGAGGATGTGCTCCCGGTCTTCTTCAGTTTCGACCCCACACTGATTCAATGATGCGAGCGCGGTGGCTTTCGTTGGTGACCGTCGCGGCGGTTGCGACGGTAGTGATCGGCGCGCCGTCGCGAGCGCAAGACACGACCCGTGGCGTGCGCATCGGTCTAGGCTATGCAGGCACGAAACCGGGCGTTTTGGTGCTGGCGATTCTTGGGGTCGGTGGCGACTCCGCGCGAGCGATCATCGAGCGTGATCTCGATTACGGCGATCGAGTGGCCATCATCTCGAACACCAACGGCACGATTGGAAGCAACGCGGGCGCGACCGTCAACTACGGGCTGTTCGCGAAGCTGGGGGCCGCGGCCGTGGTGCAATGCTTTCTCGGGCCGTCCACACTGCACGTCATCGTTCACGACGTCAGCCAGAGTCGCGTAGCGCAGGCGCGCGATTTCGTCGTGCCACAAGCGACGAATACCCCGGAATGGCGCATGGCGCTGCACAATGCGTCGGATGAGATTGAGCGCGTCATCACGGGAGTACGCGGAATTTCGGCGACGCGCGTCGCATTCGTGCGCGACGGCCAGATCTACGCGATCGATCAGGACGGCGAAGGGACCCGCGCTCTCACGGGCCCGGGGCTCGCCCTGTCACCGGCGTGGCATCCGACCGGCCGCTACATCACTTACAGCATATCCACACAGAAAGGGTGGGACGTGATGGTGAAGGATCTCAGCACCGGCACGGTGCGGGCGTTGGTGGCGACACCGGGTGGTCTCAATACGACTCCGTTATTCTCGCCCGACGGCAACACGATCGCGTACACGCACGGGCTGGAGTCGGGAACCGATCTGTACATTGCCCCCGCATTTTCGAACGAGGGCGCGCGGCAGATCACGGTCGGCCGCGGCACCGACAACACACAGCCGACGTACAGCCCCGACGGCCATAGGCTCGCGTTCACGTCGGGTCGCTCCGGGCACCCGGAAGTGTATATTACCGACGTCGACGGCACGGACGCCGAATTATTGACGCCGTTCGATTTCGGAGAGCAAGCGTACCGGTGTAGCCCCGATTGGTCGCCGGATGGGCGGGTGGTCGCCTTTCAGGCACGTATCGCGGGCCAGTTTCAGGTCATGACCATCACCTTGCGCGATCGCGGAGTCAAACAGCTGACCAGCGACGGAATCAATACTGACCCGTCGTGGGCACCTGATGCGCGTCACGTGGTGTTCACGTCTACCCGCACGGGGGTGGAGCAACTTTTTGTGCTCGATGTAGAGTCGGGCCGAACGCGGCAGTTGACGCACGGTAACGCGGCGCGCCTGGCTGCATGGTCGCGTCCACTCACACGACTTCCCTAGCGCGCCGGTGCTGATGCGCCGTCCTGAGCAAGCCGATGGCTGTATGATAGTATCGCTCAGGGGAGGTCCGTTGTCCTCGATCCCTTTCCACGCTTGGAGAATGCAATGATCCGTCGGGCCCGCCTTGCTCCCGCAATTCTCGTCGCCGGCGCCGCAATTGCGGCTGCCTGTGGCAAGAAGCAACCGCCTGCGCAACCGCCCGCGCCGCAACAGGCGCCGCAGGGGCCGAATCAGGACAGCATCGCCCGTGCGCGACAGGACTCACTGGCCCGCGCGCAGCGAATGGCCGACAGCATTCAGGCTCAGCGCGACCAGATGGCGGCGGCCATGGCGGCGGCGCGAAACACCATCATGGCGGCTATCTACTTCGACCTGGACAAGAGCGATCTGAGCGACCAGGCCAAGGCAACGCTGGACGCCAAGGTGGCGGTGCTGAACGCGAACCCCAGCGTTCGCGTTCGCATCGCCGGCAACTGTGACGCGCGCGGTTCCGACGAATACAACCTCGCGCTTGGACAGCGGCGGGCCGCGGCCGCGAAGCGATACCTCACCGAGCATGGCATCGATCCGTCTCGGATCGAGATTATCAGCTACGGGAAGGAGCGGCCAGCCGCGCCCGGCAATACCGAGGACGCGTACGCCAAGAACCGTAACGACCAATTCGAAATCACGATGGGCGGCGACAACATCAAGTCAGTCGGAACGTGAGGCGACGCAGCGTGTGGCGTTCTCTGCTCCCAGCCGCTGTCGCGGCTGGGAGCCTTGGCTGCTTCGCCACCCGCGAAGACGTGCAAACGCTGCAAACTGACATGGAGTCAATGCGGGCGCAGACAGCGCACGCGGACTCAGCGCGACAGGCACAGATTGCGAGCGTGGCCAGCGCGCTCGGGCAGGCCAATGATACGCTCCGCGGTCTGAGCGCCCGCCTCACCAAGTGGCAGGGCGACGTTCGAGGCGATCTGTATACCGTACAGCAGGAGCTCATTCAGATTCAGGAGCTGACGGGGCAGAGCCAGCGGCGCCTCCAGGAGCTGCGCGCCGGTCTGGAGGCGCGCGGGCAATCGCTCCAGCCGAGTGGCATGGGAGCTCCCTCACCTCTGGATTCGTCGCGTGGCGCCCCCATGGCCGGCAGTCCGCCCGGCGGCCCGCCGACGTCGGGGACGATCGCCTCTGGATCGCCGTCTGCCACGCAGCCGGGATCGCCAGCGGCTACGGTTCCGGGCGCGCCGCCGGGCGGACCGGGTCCCAATCAGCTCTTCCAACTGGCGCTCGATCAATTGCGGCGAGGCAGCACGGGGGCTGCGCGGGCTGGATTCTCCGATCTTCTCAGGCAATACCCCAATGCCGACGTTGCGGCAGACGCACAGTTCTATCTAGCCGAGACTTACGCCAACGAGGGCAACACTGCGGCGGCAGATTCCGGATATCAGGCCGTGGTGGCCAAATATCCGTCGTCGCCGCGGGCTCCGACCGCGCTGTACAAGCACGGAGTAGCCATGCAGGCGGCCGGCAACATACAGGCGGCGCGGGCCGCGCTCTCGGACGTGATACGTAAGTATCCGCGCTCCGACGAGGCCGTGCTGGCGAAGGACCGGTTGCGCACCCTGCAATAAGGGCATTTCCCCCGTATCGGGGGTATTCAGCAAACCATGCCTAGCCAGAGCTCGTCGGCGGGGGGGGCCGAGATGCCGTTCCTCGATCACCTCGAGGAGCTCCGCTGGCGCATCCTCAAGTCGCTCGGCGCGCTCACGCTTGGCATGGCGGTGGCTTTCACGGCCCTGCTCAAGATCGACCTGATCGGCATTCTCGAGCGGCCGATCGCTCCCTACCTGCATGGGCGCAAGCTGGTGTACACTCACCCCGGTGACCCGTTCAGCGTTTACATGACGGCGTCGCTCGTGGTGGGCGTCATACTCGCGCTACCGGTGATCGCTTACCAACTGTGGGCTTTTCTGTCGCCGGCCCTGCACCGACACGAGAAGCGGCTGGTGCTTCCATCCTTCGCCGGCGCGCTGCTGCTGTTTCTATCGGGTGTCAGCCTGGCGTATTTTGCCGTGCTTCCGCTCGCCCTTCCGTGGCTCATGAGTTTCAGCACTGCGTCCCTGGAGCCGATGATCACGGTGCACGAGTATTTCGATTTCGCCATGACGATGTCGCTGGCATTCGGGGTGGCGTTCGAGCTGCCGATAGTAATACTGGCGCTCACGGCGCTCGGCGTCCTGACACCAGCGCACTTGAACAAGTATCGGCGACACGCGATCGTGGCGTGCGTGTTCATCGGGGCGTTTCTCACGCCGGGGGACCTCGTGTGGACGACCATCGCCATGGCCGTGCCGCTGTATTTCCTGTATGAGTTGAGCGTCGTGCTGGCCACGGTGGTTTACAAGCGGCGCCTGCGGCGTGAGGCCGCCTCTGCGATTCGCAGCTCAGCGGCTACGTCGGTCTAGCCACGGCGGACACGGAGCACGAGGGGCCGCGCCGGTGCGATCCCTCCTGGCGGTCATCGCCCTGCTGGCGTTGTCGGCCGGTACCGCACGTGCCCAGCTTCCGCAGGTAATCCAACAACGGCCGCTTCTGACACCTCAGCAGCAAGCTCGTCTGGACTCGCTGCGTCGCGATTCGGCAGCCCTCGCGAACGCGGGACGAGATACGACGAAGCGGCAGATCGTTAAGTGGGTCGAGCCCGACTCCGTGGAGGACGCTCTGCAGGCCCGCGAGGGGTTCACGATCACTCAGTACCAGGGAACCACAGCGCTGTTCGACGCGATGAAGAGACAACTCACACTCAAGGGAACGCCGAGTGACTCGGTCGGCCTCGGGCGGGCCGCGGTCAAGCGGGACCAGACGATACTCGTTGGCGATACGATCGTGTACGACGACTCCGCCCAGCGCATCATCGCGCGCGGCGACACCGTCGTGATTCGAGATCCGACGCACAACGAGGACGATGTCATCTCGATCGGGCTCGTGAACTACGATGTCGCTACGCACGAGGCACTCACGACCGACGTGAATACGGTATTTCCGAGCGGCGGCAACCGGTGGTACATCTCCGCTGGCCGCGGGGCGTACATGGGCGACACGGCGAAGAAAGCCACTGCGCAGAGCACGTTCTACGGATTTGACGGAACGATTACGACGTGCGATGACTCGTTCCCGCATTACCACTTCCAGGTGCAGGAGCTCAAGTTCATCACGCGGCACATTCTGGTCGCGCGCCCGGCGATCCTCTACATTGCCGACATACCGGTCATGTGGCTGCCCTTCGTGTTTCAGGATCTCCGCAGCGGGCGCCGGAGTGGCATTCTCACTCCCCGATTCGGGATTGGCGAGCTTTTGCGCAGCAGTCCCACGTACCGCCGTGACGTCGAGAACGTGGGCTACTATTTCGCGATCAACGACTACACCGATGCGACTGCGTGGCTCGATTGGCGAAGCTCCGCACGGCCCACGCTGGGCGACCCGGGATGGACGCGCTACAACGGAGAGTTTCGCTACCACTGGCTGGACCGATTCGTGACCGGGTCGTTCGCCACATCGTACCAGTCGTTGAGCGATGGGGAGACGAACACGGCGGTGTCATGGCAGCACCAGCAGGACTTCTCGCAGGCGTCACACCTGAACATGAACATCAACTATGAAACTAGTACGACTGTCCAGCAGCTGACCTACTACAACCCGTACTCCGTACTGGCCGTCATCTCGTCTCAGGTCAACCTTCAGCAGCAGCTGGGGCCTGCATCCATCAGTCTCGGTGGGTCGCAGAAGCAGTATCCGGGCCGGACCGAGATCGACCGCGATTTTCCGGACCTCAGCGTCTCGACCAAGCCGATCAGTGCCGGGACCTGGCTGACGTGGTCTCCGTCGCTCTCGGTGAGCAACACGCAGAATCTCAACGTGGACGCGTTCGGCAACTTCTCCCAGCTGTACTCCATCGCACCCGATGGTACGATCGACAGTGTCGGGTTGCACCGGAATCAGCGGAACACGGCCGCGTCGTTCGAGACACCGATCACGATCTTGGGATTCAGTATCCGGAACTCGTTTCAGTATTCCGACCAGTTCAACAATTACCCCGAACAGGATTTGGTGTACGTAAAAACCGGGGACACGGCCGTGGCCGTGACGCGGACGTTCGCGAACACGTTTCGCACCGGGCTAGACTGGACCACCGGGGTCGATCTACCGCGGCTGCTGCAGGGAAGCTGGAACGTCGTTCCCAGCGTGTCGGTGGAAAATGCCGATCCGGGAGCGCCGTTTCTCGTGCGCACGCAGTTTACGGGGTCGGATTTCCTACAGCAGTCCAAGCGGCTCGTGTACGGGTTGGCCCTGTCGCCGACGTTCTATGGTCTGTTCGGCGGACTGGGAGGCGTGTCGCGCTTCCGGCACACCATCACACCGGCGCTCACTTTCAGTTTTTCGCCGACGGCGAATGTCGATAGCGCGTTTCTCGTGGCGAACGGCCAGTCGCCGGTGGGATATCTGGGCGGCCTGCGACAGGAGCAGGTGTCGCTGTCGCTGACGCAGGTGCTCGAGGCGAAGCTCAAGCCCGCGCCGGGGGTCGATCCGGATGCGCCCGGCGCGGCGAAGCTGAAGATCCTTTCGCTCAATTTCGACCCGCTGGCTTACGATCTCGAGCGCGCCCAGTTCACACACCGCCCACTCAGCGGGTTCACTACCGGTACGTGGGGCTACAGCGTGCGGTCGGACCTCCTGCCGGGGTTCGACTTTCGCGAGTCGTTTTCGCTGTTCCAAGGTGATCCGCTGAGCGATACCGCGGTATTCAAGCCCTACTGGCAGCAAATGAGCGCGACCTTCTCGGTCAACCACAACACGAATCCCTTCACGGGGATCGGAGAGGTGCTGGGGCTCGTGCGTCCCAGGCCCCCCAGCGATACGGCAAAGGGGCGCGACCAATTTCTGGACGAACAGCTCGCGGCGCAGCGCGTGGCGGGCACCGGGGCCGCGCTGGCCCAATACGCGCCAATTGCCAATGCAGGCCAGGGATGGCAGGCGTCGTTCACGTTTAACGCCTCACGCACGCGGCCTCCCGTGGGCAATCTGGCGAACGTCATCCAGTACAACCCGACCCAATTGTGCTCCGTGTACCTGCCGGTAAATCCAGCGGCCTATGCGCTATGCATTGCGCAGCAGAAAACGGCGCCGACCAACCCGAACATCTTGAACGCGACGACGTACGCCGCGCCTTACGTAATAGTGCCTTCGCAGACTACGCTGCAGGCATCGACCAGCTTCAACATCACGCCAAAGTGGGCTGCGCAGTGGCAGACGACGTACGATTTTCGAGCGCACAACTTCGCCAGCCACGTCGTGACGCTGCAGCGCGACCTGCACGATTGGCGTGCCATTTTCTCCTTTACGCAGGCCCCGACAGGAAGCTTTGCCTTCACTTTCTTGATCTCGCTCAAGGCGGAGCCGGCCCTGAAGTTCAACTACGACAAGCAGACCTACGAGACGCCGGCCGGCTCTGCGACAGCGCCCAGCTATTGAGTCCACCATCGACTTGCAGGCACGAGTGAAGCCGGGGCGTCCGTCGTGCACCGGAACAGGCATGTGTCCTTCAGAGAGGACGCTATGCCGGCGCCAGGGCGCCAAGCCATGGTCGGGCGCGAGGTTATGGAACGCAGCGTGCTGGTGTGGGCACTGCGTATAGAGTAGCAGACACTCTCAGGAGTCCTAATGGGGAAGGCAATGGTCCTGTCAGCCGTTGCGGTGGGTGCCGCGACCCTGCTGGCGGGGTGTTCATCGGGCAACTACACGGCGCCGGGAGCCACGGTTCTTACCGATCCGTCGAACGTGAGCTACATGCTGCTTCCTGGGGCTCCCGACATACCAAACGGCGTATTGTTGAGCTGGACAGATGCCAACGACAGTCGAATCACCGACTACGCCGTATTCTCACGCGATTCGTCGGACCAGGAGTGGTCCGAGATAGGCGCCACCACTTCCAACACATTCCATGACGCTGGCACGTCGCCTCAATACATGGTGTGGGGGGAGGACGGGGTCGGCGACCACAGTCCAGGCGTCGTAATCGCGGTCTCGACCGTGCCGCCGCTTCCGCCGCCGGATACGATCACGTCGGCCGCCTTCAATGGCGCGGCGGAGCTGCGGTGGACCGACACCCCGCTGGCCAGCCCCAACGCGTCGCAGTTTTCGTACTATCGGGTGTATTCCGATTCGGCCACCGTCTCGGGCGGCGCGACGACCTGCTCCGGGAACCTCAGCGATCTCGAAGTCGAAGGGTCTACCGTATCTGACGTATTCGTGATCACGGGATTGACCAACGGTGACACTCGCTGCTACTCCGTGTCGACTGTGGCGGTCGGCGGACAGGAAAGCATCCTGGGTCCATTCACCGTCGTGACGCCCAGCGCAAGTGACCCGACATTCGACATTGCCTCGGCGCCGAATGCGACGGTCGTCGCAGCGCATCACAAGCTCGCGGGCCGCGCGACGGCGAAAGTCCTGCACGTGTCGAAACCGTAGGTTTTCGTTATCGGCGCGTAGGCGGCGCCGGGCGATCCTTGAATCGCCCGGCGCGACTGCCGACATTCTTCGCATGCGCGCATCCGTCATCCTCGATGGTCGATCATTAACCATCGAGGACGTGCACGCCGTGGCGGTGGGACGAGTGCCGGTGGGCACATCACCGGGCGCGCGAGCGCGAATGCAGGTGACGCGGGACATCGTGGACGCTATTGTCGCGCGCAACGATCCCGTGTACGGGATCACCACCGGCTTCGGCAAGCTGTCCGATATCGCGATCCCGCATGACAGGTTGGCCGAGCTGCAGGTGAATCTCGTGCGGAGCCACGCAGCGGGCGTGGGACCGATGCTACCGGAGCGTGAGGTCCGGGCGATGATGCTTCTCCGCGCGAATGTTCTGGCTAGCGGCTTTGCGGGCGCGCGCCCGCAGTTGGTGGATCTTCTCGTTGGAATGCTCAACGCCGGGCTGTACCCATCCATACCCGAGCAAGGCAGCGTGGGCGCCAGTGGGGACCTCGCACCTCTTGCCCACCTCGCGCTCGCGCTGATTGGCGAAGGTGATCTGCAAGGCGACCGTGGCGAACGGTGCGGGCCGGCGTCCGTTTTGCTCCAGCAAGCGCGTCTGGCACCGGTGACGTTGCAGCCGAAGGAAGGGCTGGCGTTGATAAACGGCACACAGGCACATACGGCCATTGCCGCCCTCGCCATCGTTGATGCTCGCCGCCTGTGGCGAGCGGCGCACGTGGCCGGTGCGATGTCGCTCGAAGCGCTGTTGGGAACACCGGTGGCATTTGATGCCCGCATCCAGAGGGCGCGCGGGCAGGCCGGCCAGGAGGACTCCGCGGCCTACCTGCGCGATCTCCTCGCGGACAGTGAGATTCGCGAGTCGCACCGGCACGGCGATCCGCGCGTGCAGGACGCCTATGCGCTGCGCTGCATGCCGCAGGTGCACGGCCCGGTCCTCGACGCCATTCGCTTCGCCGAATCGCTGATCGCGCGGGAGCTGAATGCGGCTACCGACAATCCGCTCGTGTTCGACGACGGTGTGTTGCTGAGTGGCGGCAATTTTCACGGGCAAGTCGTGGCGCTCGCGCTCGACGTTCTCGCGATTGTCTTGACGAATCTTGCGACGATCTCGGAACGACGGACGGACAGACTGGTGCATCCGGACCTGAATCATGGCCTGCCTCCGTTTCTCGCGCGCGACGCCGGCGTGCATTCCGGGTTCATGATGGCGCAGATAACGGCGGCCGCGCTGGCTGCGGAGTGCAAGGTGCTTGCGCACCCGGCGAGCGTGGACACGATTCCGACAGACGGCAACAAGGAAGACGTTGTGCCGATGGCAATGGGCGCAGCATGGAAACTGCGCCGCGTCGTGCGCAACGTGCAGTACGTGTTGGCCATAGAGCTAATGTGCGCCGCGCAGGGCATCGACTATCGCGCTCCCCTGAAGCCTGGCGCGGGCGTTCGGCGGGCTCACGCAACTGTTCGTGACATAGTGGCTCCGTTGGACGTGGACCGCGTTCTCTCAGGCGATATTACCGGTCTCGCGGACGCCGTCGCGGCCGGGCGATTTTCGGCGGAGCGGTCGGACGAGGAGGTGACATGAGCGTTGCGGTGGAACGCATGCCTGTCGCGCGGCGCGTGTCTGCGCCTAGAGGGAGGACGCTGACGTGCCGTGGGTGGCCGCAAGAGGCCGCCTTGCGGATGCTCATGAACAACTTGGACCCGGAAGTCGCGGAGCGGCCCGACGATCTCGTGGTGTACGGCGGCACTGGGCGTGCCGCCCGCAGTTGGGAAGCATTCAATGCAATCGTCGCGACGCTGCGTCGCCTGGCGGACGACGAAACGCTGCTCGTGCAGAGCGGCAAGCCGGTTGCCGTGTTCCGTACGCACGGGAGCGCGCCTCGCGTGCTCATCGCCAACAGCAATCTTGTCCCGCGCTGGGCCACCTGGGATGAGTTCCGCCGTCTCGAATCTCTCGGCTTGACGATGTACGGCCAAATGACGGCCGGCTCTTGGATCTACATCGGCTCTCAGGGGATTCTGCAGGGCACCTACGAAACGTTCGCGGCAGTCGCGGATCGACACTTTGGCGGATCGCTCGCCGGTCGCCTGGTTGTGACCGGCGGGCTCGGCGGCATGGGCGGTGCGCAGCCGCTCGCGGCGACGATGCTCGGCGGCGCCATGCTCGCCGTCGAGGTTGACGCGGCGCGAATCGAGAAGCGACTCGCCACCGGCTATTGCGATCGGATGAGCCGTGACCTCGACGAAGCGCTTGCGTGGCTGTCGGAAGCCCAGCGCGCCGGGCGCGGCTTGTCGGTCGGCTTGGTAGGCAACACCGCCGAAGTGATTCCGGCTTTGGTCGCGCGCGGCATCATACCCGATGTACTCACCGATCAGACGAGCGCGCATGACATGCTCAACGGGTACGTGCCCGCGGGTTTGTCAGTCGCGCAGGCGGCCGAGCTTCGGCGAACGAGTCCGGCAGACTACGTAGCGCGTTCTACCGCGTCGGCCGTGGCCCACGTCAATGCAATGGTGCAGCTCCGCCAGAGGGGGGCGATCGCGTTTGACTACGGCAACAACCTGCGAACCGTGGCTTTCGATGCGGGCGTGAAACGCGCGTTCGAGATACCCGGCTTCGTACCGGAGTACGTGCGGCCTCTGTTCTGCCAGGGAAAGGGACCATTTAGGTGGGTCGCGCTGTCGGGCGATCCGGAAGACATCTACCGAACCGACAACCTAGCCCGCGAGCTATTCCCCGACGACGCGCACCTGTCGCGCTGGCTCACGCTGGCTCGCGACAGAGTGCAATTCCAGGGTCTTCCCGCGCGCATCTGCTGGCTTGGCCAAGGGCAACGCGCAAAATTCGGGGTCGCGATGAACGATCTAGTCGCCAGCGGCGAGATTTCGGCGCCTGTGGTGATCGGGCGCGACCACCTGGACACTGGCAGTGTCGCGTCGCCGTTCCGCGAGACTGAAGGCATGCGCGACGGAAGCGACGCAATCGCGGACTGGCCCATCCTCAACGCTCTGCTGAATGTCGCGAGCGGCGCATCGTGGGTGTCGTTCCATCATGGAGGGGGCGTCGGCATCGGCAATTCGCTGCACGCTGGACAGGTGATCGTTGCCGACGGCTCGCCGGAAATGCGAGTGCGATTGCAGCGTGTGCTCACAAACGATCCGGGAATCGGTGTGGCGCGGCACGCTGACGCGGGATACGAGACAGCCATCGCTACTGCGGCTGAGCAGGCGATCGACTTGCCCATGAGGATCGGCGACCACGGAGCCGGGATCGAGGGCCGGGCACCACGCCGCAGTTCCTGACCACGTACCGCTGACCCGCGCGTATGCTGTCAGGCCGCTTCGCGCCCAGGCACGTACTGTTGTTTCTTGCAAAATACGCGTATCTGACCGCGGTTCGTAAGCCGATCCTCGTCAACTTCGAGGTCACGTTGCGCTGCAACGCGCGCTGCGCATTCTGTGACTATTGGCGGACGGATCCTCGTGCACGCGACCAAGAGGCAGCGAGCTTCGCGGCGGCGGCGCGCTTCTTCAATCCGCTGATGATCACGTTCACTGGGGGCGAGCCGACCCTTCGCCGGGATCTCGAGGCGCTGGTGGCCGCGGTCGCGCAGGCCGTGCGGCTCAAATACATCGCGCTGTTGACCCATGGCGGAACTCTTTCGGTCGAGCGGGCGTGGTCGCTTTGGCAGGCAGGCGTCAATCAGTTCAACATCTCGCTCGACTATCTTGACGGACGACACGACGCCGCGCGCGGCATCCCGGGGCTGACCGACCGGATCCTGTCGAATGTTGTCGCCATGCGCGCTCGCGGGATCGACAGCATCCGGTTCAACACCGTGATCCGCGACGACAATCTCGATCAGCTGCTGCCCATAGTGCATCGCGCGGCCGAGCTCGGCGTGGGCGTGAACTTCAGCACGTACACCGCGCTCAAGAACGGCAATTCCGCCTACGTCCTCCACGCTGAGCGCGCGGCAGAGCTGGACAGCGCAATCGCCGCCTTGCTCGCGTACAAGCGACGCCGTCGTGGCGTCATCACGAGCTCGGACTACTATCTCGCGCACGTGCCACGATACGTTCGTGGGGAACTGACCGCGCCCTGCCGCTCGGGGATTCGTACCATCCATGTGACGCCCACCGGCCACGTGAAGCGCTGCCCCGACTTCCCGACGGATGGTCACTGGCGAGCCTTTCGCCGGTACGAGCCCATCGCGTGTAACGCATGCTTCTACGCATGTCGTGGCGAAGCCGAGGCGCCGGTGCGCCTATCCCGCGTTCGAGACGTGATGGCGTGACGCCGCTTCTGTTCTTCAATGCGTCACAGGTTGTAACCTGCGCGGGGCCGGCACGCGCACGGCGCGGCGGCGAGATGCGAGACATCGGCGTGGTGCGCGACGCGGCCGTCGCGGTCGTCGGCGATCGGATCGCGGCCGTCGCGCCTCTGGGTGAACTTGAACGCGGCTTCGCCGCTGCAGAGCGGATAGACTGCAATCGAGGCGTGATCACCCCCGGGCTTGTTGATTCTCACACTCACGCGATTTTTGGCGCCCCTCGCGCCGCGGAGCAGGAGGCCCGGGCGGCTGGTGCGGACTACATGGCAGTTGCCGCGGGTGGCGGCGGCATCCACGCCTCGGTTCGCGACCTGCGTGAGCGCTCCGAGGACGAGCTTTACGCGCTGGCCGTGTCGCGCCTCGCACGACTCGCGTCCTTCGGAGCGACAACGGTCGAGATCAAGTCCGGCTACGGCCTCACCGTGGAAGACGAGCTCAAGACGTTGCGCGTGATACGGCGGCTGGCGGCTACGCTGCCGCTCCGGCTTGTCCCAACCTGGCTCGGCGCGCACGAAATCCCTCTGGAATGCCGCAGTACGCCGTCGGCACGAGCGTCGTACATTCGGCTCCTTGTCGATGACATGCTGCCACGAGTGGTGGCCGAGGGTCTTGCAAGCTTCGCGGACGCGTTTTGCGAACCCGGCGTGTTCACGGTCGAGGAAGCTCGCAAAGTGCTTTCAGCCGCACGTGATGCCGGACTGGGGATCAAGTTGCACGCCGACGAGCTGCGCGCGTCTGGCGGCGCGGAGCTCGCGGCTGAGTTAGGCGCGACCTCGGCCGACCACCTGGGCGCGATCTCCGCGAGGGGTATCGATGCGCTAGCCCACGCTCAAACG
The DNA here is from genome assembly GCA_963838855.1 of uncultured Gemmatimonadales bacterium. Lineage (GTDB taxonomy): Bacteria > Gemmatimonadota > Gemmatimonadetes > Gemmatimonadales > Gemmatimonadaceae > FEN-1251. Next base: position 52,695 of record CAWISX010000018.1, on the reverse strand, counting down.
GTGGCGACGCTGCTTCCCGGAACAATGCTCTTTCTGGGGAAGAGCACGCAGGCGCCCGCTCGTGAGCTACTGGAAGCGGGAGCTGCGGTTGCGCTCGCGACTGATTTCAATCCGGGGACATCGCCTACACCCAACCTGCCGCTCATCTTGACACTTGCCGTGAGCCAGCTGCACATGAGCGTTGCCGAGGCGATCATGGCGGCGACCGTGAACGGTGCCGCTGCGCTCGGGTTGGTGGCCTCCGTCGGGCAAGTAGCTCCGGGTTTCTCCGCTGACCTGGCAGTATTCGAAGTGGACGATGTGCGCGAGATTCCCTATTGGTATGGCGACCGCCGCTGCCGGGCTACGTGGGTGCGGGGCAAAGCTTGTTACCAATTTGACTTAGGGATAGGTTAACCCGTCTAAACCCCAGATGTCGTTCAACGCCGCCAAGCTGAAGAAAAAGGCCGCCGAGTTCGAACAGAAGAAGCAGTTCGACAAGGCGCTCCAACTCTACATCCAGATCCTCGACGAGAGCCCCGGCGACGACGAGGCCGATGTAGCGTTGTACAATCGCGTGGGCGACCTGCTCATGCGGGAGGGCAGGCCTAGCGATGCGATGGCGTACTACGAGAAGGCCGTTGATCTGTACGCAGAGAGCGGCTTCTTCAACAACGCGATCGCGCTCTGCAACAAGATTCTTCGGCAGTCTCCCGGGCGGAACTCGATCTACTACAAGCTAGGGAAGATCAGCGCCAAGAAGGGCTTCATCAGCGATGCGAAGCAGAACTTTCTCGAGTACGCTGATCGCATGCAAAAGGCAGAGCAGCTCGATGAGGCTTTTCGGGCCCTGAAGGAGTTCGCCGATCTGTGTCCGGACCAGGACGACATCCGCCTGATGCTCGCGGACCAACTGTCCAAGAAAGGACGCACGGCCGAGGCGATTGATCAGCTACAACACCTATACGACAAGTTCGAGGTTGAAGGTCGTGGCGCCGATATGCGTGCAACGGTAGATCGCATGAAGGCCATCGACGCGAATGCTGAGCCACAAACGGGGCGGGGGCCTCGGCAGAAGAAGTCGAGCGACTTGGTGTTCCTGGACCTGGGTGATGGCGCACCTGCTCCGCCTCGCAGATCTGGCCCGGGTCAGGGCGCGAGCACTGCGGCCAGTGCCCGAACACCGACGCCGACCTTTACTCCAGCGCTCTCGCCCACGCTCGCCATACCGGTGATCGAGCCGCCGCCTCCCACTCCGGCCCCCGACGCGACGTTCGATACACCCAGCGGTACTGCGGGCCAAGCCCAGCGCGATCATGAGCGCGAAGCCGAGCGAGAGCAGGGACGCGAGTCGGAGGGTGCGTCCCACCGCGACTCAGAATGTCGAGCGCGGGCGCGAAGACTTGGATCCAGCGCCGGAGGCGCCGACTCTGGAGACCGCGGCGGTAGCTGCCGCCCGAGGTACGGCTACGGTCCGGGAGCAGCCCGTGGCCGGACTCATGATGCGCGAACAGTTCGATGCGGACGTCGCTGCTACGACGCCAGCACTCACGGGGTTCGAGCCGTCCTCTCTCGACGCCGACACGCCGGCGCGTGCACTTCCACACTTGCTGCCCGACCTCGAGCCGCCGTTGAGCGGCGTAGAGTTCGGGGCGCTATCGCTCCCCACGCCTTTGAGCGTCGAAGCAATCGAGCCGCCCGCGCACGATCTCGCCTTGCCTGGCGCCCTTCCAAGTCTGGACGAAGCGCTCGAGCCGCTCGTGCCCGTGCCACGCCCATCGTCGTTGACCGGTGACATGGAACTCATCATCCCGGAGAGCGAAGGGCCCGCGAGGCGCCCGAGCGGCGCGTCGAAGGGTGCGCTACTCGACGTGCCCGCGTCGCCGAAAATCCGAGACAATTCCGAATGATCTGCAACTGGTCAAAGGAGCTGAAGGTTTGGCCGCTCAGGAACAGGCCGGGCCTGATCCTGCCGATTGGAGCGCCCGCCGGCAGCTCGCGGAGGCATTGCTCGGGGACGGCAAGCGCGAGGCCGGGCTGCGTGAGTTGGAGGCGGTCATGGTTGGTCTCGAGCGGACGCATGACCTGGATGGCGCACGCTCCGTCGCGGAAGAACTGATTCGCGTCGACCCGAACTCCGTCCGCCACCATCAAAAGCGAGTCGAGTACGCGTTCCGGACGGCCGACACGGTTCGGCTTCCCCAAGCCTACCTGGAGCTGGCCGACGCCCTGTTCCGCGCCGGCCAACCCGAGAAGGCTCGGGCCGTGTACCAACGGGTCATTGAGCTAGCGCCTGACGACCTTCGCGCTCGGGCTGCGTTGAGCGCATTTGGCGGTCCCGGAGAGATTGCCTCCGCCGAGGCCGCGGGCTCCGCGGAGCCCCAGCTGGCGAAAGGGCCGGCGCGGCGGTACACCGTCGAGCGCCGAGCCTCCCGCGAGGCGGAGCCGGAGATGCCTCGTGCCCGCACTGAGACCACGCGACCCCGGCCAATGGCGGACTCGGACTACGTGAACCTCGGTGACTGGCTACGTCAGGAGGAGGAGCCGAAGTCCACACGCATGGTCGTGGACGAGCAAGAGCCCAGCGGCGACGAAGCGGCCGATTTCGCCGACATGCTAAAGCGCTTCAAGCAGGGCGTGGCCCAGAACGTGGAGGCTGAGGACTCGGATAGTCACTATGATCTTGGTGTGGCCTACAAAGAGATGGGATTGCTCGACGAAGCGATCGCCGAGTTTCAAAAGGCGCTGCTCGGCGCGGGCCGCCGCGTACGAACGTACGAGGCACTAGGTCAGTGCTTTCTCGAAAAGAAGCAGGTGCAAGTCGCATCCACGATACTCGGGCGCGCGCTGAGCGAGCCCGGTGCTGGTGACGAACAGCTAGTGGGCGTGCTGTACCTGTTGGGCTACGCGGCGGAAGCTCTGCACCAAACGACCGCAGCAGTGCAGTATTATCAGCGCGTGTTTGCGATCGACGTTGAATTCCGCGACGTCGCCAAGCGGCTCGCCGGCATCGAGCGAGGCGACGTGAGCAAAGGCCTGCCGTGACCGCGCGTTCGGCGACGCCCGCCCCATCGACTCGTGTGGCTCCTCGGCTCGCTGATATCCAAGCACCTGTTCGGGACGAGTTGGACGGCGTCGCGCGCGAGATCCGGCGAATCGTCTACGACGACTCTCCGCTCATCGCGCAAGTGACCCGACATCTCATGGCAATGAAGGGCAAGTTGTTCCGACCGACAATCGCGCTTCTCGCCAGCGCGACGGACGGCCGGCCGGCGCCGCGAATCACCACTTTGGCCGCAGTGCTCGAGCTGATGCACGTCGCGACACTCGTCCACGATGATGCGGTGGATCACTCCTCCCTGCGACGCGGCCTCCCGACGATCAATGCGCTGTTCAATTCGCAGACCTCGGTGATTGCTGGCGATTTCCTGTATCTACGTGCCCTGCGGGAGCTTGCGACGCTTGGCGATCTGGACGCCTTGCGCGTGCTCACAGACGCGTCGGTCGAGATGACGCAAGGCGAACTACGCCAACTGACGAAAGGCGATCCGCTGCAGTTCACCGAGGAGGACTACGAGGCGCTGATTGCGGCCAAAACGGCATCGCTGTTTCGCGCCGCGTGTGCCGTGGGCGCGCTATGTGGCGCGGGTCAGTATGCCGATGCATTGTCGCGCTATGGTCAGCGACTTGGCATGGCGTTCCAGATAGTGGACGACCTCCTCGACTACACGGAGGCACAGGAGGTGACCGGGAAACCCATGGGTCTCGACTTGCACGAACGCAAGATGACGTTGCCACTGATCGCCGCAATGCGAGAAATGGATGGACAGGGGCGCCGCCGGGTCGAAGCGCTATTTGCCAGCGACGTGCCCAGCGAGGCGGATATTCGCGAGGTGATTGGCTTGGTCAGCGAAAACGGCGGTCTGGATTACGCGCGGCACCGCGGCGAGCGGTTCGCGCAGGCGGCGGAAGAGGCGCTCGCGGACATACCGGAGACGGCTGCGCGGACCGGGCTGATTGATGCCATAGCGTACGTCACGGAGCGGCGGTCATGATGCCACCTCCCCGCCAAACCGCGCGCCACCGTCCAGTGTTTCACGCGATTGTGCTAGCCTGCGGATTTATCGTAGGCGGCTTCCTTACCCAGTTCTCGCGGCGTTTTCTGCCCGCCGGAGCGGTCAAGGAATTCCTCACCACCGGCGTCACGCCTTCGGTCGGGCCACTGCAGCTCGACCTTGTCATCATGAAGCTGGCGCTCGGCCCGATCGCGCTCGATGTGTCGTTGTTGAGCCTAGTGGGCGTCCTCATCGCCTATCTGATAGCCAGATCGTTGTTCTAGCCTACGCCGCGCTGCGGACTACGTGGTCGCGGATCGGCGGCTGGCCGCTTCCACTGCGGCGCGGTTGTCGGTGATCTTCGCCGACTGCCGAAGGTCCTCGAGGTAGCTCTGCACTCTCTGCTGGCGGAGCGTGCGGAGGAGGGTCTGACGCTGGTCGTTCTTTTGCTTCTCCCACGCGGCGCGATCGGCGGGGACACGGCGGTCCACCCGAATTACGAAGACACCGTCCTGTGTCTTGATCGGCGCACTGATGGCCCCGACGGGTAGCGTGAACGCGGCTCCGACGGCCTGATTGAGCTGGCCGACATCGGGAACGAGGCTGGTGGGCGTAAAGGCCGGGGACCGCATCACTTTGAGGTGCAGCGAATCGGCGGCCCGCTGCAACGATGTGCGCGCCGCCAGCTGCGCAAAGGACTGCGCCCGTGGCTCGAGCATGCCGAGCGCTTTTTGCGCGGCCAGGATCTTACGTATCGCGGGCTTTACGCTCTCGTACGGTGGCAAACCGCCCGGCGTCAATGAATCAAGTCGCGCGAGATAGTATCCGTCGTAAGAGTCAACGAGGTCGCTCGTACCGCCAACGGGCGCGCCACTGAAGGCCCATACGCCGACGCTCGGTACCTGTCTGCCATTCGCCGACACGGGCGAACCCTCGGTCACGTGAACTCGCGTCGGCGTGAGTCCGAGCGCCTTGGCGGCCTGATCGAACGCCCCTGGCTTGTCGGTCTGAGCCGCAAGCTTTTCCAGGGAATCAGCGCGAGCGTTCGTGCGCGCGGCTGTCGAATCCGACTGCTGAATGCGCAAGAGAATGTGGCTCACAAGGGCTGAGTCCCCCTTGCGGTCGTCGAGCCGAATGAGGTGATAGCCGTATGGCGTGAGCACGGGATCCGACATTTGCCCCGGCTTGAGCGCCCAGGCCGCCTGCTCGAATGCCGGAACAAGGCGCCCGCGTTTGCCCCAGCCGAGCGAACCGCCGTTCACTGCGGACGCGGAATCCGCTGACTCTCGTTTGGCCACGTCCGCGAATGAGGCGCCGTGAGTGATCTGATCACGCAACTCGAGTATGTGCTTGCGCACGGCGGCGCTGTCCGCGGCGGTGATTGTTCTGGGAATCGTGAGCAGCGAGAGCACTGCCGTTCCTTTGCGGGCTAGTGCATCGTGATGCGTGTCGTAGTACTGCCGCATCTCAGCATCGCTCACAGGCACTGAAGAGTCTGGAACCATGTCTGGACGGAATCCGACCCAGGATATCTGGGCGCTGTCGTGCGTGTCACGCCAGATATTCCACAGCTGGTCGTCAGTCAGGTAGACATCCGAGGCTACCTGCTCGAACAACTTCTCGCGCGGGATTTCCGAGCGATAAAGCGCCTCAAGGCCCGAGAGCACACCCTGCGCCCGCGCCATCGGGCTGCTGAGGAACCGTTGGTATTTCGCCTCATCGAAATGCCCGTCCGTCTGCAGCTCGGGAGCCTGCAGAAATTCTGGTGGGGGGCTGGTGCGTGCTGCGTCTACAACCTCCGCATCCGAGACATGGATGTTTCGGCGAGCGTATTCCTGCTCGAGCAAGATCTCGCTCACGAGCTGGTTGAAGACGTCCTGTTTGAGCTGTTCTTCCTCGTCCAGCGTTAGCTGGCGGCCGAGCCGCTGCGAGGCTTCCTGCTCGCGCCGGCGCACGGCTTCGAGCCACACGGTCAAGCGGGATATCTCGACCGTTCACGGTCGCGACAACCGTGGACGATGTGTTAGGTCCACGGCCAAACAGCCCCGAACTTTCATAAAAGAGGAAGCCGCCGACGAACAGAACGAACAGAACGACCCAGATGTACTTGGCGGCGCTACGCATCGATCGCAACAACCGACAACACTCCTTTGCACAGTGTGGAAAGCAGTCGAGGAATGTGACCGGGCCGAACGGCTAAGGTCAAGACACTGCGGCACTTCTGGTGTCACTTTTGATTGACTTCGCTCGTCGGTACGATGTAATTTCACCATTCTTTTGCGCCGCCCCGCCTGGCTGGTGGGTGGTGTACGCGAGGGCTCTCGATGGTCAGCTCCGCCCGGATAGAGGAACTCGAGCGCAAGTTCAACGAGAACCCGCGCCGCTATTTCGCGCCGCTCGCGAACGAGTACCGGAAGGCCGGCGATCTGCAGCAGGCAATTGCGATCTGCCGCACGTACCTTCCGCAGCAGCCCGCCCACATAAGCGGGCACATCGTTTTCGGACAGGCGCTATTCGAGGCCGGTGAGTCCGAAGAGGCGCGCACCGTGTTCGAGTCCGCCCTCGGACTCGACCCCGAAAACCTGATTGCGCTTAGGCACCTGGGCGACATCGCCCGCGGTCGCGGCGACATTTCGTTGGCACGCGCATGGTACCAGCGCGTGCTCGACGCCGATCCGCGCAATCCAGAGATCGTCAGCCTCATTGCATCCCTAGGTGTCGTGACGACTGCCGCCACCGCCGCCGCCGACCCACGAGGCTACCTACGGCATGCAGCACGCCGGAAGTGTGCATGCGACGGACGACGCATCCGGCTGGGGCCGCATCAACCCGGAGCAAACGCTCGAGCTTCCGCGCATCTCCATCGAGCTACGCCAGCCGGAGGCACCCGTCGCGTCTGAGCCGAACGCAGTGCCGGCACAAGAGGCGCACGCTGAACAGCCTGCTGAGCCAGGCCTCCGAGGCGGAGTCGACGCAGTCGGATTCGCAAGTGGAGCCGCCGGTCAGCGGAGGTGTATGGTGCGGATGCCGGCGCCCGGCAGCGACCGCACCGCCCGCGGAGCAAGGCGCGACGCACGGCCACGGGGACCAGCCGGCCCGGTTGAGGCCACGCCGTTCGCAGCCGAATCCAAGATTTGGGGCCGATGTCATTCCGGACGACCAATCCGTGGATGCTGCGTTCGAATCGCACCAGGAAACCGTAAGCGGACTCGAGCCTATGGAATTTGTCTCGCCGTCGCACGCTGCGGCGGCTGACGAGTCTACGGTCGGCTCGGCGGAAGCATCGGTGGAAGATCCGGACGATCTCACGCCGTCCGCATTTGTCACGGAGACGATGGCGGAGTTGTACGTCGCAGCAGGGTTTCCGGCAGGAAGCATTGGATGTCTATCAGCGACTACTCAGGAAAAGCCCAAACGACGCGACGCTAATCGACCGGATCAAACAGCTCGAAGCCGAGATAGCCCAATCAGATCCAATGCCGACGTCTCGACCCTCCAACTCGGACCCTCAACTCCGAACCTTCCAGCTCGGGGTCGTCCAGCGCGGAGTCGAGCGACTCCGCGCAAGACGACGCCGGGCGAGACCACACCGCGATCACCAGAGCTTCGATCCGGGCAATGTATCGATCCGAGCGTTCTTCGCCCATCTCTTAGCGCGAAGAGTCACCTCAGGCGGATCCACCGAATCGGGCGACTCGGGCGACTCGGGCAACTCGGGCGACTCGGACCACTGGGGCGACGCGGCCGACTCGGGCGACTTGGGCGACTTGGGCGACTCGGGCGACCCGCATGCCCGCAGTGCAGCCTTCGCCGGAGCACATCGCGGACGACGTAATGGCGGAAGACGCGTTCGGCGCAGGTTCATTCGATGCCGCTCATTCCGGGTCGCCTGAGTTCGTGCACGAACAGGCATCCGAATTCACGTTTGCCGGATCTAGTGAGTTCCACGACACCTCATCGTTCGACACGGGCCGTTCGAGACAGTGCATCCCGAGCCTGCGGCCCCGGCGCCGAAGGTAGGAACGTATCGCGGCGTGGGCTGATGCAAACAGGGTCCGTCAATGTTCTGTTCCCAATGGAACCCGTACCGTCAACGGACGAAGCTGCCGCGACGGCTCTGTCTGAGCGCGTTCGGTGGTCCGGCGTCGTCGCGCGCGACGGCCGGTGTCGCGGCGCTCGATAACGCGATGACCCTCCAGAAAGCCCATTCAGGCGTGCGCCCCGCGAGCGACGAGCTTTCGCTCGACAGCATCTTTCGGGGACGAGGATGCCGGGCGTGGTGAGAGCCACGCCACCCGCGACATCCGGAAAATTCTCGTTCGACCAGTTCTTCGGAGACGTGTCGTCCGAGTTCGGTCATTCGCAGGCGTCACGCGAAAGGTCGATCGAAGGTGCGGACGCGGCATCGGATGCCACTGGGGCAGCGGCCAACGACTCGCTCGCGTTCGAGACGGAGCAATTCACGGATTGGTTGGCCGGGCTGAAGAAGAAGTGAGGATCGCGGTTCTCAACGGGCCCAACCTCAACCTCCTCGGCACTCGGGAACCTGCGATCTACGGTACTGCGACGCTCGCGGACATCGAACGGCGGCTTGGCAGATGTCGCGCGCGAGCTCGGGGCGACCATCGACTGCGCGCAGCACAATGGGGAAGGTGCGCTCATTGATGCGATACACGCGTTGCGCGGCACTCACGCCGGAGCGCTCATCAACGCCGGGGCATACAGCCACACCAGTCTGGCGATACGCGACGCATTCGCATCCGTTGCGGTGCCCTACGTCGAGATCCACATGACCAACATCTACGCGCGCGAGCCAGAGCGCAGGTACTCCGCGCTGGCGCCGGGCGCGCGGGCCGTTGTCGTCGGATTTGGCGCCATTGGATACGAGTTGGCGCTGCGTGGCCTAGTGGCGTCACTTCGTGGCTGATCGGCGCCCACAGCGTATAGCGGCGCTCATCGAGGCGCTGCTTCCGCTCAAGCTGGACGGCCTGCTGCTCACCAATGCGCCGAACATTCGCTATCTGACCGGATTCACCGGATCCAGCGCGCTCGTGTTCGTCAGCGCGCGCGGCGACTTGCTCTTCATCACGGACTTCAGATACAAGACGCAGGCTAGCGCGGAAGTGGGCGACATCGCCGATGTAGAGATCGAGCAGCAGAATCTGTGGGCCCGGCTGTGGCAGCGGCTCCCATTTCTCGCGGGCGTGGAGATCGCCGGCTTCGAGTCGCATCACCTCGTTCACCGTGACTTCGAGCGACTACTGGACGCCGGCAAGCGTTGGCAATGGCGTCCCACGCTGGACCTCGTGGAGAATCTGCGCGAGCGAAAGGATCCCGATGAGGTGGCGCGAATCTCCGAAGCGACCGGCATTGCGACGCGAGCGTTGGCGCGAACGCTCCCGCAGATCCACGTCGGCATGACCGAGCTCCAGGTAGCGGCAGCGCTAGAAGGCCTCGCTGCGCGAGGAGGGCTCCGAAGAGTACCCATTTCCTTCCATTGTCGCGTCCGGCGAGCGGTCTGCGCTGCCGCACGCCGGCACCTCGGCGCGGACCATACAGCTCTGGAGACCTCTTGCTCCTCGACTTTGGCGCCTCGGCGGCCGGCTATTGCGCCGACATCACGCGCACCGTGGTAATCGGACGGGCCGATGACGAGCAGCGCGAGATATACGGCGTCGTTCGAGAAGCCAACGAGTCAACGGCTGCGCGGGTAAGGGCGGGAATGCGCGGCAAAGATGCCGACGCTCTCGCGCGTGAGTACATTGAGCGCCGCGGATACGGGGAGGCTTTCGGGCACAGTCTGGGCCACGGCATCGGACTCGAGGTCCACGAGGCTCCGCGGCTGTCGCGGACCGCCGAGGGCGTCCTGGCGGCGGGCGCGGTCGTGACGATCGAGCCGGGCATCTACCGGCCAGGGTGGGGAGGCGTGCGGATCGAGGACGACGTTCACCTGGGCGCCGACGGATCGGACCTTTTGACTCACTTCACTCGGGAACTTCTTGAAGTGGGCTGACCCGCGTGACGCGGGGAGGCTTCACGCCATCTTATGATCGATCTCCGCTACGTGAAAAAACTGATCGACATCATCGACGGGTCCACGATCGACTCCATCGAGATATCGACCGACAAGGGGATGAAGATTCGCATCTCCAAGTCGCCGTCACAGCGAGGAACGGTACAGGTTGCCGCACCAATGTCGATGCCAGCGCTGCTCTCACCCGCGCCGGCTCGGATGACTCCGGTCGACGGGGTGGTAGCTCCCGCGGAGGGCGCGGGCGGGGGGGCTGGTGGCAGCGGGAACGGGGGGACGACTGGTAACGCGTCCGGCGCCGAAGGGCAGGGCGGACGCGGCGAAGGCGAGAATGCTGGAGGTGAAGTCGCCAATGGTCGGGACGTTCTATGCGGCGGCTGAGCCGGGTGCACGGCCCTACGTGGCTGAGGGGTCGCGGATCGCGAAAGGACAGATCGTTTGCATCATCGAGGCGATGAAGATCATGAACGAGATCGAGTCGGAGTTCGCCGGGGTCGTGCGGGAAGTGCTCGTGCAGGACGCGCACCCTGTCGAGTATGGCCAAGTGCTGTTTCGTATCGACCCGAGCGGATGAGCGTACATCATGGCTAGTGCAGCATCAATTGCCCCGAGTGCTCCGTCGGCCGCCGCTCACCAGCCGGCCGCCCGAGCCATCTTGCCTGCACCGCCGCCGGGTATGCCCAGCGGTCGCTGGGGCCAGCAGTCACGGGCCCATGTTCAACTTCAAGGCGATCCTGCAGGAAATGGTTCGGCAAGGCGCCTCGGACCTGCACCTGAAGGTAGGCCGACCGCCGACTTTCCGCACGCAAGGCGAGCTGATGCCGCTCGTCCACGCAGCCATGCGCCCGGAAGACCTGAAGTCGCTAGCCGAACAGGTGATGTCGCCGCGCCAGGTGAAAGAGTTCGCGGAAAACAAGGAGGCCGATTTCGCGATCGGCGTGCCGGGCATCGGACGCTTTCGGGTAAACGTCTACCAACAGCGCGGCACCATCGCCTACGCCCTGCGGTCGATTCCCTATCAGACGAGCACGATCGACGAATTGAACCTGCCCAAGGTCGTCGAGGACATCGCGCTCAGGCCTCGGGGCCTCGTTCTCGTGACTGGAATCACGGGCTCGGGCAAATCGACCGCGTTGGCCGCAATGATTCAGTACATCAACGAGAAGCGCCACGCCAACGTCATCACGATCGAAGACCCCATCGAGTTCTTGCACCGCGACATCAACTGCCACATCAATCAGCGCGAGGTGGGTACCGACACCGGTAGCTTTGCCCAGGCGCTGCGTCGCGTGCTGCGCCAGGATCCGGATGTCATCCTTCTGGGCGAGATCCGCGATCTGGACACGCTGGATACGGCGCTCAAGGCGGCCGACACGGGACACCTCGTATTCTCGACACTCCACACCACTGACGCGACCCAGACTATCGCCCGGGTGCTCTCGTTCTATCCGCCGCATCAGGCCGCCGAAGTGCGGTTCTCTCTCTCGAGCGCGCTTGCGGCCGTCGTATCGCTTCGCCTGGTGCCACGGAAGGACAGGCCGGGGCGCGTCCCGGCGTGCGAAGTCCTGATCAACACTGCGTCCGTGCGGGACAACATTCGCGACATGACCAAGTCGCTCAATATCCCCGACCTGATCAAGGAAGGGACCGTACAGTACGGTATGCAGAGCTTCGACCAGTCTCTGATGTCGTGGTATAGCAAAGGGGTCATCTCGTACGAAAACGCCCTGTTCTATTCGTCCAACCCGAGCGAGTTCGCCCTTCGGGTTCAAGGCGTGGCCGCCTCGAGTGACACCACCTGGGATGCCTTTCAGGCCGACGCCAATGCGTAGGGTCCCCGCGCGCGCTTAATTACGACGCGTGTTCAAGAAAGTCTTGATCGCCAACCGCGGCGAGATCGCGCTGCGGATCATTCGTGCGTGCCGGGAACTGGGGCTTCAGACGGTGGCGGTATACTCGGAGGCGGACCGGGACTCGCTGCACGTCCGATTCGCCGACGACGACGTTTGTATCGGCCCTGCGCCGGCTAGAGACTCGTACCTCAACATCCCCCGCCTCATCGCCGCCGCCGAGATCACGGGGGCCGATGCGATTCACCCGGGGTACGGGTTCCTCGCCGAAAACGCGGAGTTCGCCGAAACGTGCGCCGCGTCGAATGTCACCTTCATAGGGCCCACGGCTGACCAGATCCGCCTCATGGGCGACAAGGCGGCCGCGCGAAACACGATGGCTGCCGCGGGCGTGCCCATCGTTCCCGGGACGCCAGGGCCGGTAGACGACGCCGACGCTGCGCTGTCATTCGCTCGTGCGATCGGATTCCCGGTATTGATCAAGGCCGCTGCCGGCGGCGGCGGAAAGGGAATGCGAGTCGCGCGCGACCCCGACGACTTTGGCCGCTCGTTTCAATTGGCGCGATCCGAGGCTCTGTCGGCGTTCGGGAACGGCGATGTCTACGTGGAGAAGTACCTCGCTCGGACGCGCCACATCGAGTTTCAGATCCTTGGCGACACGCACGGCCGGGTGATGCACCTCGGCGAGCGGGATTGCTCCGTGCAGCGGCGGCATCAGAAACTGGTGGAAGAGGCACCCAGCCCGGCCGTGACGCCGGCACTGCGGGAACGAATGGGAAACGCGGCCGTGCAGGGAGCCGCAGCAATCGGATACGTGGGCGCCGGGACGATCGAGATGCTGCTGGATGTGGACGAGTCCTTTTACTTCATGGAAATGAACACCCGCATCCAGGTGGAGCATCCAGTCACCGAGATGCTCACCGGCATCGACCTCGTGAAGGAGCAGATACAGATAGCGGCGGGAGACCCGATCTCGGTGCGCACTCTGCCGCCGCTGCGCGGCCATGTCATCGAATGCCGCGTGAACGCGGAGGACCCGGCCCGAAACTTTCAACCTTCGCCGGGCAAGATCGCCGTGTTTCACCCGCCGGGTGGCCCTGGGGTCCGTCTCGACACGCACGTGTACGCCGGGTACACGGTGCCTTCGTATTACGACTCGCTACTGGCGAAGCTGATCTGCGAGGGGCGCGATCGAGAAGAGGCTCGCCTGCGCATGCTCATTGCACTGGAGAGTTTCATCATCGAAGGCGTGACCACAACGATCCCCTTCCTGGGTCGAGTCATGGTCAACCCGAGGTTCATCGCGGGCGATATTGACACCAAGTTTCTCGAGCGGGAGTCGCACCTCTTGCGGGAGCCGCCCGGGGACACTGCGCCAACAGCGGTCGCCGCGTAGGTGGCGCGCGCCGACGTCCTTTTCGGCATTGGCGAGGCCGCACAGGGCGACATTCTGGGGCGTGTCGTGGGAGTCATCGACGTCCTGCGAGCGTCCACGAGCATTGCCGTTGCACTGGCCAACGGAGCGCGAGCCGTGATTCCGTGCGAGGAGTCGGAGGAGGCCATCACGCGCGCGAAGACGTTTGCCAAAGAAGCAGTGATTCTGGCCGGAGAGCGGCGAATGCGTCCCATTCCGGGCTTCGACCTGGGAAACTCCCCGGACGAATTCACCCGCGAAGCCGTCGATGGCAAGACCGTCGTTCTCACGACCACGAACGGGACCGCCGCCATTGCCGGCGCGCAAGGCGCGCGGGATGTCGTTGTGGCGTCGTACGTGAACTATTCCGCGGTACTCGCCATGCTGCGTTCCGCGCTGCGCGGTGGCACCGGCGTGACGCTGCTGTGCGCGGGGCGGGAGAAGCACTTTTCGCTCGAGGACGCGGCGTGCGCAGGCAGGTACGTGCGCGGTCTCGCACGCGACTTACCAGGAGTGGAGTTCAACGACGCCGCCCGGGCCTCCGCAGTGGTCGAGCGCCGATACGCCGAAAACATTGCGCTGCTGTTCACGGATTCGGAGCACGGGCGCGCACTCGAAGAGGCAGGATACGGCCGCGACCTGATGACCTGCGCAGCCGTGGATTCGTGCCCGGTGGTGCCCATCTACCACGATCGCCAAATTACGAAGCTGGGTCCTGAGCGAGAGTGGTGAGACATGGTCGGTAAGGTGACCGAGGCGCCGGAGGTTTCGTCTCGGCTCGCGCCGCACGTAAGACGCGAGCTGTACGGAACGGCGCTGATGCTGTTCGCAGTGTTTCTGGCGGGCGCGTTAGCGCTGCACGGCGCTGGTCGGTCGATCGGCGGCCGGTGCTGGTCCGCCGGCGGATTCTTTGGTCCCGTGGGCGCGTGCCTCCGCGCGGGCATGCTCACGCTATTCGGGCTTCCGACCGCGGTCTTGCTCCCGTTCATCCCGGCCGTTCACGCGCTGCGTCTATTTGGCCGGCTGCGGCAAGCGGCTGACCGCTCGTGGCTGATTTTCCTCATTGGCGTGGTGGTCGTGCTGCCCGTCGGCATTGCGTTGGCGTTTGGCGCGCGCCCGGACGTCGAGCCCGCGGGGCTTTGGGGAAGTTTTGCCGCCTACTACCTGGCGCGCGGTTTTGGCTCCGTTGGCGCATGGATCGTCCTGGTTCTCGCCGTCAGTGCGCTCATGGCCGCGACGCTCGCGTGGAATCCACTGCGGTTGGTCGTGGGGCATTCCCCTTTGGCGGGACCTCACGCGTCCACACCGCCCACCTCGGCCAATGGCCGCCGTCCCATGGCGCTGGCGGACACTCTCGCACCGTCAGCGGGTGAGATGCCGGCCGTCGATCTCGCGGGAGCTGCTCCGGCGGCCGAAGCCCCTGCTCGACGGAGGCGCACGGGCAGAGTGCCGGGCCCCGATGACCGCGCTGGCGATATGGTCGCCGAGATCGGCGAAGCCGGGGACGTGCCGGATGCAGACAGCGACGAGCTGCCGCCCACTGATCTCCTGACCCCTGTGCCGCTTCGGCAGACGGACGTGAGCAAGCGCGAGTTGGATGCCATGGGGGTGAAACTGCTCGATGCCCTGCGCACGTTTCGGGTGGAGGGAGAGTTGGTCGGTCGCACGACGGGGCCCGTAGTCACGCAGTTCGAGGTGGTACCGGCCGCCGGCGTGAAGGTGCGGCAGATCGCGACACTGGCCGACGACCTGGCGCTCGCCATGCGCGCTC
Organism: uncultured Gemmatimonadales bacterium; assembly: GCA_963838855.1. Lineage (GTDB taxonomy): Bacteria > Gemmatimonadota > Gemmatimonadetes > Gemmatimonadales > Gemmatimonadaceae > FEN-1251. The sequence continues at coordinate 37,595 of CAWISX010000018.1, read as the reverse complement.
CCAGCATTCGAATCGTGGCTCCTATTCCCGGGAGGGGGGCCGTGGGCGTTGAGGTCCCCAACCCGGTCGCCGAAGTCGTCTCGCTGCGCGAGGTCATAGAGTCCCGCGAATTCCAGCACGCGCGAGCGGCGCTGCCGATCGTCCTCGGCAAAGATCTCGAGGGCCTGCCGGTCGTGGCCGACCTGGCCAAGATGCCGCATCTCCTTATCGCGGGCGCGACGGGCTCGGGCAAGTCGGTGTGTGTTAACGCTATCATCACCAGCCTAGTCTATCGGCACAACCCCGAGACGTTGCGGTTCCTGATGGTCGATCCCAAAATGGTCGAGCTGTCCGTCTACAACTCGCTGCCGCACCTGCGTCACAAAGTGATCACCGACAATCGGGATGCCGCGGCTGTGCTCAAGTGGGGGCTGATGGAGATGCAGGAGCGCTACGAGCTCCTCGCGGCCAATGGCTGCCGCAACATGCAGGAGTTCAACGAGCGAGTGCGCGAGGGCGTGCCGCTTCTCAACCCCAAGACGCCGGACGTGGCGTTCGAGGAGCGCACCTACTCGGGGAAGGTCCTCCCGTACATCGTCCTGGTGATCGACGAGCTCGCGGACCTAATCATGACCGTCCAGGGCGAGGTCGAGACGCCACTCGCACTGTTGGCGCAAAAGGCGCGTGCCGTGGGGATTCACCTCATTCTCGCGACGCAGCGACCGAGCGTGAACGTGATCACTGGACTTATAAAGGCGAACTTCCCGAGCCGGATCGCTTTTCGCGTGGCGTCCCAGGTGGACAGTCGCACTATTCTCGACGGCGTCGGAGCCGAGGCGCTTCTCGGGAACGGTGACATGCTTTTCATCCCGCCTGGCAAGTCCGAGCCGGCCCGCCTGCAAGGGGCGTACATCACGGGCGACGATACGGAGCGGCTCATCCGCTGGTACGAGGCAAAGCGCGAGGGGCGCAGGCCCGTGCGTCTGGGCGAGGCGGCAGCCGCGGCAGCTGCGGAGGACGACATCCTCGAAACGGTGCGCCGACGCGAGGCGGAGCGCGAGAGCGAGGATGAGGCCGACGAGGTGTCGTCAGGGGAGCGTGATCGGCTTTTTCGCGAGGCTGCGGAGGTGGTGATCCAGCACCAGCATGGATCGACATCGTTGCTTCAACGGAGGCTCAAGATCGGATACGGCCGCGCGGCCCGAGTGATGGATCAGCTGCAGGCGGCGGGCGTCCTGGCGCCTCAGGACGGGTCCAAACCGCGCGACGTGTTGGTTGGGTTGGAGGACCTGGATCGGATCTGTCGTTAGCGTAGAGCGCCCCACCCCCTAGCCCCCTCCCCGCAGCGGGGAGGGGGGAATTTTTTTCATTTCAAGCTTCGCTTGGATGACGAGGGGGCTTCGCCCGCTCGACCCCCACAACCTATCCCCCGCGACCTCATCGTCGTAGGGGCTCGAGGGGGCGAAGCCCCCTCGTCATTCAAGCGAAGCTTGAAAAAGAAGATTCCCTCCCCCTTTAGGGGGAGGGGTCAGGGGTGGGGGGGCCTCGTGTGCGAAGCGAGAGGCTCGGTAGAAAATGATTCTTCTGGCGGCAGGATTGGGCATGCGGTGCCCCGCGATCACGGTACTTTCCCGCCGTGCTTACAGAGGGGCAGCAACTCGGCGCCCGGGGCGAGCGCGTGGCTGGACGGTGGGCCTTGGCCCGCGGCTGGACGGTCGTGCACCGTCGTTTCCGGTCTGGCCATCGCGACATTGATCTCGTCGTCCAGCGCGGGAACACGGTTGCCTTCGTCGAAGTCAAGACGCGTCGGGGGGACGACTACGGCGACCCCGTGACCGCAGTTGACCATCGGAAGCAGCGTGAGCTCACCCGATCTGCGTTAGTCTGGATCTCGCGCTACGGTAAGGCCGGGGTGGAGTACCGATTCGACGTGATCGGTATACTCATTGACGGGCAGACGCGAGTCGCGAGAGTGAAGCACATCGAGAACGCCTTTTGGTCTGCCCGAGCTTGAATACAGCGGTGCCCCTTCGTATTTTATTCGGGTATACTCTCTCACGACTTACGCGGGGTTGACCATGGCCGTGTCGGCGGCACAGGACGATCGCAAGAAAGCCTTGAATCTGGCGATTGCTCAGATCGAGAAGAGCTGTGGCAAAGGGTCTATCATGCGAATGGGCCCTGATGCGCCCCGCGTCCGCGTGGAATCGATCTCGACGGGCGCTATCAACCTCGACGCGGCCATTGGCGTCGGCGGGATCCCACGCGGCCGCGTCACGGAGGTATACGGGCCCGAGTCTAGCGGCAAGACGACACTGTGTCTTCACGTCGTCGCCAACGCGCAGCGTGTTGGAGGAGTGGCCGCCTACATAGACGCCGAGCACGCACTAGACACTGAATACGCCAAGAAGCTGGGCGTCGACATCGAGAACCTGCTCATTTCTCAGCCTGACACCGGCGAGCAGGCCCTTGAGATCTGCGAGATCCTCGTGCGCTCAGGCGCGGTCGACGTCGTAGTCATCGACTCGGTTGCGGCCCTGGTGCCCAAGGCAGAGATCGAGGGGGAGATGGGCGACTCGCACGTCGGCCTCCAGGCACGCCTCATGAGCCAGGCTTTGCGCAAGCTGACCGGCGCGATCGCGCGGTCGAAGACGGCTGTGATCTTCATCAACCAGCTTCGCGAAAAGATTGGCGTGATGTTTGGCAACCCCGAGACGACTACCGGCGGCAAAGCGCTCAAGTTCTACGCATCCGTGCGACTTGATATTCGTCGCCTCGGGCCAGTCAAGGACAAGGAAGACGTGACCGGGTCGCACGTGCGCGTGAAAGTCGTCAAGAACAAGGTCGCGCCGCCGTTCAAGCAGGCCGAGTTCGACATCATGTACGCCGAAGGGATCAGCCACACATCGCTCTTGGTGGACATCGGCGCGGAAAACGGAATCATCGAGAAGTCCGGCGCGTGGTACAGCTATGGCGGGCAACGGATCGGCCAAGGTCGCGAGAACGCGAAACTCTTTCTCAAGGACAATCCAGTTTTGCTGGCAGAGGTTGAGGACAAGGTGAAGACCATCCTCGGCATGAAGAACGGAGCGGGTGCCGCTGACTCGGGCGAGGTCGCAGCCGACGACCTGTGACCGCTCCGGCGTGACAGTTTTTTTCTGACGAATCGCCTCGACGGTCGTGTGCCCGACGCTTGCCTGCTAGCGACCAGGGCGTGACGACCTCGAAGACATTTCCCAAGCGAAGCGTTTACGACCGGGCGCTGGCCATGCTGGCTGCCCGGTCCTACGGAACTATCGAGCTGCGTCGCCAGCTTTTCCGGAAAGGCTGCGCAGCCGGTGAAGTGGCGGACGCGATTGCGAGGCTTGCAGTCGCGGGATATCTCGACGATGCGGCCTACGCGAAGCTCGTCGTAAGGTCCAAGCTCCTTAACGCAGGAATGTCTACACGTCGCCTGCGAGCGGAGCTGTATCGGCGCGGCCTCGATCGCGACATTGCCGAGCGCGCGATCTTGGAGGCCATCCGCGACGAGTCGATTGATGTCGCCGCGGTGCTGGACCGGTTGGCCCGTCGAAAGGCCCGCTCCCTCACGGGCCACGACGAGACGACTCGTCGCAGGCGGCTATACGCGTTTCTCGCGCGGCGCGGTTATGACCGCGACGACATTCTCCGGATTCTGGACGGCGCGCTCGCTCAGGGAGCCGGGCCGTAGCCGCGCTGGAGGGGCGCCATTAATGGCGCCCTTACGGCGCCACTTGGTAAATGATGCTGAGCACAGTTGGACGCCGGCGAACGATCCGCATGGATTTGCCGATCGCACGTTCGAACGTGCGATCGTTGAACCCAAGGTGACCGCCATGCCAACGTGGCTCCAGGCGGGACGTGTTGGCGCGTACGCCGGCGCGGAGCGCCTCGCCCACGCTCAGCGGCTCGTCCGCAATGCCCAACGCGCGCTGCGCGGCGTGCTTGAGCAGGAACAGTGGTCCCGTTGTGCGAGGAATCGAGATGATCATGTTGCCGCCCGGCCCCATGAGCCCGAAGAGCCGCCGCATGAGGGCGACTCGCTCAGCGTCGGACGCGCACGCATGCTCCATTGTCTCGAGCGCGAACATGAGCTGGGCATCCTGAGGTCGCGACTCGCGAGTCCCGGTCCCAGAGGACGTCGGAATCGGCGGTGCAGACTATCTCGACGTTGGTGAGCGAGAGCTCGCGAATCACAGCTGCGGCGACCGCGCAGGCTGCGGGATCGCGGTCAACTCCGACTACAGACGGAAAATATTTACTGAGCGAGGGGAGCAGCACGCCGTCCGCGCATCCGAAGTCTATGACCGACGTGCGGTGAAACCAGGGCGCGGCGAGCCGTAGCGCGAGCTCCAGCCGCCGCCGCTTCATCCACGGAATGAGGCCGGGCCGCAGGTAATTGTATTGCGCGTAAGTGCGATGCACGCCGCGATAACTGCTGGAGACTGAAGCGTACGCCAGGCTCCGCGGATATACGAAGTACGGCGCGCGGGGGAGGGAATTCTGCATGGCGATCCCTATATTCATACAAACATGCGCTCCGGCATGCCGGCGTCCGACATTCGCACCCGGTTCCTGACGTATTTCCAGCGAAACGGGCATTCCATCCGACCCAGTTCCTCACTGGTTCCAGCGGACGATCCGACGCTGCTGTTTACGAACGCGGGGATGGTGCAGTTCAAGCGGATCTTTCTCGGCCAGGAGCGGCCCGATTTCGGAGCGCGCGCAACGACTTCGCAAAAGTGTGTGCGTGCTGGCGGCAAACATAACGACCTCGAGCAGGTAGGCCACACCGTCCGGCATCACACTTTTTTCGAGATGTTGGGCAACTTTTCATTCGGCGACTATTTCAAGCGTGAGGCGATTCGATTCGCCTGGGATTTTGTCACCGAAGAGCTGGGTATTCCGCGAGAGTCGCTCCGCGTCAGCGTGTATCGCTCGGACGACGAGGCGCGTGCCCTGTGGCGCGAGATTGCGGACCTGCCCGACTCTCGGATTTACGGTCTGGGCGAGGCCGACAATTTCTGGCAGATGGCGGACACGGGCCCGTGTGGGCCGTCGACCGAACTGTATGTGGACCTCGCGGGCATCACGGATTGGAAGGTGCCGCCGGGGGCGTACGGAGAGTGGACGGACACCCAGCGGCGGGAGTTCTCTCAAGATGCTTTCGTAGAGGGCGCAGAGGCCGGCCGGTTCGTCGAGATCTGGAACCTCGTGTTCATGCAGTATGACCGACAGCCCGACGGCGAGCTGAAGCCGCTGCCGAAGCCTTCGGTCGATACAGGCGCCGGCCTCGAGCGAATCGCCGCGGTCATGCAAGGCGTCTCGAACAACTTCCACACCGACTTGTTTATCCCGCTCATCGAGGCCGTCGCAAAAGCTGTGGGCTTCCCTTACGAGCCTGACCGTGCAGCATACAAGGTCGCGATAGTCGGCTCACGCGATGAGCCACCGCTTCCAGCTGGCGACGGACGGACAGGCCGAACGTCGGGACGTCAAGAAGCGACGATAGACGCTGCGTCGTACCGGGTGTTGGCTGATCACGCTCGTGCTGTCGCGTTCCTGCTCGCGGACGGCGTTTTCCCATCCAATGACGGGCGCGGCTACGTGCTTCGAAGGATCCTGCGCCGCGCGGTCCGGCACGCGTGGCTAATGGGTCGTGCCGAACCGACGCTGATTCATGTTGTCCGGGTCGTGATCGACACGATGGGCGCAGTCTACCCGGAGTTGACATTGCGGGCTAAGCACATCCTGGACATTACTCGAGCGGAGGAAGACCGTTTTCTCGAGACAGTTGCCGCTGGTATGGCGCGATTCGATGCATTGGCACCTGCGCGGCCGACCGCGCACGGGACACCGCAGCTTCGTGGGACCGTCTCGGGCGAGGACGCATTCAAGCTGTACGACACGTATGGTTTCCCGATCGATCTCACCGAGCTGATGGCCCGCGAGCGGGGGTACACGGTCGATACCGCTGAATTCGAGCGCGCACTCGACGCGCAACGGACGCAGTCGAAAGACGAGCGCAAAGCGCGCAACTTGACTGTCGCCACCGACGAGCTCGGTGATGCGGACACGTGGGAGTCTCCACCTGACGGTCATCGGGCGGCGTCACGGGCCGCGGACGAGCGTGTAGCGCAGGAATTCGTCGGATACGATGAGCTGGAAAACGAGACACGCGTCGTGGCAAGACGTCTGCTGTCCGACGGGCGGACGGCCGTAGTCCTCGCGCGCCGACCATTCTACCTCGAGTCTGGTGGCCAGGTGTCCGACCGAGGCGAGATTGTCGGTGACGGGTGGCGCATGCAGGTGGACGACGTGCGCCGTGCCGGTCGGCGTGTGGCCGAGATCGGTACTGTCGAGGGTGAGTTCAAGTTCGGCAATGTCACCGCCCGCGTGCCGCGGGACATCCGCCTAGATACGGAGCGAAACCACACGGCTACGCATTTGCTGCACGCGGCGCTGCGCCACGTGTTGGGGGAGCACGTTCACCAGCGAGGATCGCTCGTCGCGCCGGACCGCCTACGCTTCGATTTCAGCCATACAGGCCCGTTGCAGGCAGGTGAGTTGGCGGAAGTCGAGGACCTGATCAATCGCGAGATAGCGCGTGCGATTCCAGTCACATGGACGGAGAAGCCCTACGCGGTGGCGGTGTCCGAAGGCGCGATGGCGCTATTCGGCGAGAAATACGGCGACGTAGTTCGCGTGGTCTCGGTGCCGGGGTTTTCCATGGAGCTTTGCGGTGGTACGCACGTGCGAAATACCAGTGAGATACTCCTCTGCAAGATCGTCTCGGAGACCGGAGTGGGGGGCGGGCTTCGGCGCATCGAGGCCGTAACTGGCCCTGCGGCCTACGCTCGGACGCGCGAGCACGATCGGGCTGTCGCGCGGATGGCGGACGCGCTCAAAGTCCCGGCGGGCGACGCTGCGGCCGTGGCGGCTCGCGTTGAGCAGGTTGTCGCCGACCGACGAGCGCTCGAGCGTCGCCTCGGCGAATTGCTGCGAGACGGGGCGGATGGCGGCGGCCCAGGGGGCCAGGTTCGCGACCTGATACGGAGCGCCGAGGCCGTGGCAGGGGCGCAGGTTGTCGCTGCACGGGTGAACGCGCCCGATTTGAAGACGTTGCAGGCGTTGGGCGATGCCGTTCGCGAGCAATTGCGCTCCGGAGTAGCCGTGCTGGCGGCGTCGTTCGACGACGGCAAGAGCACGCTGCTCGTGGTAGTGACTGACGACCTTCGCGCGCGCGGTATCCGCGCTGACATGATTGTGCGCGAGATCGTCGCTGTCACCGGGGGCAAGGGCGGCGGCAAACCACACATGGCCCAGGCGGGGCTGCCTGACGCGACGCGCATACCAGCGGCGCTGGACGCCGTGATGCCAGTGGTGCGCCCCATACTAAATGGTGGACCGGGGCGATCCGCCGCGTGATCTCCACGTCCTTGCCGCCCGGCCCGCCGGCGCTCGGCCGCCGCATGGAGGAACTCGTGGGGGCAGCTGGCCCGCCGGGCGTGCCGGGCTCCAGGACACCCGAGGCGTACGTGGAAGCAGCAGAGCACCTGCTCGGCCGATTGCTGAGTGACGGGTGCATGTCGCGTTCCGCCGCACTCGATCTGCTGGTGGCCGACGCCCTGGTGACTGCTGCGTTCGAGACCGGCGCCGACGATCCGGAGCGCGTTGACGCTCGTGCCGATTGGGCGATGCGCCGTATCGCGTCGCTTGGGGGGCGATAACCAGCCGTGCGTCCGCACAACCGGCTGCGCGATCGCGCCGGGTTGGCCATCCTCGTTGATCCCGCGGCCTCATCTCCCGATGCGGCGGAGTTGCTCGCAGCTCGGGCTGCCGAGGAGGGCGTCGGGGCGTTGCTCGTGGGTGGGAGCTACGCCGCCGAATCTGACACCCGCGCCGTGGCGTTCGCCCTCAAGCGCGGCGCGCCGAGCGTACCACTTCTGCAATTTCCTGCGTGCGCGGCGCAGCTCGTTCCGAATGTGGATGCAGTGCTGCTGCTGTCGCTCGTTTCGGGCCGGAATGCGCAGTACTTGATCGAGGAGCACGTTCGCGCCGTGTCGTTTTTCGACGACCACCCGGGCATACCGGCCATCAGCACCGCGTACTGTTTAGTGGATGGTGGGACCGTAACGGCAGTGGAGTCGGTGAGCCAGACCCGTCCGCTGCCGGCAGGCAATCCGGAACTCGTCGCCGCGCACGTCCGTGCAGCGATGATGATCGGGATGCGTGCCGTGTACCTCGACGCTGGTAGCGGAGCTCGGGTGCCCGTTGCGCCGGCGCTGATCCGCGCGGCGCGCTGCGCGACCCGCGGCCTGTTGTTTGTCGGCGGCGGTGTCCGGTCGGCTGAGAGTGTCCACGCCGCGCGCGCAGCTGGCGCTGACTACGTCGTCGTGGGAACGCATTTCGAGCGAGGAGGCGGTCCGGCGGGACGCGTACGCGAGCTGGCGATCGCCGCGCGGCCGTGATTGACATTCATTCGCATCTGCTCCCTGGTGTCGATGACGGGTCGCAGTCAGTGGAGGTGTCGGTCGATGTGCTCAAGCGGTTTAGCGCGGACGGCGTTGACGTTGTTGTCTGCACGCCGCACCTGAAAGCGTCGCGCTCCGCAGCTGCGCCCTACGCTCGTCACCGTGAGATCCTCGATATGCTGCGGTCGTCTGCCACCGAGCCTCCTCGACTCGAGCTTGGTTGGGAGATCATGCTCGACCAGCCTGGCGTGGATCTCACCCCTCGGGAGCTGTCCCTCGGTGGCTCGACCGCCGTACTCGTCGAATTCCCCCATACCGGGGTTCCTGCTCGGGCGACCGATGAGCTGGCGCGCATCCGATCGCACGGGTCGGTGCCGGTGCTGGCGCACCCGGAGCGGTATTGGGGATGCACGCTGTCTCACGTGCGCGACTGGCGAAGCGCGGGAACTGTGATTCAGCTCGATGGGGAGGCATTGCTCACAGGTGGCCGGATGACCCGTTTCGCGCTGCAACTTCTTGACGAGGGGTTGGTGGACTGTATCGCAAGCGACAATCACGGAGATGTGCGAACACTTGCGACCAGTCGCGCGTGGCTGCGCGAGATTGGAGCCGAGCATCAAGCGGAGCTTTTGACAGACATAAATCCCCGCCGCTTGCTCGCGAGCCAGAGTTTACTACCGGTTCCTCCGTTGCCGCCACGCGCGGCTCGAATCGGCAGGCGTGCGCTGCGGCGCCTGCGGCAACTGCTCTCGCTCGCGTGACGGATCGATGCCGGGACCAGTGGTAGCGGACTCGCCGATCCGTTCGCTGTGATTGTCCTTTTGTTTACCGGCGGTACCATTTCGATGCGTCACGACTCCAGCGGGCGCGGAGCCGTGCCGGCGCTCAAGGGTGCAGATCTCGTCGGACTGGCGCCGGGAATCGATCGCATTGCCCCCATCGAAATCGAGGAATGGGCCACGATGGCGGCATCTCACCTGACCGTCAGCCAGGCGTGGTCCTTACGCACACGCATAGCGGAGTTGGTCGCGCGACCCGACGTCGAAGGCGTCGTGGTGACGCATGGTACGGACACCCTCGAAGAGTCAGCGTACCTGACCGCGCGGTCGATTCGCACGGAGAAGCCGGTGGTTTTCACTGGGGCGATGCGGACATCGAGCGACTTGAGTTGGGACGGCCCAGCTAATCTGACCGACTCCGTCCGCGTAGCGGCGTGCCCGCGCGCAGGCGCATATGGCGTGGTCGTAGCGTTCGGGGGACGCATCTTCACCGCAGCCGACGTAACCAAGGTTCACACGCACCTGCTGGACGCGTTCGAGAGCCCCGGGTTGGGTCCCGTGGGCGTCGTCGACAGCGATGCAGTCATATTCCGTCGGGCCCTCGTGCCCGGTCCGCCGCCGCTGACGCCGCCGCACCCCGCCGAACCGGTGGACATCGTCTACGCATACGAGGGCGCTGACGCGCGACTGCTCGACGCGGCCCGAGCGAGTGCACCTGGTGTCGTCGTGGCAGCTTTTGGCCGCGGAAACATGCCGCTCGCGATGTACGACGGCGTACGTCGGTGGCTGGCGGAGGGTAAGCCAGTGGTCATCACTTCGCGCGCAGCCAGAGGCAGAGTAGGTCCAACGTATGGCTTTCCGGGTGGTGGTCGGTCGCTCGCCGACGCTGGCGCAATCCTCGCCGGCGCTCGCCGCCCGCAGCAAGCGCGGATCGATCTCATGCTCGCCTTGGGAGCTGGACTGCATGGCGACAAGCTGGCGGAGGTCTTTGCCTCGTAAGACGCGGGGAGGAGGGGCCAAGCGCGTGGGTGACGTCCCGGCGACGTTAGCGCCGCCTGCGCAAGTGCTTACCATAGCTGGCAAGCTCGAAGGCGCTGGATACGAGACGTGGTGCGTTGGCGGCGCCGTCAGAGACGCGCTACTTGGGCATCCACATGCCGATTGGGATCTCGCGACGGCCGCGACTCCGGAACAGGTAATGAATCTCTTTCGGCGCACGGTGCCGGTCGGGGTCGAATTTGGCACGGTCGGGGTGCTCGATCGGGAAGGCACCATGCACGAGGTGACAACGTTTCGTCGCGACGTGCGCACGGATGGTCGCCACGCGGAAGTAGAGTTTGGCGTGTCACTCGACGATGATCTCGCGCGGCGCGATTTCACGATCAACGCGATCGCGTACTCGCCATCTCGTCAGGTGATTCGCGATCCGTTCGGCGGGCGAGTTGATCTATCGCGTGGAGTTGTTCGGGCTGTCGGCGTCCCTGTAGATCGCATGCGAGAGGACCGGCTGCGCGCGCTGCGAGCGCTCCGCTTTGCGGCACGCTTCGGCTTCGAAATCGAGCCGCGGACATGGGCGGCGATCGAGTCCAGCGCGTCGCATCTCATCCAACTGTCACCGGAGCGCGTGAGGCAGGAGCTGGAAAAGACGATGGAGCAGGTGAACGAGCCCGCCCGCGCGCTGCGGTTGTGGCGCGACAGCGGCGCACTGGCTGTGCTCATACCGGAGCTGGCAAAGGTCGATGACGTCACGCTCCAGTCGCTCAACTGTTTGCCAGTGCCAGCGGGCCCACGACGGTCCGCACGGCGCGTCAACCGGCTGACCGCGCTATTTGTCGATCTTCCGGAGCGGGCGGCGCGTGACGCGCTACGCACTCTCCGCTTCTCTAACTCGGATGCGGAGTGGATCTCCAAGCTTGCGGGTCGGTGGGGCGTGTACGGTTCCGACATGGAGCGCGCCCTAAGCGCCGGTCATCCCATTGGCGACGTTTCCGTGCGTCACTGGGTATCGGCGATCGGACGCACGCATGTCTCGGCACTGCTCCGTGTGGCTGCCGCACGCTGGGCCGCGGCGCGAGCGCTCGGCGGCGAAGCGCCGCCGCAGCGTGCAGTGGCGGCGCTCTACCGTCGTGCTGTCAGAGCGGCTTTTCACGACGCCTTGGAGCTATCCGACCTCGCGATCGGCGGCGACGACTTGGTCCGTAGTGGGATCGCGCCCGGTCCGGAGATCGGTGAAATTCTCCAGCGACTGTTGGCCGTAGTGTTGGATGACCCATCCTCCAATACGCGCGCGCAGCTGCTCCAACTCGCCCATCAGTTCGTCGACGGCGAGGAAAAGCTAGGCACGCCGCCGCCTTTGTCCTGAGTCGAGCGCCCAATCGGTGGTGTTTTTTCGCGGCAGGCAGCCAGAGACGTCGATATGGCGCCGTTTTCGCTCAGGGCTCGACGGATTCACATTCGTCAAGGAGACCGGATACTACGCTGCGCACGTCGTGGCCAACGCCGAGCGTGCGGTGGACCTTTTCTACGTACTCATGCAACACTTTCCCCCGGCTGTCGACGTCGCGATCGACGATCGCAGAGGCAAACGCGCGTGGGCCGGTGAAAGGGTCGCTCTTCCGGACGCGCAGGACGCGATCGGCCGTCTGAAGGTGCCACTGGCGGCAGCCGGTGGCGTGGAGGTTGCCATCTATACGGCCGAGGATCAGCTAACGGTGAACCCACAGCTAGAATTGTTCATTTATGCGCGCAGCGATCGCTGGTTGTATGTCCTGCTCGGCTTGGGGCTCGAGGAGCGAAGGATATTGCGAACCCGGAGCTGGAAGTTTGTGCGTCATGATTTCGGGCCCGCGCCGGAACTGAGCGACGCCGTGGCAGCGGCGGCCGCCCGTCTGGGACTGACTCAAGCCTGATGCCGCGCACCTCCTCGCGCGCGACATCTCGACATTCGGCCCCGGCAACTGAGCTCGATCTGAACCAGGCTCCCGCCGTTGGCGTCAACCGGAGTGCGCCTCTCGCGCCGCTCGCCGCGAGAATGCGCCCCCGCACCCTCGACGAGTTCGTAGGCCAGCGACAAGTGATCGGCGTCGGGAAACCGCTGCGCGACGAGATTGAGCAGGGACGGGTGGGCTCGCTGCTTTTCTGGGGTCCCCCTGGCTCCGGTAAGACAACCCTGGGGCGCCTCATCGCACGGTTTACCGACCGCGAGTTCGTCCCGTTTTCTGCGGTGACCGAGGGCGTTCCGCGGGTCCGCGCTGTGGTCGCCGAGGCGGAGGAGCGACTTCACAGCGGCCGAGGAACAGTGCTCTTTGTCGACGAGATACACCGCTTCAATCGGGCGCAGCAGGACGCGTTTCTGCCGTATGTCGAGAATGGAGTCGTGACGCTTATCGGCGCGACCACGGAAAATCCGTCGTTCGAGATAAATGGAGCGCTTCTGTCGCGCCTGCGGGTCGTGGTCCTGGAAGCCTTGAGCGCCGAGGACATTGCAACGCTCGTGCAGGCCGCTCTGACCGATGTCGACCGCGGACTTGGCGCCCAGAGGGTAACGATCACGCCCGACGCCCTCGGACTGCTGGCCACGACCGCGGACGGTGATGCCCGTCGAGCGCTCAACGTGCTCGAGGCGGCCGCAGGTGTCGTGGCGGTGGGGGGCGAGATCTCAGAGCGTGATGTGCGCGAGGCTGCACAACGGCGGTTCGCCCGGTACGACAAGTCGGGAGAAGAGCACTACAACCTGATATCAGCCTACCACAAGGCGCTCCGCGGGAGCGATCCGCAGGGGGCGCTGTACTGGTTGGCGCGCATGATCGAAGGCGGCGAAGACCCCATGTATATCGCGCGCCGCACGGTTCGATTCGCGGCAGAAGACGTGGGATTGGCAGACCCCGAGGCTCTACGATTGTCGATCGCGGCGCGAGATGCCTATCACTTTCTCGGGTCTCCCGAAGGCGAGCTGGCGCTGGCGGAGGCGGCAGTTTACCTGGCGACAGCGCCCAAATCCAATTCGGTATACAAAGCGTGGGATGCCGCGTTGGCGCTGGCGCGGGACACGCCCGCTGAGCCTGTGCCCTTGCACATTCGCAATGCGCCGACCGCGCTGATGAAGGAGCTGGGATACGGAGCGGGGTATCAATATGCGCACGCCGTTCCCGAGGCCTACATTCCCCAGGAATACCTCCCCGACCGGGTGGCCGGGGAGATCTTATATGAACCGGGTCCTTTCGGGTTCGAGAAGGAGATTGCCAAGCGACTCGCGTGGTGGGCTGACTTGAAGCGGAGGCGTCACGGAGACGAGGAAGCGAAGCCGTGATGGCGCGGTCGACGGCGTGCCTGCCGTTGTGTTTCGCGGCGCTCGGCACTCTCCTCTGCGGATGCCATCACGCGCACTCGGCGCCGTTCCAACAGCCAGCGGTGACGTTCCGAGATCTGCGCGTGCGCAGCATCGGTCTGAATGAAGGGGCCGTGGACATCGTCGTCACCGTCGACAATCCGAACCCCTACGTCCTCAGCGCTCACCGGGCCACGTACGCGCTCATGGCCGGCTCGGACACGGTTGGTCTGGGCGCAGTTGAAGAGCCTTTTGAGATCGGCGCTACCGGAACCTCGGACATGCACTTGCCGCTGTCTGTCAGCTATTCGGGGCTCGGGGTGGCGGGCAAGCGGGTCATGAATGCGGGTACGGTGCTGTATCGTGTGGTGGGCACTGTGACGCTGTCGACCCCTTCAGGGTCAACTGACGTGCCGTACGACGGATCGGGGGAATTCTCCACGCTGAACGTCACTCTGGACGCAGAAGCGCAGTGAGCGCCGCGTTGCCCATGGGGATCACGGAATCTCGCGGCCGCTGATTTCGCTGGCGCCGCCAGTGGAGCGCGCGCTCTTGGTCGGCGCGCCGCTCAAAGGGACCGCCGACCGACGGCAGGCGGCGGAACACCTGCAGGAGCTGGCCCGCTTGGCCGACACCGCTGGCGCCGTGGTGGTCGGCGAGGTGACCCAACGTCTCGACCGGCCGCATCCCGCAACCTACCTCGGAAAGGGAAAGATCGACGAGCTGCGGTCGCGCGTCGAGTCGGCAGACGCCTCACTGCTGTTGTTCGACGACGATTTGACGCCCGCTCAGGGCAAGAATGTCGAGGACGCCACCGGGCGCCGAGTGATGGACCGCACGGAGCTGATACTCGATATTTTCGCCACGCGTGCGCGCACGAGTGAAGCAAAGACGCAGGTCGAGCTGGCGCAGCTGGAGTACATGCTGCCACGGCTAACTCGCATGTGGACCCACCTCGAGAAGTTCCGAGGCGGCATCGGCATGCGCGGACCAGGCGAGACACAGCTGGAGACCGATCGACGCCTCGTGGGTCATCGCATTCAGCTGCTGAAAGGGCGACTGTCCGACATCGAGCGCGCGCGATCCGTTCAGCGCCACGCACGCAGAGGTGCCCTGCGCGCCTCCCTAGTGGGGTACACCAACGCGGGCAAGTCGTCGATTCTCCGGGCCCTCACGGGATCATCCAATGTGTTCGTCGAAGACCGGCTGTTCGCGACGCTCGACCCGCTCACTCGCGAGGTAGATGTGGGCGCGAATGCCCACGTGCTCGTCACCGACACCGTTGGATTTATCCGCAAGCTCCCGCCAAATCTCGTGGCGTCTTTCCGTGCGACGCTGGAAGAGGTGACCGAAGCTGATCACATCCTTCACGTCGTCGATGCTAGCCACGCGGCGTGGGAGGAGCAGTATGCCGTCGTCGAGCAGGTGCTGGCCGAGCTCGGGGCAGCGAACTCCGCGACATTGACGGTGTTCAACAAGCTCAATGTTCTCGACGAGGCGGACCGTGAGGCGTTCCCCGATCGCGTGCGGGGTTCGTACCCCAGTAGCGTGTTCGTGTCGGCAATTGGCGAGCCCGGAATCGAGCCGCTGCGGCGCGCGCTAGCGACGGACTTGCGCAGCTCACGTCCAGTGACGACGATCAGGCTCCCGGTCAGCGACGGGAAGCTCCTGGCCGAGTTGCACCGCGACGCCGAGGTTCTCACCGTAGATGCAAATGACGGCGACGTTGTTGTGCGAGCGCGCGTGGGCCCCGCGTTGGCCGGCAGGCTTCGGCGAGCGGGGGCCGGCGTCACCGTGCTCTGACCTCTCGCGCTAACGCCGTGCACGCGCTAGCACGCGTTGTCGCGGGCCACGACGCCAACTCACTCGCCGTGGCGCTGTCCGTCCTCGGCTTCCTGGGAGCTGCTCTGCTGGCGTTTGTCCTCACCTACGCCGTGCGGGAGCACGCGCGGCGCGCTGGCCTGTTCGACCGCCCGCAGGAGCACACGGGGGGGGGGACGGCGAGCAGGTTCTGCGAGCGGGCATACCACGGGTCGGCGGCGTCGCGATCGCCCTAGCCGTGACGGTGACCGTGAACTGGATGGCCGCGCTCGTGCCGCGCGTCGGGTTCGCCGTGTTTGCCGGACCTGGACGCGGACTCTTCGTGACGCTGTGCGGCGCGCTCGCCGTCCACCTTGTCGGCCTAGTCGACGACGTACACCCGGTGCGTGCGCGTTGGAAGCTGACGGCCCAGGCGCTCGTAGCGCTTCTCGTGTACCAGGCGGGTGTGCGCGTCACGGCTGTTGCCCTTCCCGCGTTCGGAGTAGTGCAGCTCGGCGCGCCGGTGGGCGCGCTCCTCACGGTAGGGTGGCTGGTCGGCGCCACCAACGCGTTCAATCTGATCGACGGTGTCGACGGCTTGGCACCTGGCGTAGCACTGTTCGCGCTGGTGCCCATCGTCGCCGGGGCCGTCGCCCATCATCGTCCCGACGTGGCAGTCGCCGGTCTCATTCTAGCTGGTGCTTCGCTAGGCTTTCTCTGGTTCAACGCGTACCCGGCCAGCATCTTTCTTGGCGATTCTGGCAGCCTGTTCATGGGTTTCATGCTCGCCGGCGTTGGCTTGCTGAGTACCCAGGCATCGCCAGGCGTGGTCACGGCAGCGGTTCCTGTCGTCGCGTTGGGGCTGCCGCTGCTCGATACCCTCCTGGCGGTCGCGCGTCGTACCTGGCGTGGTCGGTCGATATTTGTTGCCGACCGCGAGCACATTCACCACCGCGTCCTCAACCGAATGGCAGCAGACGGGTATTCGCCGCGGGCCGCCGTGCGCGTGTTGTATGGGGTTTGTGCCTTGTTTGCGGTTGTCGGGGCCGTGTTGCGCTGAGTCTCGCGATGCCGAAAGAGGCGACCTGCGCAATCCTGGTTCTCAACTGGAACGGACGTGCGCACCTCGAACACTTACTCCCTAGCCTGCGAGCGGCGCGCGAGGCGCACTACACGCGTGTTCCCATTGTCGTCGTGGACAACCGGAGCACAACCGATGACGTCGCCTGGCTGCGCGCGACGCATCCCGATATCGATGTGCACATCGCAAAGCGAAATGATTACCTGTTCTCGCTGAATGTCGTGGTAGCGGCTCGGCGCGAAGACGTGATTATCGTGCTCAACAACGACATGCGTGTCGAGCCGTCGTTCATCGCTCCGTTGCTGGCGCACTTCGCCGACCCGAGCGTGTTTGCGGTTTCCGCGAGCGTTCGCGAGTGGGACGGGCACTCACCGCAAATCGGGCCTCGCCGCATCCGGTTCGAGCGATTCTGGCTCACGCACTGGTTCGAGCTCGGAGTCTCGGAGCCGTGCTACACAGCCGAGGCTGGCGGGGGGTGCTCCGCGTATCGGCGCTCGTATTTCTCCGAGCTCGGCGGTTTCGATCCGCTGTACAGCCCTGGGTATTGGGAAGACTTCGATCTGTCGTACCGCGCGTGGCGGCGTGGATGGATGTCGGTATTCGAGCCACGAAGCGTGATATACCATCGGACGGGGGCGACGCTGGGCGGGACGCTATCGGATTGGCGCCGCGATTGCCTGCTCGAGCGCAATCGCATGCTGTTTCTTCTCAAGAACGTGGGCGATTGGCAGTTCGCCGCGGGCGTGCTTGGACGCTTGCCGTACCGAGTGCTGTACAACGCGACACGCGGCAACCGTGCGGCCGCGCGCGGGATGCTGGCAGCCATTCCCCGCATTGGTCGCGCCCTGCGGGCGCGGCGCAGCCTGGACCCCGCGCGGCTGTCGCCGGCGGACATCGTTGCAGCCGTCGCGCGACCGCTGAGGCGCTCCCATAGCGCGCTCGATGCCGTGCCGAGCGCCGCGCCCACGTGATCCCCGTCCGGAACTCCCGCATTCTCGTCACGGGAGGTACTGGGTCATTCGGTACCCGGGTTGCCTCACATCTCGCCGAGCGACAGGCCGCGCGCGTGATCGTGTTCAGCCGAGACGAACAGAAGCAATGGGCGATGCGCCGGCGTTTCCCGCACTTCGACTACGCGATTGGCGACGTGCGCGACGCCCAGCGACTGCGCGAGGTAATGCGCGGAGTAGACGTGGTATTCCACGCTGCGGCTCTCAAGCAGGTGCCCTCGTGCGAGGCGTTCCCGTACGAGGCCTTCCAGACCAACACGGTCGGGTCGCAGAACGTGTGTGAAGCGGCGCTCGCCGCGGGCGTGCGACTGGTTGTCGCCTTGAGCACTGACAAGGCCGTCAAGCCGGTCAACGCGATGGGGACGTCGAAGGCCATGATGGAGAAGATCGTCTGCGCACAAAATCGCGCCCCGTCGGACACGGTCTTTTGCTGCGTACGCTATGGCAACGTCATGGGAAGCCGCGGATCTGTGGTTGCGCTCTTTCGACAACAGATTGCGGCCGGCGGCCCGGTTACGATCACCGTAGGGCACATGACGCGGTTCATGCTGACGCTCGACCAGGCGGTGGACCTGGTGGAGCTGGCTATGGCCGAAGCAGAGGGTGGAGAGATCTTTGTGCGAAAAGCGCCGGCAGCGACCGTGGACGACCTCGCCCGTGTGATGATCGGCAAGTACGGGACCGGAGCCGCGATTCCGATCAACCGCATAGGGATCCGTCCAGGCGAGAAGATCGACGAGACGTTGGTCAACGAGTACGAGATCCTGCGGGCGACAGAATGCGGAGAGTACTTCACGATCTATCCCGAATATCGCACGCCTACCATCCAATCGACTCATCCGCTGGGTTACGAGTATACCTCTGCCAACACGCGGAGGCTTACGAGCGAGGACGAGATAGCAGAGCTACTCGATCGCATGGGCACCATCGAACCAACTCCTGAAGGGGAGCCCTGGGCGTGACAGTCTTCGTGGTCGGGCACAGAGGGATGCTTGGCCACGTGGTGTCGCGCTACGCCGCCAGGCTCGGGCACCATGTGCTGTCAGCCGAGGATCGCTATGGAGCGCAGCCTCGCGATGCGTTGGTCGAAACCGTGCGCGCGTCCGACGCGACGGTAGTGATCAATTGCCTCGGCCGAACTCTGCACGGCGCTCCCACCGCGGCTGAGCTCTTCACCGCCAACGCGCTACTGCCGGTGCACCTCGCCACGCGCCTCCGGCCGCAGCAGTACTTGATCCACGCGAGCACGGACTGCGTGTTCAGACCCACGGGCGGACACCACGTGGGCGATGAGTGCGATGCCAGCGACTTATATGGGTTCTCAAAAAGCCTGGGCGAAGCCGGTGCCCGATTCCCCAACGTGACGGTGATCCGAGCATCGGTAGTCGGTCCAAGTCCGCGCAACGGGCGCGGCCTGCTGGAGTGGTTTCTTGCGCATCCGCCCGCCGTGCCGGTGCCGGGATGGACGGACCATTCTCTGGAACGGCATCACCACGCTCGACTGGGCGGAGGTGGCCTTCGCTCTGGCGGACGCGCGCCTAGCAGGGCAGCCCGTGCCCTCCGTCTGCCAGCCGGGTACGGCTGTGATCTCCAAGTACGAGCTCCTGCGCACGTTTCGCGACGTGTTTCGCCCTGATGCGATCGTCGACCCGGTGGCCAGCGGCGAAACTGTGGACCGATCGCTCGTGCCGACGGAAACGCGCGCAACAATCGCCTCGCAACTAGAGCGCCTGGCGAGCTGGTATGGCGACTCGCGCTACTCCCAGGCGTCGCCGGCATCGCGTGAGCGGTTGGGAGCCTCGGCGTGAGCGGGCCGCAGAAACGGATCGTCTTCCTGACGGAAGACTC
This sequence comes from uncultured Gemmatimonadales bacterium, assembly GCA_963838855.1. GTDB lineage: Bacteria > Gemmatimonadota > Gemmatimonadetes > Gemmatimonadales > Gemmatimonadaceae > FEN-1251. Next base: position 18,276 of record CAWISX010000018.1, on the reverse strand, counting down.
AAAGCCGGCAACGGGCGGTGTCGCAGAGTACCTCCACCAGCTCGCGCTCGCTACATCCACAATGCACGACGTGCTCGTGATAACCAGCGTGGCGGGAGCGGATGCGCTGAACGAGACGATTCCGTTCCGATATCGGCACGTTCCGTGGTTTCGTTCGCACACGCACTACCGCGGCGACGACATTGCGCCGGTGCGCAGGATCAACACGCTCGCTTGGCTGGCAACAAGGCAGCGGAGAGTGCGCGAGCTGCTGCGCGAGATCGCGGCTGAAGCGGGCGATTCGACTTTCGTGCTCGGGCGCGTCAGTCCCGTCACCGCGCCGTGGCTTGTAGCCTGTCGGGCGTTGGGCATCCCATGCGCCGCGCTTGCTTACGGGCGTGAGATTCTCGACCCTGCGTGGCCGCGCGCGGCCGCGCAGGAGATATCAAGATGGTATGCGATCAGCGGCGCAACATTGCGAATGCTCGTTGCGCAGGGCGTGCCCGAAAGCCGAGTGACCGTGTTGCGCCCGGGCGTCGCCGTCTTACGCGAGCCCGGCGAGCATCTGTGCGATGTGCGAACGCAACTTGGAGTGGGCAAGCACCCGTTCGTTCTCTCGGTGTGCATGCTGCGTTTGCGCAAGGGCATCGATCTCGCGATCCGGGCATTCGCAGAGCTGGCGCCAGAGTTTCCCGACTTGCGCTACGTCGTTGCGGGAGACGGTCCCGAGCGCGACCGACTACTTGCGCTCGCCGAGACGTGCGGCATCAGGTCGCTCGTGACGTTTGTCGGCGAAGTCGATGACTCCGCGCGCGACGCGCTATTTGGCGAGTGCGAGCTGTTCGTCATGCCGACGCGCCGTGTGGCCGATGACACAGAGGGGTTTGGACTTGTGTTCCTGGAGGCGGCCCGGGCTGGCAAGCCAGCGATTGGCGGCCGCTACGACGGCGTGCCGGAAGCCATCGTTGATGGCGTAACGGGCCTTCTGGTCGACACCGATCGTGGAGAAGGTCCGCTCGTTGCAGCGATGCGACTGTTCCTTGCGGACCCGCAGTTGGCGGCAGCCTACGGCGCACGCGCCCGCCAGCGTGTGCACACGGAGTTTACCTGGGACTCCCGCGCCCGTGCGTTCGCCGCTCGATTGGACACGGTCTCACGTGGCGAACAGGAATCGGCGCCCGGGACACGTGTGGGCCGCGCTGCCCTTTGGGGCCGAACACATGGCGTCGTTGCGGCACGGCTCGCGGCCCGCGGCCGTTTGCTCTCGTACCTGCGGGCTGGCAGGGTGCCGCGCGACCTATCGGCATGTCGATCGGCGGTGCTGGGGTGGGTATCGCGCGCCGCGCGCGGCGGCGGCGGCGGCGCATTGCCCGCGGGGTACCACGTGGTGGATGGATGGGGCCAGCCATATCCGGAGGTGACAGGCTACCTCATTCCCACGCTCTTGCGCGAGTCGGCCCGCGAAGGACCCAATCGCGTCGAGCTCACGCGCGCTGCGACCAGAGCAGGGGAATGGCTGCTGCGCACCCGTCTCCCGAACGGTGCAGTGTGCCGCAAACAATGGCACCCCGGTGCGGCTGTACCGAGCGTCTTCAATACGGCGCAAGTGCTGGAAGGGTGGTGCGCATTGGCAATGGCATCGGGCGAGTCGCGATGGTTGTCCCCCGCTCGTGACGCGGCGGCATGGCTTCTCTCGGAGCAGGAACCCGACGGAAGCTGGGTGCGCTCTGCGTTTAACGGCGTCTCGCACAGCTACTACGCGCGCGCGGCGAGCGCGCTTGCCAAGTTCGCTCGCCTGGCCGACGACGAGCGCTCGGCGATGGCTGCCCGCCGCGCCTTTGAATGGGTGCTAGCGCAGCAGGATTCGGACGGATGGTTCGATCGTGCCGATTTCACTCCAGGCGGCAGTCCTACGACCCACACGATCGGGTATGTGCTCGAAGGGCTGCTGGAGGGCGCCGATCTACTCGACGAGCCGCGGTATCGTGCCGCAGCCGCCCAGGCGGCGGGCGCGTTGCGCGGTGTGCGGGAACGGGTGGGTTATCTCCCCGGGCGCTTTGCTTGCGGCTGGCGCCCCGCGGCGAAGTGGCGGTGCGTAACAGGCGACGCCCAGATGGGGCTGATCTGGGCGATGCTGGGAAACGCGACCGGCGACGAGCGCTGGATGGGCGCGGCGCGCGCGATGGCCGACTCCGTGCGAGGATGCGTGCGGACCGTCGCCGATTGGCCAGAGATCTCAGGCGGCGTCCCCGGCTCTGCACCGACGTGGGCAGAGTACGATGCTCACGCGTATCCAACGCACGCGGCGAAATTCGCTCTCGACCTCTTCGCGCTTACCGCGGCGTGACGGTTCGCGCGCTCCTACTCGCGTACGAGTTTCCGCCACTCGCGTCGGGCGGGGTGCATCGTGCATTGGGCTTCGCGGAGCACCTTCCCGCGTGCGGGATAGAGTTGGACATAGTTACGGTCCGCGCCGACGACTATCCGGCCTGGTCCTCCGCGCCGATCGACCCGGAGTTGCTAGCGAGGGTTCCCGCCTCCGTTCGCGTGCACCGCATCTCGCAGCGGATTTCCCTCGTGGTATTGGTCGCTCGTGGCGCGGCGGACAGGGCGTGCGGCCGCGCATTACGGTCAACTGGGTGATCCTGTCGCTCGCTTCTGGCGACGGCCGTTGCGTGAGTTTTTGGATCGGCTCATGCCGGAGCGGCGCCCCGATGTGCTGCTCGCCACTGCGCCTCCGTTCGGCGTCGCAGTCCTGGCCCGGGAGCTCGCGTGCCGCTACCGACTGCCATGGGTGGCAGACTTTCGCGATCCTTGGACTCTCTGGTGCGCCGCGCCATATCCGACGATCGCGCACTACGCGTATGCCCGCGCGCACGAAGGCGTGATCCTGCGGTCAGCCAACGCGGCGATCGCGACTTCGCACGTCACGCGCGATCAGTGGCTGACGAATGACAGGCGGCTCGACTCCCGGCGTCTTCACACCATCTACAACGGTTTCGAGAGCGCCAACCGTGATTCCGAACAGCCGGCAGCAAACGGCAGCGGGCTGTCCCCGCGCCGCGTGGTGCACACTGGAAGTTTCTACTACACGCCCGAAGCTCGGAGCGCGACTTATCGGCCCGCCTGGCGGCGGCAGCCGCATCAATGGCTGCATTACCGGCACCGAAGAGAGGATTGGCTGTACAGGTCTCCGTACTTCTTTTTGCGAGGGCTGCGCGCGTTTCTCGACACATACCCGCATCTCGTCATCGAAGCTGACAGTCACGTTCGCCGGGGTCGTTCCCAGATGGCTGCCCGAGATGCTGCGCACTACCGGCACCCATGGCGCTGTCGCGCTAGCTGGTCCAATACCCCATCGGGAATCCCTACGGCTGCAGCGCGACGCTGACGCACTCTTACTCACATCGGCAAGGGTGGAAGGGGGCCGCGACTACAGCGTCGCAGGCAAAATGGCGGAATACTTCGGGGCTCGGCGGCCGATCCTCGGAATTCTGACGGACGGCGCAATGCGCGACCTCGTCGGCCGATCGGGACTCGGCTTGATCGCCGACCCGGACGACGCGCGTGCGATCGCCGATACTCTAGCGCGCATCGTGACCGCGTCGGCACCGGAGGACCTGATGCAACCTGACGACGCCTATCTCCGCACGTTTGAGCGCGCAGCCACGGTTCGTCAGGTGGCCGATCGCTTGCGCGTGGCCGCCTCCGAGGGCTATCGCGAGTGAGCGGGCCGGCGAGGCCGACGGTGTGCCTACTGTCCCCGGCGCACCTGTGGGTGAACCCACGTATTCGCAAAGAGGCCGATGCGCTGCACGCAGCCGGATACAGGGTCCGCGTCGCGTACCGCGCGGACGGGCCGGTCGAGCGCGACGACGCGCTACTCGCGGCCGTACCGTGGGCCTGGCACCGACTGGACATGTCGCGACGCCGAAGGACCATCCGGTGGGCCGCAGCCACGGTCGCGCAGCGTGCGGCGCAGGCGCTTGTCCACGCGGGGGCGAGCAGGCCCAGCGTCGATGTCGCTGCATACTGTCGAGGACATGCTGCGCTGACGTCTTGGGCCATAGCGCAGCGTGCTCAACTGTACATAGCTCACACCCAGCCAGTACTCGCAGCCGCGGCAGGCGCGGCCCAAGCGCTTGGCGTTCCCTTCGCGTTCGACTGTGAAGATCTGCTGTCCGAAGAGACATCCGATGGAGGACGGGCTCCGTGGCGCAGGGACCTCGTCGCACGGCTGGAGCGTCGATTTCTACCGCGTGCCGCGTACGTCTCGGCGACGTCGCGTCCGATGGCCGATTACCTAAGCCGGCGATACTCGTTGCAAGATGTGCGAGTGTGGCACAACGTGTTTCCAACGATCGAGCGCGACGGCATTGTGGCCCCGGCGCAGCGTCCGGTCGTGCCTGCGGTCGAGTTGGCGTGGATCTCGGCAACTGTCGGGCGCGGCCGTGGCCTCGACGACGTAATGGCCGCGCTGCGCCGTCTCCCGGCGACTGTCACGCTCCACATTTACGGCGCGCTCTGGACGGGCGACAGGCGCTGGTTTGCGCATGTGACTCGCGGGTTGGAACGGCGCGTGGTCGTGCATCCTCTGCCGCCGGCCGCGGCCGTCGTGCGCACGCTCGCGCGGCACCACGTAGGTCTTTCCGTCGACGGCCCCGATTGTACGAACCGGGCGCTAACGGTGTGCAACAAAGTATTTCTGTATTTGCACGCGGGGCTCGCTTGCGTCGCTACCGACACGCCCGGTCACGCTTCCGTGCTCGGCAACTTGGTCGGAGCGCGCGCCGACACTCTGTATCCTCCGGGCAACGTCGACGCGCTCGTCGCAATTCTCCAGCGGCTCTCCGCCCCCGCGGCTCTCGTGCGCGCTCAGAATGCCGCCTGGCTGGCGGGGTCGACTCGCTACTCGTGGGATGTCGAGCGCGAGGCATTTCTTGGAGCAGTCTCAAACGCGCTCGCTAGTCAGGTAGTGCCTCGACGGAACTTTGCTGGCGCGCCTGCGCGGGCAAGTGCGCAGCAGGTCGCATGAAGCGCGAACGCCGCTGTCTGATCGTTGCGCCGGTGTTTCCGCCGTCGGGCCTTCCCCCGGCGCATCGAGCGCGACTGTTCGTCCGACACTTGCCCTCGTTCGGGTGGGAGCCCGTAGTGCTCACGGTCGACCCGCGGGATCGCGAAGAGGTGCCGGAGCATGCGCTGACGGCGACGGTGCCGTCGCATGTCCAAATTGAGTACGCTCGGGCGCTCCCGGCGCTGCTGGCGCGAGTGGCCGGAATCGGTGACGTTGCCATCAGAGCGCTTCCGTGGCTGGCATTGCGCGCGGTCTCGGTTGCCCGCCGAGCGGACGCGAGTGCGGTGCTGTTGGTCGTGCCCCCCTGGTACGGACTACTCCTCGCACCTTGGCTGGAACGGCGATTGGGCATTCCCGTGGTCGTCGATTATCTCGATCCGTGGGATGTCGGCGGGGATGTCGGGGGCGCTAGCGGGTTCAAGCGTGCGCTCGCCGCGTGGGTAGCGGCGCGTGCTGAGGGACCTTGCCTTCGACAGGTGGCGGGCGTCTTCGCGGTGTCCGACGGGATCGTACAGCAATTGCGCGTGCGCTTTCCCTTTCTCGACGGCCGCCCTGCGGGGGCCGCGCCCTACGGGTTCGAGCCGACGGATCTCGCGCTCCTGGCGCGGCACACGGCTGCCGGTGCATCGCCGCCAAGTGCGGCGTCCAACGATCACGCTTGGCCGCTGCGGATCGTCTACGTCGGCGCAATCTCGCAATCGCAGCGCGTGGTGATGTGCGCTCTGCTCGACGCCATTACGCGGTTGCGCCGGCGCAGCCCCGAGGTCGCTGCTCGCATTCGTGTTGACTGCTACGGCACCGGGTACGCGCGGCCCGGTCAGGCCACCACGCGCGTGGCTGACTTGGCTGCCGAGCGTGGGCTCAAGGCCTGGGTCACCGAGTCACCGGGCCGAGTGCCATACGCTGAGGCATTGGCGATGATGGCGACGAGCGGCGCCAACTTGGTATTGGGCGATCTTACGACGTACTACGCGGCATCGAAGTTGATGCCGGTGCTCGCGTCGGGGCGGCCGGTGCTGGCCGTGCTGCACTCCGAGACGGAGCCAGCTCGGCTGCTCCGGCGATTGAACGCGAGCGGTCTGGTGTGCTACGGAAACGCCGCGGCACCGACGCCAGGCGACGCGGTTTTCAGCATCGCCGACAAGCTGGAATGCCTCGCCATGGGACGTGTTGCGCCAATAGCAGCCGACGCGGAGGTGCACGAAGTCCTCAAGATGCGAACCGCCGAGCATATGACGAGGGCGCTCGCTCGGGTTCTCGACAACGTGGTCGCGGCCGCGTGACAGGGGACCCTTACGCTCTGTTGCGTGGTGGGCGCGTGCTCGTGACAGGGGGTCTTGGCTTCATTGGCGCCAACCTGTGCCGATTTCTCGTCCGTTCACTTGGATGCAGAGTTACTGCCCTCGACGACCTGTCAAACTCGTCGATTGACGCGGCTGGTGACATTGAGAACCTGGAAGTGGTCGTAGGAGATGTGCGCGACACCAACCTCGTCGCGCCGTTGGCGTACTCGCATCCGTGGGTGTTCCATTCCGCGTGCCGGACGATTCTGACGTCTGCGGCGGACCCAGAGAGCGACCTGACAGTCAACGCGTTGAGCACGCTGCGCCTTCTGGAGGTTCTCCGCCGCGCGTCTTCGCCGGGGGGCGGCCGATTCGTCTACGCATTGTCCACGTCGATCTACGGAAATTGCCGCCACATTCCCACCGACGAGCTGGACCCGCCCGGCATTCTCAATCATTACGCAGGCACAAAGCTTCTCGGCGAGCACTACACGACGCTTTACCATACAGCGTATGGAGTCCCGACAGTTGCCCTTCGCTACTCCAACGTGTACGGGCCCGGTCAGTCGAGTCGGCGTCCCTATTGCGGCGTCGTGGGAAAGTTCTTGGACGCCGCCCGGGCGGGACGCCCACTCGTGGTCCACGGCGACGGTGAGCAGACCAGGGACTATACCCACGTGGACGACGTCGTCGAAGCGACAGCCCTGGCTGCGGCCGCGCCGCACGCCGTCGGCGAGGTATTCAACGTCGGCACTGGAGTTGAGACATCAGTTAACAATCTCGCGCGCGAAGTAAGCGCCCTGTGCGGTGGCGCGGCGCGCATTGAATACGTTGACCGGCGGGACGTCGACAACATTCGTCGCCGAGCGCTGAGCGCGGAGAAGATCCGCGTGCGCCTTGGGTGGGTGCCTCGCGTGCGGCTGCACGAAGGCCTACGCCAGACCATGGACTGGCGCCCGCATGGCGCGCACGGCAGGGCTGCGCCGCCGCAACCGGCTCGCGTATGAGGCTTGGCGTGCTCGCGACCCACCCGATCCAGTATTATGCGCCGCTGTACCGCGCGCTTGCGACCATGCGCAGCGTCGATCTCAAGGTGTACTTCGCGCACCGTCCGACGCCGGCGGAGCAGGGTATCGGATTTAACGTGCCATTTACGTGGGATGTGGATCTCACGAGCGGATTCGAATCGGAGTTTCTCAACAATGTTGCCAGCGCGGCGACTCGCGGGGGCGTGCGTGGCCGTTTCAGCGACTACGACACGCCGGACATACGCGATGTGATCGAGCGCGAGCGGTTCGACGCCTTCCTGCTGCATGGCTGGAACGCGCTTGCCTACTGGCAAGCCATGCGCGCGTGCTGGACCACCCGTACCCCAGTTTTCGTACGCGCCGACTCGCAGCTCCACGACGATCGTCCCGTCAAACGATGGACCAAGCGGGCGATCTATCCCACGTTCATTCGCCGCTTCGCAGCCTGTCTCAGCGTCGGTACCCGCAGTGACGCTTACTTTCGCCACTACGGCGCTCGTCGCGTAGTGCTATCGCCTCACTTTGTCGACAACGACGCCTTCGCTGCCGCGGCCAGTGCGGCCCGACCCGGACGCGACACTCTTCGCTCGGCGTGGGGCATTCGGCGCGACCACGTCGTCGCGCTGTTCGCTGGCAAGCTCGTAGCCGACAAGCGGCCGCTCGACCTCGTGGACGCCGTCAAGCGAGTTCCCAAGACTCACGCGTTGTTCGTCGGTGATGGCCCATTGCGCGCAGCGTGCGGCCTCGCGGCGCGCAGGGCGGCAGCCCCGGTCTCGTTCGCGGGATTTCAAAACCAGGGCACGATGCCTCGATTGTACGCGGCCGCGGATGTGCTCGTGCTGCCGTCGGAGCGGCGAGAGACTTGGGGGCTCGTAGTAAATGAGGCGATGGCGTCGGGCATTCCTGTCATCGTGTCGGATGCTGCCGGCTGCGTGCCAGACCTTGTTCGGGATGGCGAGACGGGATATGCATATCGGGCGGGGAACGTGCGCGCTCTTGCCGGCGCGCTGTCCACTGTCGCGGCCGACTCGTCGCGTCGCGCGCGAATGGGCGTGGCTGCGCAGCAGCACGTAGCGCCCTTTTCGGCCGATCGCGCAGCACAGGGGATTCTCGAAGCGGTGCTGGCATGAGCAGCCGGTGGTACTTCCTGCCGGCGCGACAGTGGGGACTGATTGCCGCAGCAAGCGCGGGCGCGGCGGTCGTGACGGCTGATGCATACATCGCCGATTCGTGGTGGCTCGGTCTGGCGGTGGCCGTCGCCGTTGGCCTCGTTCTGCACACGTTTGCGGTGAGCCGCACGGTTCCCTGGATTCCGGGGCTCGCGGCGCTGGTCGCCATGGTGCAATGGGTTCTCGCACCGTGGGCAGCGTATCACATTCCGCCGATTGTCCCCACGTTTTACATGCCGCTGCCACCGCAGGCCTATTTTCGCTACGCCGTGCCCGCCACTCTCGTGTGGGTGGTTGGATTGTATCTTCCGCTGCGGCGCGCGGGGCGGAGCGGGAGCGATGGGCCGCGCCCACCAGTGGTGGTGCCCAAGAGTTTTCGGCTGACGTGTGATCTGCTGGTCGCTGTCGGTCTTGCTGCCAGCGCAGCGCTTGCTCACGGAACCCCGGCTGCAATCGACTACGCAGTGCGGCTTATCAGCGACCTGGCGTTCGTGGGAGCGCTCGGTCTTTTGATCGCCCGGGTGCCCGGATGGGGATGGCGACTTGGGGCCGTGCTTGCGGCGCGCGCCGCAATGTCGTCCGCCGACGGCATGTTCCACGACGTCGTCATCTGGGCTGCGTACTCGTGCGCCGTTGCGGCGTTCGTGTTCCGCGTGCGGCCGGCCGTGCTGATTGCCCTGGCCGCCGGGGCACTCGTGTTGATGGGCGCGCTCAACGAGATCAAGACAGAGTATCGCTCGGAGCTGTCTGCCAACCCAGATTTGCCGCTCGGCAGCCGCGTGCAGTTACTGGGCACTACGCTGGCGACCCAGCTGCAGAATCCGACCTCGGTGTTCGCGGGGCCGGCGCGATCGCGAGCGATCGCGCGACTCAACCAAGGGTGGATCATTGCACGCACGCTCGTCTGGGTGCCAGCCAACGAACCATTCGCGGACGGCGAGACGGTAGAAAACGCGGTGTGGAGCGCGATCATTCCGCGCGTGGCCCAGCAGAAGTACGAAGCGGGCGGCGTGTACTTTCAGCGATTCACAGGCATGCCACTGCCGCGAGCCACCAGCATGAATCTGAGCATCGCGGGCGAGATGTACGCCAACTACGGGCCGGTCTGGGGACTGCTCGGCGTGGGCGCGGTGGCCTTCCTAGTCGGCCTGATCTTCCGCGGGTTCGCCCTCCGAGGCCGGCGGTCGCCGCTGTGGTACGCCTGGGCGCCGTACGTGCTGCTTTATGCCGTGCAGGCTGAGAACGGGCTCGGAGAAGAGATCAACCAGATCACGAAATCGCTCGTCGTCACTGCATTGATCGTGACGGTGCTTCCAGCGTGGAACGCCTTGCGAGGTGGGCCGCGTGGCCCGCTGGCGCCGGTTGGACAGGCCGCAGGCCGGCCCCCCGTGCCGGGTCTGGCCCCGTTCTCTGGCGCGAGGGGGAGCGCATGAGGGTGCTCCACGTCATGCCGAGCCTGGCGCGTGAGTTTGGCGGCCCCGTGGAAGCGCTGATTTCATACGTCGCCGCCAGCGCGCTCTGTGACACTCCGGCGACGATCGTGGCGCCATGGTCCTCGGAAGCCGATCTCGGCGGCGTGCGCGAGTCGCTGCCTGAAGCGACGCAAGTACACCTCGTTGGTCGCGGTCGCAGATCTGGGTGGCTTATGACGCGGGCCATCGGATCGGCGGTGCGCGAGCTCGCGGCGGACGCCGACGTCGTGCACGTCCATGGTTTGCTCAACGCGGTGAGCGCCGCCGGAGCACATGCGGCTCTATCATGCTCAGTTCCGCTGGTCATTGCGCCTCTAGGAACGCTTTCGGCATATACGTTTGGGCACCGGCGCGTGTGGCTCAAGCATGTCTATCATCGTTTCGTCGATGCGCCGCATTTGAGAAGCGCCGAAGCCCTGCATTTCGCGACCGACCGCGAGCTCGAGGAAGCTGGAAGGCTCGGATTGGATGTCGGCGCTCGCGCGCACGTCGTGCCCCCGGGCGTGCGGCATGCACGATCTCAACTGCGCCGGCACTCGCCAGCGGCCGGCCGTACGAACGTCTTGTTCCTGTCCCGTCTAGACCCAAAAAAGGGTGTCGATCTTCTTCTCGACGCGTGGCCATCCATCCGTGCCCGCAAGCCAGGCGTCCGATTGGCGATAGCCGGGAGCGGCCGTCCGAGCTACGAGACCGCAGTTCGCGCGCGCGGCGCCCGGCTGGGCGCCGACGTGACGTTCCTGGGCTTTGTGAGCGGTACGGCGAAGGACCGCTGCCTGGCAGGCGCATCGGTGGTCGTATTGCCATCGGCGCACGAGAATTTTGGCATCGCCGTGCTCGATGCCATCGGGGCGGGCGTCCCGGTAGTTGTCACGCCGGAGGTCGCGCTGTCGAACGTGATCGCGGAGGAGGGGCTCGGCATCGTCGCCGAGCGTTCGGCGACCGCGATCGGCGACGCGATTGTGGCAGCCTTGGACGACGACATGCTGTGCGCGCGAGCGGCGACTTCCGGACCGCTGGTTGTCGAGCGGCTGTTTGGCCTCGCCGCCGTCGCACCTGCGCTTGGGGCGATGTACGAACGCGCTGTCGGACGCCGTGATGCACGGGCTGGTGCCACTGCAGCAGGTCGGCCGTGAGTCGCCCCACGTACGTGCTTGGCATCAACGCGTTTCACGGAGACGCGTCGGCCGTCCTGCTCCGGGACGGAGCGCTCGTGGCGGCGGTAGCCGAGGAGCGCTTGCGGCGCGTGAAGCATTGGGCGGGGTTTCCGACGCTCGCGATTCGCGCCGTGCTGCGCGCGGGGGGCATACGTGGCGATGCGCTCGCCGGTGCGGCGGTTGGACGTAATCCTCGCGCCCACTTTGGCCGCAAGCTGGGATTCACTCTGCGCCGCCGGCCGGCGCTGTCTCTCATGGCAACGCGCCTACGCAATGCCCGTGCGGTCGGGGACATTCGAACTCCGCTGGCGGAGGCTTTGGAGATGCCGCGCCGCACCCTGCCCGCCGTGCACTGCGTCGAGCATCACCAGGCGCATCTGGCGAGCGCGTTCTTCGCGTCGCCTTTCGACGAGGCCGCGTGCTGTGCCATCGATGGCTTCGGCGATTTCGTCAGTACGTCGGTCGCCCTCGGCAGCGGACGATCGCTTGATGTGCTCGGGAGGGTGTTCTTCCCGCACTCCCTCGGCATCTTGTACACCGCGATCACGCAGTATCTGGGCTTCTGGTCTTACGGCGACGAGTTCAAGGTGATGGCGCTCGCGGGCCACGGGCGACCGGCGCACGTGTCGGAGCTTCGACGGCTTGTTCGACTTAGCGACCGTGGCGGCTTCGAGCTCGACCTACGGTATTTTCGCCAAGCAATACGTAACTGAACGCTTAAAGAAGCCTGCAGGGAAAATTTCTCCACGAAAATATTGCTCATGACGATCTCCACGGTCTCCATCTGGTGTGATCTCCATGGTCGCGCGCGGCAAACGCCGGGGTGCCGTAGCCGGTGCGCTCGGAAAAGCTCGCAAAGCCAATGCCGAGATAACGCCCGGCCGCGCGCTCTTTCTGCTGGCGGATGCGGAACGCCGGCAGGTCGATCCGGGCGGCGGCCTTGTCGAGGGTCTCGAGAGCCCCTTCCCGCTCCGGCTGCGCAAGCCCGGTCGCCGACGTATAGGGAAAGCGTCAATTGAATCGTTCAGCGTAAACCTGCAGCCCGCGCAGGCCTGCCGAATAGTAGCAGGAAGTGCGATAGGATGTCTGGCAGTCTGACTGGGGAGGGAAGTCGTGTCTCAATCATCGCTCGCGGGAAAAGTGGCGCTGGTTACCGGGGCGGCCAAACGCATTGGCCGGAGCGTGGCGTTGCGATTGGCGTCGGAAGGCGCGGACGTCATCGTGAATTACCGCAGTTCGAAGGCGGAGGCTGACGAAGTCGTCGCGCAGATTTCGGCGACGGGCCGGCGCGCGATGGCCATCCAGGCCGATGTCGCAAAGCGGGCGGACGTGCTCGCGATGTTCGCGACCGTAGAAAAGGAATTCGGGCGCCTCGATATCCTGGTCAACAATGCCGGGATGTTCTTCCCCGCGAAATTTGAGGAGCTGACCGAAGAGCAGTGGGACACCATTCTCGACACGAATCTGAAGTCGCAGTTTTTGTGCTCGCAGGCGGCGGCGCCGATGCTTCGCCGCAGCGGTCATGGGCGGATCATCAATTTCGCGTCCCTCGGCGGACTGCTCGCCTGGCCGGCGTACACGCATTACTGCGTCTCAAAGGCCGGCGTGATCATGCTGACGCGCTGCCTGGCTCGCGCGCTCGCGCCTGAAATTACGGTGAACGCAATCGCTCCAGGAACGATTTCGTTTCCCGACGATTCCCCTGAACTTGCCGAGGATTTTATCCGGCGCGCGCCGCTGCAGCGCACCGGGACGCCGGAGGATATCGATGACGCCGTGGTGTTTCTCGCCCAGTCGGCGTTCATCACCGGGCAAGTCATCGTGGTCGATGGCGGCCGCAGCCTGACGTAGCACGGGCCGCCCGTCCGGCAGGCTTCAGGCTGCGTGGTTTTGATTTTCGGAATTCCGGAAGAAAAGAAGAGAACAGCACACAGGCTGAAGAGCCTATGTGGCAACTTAAATTTCATACGATTTCGCACCGGCCGCCTTCAGGCGGGCACCGTAGTTCAAGCACATGCTCGCCTGAAGGCGAGCGCTACAAGACCGGAGTCCGTGTTGCCATGCAGACTATGAAGCCTGTGCTACTAATCCAATCGAATTGAACGCGAGGCGAGCAAGTGGATAAGTTCCTTGTCCGCTTGCAAAAAGTCATATTGCGGCAACGCGGAAATGCTCGGCCCATTCGAATCGTTCGAAGACTAGATTCCGCGGAAGGAGCGGAACCGTCAATATCCGCCTGAAAGAAAATCAGCGACGAGTTCCGTTTGGAATTCCCCGTAACGATGGCTGGTGCGATAAATTTCCTTGCCAATCGTGGCATCGATTCCCAGCTCCTCGCGAAGTTCGCGCGCGAGAGCCTGGGCGGGTGACTCGCCGGGTTCGACTTTGCCACCGGGAAATTCCCATTGCAGTCCGTGGGAGTCGTTCGCGTCGCCGCTGGCAGACTCAGAAGCTTTGAATCCCGGACGATCAGCGCCGCAACAACCGTGAGCATAAGCGTGAGTTTGCGCCGGTGCAAGTTGCGGTCGGGCAGCGTCGTTTAGGTAACACGCGGGTTCGGCTTGTCGATATCGATTTCGAGATCCTTGATGGCTTTTTGCACGACGGAGGATTCCATCTTTCCGTCAAGGAACAACTCGTACAGCGTGGCGAACGTGATGAAGCGCGCATCCACCTCGAAAAAGTCACGAAGCGCGGCGCGGCTCTCGCTGCGCCCAAACCCGTCGGTTCCCAGAGCAGCGAGGCGCCGCGGCGTCCACCGGCTGATCAGATTAGGCAGGGCCTTCAGATAGTCCGACGCCGCGACCAGCACGCCCGGCGCACCGCCCAGGCATTGTGTGACGTACGGTACGCGGGGCTTTTCGGACGGATGCAGCAGGTTCCAGCGCTCGGTGTCGATTCCGTCGGTGTAGAGCGATTTGTAGCTGGTAACGCTCCAGACGTCGGCGGAGACGCCGTATTTCTCCTCGAGAATTTCCTGCGCCTCGCAGCGCCTCGCGAAGAATGGCGCCGCTGCCAAAAAGCTGCGCGCGCAATTGTGACTTCTTGTTTTCCGACGCGCGGAATTTGTACATGCCCTTGAGAATTCCTTCTTGCGCGCCGGCCGGCATCGCGGGCATCGCGTAAGCCTCGTTCATCACGGTGATGTAATAGAAGATGTTCTCGCCGTCTTTATACATGCGCCGGATGCCGTCCTGAATGATGACGGCAATCTCATAGGCAAACGCAGGATCATAGGCGCGCAGCGTGGGAATCGGCAGAGCCAGAACGTGGCTGTTGCCGTCCTGGTGCTGCAGGCCTTCGCCCGCGAGAGTCGTGCGGCCCGCTGTTCCGCCGAGCAGAAATCCGCGGCAGCGCATGTCCGCCGCGGCCCAGATGAAATCGCTGATTCGCTGCAGTCCGAACATCGAGTAGTAAATGAAGAACGGAATGGTGTTGATTCCATGCGTGGCATACGCGGAGCCCGCGGCGATGAACGACCCCATCGACCCCGCTTCGGTGATGCCTTCCTCGAGGATCTGGCCGTCCTTCGCTTCCTTGTAGTAAAGCAGGGTGTGGACATCGACCGGTTCGTAGAGCTGGCCCCGGCTGCTGTAAATGCCGACCTGCCGGAACAGCGATTCCATGCCGAACGTGCGAGCTTCGTCGGGAACGATGGGGACCACGAGCTTGCCGATCTCAGGGTCGCGCAGCATTTGCCGCAACATGCCGACAAAGGCCATCGTCGTGGAAACTTCGCGGCCATCGCTGCCCGTCAGGAACTCGCGAAATAGCGCGTCGTGGTCCGCGACGATCGGCTTGGACCGCACGCTGCGCGTGGGCACATAACCGCCCAGCTCCTGGCGCCGCGCGCGCAGATACTGGATTTCCCGGCTGTCTTCGGGCAGGGCGGTAAAAGGGCGTCTCGGCGAGCTGCTCGTCGCTGATGGGAATGCCGAAACGCGATCGAAACTCGCGAAGCTCTATCCTCGTTGAGTTTCTTCTGCTGGTGCGTGATGTTTCTTCCCTCGCCGCTTTCGCCAAGCCCGTAGCCCTTGATGGTTCGCGCGAGGATGACGGTGGGAGAGCCCTTGTGTTCGACCGCAGCCTTGTAGGCGGCGTAGACCTTGCGCGGGTCGTGCCCGCCCTGCCGCAACGTGCGCAGCGCCTCGTCCGGAACGTCCTCGACCATTTTCAGAAGCCGCGGGTCCGATCCGAATACGTGCTCGCGAACGTAAGCGCCGGATTCGACGACGAGTTTCTGCATTTCGCCGTCCACCATTTCGCCCAGGCGCTTCACCAGCAGGCCGTCGGTGTCGCGTTCGAACAGCGGATCCCAGTCGCTTCCCCACAATACTTTGATCACATTCCAACCGGCGCCGCGGAAAGCGGCTTCCAGTTCCTGAACGATTTTTCCGTTGCCGCGAACCGGGCCGTCCAGGCGCTGCAGGTTGCAATTGATGACGAAGATCAGATTGTCGAGATTTTCGCGCGAAGCGAGGGTGATGGCTCCCAGGCTTTCCGGTTCGTCCGTCTCGCCGTCTCCCAGGAACGCCCACACTTTGCTGTCGGTGACGGGCTTGATGCCGCGATCTTCGAGATAGCGATTGAAGCGGGCCTGGTAAATGGCCATCAGGGGGCTGAGGCCCATCGACACGGTGGGGTATTCCCAGAAATCAGGCATGAGCCAGGGATGCGGGTAGGAAGACAATCCGCCGCCCTGCTCTCAGTTCACGGCGGAAGTTTTCAAGTTGTCTTTGCGGAAATGCGGCCTTCGAGAAAGGCGCGGGCATAAACGCCGGGTGAGGCGTGTCCCTGAAGGTAGACCGTGTCCCCTTCGAACTGGTCCGTGCGTCCGCGAAAGAAATGGTTGAAGCCGACTTCAAACAGCGTCGCGGCGGAGGCGTACGTGGAAATATGCCCGCCGATGCTGTGGTCCACGCGGTTTGCGCGAACCACCATCGCCAGAGCGTTCCAGCGAATCAGGCTCTTGATCCTGCGTTCGATTTCCTGGTCGCCGGGGAAAACCGGCTGCTTATCCGCCGGAATGGTGTTGACGTACGGAGTATTCGCCGTGAATGCGTGCCCGACCCCCAGGGATTCCGCGCGAGCGCGAAGCCGGTCGAGCAGAAGGCTCGCCGAATCCCGGCCTTCCTGCCTTCACGATGGCATCGAAGGACTCGATCCATTCCTGCATTTCCTGGGCGTCGATGCCAAGACTTTTGTATCCGAATCGTTTCCCATGTTTTCCTGCACCTCTCGATCGATTGGCGGTCAAATTAAATTTTCGCACCATCCATTCGCAGGATTCAAAAGCAGCAGCATACGAGGCGGCTTTGGAACACTCACTGGTGTTACAAGACACACTATCTTAGCAGGTCCGAAAAAACCTGCAAATCGCATTCCAAGATTCGGCGGCGAGTCGGTTCGGAAAAGCAGAGTCACAGTAGAAGGATGTTTTTATCCAATGGGTCGCTAATCATAAATTGCTGCTTCTCAGCGCCAGGATGCTCTTTAACGTTACGTTTCGAAGAGGCATCCTAATTAACATGCAGCGCAAAGCGATTCTTGTAACGCCTGAGAGTAACGGCAGGTGCATTCACTGCCGAGAAATGCTAATTGAGGCAACCAAAGACACCATGTGTTCCCGAAATCCTGGTATCCAGACACGACCCCAAGGCAGGTCCAGCGATGGACCGCCCCAAGTTGTGAGAGATGTATGGGCAATTCGGCTGTTTGGAAAAAGAACGACGAGTTTCTCTTCGCATGCTGCATCAACCCGCAAAAAACCGCAGCGAGTGGTCTATACCTGGGTATTCGGAGAACCATGGGCATCGGGGTAGATGGTCTAAGCGATAAGGAAAAAAGCACCGTGAGGCGCTACGACGCAAACTCTTGAGTGAGGCGAAACCGTATTCTGCCGAGATGTTACCCCACACAATCCCTATCCGTTCCGCACCCCGAGGCACCCGCGAGCTCCGCACTGGACGACTCACCATCAAAGCAGACAGCGTTCACGCTGTCGTAAAAAGATCGTTCGCGGATGCGAATACTGGCTTACTGGTGGAAGGATTGTTGAGCCTCCGTAAGCACGAATTGAAGTCATATTCCCGAGCGAAATTCCCGAATTTGTGAAAACAGTAATGGCCAGTCTTGCTTCGTCCTGGTCCATTTGGGGCCGGGGTTGAGAATACGAGGGGGAGGCGCACAAGATGATCCTCGCAAGGAAATTAAAACTGGTGATATGGGACACTATGGGGTGTATGCAATCATTCTACCGCCCGAGACGGAGCTATCGGGCCGCCTTGGTACCCACGAAGAAATCGCCTTACGCGCCTACTACCACTGGGAACGACGTGGTAGGCCGTTAGGAACGCCCGAGGTTGACTGGTATTGGGCCATTGTAAGAATTAAACCGCATTCAGGTCGCTACCCCAAGCATGTCGGCTGTCGAATCACGACTTCAATTGCAGGCTGTCAGGATGGACGCGGAAACTAAGCGTGATCACTATTTCGAGATCGTCTCGTTGCGCACCCGACCGTTCACGCGGACATTGCTCAGCAACAGATTTTGCACGCCCGCAGCAAACTGTCGGGGCTCTCGACGCCGTCAAATGAGCAGTCGGTGACGCGGATGTTCGACACGGGCGCGCGCTCGTACCCCTTCAGGGGAGAATGTGCATCCTTGCTCTTCCGGCTTGTGACGTTGCGAACGTCATATCTGCGTAGTATGGGCGTGAACGCCGCCCCTACCCCTTCCTCGTAAGAGAAGTCGGCGTCGATATCGCCTCGGCCACCTCGCCGACGGTCACGTTTCGCATCGCGACGTGCTCGATCACGCCGCCGCGCTCGGCGTTGTTCTTGAAGCGGAGGACGCGGTCGAGCCGCGGGCTGTCCATGCGGCATCGCTCGGCGAAGATGTTGCGCGCGCCGCCGGAAATCTCACTGCCGATTACGACGCCGCCGTGCCCGTCGCGCATCTGGCAGTCGCGGATGATCACGTTTCTGATCGGCGTGTGCAGACGCCGGCCATCGGCGTTGCGGCCCGACTTCAGCGCGATGCAGTCGTCGCCGGTATCGATGGAAATCGTTCGAAGAAACATTGGAGCAAGACTCCTAATTGCAGCCGTCGTTGTTA